>CAWKKN010000005.1:0-524272 GCA_963850315.1 uncultured Actinomycetes bacterium
TTCCCTCGCCGCTCCTATCGCCCCCGTCGTGATAGAGGCGGGAAACGACTTGCCTGGCATTGCCCGTCACTCGTGCCGCTTCGGCGATACTCAGGCCCTCGTGATCGACGATCGTGCGGATGGCTATGACGCGATAGGCGTGAAGGGCCGCGTTGAGTCGCGAGACCGACCCCTGCACTTCCCGTCGCGCAGGGAGGCCGGGGCCGAGCGCCACGATCTCAGAGACGGCTTGCCCCTCCTTGCGGAGGCGACGCACCTCGACTAATGCACGCCGCAAACCGTCGAGTCGTTCTTCGAGCTGTACGCAGGATCCATCGAGTGCTTCAAGCTGTAGCAAGAAATCGTCAAGCTCCATGTTGGCTCCGTCCGCTTCAGCCTCTTTGACGCACCCTGCCGGTGCGGCTCGACACTGTCAACGAAGGGCTCTGCGGCTGACAGGGAGGAGGTCGGGACATGCAGCAACCGCTGGCTGCGAATCAGCCCTTGCGGGCACCCCTGAAGATCGCGACGCCGCCGGATCCTGATGCCCCCGCGGTTGTTGGCGGGGTTAGGACGATTCTCGTCGCGGTGTCTGGCTCCGGCCCAAGCGAGGCCACCCTCGCGCTGGTGGCTGATCTAGCAAGCCGACTCCCCGCAGAGGTCACCGCGTTCCACGTCCGAGAGTGGCTGCTGGGCCTCCCCGGAGAATGGATCTTGGGAGACGGAGGCGCTTTCGACGAGAGTCAACAGGTCGCTTCCCGCGTGCTCGACGCATTGGTGCGCCCGCTCGTCGCTAGAGGGATTCACGCTGAAGGGATCGCGGTGGTTGGGCGGCCCGGCCGTGCTCTACGTCGCCGAGGTGCTCGGGCACTCCTCCCCCGCGATCACGATGGGCATCTACCAGCACTCACGGCCGGACCGAAAGATCGCCGCTGTGGACAAGATCGGGGCCGCGATCTTCGGTTGAACGGTGTAACAGGGCACACAACGGGCACACGGCAGCCCCGGAGCCGCTCTCTCAGGACTCCGGGGCTTTGTTTCCGCAGGTCAATCGGTGTCGGAGAGGGGATTTGAACCCTTACCCTCCGTAAGGAGGACTAGGCCCTCAACTAGATGCAAGCCCTGATGGCGCCTGTCGTCCGGTGTCGGAAAGTGCCCTTGAGCAGGGCATATCTAGATGTACTCACGGACCTTAGTGCGGCTCCTGACGACCGCTGCCGAGGAGTTCGGGAGTACTTCGGGAGTACAAGAAGCCCGGCGAGGACACTCCCCCACCGGGCTCTCCGTGGACTACGGGAACTCAACCCCGAAAGCGTCCTCTAGCTTTCGTAGGGTCGCGGGGCGTGGATAGCCTTCCCGTTGCTCATAGCGGGCGATCAGCCGGACCAACTGCTACGAGGCAGCCACGACGGTGGCCCTGCGCGGCGGCACGCGGGCGCGATCCGGTGGTGGTCGTGGCGACCGTCCTGGGCAACGCGGGCCCGGCGCGCGGGCACCGCTACGAGCACGCCTGGGTCGAGTTGGACGGGTACGCCTACGACTACTCCAACGGCGTCCGGGGCGCGTACCCCGCGGCGGCATACCGGCACGATGCCCAGGCGGAGGCCGGGGTTTAGTCCTTCCCCATCTTGAAGAGGATCCAGTAGATGGCGTAGATCCCGAGAGCCCCGCCCCCCACGAAGAGCGCCAAGATGATGAGTGACCCGGCCGTCCACGCGACCATGGACAGGGACCCGATGAGGCTGTTGGCGAAAGGCATCGGCCACACTCCCTCGCCGCCTCGACGAGGCGGCTTCGTTGATCGGGGAGCCTAATTCAACCGCGGTATCGACACCAACGCGCCGAGGCGGGGCATGAGCCCAACTCGGATGGTCCCCTGATGATCAGGCACCGCGTGTAATCGGTGTTCACGTGCGCACCTTCACCGTCGCCCAGGTCATCGCCGCGATCTGCCCCGGTAACGCAAATGTCAGCCCCGTAGGGGCGCCCCGGGCACTCTCATCAGGAGACGCGTACTGCGCCCGCGACACGTGCACGCCGCGGGCCACGACGGCGGCCTGCGCCAGCGATAGCTACGCGGCCCGGTCACGCACCCGCTGTCAATCGGGCTTGGACCGTTGCGAGGAAACGGCGCCCAGCCCCTAGTGGGACTAACTGGTCGTTGGGGGGTCGTTGCTCAATGGCTTGTCATGCTGTTCAGGCGTTGGTGGGTAATTCGGTCCGGTCAAGGTCTCCCTTACTACCCTGTAATAGCCGAACCCGAGTCTCGCCATGCTGCATCCCGCTCTTGTCGCGCACGAAGGACCCGGACCTTCCCCGCTGCTGCCGAGCCCTCCGTGCTCTCTCAGGATGGCTCTGGACTCGCCTCTGTCGAGGCAGTGTGGTGCGAACCCTCCTAAACCCACTCGCCCTGTTGAGAAACCGCGCTACCGTCCCCCAAGGGCTATCGCGGGCGAGGGCCCGACGCTCAGAATCCGCTGCATGAGCCGGGCCAGATTCGCGGCACTTGCCCTCTTGCTGGTGCTGGTGTGTTGCACCACGTCGCGGGAGCCTGCCTCAGCTCCAACGCGTCCGGCAACGCCATCCGCGAACCCGAGGCCGGCCCCGGACGTTTCGCGCGCGCAGATCGAGCGGTCGATGACGAAGTTGAAAGTCGAGTGTGCAAGGTTGCGCCGAAGGATCCATGGGGCCAAGGGCGCGAGATTTACGTCGAAGCTGAGGGTGCTTAGGTCGAAGCTGTCGTCGCTGAGGTCGGAGTGGTCGGAGTTGAACCTCATCGTCCTGATTCCCAACGCGATCCCACCGTCACCGGCGCAAGGTGACTAAACCGATGGCCCCTGATTCGGCGGGCGGCCTTGGCTTCGCTCATGCCCGCAACGCTCACGGTCCCGCTTGAGCATGTCGGTGAGCATCGCCACGAAGGCGAGGCTACTCCCTAGTGGCTGAAGATCAGCCAGATGCCCATGGCAACGGCCAGCGCGATGACGCCGTAGGCGATCATGCGGGCCTGGGCGTCGGTGGCGTCCGGACGATGCTGGTGCGATGCTCGCCGAACGTACTTCGTGCCGCAGACCAGGCAGCGGACCTCGTTGGTGGATCCCAGGAGCGAGGCGAAGCCGAAGGCGATCTTGCGGCCGGTGGATCGCTTGGTCTCGAACTGTGTCGAACCGTCCTTCGGGCATCGGAGTGTGCCGTCCGGTTGGAGGAGAGCTTGCGTGCTCATCTTCATAGCGGCCTCCCGGCCTGAGTATGCGCCTCCCTAGCGCCGGCCGCGGCGTTCGGATGACCTAAACGCGGGCCGAGACCACCTGAGCCGTAGGCCCATCGCCGGGGCCACGGCTGATAAGCGGAGGGATCGCACCGGGACGGCCCGGGACTCCCTAGCGAGTCTCAATCACGGCCTGGAGCGCGGACATTAGAGCGGTGTACTCGGAGAGGGGATCCTCTTCAGGCCGTGCTCCTCTGGCTCGGAGCGCGCCACACAACAATTCGATGAACCCTTCCAGCAATTGGCGCGCCTCGCCTTCGACCTCGAGTGCTGAGCCGATGATGTCGTCAAGATCTTGGGCTTCCATCGCCAGCGGTGGACTTGATCGAAGAGAACCGCGGCACTAACGACTTGAAGGGGCAGCTTTCTGCTCGGATCGTCGAGGTCGTCGAGGTGCTCTTCGAATTGCGGCGGCTGTTCTTCGGTCCACCCGTACATAGAACGCTGGTCATCCATCGGGCTGGGAGTCCTTTCAGCTACTAGGCCGGCGTGAACGCCTGCGGCCACCCGAACAGTTCGCAGATCGCGGAGTAGGTGGCGAAGTCCGGCGACCGCTCCCCCGCCTCGATCTGACGGTAGGCGGTGACGCTCACCCGGAAGCGACGGGCGGCCTGGTGCTCGCTCATGCCCCAGCGTTCGCGGTCCCGCTTGAGCATGTCCGTGAGCATCGCCACGATGGCGAGGCTACTCCTCGACTGGTTTGACCGGCCGCTCGCGCTTCAGCACTTGACGGGCGTACGGCTCGCGGAAGGAGTCCTTACTCCAGCGCCATGCCTGGACCGCCCTTAGGCCGCCCTTCTCCTTCAATAGCTCCGATTGCAGGTAGGTGCCGCCCAGGAATCGGTAGGTGTCGATGACGGCGGCGCGCTCGTGTTCGACATCGGCCCAGCCGTGCTCGTTGAAGGGTGACAGCACCTCGGCTTCGATCCAGACCTCCGGCGCTTGGCCGCGTACCAGGAACCAGCGGTAGGGGTCCATCGGCTCAGGGTACGCCGCGCCGCGGATCTAAAGGGTGCGCATCGGCTGACGCCAACGACCGACTACGGCCCCAGTCCACGACGCTCATCCCGAGCTTCCGCGCCGCCTGCATCGGTGTCATGCCCCAGCGCTCTCGATCGCGCTTGACCATGTGAGTGAGCACTAAGGAGCATGCCTCGCCTTGGCTGCCCGACCACGGCGCCGAACCTTTCGACTTACCCGCCCTGCATCGCCTTCATGTTCTTCATGATCGCCGCGTTGGTGACCTGCAGCTCCTCGGCTGGGCTGAACTGGACGAGCTCGGTGCCGGCTTCAGCCATCGGTGAGTGCCCTGGAGGCACGTAGAAGGCGTCGCCGGCCTGGTAGACCTCTTCGCGGTCAGGGAAGTGCATGGTGATGGATCCAGCGAAGACGTAGCCCCAATGCGGGCACTGACACATGTCGTCGGGCAGTCCCCTGAGCATTGGGGTCAGGTCAGATGCTTGGCGCAGAGACACGAAGTCGACCGTATATCCCTCGAGATCCTCATGCCGGTCTTCCCCCATCGGACCCATGTCATCGACGTGTGCTGCGCTCTGCTTGGACACCATCGGCATTTGAACTCATCTCCCCACGATGAGGCTTCAGGACCCCGCATCGGAATCACAGGCTGACGGTGCAACCTGCGCTCCCGGTCGCGCTTAAGCATCTCGGTGGACATGGCCACGACGCCGAGCGTAGCGACTTCCCAGACGCAAGCGCGGGAGTAGCATCATCCATATCTCGAGGACCCCACTGCGGGCGTCTGGTGCGAGAATCTGACCCGTGAGGATCGATATGTACTCGGCCCCGGACCGGTGCCTGTACATCCACGATGACGACTTGTCGGACTGCATCGACGACCCTTGGATCAAGTTGTTCGCCCTGCGTGACCGGGGTGACGGTCCGAGGGTTGGGGTCATCCCGTCACGGTCGAATCGTTCGTCGGTCGGGGACTGCCGACGCTCATCCTGACGGGGCCGCCGGGCACCGAGTTCGGCTATCCCGAGTTGCGTGTGTGGAAGAATCCGCTGGTGGAGGGTCAATCACTGCGTGAGTACGAGATCGACGGCGCCCAATTCTCCAGCTGGGAGGAACTCTTGGCGCTCCTCGATCCCATCCTCGTCCAGGCAAGGCTCATCCCAGAGGGGTCTGGTACCGGCTCCCTCGACGGCCTCAATGACGCTCTGGGTGGTTGGGGCAACGAGCAGGCGACCGACGAGGACTACTGGCCTCCGGGCAAGCCCGCGAGCTTCATCGTCCGGTGGAAGAACTCCGCAACCTCGCGGGAGCGCCTCGGCACGCCGCTGCAATCCATCGCCGACAAGAAACGAGAGCTCGAGGGGTTGTCGAGCCACCCACAATGGGCCGATTGGCCGTTCAAGAAGGAGTCGAAGCGGCGGCTCCGCAAGGAGATCAGGCAGATGAAGCGAGGGGTCAAGGTCGATCCCACCGTCTTCGAACTGGTCGTCGATATCTTCCGTGACCACGCTCCTGGGGGTGTAGAGATGGAGAACGAGGTAAGCGGGGTCGTCCTACTGCTCGAGTGATTCTTCACTCACCTAGCCCGTAACGTCGCGAACGGTGATGAAGCCTTTGTTCACGTTCTGCCCGTTCACCTCGGCACGCCCGACCGTAGTGCCATTGGACCCATTGCAGCTGGCCCAGTAGACGGAGTTGGCGTCGACCCCCCCGCCGAGACCGTCAGGCCGAAGGTCTCATGCAGGCCGGTGATGAAGCTCTGGTTCACGTTCTGCCCGTTCAGGTCGGCCCGACCAATCGATCCCCCGGCGTCGGCCCAGTAGACGTAGTTGGCGTCGACCGCCACGCCGCGGGCGAACGTCGTGACGGTGATGAGGCTCGTGTTCACGTTCTGCCCGTTCAGGTCGGCACGCCCGAGCGTGCCGGGGGTTGAAACGCCACCGAGGGTGTTGGCCCAGTAGACGTGGTTGGCGTCGACCGCCACGCCTTGGGGGGATTTCCCGACGCTGATAAAGCTTTGGTTCACGTTCTGCCCGTTCAGGTCGGCACGCCCGATCGTGCCATGCTCGTCCGTCCAGTAGATATGGTTGGCGTCGATCGCCACGCCGTTGGGGAAGTTCGGAACGCTGATGAAACTCTTGTTCACGTTCTGCCCGTTCAAGTCGGCACGCCCGATCGATCCCCCGACGTCGGCCCAGTAGACGTAGTTGGCGTCGACCGCCACACCGCGGGCGAATTCGCGAACGGTGATGAAGCTCTTGTTCACGTTCTGCCCGTTCAGGTCGGCACGCCCGAGCGTGCCGTCAACCTCGTTCGTCCAGTAGATATGGTTGGCGTCGACGGCCACGCCGCTGGGGAGGCCTAAGCCGCCAATGAAGCTCGGATTCACGTTCTGGCCGTTCACGTCTGCACGCCCGATCAATTGCCCCCCGTAGTCGGTCCAGTAGACGTGGCGGGCTGGCGCTGAGCCGCAGCGCGCCGCCACAGGCACAAGCAGTGCGACCGTAGCGGCCAGTGCGCCGATTGACCGAAGAAGCCCCCGCATGACTGCTCCCCTCTTGAGCAGTTGACCGCGGCCTCCAACCTGCGTCGGAGGCAAGCGATCCCTTTGCAGGCTTTATATCACTCGCGCCAATGCCCCATTTGGCCCGACCTCCTTGGCCAACCCTCTTGGCCGACCCTCCAGGCCTGATCCTGGCCAAGCCGACCCTTCGGCCGTCCTTCCGCTCTTCAGAAACCCCCCGGTGAAAGGAATAGCCCAGGGGTCTTCACTCCGCAGCCCGTCCACGGAGGTTCTCCACGCGGTGTCGCCCAGGTCGTCCGGCGCAACCTCAAACCCGCTGGCGTCGTAGATCCGAGGTCGGCTGTCGGGGTTCATGCCGGCGCGATCCCACGCCCCGGTGTCGGCGATCAGTCCGAAGCTCTGACGGTTGCCGAAGGCGTCCAGCGAGAACGGGCTCACGCTCCGCGGGGCGCTCGAGCCGTCCATGCCGACGCTATGCGGCACCGCTCCGCCGCCGAGAAGACGCACGCCATGATCCACGGCGCCTCCTAGACGAACGAGAGCCCGGCTCGGGGACGGTTCCCAGCCGGGCTCTTTGCTGTCCGAAATGCGTTCGGGAGTATTTTGGGTGATTTCGGGAGTACTCCCCGCGCTTGTGCACTTGTGAACGTTTCGCCTCCTGCGTTTCCGCTGGTCAGGTGGTGTCGGAGGCGGGATTTGAACCCGCACGCCCCGTAAGGGGCACTAGGCCCTCAACCTAGCGCGTCTACCAAGTTCCGCCACTCCGACGAGGCGTATCTCTGCTGGTCAGTGGGGTCATGAACCACGTTCACAAGCTCACGAACCCCACCGGCAGGTCAGAATACCCGTAAATACCCGCAAACGGCTCGAGAGGCGATCGGCGGCTCTTGGGGTCGTGCAGACGCCGTCGCGGGTCCCGTTCCGGCGTAGTTGGGTTCGATGGCCTGGGGACCCAGGTTGAGTTGTTCGCTCCCCGCCTCGATCTCTCGGACGCGGTGACTCCATTACGGAGTGGCTAAGGCTCGGTCGTCGACTCCGGCAAGCGTGTGGGGATGTCGACGGCAGCCATCAACGCTCCCTCTCCGATGTATGGCATGAGTGCGAGGAGAGGGTTCGTGTCCGGATCGGGCTCGACCACTTTGTCGATGGGGCCGCCGAGTGTGGGGAACCCGGCCTCGGCTGGGTTGGGCCCCTTCACGTGCCAGGCGTTCTGCCGCCATTGCGCATCCCACCAGCCGGCCTCGTTGATGGCGCCGTCTGGCCGGTAGAAGCGGATGCAGTCGGGATGCTCGGCGCAGGGCTCGGCCGAGGCCGCTGTCCTTCGGGGGGAAGGAGTCATGACCAGAATCTAGCCCGCACCTGCTGGCTCTCTCGGCGCTGCAACAGCATCGTCACGACATCGAACCATGTGTGTCGCCACCCCTGGCGGTTCGGGGGGTCATCATGGCGAGGGTCGGAGACCGCGGAGGGAGACCGCGGGGGATGGAGATGACCACTGAGGAGGCGCCGGCCGCCTAGGGAGCCCGGCAACTTCCCTACGGGTTCCACTTCCAGGCGAGCCAGATGGTGCAGAGCCCGAAGATCACGGCGCAGACGACCGTGACGCGGTCGAGGGTCCGCTCGAGCGCCGTTCCGCCGGAGAGGTTGGAGGTCCCGCCGAACATGTCGGACAGGCCGCTCCCGCGCCCGGAGTGGAGCAGGATCGTCGCGATCAGGAACAACGCGGAGATGACCTGCAGAACGATGATGACGGTGATCAGCATGAGCGATAAGCGTACTAGGTGGGTAGCGGCGCGGCGGCGTCATCCAGCGGGAAATGGCACGCGGCCTCCTGGCCCTCGTGCTGCGGGGAGAGCTCCGGCACCTGCTCCATGCAGATCGGCATGACGCCCCCTTCGATCCCCTCGGCCTTGGCCAGCGCGCGGGTGCGCGGGCATCGGGGGTGGAAGCGGCAGCCCGAGGGTGGGTCGATCGGGGACGGGACGTCGCCCTCCAGGATGATCCGGCTCTTCGCCTTGGCGAGCTTGGGATCGGCGACGGGCACGGCGGAGAGCAGCGCGCCCGTGTAGGGGTGCTTCGGGTTCTTGTAGAGCGTGTCGCCCGACGCCACCTCGGCGACCTTGCCCAGGTACATCACGGCGACGCGGTCCGAGACGTGCTTCACGACCGAGAGGTCGTGCGCGATGAACAGGTACGTGAGGTTGAACTCGTCCTGGAGGTCCTCCAGCAGGTTGAGGATCTGCGCCTGGATCGAGACATCGAGCGCCGACACCGGCTCGTCGGCCACGATGAGCTTCGGTCGCAGGGCGAGGGAGCGCGCCACGCCGATGCGCTGGCGCTGCCCGCCCGAGAACTCGTGCGGGTAGCGGTTGTAGTGCTCCGGGTTCAACCCCACGAGCTCCATCAGCTGCTGGACCTCGCCCTTGATCTTGTTCTTGGGCACGGTGCCGTGCAGGCGGAACGGGGCCC
Organism: uncultured Actinomycetes bacterium; assembly: GCA_963850315.1. Taxonomy (GTDB): domain Bacteria; phylum Actinomycetota; class UBA4738; order UBA4738; family HRBIN12; genus JAOUEA01. The sequence continues at coordinate 9,219 of CAWKKN010000005.1, forward strand.
CGACGATCGTGCCGACGGTCTTGCGCGGGTTGAGCGACGCGTAAGGGTCCTGGAACACCATCTGCATGTCGCGGCGGAGGTCACGGAGCTCCTCGCGCCTGAAGGTGCGTGATATCCCTTCCCTCGAAGATGATCTTGCCCGCCGTGGCGGGGTACAGGCGCATGATCACGCGCGCGAGCGTCGACTTGCCGCAACCCGTCTCGCCCACCAGCCCGACGGTCTCGCCCTGGTAGATCTCGAGGTCCACGTCGTCGACGGCGTGCACGTCGCCGATGTGGTGCTGGAACAGGATCCCGCGCGTGATCGGGAAGTACTTCTTGATGCCCTCGACGCGGACGAGCGGCTCGCCCTTGGGCGGGGCCGGTACCGCTCCGCGCTCCGTGACCTCGACGCTCATCGCTTGGCGAGCACCTCCTCGCGCAGGATCCGCTGCCGGTCGGCCATCGCCAGGTGACACGCGGCCGCGTGGTGCCCGTCGATCGGGAGCAGCTCGGGCACCTCGGTCGTGCACGGCGGGTCGAACCGGTACGGACACCGCGGGTGGAACGAGCATCCCGTGGGCACGTTGATCAGCGAGGGCGGCAGCCCCTGGATGGGCTTGAGCCGCTCCTTCACGTGCGTCGGTGAGCCGCGGGATCGATCCCAGCAGCCCCCACGTGTAGGGGTGCATCGGCCCGTAGTAGATGTCGTCCACGTCGCCGAACTCCACCACCTTGCCCGCGTACATCACCTGGATGTCGTCGGCGTGCTCGGCCACCACGCCCAGGTCGTGCGTGATCATCACCACCGCCGCGTTGAACTCGTCCTTCAGCCGGTCGATCAGGTCCAGGATCTGCGCCTGCACCGTGACGTCGAGGGCCGTGGTGGGCTCGTCCGCGATCAGCAGGTCCGGGTTGAGCGCCAGCGCCATCGCGATCATGGCGCGCTGCCGCATCCCGCCGGAGAACTCGTGCGGGTACTGCTTGGCGCGCTCCGCCGGCTTCGGGATACCCACCAGCTTGAGCATCTCCACGGTCTTGCTCGAACGCCTCCTTGTCCGAGACCTTCTCGTGCGCCAGGATCGCCTCCGCGATCTGATCGCCGACCTTGTAGAACGGGTGGAGCGAGGTCATCGGGTCCTGGAACACCATCCCGATCTTCGCCCCGCGGATCTCCTTCAGCTCGTCGACGGGCAGCTTCAGCAGGTCCTCGCCCTGGAAGATGACCTCGCCCTCGACGATCGCGCTCTTCCGGTTGATCAGCCCCATCACGGTCAGGAACGTCACGCTCTTGCCGGACCCGGACTCCCCCACCACGCCCAGCGTCTCGCCGGGCATGATGGACAGGCTGACGCCGTTGACGGCCTTGACCATCCCGTCCTCGGTCGGGAAGGTCACGCGACAGGTGCTTCAGCTCGAGCAGCGGCTCAGGCCATGCGGCCCCTCCCGCGTCGGTCGATCAGCGCGTCGCATCAGTCGTACCGTCACCCGGGGATCCAGGAAGGCGTAGACGATGTCCACCACCAGGTTGGCCATGGCGACGAAGAACGCCGCGATGAGGGTGATGTCCAAGATCGCGTAGAGGTCGAGTCCGCGGACCGCCTGGATCGTGTACTGGCCGATGCCGGGGATGTTGAAGATCGTCTCCGTGATGATGGCGCCGGCGAGGAGGCCGGCGAGATCCAGGCCGAAGATCGTCACGATCGGCGTGAGGCCGGCGCGGAGCCCGTGCTTGAGCACGACCTTGCGCTCGGACAGGCCCTTGGCGCGCGCCGTGCGGATGTAGTCCTCGCTCATCGTCTCCATCAGGTTCGCGCGCGTCATCCGCGCGTAGAACGCGGCGTAGAGGACCGCCAGGACGCACCACGGCAGGATGAAGTGGCTGAACCACGGCACGAACCCGTACTTCGAGAGCGGGTAATACCCCGTGCCCGGCAGCCAGTTGAGTTTGAACCAGAAGACGTACAGCGCGAGTGGCCCCAGGAAGAACACCGGGAACGAGATCCCGATCAGGGCGAAGATCATGGCGGTGCGGTCCATCAGGGACCGGGGCCGAAGGGCGGAGAGGATGCCGATCGGGATCCCGACCGGCAGCCAGATGACCGCCGCGCCGACGGCGAGCTGGATCGTGACGAACATCCGCTCGAAGATGATGGACTTCAGCGGCACGCGCGTGCTGAAGGAGAAGCCGAGCCCGGGCCACCCGTACTGGTCACCCAGGAACACGTGCTTCGTGAAGCTCCAGTACTGGATGTACCAGGGTTTGTCCAGCCCGAACTGATGCCTGCACGGTCGCGAGCACCTCGGGCTGGGCGCCCTTGCCCGCGAACCGCACCGCCGGGTCTCCGGCCGGCATCAGGAAGAAGATCACGTACGTGATGAAGACGATGACGACCAGGACGAAGAGGACCCAGAGCAGCCTCCGGATGACGTACCGGCCCATCCCTCATCGACCCCTTCGTCGGCGGCGAGGGAGGGGTCCGAAGACCCCTCCCTCGTTCCGAGTACTGCTTACCTGATGGATCACGCCGCCACGTTCACGGGCTGCAGGCCGTTGTCCACGGCCACCCAGGAGAACGAGATCACGCCGGCGTTGGCGTCGTACTCGTAGTTCGTAACCGATGTTCCCGTGATCACCAGGTTGTTCGCCCAGCTCCACGGCACCCACGGGACGACCGTTTCCATCAGCGGCTTGTCGACCTCGTCGGCGAAGCACTGATTGACCTGGTCCGTGGGCTTGGTCACGCACGCGTCGATCGCGTCGCTGACCGACGGGATAGGCCCGTACTTCGCCGTCGCGGCGTTGTACGCGTCCTCGACGCCACACTCCTTCGCGTTGGCGGCCGTGAAGCCGGCCAGCGCGTAGTTGGTGGCCGTGGTGCAGCCCAGGCCCGCGTTGCCGAAGATGAAGAAGTCGAACCCGAACGGGGACGCGAAGTCCTTGCCCCAGCCGGGAACCAGCGAGAGCGGGATGAGCTTCTTCAACGTCTGCAGCGACGTGTAGCCGGTGGTGGTGTCCACCTCGCTGAGCTTCGGCGTCAGGCCGATCTTCGCCAGGCTCTGCATCGGCGACCTGGTTCAGGCTCGGCCACGGCGGCGTCGACCGACCCAGGAACAGGAAGCCCTTGCAGGCGGGGTCGGTGCACTTGCCCGTGCTGTCGTGTCTGGTACTTGGACTGCTTCATCTCCGCGAGCGCCGAGTTCACGTCGCCCGCGAAGTTGTTCGCCGCACCGCCGTACGGGTCGTAGTCCGCGGTCGCGGGGTTGACCGTCGGCGGCTCCACCGTCGTGGCAGGAACCGCGTGCAGCGATCCGCCGTACGCCTTCACCAGCCCCGCCTTGTCCATGACGTAGTTCATGGCCTTGCGGACATGGACGTCGTCGAACGGCGGCGTGAGCAGGTTCATGCGTGAAGTACCAGGTCCGGTCCGCCTCGTCCGAGTGCAGGCTGGACTTCAGGTTCGGGTCCGTGGCGTACGTGCCGCTCCACCGTCGATGGCGGGGTGTCCTGGTAGGACCCGTCGAGGTCGCCCGACTGGACCTTGCGCGAAGATGTCGTCCAGGTTCGAGTCGATGGCGATCTGGATCCCGTCCAGGTAGTTGGCCCCGGTGTCCGGGTTCGCCGAGTCCTTGGTCCAGTTCGGGTTGCGGACGAAGGTGACGCCCTTGTCGGGGTTGTACCCGTCGATCGGGTTCTTGGCGAGCGTGGAGCAGGGCTGGGTCAGATCCAGCTTGTCCTCGCCCATGATCATGTACGGACCCGAAGAGATCACGAAGCGACCGTAGTCACCGGCCTGGAGGAAGCACTTCGCGACCTCCTGCGGCACGGCGGCCGTGGCCGGCATCGCGAGCCGGTAGAGCAGGTCGCCCGTGGGCTGCTCGAGGTGGAAGGTGATCGTGGTGTCGTTCGGCGTCTCGATGCCGGAGACGGGCGCGAGCTTCTTCTCTGTGCCGGTCATGCCCTTGATCACGCCGACGTAGTAGTTGCCGTACTGCGCGGCCAAGGACTGCGAGGTTGATCCGCTCGAACGCGTACTCGATGTCGTGCGACGTGACGGCACGGCTCACCGGTGGGCCGAACATCACGTTGTCGCGCAGCGTGAACGTGTACGTCAGACCGTCCGCCGAGACCTGCGGCATGTCGGTGGCGATGTCCGGCACCGGCGTGTCTCCGCCCTTGTCCGCGTTCTGGTGGTTGTAGGTCATGAGCCCGCGCAGCAACAGCTGCGAGTACAGGCCCCACGCGCTCCCCAGGTACTCACCGGTGGGGTCGAACGCGTCGGTGTAGCCGAATTCCTGCGTGGCGGTCCGATAGGTGCCGCCGGCTGCCGGCGCGCCTCCCGACGCGGCGTGATCGTCGGCGTGTTGCCGCTGTTGCTGCTGCACGCAGCAGCGATGATCGTGAGACAGGCTAGGAGCGACACTGCCGCCCACATCCTGGTTCTCGTCACGACTTCCCTCCCCTCATCCTTGGGTCCATTCCATCAAGGTGATACGTAAGCGGTTCGTTCAGGAGACTTGCGCCCTTCGATTTCCCCTTCCGCTCGGCGAACCACCGGACTAGCGCCCGGTCCTCGGGTCGAGGGCGTCGCGCAATCCGTCGCCCACCAGGTTGAACGCCAGCGTCGTGAACACGAGGCACATCCCCGGGAAGAACAGCATCCACCACGCGAACAGGTAGAGCTGCGCGTTGGTGGCGTCGGAGATCATCCGGCCCCACGAGGGCGTGCCCGGCGGGATCCCCACGCCCAGGAACGAGAGCGAAGCCTCGAAGATGATGTTCGTGGGGATGAGCAGCGTGGTGTACACGATGATGGGCGCCACGAGGTTGGGCAGGATCTCCCGGAACATGATGTGCGTGTTGCCGTAGCCGGTGGCCCGCGCCGCCTCGACGAACTCGCGTTCGCGGTAGGACAGCGTCTGCCCGCGCACGATGCGGGCCATGTACGGCCAGCCGAAGAGCGCGATGATGAACGTGACCAGGGCCACGCCCGGCTGGATCAGGCCCCCGAGGCATCCCTCCACCGTGGTGCTGCACGCGGCCGAGATGCCGATCGCGAGCAGCAGCACCGGGAGCGACAGGGTGATGTCGACCAGCGCGCGAGATCACGGTGTCGAGCTTGCCACCGTAGAACCCCGCGACGAGCCCCAGGGCGATGCCGATGATCACCGAGGCGCCGGTGGCGAGGAACGCGACCTCCAGCGAGGTCCGGGCCCCGTAGAGCGTGCGGACGAAGACGTCGCGTCCCAGACCGTCGACGCCCCCCCAGTACGCCACGCTGGGGCCGACGATCGGGATGCTGAACTCGTCGGTGAGCGTCGGTGTTGATCTCGTTGGGACCGTGGTGCGCGATGTGGCTCGGCGAAGACGGGGGCGAACAGGGCCGCGAGCACCAGGAGGATGATGAAGACCGCCTCCCGTCAACGCGACGCGGTCGCGGCTGAAGCGGTGTCCAGAAGAGCTGCCAGGGGCTGCGGCCTTCGATCCGTCTCGGGAGCCTCCGGAGAACCTGCGACTATCGGTTCGGTGGTGGGCTCGGACGAGGTGACCTGGCTCAATGTGCGTCCCTACTCCCCTAACGGACGGGCCGAAGTGTAGGCCACGTGGGGGCTCGCCACAACCTCGGTCACGTTCGGTTATACGTGCCCGGGCTTCGGGTTGGGTTCACCCATCGCGGAGGTGCTCACCCACGCATCAAGGCGGTGAGGCGAGGAAGGATCTGCGGGCCCAGGAGTTCGCCCAGAGACCCTTCGGCGCAGGCGCGCTCGCCGAAGGCCTGAGAGCCGTCCGGCGTCACCGGCCCGCCCGACGGTCACCAGCGGCACCGGCTCGGCCGTGTGCGCCTTGCGCACGCACGAGGTGGAGTGGTCGGCCGTGACGGCCACCACCGTCCGCGCAGGTCGAGCCGCGGGCAGGATCTCGCCGAAGAACGCCCGATCGATGGCGGAGATCACGTCGCGCTTGTCCTCCGCGCGTCCGTCGTGCGCGGGCACGTCGGGACCCTTGATGTGCACGTAGAGCGCCTCGAACGACGCGAGGGCCTCCGCGGCCAGCGAGGCCCACGGCGGCGTAGGCCTCCTCCGCGCGGACCGCCGAAGCCCGCCGGGTCCAGGCGCGGCGCGGGCACCGGCTCCATCCCCAGCGCGATCGAGATGCCGCGCTCCACCGGCATCTCGACGAAGCATCCCCAGGTGAGCCCGAAGCGCTCGCGGATCGGCTGCAGCCGCGGACGGTGGTCGCCCCCGTCCCGCGTGAGGATCAGGTTGCCGGGGAGCTCGCCGCCGCGCCGTGCGCTTCGGCGTTCACCTCCGAGGCATCCAGGATGCGCGCGGCCCCCTCGACGAACGCGTTCGTGAGGTCGGCGGCCCGGCGCGGCGGCGGCCGTCGTCGTCCATCGGCTCGCAGGTCGACCACGACCGGCTCGAAGGTCTCCAGGGCCACGCCCGAGCGATCCTTCGCGCCGGTACGCGGGATCGGTGTTCGTCACGTTCGCCGAGAGCGGCCGCGCCGTCGGTCGTGCGGATCACGAGCGCGCCCCGGTGCTCGACGGTGGCCTCGAGGTCGGAACGTGGCGCCGTCGAGCGCGAGCTCCGTCGTTGACCTCGTCGGCGAGGGCGTGCGCCTCGTCCGATGTGAGGTCCCGTCCGACCCGCCGGTCGACGATCTCGGGCCACTCGGCCGTGGCGAAGTTGATCCGGTACGCGAGGTCGCCGTCGTCGAAGTCCATCCCGATGCCGATGCGCCTCGAGCACGCCGCGGCCCGGGTGCTCCTCCGTGGGGTCGTACCCGAGGATCCCGAACACGCCGATGTCGGATTCGGGCGCGATCCCCGGTCCCACGGTCACGACGGTTCCGGTGCGGCCTCGGCGCGCGAGGGCGTCGAGGTTGGGCGTCTCCGCCGCCTCGAGCGGGGTGCGGCCGTCGAGCTCGGGGATGGGGTCGTCGCCCAGCCCGTCCAGGCAGACGTACAGGAGGTTGGTCACGGGCTCGTCTCCTCGTCGGTGCGGTCAGCGGAACTTCACGATCAGCGCGAAGCTCCTCCGGGTCGAGGCTCGCGCCGCCGACGAGCGCACCGTCGATCTCCGGGTGCGCCATGAACTCGCGGATGTTGCCGGGCTTCACGCTCCCTCCGTACTGCACCCGGACCCCTTGGGCGACCGCGTCGTCGTACTTCGCGGCCAGGGTGCGCGCGGATCATCTCGACCACGCGCCCGGCGTCCGCCGGCTCGGCGTTGCGGCCCGTGCCGATCGCCCAGATGGGCTCGTAGGCGACCACGGCGTCCGTCGCCTCCGTCGGCGTCGACGCCGTCGAAGGCGCGCCGGACCTGTTGGGTCACTTTGGATTCGGTGCCGTCGGCCTCGCGCTCTTCGAGGGTCTCCCCCACGCACACGATCGGCGCGCATGCCGTGCGCGAGGACCGCCTTCACCTTCTTGTTCACGAGAGCGTCGTCCTCGCCGAAGAGCTGGCGCCGCTCCGAGTGGCCCACGATCACGTAGTCGACCTTCAGCGCCTGGAGCATGGGCGGCGAGACCTCGCCGGTGAACGCGCCCTTGTCCTCGAGGATAGACGTTCTGGGCGCCGAGGCGGTACGGGAGCTTGTCCGAGTCCAGGAGCGTCTCGACGGCGCGCAGCGCGGTGAACGCCGGGCAGATCACGACCTCGACGCGCCTCCGCGTCGTCCTTGTCGAGCAGGTAGCTGAGCTTCTGGACGGCCTGGATCGCCTCCAGGTGCGTCTTGTGCATCTTCCAGTTGGCCGCGACGATGGGTCGGCGTTCGGTCATCTAGTCCTCCAGGATCGGTGATGCCGGGGAGCGCCCGGCCCTCGAGGAACTCGAGCGATGCGCCGCCTCCGGTCGAGAGGTGGTCGAACGGCCTCGGCGAGCTCGGCGCGCTTCACGGCGAGCAGCGAGTCGCCGCCGCCGACGACGCTGAACGCGTCCGGCCCGGGCGATGGCGGTCGCCACGCCGCGGGTGCCCGCGCTGAACGGCTCGAGCTCGAAGACCCCCATCGGCCCGTTCCACAGGATCGTCTTGGCGTCGGCGATGATCTCCGCGTAGGACGCCACGGTCTTCGGCCCGATGTCGAGACCCATGAGGCCCCGGGGGATCTCGGTGGCGGGGACGGTCTGCGCCCTGCGCGTCCGCGCTGATCTCCGGGGCCGCCACGACGTCCTGCGGCACCTCGATCAGCACGCCGAGCTTCCCTTGGCGCGCGCGCGGGCGGCGCGCACCTCGTCGAAGCGGTCGCGCTCGACCAGGCTCTCCCCCACCTCGCCGCCGTCGGCCGCGATCAGCGTGAACGCCATCGCGCCGCCGATCAGCAACGCGTCCACGCGGTCGAGCAACGCGTCGATCACGGCGAGCTTGTCGGAGACCTTCGCGCCGCCGAGGATCGCCACGTACGGACGGTCCGGATCGCGCAGCAGCCGGGAGAGCACCTCGACCTCGCGCTGCATCAGGCGCCCGGCCACGGCCGGTCGGCCGCTCGCGCAGCATCAGCTCGGGCAGGGCCGAGACGCTCGCGTGCGCGCGGTGCGCCGCCCCGAACGCGTCGTCGACGTAGGCGTCGGCGAGCTCGGCGAGCCGGCCCGGCGAAGGTCGGGTCGTTCGCCTCCTCGCCCGGGATCGAACCGGAGGTTCTCGAGCAGGATCGACGGGGTCGTCGGGGAGCGCGCCGGGGACGGGCTCGCGCGAGCGCCACGCACCGGCCGGCCGAGCAGCTCCTGCAGCCGCGCGGCCACCGGCGCCAGGCGCAGCTCGGCCTGCACCTGCCCCTTGGGCCGGCCGAGATGCGAGGCGAGCACGAGCGAGGCGCCGCGGTCGAGGAGCTCGGTCACCGTCGGCAGCGCCGCCCGGATGCGCGCGTCGTCGGCCACGGCGCCCTCGTCGCAGCGGGCACGTTGAAGTCCACGCGGACGAAGACCCGCTTCCCGGCGACGTCGCCGAGATCGTCCAGCGTGCGGAGGGTCACCGCCTACAGCTTCGAGGCGACGAGCGCGGCGAGGTCGACCAGGCGGTTCGAGTAGCCCCACTCGTTGTCGTACCAGCCGATGGCCTTCGCCTGACGTTGCCCATCACCATCGTGGCCGAGGCGTCGAACGTGCACGACGCGTCCGAGCCGACGATGTCCGAGGACACGATGGGGTCCTCGGTGTAGACGAGCTTGCCCGGCGAGCGGGCCGCTCTCCGACGCCGCCTTGAAGGCCGCGTTCACCTCGTCCGCGCGTGACCTCGCGGCCGAGGGTGGCGACGAGGTCGGTGACCGAACCGTCGGGCACCGGCACCCGCATCGACATGCCGTCGAGCTTCCCCTTGAGGTGCGGGAGCACCAGGCCGGTGGCCTTCGCCGCCCCGGTGGACGTGGGGATGATGTTCACGGCCGCGGCGCGCGCACGGCGCAGATCCTTGTGCGGCAGGTCGAGGATGCTCTGGTCGTTCGTGTACGCGTGCACCGTGGTCATGAACCCCTGCTGGATGCCGAAGGCGTCGTCGAGCACCTTGGCCATCGGCGCCACGCAGTTGGTGGTGCACGAGGCGTTGGAGATCACGTGGTCGATTGGCGGGGTCGTACGCATCCGTCGTTCACGCCGAGCACGACGGTGACGTCCTCGTCCTTGGCCGGGGCGCTGATGATGACCTTCTGCGCGCCCGCCTCCAGGTGCGCGGCGGCCTTCTCCCGGCTGGTGAAGATGCCCGTGGACTCGATCACGATCTCCGCGCCCACTTCCTTCCAGGGCAGGTTGGCGGGGTCGCGCTCGGCGAAGAAGCGGAGCTCATCGCCGTCGACGATGAGCCCGTCGCCGCCCACGCTCACCTCGCCGGGGAACCGGCCGATGCACCGAGTCGTACTTCAGCAGGTGCGCCATCGTGGCGGCGTCGCCGAGGTCGTTCACCCCCACGAAGTCGAAGTCGAAGCCGCGCTGCTTGGCGGCGCGGAAGAAGTTGCGTCCGATGCGGCCGAATCCGTTGATCCCGATCTTCACGGTCATGACAGAGCTCCTTCGAGCGAGCGTATCGACCCATCCTAGCCAGTGATGCCGCGAGCCGACCCCGGCCGTTCGGCCCTCGGCGGCGGTCCGGCGACCCGTCAGCCGCGGTGGAGGTCGCGGTGGGTGACGTGCGTGGGCAGGCCGCGCTCGCGGAAGAACCGGCTCAGCTCCTCGGCCACCACCACCGACCGATGGTGCCCGCCCGTGCAGCCGACGGCCACGCTGAGGTAGGACTTGCCCTCCGTCGATGTATCCGGGCACGACGACGTCGAGCAGCGCCTCGAGCCGCTCCATGAACGCGCGCGTACTGATGCTGGCCGCGGACGTAGGTCGCGCACGCGCTCGTCGGTGCCGGGGAGCGGGCGGAGCTCCTCGACCCAATGGGGGTTGGGCAGGAACCGGACGTCGAAGACCAGGTCGGCGTCGCGCGGCGCCCCGTACTTGAACCCGAACGACACGATGCTCACGTGCAGGCCCGCCTCCGGCGGGGCGTCGGCGAACGCCTCGCGGATCCGGTCGCGCAGCTCGTGCGGCGTGAGCCCGCTGGTGTCGATGATGAGGTCGGCGTCGCCGCGGAGGCTCTCCATCATCAGGCGCTCCTTGCGGATGCCCTCCACGACCCGGTCGGCGGGCGCGAGCGGATGCCGGCGGCGCGTGGCCTCGTACCGGTTCACGAGATCGTCGTCGGCGGCCTCCAGGAACACGATGCGGTAGGCGATGGGCAGGTCCTTCAGCTCCTCCAGCGCCTTGGAGAGCTCCCCGAAGAACACCCCGCCGCGCGCGTCCACGACGATCGCCACGCGCTGCGGGGCCGCCGGGACGCGACGCGAGCTCCGCCATCTTGGCGAGCAGCGCCGGCGGCAGGTTGTCGACCACGAAGTAGCCCAGGTCCTCGAACGAGTGGGCGGCCTCGGAGCGGCCCGCGCCGGACAGACCCGTGATGATGGTGAAGCCGGGCGCGGGCCGCGGCTCCTCGCCGGGGATCGGGATGATCTCCGCGTCGCCCATCAGGCGCTCTCCCGCTCTGGACGAGGCGCGGCGGCACGGCGGGCGTCGGGCGCGGCGACACGCGTGCAGACGCTCGTAGACGGCGCGCGCGAGGTCGGGCCCCACGCCCGGCGTCTCGGCGATCTCCTCCAGCTCCGCCCGCTGCAGCCGCGCGAGCGAACCGAACCGCTTCAGCAGCGCCTTCTTGCGCGCGGGCCCGACCCCGGGGACGTCGTCGAGCGGCGAGGCGAGCGCGCGCTTCTCGCGCTTCTGGCGGTGGTAGGTGATGGCGAACCGGTGCGCCTCGTCGCGCAGGTGCTGCAGCACGAACAGCGCCTCCGACCCGCGCGGGATCAGAGCGGCTCGGGGTGATCGGGGAAGTAGACCTCCTCGAGGCGCTTGGCGAGCCCGACGTGCGGGATCTGCAGGTCGAGCTCGCGCGAGGACCTTCGAGGCCATCCCCAGCTGACCCGCGGCCGCCGTCCACCACGACCAGCGCCGGCGGATAGGAGAAGCGGCGCCCCTGGCGCGGGGCCTTCCTCCTGCTCCTTCAGCAGCCGCGTGAACCGGCGCCGCAGCATCTCCTCCATGGAGGCGAAATCGTCCTGTCCCGCCACGCCCTTGATCTGGAAGCGCCGGTAGTCGGCTCGCTTCGGGCAGGCCGTCCTCGAACACCACCATCGATCCGACCTTGTCCGTGGGGCCGAGGTTGGAGATGTCGTAGCACTCGATGCGCAGCGGCGCCTGCTCCAGGCCCGAGGCGCTCGGCGAGCTCGGCGAGCGCCCGCGAGCGCGCGCCGAAGTCGCTCGCGCGCTTGCAGCTTGTGTCGGTGGAACGCCTCGGCCGCGTTCTGGGTCACGACCTCCATCAGCTTGCGCTTGGCGCCGCGCTCGGGCACCGCGATCGTCACCCTCGTGCCGCGGCGCGCGGACAGCCACGCCTGCAGCACCTCCGGCCCGTCGGGAGGTCGGGCACGAGCACCCGTGGGCGGGACCTCCTCGCGCTCCATGTAGAGCTGGCGGACGAAGGAGGCCACGAGCTCCTCCGCGCGTGAGGTCCTCGACGCGGTCCACGACCCAGCCCTTGCGCCCGAGCACGCGGCCGCCCCGCACGACGAACACCTGGAACGCCGCCTCCAGGTCGTCCTCGGCCATCCCGATCACGTCGAGGTCCTGGGGCTGCGTGAAGCACCATCTCCTGGGCCTCCATCGCGCGGCGCGCGGCCGCGAGCTGGTCGCGCAGCTTGGCGGCCTGCTCGTACTCCTGCCGCTCGGCGGCCTCCTTCATCTCGGCGATCGAGGCGGGCGAGCACGGGCCGCGTGTTGCCCGCGAGGAAGTCCGCGAGGGCGTCCACCTGCTCGCGGTAGGACTCCTCCGTGACGCCGGTGACCTCCGGCACGCACGGCCCGGCGCAGCGCCCGATGTCGTAGTAGAGGCAGGGGCGGCCTCGACCGCGAACGCTGGTCGAAGAACGCGTTGGAGCACGTGCGGACCGGGAACACGCGGGTGACGGCATCGAGCGTGTCGCGGATGGCCCACGCGTGCCCGTACGGGCCGAAGTACCGGACGTTCTTCCGCTTGGCGCCGCGCAGCACCTGGGCGCGCGGCCACGTCTCCCCCACCGTGAGCGCCAGGTACGGGTAGGACTTGTCGTCGCGGTAGCGGACGTTGAACCGCGGCTTGTGCCGCTGGATCAGGTTGTACTCGAGCATCAGCGCGTCGACCTCGCCCGAGGCGAGCATCCACTCGACGCTCTCGGCCGCGTTCACCATCGCCTCGGTGCGCGGGTGCAGCGGACGGCTCCAGTAGTTGGCCAGGCGCTTGCGCAGCGACCGCGCCTTGCCCACGTAGACGACGCGGCCGTCCCCGTCGCGGAAGAGGTACGCGCCGGGCAGGTCGGGGATGCTGGAGGCAACCGGGCGTGGGACGCTCACCCGGTCATCCTAGACCCGGGTCGGGACAGGCCCGGGAAGGCCCGCCGCGGGCTACTTGCCCTTGACCTTGACCACCACGAACTGCCCGAACATCGAGGTGGGGTGGGCGTCGCACTGGAAGAAGTACGTGCCGGCGTCGACGGCCGGCTTCACCGGCACGTCGACATGGTCTTGTTCGGCCCCGTGGCGAGCTGCCGGTGAGATGCGAGGTGTCCCCGCCTGCGCCGTGTACAGGTCGAAGTTGTGCGTGACGCCCGTGTCCTTGTTGTCGAAGTTCACCGAGAAGTTCTTGCCCGCCGTCGCCACGAGGCAGTTGGTGTCGAACGGCGATGTTCTGCGCGGAGATGTCGAGGGCGACCTTGCCGTCCGCGCCGCAGGTCGGCCGCGACGGAGGGGCGACCGCCGCCCGCGGGCGTCGGGCTGGGCGCCGCGATCGGCAGGTTCTGGACATCGCCCTGGATGCCCATGCGCAGGTCCTGGTTCTCGACTGCCGTACCACGCCACGTAGACGAAGGAGCCGTCGGGCGAGACCGCCACGGAGGGGTACTCGCCGCCCACGTGTCGCTGTGGTCGCGAGGGGGTGAACGTGGTGCCGTCGCCGGAGGCGAGCACGACGCTGTCGGTGGCGCCGTCGTAGTAGCTGACGTAGAGCGTGCCGTTGTCGTCGACCGCCACGCCGGTCGTGGGCTCGAAGTTGCCGGTGGTGGAAGCGGGGCGGCGCGGCGAGGCGGAGGGCGAGGCGCGGACCACCGCGGCGACGGCCGGAGGAGGCCGGCGCGGCGTCGGCGACCTTCGCGTGCTCCACGCGGTCCCGTCCCACCGAGAGATCTGACGGCGCCGTTGCCGTCGTAGTAGCGACAGGTACACCTTGCCGTCCTTGCCCACCGCGAGGTCGAGCCCTCGGCCGCGACGCTCGCCGGTGACGGTCGCCACGGTCCACGCCGCCCTGGTCTGCGTCGCCGCGTCGAGGGTCTTCGTGCTCGGGTCCGACGTAGGCCACGACGGGACCCTTGGGGCGTGACGCCGATCTGGGTGGGCCCGGGCTGCGCGCAGCCGCTGCAGAGCGGGAGCGAGGCCACGGTATCCGTGGTCCACTTCTGCCCGTCTTGGTCGCCACCCGGATCTCGAGCCTCTGCGTGACGAGCGCGTAGGCGACCCACGGGCGTTCTTGGCGTCCACGGCGACCGACGGACCGACCGATCGGGCCCGCGAGCGGCAGACCGCCGTAGCCGTAGTCGTAGAGCCGCTCGACCGCGAACGCCCCGGTGGCGGGCCGTAGCCGTAGTAGACGCCGTCCTTGCCGGTCCACACCACGTGCCATGTTGCCGGTCGTCGTCGAGCGCGATGTCGGTGCCGTTCGTGTTGGCGGGCGTCGGCCCCGACGAGCGAGGGCTCCGTCGCGGGACCGTAGGGGATCACGATCGCCGGACGGCGTGTCGCGGACCTGGGCGGCAGCGCCGCGCGTCCAGACGCCGTCCGCGGCGAGGCTCGCCACGCCCACCGCGGCGCCGTCCTCGGAGGCCTTCCCGGTCGCCGCCGCCGTCGTGATGTACGGGGCGCCGATCGGGCGCGTGATGGGGATCGCCCCCGCCTTCACCTCGGCCGGGAAGATGAAGTACGGAGGTAAGGGTTGCCGTCCTTGTCCACCGTGACCGACGTTGCCGAGGCCCGCGTCGTCGGCGAAATCGACGACCATCGGGATGAAGCGGGGGCCCGACCCCGGGGCGACGTCGCCCGGGTTGGTATCGCTGCAGGCGGCGAGGAAGAACGCCGCCGCGCAGGTGAGGATCAGGAGTCGCTTGGACACGTCGGCGGGAATACTAGCAACTCACGTCAACCGCGAGGGCGCGCCGGCTCGCCGAGGGCGTCTCCGACGTTCCGAACGGCAAGCCGGCGTCCAGCACCTCGGCGAGGAACCGGCCCGTGTGCGAATCGGGTGCCGCCACGATGGCCTCGGGCGGGCCAACGGCCACCACCGATCCCGCCGCCGTCGCCGCCCTCGGGACCGAGGTCGATCAGCCAGTCCGCGGTCTTGATGACGTCGAGGTTGTGCTCGATCACGAGCACGGTGTTGCCCGTGTCCACGAGGCGCTGCAGCACGCCCAGCAGCTTGCGGATGTCCTCGAAGTGCAGACCCGGTGGTGGGCTCGTCGAGGACGTACAGCGTGTTGCCCGTGGCGCGCTTGTGCAGCTCGGAGCTGAGCTTGATGCGTTGGGCCTCGCCGCCCGCAGAGCGTGGGCGCGGGCTGCCCGAGCTTGATGTAGCCGAGCCCCACGTCGGACAGCGTCTGCATGTGTCGCTTGATGGGCGGGATGTGCTGGAAGAACTCGAGGGCCTCGTCGACGCTCATCTCCAGGACGTCGGCGATGGTGCGCCCCTTGTACTTCACCTCGAGCGTCTCGCGGTTGTAGCGGTGGCCCTTGCACTGCTCGCAGGTGACGTAGACGTCCGGGCAGGAAGTGCATCTCGATCTTGATCTGGCCGTCGCCCGCGCAGTGTCTCGCAGCGGCCGCCCCGGACGTTGAAGCTGAAGCGGCCCGGCTGGAAGCCGCGCAGCCGCGCCTCCGGCACCTGCGCGAACAGCTTGCGGATGTGGTCGAACACGCCGGTGTAGGTGGCGGGGTTGGACCGGGGTGTGCGCCCGATCGGCGACTGGTCGATGTCGATGACCTTGTCGACCTGCTCCCAGCCCACCAACTTCCTGTGCCGGCCCGGGAGCACGCGCGAGCGGTACACCTTCTGCATCAGCGCGCGCAGCAGCACGTCCTGCACCAGGGTGGACTTGCCCGAGCCGCTCACGCCCGTGACGCACACCATCAAGCCCGAGCGGGATGTCGACGCTCGACGTCCTTGAGGTTGTGCTCCGTCACGCCCTGGAGCTTCAGCCAGCGCTTGGCGGGCCGGCGGCGCACCGGCGGCGTCGGGATCCGCCGGCGTCCGCTGAGAGGAACGCGCCCGTGAGGGACCGCTCCTCCTCCAAGCAGGCCCTTGAGGTCGCCGGCGTAGACGATCTCGCCGCCGTGCTCCCCCGCCAGCGGCCCGATGTCGACGATGTGGTCGGCCTCGATGATGGTGGCCTCGTCGTGCTCCACGACGATCGAGCGTGTTGCCGAGGTCGCGCAGGCGGACCAGCGTGTCGATCAGCCGCCGGTTGTCGCGCTGGTGCAGGCCGATGGAGGGCTCGTCCAGGATGTACAGGACGCCGACGAGACCGCTGCCGATCTGCGTGGCGAGGCGGATCCGCTGCGCCTCCCCGCCGGCGAGCGTCCCGGCCGCGCGGCCGAGCGTGAGGTAGTCGAGCCCGACGTCCACGAGGAACCGCAGCCGCTCCCGGATCTCCTTCAGCAGCCGCTCCGCGATCATGTGCTCGCGCTTCGGAAGATCGATGTCGTCGACGAACGCGAGGCGTCTTGCGGATGGACAGGCCGGTGAGCTCCGCGATGTTGAGGCCCCCCACCGTGACCGCGAGCGACTCCGGCCGCAGGCGCATCCCCTTGCACGCGCGGCACGGGATCTCGCGCATGAACTGCTCGAGCTGCTCGCGCTGGGACTCCGACTCCGTCTCCTGGTGGCGCCGCTCGACGTTGTTCACGACGCCCTCGAAGGTGGTGTGGTACGAGCGCTGGCGTCCGTAGCGGTTCTTGTAGCGCACGAAGATCTGCTCGGAGGAGCCGTACAGCAGGATCTCGCGCTGGGCCTTCGGCAGCCGCTTCCACGGGGTGTCGAGATCGATGCCGTGGGCCTCGCCGACGGCGTCGAGGACCCGGTTCCAGTACTCGAGCGTGGCGCTGGCCCACGGCGCGAGCGCGCCGTCGTGCACGCTGAGGTCCGGGTCGGGCACCACGAGCTCCGGATCGACCTCCAGGCGCGTGCCGAGGCCGTCGCACGTGGTGCAGGCCCCGTACGGGGAGTTGAAGGAGAAGTTGCGCGGCGCCAGCTCGTCGTAGCGATGCCGCAATGCGTGCACGCGAGCGCCTGCGAGAACGTCTGGAGGTCCTCGCCGTCGTGCGTCTGCACCGCGATGGTGGCGATGCCCTCGGCCAGCTCCAGCGCCGTCTCGATCGAGTCGGCCACGCGCCGGCGGATGTCGGGCTTGGCCACGAGGCGGTCCACGACGACCTCGATGGTGTGCTTGTAGGTCTTCGGCAGCCGGATGGGCTCGGACGAGCTCGCGGACCTCGCCGTCGATGCGGGCGCGCGGGAACCCCTTGCGCGCGAGGTCCGCCGAGCAGCTTCTCGTACTCGCCCTTGCGGCCCGCGCACGACCGGCGCGAGCACCTGGAACTTGGTGCCCTCGGGCAGCTCCATGCACCTGGTCGACGATCTGGTCGGGGGTCTGCCGCCCGATGGGGCGCCCGCAGTTGGGGCAGTGCGGATGCCCCACGCGCGCATAGAGCACCCGCAGGTAGTCGTAGACCTCGGTGATGGTGCCCACCGTGGAGCGGGGGTTGCGCGAGGTGGACTTCTGGTCGATGGAGATGGCGGGCTGAAGGCCCTCGATGAAGTCGACGTCGGGCTTCTCCATCTGGCCCAGGAACTGGCGGGCATAGGAGGACAGGGACTCCACGTAGCGGCGTTGGCCCTCGGCGTAGATGGTGTCGAAGGCGAGCGAGGACTTCCCGGAGCCCGAGAGGCCCGTGAACACGATCAGCTTGTCCCGCGGGAGCTCCAGCGTGACGTTCTTCAGGTTGTGCTCACGAGCACCGTGGATGATCAGCTTGTCGGTGCCCATACGCGACCAAGTGTAGTGGCGTCCCCGGACACGCTAGGCTCCCCGCCATGACCACCCGCGAAGAGCTCGAGGCCGTCCCCACCGAGGAGCTGCACGACCGCGCCATCACCCTCGCGAAGCACCGCTTCGACGTCGGATTCCTGTGGCGCCTGGTGAAGGCGCTGCCCGTGGCCGAGGAGGTCATCGGCGACGATCAGCGCAGCAAGACGGACATCGTGCGGCCGCTGGCGCTGATCAACGACTACTACGACGCGGGCGAGGGCGAGCTCGGCGAGGTCCTGCGCCCGATGTACGTCGACTACCTCGTGGAGCACGAGCACTGAGCGACGCCGACGGGCCGCGGGTTCCGTTCCGCGAGGCCCTCGGTTCTGGGTGAAGCTCGGGTTCATCAACTTCGGCGGTCCCAGCGGCCAGATCGCCCTGATGCACGAGGAGCTGGTGGAGCGCCGTCGCTGGATCGGCGAGGGGCGCTTCCTGCACGCGCTCTCCTTCTGCATGCTGCTCCCCGGGCCGGAGGCCCAGCAGCTCGCGATCTACGTCGGCTGGCTGCTGCACAAGGTGCGCGGCGGCGTGGTGGCGGGCGTGGCGTTCGTGCTCCCGAGCTGCTTCCTCATGCTGCTGCTCTCGTGGACCTACGCCGTGCACGGCGACGTGACCTGGGTGGCCGGGATCTTCGCGGGGCTGTCCGGCGGGCGTGCTCGGGATGGTGTTCGCCGCGCTGCTGCGGATCGGGGCGCACGCACGCTGACGAGCGGCGTGGCGACGGCGATCGCCGGCGGCCGCGTTCGTCGGGATCTTCCTGCTCGGGGTGCCGTTCCCGGTCGGTCGTCTTCGGAGCCGGGCTGCTCGGGCTACGTGGCCTCCCGGATGCGGCCCGGCTGGGTCCACGTGCCCGCGGAGTTGGCGGCGGGCGACGGCGGCGCCGCGATCGACGACGCCGCGGTGGCGGCGCCCCACACCCAGCCGTCGGTGCGTCGCGTGCTCACGACCGTGCTCGTCGTCGGGCTGGCGGTCTGGTGGCTCCCGCTGCTGGCCGTGATCGCCTGGCGCGGTCCCGGACGACACGATCACGCAGGAGGCGCTCTTCTTCTAGCACGGCCGCGATCGTGACGTTCGGGGGCGCGTACGCGGTGCTCGCCTACGTGAACCAGGCCGCCGTGTACCGCTTCGGCTGGATGACGCCGTCCGACGTCGTGGCCGGGCTCGGCCTCGCCGAGTCCACGCCGGGCCCGCTCATCATGGTCACGCAGTTCGTGGGGTTCCTCGCCGCCTACCGGAACCCGGGCGACCTCGCGCCCGTCGTCGGCCGGCGTGATCGGCTCCGCCGTCACCGTCTGGGCCGTGTTCGCCCCGTGCTTCCTGCTGGTGTTCCTGGGGGCGCCGTACGTGGAGCGCCTGCGGGCCAGACCGGCGGCTGGGCGCGGCGCTCGGCGCGATCACCGGCGCGGTGGTGGGCGTGATCGCGAGCCTCGCGCTCACCTTCGCCGTGAACGTCCTGTTCAGCTCGGTGCACACCTATCGCAGCCCTTCGGCTCCGCCGGTGCCCGTCCCCGATCTCGCGACTCCTCGAGCCGTTCGCGCTGGTGGTGGCCGTGGCGTCGTTCGTGGCGATCCGCCGGTTCCGGCTGAACCCCGCGATCGTCGCCCTGGCCTGCTGGAGCGGCGGGTCTCGTGCACGCGCTGGTGACGGTGAGGCTACGCTACGCCCGGCGCATGGCCGCCGAGCGCGCGCTCGACGGACTACCGGGACGAGTTCCCCGTCCTGAGCCCGCAAGACCTACCTGATCAGCGCCTCGCTCGGGCCGGTCTCCGACCGCTCGCGCGGCCACTCTGGACGGCTACCTCGAGGCATGGGCGTCGAAGGGCGCGCCCGATCACGTCTGGTTCGAGGACATCTTCCCGCGCGATGGCGGCGCTGAAGACGACCTTCGCCGCGCTGGCGGGGTGCGACGCCGACGAGGTCGCCATCACGACGAACATCTCGGTGGCGCTGTCCACGGTGGCCTCGGCGCTGGATCTGTCCGGGGCCCGGAACCGCATCGTCATGTCCGAACTGGACTTCCCCACCGACGGGCACGTCTGGCTCGCGTGGGCGCGCAAGACCGGCGCCGAGATCGTGTGGCTCCGCAGCCCCGACGGCCTCACGATCCCGCTCGAGGCCTACGACGCCGCGATCGACGAGCGCACGGCCGTCGTGATGGTGAACCGGGTGCTCTACCGCTCGAGCGCGATCGTCGACGCGAAGGCCGTCTGCGCGATGGCGCGCGAGCGCGGGGCGCTGTCCTTCGTCGACGACTACCACGGGATCGGGATCGTGCCGCTGGACCTGCACGACCTCGGCTGCGACCTGTACACGGCGGGCACCCTGAAGTGGCTGTGCGGCGGCCCCGGGCATGGTCTTCCTCTACGCGCGCCGCGAGCTGCTTCCCGACCCTCGAGCCCGCCGTGACGGGATGGTTCGCCACCGCGGAGCCGTTCTCGTTCGACAACCAACACCTGACCTACCACCCGACCGCGCGGCGGCTCGAGCACGGCACGCCGCCCGCGCCGGTCTTCTTCATCGCGCAGGGAGGGCTCGACATCATCGTGCGAGGTGGGCGTCGAGCGGATCCGCGCGCGGCAGGGCGAGCTCACGGACCACGTGATCGCGCGCGCGGACGCGCTGGGGCTGCCGGTGCGCACCCCGCGCGATCGGCCGCCGGCGCGAGGCGGCGTCGTGAACGTCGGCGTCGGCCCCGACGCGGAGCGCGATCTGCCACGCGCTGCTGGAGCGCGACGTCTGCACGGACTTCCGCGGCGACGGCCTGCGGATCAGCCCGCACTTCTTCAACACCGAGGCGGACGATCGACCGCTGCTTCGACGAGCTCGGCCGCCCTCGCTGCTAGTCGGACGACCGTCACGTCGGAACGACCACGGCCCGCGCGCACCACCAGGCGGAGGTGGTCGAAGCGCCCGAGGTCCTCCGAGCGGGCTGCCTCGTCGAGCCGATGAGGTCGGCGGGCGCGCCCGGCTCCAGCGGCGCGCGCACCAGCGCCCGGAGGACCTCGTCCGAGGTGAGCCCGGCGTCGCGCGAGCAGGTGGAGCTCCGTGCGTGTCGATCCCGGCGGGATCGGGCCGTTGCCGAGGTCCGTGCCGTAGCGCACCTCCCCGCCCGCGGCGTGGAACCGGCGGAGGTTGTCCAGCGCCACGTGCAGCGCCGGCGTGTCGCGGCCGTACGAGTGGATGTCCAGGGTGGAGACCGAGCGCATCCGCGCCGCGGCCGCGGCGACCACGTCGTCCTCGGACAGCCGTTGGGTCCAGGGCGTGTGCGCGAGCTCGTCGACCCCGGCGCCCAGGGCGCGCTCGACCTGGCCCTCCCCCTGCGCGTGGGCGGTGACCGGCAGGTCGGCCGCGTGGGCCGCGTCGCAGAGGCGCCAGAGCGCGGCGTCGCCGGGGTGGGACCCGCCTCCGCGTTCAGCGAGACCTTGACGGCGGCGGCGCCCAGCGCCGCCGAGCTCCGCCACCGCGGCCGCGGCGTCCTCGGGCCCATGCGACTCCGCGCCCGGTGCCCGCGGGCGCCCACGCGGCGGCGGTGGGGTAGCCGCCGGGGGCCGTGAGCATCGGGCCCGGCGGCGCGGATCAGCGGACCCGTTGAACGACGACAGCTCGGAGGCGTCGGCGAGCGCGAAGATGCGATCGGCCGGCCACGCGAGGTCGCGCACGGCCGTGACGCCCGCGCCGCAGGACGGCCGACCGGGTCGCTCAGCTCGATGTGCACGTGGCGGTCGGCGGCCGCCGGCATCAGGAAGCCGCCCACCGCCACGACCGCGGCGTCCGTCGGGCACGGGGTGCACGCGCCCGACCTCCTGCGATGACACCGCCTTCGCAGACGACCTGGACGTCGGGGGTGAGCCGGCCCGGGCCGAGCCACGCGATGGGCGCGCGCAGGACGAGTTGAGTCATGCAGGGGAGCCTAGCTGGGCCGGCCGACGAGGCCCGCCCCTCAGCGTGGGCGGATGCTCAGACGCCCGACGCCGGCCTCGCGCATCGCCTTGCAGCTCCTTGCGGAGGTCCTGGACCTCGTCGCGCAGGCGCGCGGCGTACTCGAAGCGGAGGTCCTTGGCGGCCTCGTGCATCTCGTCCTCGAGCGACTCGCGATCAGCCGCTCCAGCTCGTCGGTGGGCATCTCCGGGTGCGGCGGCCTTGCGCGCGGCGCTCCTTCTTCGGGGTCGTGGACCGGTCGCCGTCGTCGCCGCGCAGCGTGAGCAGGATGTCGTTGACCTTGCGACGTACCGTCTGCGGATCGATGCCGTGCTCGACGTTGTACGCGAGCTGGATCTGGCGCCGGCGCTGCGTCTCGCTGATGGCCGCCTTCATGGAGTCCGTGATGGCGTCCGCGTACATCAGCACCGTCGCCGTCCACGTTGCGCGCGGCGCGGCCGATGGTCTGCACGAGGGAAGTCTCCGAGCGCAGGAACCCCTCCTTGTCGGCGTCGAGGATGGCCACCAGCGACACCTCGGGAAGGTCGAGGCCCTCGCGCAGCAGGTTGATCCCGACCAGGACGTCGAACTCACCCAGGCGCAGGTCGCGCACGATCTCGATGCGCTGCAGGAGTGTCGACCTCCGAGTGCAGGTAGCGCACGCGGATGCCCATCTCGACCAGGTAGTCGGTGAGGTCCTCCGCCATCTTCTTCGTGAGGGTCGTGACGAGCACGCGTTGGTCGGCCTCCGCGCGGCCGCGGATCTCCTCGATGAGGTCGTCCACCTGGCCCTTGGTGGGCCGGATCTCCACCTCGGGGTCGACGAGGCCCGTGGGCCGCACGATCTGCTCCACGACCGCGTCGGAGACCCGCAGCTCGTACGCGCCGGGCGTGGCCGACATGAAGACGACCTGCTGCACGCGCTCGGTGAACTCCTCGAACCGCAGCGGCCGGTTGTCGATGGCGCTGGGCAGCCGGAACCCGAACTCGACCAGGGTCGACTTGCGCGAGAGGTCGCCCTCGTACATCCCGTGCAGCTGCGGCACAGCGTCACGTGCGACTCGTCGATCACGACGAGGTAGTCATCGGGGAAGTAGTCGAGCAGGGTGTAACGGCGCCGTGCCGGCGTCCCGGCCGTCGATGTGGCGGGAGTAGTTCTCGATGCCGCTGCAGAACCCGACCTCGCGCATCATCTCGAGGTCGTAGGACGTGCGCATGCGCAGGCGCTCGGCCTCCAGCAGCTTGCCCTGCCCCTCCAGCTGGCGAGACGTTCGACCGAAGCTCGTCCTCGATGGAGACGAGGGCGCGCTTCATGCGCTCCTCCGACGCCACGTAGTGCGTGGCGGGGAAGATGGTGGTCTCGGTGAGCTCGTCGATCAGCTCGCCCGTGACGGGATCGAACCGCATGATCCGCTCGACGGTGTCGCCCCACCACTCGATCCGGAACCCGATCTGCTCGTACGGCGGGAAGACCTCCAGGGTGTCGCCCTGCACGCGGAAGGTGCCGCGGGCGCGGCTGACGTTGTTGCGCTGGTACTGGATGTCCACGAGCCGCTGCATCGCGAACTCCTGCGGGAGCTCCGTCCCCTTGTAGGGCCGCAGGATCTGGCCCATGTACTCCTCAGGCGAGCCCAGCCCGTAGATGCAGGAGACGCTGGCGACGATCAGCACGTCGCGCCGCGAGAGCAGCGCGGCCGTGGCGGCGTGGCGCAGACGCTCGATCTCGTCGTTCACCGAAGAGTCCTTCTCGATGTACGTGTCGGTCGTGGGGATGTAGGCCTCGGGTTGGTAGTAGTCGTAGTAGCTGACGAAGTACTCCACGGCGTTGTCGGGGAAGACCTCGCGGAACTCGTTCGCGAGCTGGGCGCCCAGCGACTTGTTGGGCGCGATCACGAGGGTGGGCCGCTGGAGCTGTTCGACCACGTGCGCGACGGTGAACGTCTTCCCGGTGCCGGTGGCGCCCAGCAGCGTGCTGTACCGGGCGCCGCCCGCCACGGCCGCGGTCAGCTCGTCGATGGCCTTGGGCTGGTCCCCCGCGGGCCTGAACTCCGAGCTGATCCTGAAAGGAGGCATGGCTGCATGCAGTTTAGGGCCGCACCACGACAGCCTTGGTCCCGAACAGCGCACAGGCGTGGCCGAAGGCCGGGGGATGACCTTCGGCCGATGCGCCGGACGGCGATCTTCCCTAGCCTTGGAGCCGACCTGGTCCGAACGGTCTGGAAGGATCGCGTGAACCACGATCGCATCGTGACGAGAGCACGCCGACGCGTCGCCCCCTCGCTGGAGCCCGGCGAGCGGGAGCACGCGGTCCTGCGCGGATGGATCGGTGTGGACCGACGGCTCTTCGTGTTGCTCGCGGTGGGCGGGATCGCCGTGGTTGCCCTGTGGGCCTTCCCCCACACCTCGACCCCCGTGCTGGGCGACGTGCACGCGTGGTACACGCGCGAGATGCACCGGCTCATGCTCCGATGGGTCGGCTACGCCGCCATCGTGGCGGCTGAGAGCCTCGCGATCGCCTACTGGTCGCCGACGCGCTGGTTCGTGCTCACCGACCGCCGCCTCCTGATCTTCAACGCGACGTTCTCCGGCGCGAGCCCCCGGGCCCTCGTGTCGGCCGAGCCGCTCGATGCGCTCTGCGTCGACGCCGTCCGCCCGATGTTCCCGGCCCAAGGCAACTTCGGCCTCCAGCGTCCCGACGGGCACACGACGCACGTGGGGTTCCTGAGGAGCTGGCGCCCCGCGGTCGATCGGATCGCCGCAGCCTTGCACCGTGAGCTGGCCGTCCCCCCCGCCCGGACATCCTCTCCGCCTGAACGCGGCGCAGCCGCTATCCTTCGCGCGGGATCACCAGAACGCAGGAAGGACGGCACGTGACGCGCGAAGACGAGCTGGAGGCCCTCACGGAGGGGCACGGGTGGTCCTTCTCGATCGAGGACCACGACGACCTGACGTCTCTGCCGTTCCGATACTTCACGAACGGAGTCGCCGGCGTCGCGATGGACGTGATCGAGGGAGAGCGGGAGGGACGCGACTTCGTCGCCTTCGACTACGAATGGCGGATGTTGTCCTCGGGCATGCTCGAGACGGAGAGCACGTTCGACTCCTCCTGCGTCGTGACCGCGCTGCCGGTCACATGCCCCGAGCTCATGGTGAGCCACGAGACCACCGCGCACTGGCTCGCCCATCCGGGTCACCACGAGGTGTTCGAGTCCGAGCGCGCCGACTTCGCTCGAGCCTTCCGCGTCACGACCACGCACCCGGACTTCGCCGCCGCCGTGTTCGACGGAGCGATGGAGCGTTGGTTCCTCGACGAGCTGCCCGACCATGACCTCTGCTTCGAGATCGCGGGGGCGTGGTCGATGTGCTTCACCCAACAACGGGATCCGCAGGACGTCTCGATGGTGATCGACGCCGCGATCGCGTTCGAGCGGCAGATCCCGCCGTCGGCCTTCGACGGGCTGCCGACGCCGGCCGCCTAGTCGAAGACGACCTACATCCTGCCGGCGTCCACGATCCGTTGCAGGAACTGCTTCGTTCGCTCCTGTTCCGGCGCGCCGAAGATCTGGTCGGGGGGCCCCTGCTCAAGGATGACGCCGGCGTCGAGGAAGACGACACGGGTGGCGATGTCGCGCGCGAAGCCCATCTCGTGCGTGGCGATCAGCATCGTCATGCCGCCGGCGGCAAGCTCGCGGATCACGTCGAGGACCTCGGCGACCAGCTCCGGGTCCAGGGCACTCGTGACCTCGTCGAGCAGCATGATGTCGGGCTTCATCGCGAGCGCGCGCACGATCGCGACGCGCTGCTGCTGCCCGCCGGACAGCCGGTCGGGATACTCCTCGGCCTTGTCGGATAGACCGAACCGGGCCAGGAGGTCCCGGGCTTGCGTCTCGCTCTCTTCACGCGACTCCCTGAGGACCTTGCGGGGGGCGAGCGTGACGTTCTGCCGCACGGTCATGTGCGGGAACAGGTTGAACGACTGGAACACGATGCCCACCTGACGACGCACGTCGTTCACGTCGACGCCGCGAGCGGTGATGTCGCGCCCGAGCACCGTGATCCGACCCGCGTCGACCGACTCGACGAGGTTGATGCATCGCAGGAGGGTGGACTTCCCCGAGCCGCTGGCTCCGATGAGGCAGATCACCTCGTGCTCGCCGACCGCGAGGTCGATCCCTTTGAGAACCTCGATCTCCCCGAAGCTCTTGTGGATGTCCTGGAGGACCAACGCGTCGGTCACAGGGCGCCTCCGGCCTGACGCTTCGCGCGTTGTCGCGCCAGCATCCAGTCTGCGAAGCGGGTCTGGGGCACCGTGATGATCAGGAAGCAGAGCGCGACGCCCACGATCGGTGTGAAGTTGAAGAGCGCGCTCTGGTAGATCTGGCCCTGCTGGAACGCCTCCGGCGGGAATCCCCCCACGACCGCGATCAGGGCCGTGTCCTTCTGCAGCGCGATGAAGTCGTTCATGAGCGGGGGCACGACGCGGCGCACGGCCTGCGGAACGATGACATAGCGAAGGGTCTGGATCCGGCTGAGCCCCAGCGAGCGTGCCGCCGCCGTCTGACTGGGGTGCACGGACTCGATCCCCGCCCGGTAGACCTCGGCGACGTAGGCGGAATAGCTCAGCACCAGACCCACCAATGCCCAGAAGGAGGCGCTGATCGGCAGTCCGGGGATCTGCATCGCCGGGACGCCGAAGCCCAGCAGGTAGACGACCAGGATCGTCGGGATCCCGCGGAAGAAGTCCACGAAGATGATCGCCATGGCGCGGATCGGGAAGAAGACGGGACCCCGCAGCGACCGCATCACGGCGAGCAGCAGCGCGAGCGCGAGGATGCACGGCTCGGCGATGAGGAAGTATTCGATGTTGCGCAGGAACGCGTGGGCGATGTCGGGGAACGTCTTGCGGAAGATCGCCGCGTTGAAGAACGACTCCTTGAACAGCAGCCAGTTCGGCGAGTTGATCGCCACGAGCGCGATGACGACCAGGACGACGACCGTGCTGATCGTGGCGATCGTCACGCCCCGCACGCCCTCGGCATGAAGAGGCCCGAGGATCTTGGACTCACGCGACTCCTGGGGCCCCTGCTCCGGGTCGTCGGCCCAGGGATCGGCTTTCTGCGGATCGCCTCCCCCGCCCACCATGGTCGGTCGGAAGGCGGCTACGGCGAGAAGACGGGAACGGTGCCGACGTTCGTCTTCTTCGACAACCACGTCTGCGTGATCGAGTTCAACTCACCGCTCGCCGTCATGGCGGCGAGCGCCTCGTTGACGCAGTCGGTGAGCGAACTGCCCTTGGGAAGGACGATGCTGAAGTGTTCGGGCGTGGTGCCCGCGGGATTCGGGAACTGCCCGACGACCGTGCTGTTCTTGACCTCCTGAACGTAGGGGTCCGCGATGTACAGGGCCGTGGGCAGGTCGACGACGATCCCGTCGACCTGCCTGGCGTTGAGCGCCGCGACGGCGTCGGGCACCGTCTGGTACGTGGCGAGGGTGGCGCCGATGTCGTTGGTGATGTAGTCGGCGCTCGTCGTGCCGATCTGCGCGCCGAGCTTGTACTTCTTGAGGCCCGAGATGGTCGTCGCCGACGTGATGGGTGTTCCCTTCACCGCGACGAGCGCCTGGACGACGTCGTAGTAGCTGTCACTGAGGTCCGCGGCCTGCGCGCGTCCGGGCTTGTACGACACCTCAGACAGATACATGTCGAAGGGTTTCGGACCGGGGGCGTAGGACTGGAGGAAGTGGGTCACGGTCCACACCGCCTGCGGCTCCGTGAAGCCCATCTCCTTCGCGACCGCGTAGGCCACCGCGGCCTCGAACCCCTTGCCGTTGGGCGGGTAGCCGAGCTTCCACTCGGAGCCTTTCGGCGCGTTGCCCTCGTAGTAGGGCGGGTACGCGGGGTTGTCGGTCCCGATCGTAAGGGTGCCCGGGGTGTGAAGCGTGGCGCTCTTCGCGCACGCCGCGGGGTCCGACGACGTCGAGGCGCTGGTGGTGGCGGTCGTCGTCGCGGTGTTCACCGTGCTCTTCGCGCACGCCGCCGCGATGACCGCGAACGCTGCGATGCCGACGACGAGCCTCCGCCTCACGAGAACCCCCTCACGGTGCCCCGCCCTCGCCGACGCGTAGGGTGTCCCGGCACGCGCCGGAGCCTAGCAGACCGCCCTTACTTGCGGGGTTCCCACGAGAAGAAGCGGACGGCGAGGAGCGCTCCCGCGATCCCCCAGAGCGCGATGAAGAGCACGTCGCTCCAGCGGAACGGGAACGCGACGCTCGCGTTCGGAACGCTCGCGAGGAAGCCACCCTGGATCGCGTTCATGAAGTGCTTCACGGGGAAGATCGCCCCGATCGCACGGATCCAGGCGGGCGACGTGCTGCTGACAGGGATGAAGACGCCCGAGAGGAACAGCAGCGGAAGGATCGTCGCATTCACGATCGGCGGCGCGGCGTCGGCGTTGGGGATGACGGCGGTGATCGCCAGCGCCAGCGCCGCGAAGCTCAGCGCACCCACGATGAACGCGACGATGAACTCCCAGAGAGCGGATCCCGTCGGCAGCGTCGCGCTGTAGAAGAACTTCCCGAACAGCATGGTGATGACGACGAGGATGGCCGCGACGAAGAGGGCATGCACGACACGGCCGAATAGATACGCCCACGACGGTAGCGGTGTGCCACGCACGCGCTTGAGGATGCCTTCATCGCGTTGGAACGTGACGCTCATGGCGATGTTCGTATAGGTGGCGGTGATGACACCGAAGGCGGCCATCGCCACGACGTAGTACGTGGCGTTCTTGATAACGACCGTCGGATGGATCGAGACCACCGTCGTGCCGTTGCCGAGCAGGGCGGTGAAGATCACGAGGAACATCAGCGGGAAGGCGAACGTGAAGAAAGCGCTTGCCGGGTTCCGCCAGAATGCCTTGTTCGTGAAACGCACCTGCCGAAGCGCGAGGTTGACGTCGCTCATTCCGCCCCCACCTCCGAGCCCGTCAACTCGATATAGACGTCCTCCAGGCTCGGCCGGGTGACCTCGATCGCCTCGAACGAGCTTCCCCCGTCGAGCGCCCAACCCGTCATCCGGTGCAGGACGGTCGTCAGGTCGTCGACGGAGAGTTCGAAGGACCCGTCCGCGAGCGAAACCTGCCCCCAGTCCGGTGGCTGCGGTGCGCCGAGGGGGAGTCGGAATCGGATCCTCGGCCGCATCTGATCGCGCCCGGCGATCGTGTCCGGCGTGCCCTCCGCCACGATCTCCCCCTTGGCGATCACCGCGACACGATCGGCCAGGTATTGGGCCTCGTCCATGAAGTGCGTGGTGAGGAAGACCGTCTTGCCGAGCGACACGAGGTTCTTCACGATCTCCCATGCGTTCCGCCGAGCGTTCGGGTCGAACCCCGTCGTCGGCTCGTCGAGGAAGAGCAGCTCGGGGTCGCCCGCCAGCGCCACCGCAACGTCGAGCCGCCGTTGCTGTCCGCCCGACAGCTTGTTCACGCGCGTGTCCCGCTTCTCGGCGAGACCGACGAGATCGATCACTTCGTCGGCGTCGCGCGGCCGCGGATAGTACCGAGCGTAAAGATCGACCGTCTCACGTACGGTCAGGAACGGGTCGATGCCGGTCGATTGCAGGACGATGCCGAACCGCTGCTTGAGATCGTGGCTCGCCTTCTCGGGATCCTCACCGAGGACCGCGACGTCACCAGCGGTTCGGTCGCGGTAGCCCTCGAGGATCTCGGTGGTGGTGGTCTTGCCGGCGCCGTTGGGGCCGAGGAGGGCGAAGACCTCGCCCCGGTCGACGTGCAGATCGATGCCCCTCACCGCCTCGACATCGCCGTAAGACTTCACCAGACCACGGACATCGATCACTCGATCGGGCACGTCGTCACGCTAGCGACGAAGCAGTCATAGCGACAACCCGTGGCCCGCGCGCTTGTCGACGGGATTGCGCAAGGGTTCTCCCCGAGCGAAGCGTCGGGCGTTGTCGACGAAGACCGCGACGGTGGCGCGTTGCCATCCTTCGAAGCGCCCGCACATGTGGGGCGAGATGAGGACGTTGGAGAACGACCAGAGAGGGCTGTCGGGTGGGAGCGGCTCGGTTTCGAAGACGTCCAGGGCCGCGCCGGCGATGCGTCCGCCTGCGAGCGCGTCGATCAACGCCGGCTGGTCGACGGTGGCGCCTCGGCCGACGTTGATGAACCGTGCCGTCGGACGCATCGCTGCGAACCGCGCCAGGTCGAAGAAGCCGGCCGTCCCGGGCGTGAGGGGCAGGGCGTCCAGCACCACGTCGGCGCGGCCGAGCGCCGCGGCGAGGTCCGCCGTGTCCCGCGTTGAGACCACGTCGCCGAACAGGTCGTCGTGACGCGCGGCGCGCCCGGCCGCCTCGACCTCCATCCCCAGCGCCCCGGCGCGCCACCCCACCGCGCGGCCGATCGGACCGGGGCCCGCCACCAGGAGTCGTTCCCCGGCCAGCCGAAGCGTCTCCCGTGGGGACCATTCCCCCCGCATCTGCGCGTCACGCTGGTGCAGGATCCCGGTGGCGAACGACAGCATCGCGCCCACGACCCACTCGGCGATGGCGTCCTCGTACACGCCACGGGCGTTCGTCACCTCGACCTCGCTCTCGACGAGATCCGGGAACAGGAACCAATCGACCCCGTCCGACGGCGAGTGGATCCAGCGGAGCCGGGATGCACGTCCCCAGGCGGCTCGCAGCCACCCCCCCTCCGCTCCCCACAGGAACAGACCGTCGGCGTCGGCGATCTCGGCAACGAGACCATCCTCATCTGCGGCGTAGCGTAGCGAGACGTCCTTCTCGGCCGCCTCGATGCCCGGCGGCGGGTGATCGATGGCCGTGCCCGCAACGAGGACCACGGGCAGGCGGCTCACAGCGGTTTGCGTGCCACGAAGCCGGCGTCAACCTCATGGAACCACGACACGGCCTCCTCGCCCAGCCGCCAGCACAGGAACACGCGACGTCCGTCGATCTCCCCCGGGAAGTCGACGAGGCCGGTGTCCGGATCGCGCAGAAGGATGCCGCGCTCCGCGAGCGCCGTCACGTCGTCCCTCAGTGTCTGCTGTGCACCGAACCAGTCGCTCCCCGCCACGCCTCCGCCATCGGTGGCGATCGCCTCGCTGATCCTCCGGCTGGCCGCGATCATGGCCTGACGGGCGTCGCGCAGCCGCGGGAGGCGTTCCCGCAGATCGGGCAGCTCGGCGTTCGCCTCCTCGGGGCTGAAGCGGCGCTCCCGCTCGGACACCTAGGCTCCCTCCAGGACCCCGGGGAGCTCCTGCATCGACGCGATGCGGATCCCCGGCCCCTCGAACCCCTCGTGGCGGCCCCGGCGGTCGATCAGGACGGGGAACATGCCGAGCGCCGCGGCCGGCGCGACGTCGAAGTCGGGGATGTCGCCCACGTAGACGGCGTCTTCGGCCGCCATCCCCGCGCGTTCGAGCGCCAGCCGGAAGATCGCGGGGTCGGGCTTCTCCATCCCCTCGATCCCCGAGATCACCCGAACGTCGAAGAACGCGCTCAACTCCAACCGGTGGAGCAGCTCTTCCAACCAGGGCTCGAAGTTCGAGACGATCCCCAGCCGCAGGCCGTCGTCCCGCAGTCGGGCGAGCACGGGCGCCACGTCGGCGAACGTCGCGTAGTTCGCGAGGTCGGTGAACTCCCGGTAGAGCGTGTCCGTGAGCCCCGTCCCGTCGGGGATCCCCAGCACGTCCAGGAACCGCTCGTACACCGCACCCCAGAATCGTTGCGAGCGCTCGGGGCTGGTGGTCCAAAGGACGTTCTCGTGCGCGGCACGCTCGAAGGCATCCGAGATCAGCGTGAGCCCTTCTGCGATGTCGACCGGTCGTCGAGGGTGGCCCTCGCGCGTCACGACCGAGGCGAAGAGCTCCGGGAAGGACGGCGCGGGATGCACGAGCGTCTCTCCCGCGTCGAAGAAGACGGCCTTGAATCTCATCGCGCGGATGATAGGTCCCGCCACAAGGCGTCGACGGCCTGGGCGAGATCCTCGATCGAGCCGTCGTTGTCCACGACGACGTCGGCGAGCGCGGCCTGCTCCGGCGCCGGCATCTGCGTGGCGATCCGCGCCCGCGCGTCGGCAGCATCCATCCCGCGCTCCACAAGCCGGGCGAGGCGCAACGCCGGATCCGCTCGCACCACGACGACGGCGTCGCAGCTCCGGTACGTTCCGGTCTCGATCAGCAACGGGGAGTCGAGCACGACGATGGCGTCGGTGTTCCGCTGCTCCTCCAGCGCGGCGGCGGTTAGCCGGGCGACCTCCGGGTGCACGATGGCCTCGAGCGCGCGCCGTTTCGCCTCGTCCGCGAAGACGACCTGCGCCACCCGCGCCCGGTTCAACCCCCCGTCGGCGTCCACCACTTCGGGCCCGAACAGGTTCACCGCGGCATCGAAACCGGGGGTCCCCGGCGCGACGGCGTCTCGCGCCAACCGGTCGGAATCGACGACCAACGCCCCGCGCTCGGCCAGCATGGCCGCCACCGTGGACTTACCCGACCCGATCCCGCCCGTCAGGCCCACGAAGCGCATGAGAGCTGCGGGCGTCGTGGCAACGTCAGTCCGTGCGGCCCTCGCGACGCTTGAGGTCCTCGAGGATGGCCTCCAGCGAGACCTCCTCCTCGGCGGTCTCCTCGGCAGCCTCGGCGACGACGTCGGCGACCGCGATATCGGCCGCGGCGGTCTCCTCATCGTCGGCCGCCTCCGCGACGATCGCGTCGTCGACCGCGGCCTCGATGACGGCTTCATCGACGGCGAGCTCGACCTCGTCCTCGACGATCGCTGCCTCCACGACGGCCTCCGCTTCCTGGATCTGGACGGTCTCTTCGGACGCGGCCTCAGCGGGCTCCGGCTCGAGCCCGGCAGGCAAGGGCTCCGGCTCGCCCCCTCGGGCGGCGTCCGCCTCCGCCACCGCCGCCACGATGTCGTCGGGGATCTGGATCGTCGCCGTCATCTCCGGCTGTGGCTCGCGACGAGGCTCAGGTTCGACCTTGATCTCGGGCTCGCGAGGAGGCGCGGTGGTGACCTGGCGCATCGACAGGGACACGCGGCGGCGGTTCACCTCGACGTCGATCACCTTCACCTGCACCTCATCGCCCACCGACAGCACGGACTCCGGCGTGTCGACGTGCTCGTGCGAGAGCTCCGAGATGTGCACGAGCCCTTCGATCCCCGGGGCGACGCGGATGAACGCCCCGAACGGGACGAGCTTCGTGACCGTCCCGGTGATGACCGAGCCCGCCTGCGACGTGCGCTCGAACTCCTTCCAGGGGTCCTCCTGCGTCGCCTTGAGGCTCAGGGAGACACGCTCGCGCTCCAGTTCCACATCGAGGACCTCCACCTCCACCTCCTGGCCCACCGCGACGACCTCGCCGGGATGATCGACGTGCTTCCAGGACAGCTCGGAGACATGCACGAGACCGTCGACGCCGCCGAGGTCCACGAAGGCTCCGAAGTTCACGATGCTGCTGACCGTGCCTTTGCGGCGCTCACCCTTCTGCAGCGATTGCAGGAAGGACTTGCGGCCCTCGCTCTGGGACTCCTCCAGGAACGCGCGGCGCGACAGCACGACGTTGTTGCGATTGCGATCCAGCTCGATGATCTTCGCCTCCAGCTCCTGACCTACGAACGGATGCAGGTCGCGGACGCGGCGAAGATCGACGAGCGAAGCGGGGAGGAATCCGCGCAGGCCGATGTCGAGGATCAGGCCACCCTTGACGACCTCGATGACCGGTCCCTTGATCGTCTGACCCGACGTCATGACCTCTTCGATCCGGCCCCACGCGCGTTCGTACTGCGCGCGCTTCTTGGACAGGATCAGGCGACCCTCCTTGTCCTCCTTCTGCAGGACGAGAGCCTCCAACCGCTCCCCGACCTTGACCACCTCGTTCGGGTCGACGTCGTGGCGGATCGACAGCTCCTTGGACGGGATGACCCCCTCAGACTTGTAACCGATGTCCAGCAGGACCTCGTCGCGGTCGATCTTCACGACCTCGCCCTCGACGATGTCGCCGTCGTTGAAGTCGCGGAACGAGGCCTCCATGGCCGCGATCAGCTCCTCGGGCGTCAGGTCC
This sequence comes from uncultured Actinomycetes bacterium, assembly GCA_963850315.1. Lineage (GTDB taxonomy): Bacteria > Actinomycetota > UBA4738 > UBA4738 > HRBIN12 > JAOUEA01. Next base: position 42,891 of record CAWKKN010000005.1, read on the forward strand.
GGCTGCGATGCCTTGACGTCGGCCACGGTGGGTGCTTCGGGCTCGGTGGCCTCGACGGTCTCGATGGTCTCGGTCGGCGTAGCCTCGGCGGGGGCCTCGTCGGCGCCCGCCGTGATCTCAACGTCGCTCATGTCGGTGGTTCTCCTCCCGGCGCGCGGGGCTCACCGACTCGCGGATTGGGATTTGCGAGCGGCGCAGGAGCCCTGCGGCCAGGGGAGATGGTAGTTGCGCCGCCGAAACGGCGTCAATGTCGCTGGACGTGATCAGTGGCCTTCGGGGGCGGCCTCCGACCAGTTCGGGCCCCAGCCGATGTCGGCCTGTAGCGGGACGTCGAGCTCCACGGCGTGCTCCATCCCGTCGCGGACCAGCTCGGCGGCGGCCTCCACGTTCGTCCGCGAGACCTCGAACACCAGCTCGTCGTGGACGGTGAGCAGCATGTGGCAGTCGAGTTCCGGACGGGCACGCAACGCCCGGTCCACCGCGATCATCGCCACCTTGAAGACGTCGCTGGCGCTGCCCTGGATCGGGGCGTTGAGCGCCTGACGGCGGCCCAGGTCGCGGACGCGGGGGTTCGACGCCTGGAGCTCAGGGACGTAGCGACGGCGCCCGAGCAGCGTCTCGGTGAACCCTTCCACGGTGGCGCGCCCGACCTGGGCGTCCAGGAAGGACTTGATCGAGGGGAACCCCGCGAAGTAGCCGTCCATGATCTCCTGGGCTTCGTCCGGGGCGATGTCCAGGCGCTGGGCGAGGCCCCAGGCGCTCATCCCGTAGGCCAGCCCGTAGTTCACCGCCTTGGCGCGTCGCCGGAGCTCGGGATCCACGTGCTCGGGCGGAAGGTCGAACACCTTCGCCGCTGTGGCCGCATGAATGTCCTGACCGGCCTCGAAGGCCTCCCGCAAGCCCGGCGTCACCCGACAGGTGCGCCAACACGCGCAGCTCGATCTGGGAGTAATCGGCGACGAGCAGCGATTGGCCAGGCTCGCCGGGTACGAACGCGCGCCGGATCTGGCGCCCCAGCTCCGAGCGGACCGGGATGTTCTGCAGGTTCGGGTTCGCCGAGGAGAGGCGGCCGGTGGCCGCGACCGCCTGGTTGAACGAGGTGTGGATGCGACCGTCGGCGGGATCGACGAGGCGCGGGAGCGCCTCCAGGTATGTGGAGTTGAGCTTGTCGAGCTCGCGCCAGGACAGCAGGGCGTCCACGACGGGGTGCGCGTCCCGCAGCTTCTCCAGGACGCTGGCGTCGGTGGAGAGCTCCCCCTTCGGCGTCTTCTTTCCCGGCTGCAGTCCCAGCTTGTCGTAGAGGATCGCGCGGAGTTGCGGAGGCGAGTTGAGGTTGAACTCCTCCCCGGCCTGCTCGAACACCGTCGCCTTCAGCTCGGCCATCCGGGCGCGGACGCCCCCGCCCATCTCGGCGAGATAGTCGGTGTCCAGCCGCACGCCGCGCGCCTCCATCCGCGCCAATACGGACGCCAGGGGCAGCTCCACGTCCTCCAGCAACGGGCGAAGGCCCTGCTGGTCGATCCGCTCGTCCATGATCGGCGCCAGCAGCGCGACCGCGGCGGCCTCGGCCGCGACGGCCCGCCAGGGATCCTCGCCGAAGAGTTGCCCGTCCGCTTCCTCACCCACGGCCCCCAGAACGTCCGTCCCGAGGTAGTGCTCGCAGAGCGCCGGCAGCGGATAGTCTGCGCTGGCGGGGTCCAGCAGATAGCCGGCGAGCATCGTGTCGAACGTCACGCCCGCCACGTCGCCGCCCGCGCGCAGCACCGCGCGCTCGAACGCCTTGGCATCGTGGAACCACTTCGCTGCGCCCGCGTCGCTCACGAAGCGGGCGACGGGACCGAGCGAGCGGAGCGGAGCGAACGCCGCCTGGGCTCCCCCGGCCGAGACGCCGATCCCCCGCACCGACCCACCGTCGGCGTCGAGCCGCACCGCGAGAGGGCCGGGCCCTTCCAGCAACCCGGCCAGCTCGTCCACCGTGGTCTCCCGCAGCTCGAGCTCGGTCACCTCCACCTTGGGCTTCGTGCCGTGTCCCACGTCGGCGAGCCGGTCGAACAGGGTCCGGAACTCCAGGGAGTTGAAGAGACGGCGGACCTCGTCCGTGTCCCACTCCCCCATAGCGCAGTCCTCGGGCGCCACGGGCACGGGTGCGTCGACCTCGATCCGCGCGAGCTCCTTGTTGAGGGCGAGCCGGTCGACGGAAGCCGACAGGTTCTCCCTCAGCTTGCCCTTGAGGTCGTCCAGATGCCCCACGAGCTCCTCCACGGAGCCGTACTCCTGCACGAGCCTGGCCGCCGTCTTCTCCCCCACTCCGGGCACCCCGGGGATGTTGTCGCTCGTATCGCCCTTGAGCGCCACGTAGTCGAGGTACTTCGCCGGTGGGACCCCGTAGCGCTCCGTCACGCCCGCCTCGTCGTACACCACGATGTCGCTGATGCCCTTGCGGTTGAACATCACGCGGATGCCCGGCCGCACGAGCTGGAAGAAGTCGCGGTCGGCGGTGACGATGGTGGCCTCCAGGCCCCGCTCGGCCGCTCGAACAGCGAGGGTGCCGAGGTAGTCGTCGGCCTCGTGCCCGTCGTCCACTCTCACCACCGGGATCCGCAAGGTGTCGAGGACCTCTTCGATCAGTCCGAGCTGCGAGGTGAAGTCGGCCGGGGTCTCGCGGCGTCCCGCTTTGTATTCCGCATCTTTGGCCAGACGGAGCGTCGGCGCACCTGAATCGAACGCCACCGCGATGAGATCGGGGTGCTCCTCGGACAACAGCTTGATCAACATCGAGGTGAAGCCGAAGACGGCGTTCGTCACCTGGCCCGTGCGGGTGGCGAGCGAGGGAGGAAGAGCGAAGAACGCGCGGTACGCAAGGCTGTGGCCATCCAGGAGGAAGAGCCGCCGAGGTGTGGTCCGCGCGCGCGAGGGGCTCACCCCGCCATCGTAGCCGCGGCGGCCGACGCCCTCTTGTCGCATTTCCTCCCGAGCGATCGGTGACCCCTCCACCTGCGGTTCCGCGACCTCACCGGCACGTTCGGACGCCCGCGGCCGGACCCGAAGTTGACATCCCTCAACCTCATGTCTATCGTTCGCTCCGGCCCCGAGTGGTCGGGGACGGACCGGGCAACCGGACCGACCCAGGTCATCCGGGGCCGCAGCTTGACGGGTCGCGTCGACTCGAGGATGGAACACTCGCGTATGGGGAAGGCGTGAGTGAACCGGCCGGAAGGAGGCGCGACCCGTCAGTCTGTTCCGGCCCGACTCCTCCTTCCTGAACCCGTGGTTGAGCCTTCCACGAAGCCTCCAGCCCCGCTCGACGTTGGTCGACGTCGCCCGGTGGCCGCGCCGACCCACGCTCGATGTGCCAGAATCCGTTCGACGTTGTTGTCGAACGAAAGGACGACCATGAAGCACCCGATCCTTGGCCGAACGTGCGTCCTGAGGTCAGCGTCCACCCTGGCCGTCAGCTTGCTCATCCTGGCGACGGCCTGCGCCAAGAGCTCGACTCCCGCCAGCAGCGGTTCGACCCCCACGTCCGGCGGCTCCGCTGCTGCATCACCGGCCAAGGACGCCACGATCGCGGCCGAGGTTCCCGCCGACATCGCTTCGGCGGGCACGGTCACGGTTGCGACCGACGCGTCGTACGCGCCCAACGAGTTCGTCGATCCCTCGAGCCAGCAGATCGAGGGCATGGACATCGATCTCGGCCATGCGATCGGGACGGTGCTGGGCCTCAAGTTCAACTTCGTCAACGCGGGATTCGATTCGATCATCCCGGGCCTTGCCTCGGGCAAGTACGGGTTGGGGATGTCCTCGTTTACCGACACGAAGGAGCGGCAGAAGGTCGTCGACTTCGTGACCTACTTCAGCGCCGGGACGTCGTTCTACACGAAGGCAACGGGAGGCGCCTCGGTCACCGACCTCAGCAGCCTCTGCGGCTTGAACGTCGGGGTCGAGTCCGGCACCACCCAGGAGGTCGACGCGAAGGCTCAGGGCGTGAAGTGCAAGGCGAGCGGCAAGGCCGACGTCAGCGTCTCGGTGTTCCCGGACCAAAACGGCGCGAACCTCGCCCTGTCGAGCGGCCGGGTCGTGGTCGTGATGGCCGACTCGCCGGTGGCCGCATACGCCGTGAAGCAGTCGAACGGCCAGTTCACCCTGGTCGGAACGCCCTACGGCACCGCTCCCTACGGGATCGCCATCCCACGGCCCGTCGGCACCCCCCAGGGTCAGGCGCCGATGTCGAAGCCGGTCCTGGACGCGTTGAAGAACCTGATGGCCAGCGGTGTCTACCTGCAGATCCTCACGAAGTGGGGCGTGCAGGACGGCGCCATCACGACCCCGACGATCAACGGCGCCACCAGCTAGGGACGGGACCGACCGAGAGGGGAGACGGTGTCTGCCGCATCGGAGTCCGGAGCTCCGGGGGCCGCCGCCCACGAGCCCATCAAGGCGATCCCCGCCCGCCACCCGGGGAGATGGGTTGCCACGGCCATCGTCCTGATCATCGTGGCGGCCCTCCTGAAGGGCATCCTCACCAGCCCCAACTTCCAGTGGAGCGTGTTCCGCCAGTACTTCTTCTCAGCCCCGGTGCTGCGGGGTGTGCGGCTGACGATCCTGCTGACGATCGGCTCGATGGTAATCGGCGTCGTGCTGGGCATCGTGCTGGCGCTGATGCGGTTATCTCCGGCCCCGATCGTTTCGGGCGCGTCGTGGACCTACATCTGGCTGTTCCGCGGCACCCCGGTGCTGGTCCAGATCTTCTTCTGGTTCTTCATCGCCGCGCTCACCGGGCCGCATCCTGCCTTCTCGATCCCGTTCACGAACGTCGTCCTGTTCCACCTCGACTTCAATTCGCTCGTGCGGCCCATCAGCGCAGGCCTGCTCGCCCTGGGCCTGAACGAGGGCGCCTACATGTCCGAGATCGTTCGCGCCGGCATCCTCTCGGTGGACGAAGGACAGTTCGAGGCCGCTTCCTCGATCGGGATGACACGGCTCAAGACGATGCGACTGGTGGTGCTGCCTCAGGCCATGCGGGTCATCATCCCGCCGACCGGCAACGAGACCATCTCGATGCTGAAGACCACATCGCTGGTCTCGGCGATCGCCGTGACGGAGCTGTTCCAGACGGTGAGGAACATCTACTCGACCACGTACCAGACGATCCCGCTCCTCCTCGTGGCGATGGTCTGGTACCTCGTCCTGACGACGATCCTCACGATCCCTCAGTTCTACCTCGAACGGCATTTCGCGCGCGGCGCCGCTCGCAACCTGCCGCCGACGCCGTTGGAGAAGTTCCGCGCTCTCCTCGCGAGGAACGTCACTACCTCCCACGCAGAACCACCGACCGGGATCGGCGACATCGACCGCCCAGATCCGTTCAGCCAGGACCATCGATGAGCACCACGGCCCCGATGGTCCTCGCCGAAGGGGTCCGCAAGTCCTTCGGCCACGTCGAGGTGTTGAAGGGCATCGACCTCGAGGTCGATCCGAAGCAGGTGGTCGTCGTCATCGGCCCGTCGGGATCCGGGAAGTCGACGTTCCTGCGGTGCATCAATCACCTGGAGAAGATCAACGGCGGGCGGCTCTCCGTCGACGGCGAACTCGTCGGCTACCGGCAGAAGGGCGACAAGCTCTACGAGCTGCAGGACAAGGAGGTCGCCCAGAAGCGCGCCGAGATCGGGATGGTGTTCCAGCGGTTCAACCTGTTCCCGCCCATGACCGCGCTCGAGAACATCATGGTCGGGCCCATCCAGGTGAAGGGCGAGAGCAAGGCCGTGGTCCGAGAGCGAGCGCAGAAGCTCCTGGACCGCGTCGGGCTCGGCGATCGGGGCAACGCCTATCCGGCACAACTGTCGGGCGGTCAACAGCAGCGGGTTGCGATCGCGCGATCCCTGGCCATGGAGCCCAAGCTGATGTTGTTCGACGAGCCCACCTCGGCCCTCGACCCCGAGCTTGTGGGCGAGGTCCTGGACGTGATGCGGGAGCTGGCTCAAAGCGGGATGACGATGATCGTGGTGACCCACGAGATCGGGTTCGCGCGGGAGGTGGGCGACGCGCTCGTCTTCATGGACGAGGGGATCATCATGGAGGCCGGAGAGCCGCGGTCGGTGGTCGCGAACCCGCAGCACGAACGCACGCGGCAGTTCCTCTCGAAAGTGCTCTAGCTCCGGGTCGGACCGCCAAGCGGGGCGCTAGTGGCGCGTCGAAGCGGCCTTCGGAGTGGCCGCCCTCAGGTGCTTGGCCGTCTCGACCAGGATCTTGCGGCCGATCGATCCATTGGCATCCAGCAACGGCACGAAGTCCTTCCGGTCGATCCGCAGCGCCGAGACGCGTGTCATGGCGATGATGGTGGCGGTTCTGGGACCCCCGTCCAGCACGGAGATCTCCCCGAAATAGTCCCCGGGCCCGAGGGTGGCGGTGCGGCCCCCGGGGACCTTGAGCTCCGCCTTGCCGGTGAGCAACAGGTAGAAATCGCGGCCCTGATCGCCCACCGACACGATCAGGCCGCCGGCGAGGAACTCCACCTCCTTGCCGAGCCGCAGGATGTGCCCGAGCTCCCGTTTGGAGAGGCCGGCGAGCAGCGGCACCTTCCTCAGCGCAGCGATCCGCTCATCGTGGGTTCTCACTTGGCCTCCTCACCCGTCTCAACCACATCATCCACTTCTTGACGGATCGTTGTCTTCACGTTGCGATCCAGCGGCTCCCCACCCCGCGGAACTCCCGGGCCGGGAGCGGCACCGCGGGTTCGAAACGGTAGGTCGTCGCGACGCCCCGGTAGCTCCGCACGCGATCGAGCCCCGCGCGGGCCGAGGCCCTGTCGACGCCCGCCGTCATGAAGGTTCCGAGGATCGCGCTCGCGTCCCACGCCTCGGCGGCGAAGACGCCGGGCGTGAGGCCCGTCGCCACCTGATCGCCGTTGATGAAGGTCTGTACGGCCGGCGTCGTGGACGTGTTCACGTCGACGCACGAGCACGCCACGAAGGAGGACGTTCCCGGGGGGGCTGCCGAGAGGTAGGACCACGTCTTCATGCCGTCTGCCCCCACCACGTCGACCGACGGCCGCACGCTTGCTCTCAGCGCCTCAGCTCCCGGTTCGAATCCGGTCCACAAGATCGCGCCGCACCCGCGGCGCGCCGCCGTGGGAACCGCGAGCGCCGGATCGAGAGGGAGCGGTAGCGGATGCATGGCGGGCGCCGCCTCATCGACCCCACGGGCGACCAGCTGCGACCAGGGCGTGGTGTCGCCGCCTTCACAGACCGGGCGCGATCCGGCCTTCTCGGATGCCAGCGTGGCCAGGGCACGCGTCTGGGATCCGAGGCTGGCCACCAGCGAAACCCAGCCACGCTGCCCGGCGCTCGGCGGCATCCCGGCGGCGGACAGGTTCAGCACAGGGACCCCGGCGGCTCCGAGGGCGTCGGCGACCTGCGTCGGCTCGATCCAGAACGGACCCGCGACGGCCGCGACGTATGTGGGATCGTTCGCGACGGTCTTCGCGTCCTCGAGCGCGGTGGACGGGTCGCCACCGGTGTCGAACGGCACGAGCTCGAACGAGGCCGGGCGGCCCGCGTCGGTCTCCGTGCGCAGGTAGGCCTGCATCGAGAGGGAGGCGGGAAGCACAGTGTCGAGCGTGTCGGGGACCGAAAGGTCCTCGAAGAAGGCGACCTTGGGAGGGGAGGTCCCGGCCGGCTGCGCGCCCGCGTCGCCGCATCCCGCGACCAACAGCCCGGCAACGGCCAGGGCGAGAACGAGACGGATCGGGCTGCGCGGACGGGTCACGGATGGTGGCCGGACGGCGGTAGGCGCCTGCCGGGTCCCGCTAGTCTAGGGAGCGCCGGCCGGGATGGCGGAACTGGCAGACGCGCGGGACTCAAAATCCCGTGAGGGAAACCTCGTGCGGGTTCGACCCCCGCTCCCGGCACCTGGATCTACCTGCAGAAACGGGCCCTCCCGGCCTGCCCCCCGTGACGAACGCGGTTTCCGCGTGCTGCCACTCTTGCTGCCACTCGTGGTCGTGAGTGGCCTCACAGCCAGGACGGGGCCTCCGCTGAACCCGGGACAGTTCGGACAGTCACGGCAGGTTGATTGCTGCCCATCTCTGAGTGATGCTCCCGTTCGACATCGCGATTCCACGTCGCCTCGGAGGACGGCCAATGAAGCGAGCAGCGATCACAACGCTCTTGATCCTTGGAGTTCTCCTCACGGCGCTCCCGGCTTCGTGATGAGATCATGGAAGCGTGGGCGGCGCGTGACTTCGATCGGGTCGTCAAGTGCTCAAACGCCACGCTCCCGCTCCTCGATCCGGTCGTTGAAGAGGTCGTCGCGACGCGCGGCGAGTTCTGGCACAGCACACCCCCCGCGATCACCTATGGCGCTCAGTGCATGACACTGGCAGGGGATTCCGAGGGCCTCGCTCAGATGCGTGACACGTTGAGTGCGAGGCCCGAGCTGCAGCAGTGGCTCCCTGATGTGGACGGCTCCGGTTCACCGGGTCCGGTGGTACTCACATGCCGATGAGCGATAAGTTGCGTCAGGCCGAGTCTGACACCCGTCGGAGCACGCCAGGGACGGAGGCAAGATGCGCAATCGTTCCGCACCGCCCGCGTCGGTGATGCCCGTTCTGTCGTATCCAGACGTCGCTGCCGCTGTGGAGTGGCTAACGCACACGTTCGGGTTCGTCGAGCACGTGCGGATCGGCGACCACCGTGCGCAATTGGGTTTCGGCGAGGGGGCGCTCATAGTGGCTGATGAGAGCCAGGGTCGACGCGCCCCCGCGTCAGACGGCGACACGCACTCGGTCATGGTCCGGGTCGAAGATGTGGACGACCACTACCAGAGGGTCAGCGCCGCGGGTGCGCACGTCGTCAGCACCCCGGAGACCCATGCGTACGGCGAGCGACAGTACGCCGCCATCGACCTCGCCGGGCACCGCTGGACCTTCACACAGTCCGTCGCCGACGTGAGCCCCGAGACATGGGGTGGAACCACCGTCACCACGTGGTGAGCGAAACTGATCGAAACGACCTCACATGCCGCTGTCAGTACGGCATAGTCGTCATCTTGGAGAAGAACGCCACGGGTTCGTCCAACAGCGTGAGCGCCAGCATCGAGCGGCGGGACAGCGCTGTCTACGAGGCCGCCAAGAAGGCGTGCAGGGGCTGGGCAGGTTGAGGCGGTATCCGAGGCGATGAAGGCGCTGGGTGAGTGGTCGCACTTATCCAGGGCGGGTCGCTGCTGTTCGGTCGGTCCACACCCCCGCCCGGGCACGGCCCCCTTGCTGCCACTTCTGCTGCCAGTAGCGGCGGGACGGCGCCGACCGGAACCGGACGAGGTAGGACCGTGAACCACTCCTGACCTGCGGAAACGGTACGGGGCCGTATGAGGCGGGACGGCTCGGGAAGGGCCTGTAGGCACTCAAGATCCCGTGAGGGCAACCTCGTGGGGGTTCGACCCCCGCTCCCGGCACCACTCTCGACCTGCGAAACAAACCGAGGCGCCCGCTCACCGATCGAGGAGGCCCGAGGATCCGTTCACTCTGTTTCGACCGGGCGCTCGCACACCGGGCAGATGAAGGGGCCCTTCTTGGCGCGCCAACGCAGGAACGCGTACACGATGAACGGGAACTCGAGGCGAGGGATCTCCCTCGTCGCCTGAACCGATCCGTCAGTCTCGCACCGGCCTTGCTTGGTTTGCACTTCGGGAGCCGCCATGAGGTCCTCCCTACACGCGGCCACGGCCACGCTCGCTCAGGTTCACGTTATAGAGCGCACGTCTCCAGCCCGCAATGGGGTCCGCCCGTGATGACCGGTGCCGCTCACCTCACGAACTCCCACGACATCGTGATCGAGCGTGAACCAGACGGGGCCGTGAGCCGATCGACGGAGGACTTGGGGGTCTGTTGCTCAAGGGGTCGGAGTCGGTGATGCCACCAGGCCCTGGAGCGAGACCGATTCGGAGAACACGGGTTTCGCCGTGGGGTCGCCACCCTCCAGGGGCACCGCCGGAAGTAGGTAGACGGCGAGAGCCGGGATCGTCGAGCACTCGCCGCCAGCGGCGTGCAGCTGAGGGTTCCCGTGACGCCCTGGTAGTCCTTCGTGCCGAACACCGCGTCGCGCAACGCGCTGCGCCCGATCGTGATCGTGCCGTCCTTGTAGCGCGTTGCCGCAAGCTGGATCGCGTCCAGCACGATGTCGGTCGCGTCGTAGGCGTAGGCGTGGAACGCGCGCGATCGGCGTGTTCCGAACTGCGCCTCATATGCCGGCAGGAACTGGTCGGTAGAAGGAGCTCCTTCGGCCATCCGGGTGAGGTCGGGCCCCACGACGTACACCGTCTTGGGCTGGCCGTCGGCCCCGATCCGTGCCGACACTCGCGATGACGGCGGGCACCATGCAGCCGCGCCATCCACGAAGCCGGTGCGGCGGAACTCGGCCATCGAGTCCCAGACCTTCGTGAGGTCGGCGCATCGGTCCCGAGGTTGGTCGTGTAGAGCGCGTCCGTCTCCGCCCCCGATCGTCTGCCTGCAGGAGCGGCAGGGACCTTCGACGGGTCGGAGGGCATCGCGAAGGACGCCGGTGTGATGATGCCTCCCAGCTGTTCGAAACGGTCGACGAACCCGGTCGTCGCGGCGTCGCCTTGCGGCTCCGCCTCGTATGCGGTCGCGCCGCGGCGCGCTTTCAGCGGCCCGTCAGACGAAATCGGCTGCGGCGGCGCCCTCCGCGAGCCCGTTGTAGACGGTGCGAAGGAAGAGCGGAGCGTGCTGCGCCGGGTCCGTGAGCTTGGGATTGGTGGCGGACGGGGACATCGTGACGATGCCTGCATCGGAAAGGATCTGGCGGCCCCGCCCAGTGCCGACGACGAGCACGTGGGGCCGATGACCGCCAGCACCTGCGGGTTGTCGCGAAGGCGCGCGCGCCGCGGTGGCACCCGATTCGTCGCACGCGTCGTCCGCCGACAAGAGCCCACCGGGTGGCCGAACAACGTCCCCGGCTGGCCATCGAAGGCAGGTCGAGGTAGTCGATCGCCAGCTTCACACCGCGCAGGCTGTCGACGCCCAGGTCCGCGCGGGCCCGGAGGAGGCGAAGAGGGTCCCCAGGACGATCGGAGCGACCCGGCGGGATCGTGACGACGCCCAGCGGGTCCGGCTGGGGGTGGCGGACGATCGGGACGCGGGCGGGCCGGGACACCATGCTGCATGCGCGACGAGCGCCATCACACCGCAAGCGATCATGACCGTGACGCGCCGACGCCCCATCGACCCAAGCCTCCTCGCCACGGACGCACCCACGCTACCAGTCGCCATGCGGGCTCCGAGGCCCGGGCGCTCAGCCTTCGGCCACGGCCGCGGTCGCCAGCACGAGGTCCTCGAACGCGATCCCCACGCTCTTGAAGACGGTGACGTCCCCCGCATCGCGACGCAACCACGCGCCGTTCACGACCTCGTGCAGGTCCGCCACGATGTGATCGGGGCCTATGGCGCCCTCATCGATGGGGAGCAGCAGATCTCCCGCCTCCTCCAGTCGCCGCCGGCCGGGTCTCCACCACCAGGCGGCTCCGCGCGATCGCGGCGGTGTCCAGCTCGCGCATCGCCGGCGTGTACGCGCCCACGGCGTTAACATGCGCACCGGCGGCGAGCGCGTCTCCGTGCACGACCGGTGTGGTGCTGGTCGTGCACGTGCAGATCACGTCGGCGACGGCGAGGTCCTCGGGACCGCCGACCCGGGCCGGCACCCCGTCGGCGACCAGGGCATCGACCAGGGCGGCGGCCGATCCCCGAGTCCGCGAGATCACGCCACGTCCTCGATGGGGCGAACGGCGCGTATGGCTGCTGCGTGCGCGCTTCCTTGCACGCCGGCCCCCACGACGGCCAGCCGATGGGCGTCGCGCGGGCGAGGTAGCGGGTGGCAAGCCCGTGACCGCGGCGGTGCGCACGGCCGTCGGGCGCTGCCCGTCGAGCACCGCCACCGGACTGCTGGGTCTGGGCGATCGAAGAGCAGGTACATCGCGGCGACGAAGGGGAGACCCCGCGGCGGGGTTGCCCGGCGTCACGGTGACGAGCTTCACGCCCAGCCGACTCGCATCCCAGGCGGGCATCAGCAGCAGCCCGCCCTGGGGGCGTCGCCAGACTGGATTCGCGCCGGACCTCCCGACGGGTCCACCTCGGCGAACCCCCGCTGCAGCGCGTCGATCGCGAACGGGATGGGCAGGGCATCGTGCACGGCCGCGGCATCCAACATGCGGATGCCGCTCACAACTCCCCCAGGTACGCCTCCCGCATCAGCGGGTTCGCCAGCAGGTTCTCCGCCGTGTCCGCCAGCACGACCTGGCCGGTTTGGATCACGTAGCCGCGGTCCGCGATCGGACAGCGCCATGTTCGCGTTCTGCTCCACCACGAACACCGTCCGGCCCAGGGCGCGGATCTGCTTGATGATCTCGAATACCTGCTCCACCAGCACGGGCGCCAACCCCATCGAGGGCTCGTCCATCAGCAGCACCTTCGGGTCCGACATCAGCGCGCGCCCCATCGCCACCATCTGCTGCTCGCCACCCGACAGGGTCCCGGCCTTCTGCTTGAGGCGCTCGCGCACCCGGGGGAACGTCTCCAGGATCTGCTCGCGGTCGCGCGCGATCTCGGCCGTGTCCTTGCGCTGGTAGGCCCCGAGTTCGAGGTTCTCGGCCACCGTCATCTCGCCGAACAGCCGGCGGTTCTCGGGCACCATCGAGACTCCGAAACGCACGATGTCCGTGGTGGAGCGACCGGCGATGGGCTCGTCCGTTCAGGAACACCTCACCCTCCGAGGGCACCACGTAGCCCAGGATGGTCTTGAGGGTGGTGGTCTTGCCGCTGGCGTTGCCGCCCAGCAGGCACACCATCTCGCCGGCGTAGATCTGCATGTCCACGTTGCGCAGGACCGAGACCAATCCGTAGTGCGTGCTGACGTTGCGCAGCTCCAGCACGGGGCGCCGTTCGGCGTCGAGGGCGTCGCTCATCCGACCGCCTTCGTGCCGAGGTAGGCCTCGATGACCTGCTCGTCGTGCGCGACGTGGTCGTACGTGCCCTCGGCGATCTTCTGTCCGTAGTCGAGCGCGATCACGCGGTCCGACACGCCCTTGACCACGCGCATGTCGTGCTCGATCACGAGGATCGTCAGTCCCCGCTCGTCGCGCATGCGGCGGATGTGGTCGCGAAGCTCCAGCGTCTCCTTCGGGTTCATGCCCGCCGTGGGCTCGTCCAGCAGCAGGAGCGCGGGGTCGGTCGCCATGGCGCGCGCCATCTCCAAGCGGCGGCGGTTCGCGTACGAAAGACGTTGGCGGGCTGGTCCCGGCGGTAGCCCGACAGCCGCGTGCCGAAGAAGTCCAGGGCCTCGCGCGCGCGATCGCGGATCATCGCCTCCTCGTCACGGCTGGCCGGCGTGCGGAACAGCGCGCCGAACACTCCCGTACGCGTGCGGCAGTGCTGGCCCACCATGGCGTTCTCCAGCACCGTCATGTTCGGGAACAGCTTCACGTTCTGGAAGGTGCGCGCGATGCCCAGCTTCGTGACCTGGCTGGGGGCGCGCCCCGCCAGTGAGTCGCCGCGGAACCGCACCTCGCCCGCGTCGGGCCGGTACAGCCCCGTGATGACATTGAAGACGGTGCTCTTGCCGGCGCCGTTGGGGCCGATCACCGACACGATCTCTCCCTCGTCCACCGTGAGTGAGAGCTGGTTCAGCGCGTACAGGCCGCCGAAGTGCTTGGAGACGCCATCGACTTCGAGCAGCCTCGTCATACGACCGGACCTCCCCGTGGCTCGAGTGCGTCGACGGAGTCGCCCTCGCTCTGATGTTTCGCCCACTGGTCCTGGAGTCGCTCGTCCTCCTGCAGTTCCCGGCTGCGCCGGACGTTCGGCACCAGGCCCTGGGGCCGCAGCAGCATGATGGCGATCAGGACCGCGCCGTAGATCAACAGGCGGTAGTCCTCGAACTCGGTGAGCACCCCCGGCAGTCCGATGAGGACGATGGCGCCCACGATCGACCCCGGGGATCGAGCCCAGGCCACCCAGGATGATGACCGAAAGCGCGGTGATCGACACCAGGATCTGGAAGCTGGCGATCGTGAGCGACCCTAGGCTGACAGCGAACAGCGCGCCGCCCAGCGACCCGATGGCGCCGCCCATCGCGAACGCCAGGAGCTTGAATCGGGTGGTGCTGATGCCCATGGCGTCGGCGACCTGCTCGTCCTCGCGCATGGCGTTCCACGCCCGTCCGATCCGCGAGTCCTGCAGCCGCCAGCGACACGAAGACCGCGACCAGGCAGAACGCCAGCACCAGGTAGTAGAAGTGACGCGGGTCGTTCTGGAAGTGCGTGCCGAGGCCCGGGATCGGCGCGTCGGTGACGTTGCCCATGCCGTTGGCGCCCCCGAACAGGCTCTGTGCCCAGGTAGAGCCGAAGATCACGCGGGCGATCTCTCCGAAGCCCAGCGTCACGATGGCGAGATAGTCGCCCCGGAGCCGCAGCACGGGCGCCCCGATCATCACGCCGATCCCCGCCGCGATCAGCCACGACGATGGGGACGGCGACGTAGAAGGACAGATGCGCTGAGAACGCCGGCGGCGCGTATCCCGCGAACGTCGAGGCGCTCCCCTCCGGTGAGGACCGCCGTGAAGTACGCGCCCACCGCGAAGAACGCCACGTAGCCGAGGTCGAGCAGGCCTGCGTAGCCCACCACGATGTTGAGGCCGAGGCCGAGCAACACGAAGATGCCCACGCTGCCGAGGATCCGCGACACCACCGGCCCAACCAGGTACGGCAGCGCCATCAGCACGACGGCCACCACGCACCACGCGACGATCATCACGCCGCGCTTCGTCATGCGCGATCCCCCGGGCTCGGGCTCGTCCGCCGCGTCCCTCGCCGTCTCCTGGCTGAGGTCGGGACGCAGCACGTCGTGGATGCGGGTGCCCAGGCGCGCGGTGACGGCGACGCCCGCCAGTACGAAGACGACGATCGCCCCCAGCCACGTGAGCCCCAGCGTGATGGGCGAGTAGATGCACGTTGGTGTCCAGCTTCAACTGTGTGAGCGCCGGGCGCCACGACCCGCTTCAGCAGGGCCGTACCACCACGGCGGTGACCCCGGCGATCACGACGCGCTGGATAGCGGCCGGCAGCACCCGTACGCCGCCGCCGCACGCGCCCGCCAGCGCCGATCCGAGCACGAGCAGGATCGTTCCCAGGACCGGCCCGCGGTGGAACCGCATGATCGGCCATGAGCGCGGGCGACACGGACATGAACACCTGCCGCACCGTGGCGACGCCCACGGACTCGACATGACCACGAAGACGGTCACCACGAGGCCCGTCACGAGCCCCGGAGGCCGCCCGCCGAGACGGCGACCGGTGGCGGCGTGGTTCGCCGCTCGCCCGCCACGACCCGGGGTCGCGTGGCGACCCAGCCGCCCACCGAGGGCGGCAGGAAGATCACAGCGTGCTCATCGTCACGTTGCCCACGATGACCAGGTCCACCAGACGCTCGACGATCCCCACCAGCGCCAGGTAAGCAGACCGAGATGCCGGCGATGAGACCCACCCGAGCGGACGCCCGCAGCAACGCCCCGATTCCCGCGGCCCATCAGACCTTCTCGGCCTCGCCCGTGCCCAGGATGCCGCCGGGACGGAAGATCAGCACCAGCACGAGGATCGAGAACGTCACGACGCCTTGAGCTCGAACGGCGAGGGCGCGTGGACACCCGTACAGCAACAGGTACGGGCCGACCGACTCGGCGATCCCCAGGGATGAGCGCCGCCCAGCGCGGCACCGGGGATACTGCCGATGCCGCCCAGTACCGCCGCGGTGAACGCCGCGATCCCGGGCAGGAAGCCCATCGTGGGACCGACCTCCCCGAACGTCATGGCGTAGAGAACGCCGGCGACCCTGCGAGCATCCCGCCGATCACGAACGTCGTCGACGATGACGCGGTCGACGTCGATGCCCATGAGGCTCGCGATCTCCCGGTCCTGGGCCACCGCCCGCATCGCTTTGCCCGTCTTCGTTCGCTTCACGAAGAGCTGCAGGACACCATCACGACGACCGCCGTCACGAACACGACGGGATCGATCTTGTCGAAGCTGACCTTGCCCCAGGTGATGCGTGCCCTCGAGCAGCGCCGGGCGCGGGTAACCGCGCGTCTGCGCCCGAAGAAGCCCTGGAAGTGTTCTGCAGGAACAGCGAGGCGCCGATCGCCGTGATCAGCGGGACGAGGCGCGGCGCGTTCCGGAGCGGCCGATAGCCACCCGTCTCCAGCAGCACGGCGACGCCTACCGAGACCAGCGATGGCCACGAGGAACAGGATGGCGAGCGCCTCGTACGGGTGGTGTTGAGGAACCCGCTGGCGGCATAGGCCCGCGCGAAGAAGAAGGACGCGAACGCCCCCACCATGAACACCTCGCCGTGCGCGAAGTTGATCATGCGGAGGATCCCGTACACGAGCGTGTAGCCCAGCGCGATGAGCGCGTACACCGCCCCCAGCGCGAGGCCGATCACCAGCAGGTTGGCCCAGAACGGCCAGCCGAGGTGATGGAGCCGCTTGAGCGTCAGGGTCCTGTAGACGCCGCCGCCCACCACGATCGACGATGGCGACCGTGAGGACGTGAGGACGATCTTGCGCGCCGGTAGTCGTTCGAAGCAGTCCGAGCGAGCGCCCGATCGTTCGCCGGGTCGCCTCGCTCGCCATGCGCCCCCTACCCGAGCCCCGACGCGGAGGCTGCGGGCGGACGCGATCGCGTCCACCCGCAGCCCGGCGCGCCGCGGTATGCGGTTACTTGACCTTGCCAGCGTCTTGGTTTCGCTGAACACCGGCTTCGGCCGTCGGGATTCACGAAGGAACGTCCGGGTACTTGTAGACGGCGATCGTCACCGACGTGGCGCAGTCCCCGAGCGGGGTGCACGTCAGCGTGCCCGATGATGCCCTGGTAGTTGCTCGTCGACTCGACAGCGTCCTTCAGCGCCACCCGCGGGATCGTGAGCGAGCCGTCGCTGTTCTTCACGGCCGATGCCGTGATCGCCGCCGCCAGGATGTTGAAGGCGTCGAACGCGTGCGCGTGGAACACCGAGATCGGCTAGGAGCCGAACTGCTCTTGTAGGCCGGGCAGGAACTGGTTCTTGTAGAAGTCCCCGTTGCGAGAAGGAGGTCAGGTCCGGTCCCGACAGGTAGACGCCGTGCCGCCGCGCTTCCGGCGATGCGTGGGGTACGTGGCGTCGGAGCAACCGTCCGAGCCCATGAAGCGTCGTGTTCGACCAGCCCGCTGACGCTGACCTTCTGCTTCGCGATGTAGCGCGCAGGCCGGGTTGAAGTCCGGCGCGTAGATCACGTTCGGCGGGTTCTGCGCGATCTTCGTCAGCAGCGACTTGAAGTCCTTGTCGGCGCTGTTGATCTGCTTCCTCATCCGTGACGGTGCCGCCGCCGGCCTCGAAGTTGGCCTTGAAGCCGTCGGTGAGGCCCTGGGTGTACGGGCTCTCGTCGTGGATCGTCACGGCGGTCTTCGCATTCAGCTTCTGCAGGGCGAAGTCGGAAACCACCGCCGCCTGGATCCTGTCGTTGTGCGCGGTGCGGAAGTAGTAGGGCTGGTGGGTTCCCGCGGCCGTCAGGGCTGGGTTCGTCGCCGACGGCGAGATCGTGACGATGTACTTGGCGGACAGGATCTTGTCGGCGACGCCGAGCGACGCGCTCGAGCAGCTGGTCCCGATGACGCCCACGATCTGCGGGTCGGCCGCCAGGGCCGTCGCGCCGGTCTGCCCACCCTCGGCCGAACAGCCGTCGTCCTGGTTCACGAGCTTGACCGCGTGACCGTCGATCTGGCCGTCCACGCCGTCGAACTTCCCATCGAGGTAGTCGACCGCGAGCCGGACGCCGTACTGGCTGTCCAGACCCAGATCCTTGTTGTCTCCCGAGATCGCCAGCAGGGTGCCGATCTCGATCGGCGCGCCGGCCGCCACGGTGACGCAACCCGTCGGAGACGGGCAGTTGGACGACCCACCGGATGCCGATCCGCTGGCTGTCGGTGTGGTGGACTTGCTGCACGCGGCCGCTACGACCGCGAGAACGCTCAGGACTGCGAACGACCTGAGCACGAAACGTCGATGCATCGGGGCCCCCTCTCTCTTGTTGCGAAGTCGGACCTGGCGTGTTCTATCACACCGTCCGCGACACTGCGTCCTCGCCGAGGAGCGGCCCGACCATCGGCACGTCGCCTTGACGTGTCCGCTCCGGCATACGCAACGACACCCGCACCGGGATGTCACGGTTGAGCGATGGGCGCTGGAGACTCACACGATCGGGACGGCGGCTCGGAAGTCCCGGGCGAGCCGAACGAGGCCCTCGCGGTCCCCTTCGACCATCCGCGCCATCAGGGCGCTTCCGACGATGACGCCGTCGGCGAACCCGCACGCCTCCGCGGCCTGTTCGGCAGTGCCGATCCCGACACCCACCAAGAGGGGCAGGTCGGTGAGGGGGCGCAGGGCCTCGACGACTCCTCGCGCCGTCGAGGAGAGCGACGTGCGGGCCCCCGTCACCCCGTACGTCGCCACGCAGTAGACGAAGCCGTGCGCCCGCCTCGCGATGGCCTCGAGCCGTTCCGGGGTCGACCCAGGCGCCGCCAGCAGCACGGCGTCGAGGCCCCGCTCGGCGGCGAGATCGTCGAGCTCGGAGGCTTCGTCTACGGGTACGTCGGGCACGATCACCCCTGAGACCCCGGCGCCCCGTGCCTCGTCGAGGAATCGCGCGAAGCCTCGGCGGAACACGGGATTGACGTAGGTCATCACCGCAACCGGGATCGAGAGCGCGGCGTCCTGGACCGTGGCGAGGACGTCGGCGGGGTGCGTGCCCGCCTCCAACGAGATGCGGGAGGCATCCTGGATGACCCCGCCGTCCATGACCGGGTCGGAGAACGGGATCCCCACTTCGACCGCGTCTGCCCCCGCGTCCTCGAATCGCCCCAAGCAGCTCCGCGTCGACACCGGGGAATCCGCCCGTGACGTAGGGCACGAAGTTCCTGCCTCCCGCGTCGATGCGCGCGCGAAGCGCCGCCTCCAGGGCACCCATCAACCCTGCCCCAACGCCGTCAGGACGGTATCGAGATCCTTGTCGCCTCGGCCGGACAGGCAGACGAGCACGCGGGCACCCTCGGCGAAGGGCCGTGTGAGCAGCCAGCCGATGACGTGGGAGGGCTCGAGCGCCGGCAGGATCCCCTCGGCGCGCGCGAGCGCCTGGAACCCCTGGAGGGCCTGCTCGTCGGTGGCGCTCACGTAGCGTGCGAGACCGGCGTCGTGCAGGTACGCGTGCTCCGGGCCCACCCCCGGGTAGTCGAGGCCGGCGCTGATCGAATGCGTCTCCACGACCTGGCCGTCGGCGTCTTGCAGCAGGTAGCTCAGGGCACCGTGCAGGATCCCGGGTTGTCCCTGCGTGATGGACGAGCAATGCTCACCGAGCCCCAGCCCGCGGCCTCCCGCCTCCACCCCGACCAGCTCCACACCCGGAGCGCCGACGAACGCCGTGAACATCCCGATGGCGTTCGAACCGCCCCCGACGCAGGCCACGACGTGTTCGGGATCCCCACCCATCCGGTCCGTGTACTGCGCCCGAGCCTCGTCCCCGATCACCCGCTGGAGATCGCGCACGAGCATCGGGAAGGGATGCGGGCCTACCACGGAGCCGATGATGTAGTGGGTGTTCGTCACGCTCGCGGCCCAATCGCGGAGAGCCTCGTTGACCGCCTCCTTGAGCGTTCTCGTGCCGGCGGTGACGGGCACCACCTCCGTGCCCAACAGCTTCATCCGCTCGACGTTGGGGGCCTGGCGCCGCATGTCCTCTTCGCCCATGTAGACGACGCACGGAAGTCCGAGCAGCGCGCTCGCCGTGGCGCTCGCGACACCGTGCTGACCAGCGCCGGTCTCCGCGATGATCCGCTGCTTGCCGAGGCGCTTCGCGATCAAGGCCTGGTCCGAGGGCGTTGTTGATCTTGTGGGCGCCGGTGTGCGCGAGGTCCTCGCGCTTCAGCCAGATGTCGTAGCCGAGCTCGGCGGACAGCCGCGCGGCGCGCGTGATGGGGGTGGGGCGTCCCACGAAATCCGTCGCCAGGGCGCCCAGCTCGGCGCGGAAGCCCTCGTCCTCGCGCAGTTCGTCCCACGCCGAGGCGAGCTCGTCGAGGGCCGGGATCAGCACCTCGGGGACGTAGCGCCCTCCGTACGTACCGAACCGCCCTCGCAGGTCGGGGACGCGGGAACGATCACCGCGCGCCGGGTCCGCGATCAGGCTCATCTGTCAGGGCTCCTCTCCACGCAGCTCTCGCACTTTGGCGGCCGGGTCGTCGGCCCGCATCAGGGCCTCGCCCACAAGGATGACAGACGCTCCGGCGTCCGCAGCGGCGAGCGCCTCGCTGCGAGTGGAAACACCGCTCTCCATCACGGAGATCCGTTCGTGCGGGATCCGCTGGAGCCGGCGGAGCGCCCCGGCCACGTCCACCTCGAGCGTCTCGAGGTCGCGGGCGTTGACGCCGATGAGCGGCGCCGCGGTCACGAGCGCCCGTTCGAGGTCATCGTCGCTGTGCGTCTCCACCAGCGACCTCATCCCCAGGTCCTCGGCCGCGGCGAGCATGGCGCCGAGCTCGGCATCGCCGAGGGATGCCACGATCAGCAGGACCGCGT
Source organism: uncultured Actinomycetes bacterium (assembly GCA_963850315.1). Classification (GTDB taxonomy): domain Bacteria; phylum Actinomycetota; class UBA4738; order UBA4738; family HRBIN12; genus JAOUEA01. The sequence continues at coordinate 63,550 of CAWKKN010000005.1, forward strand.
CGGCGCCGTGCGCCCGCGCCTCGATCACCTGCGAGGGATCGAGGAGGAAGTCCTTGCGCAGGATCGGGGATCCCCACGCTCAGTCGCACCGCGTCGAGATCGAGGAGCGACCCGTTGAAGTGATGGGGCTCCGTGAGGACCGAGATCGCGGCCGCGCCTCCGGCTGCAAAGGCGGCGGCCAGACGCGACGCGTCGCCGCCCTCGGCGATCGATCCCACGGACGGCGAAGCCCGCTTCATCTCCCCGATGACCGCCGGGGCGCTGGGGGACGCGGACGCCCGAAGGGCCGCCACGAGATCCCGGGCCGGTGGTCGATGCAACGCGCGCGCCATGAGTGAGGAGGTGTCGAGGGGGTGCGCGCTCAGCTCGAGACGGATCCGGTGGTTGATCTCCGTGAGGAACCCCACCGAGTCAGCCCGCAGCCATCGCCACGGCGGCGGCCAGATCGAGGCCACCCTCGAGCGCGGCCCGCCCCACGATGGCGCCCTCTGCCCCCGCCTCGCGCACGGACGCCAGTTGCTCGAGCGACGCGATCCCCCCGGCGGCGATCACAGGCCGCCCGAGCTTCATGACGTGCGCAACGGCGTCCAGGTCCGGCCCGCTGAGCGCTCCGACCCGCGGCAGCGCCGTGACCACGAACCGGGGCGTTGCCGACCGGCCGAGCCACGCGAGCGTCTCCTCGAGCGGCAGATCGGTCGCGGTGACGCCGCGGGCCCGGATCCTGCCGTCCTCGATCTCCACGCCGACGGCGATCCGCTCGCCGTGCCCTTCGACCGCCTCACGGACGAACGTGGGATCGCGCAGGGCGGCCGAACCCAGGACCACACGATCGACGCCGACGTCCAGCAGATGCTCCATGTCGTCCGCCGTCGCCACACCTCCGCTCGCCTGGATCTTCACGCCGTGGAACAACGCGGCGCGTCGCACCGCCATCACGGTCTCGATGTTCACGGCCGCCCCCAAGAACGCGAGATCCATGTCCACCACGTGCAGCCACCTCGCCCCCGAACGCATGAAGGATTCGGCGGCCGTCACCGGGCTGCCGCCGAAGTCCGCGATGGGCGCGGGGCCCTCGGTCGTGAGTCGCCCCAGGCCCCCGCCCGTCACGTCGATCGACGGGATCACATCGAAGGTCACGGACGAACCTTACGCAAGACCGACCCCGGGCATCGCCTCGCTGGTTCCGGCGGGGGGCAGCCTCAGGAGCGTTCGACGTGCGCGGCGCCCGCCCCCAGCAGCACCCCGAGCTCGCTCAGGAGGTTCCCCGCAGGGTCCACCTGACGCGCCCCAACCTCGAGCGGCGTGACGCCCGACGACGACACGAATCGGACCCGGACGGGAGCCGCTCCCGGGTGGGCCTCGAACAGCTCCTTCAACCTCGCGAGCACGGCGGGCGTGCACGCGGCGGCGGCGAGGTCGACGACCAACGAGCCCGGGTCGTTCGAGGAGGCCGTTCGCTCGCCGAACGATGGCTCGCGCACTTCCGACGCCCGGATCTGCAGTTCACGCCCACGCAGATCGATCCGGCCCTTCACCAACACGATCCGGTCCGTTTCGATCAGCCACGGCACGGCGTCGTACACGGAAGGGAACGCCACGACCTCGACGCCGCCGGCGAGTCCCTCCAGTCGGAACTGCGCGTAGGGCTCCCCGCGCTTCGTGTACTTGCGCGCCACGGCGCCGACGATGCCCCCGATCGTGACGAGGTCGCCGTCGCCGAGTTGCTCGAGGTCGGCGACGTCGTGCGAGGCCTGCGCGGCGAGCGTCTCACGCACCTCCAGCAACGGGTGGTCCGTGACGAATTGGCCCAACATCTCCTTCTCCTGGCGCAGCAGCTCGCGCTTGTCGAACTCGGGGCCCTCGAGCACGGACTCGTCGACCTCGCCGGCGTCGCCCCCGTCCACCGCACCGAACAGCGAGAACTGTCCTGCCGCCTCTGCCTTGCGCTCCGCGAGGACGGGACCCGAGACGCGCTCCTGCTGCTCCAGCAAGGCGCGGCGTGCGTAACCGAGCGAGTCGAACGCTCCCGCGAGGATCAGCGACTCCAGAACGCGCTTCGTGAGCACACCGGGCTCCACCTTCCGGCAGAAGTCGGTGAACGAGGTGAACGCTCCCTCCGCGCGGCGCGCTTCGATGATCTGCTGCACGGCTCCCTCACCGACGTTGCGGACGGCCGAGAGGCCGTAGCGGATCGCCGATCGCCCGTCCGGCTCGCTTCCGGGCGCCGGCGCGAAATCCATCTCGGACCCGTTGACGTCGGGGGGCAGCACGTCGATCCCCATCCCTCGGCAGGCGTAGAGGTAGAAGGGCTTCCCGTCCTTGTCGTCCTTCACGCTGGTGAGGACGGCCGACATGTACTCCACGGGATGGTGTGCCATGAGGTAGGCGGTCTGATAGGCGACCATGCCGTACGCACACGCGTGGGACGCGTTGAACCCGTAGTCCGCGAAGGGGACGATGAGCTCGAACATGTCGGCCGCGAGTCGCTCCTCGTATCCCTTGGCCACCGCCCCGGCGATGAACTTCTCCTTGAACGGCATCAACACGTGGAGCTGCTTCTTGCCCATCGCCTTGCGGAGCGTGTCCGCCTCTCCCATGGTGAACCCGGCGAGCACCACGGCCACCTGCATGACCTGTTCCTGATAGATCATGACCCCGTACGTGTCCTTGAGGATCGGCTCCAGGTCCTGGTGGGGGTACGTGACCTTGCGCCGGCCGTGCTTGCGCTCCGCATACTCCGTGTGGAGGCCGTTGTTGAGCGGTCCCGGACGGTAGAGCGCGACGAGGGCCATGAGGTCCTCGAACCGGTCGGGCTCGAGCAGCTTGATCAGCTGCCGCATGCCCGCCGACTCCATCTGGAACACGCCCGTCGTCTCCGCCCGCTGGAGCATGGCGTAGGTGTCGGGGTCGTCGAGAGCGACGTGATCGATGTCGAGCTCCACACCCCGCGCTCGCAGATGCTGGAGCGTGTTGTCGATGATCGAGAGGTTCCGCAGACCCAGGAAGTCCATCTTCAGCAGGCCGAGGGCCTCGACGCCGTTCATGTCGAACTGCGTAACGACCTTCTTCGAGTCGTCGCGTGAGTCCTTCGAGAGCTTCAGCGGGAGATAGTTCACGAGGGGGGCGTCCCCGATCACGACGCCGGCGGCGTGGACGGAGTCCTCGCGGCGCAGGCCCTCCAGAGCGCGGGCGGTCTCGACGATCTCCTTCGCCTCGGGTTCCTTCTCGTAGGCGGCGGCGAGATCCGGGGAGAGCCGGAGCGCGTCCTCGATCGGGTAGTCGCGACCCATCACCGCGGGTGGGTACATCTTGCAGAGGCGATCGCCCACGACCGGGGGGAAGCCCAGGACGCGGGCGGCGTCGCGGATCCCCTGCTTCCCCTTGATCGTCTGGAACGTCACGATCTGCGCCACGTGGTCCTCCCCGTAGCGGCGGGTGGCGTAGCGGATCACCTCGTCGCGGCGACGCTCGTCGAAGTCCATGTCGATGTCGGGCATCTGGATGCGCTCCGGGTTCAGGAACCGTTCGAACAGCAGCCCGTAGCGCAGCGGATCGAGGTCGGTGATGTGCAGGCAGTACGAGACGACCGAGCCCGCCGCCGACCCACGGCCCGGGCCTACACGGATCCCTTGTTCGCGCGCGTAGCGGATCAGGTCCCACACGATGAGGAAGTAGCCGCCGAACCCCATGGAGGTGATGACGTCGAGCTCGTGCTCGAGGCGGTCATGGATCTCCGGCGTCAGCTCGCCGTAGCGATCTGCGGCACCGCCCTCAACGAGCTGGCGCAGGTAGGTGTCTCGATCGATCCCGCCGGGGGTCTCGAACCGCGGTAGGTGGTAGCGCTGGTCGGCCGGCGCCCGGTCACCGTAGACCAGGTCGAGCTCAACCCGCTCGGCGATCCGCAGCGTCTCGTCGCAGGCGTCGGGACGCTCGGCGAACAGCGCCCGCATCTCTTGGGGGCTCTTCAGGTAGAACTCCTCGGAGTCGAACCGCAGCCGCTTCAGGTCCGATTGCAGCTTCTTCTGCTGGATGCACAACAGCACGTCGTGTGGCTTCGCGTCCTCTTTCAGCGTGTAGTGCAGGTCGTTCGTCGCCACGACGGAGATCCCCAGCCGGTCGCCGATCTCGAACTGGCGTCTGAGGATGGCGTGCTGGTCGGCGAGCCCGTGATCCTGGACCTCGATGAAGTACCGGTCCCCGAAGATGTCTCGATAGCCGCCCGCGACCTCACGTGCCCGCTCCTCGTTGCCCGCGCGGAGCGCGACCGCGAGCTCCGAGGACAGGCAGCCGGAGAGACAGATGACGCCCTCCGCGTGCTCGGCCATGAGCTGCTTGTCCATCCGCGGCCGGTGGTAGAAGCCCTCGAGGTGGGCCGCGCTCACGAGCTTCAGCAGGTTCCGGTAACCCGTCTCGTCCTGCGCGAGCAGCGTGAGGTGGTAGTACTTCTCCTCGGTCTCCCCGGGGTTGCGGTCGAAGCGCGAGCCCGGCGCCACGTAGGCCTCCACGCCGAGGATGGGCTTGATCCCCGCGGCCAGCCCGGCCTCGTAGAAGCGCAGCGCACCGAACATCGAGCCGTGGTCGGTGACCGCGACCGCGGGCATCTCCAGACGGCGGGTCTCGCTGAAGATCGTGGGGGCCCCCGGGTTCGCCTTCGGCGCCTCGATCCGCGCGGCCCCGTCCAGCAGTGAGTATTCGGAGTGCACGTGGAGATGGACGAAGCTCCGGTCAGCGGCGTCGATCACGGCTCCCTACCTACTGCTTCATGGCGCGCATCTGCGACTTACAGGTGTGTGATTAGCGGGGCTTCAACCTACCAGTCCCCCGGCTTGAGTCAACGCCGCTGGTCATGGCGGGCGCGGGCGAGGGCCTCGTCAAGATCCGGCGGCAGCGGCTCGGTGAGCGACACGCGCTCGCCGGTGATCGGATGGGTGAACGCGATCCGCCAGGAGTGCAGGAACGGACGGGTGAGTCCCAGGGCCTTCGCGTCGTCGCCTCCTCCGCCGTAGGCGCGATCGCCCAGGATCGGATGCCCGATAGCTCGCAGATGCACGCGGATCTGATGGGTGCGACCGGTGCGCGGAACGGCCTCCAGCAGCGTGGCGCGGGAGAGCCGTTCCCGTACCTCGAAGCCGGTCTCCGCGGCGCGGCCCTCGCTGCGGTCGACGACGATCCGGGCGGCGCGGCGCCCGAGCGGAGCCTCGACGCTGAAATCGCTGTGCGGGACCTTGCCGCGTACGAGGGTGAGGTACCGGCGATCGACGGCGTGCTCCTGGAGCATGCCCCTGAGCGCCCGATAGGCCCCCTCGCTCGTCGCCACGACCATCAGCCCGCTCGTGCCGACGTCGAGACGATGCACGATGCCGGGGCGGGCCGGGTCGCCACCGGCCAGCGGGATCCCCATACCCAGCAGCCGGTTCACCAAGGTGTCGGAGCGTCGCCCGGCAGTCGGGTGCGTCACGACGCCTGCCGGCTTCGACACCACCACGAGATCGTCGTCGCGGAACCGGACGGGCACGGGAGGTCCCTCGGCGACGAGGGGTTCAAGGAGCATCAGGTCCGCCTCGATCCGCTCTCCGCCGCTCAGCCGGAAGGACTTCGAGCGCACCTCGCCGTCGACGGTCACCCGGCCGGCGACGATCGCCCGCTGGACGTCGGCACGCGGGGCGCCCGTGATCGCCGCTACGACGACGTCGAGACGACCGGCGACCCCTGCCAGCACCTCAGGCTCCATCGGAAGACCCGTCGGCGGCCGCTCCTTCGGGCCCGGCGGGCCGCTCGATCCGCTCCGCGCGGTCGGCACGAAGCATCGCCCATGCGAGCAAGAGAGCGCCCACGACGATGGAGGCGTCGGCGAGGTTGAACACGGGCCAGATGTGCAGATCTACGAAGTCGACGACGCGGCCGCGGAGCCCGGGACCCCGCACGATGCGGTCGGTGAGGTTGCCGAGCGCGCCTCCCAATATGAGGCCGAGCGCGACCGCCGACACAGCACTTCGGCGACGGAACGCGATCCCCACGATCAAGCTCGCCGCCGCGATCGTGACGCCGGCGAACAACCACGGTGCCCCTTCGCCGAGGCTGAAGGCACCTCCGGAATTCGTCGTGTAGCGCAACGTGAGCACACCGTGGATCAGGTCGACCGGACGCTCGCGCAGCGCGTGGGTGACCCAGAGCTTCGTGAGCCGATCGGCGACATAGACGCAGGCGGCCGTGCCGAACAGGATGACCGGGGCCCGCCGCCGGGCGCGTCCCACCGCACTACCGGCGCGACTGCGCCTGCGCGTCCTTGATGCAGAGGTCCACGTACGGGAGCGCCTTGATCCGGGTCTTCTCGATCGGCCGGCCGCAACGCTCGCAGATGCCGTAGGTGCCCTCCTCGATGCGCTTGAGCGCGGCGTCGATCTTGTGCAGGAGATCGCGAACGTTCTGTTCGATCGACAGGTCCTTCTCGCGTTCGAAGGTCGCCGTGCCGGCATCGGCGGACTCGTCATCCAAACCTACGTCACCCACGAGGTCGGACTGCGAGGACGAGAACGCGTCCTCCTCGATCGTGGACAGTTGCGCCGCGAGCTCCTCCCGCTCCTCGCGGAGACGGTCGCGCAGATCCTCGGTTTCCTTCTTCGTCAGCTTGGTCTCGGCCATGGTTCGCGGGAGGGTAGCAGATGGGGCCTTTCTGAGCGTGTTTCCGCAGCTCACAGCCACTAGATCGGTGGCGCGAGACCGGTCGTGTAGCATGACGCGCCGGGGCGTTGTACGCGTCGCGTTTCGAGGCGGGCCGAGCCTGGCCGACAGGGCGGATGCATCGCGGCCGGGCCAACGGTGCTGAGCCGACAAGATCGAACGTCAAGGGATCAGGAGAGCGCACGTGACGCGGTTCGAACCGGTGGACTCGGCCGTGCGCTTCCCCGAGGTGGAAGGAAGGATCCTGGCCTTCTGGCGCGAAGCCGGTGTGTTCGCTGCCTCGCTGGCCCAGCGTGCGGGGGCCCCGCGATGGATCTTCTACGAGGGGCCGCCGACGGCGAACGGCAAGCCGGGTGTGCACCACGTCGAATCGCGCACCTTCAAGGACATCTACCCGCGGTACAAGACGATGACCGGTCACCTCGTGCCACGCAAGGGCGGGTGGGACTGCCACGGCCTCCCGGTGGAGCTCGAGGTGGAGAAGGAGATCGGCACCACCGGCAAGCGCGACATCGAGGACTTCGGGGTCGCCGAGTTCAACCGCCTCTGCCGGGCGTCCGTCACGCGCTACGTCGATGACTGGAAACGCCTGTCCGAGCGGATCGGCATGTGGATCGACCTCGACGGCGCCTACTGGACGATGAACACCGAGTACATCGAGTCGGTCTGGTGGTCCCTCAAGCAGCTCCACGAGCGCGGCCTTCTCGTCGAAGCGGACAAGGTCACGACGTATTGCCCCCGCTGCGGAACGACGCTCTCCGACGCCGAGGTGGCGATGGGTTACCAGACCGTGAGCGATCCGAGCGTCTTCGTGCGGCTTCCCGTGGTGGAAGCGCGTGATCCTGCCCTCGGGGGCGCCGCCCTCGTGGTGTGGACCACGACGCCGTGGACGTTGCCGTCGAACACCGGGAGCGCCGTGGCGGCCGACGCCGTCTATGAGGTCGTCCAGCGGGAAGGTGAGCGCCTCGTCGTGGCCGCTGCACTGCGCGACCGCGTCCTGGGACCGCAGGGCGAGGTCGTCGCGACGATGCGGGGCGAGGACCTCGTCGGCCTCCGCTACGCCCCTCCCTACCCCAACGTCGAGGGCGCCCATCGCGTCGTGGCGGGCGACTTCGTCTCGATGCAGGACGGCACGGGGATCGTGCACATGGCACCCGCCTTCGGCGAGGTCGACCTCGCGGTCGGACGCGCGCAGGGGTGGCCGGTGTTCAAGCCCGTGGACGACACAGGCCGGTTCACGGACCTGGCGCCGGAGTTCCTCCGCGGTCGATTCGTCAAGGATGCGGATCCGATGATCGTCGAGGACCTGCGTGAGCGCGGCGTGCTCCTGCGCGCGGAGACGGCCGAGCACAACTATCCGTTCTGCTGGCGGTGCGGCACGCCGCTCCTCTACTACGCGCGCGCTTCCTGGTACCTGCGGACGACGGCGATGAAGGATCGCCTCCTCGAGGTCAACGAGTCCGTCGGCTGGCAGCCCGACCACATCAAGCACGGACGCTACGGGGACTGGCTTGAGAACAACGTGGACTGGGCGCTCTCCCGCGAGCGGTACTGGGGTACCCCGCTACCGATCTGGCGGTGCGCGCAGGGACACCAGACCGCTATCGGATCACTCACCGAGCTCGGCGAGCGGGCGGGACGCGACGTTCGCGACGTGGATCCTCACCGCCCGGCGATCGACGCGGTCACGTTCCCGTGCCCCTCCTGCGCGGACACCGCGACCCGGGTCCCGGAGGTGATCGACGCGTGGTACGACTCCGGCGCCATGCCGTTCGCCCAGTGGGGCTACCACCCCGAGCTCGGCCGCGGCGTCGAAGAGTTCGGATCGTCCTTCCCGGCCGATTTCATCTCCGAGGGCATCGACCAGACGCGGGGCTGGTTCTACACGCTGATGGCGGAGGGCGTCCTGCATTTCGACGAAACGGCGTATCGCAACGTCGTGTGCCTCGGTCACCTGATCGGCGAGGACGGCCGCAAGATGTCGAAGTCGCTCGGCAACATCTTCGATCCGTGGGAGGCGCTCGACCGCCAGGGAGCCGATGCCCTGCGATGGTTCATGATCACGAACGGCTCACCGTGGGCATCGCGCCGCATCGGCCACGACGTCCTGGACGAGATCCTGCGTCAGTTCCTCCTCACGCTGTGGAACGTCTACGCGTTCTTCGTGACGTACGCGAACGCGGACGGCGCCGACCCCTCGGAGGAGCCCTCCCCCGAGGTCGCGCAGCGGCCCCTCATGGATCGATGGGTCTTGTCTCGGTTGGCGCACACGGTCGCGGTGGCACGCGAGGGGATGGACGCATACGACGCCACCGGAGCAGGCCGCGCGATCGAGGCCTTCGTGGACGATCTGTCCAATTGGTACGTTCGCCGCTCGCGGCGGCGCTTCTGGAACCCCGGCGGCGGCACGAACCCCGATACGTCTGCCGCCTTCCACACGCTGTATGAGTGCCTCATCACGGTCGCCGGCCTCCTCGCACCCCTCACCCCGTTCGTCGCCGAGGCCCTGTGGCGCAATCTCGCGGCGGACCGTGCCGGCCGCCCGGCGTCGGTGCACCTCTCGGATTACCCGCCGGCCGGCCTAGCGCGGACCGACGACGGACTCGAGAGGTCCATGGCCGCCGCGCGGCAGGCCGTGGAGCTGGGGCGTCGGGTGCGCGTCGAGACCAGGACGAAGGTCCGCCAGCCGCTGGCCGAGGCGGTGGTGCATACGGGCGACCGCGCCGCGCTCGAGCCCCTCCTCGACGTCGTCGCGGACGAGCTCAACGTGAAACGAGTCGTCTTCGCAGCGTCGGCCGAGGAGTTCGGTCGGTGGCGCGCGAAGCCCAACTTCAAGACGCTCGGCCCACGACTGGGCGCGCGCGTCCAGGAGGTGGCAGCTCTCCTTGCGGCCGACGAAGGCCCGGCGGCTGCCTCACTCGCCCGCGGCGAGACCGTCACGCTCGTCGCGGGGGACGGATCCTCGGTCCCGATCGCACCCGAGGACGTCGAGCTCGCGCAGGAAGTGGCCGCGGGCTACGGGGTGGCGTCCGACGGAGGTCTCACGGTGGCCCTCGCGCTGGAGCTGACCGATGTGCTGCGCCGCGAGGGAGTGGCACGGGAGCTCGTGCGCCTCGTTCAGGACGCCCGCAGGGCGGCTGATCTCGATGTGGGCGACCGGATCGACCTGGGCGTGGAAGCGGAGGGCAGGGTCGCCGAGGCGCTGGAGGCTCACCGCGACGACATCGCCGGGGAAACGCTCGCGGTATCCGTGCAGCGGTCCGCGGTGGCCGGCGGTCACCGTGTCGAAGCGATGATCGACGGCGACCCGGTGGTGCTCACCCTGCGGATGGCCGTGCCGGAACGTTGAGCGCGGACGCCGGCGCCCCGGCCCTCATCACCGCTCACTCCTCGCCCCAGAAGAGCTCGCGCAGCGCCCCGTCTGCGTCCTCGTCGGGCTCCGCATCCGAGCGACGAACGGCCGCCGGCTCGGGCTCCACGACGCTCACCCGCTCGTCCTTCCCCGACTCATCGACCCGGGGTGCATCCGGCGTGGGAAGGGAGACCGTGGCCTCCGGCAGATCCGCCCGGTGCGCCACCGGCATCGGATCTGGCCGCTTCGACGGCGCGGGATTAGCGGGAGCGGGCGCGGGCGCGCGTTCGGGGGCGGGCCGCGACGGCGCAGGATCCGGGGTGGTCTTCGCCGACCGCGCCGATCGCGCCATCGACTTCACGCCCTCCGCGTGGCCCTGCACGAGCCCGGCGAGGCTCTGGAGGAACTCCTTCTCGCGGGTGAGGAACGCGTTGATCGCCGCGCGATCGGCGGCAGAGACCGCGCCGGCGGGCGCGATGGCTCCTCCGGCCGACACCGACGTCGCCTGTTCGCGCGCGTCCGTCACGATCCGTGCCGCCTCATCCCGGGCGCGCTGGATGATCTCGTCCGCCTGACGATTGACGTCGGCAAGATCGGGCGTACCGACGACCGGTGCGACCCCGGCGCCCTTGCGCAGCTGCTCGTTCTGCGTGAGAACCGCCGACATCGAGTCGGTCACCTGGTCCAGGAACTCGTCCACGTCTCGCATCTTGTAGCCGCCCAGTCGCGAGACGCCGAACTCCTTCTGCTGGATCTCGAGTGGCGACAGGGGCTTCGCCGCCGTCGAGGCGGCCGGGGTCGCGGACACGAACGCATCTCCCTCTGCCACGTCCTTCTCCTTCTTCCTCATCTGCGCCTCCTTGAGATCAGCACACCACGGTGCGCAACACGATGATGATGACGAACGCCACCGCCACCGACAGATCGAACATCCCCGCGGGCGGCACGATCCTGCGCAGTGGGCGAAGGACCGGTTCCGTGACGTCGTTCAACAGGTCGGCGACCGAACGCCACGGCCCGGTGACGGGGACGCGTACGCCGAACAGCTCCAACCAGCTCAGGATCACCCTCGCGAGGAGAAGGACCGTGAAGATCGTGAGGGCGATGCACAGGAGCCGGAACACGGGGTTCACAGCTGCGGATTCCATCGCCGCAGAGGCTAGCAGCCGCGGCGCAGCCCACGGGAACCCTCAGAACTGGTTGTAGAAGCCCCCGCCGGCGAGTCGTTCACGTTCCTCGGCGGACACCTCTACATCGGCGGGGGTGAGCAGGTAGACGCGGTTGGCCACCAGCTCGATCTTGCCGTCGAGCCCGTAGACGAGACCGCTCGCGAAGTCGACCAGGCGCCGGGCGATGGAGTCCTCTGTGCTCTGGAGGTTCATGATGACGGCCGTGCCCTCTTTGAAATGGTCCGCCACCTCGCGTGCTTCGTTGAACCGCTTCGGCTCCGACTTGTAGATGGCCCCGGTGGCGGCCGCCGGGCGCGCGGATGAGGGGATCGTGCGCACGACCCCCTCGGTGTCCGAGGCGACCTCCCGTACCGCCTGCGGGCGCATGCGACGAACGGGCGCAGGATCTGCTTCGGCCATGTCGTCGACGAAATCCTCGTCCTCCTCGACGAGCCCGAGATAGTTCAGCGTCTTCTTCCACACGCCGGCCATGTCGCGTTCCTTCCTCGCATCACGGCGTCCGGGGACCGAACAGCGCCGTTCCGATGCGCACCATCGTAGCGCCTTCCTCGACCGCGACCTCGTAATCCAACGACATCCCCATCGACAATTCCAGCACCTCTGGGATGTCCTCCCGCACGCGATCCCGAAGCTCCCGCAGGCGACGGAACCACGGCCGCGCGTCCTCGGCGATCGTACCGAGCGGCGGCAGCGTCATGAGACCGCGCAGTCGGATCCCTTCCATGGTCTGGACCTGCGCCGCGAGCTCGGCGGCCTCTTGCGGTGTTATGCCCGTCCGCTCGCCCGTGAAGTCGACCTCGAGGAGCGCATCGAGTGCGCGGCCTTCCTCGGTGACGCGGCGCGCGAGTCGCTGCGTGGCCCGCCCCCCGGCCAACGTCTCCACCATGTCGGCACAGGCGGCGACGTGGTGGGCAGTGTTGGTCTGCAGGGCCCCGATGAAATGCCACCGCACGCCGTCGACCATCCCGCATTTGGCCCGGAGTTCGTTGACGTAGTTCTCCCCCACGGCCGAGACGCCGGCTTCCGCGACCCAGCGGATGGGATCGAGGGGGATCGACTTGGCGGCCGCCACGAGGAGCACGTCGCCGGGATCGCGGCCGGCGCGCTCGGCGCCCCGCTCGATCCCCTGGCGGATCTCGGCGAGGTTGGCGAGGATCTGATCGCGGCCGGCGTGCATGAGCCTTCCAGGGTATCGGCCCGCCACCGGACCTCACGGCGGTGAGGAGATGGAAACGGGGGCGGGGAGGTCCTCTCGGCCAAGAGGCGGGGGAAGGGCGCCTCCTCGCTTCGGGAACCTCCCCGCCCCCGACGTTGCGGGGCCGCGCGGGGCGGTCTCGAGATCGCTAACTCTTCAAGAAGTCCGGGATGTCGAGGTCCTCCTCGGCGTCGAAGGACACCGTCTTGTGCTCGGGCTCGCCGGTCGTGAAGACATCGGCGTCGTCCTCGTCTTCGGAAAGGATCGAGGGCAGCGTCTCGTGCTCGGCCGGGGGTGCCGTGCGCACCGGCTCTTCGAGCAGCCTGGAGAGCCGACTCTCGAACTGGTTGGACGAACCCGATGCCGCGGGGGTCACCTTGTCGAAGCCCGCCGCCACGACGGTGACGCGCACCTCTTCGCCGAGGGCATCGTCCACGACGGCTCCGAAGATGATGTTGGCGTCGGGGTGGGCCACCTTCGTGATGGCGTCGGCTGCCTGGTTCACCTCGTGCAGCGTCAGGTCCGTCGGGCCGGCTATCGACAGCAAGACGCCCTTGGCGCCGTCGATCGAGGACTCAAGGAGTGGGGAGCTGATGGCCGACTTCGCGGCCTCGGTCGCGCGGTCGGCTCCGGCTCCGATGCCGATGCCCATGAGCGCGGATCCCGCGCCCGACATCACCGACTTCACGTCGGCGAAATCGAGGTTGATGAGCCCGGGCGTGGTGATGAGCGACGTGATGCCGTCCACGCCCTGGAACAGGACCTGGTCCGCCATCCGGAACGCCTCCACCATCGGCGTGCTCGGATCCGACACCTGGAGCAGCCGATCGTTCGGAACGACGATGAGGGTGTCGACAGCCTTCTTGAGCTCCGTGATCCCCACGTCGGCCTGGGTCGCTCGCTTGCGCCCCTCGAAGCCGAACGGGCGGGTCACGACGCCGATCGTGAGGGCGCCCAACCCGCGCGCGACCTCGGCGACGACGGGCGCGCCCCCGGTACCGGTTCCCCCACCTTCGCCGGCGGTGATGAAGACCATGTCGGCGCCCTTGAGAATCTCCTCGATCTCATCGGCGTGCTCACTTGCCGCGGACTGTCCGACCTCGGGGTCCGACCCCGCGCCCAGACCGCGCGTCGTCTCCCGGCCGATGTCGAGCTTCACCTCGGCGTCGGACATCAGCAGGGTTTGCGCGTCGGTGTTGACGGCGATGAACTCGACGCCCCGCAGGCCTGCCTCGATCATGCGGTTCACCGCGTTCACGCCGCCCCCGCCGATCCCAACCACTTTGATCACCGCGAGATAGTTCTGGGGAGCGTCCATCCGTCTCGCCTTCCTCGTCGACCCCCGGGCCTCGGGCCTGTTCGGCTCGGTTCGCCGACTGGGTCCGTGGGACCGATCTCTCCTGGTCAGGCGCGGGAATCGTGTTCGTCGACCCCCCCAACCATAACCGTCAACTGAACATTTATTGCTATATCTACCTCATCTAGAGCTACCGGAACTTACTAGGAAACCGCAGGTCCGTCAAGCACGTGAGCCGATCTGGGCGCGATCAGATTGTGCCTCGGATTGACAGCCGCGGCCTGGCCCGATCCGCTAGCGGCCGACGACCGCCGCGAGCCCACCGGGCCTCGTCGCCGTGGGTGCGCCGGGGACGCTGACGTCCACCGAGGCGATCGGTTCGTGGGCGCCCGCGACATAGTCGAGTACGGCAGAGAGCGACTCGGCCTTGGCTCCCAGGTGTGAACCGTCCCCGTAGGTCACCGTCACGCCGGTCCCGGTCACGACGAAGATCGATCCGTCCTGGCCCACCGTGACCGTCACCACCTGTTGGCGCAGCGGCACCGGCATCGCGGCCACGACGCGAGCTCCCTCGCGAAGCGCACCCATGGAGGGGCGGACGGCCCCGTCGTTCGTGTCCACGATCGGCAGGGCGGAGCTCCCGCCCGGCGGGGCCCAGCACCGTGCCGTCGCCGGCAAGGAGCACCTGATCCGGGCCACCGGGTCCGGAGGAGGCGATCGCGACCGGGACGCGCTCCAGGACGACGACCCTGAGCGTGTGGGGCAGATGCCGGGTGACGGTCGCTCGAGCGATCCACGGATCGCGCTCGAGCCGTCGCTCCGCCGCGCCCGGGTCCATGTGCAGGACGTTCGTGCTCGGGCCCAGCCCTGCGATCCGCAGGACGTCCGATCTGGACAGGTGTCCCCGGCCGCTCACCGAGATCGTCTTCGCATGGAAGTAGGGCGAGTAAGAGAACACGATCCCACCGATCATCAAGATCACGCCGACCACGGCCAGGATGGCCCACGGCAGCAGGCGCCGACGCTGGGCCGGGTCGGCCGCGTGGGCCGGACGCGCCGCCAGCCCCCCCGCCAGCTGCGCCCGAACCTCACCCTGCACTTCCGGGACTACGGCCGGAACGTGAACCTCGACCTCAGGCTCGGCTTCGCCGAGCTGGATGATCTCTTCGGAGGCGCGATCAGCCGGCATCGGCGAAGCCCCCGATCAGGTGCACCTCGGGGACGAGCCGCACGCCGGTATCCCCTTCCACCCGTTGCTGGACGGCGTGGATCAGCGCGACGACGTCGCTGGCCCGAGCCCGGGGGTCGGCGACGATGAAGTTCGCATGCTTCGTGGAGACCTGCGCCCCGCCTATCCGCATGCCCTTGAGTCCCGCGGCGTCGATGAGGCGGGCCGCATGATCGCGGGGGGGATTCTTGAAGACGCTGCCGCAGTTCGGCTCGGCGAGAGGTTGCGTTCGGCGTCGCCAAGCGCGCGCCTCGTCCATCCTGCCGCGGATCTCTCCCGCCTCGGCCGGCTGCAGCTCGACCGTCACACCGGTCACGACGGAATCCTCCGTGAGCCCCGAGCGGCGGTACGCGAACCCCGCGGAGTCCGCAGGGAGGCGCTCCGACACCCCCGAGAGGAGCCGGAACAGGTCGATCGTCCGCACGACGTCGGACATCGAGGCCCCGTGCGCGCCGGCGTTCATCCGGACGGCACCGCCTACGGAGGCGGGGATCGCCACGCCGAACTCGAGTCCGGAGAGCGCGTGTTGAAGAGCGATCCCCGACAGTGCCGGCACCGGCATCGCGCCCCCCGCTCGCACGGACGTGCCGTCGCGGGCCGCCCACCGATAGCCGCGCCCGAGCCGCAGGACGAACCCCGCGAACCCCTCGTCGGCGACCAGCAGGTTCGAGCCTTTCCCGATCACGACGAACGGCACGCCGGTCTCCGCCAGCGCCCGACCCGCAGCGAGGAGGTCCTTCTCGGTCTCGGGCTCCAGATACAGGGCGGCGGGACCACCGATCCGAAACGTCGTGAGCGGAGCGATGGAAACCCCGCGCGAACGCGTTCGCCGCACGACGCCCGTAGGATGGCCTCCGCCCGTTCGAGGGCGCCGATCACGAGCTTCCCCGCAGCCGCTCGAGCGCCGCATCCCCCAACATCCACACGTCTCCACAGCCCATCGTCACGATGAGGTCGCCGTCCCGCACCTCGCGATCGAGGAACTCCAACACGGCCTGCCGGTGCGGCAGGTACACGACGGGCGTCGACGGATCGGCGAGGCGCACGCCATCGGCGACGAGCTGCCCCGTCACGCCGGGGATCGGATCCTGCGCGGCGCCGTACACGTCCGTCACCAGCACGAGATCCGCGCCCGTGACGCTGGCGCCTAGTTCGCGCCAAAGCGCCTGCACGCGGGCGTAGCGATGGGGTTGCACCAATGCGATGAGCCGCTCCGGCGCGCGCCGCCGCGCCGTCTGCAGGGTCACCGCCATCTCTGTCGGCACGTGCCCGTAGTCGTCGAAGAAGTCGGCTCCGCGCGCCGATCCCCGGTACTCGAAGCGCCGGTGCACCCCGCCGAACGTTCCCACCGCCTCCGCGGCGACGACCGGATCGACGCCGACGAGCGACGCCGCGCCGATCGCCGCGGCCGCGTTGAGCAGGTTATGGGGACCGTCGATCTGGAGGGTCACCGAGAGCTCCGGGCCGGTTGCCAGCCGGACGCGGCCACACGCACCGGCTCGGGCCCAAGCGGTCGACGGACACGACGAGATCGTTGCGGGGCCCACGTCCGTAGGTGAACGCCCGGCACCCGGCTATCGACAGAGCTGCTCGCGCTCCCTCGTCGTCGCCGCACGCCACGAGCGTGATCGCAGCGCCTGGCGAACGCCGCGAACGCGGCTTCGATCTCCGGTCCGCCGCCCGGGTAGAAGTCGACGTGATCGACCTCGACGTTGGTGATGATGCCGACGAACGGGCGCGCCAGCAGGAACGACCCGTCGCTCTCGTCGGCTTCGAAGACGAACAGGTCCCCGCTGCCCGAGCGCGCGCCGCTGCCGCTCTCGTTCAGGTCGCCGCCCACGACGTAGCTGGGGTCCGTACCCGCCCGCTCGAGCACCACGGACAACAAGGAGGTCGTCGTCGTCTTGCCGTGCGTTCCCGCAACCGCGATCGATCGTCGCCCCGCCGCGAGCGCAGCGAGCGCCTGCTGGCGCGCCCACACGGGCAGCTCCCGACCCCGCGCCTCGGCGAGCTCGGGGTTCGTGTCCCGGATCGCGCTCGAGATGACGACGGCGTCGGGTTCGCCGATCCGTGCGGGATCGTGCCCGACCCACACACGCGCACCCAGCGCCTTGAGCTCCTCGACCCCCCGCGAGTCCTTGAGGTCCGACCCGCTGACCGATACCCCCATGGCGAGGAACAGCCGGGCGAGGTTCCTCATCCCCGCGCCCCCGATCCCGATCAGATGCACGCTCGCGACACCTCCGAGCGACGGCACGGGCAGGGTGGGGATGCTGCCTGCGGGCGGCACGTAGACCGTCATCGCGCCGTCCTGACGACGAGGGAGGCCAGGTCGGCGGCGGCGTCGGGCTTGCCCCACCCGGCGCTCGCGGCGGCCATCCTGGCCCGTCGGTCGCGGTCGTCCACGAGCTCAAGCATGCGACGGGCAAGCCCTTCCGGCGACAGGTCCTTGTCCAGCACCACGTCGGCGGCGCCCGCCCGCACCATCTCGCCGGCGTTCGCCTCCTGGTGGTTCTCCGTCGCGTAGGGGTAGGGAACGAGGATCATCGGAACGCCGCACACGGTCATCTCGGCGATGCTCGTGGCGCCCGCGCGCGTCACCGCGAGGTCGGCGAGCGCGTACGCCGACTCCATGCGATCGAGGTACGGCACCACGTGGACCCGCAGCTGCATCTGCGTCCGCGCGACCTTCTCGACCACCGCCACGTGGTCGGGACCGGTGATCACCAGCAGCTGAAGGTCCCTCCGGCCTGCGAGGATGGGAAGCGCGGCCGCGATCGTCTCATCGAGGTGAAGGGCACCCTGACTCCCGCCGAACACCATGACCGTCGTGCGATCAGTCGCGAGGCCGAAGACGCCGCGCGCCTCCTCGGCGAGCTCCTCGCGCCTCGCGGGCACCTCGAGGATCGCGGCTCGCACCGGATCTCCGGTGACCGTCGCAGCGAGCCCGCGCCGCAGGTGCGCGCGTGCCGTCGGAGAACGTGAGACCGATCGTCGCCGCGCGCCGGGCGAGCAAGCGGTTCGCGAGGCTCGGTACGGCGTTCTGCTCGTGCAGGATGAGCGGGCACGCGCGCCCTGCGCGCCGCAAGCCCCGGCGGCACGCTCACGTAGCCCCCCACGCCCACCAGGGCAGCGGCATCCTTCAGGAAGGGTCGCGACGAACGCACCGAGCGCATCGCCACGAACGGCGCGCGCGCCGCTCGCAACGAGAGCTCTCGGTACAGAGGTGCAGCGTCGATCGGATGGAACGGGTAGCCCGCATCGGGCACCAGCGTCGACTCGGGGCCAGAGGCCGAGCCGATGAACTCCACCGCGGCGCCGTGTTCCCCCCGTAACCGATCGGCGAGCGCGAGCCCCGGGAACACGTGGCCGCCCGTGCCTCCTCCGGCGATCACGACCTTCACGCCGCCGCCCTCCGCGCCGCCGTCCGGCGACGGCGCCGGCGCGATCCCTTCCCGGCGGGCCGCTGCCGCGCGCGACGCTCGCAAGCACGCCGATGCCGGCCAGCGTTACCACGAGCGCCGTTCCCCCGAACGACACGAGGGGTAGGGGCACGCCCGTGATCGGCAGCAATCCCGTCACCGACCCCATGTTGATGATGACCTGCAGGCCGAGCCATGCAGATGATCCCGGCCGCCAGGAGCCGTCCGAAGGTGTCGGGGGCGCGGGCCGCGATCCGGATGCCCGCATACAGGAGCGTCGCGAAGATGAGCAGCGTGAGGATGGCGCCGATCAGCCCCAGCTCCTCGCCGATGATCGCGAAGATGAAATCGCTGTGCGCGTTGGGCAGGTAGTTCCATTTCTGCCGGCTGTTGCCGAGGCCCGACGCCGAACCAGCCGCCGGACCCCAGCGCGATCAGCCCCTGGATCAACTGGTAGCCGGCGCCCTTCGCGTCCGCCACCGGGATTGAGCCAAGCGTCGATGAACCGGGTGCGCCGGTAGCTCTCGCCGAGGATCAGCAACGCGCCGCCGCTCGCGGCCACCGCCGCCGTGACGCCCAGGTAGCGTCCCTGCACGCCGGCGACGAAGAGCATCAGGAACACCGAGCCGCACAGGATCACCGTCGTGCCGAGGTCGCGCTGCATGAGGACGATGACCGAGACGAGCAGACCACGGGCGCGAGCGGGATGAGCAGATGCAGCGGGTCGTCCAGGTACTTCCACTTCTTCGTGAGCACCGTGGCGGTGAACACGACGAGCCCAGCTTCATGAACTCCGACGGCTGCAGCGTGATCGGGCCGAGATCGATCCAGCGCGACGCGCCATACAGCGCCGTCGCCGACGAGGGGCGAAGCGTAGGCGATCACATGAGTGGGATGATCACGAGCACCATCGGAGCGCGAGCGTCTGCCAGACGCGGTAGGGCATGCGCCACGCCACGACGAGGGCGGCGCCGCCGGCCACCGCGTAGACGAACTGGCGCTGGAAGTACCAGAAGCTCGTGCCGTACCCCTCCACCGCGGAGATGGAGCCTGCGGACAGCACCATCGTGAGCCCGAGCACGAGCAGGATCCCGGTGGGGATCAGCAGCAGCAGCAGGCTGCGGCGTGAGGCGGCCGCGCGCTCCTTCGGCGACGGCCGAGCCTGTCACGCACGACGCGGAGCCGCGACGCCTGCGGGCGCGGGACGATGCCGAGGCGCTTCGTCCGACGACCCGGTGCGCGGCGGGCCGGCGCTCGCCGGGCGGGCACCGCGCGCGATCCGCCCTTGCGGGCGGCTGACCCTAGCCATGCGCGCTCATCTCCGCGAGCGCGCGCGCGGCGGCTGCGAACCGATCGCCCCGCTCCGCGTAGTCGGCGAATTGGTCCCAACTGGCGCACGCGGGTGCGAGCAGCACGATGCCGGCGGGCCGCGCACGGGCGAACGCCTCCCGGACCGCCTCCTCGATGGTTGCGGCTGTGGTGACGGGGCCAGCCCCTCGAACACCCTCGACCAGATCCGATGGCGGCCTCGCCGATCGCGACGACGGCGCGGAGCCGGGCGGCGGCCCGGACGCGAGCGGTGAGAGATCGACGCCCTTCGCCCGCCCGCCGGCCACCAGCACGACATCCTCGAAACCCTCCACCGCGGCGATCGCCGCGTGGACGTTCGTGGCCTTCGAGTTGTCGACGAACCGGACGCGCGTCCACCACCGCTACGGTCTTCCCGCGATGCGGCGGCCGGCTCGAAGCCGGCGAGGCCCTGAGCGATCGCGTCGGCCGCGATGCCAACGCCAGGCACGAGGCGGCGCATGCGGCGGCGTCGGCGCGAAGCATCGGCGGTGTCCGGGCGACCGGGCGGCTGACACGCTCGACGACATCGGAGACGGCCACGAGCCACCCGTCCCGATAGCGCCGCCGCGGGGCCCTTGGCTGGGGCGGATCCCAGCGTGAACCAGCCGATCCGGCACGGGGCACGGCGCGACAGCCGGCCGCTGCCTCGTCGTCTAGGTTGCCGACGTGCACTCCTCCGCGGTCTGGTTCGCGAAGATGCGCGCCTTCGCCTCCGCGTAGGCCTCGTACGAGCCGTGCCAGTCCAGATGGTCCGGGCGCGAGGTTCAGCAAGACGGAGACCCGCGGATGCAGCGAATCCTGCTCCGCGAGCTGGAACGAGGAGCACTCCACGACGAGCACGTCGTGATCCTCCAGCGCCGCCGATGGGAACGGCCGGCCGATGTTGCCGCAGGCGACCGCGTCCAGCCCGGACGCGCGTCGGGCATCACGCGATCAGGTCGGTCGTCGTGGTCTTGCCGTTCGTGCCGGTCACCGCGACGTACGGCACGCGGCACACGCGCGCCCCGAGCTCCATCTCGCCCCAAACCCGGAGTCCGCGTTCGCGGCCCCACGTAGGATCGGGGCCTCGGGAGGGACGCCCGGGCCGGTCACGATCAGCGTCGCACCCTCCAGGTGCGAGGGATCGTGGCCGCCGGCGAGCAACTCGATGCCGACGCGGCCAGGTCGTCGGCAGTCGCCACGTCGGCGGCATCCCGAAGTTCGCTGACCCGCACGTCAGCGCCTTCCGCCGCCAGGACCCGGGCCGCGGCGGCGCCAGCGACGCCCGCCCCCACCACGACGGCGCGCTCGCCCGCGAACCGGCCGCTCATCCCAGACCCCCGCGCGCGATGAAGTCCGCGTAGTAGAGGCCGAGCCCCACCGCGACGCAGAGACCGGCGATGATCCAGAACCGGACGATCACGGTGAACTCGGGCCAGCCCGCCAGCTCGAAGTGGTGGTGGATCGGCGACATCCGGAAGATCCTTCGGTGGAACCCGCGGAAGGAGATCACCTGGAGGATGACCGACATCGTTTCGATCACGAACAGCCCGCCGAGGATCACCAGCAGCAACTGCGTGTTGGTCGTGATGGCGAGCGCGCCGAACAACCCGCCGAGCGCCAGCGCTCCGGTGTCGCCCATGAAGATCTTGGCCGGCGCCGCGTTCCACCATAGGAACCCCGTCGCCGCCCCCATCATCCCCGCCGCTACGATCGCGGCGTCCAGCATGGCGCGGGCATTGATCGCGTAGCAGCCGCTCGCATTCACGACCGGCGTGCCGGTGCACGGGTGTCGGAACTGCCAGAACGAGATGAAGGTGTAGGCGGCCAGCACCAGGATCGAGGAGCCCGCCGCGAGGCCGTCCAGGCCGTCGGTGAGGTTCACCGCGTTCGAGGACGCGGTGAGCACGAGGAAACACCACACGAGGAAGAACGCACCGAGCTTCAGGCCCGTGTCCCGGATGAACGAAAGGTTGGTCGACGTCCCCGTATGGCCCGAGTAATGGGCCACCACGACCGCGAAGAGCACCGATACGAGCGCCGTGGCCAGGAACTTCTGAGACTTCGTGAGGCCGAGGGACCGGCGACGGCGCACCTTCAGGAAGTCGTCGAAGAACCCGACCATCCCGAACCCGACCGCGGCGAGGATCAGCGTGAGGCCCGCGGCCGTGGTGCCGCCCGCGGTGAGCCGGGCCGCGATGTAGCTGAGGAGGAGCGCCAGGATCATCACGACGCCACCCATCGTGGGCGTCCCCATCTTCTCGAGGTGCGTGTGCGGCCCGTCCTCACGGATCCTCTGGCCCCAGCCCCAAAGCGTGAAGGCGCGGATCGCCACCGGTGTGCCCAGCAGCGTCACGGCGAGCCCCACGGCCCCGGCAACGAGGATCGAGATCACCGTAGCGCCTCGGCGAGCTTCTCGAGACCCGCAACCCGGGAGCCCTTGAACAGGACGAGGTCCCCTGCCTGCGCCCATCGACGCACGTCGGCAAGGGCATCGTCGGGAGCGTCGTAGGCGGCGACGTGGTCGGGTTCGACGCCCTCGCGCACGCCCGCCGTTGCGATGGAGCGCGCCGAGGGCCCCACGGTGATCAGCCGATCCACGCGCAGCCGTGCGGCGAGCTCTCCCACGCGCTCGTGCTCCTGCAACGAGATGGGGCCGAGCTCCGCCATCGTCCCCAGCACCGCGATGAGCTGGCCGGAGCCTGCCATCCAACGGGCCGCCTTCAACGCGGCCGCGACGGATTCGGGGTTGGCGTTGTATGCGTCGTTCACGACGCGCACGCCCGAGGACGTGGTGAACGTCTCCATGCGCCAATGCGACACCTCGGCGTCGGCGAGCGCAGCGGCGGCATCGGAGATCGGCACCTCCAGGACAGTGCCCGTCGCGATCGCGGCGAGCGCGTTCGACACCATGTGCTCGCCCGGTACGCCGAGCGACACGCCGATCGCGTCGGCGCCATGGGAGGCGAGGAAGGACGCCCGTCCCTCCGGGTCGAGGACGACGCCCTCGGCGCGAACCTCAGCCGACGCCGACACGCCGAACGTTACGACGCGGCCCTTGCATCGTTCCCAGAGCCCCGCCACGACTGGGTCGTCGGCGTTCAGTACGGCGACCCCGTCAGGGCCGAGCGCGTCGATCGGCTCGGCGGATGCCTCCACGATCCGCTCCCACGAACCGAAGATCTCCAGATGCGCGACCCCTACGTTCGTGACCACGACGATGTCCGGCTTCGCGATCGAGCACAGGAGCGACACGTCGCCTGGCCGGCGCGCGCCCATCTCCGCAACGACGACCTCGGTCTCGTTGGCGGCACCGAGCAGGGTCATCGGAAGGCCCACCTCGTTGTTGAAGGATCCCGGGCTGGCGTGGGTCCGCCATCGCCTCGCCACCACGGCGGAGGTCATGTCCTTGGTCGAGGTCTTGCCGTTCGCGCCGGTGATCGCGACCACGGTCGCTGCCGCGCGCCGGCGCTCGTCGGCCGCCAGCCGCATCAACGCATCGTTCGTCGATCGGACGCACACCGCGGATCCGTTCACGGTGAGGTTGTCGCGTACGAGCACTCCGGCCGCGCCGTTGAGGAACGCCTCATCCACGAAGCGTCCGCCGTCCGTGTGCTCGCCCGGAAGCGCGACGAACAGCCCGCCGGGACGAACGAGACGGGAGTCCGTGGCCACCGAGCTGACCACGCCGTCCGGACCCAAGAGGAGGCCGTCGACCGCGCGCGCCACGTCAGACATCTGACGGGGTCTCACCGATCGCTCACCCGCGCCTCGAGCGCCTCTCGCGCCACCTGGCGATCGTCGAAGGGCACCCTCCCTGTCGGCGAGCTCCTGGTAGGGCTCGTGTCCCTTACCCGCGATGATCACCGTGTCGCCCTCGCGCGCCGCCTCGACGGCGAACGTGATCGCCGCGCGCCGATCCGGCTCCACCACGTATCGACCGCCGCTTCGTTCGGCACCTTGCTTCGCGCCGGGCTCGATCTCCGCGATGATCGCGAGCGGATCCTCCGAGCGCGGATTGTCGCTGGTGATGACCGAGAGATCGGCGCTGCCCGTAGCTGCTGCACCCATCAAGGGACGCTTGTCGCGGTCGCGATCACCCCCGCAACCGAACACGACGATGAGCCGGCCCGACGTCAGCGGGCGCGCCGCCTGCAGCACGTGGTGGATGCTATCCGGCGTGTGTGCGTAGTCCACCACCACTAGGAAGTTCTGGCCGGCGTCGACGGGCTCGACGCGGCCGGGCACGCCCCGCACCTCCCCGATCCCCCGTGCGGCGATAACGTCCTCGATCCCGAGCGCACGTGCGACGACGATCGCGCCGAGGCAGTTCGCGACGTTGAATCGTCCCCGCAGCTCCGACCGCACCTCGGTCGAGGCGACGCGGAACGACAGACCGTCCTTCGACACTTCGACCCCCTCCGCGACGACGTCTGCCGCTCCGTCGACGGCGAAGGACACCGTCGGGATCGCCGGCGCCGACAGCAACCGACGGCCCCACGGATCGTCCGCGTTCACGACCGCCCGCTGCGCGTGCTCCGGAAGGAACAGACGTTGCTTCGCTTCGAAATAGGCCTCCATCGATCGGGTGGTAGTCGAGGTGATCGCGCGAAAGGTTCGTGAAGGCGGCGACCTCGAACATCACCCCGCCGACGCGGTCCTGATCGAGCGCGTGCGAGGACACTTCCATCGCGACCGTGTCGACGCCGGCGTCTCGCATCCGCGCGAGGAGCCGAAGCAGGTCGGGGGCCTCGGGCGTCGTGCGTGCCAGCGGCACCGGGGCGCCGGCGATCCGAGCTCCCGTGGTCCCGACCACGCCCGGCACGCGCCCATCGGCCCGGCAGACGGCTTCGAGCAGGTACGTAGTGGTGGTCTTGCCGTTCGTCCCGGTGATGCCGATCATCGCCATCGAGCGCGAGGGATCGCCGAAGACGACCGACGACATCGGCCCCATCGCGGCGCGCACCGATGGCACGCGGACCTGCGGCCGGTCCTCGTCGAGCCAACGCTCCACCGCGAGCGCGACCGCGCCAGCTCTCAAGGCGTCCGCCGCGAAGTCGTGGCCATCGGCGTTCGTGCCGGGTACGCAGAAGAACAGGGCGCCGGGAACGACCTCGCGCGAGTCGAATGCCACCTCGACGATGGAGGTGGCGGGCTCGCCACGGACCTCTGCGGTCGGCACGGACGCCGCCACCGCGGACAAAGCGCTCGGCGGTCTCGGCGACAAGGTCGGAGATGGGGGAACGGGGGAAGCCACCGGGCCCGAGCTTACCCGCGCCCCTGGTCGCGGGCCCGAGGCCGTCATGGCGACGGTATCGCGGTGGGCGGGAACGGGACCGGCGGAGCGGCTGGGATACCGAGCCGCTGGATCGCGTACCGCGCGATCTGCGAGAACAACGGTGCCGCCGCGATACCGCCGTACACGGTGCGGGGCTGGTCGATCGTCACGGCGATCACCACACGGGGGCTCCCCGCAGGCAGGAACCCCACGAACGACGCCATGTACCGGTCGATGTAGTGGCCGGTGGCGGCGTCGATCGTGCGCGAGGTACCGGTCTTGCCCGCCACCTGGTAACCAGGGATCTGGGCCTCCACGCCGGTGCCGTTCTGGACGACCTCGGCGAGCATCCGCGCCAGCATGTGCGCCGTGGCAGGCGAGATCACCTCGCGGGTGGGCGACGCGGCGGCGGGACGGAAGGTGCCGTCGGGAGCCTCCACGCCCCGAACGAGCCGTGGCTGGATCCATCGTCCCGCGTTCGCGATCGTCGCGTAGACGTCGGCCATCTGCAGCGGCGTCACCGAGACCCCCTGCCCGAAGGAGGCGGTGGCGCGGATGACGTCGTCCCACGCCGTGGGGACGGAGCCGGGGGCCTCCCCCGGGAAGCCGATGCCGGTGAGCTTCCCGTAGCCGAACCGATGCATGTACGCGTCGAGATTCGTGCTCCCCACCTTCGACGCCACGATCGCCGAGCCGATGTTGCTGGAGTGCGTGATGATGTCGCCGAGCGTCATGGTCTCGACCGGATGGACCTCGGAGTCGCGGATCACGAACGGTCCCACCTGCATCGCGGCCGGCACCCGGAACCGCTGCTGCACGTTGACCGCACCCGTCTGCAGGGCCGCGGCGGCCGTGATGATCTTGTTCACCGACCCCGGCTCGAACGTGTCGGTGACCGTGCGGTTGCGCCAGAGCTCCTCCTGTCCTGGCACGATCCGGTTGGGGTCGAACCAGGGGTAGGAGGCCATCGCGAAGATGTCGCCGGTGCCGGGATCCATCACGACCACCGTGCCCCCCTTCGCGTGGTTCGCCAGCACGTCCTGACGCAGCGCCTCCTGCACCTGGTACTGCATCTGACGGTCGATCGTCGTGACGAGGTTCGACCCGGGGACGGGGTCCCTTACGATGTCGGTCCCCGAGGTGATGGGGAGGTTCCCCGGCGAGAGCTCCTGTGTCCGCATCCCCGGCGTGCCCCGTAGCGCGCGGTCGAACTGTGCCTCGAGGCCCGCGAGCCCGTCGCCGTCGACTCCCACGAACCCGAGCACCTGGGGTGCGAGGGACCCGGAGGGGTAGTAGCGCTTCGGCACCGGCAGCCATTCGACCCCCGGCAGGTTCAGGTCAGCGACCTTCTGCGCCGGATCCGTGTTGACCTGCCGCTCGATGTAGGCAAACGTCCCCGACGCCGTCATCGCCGAGAGCACGTCGGACACCTTCAGCCCGAGGATGGCCGCGACCTGCCGGGCCTCGCCCTGCGGGTCCGTGACGAGTTGGGGATCGACGTAGATGTCCCGCGCCGGCAACGTGATGGCGAGCGCGGTGCCGTCACGATCCAGGATCTGACCTCGCTGCGCCGGGAGATCGATCGTGCGCTCCCGCTGGGACAGCCCGAGCGTCTCGTACTGACGCTGGTCGCGGATCTGGAGCATCCCCAGGCGCACGACGATGCCCGCGAAGAGCAACAGCATCACGGCGAACATCGCGATGAGGCGCCGCAGGGGCGGCCGTGTCACGGGTTACCCGCGCCGGAGGTCGCAGGCGCGGCGACGCCGGGCACCCTCAGCACGACGGTGTCGCCGGGCCCCGGGACCTGCATGCCATCCGCACGGGCCCGGGCCGCCACCCGTTCGGGAGCGGAGAGCGCGGCCACCCGGTCCGTGAGCTCGATCTGCTGGGAGGAGAGATCGCTCACCTCTTGCCGGAACACCTGCCCGTGATAGGTGGTCTGCACCGAAAGGGCGCTCACGGCGACCAGGCCCATCACCATCGCCGAGACGAGTGCCGCGGCCAGAAGCCAGAAGGCCATGGCGTGTCCGCGACGCGCACGCCGACGAGGACGGGCAGAGGCGGAGGAGCGGGCGGGCGCCGCGGACGCCGGGGCGGGCTTGCGGCCGGTCTCGTGGGGGGGCTTCGGTGCAAACTGTGGCTCCGCGCGCCGGCGACCGGGCGGGGGGGCCGATCGGCGGGCGGGGACGCTCATGCCGCCATCTCCGTTCGCTCGGCGGCACGCAGCAGCGCGCTACGAGCCCGTGGGTTGCGCGCCACCTCGTCGTCGCTGGCCCGGCGCGGCTTCTTCGTCAAGACGCTCAGTCTCTCGTCGTCGCGGAACGCGAACTTCACGATGCGATCCTCGAGCGAGTGGTACGCGATCGCGACCATGCGGCCACCGGGGCTGAGGAGCTCGACCGCCTGAGGCAGGGAGGCGGCGAGCTCCTCGAGCTCCCGGTTGACCGCGATGCGCAGCGCCTGGAACGTTCGGCGCGCGGGGTGGGGGCCCCCCGGCCGCCGCCCGAGGGCGCCCGCGACCACTCGGGCGAGCTCATCGGTCGTGGCGATGGGTCGGTGCCGCACGATCGCGTGGGCGACCCGCCTGGACCGATGCTCCTGCCCGAACTGGAAGATCAGATCCGCGAGCTCTCGCTCGGAGAGCCCGTTCACGAGGTCGGCCGCGCTGGGTCCGTCGTCTTCGAGGCCCTGCCCCATCCGCATGTCGAGGGGACCGTCCACGCGATAGCCGAAACCCCGCTCGGGCCGATCGAGCTGCATCGAGGAAACGCCCAGGTCGTACAGGACGCCGTCGACGCGGCCGCCCGCCGTGCGCTCGTCCACCTCGGAGAACCGCCCCGGCACGAAGCGCACGCGGTCCCCGAAACCGGCGAGTCGGTCGCGCGCCGCCCTCACCGCCGAGGGATCGCGGTCGACGCCGATCACGTTGTGCGACCCCGGCGCGCAGGAGCGCCTCCGTGTGACCCCCCGCGCCCAGCGTCATGTCGATCACGATCCCTCGTCCGCCCAGGTACTCGATGACCTCGGATGTCATGACCGGGAGATGGGCGGGCGGTTCGGAAGCCTCGCTCACGATCAGCCGATCCGACCGGCAAGGATGCCGACGCCGATCGAGGCGAGGAGGGTGAGGGCGGTCATCCCGATGAGCGACAGGCTCTGCCGCACTTCGAGACCGAGCTTGCTGGGGCCGAGCCTGTTCGGCGGTGTCGATGCCATGCCTTGCTACCTCCTTGGATCGAGCGTGCCGGCTTGATACGCGCCGGCGAACGACTGTTCATAGCGGTCGTGCGTCTCGCCGATCCCAGATCTCCATCCGATCCCGCACGCCGAGCACGACGACGTCCTTGGTGATCCCGACGGCCTCGCGGAGCCGCTGCGGGATCGTGATCCGCCCCTGTCCGTCCACCCGCGCCTCGTCGGAGGAGCCGAAGAAGAGCCGGGCGAACGCGCCGGCCGTCGGCGTCGGAAAGGGGTGAAGACGCGACCTCGTCGGAACGCCGCTCCCATTCGACCCTGGGGAAGACATAGAGACAGCGGTCCTGGCCGACGGTGAGCCAGCAGCCTTCGGCGAAAGCCTCGCGGAACCTCGCCGGCAGCGACACTCGTCCCTTGGGGTCGAGCTGGTAACTGTGCGTGCCGAGCAGTTCGGCCACGCCTCCTCCCCCTTCCTCCACAGAGTCCCACGTTTATGCCACTTGCCCTCCACCGCGTCAACAGCCAAACACCCCGAACTGTTGTTCGAAGGTGCAGTGACATGCCCCGGGTCGAGCTCCCGGAGCAGCCCCAGGACAGTGCTCGCCGACGCCGATCGGGCGCGGCGCTAAGGCGCTAAGAGGTTCCTACGGAAGTGGAACGCAACCGCCGGGAGTGGCTGGGCTACAGGAGGTAGGTTTCCCAGCCGGGTTCGGGGTGGCCGAGGGTGAGGTGGAAGCCGTCGCGGGGGGCGAAGGGTTGGCGGGCGAGGTGGAAGCCGGCCTCGGCTGGGGTGCGATCCTCCTTCTTGGCGTTGCAGCGGCGGCAGGCGGCGACCACGTTCTCCCACACGTGCAGTCCGCCCCGCGAGCGAGGGATCACGTGATCGAGGTTCTCGGCGGAAGCCCCGCAGTACTGGCAGGCCCAGACGTCGCGGGCGAACACCGCGCGACGGGTTAGGGGGGCGTGGGCACGGTAGGGAACGCGCACGTACCGGCGCAGGCGCACGACCGAGGGCGCTTCGAGCACCAAGCGCTCGGAATGGAAGATCATCCCGTTGCTCTGGATCACGTCGGCCTTGTCCTTGAGGACCAAGACCACGGCCCGGCGTGCCGGCACGACCGCCAGCGGCGCATCGGTAGCGTTGAGGACGAGCGCACGTCCCATCCCAGGAGTCTAACCGGGCATCCGGCCACAGAGGTGCACCGTCCGCGCGAATCACAAGCGTGTAACCTTGGTGTGGACGGGCCGGCTCGGAGGCGATGCCTGGGAGTTGCGAACAGGGGCCGCGTGGGGCGTCCGCCACCGGGCCGGCCCTTCTGCGCGGGCGGACGGGCCGGCACGAACCCGCCCTGCCCTCCCGTTCGTATCCCTGCTGGAGGCGCTGTTCGCGCCAGGACTGCGGCCTGGGGATGCACCGGCGTAAGATGACTGCCGCGCTTCCTTGGAGGAGGTGGATCGGTGGAGGTACGCGAACACTCCCGGGACTGGCAAGCCTTCGCCGCCCGGTTCCGTGAGATCGAAACGAACGTCGAGCAGGTGGTGCGAGGCAAGAACGCCGAGATCCGCCTCGCGCTCGTGGCGCTGGTCGCCGAGGGTCACCTGCTGATCGAAGATGTGCCCGGCGTCGGCAAGACGATGCTGGCCAAAGCGATCGCCCGCTCCATCGATTGCTCGTTCCGGCGCATCCAGTTCACCCCCGACCTGCTACCGACCGACGTGACGGGCGTCAACGTCTTCAACCAGGAGCAGCGAGACTTCGAGTTCAAGCCCGGTGCCATCTTCGCCAACATCGTGCTGGGAGACGAGATCAACCGCGCGTCGCCGAAGACCCAGTCTGCGCTGCTGGAGTGCATGGAAGAGCGCCAGGTCACGGTGGACACGGTGACGCACCCGCTGGGGACCCCCTTCATGGTGATCGCCACGCAGAACCCGATCGAGCACGAGGGCACGTACCCCTTGCCCGAGGCGCAGCTGGATCGGTTCATGCTGCGCCTGTCCATCGGTTACCCGGCCGGCGACGTCGAGGCCGACATCCTCGCGAGTCACACCGCAGGACAGCCGTTGCGCGAGATCGGTCCCGTAGCCGACGCACCGGGCGTCGCCGCGATGATCGAGCAGGCTCGCGAGGTCTACGTCGCCGCCGCGATCCGCCGCTACATCGTCGACATCGTCGAGGCGACGCGGCGCCACTCCGACCTTTACCTCGGTGCCAGCCCGAGGGCGTCCATCATGATCCTTCGGGCTGCGCGTGCCACGGCGGCGGCCGACGAGCGGGACTTCGTCGTTCCCGACGACGTGAAAGCTCTCGTCCTTCCCTGCCTGGCCCACCGGATCATCGTCTCGGCCGACGCCGTGATGAGCGGCCGCTCTTCAGAGGTGATCCTGCGCGAGATCCTTGCGGATGTCGCCGTTCCCGTCGTCGAGGACCCGGCCAAGGAAACGGCCAGAGGAACGGCCAAAGAAGCAGGAACCTAGGTGTTCACCCCCCGTGGCGTCACGGTGCTGGGCGCCGGGGTCGCGATGTGGGTTGCCGCCCGCGTCCTCGGTTCCCCCGGACTGGAGGTCGTGGCCGTCGGCATCGTCGTCCTGCCCTTCATCGCGGCCCTCTTCTCTCGCTGGGGCCGCCAGCGGATCTCGGCGCGGCACCGCCTCTCGGACATCCGGGTCGAGCCCGGCACACGGGTCACCGTCTCGATCGACGTCGATAACCGGTCCTACGCGCCCACGGCGCTGCTGCTGCTGGAGGACCATCTCCCACCCACGCTCGGCCGGCCGGCCCGCCTCGTCGTGTCGGGTATCCCACCCCGCAGCACGCAACGCGTCTCCTACACCGTGCTCCCGCAATCACGCGGCCGCTACCGGCTGGGACCCCTGTCCGTCGACATGTCCGATCCGTTCGGGCTCACCCATCTGCGGCTGGAGTTCGACGGACATGAGGAGCTGCTCGTGACCCCCGAGATCGAGGATCTACAGGCGGCGCCATCCGCCTCCTCGGGCGCGAGCTTCGGGGCATCGCGCGCCCGCCAACTGTTCCGCACCGGCCAGGAGTACTACACGATGCGGGCATACCAGGAGGGCGACGACCTCCGCAGGATCCATTGGGCTTCCGTCGCGCGCACCGGCGAGCTCATGATCCGCCAGGACGAGTCCTCCCGCCGTGCGAACGGGCTCGTGTTCTTGGACAACCGCGCGGCTGCGCTCGGACAGGCGCACTCCGCGCCGTTCGAGCGTGGCGTCTCGGTGGCGGCGACCCTCGGCGTGTTGTTGTCTCGTCGCGGCTTCCTCCTCCGCGTCGCGACGGCCGAATCCCAGCCGGCGCCGGTCACCGAGGATCGCTTCCTCGACACCCTTGCGGGGCTGGCTCACTCGGCGACCCGGACGATCGGTCCGGCTCTGGGGTCCCTGCGGGCCGGCGCGTCCGCCGACACCTCCCTGGTCTTCGTCTCGGGGCTTCCCGCGGGCGCCGAGCTGCCCTCGATCATCCGGAGTGCGGCGGGCTTCGGACCGAAGTTGGCGGTGTTGATCTACCCGGCCGATCCAGGCGTCATGCCTCCGGATCGGCAGGCCGAGTTCGAAGGTCGTGCGACGCAGGCGCGCATGTCCCTGACACGGGTGGGCTGGGACTGCATCGTCCTTCCCCCCTCGATGAAACTGAGCGAGCGATGGCACACTCCCCAGGAACGCAAGCACGCTCTCAGCGGCTGATCACCGCCGCGGCCACGGTATCCCTCGCGGTCGCCACGGGGTTCGCCATCGGGCGCGTCTTCGCGGGCGCGGTCTCCTCATACAAGCTCATCCTGGTGGCCGTCGTCTCCGCCCTGGTCGCGAGCGCCCTCGAGCGGCGAAACCTGCTGCTGGCCACGCTCCTGAGCGCCGTGGCGCTCGTCGTGGTGGTCGGGTGGTTCGTCGCTCCCCACACCCTTCGCTTCGCGATCCCGACGGCTCGGACGCTGCACGCCATCGTCGCCGCGTCTCGGTTGGTGGGCGAGCAGGCGCGCATCCAGGTGGCGCCCAGCCAGCCCACCGCCCCCTTGATGCTCGCCGCCATCACGGCGACGTGGGCCGCCGTCTTCTCGGCCCATGCCCTCGCCTTCCGCGCCGGAAGCCCCCTGCTGGCGTTGTTGCCCCCGCTCGCGCTCGTCGCCTTCGCCGACACCGTGCTCGACCAGTTCGTGAAGCCCGTGTACGGCCTCGTCTTCCTGGCCGCGGCGCTCTTCGTCATCTTCGCCGACGGCCTCCGCCGGCTCCAGGCGTGGGGGCCCGTATGGACCGGGCCGGGCCGTGAGGCGCGCCTGACCAGTACGGCGGGGCGAGGGGCCCGGCGGGTCATCGCCGGCGCGCTCGGCGTCGCGCTCGTGTCGCCGGCCCTCATCCCGGGCTTCGGATCCAAGGCCATCCTGGCGCTGCCGAGCCACAACGTCGCGAGCGTGCGCATCGACCCGTTCGTGAACATCGCGAGCTCGCTGCAGCAGTCGGCGCCGGAACGGGTCTTCACGGTCACGACGCCCACGCCGACGTACTACCGGTTCGAGGTGCTCCCGAACTTCGACGGGGCCTCGGGATGGACCCCGGACGCGAACCCCCAGACGCTCCCCCTGACGAGCGCCACGCTCAACCTCAACCCCGACATCGACCCCCGGGGGACGGCGAGCGCGACCCCGGTGACGGAGCGCTTCCACTTCACCACGGAGCTCGAGAATCATCTGCTCCCGTACGGCTATCCGGCGCGGTCCATCGACGTGGGTCACCCCATCGAGTGGGATCCGGCCACCGGCGTGGCCGACTACGGCGAACCCGTCGCGGCGAACACCAGCTACTCGGTGGTCTCCCTCGTCATGCATCCCAGCGCGGCCCAGCTCGAAGCCCTCCCCAGGGCGGCGGCCGATGCCCGCTACACGGCGATCCCGGCCGACCTCGATCCCAGGATCGCCCACCTCGCCCGGACGTGGACCGCCGACGCCACCTCCACGTTCGACGAGGTGATGGCGATCCAGGCACACCTTCGGAGCTCGGCGTTCACGTACTCGACGAAGGTTCCGGAGCGCAACAGCCAAACGGCGCTGGCGGACTTCCTGTTCAACGACCGCCGCGGCTTCTGCGAGCAGTTCGCGGGCGCGATGGCCGTGCTCCTTCGGACCCTGGGGATCCCCACGCGGGTGGCGGTGGGGTTCGACGCCGGTGCAGAGGTCAACGCCGCCACCGACACGTGGACGATCTCCAACAAGGACGCACACGCGTGGCCCGAGGTGCTCTTCCCGGGCTATGGCTGGCTCCAGTTCGAGCCCACGCCGGCCAAGACGTTCCTGACCGCTGAGACCTACCTGCAGACCCCCGGCGGCAAAGGGGGCTTCGTACCCGGCGGGCAAGGTTCCAAGGGCGGCGAACACGGCGGAGGCGATTTCCGCAAGCGCCGAAAGACCGGAGTGCTCAACGAGCACGCGGCCTCCCGGGAGGGCGGGGCCGCGCCTGCGCAGGCGCCCGCACGCTCGGGGTGGCACCAGGGAAGGCGCCTGTTGGCGTGGGCGGTCCTGCTGAGTTCGATCCTGTTCCTGCTCGTCCCGCTCGCGCGGGCATGGAAGCGTCGGCGTCGGCTCCGGCGCGCAGCGAGCGCTCCGCGGCGCCTGATCCTTGCCACGTACGACGTGTTCACCGAACGCGCCGCGGAGCTCGGGTTCCCGCGCGACCCGGGTGAGACCCTCGAGGAGTATCGGCGCCGCGTGCTGGCCTCGGGTCTGCTGCGCCACGGCGACCTCGATCGGCTCACCGACATCACGGTGTCCGCGGCCTACGCGCGACGCGAACCCGAACGAGCGGATGCGAGCGCCGCCGAGGAGGCCGCGGCGCGCACCCTGACGGACCTACGCAAGGGAACGCCGCTGCTGCAGCGGGTGCGCGGCCTGTACGTCACGCGGCGCTGAAGGCGCCCCCCGCCTCGGCACGGCTCCTTCGAAGAGCCTCAGGCACCGGTGGCGGTGTGCGCTGCGGCCTCCCGCAGCGCACGGACGAAGCGATCGCGATCCTCCTCGAACTGGCGGACGTTCGAATGGACGCTGGTGGCGATGTCGTCGATCGCGACGAAGAACGCCATCTGCCCCTCGCGTAGCGCGTCCATCACTTCGCCGTCGCGGCGGCAGATCTTGAAGATGCTCTGCCCGTCCGTGACGAGCTTGACCTCCGACAGATGACGATCCAAGGCGGCCTTCCTGTTGAGGTAGTCCCAGGATCGACGTACGCGCTGCAGCGACATGCCTCCGTCGAGCAGGGATCGAACCACGCGCAGCGCTACGAGGTCGCGGAACGCGTACAGGCGCGGGACGCCGGGGCGGCCTCCTGTGCTCTGAACCGAGGGTTCCACCAACCCGATCTGATCCCAGTAGCGGAGCTGTCGAGCTGTGCATCCGGTGAACTTGCATGCTTGATGGGCGGTGAATCCCTCCATACGGACGCGTGCCCCCTCGTTCCTCTCCTCGACGCCAGCTGCGTGGCACGTCCGGACCGAAGGGTGAACCTCCGGTGGACGGTCACGCGCCCCAGGGGAAGGGAGCCCTCGTTGTACACCAGGGCGCGGAACAGCGGCAAGCGCTCAGGTCACGATGGGTGAGCAAACCACCCGAACGGGCTACCGGGTGAACGGACGACGACGGAGCGGCGGCGAGGGCGTCGAGCGGCGCGCCACCGTCAGGACTGCGACGGGGGCATCGGTGGGCGGAAACGCCCCGCGATCCTGCCGATGAGGCCCGTCATCGAGAAGCGGCCTTCTCGCTGCATCGCGCGGATCTGGTCGCGTCCGAGCTGTCCGAGATAGCGATAGATCATCGCCGCCGACAGCACCATCGCGACGAAGCCCACCGCGGCGATCCACGGGGACACCACGAAGAGCAGCAGCAGAACACAGCCCACGATGAAGGCGAGCGCCGCCAGACGGATGCGTCGCGCGAGGTGGGTGTACAGATCCGTGCGGCCAACCTGTTCGACGAGCTTGGGGTCCTCCTCGGCAAGCTTGCGCTCGATCTCTTCGAGGATGCGCTGTTCGTGATCGCTGAGTGGCATCGGGTCCGCCTCCGGCCGGGCACGCCGTGTGTCCCCCGATTATAGGGAGCCCTTCGGCAACACCGGAAGGGCTCCGTCGATCACCGACGCCGATCTCTGTCCAACAGCGAGGCGGGTGCCGCCGCCCCCCGGCCGAACCGAGCCTCGACGCGGTCCACCGCCAGCTCCACATCGCGCCATCGATCACCACGGTACAGCGCCAGCTGCTGGGCACCTGACAGGGCTGAGGCCGCTCGACTGCACCCCCAGCAGACGGATCCGCCGCCGCGCTCCGGGGAGCCCGCGGTACAGCTCCGCCACCGTGCGATAGAGGTCGGCGCCGACGTCGGTGGCCTCGGGCAACGTGCGGGCGCGGGTGAGCGTGGTGAACGTGGCGAGACGCGCCTTCAGGGTGATGGTGCGGGCCCGATAGCCATCGTGACGCAGGCGCGACGCCACACGGCCCGACAGCGCCAGGAGCTCCCGCAGGATCTCGCCTTCGTCGTCGAGGTCTCGCTCGAACGTCTCTTCGTGGCCGACCGACTTCGGGGCCTCGTAGGGCACGACGACCCGGTCGTCGATGCCGTGGGCCAGGGCCGAGAGATGAAGAGCGTTCTGCTCGCCGAGGAGACGCTCGAGGATGCTCACGGGGGTGCGGCCGAGATCGCCGATCGTGTGGACCGCCATGCGGCCGAGGACCTCACCGGTCTTGTCCCCCACCCCCCAGAGCCGCCCCACGGGCAGCGGCTCGAGGTAGTCGAGCACGCCGCCGGCGGGCACCACCTGCATCCCGTCGGGCTTGCACCCGTCGGAGGCGAGCTTCGCCACGAACTTCGTGGGGGCGACGCCCACCGAGCACGTGACGCCGACCTCCGAGGTCACGTCGCGGCGGATCTTCTTCGCGATCGCGGACGGCGAACCGAACAGCGAGGTGGCGCCCCCGACGTCGAGGAAGGCCTCGTCCAGCGAGATCGGCTCCACGAGGGGGGTGTGGGCGAGCAGGACCTCGCGGAAGCGGACGGAGTGGGCGTGGTAGGCCTCGAAGTCCGCGGGCAGGAAGACCCCTTCCGGACACAGCCGGCGCGCGCGGACCCCCGGCATCGCCGAGCGCACGCCGTAGGTCCGGGCCTCGTAGGACGCGCTCGCGACCACCCCGCGCGGACCGGCCCCGCCCACGATGACCGGCTTCCCCTTCAACGATGGAGTCCTTCAGGACCTCCACGGACGCGTAGAAGGCGTCGATGTCCGCGTGCAGGATGGGTTCTGCCGGTCTCGTTGCGGCAGGGGTCATCCGGCGGAGCCTCCGCTCGCGTGCCACAGCCTGCGGGCGGGTGCGGTCGGTTCGCGTCCGGGTGCCCATCGCCTCGCGCAGCTCGCCTCGC
This sequence comes from uncultured Actinomycetes bacterium, assembly GCA_963850315.1. GTDB lineage: Bacteria > Actinomycetota > UBA4738 > UBA4738 > HRBIN12 > JAOUEA01. The sequence continues at coordinate 100,131 of CAWKKN010000005.1, forward strand.
CCGCGCGCATGATGCAACGCGGTGAGGTCCCACACCTCCTCGGCGATGATACTGATGCCCTTCACACCGGTCCGTCGAAGCTCGCCCCACACGGCCATCGCGTAGGCGTGGAAGACGGTGGCCGCCACCTTCGGCTGGACCGACTCGAAGACCGTCACCTCCACCGGGCCCGTGGCGTCGTCGAGCGTGAGGAAGATGATCCGCTGGCCGCTGCGGATCGCGGGGGTCTGCGAGGCCACCTTCACCCCGGCCACCATCACCTTGGTGCCGCCGCGCACCGACGAGAGGTCCTTCGTGCGGGTCACGCCGAGGTCCGTCAGCAGCGCCTCGAAGAAGCTCACGATGTGCCGGGTGGCGTCCAGTCCCAGCACCTCGAGCTCCGCCCGCACCACCTCGGCGTCGGAGTAGTCCTTGAAGGTGTAGGACGGGGACGAGCCGAGTCCCACGGGCTGGTCGGCGAGCGTGAGCTGATCGCCCTCGTGCGCCGCCTCGGTCGTCATCGCCTCGAACAGATGGCGGCGCCGTTCGGGCGCGAGGGCGTCGAACCCTCCTACACGGCGCGAGCGCCTCGGCGACCGGGCGGCTCACGATGGTGCGCCGCAGGAGATCCCCCACGTCGCGGAACGGCCGTTCCGCACGTCCCGCAGGATGGAGCGGATCTCGGAGTCGCGAGATCCCGTGGACGTCCGCCAGCGCCAGCCGGACACCGAACACCCCCGGCTCGGGCTCCTCGACGACGTAGTCGGGCTCGCTGACGTTCACGTCGATCGGCAGGATGGGGATGCCGTGGAGCCGGGCGTCTTCCAGGATCAGGCGCCTCGGGTACATGCCGGGGTCGTGCGTGAGCAGGCCGGCGACCAGGTGCGCGGGATAATGCGCCTTCAGCCAGGCGGACTGATAGGTGGGCACCGCGAAGGCGGCGGCATGGGCCTTGCAGAACCCGAAGCTGGCGAACTGGGCCACGCGTCCCAGGTCGGTCTCGGCCGCCACGGGGTCGACGCCGCGGCCGGCCGCCCGGCGCAGGAAGTCCGTCGCGCAGGTCGGGCAGGAGGTCCTCGCGGTCGAGATGCCGGCGGATGTGGTCGGCGTAGCGTGAGGTCGTAGCCGGCAAGCGCCGCGAGGGTGCGCATGACCTGCTCGTGGTAGACGATCACGCCGTGGGTCTCCGCCAGCCCGCGGCGCAGGTCCGGGTGAGCGTAGACGGCGCGCTCCATCCCCTCGCGCCGGCGCAGGTAGGGCCGGATCATGTCGGATTTCACCGGGCCGGGCCGAAACAGCGAGATGTCGACGATCAGGTCCTCCCAGCGCGTGGGCTGGAGCTTCTGCAGCAGCTCACGCTGGCCGGGCGACTCGATCTGGAAGCAGCCCAGGGTGTCGGAGGCGCGGATCAGCTCGAACGTGGCGGCATCGTCGAGTGCGATCCGGTCCAGGTCGACCTTCTCGCCGGTGGTGCGGGCGATCTCGTTCAGCGCGTGGCGCATGGACGAGAGCATCCGCACGCCCAGGATGTCGAGCTTGAGATAGCCCAGCAGCTCCACGTCGTCCTTGTCCGCCTGGATCATGCGGTGCTCGCTCGCGCTGCGCTCCAGCGGCACGCGCTCCACGAGGTCGTGGCCGGCCAGCACGATGCCGCAGGGATGCAGCGCGATGTGGCGCGGGAAGCCGTCGAGGCGTTCGGCGACGCGGAACAGCAGCTCCAGTTGCTCCAGCTTGAGGTTGATGCCCTCGAAGCTCGGGGAGCCGGTCCATCGCCTCGCGCAGGCTGCGCGCCGCGATGTGGGGGAAGGACTTCGCGATCATCCCCACCTCGACGTCGGGAAGGCCGAGCGCCTTGCCCACCTCACGCACGGCCGAGCGCGCACGGTAGGTGTCGACCATGGCGACGCAAGCGGCGCGCTCGGTCCCGTGTCGCGACAGGATCATGTCGTAGACGTCCTCGCGTCGCGCCGACTCCACATCGATGTCGATGTCGGGAAGCTCGTCGCGCATCGGGTTCAAGAACCGCTCGAAGGCCAGGTCGTGCTGCAAGCGCGTCGACGTCGGAGATGCGGATGAGGTAGCACACGAGCGAGCCGGCCGCCGAGCCTCGGCATGCGGCGCGGATCCCCATCGAGCGGATGTCGGCGGCGATGTCGGCCACGGTGAGGAAGTAGGCGGCGTAGCCCATCTGCCGGATCATCGTGAGCTCGTGATGCAGGCGGGCGCGCAGGACCTCCGTCTCTGCGATCCGCGGTCGTGGACGCCGCGCCAGCATCGCTCGGCAAGGAGCGCGTCGGCCGAGCGGCCCGCCGGGCACGGGGAAGTCCGGGAACCGCACCTGGTGCAGTCTCGAGGTCGAACGCGCAGGCGTCCGCGAGGTCCAGCGTGGCTCGGCGAGATCCGGGTCGCTCGGCGAAGAGGCGCACGCATCTGCACGGCGTCCTTGAGGTAGCCCTCCGCGTTGGCGCGGCTGACGTTCGTGGACGCCACGGGGCACGATCTTGCGCATGCACTCGAGCGCGTCCGCGATGAAGGCGTCCTGCGCCACCAGGTAACGCGCGGGGTTCGTGGCGACCGCGGGGACGTCGGCGCGCTCGGCCAGGCGCAGCATCGCGCGGATCTCGTCGGTGGAGCCGGGCGCCATCCGGTGCTCGACGGCCACGACGCACCGATCCCGGCCGAAGGCCTCGCGCAGGGGCGCAATCAGACGGGCGGCGGCGTCGGTGCGCCCGGCCACGGCGAGGCGCCCGGGATGCGACCCGGGGCCCACCAGCGCGATCATCCCGGCGGCGTGCGCGCAGATCTGCAGCGGGTCGACCCAGGGGTCGCCGCGCTCGCCCAGCATGTGCGCGTCCGTGAGGAGCCGGCACAGGTTCGCGTAGCCGGTGTCGTCGGTCGCCAGCAGCACCACATGGGCGTCCTCAGGAGGCGGCGTCGGTGCCCGCACCGTGAGGGAGGCGCCCAGGATGGGCCGCACCCCCTCCCGCTCGCAGGCCCGCACGAACCGCGCCGCGCCGTACAGGCCGTCGCGGTCCGTCATGGCGACCGCCGGCATGTCGAGCGCGGCGGCGCGGTGCGCCAGCTGCTCGGGGGTGAACGCGCCCTCCTTCAGCGAGAAGCACGACCGCACGTCGAGATGCACGAAGGAGGACGCCATCAGGTCGCGCCTCAGTCCCAGAGACGTTCCATGTGCCAGCGCTCACGGCCGCGGTCGAAGTAGAGGTCCCACACCGCGCCGCCCCGCGCGCCTCGACCCGCCAGTACTCGCGGTCGCGGCCGTCGTCCCACCATCGGCCCTCGATCCGCCACTTGCCGATCACGTCGATCACCTCGTAGCGCCGCCCGCGCCACTCGAACACGGACGGCATCCCCGCATCGCGCTCGACCCTGACCTCTTCGTCGAACCGTTTCGTCACCGTGGCCGCCTCGAAGGCGTGATCGACAGATGTTCGAGTTAGGAGGTCGAATGTACGCCCGTTCCCGAAGCCCGTCAAGAGCACGGACAAAGCGCCGCTATCGTCGATCCGGGCGTGACAGGGACGAGCCACATCCACGGGAGTCTCTGGCCGGGAGGGCTCGACGGCGTACCACGCGCCTGGACGGTGGCCGATGGGTTCGTCCGGCTCATCGAGCTGGTGGACGAGCACAGCGCGCACAACTACCACCCGCTGCCCGTCGTGGTCGCCACCGCCGAGGGCGCGTGGGTCACCGACGTCGAGGGCCGCCGCTACCTGGACATGCTGGCGGCCTACTCGGCCCTCAACTTCGGCCATCGCCACCCCGACCTCGTACGGGCCGCGAAGGAGCAGCTCGACCGCGTCACCCTCACCAGCCGCGCCTTCCACAACGACCGCTTCGGGCCGTTCGCGAAGGAACTGGCGGAGCTCTGCGGCATGGACATGGTCCTGCCGATGAACACCGGCGCCGAGGCCGTGGAGACCGCGCTCAAGACCGCGCGCCGCTGGGGCTACGACGTCAAGGGCGTGCGCGCCCGACCGCGCGAAGATCGTCGTGTGCGCCGGAAACTTCCACGGACGCACCATCACGATCGTGAGCTTTTCCTCCGACCCCGAGGCGCGTGGCGGCTTCGGCCCGTTCACGCCGGGATTCGTGGAGGTTCCCTACGGCGACGCGGCCGCGCTCGCCGCCGCCCTGGCGGACCCCGACGTCGTGGGATTCCTCGTGGAGCCGATCCAGGGCGAGGCCGGCGTCGTCGTGCCGCCCGAGGGATACCTGCGTCGCGCGCGGGAGCTCTGCACCCGGCATCGCGTCCTACTGATCGCCGACGAGATCCAGTCGGGTCTGGGCCGCACCGGTCGAACGTTCGCGTGCGAGCACGAGGGCGTGCAGCCCGACGTCTACGTCCTGGGCAAGGCGCTGGGCGGAGGCATCATGCCGCTGTCGGCCGTGGTGTCGACGCGGGACGTCCTGGGGGTGTTCCGCCCCGGCGAGCACGGCAGCACGTTCGGCGGGAACCCGCTCGCGTGCGCCGTGGGCCTGGAGGTCCTGCGCCTGCTCCGCACCGGCAGTATCAGGAGCGCGCCGCCGCCTTGGGGAGGCGCCTCATCGCGCGGCTGCGCGCCGAAGCGCCACCGGCCGCGGTCGTGGAGGTCCGCGGCAAGGGCCTGTGGGTGGGCATCGAGCTCAGCACGCCGCGGCCCCGGCGCGTGACATCTGCGAGCAGCCTGATGGACATGGGCGTGCTCGCGAAGGATACCCACGAGACCACCGTGCGGCTGGCCCCCCCGCTGTGCGTGAGCGCAACAGGACCTGGACTGGGCGACCGAGCGGATCCTCGCGGCCCTCATCGCTCGCGTCGCCTGACCGGACGCCGCCGCGACACGGACGGTGGCGTCACCGAACCTCCACGAAGGACGTCAGGACCGCAGCGATGTGGCAGCTACGCTGCCTGAAGGGCGTGGCCCTCGCATTCACCACCGGCGAAACCGTGGCCCTGCGGGAGATCTGGGACGGGCGGGTGTTCGCGGCCCGCCCGGCCATCGTCGTGGAGGATTCCCCGAGCGCTCCGTCTTCTACGTTCCCCCGGTGATCCACTGCCTGCAGGCGCGCTCCGCCGATGGCGCCGAAGTCCGCATCCCCTCCCGCGAATGGCGGCTGCAGGACGCGGAATCGGGACCATCACCGGATCCTGTCGTTCGCGTTCGCGGAGACGCCCTATGCGATCCTCGCGAGTTGGGAACCCGGCTCCGACACGTTCCGCGGCTGGTACGTGAACCTGCAGGCGCCCTTGCCCGCACCGGACGTGGGCTTCGACACCCGCGAACACGTCCTGGACGTCCTGATCCCCGCCGACCGCTCATCGTGGACGTGGAAGGACGAGGACGAACTGGACGAGGCCGTCGCCGAGGGACTGTTCACGCTCGACGGAAGCCGAACGGTTCCACGCCGCCGGCGAGCGCGCGGTCGAGCAGATCCTGCTCCGCGAGCCGCCGTTCGACGAGGACTGGGAGACCTGGCGGCCGGACCCGTCGTGGCCCGCACCCGCGCTGCCCGAGACGGGTCGAGCGTCCCCACGTTGCTGTAGGTCGGTTGTCACGTTGACCCTGCGCCCCGGCGCCGCGTATGGTGTGGGGTCGAGCCGACCAGGTCCACTGGAGGCTCGTCCCGCAGCTGACCAGGTATCTGGAGGCCGCGACCCCTGAGGTTGCGGCCTCTCTTCGTTGAAGAGGAGGTCACCGAATGACGACGGTCATCGCGGCGATCGCGGTCGCCGCGGCGCTCCTGATCCTCGGCTACCTGTGGCTCGTTCGTCCCGTCCAGGAGGCGCAGAAGCAGACGCTCGAACTCGCCGAGTCCGCGCGTCGCGAGGCTCGGAAGGCTCGCCGGCGGACCCGAGCGTCGGCCTGATCCCGGCGACCTCGAGGAGGATCGCCGGCGGAGTTGCCGGCGCGCTCTCGGCTCAGGGAAGCGTATGGGCCATGGCCGTCCCCGATCTCTCGCTCGCTGCGCGCCCGATTCCCGGCGCTCGCGCGCACCCAAGAGGGCGGCCCATCGTGTTCGCGGACGCGCCGGGTGGCTCGCAGGTGCCCGACACGGTGATCGAAGCCGTCGCGAGGCGCTATCGCATGGGTGCCTCGAACATGGACGGGACCTTCGTGACGAGCCGCGAGATCGAGGCGACGGTGGACGAGGCTCGCCGCGCCGGTGCCGACCTCGTGGGTGCCGAGCCCGGGCAGATCGTGTTCGGGCCCAACGCCACGTCGCTCCTGTTCGCGTTCTCGCGAGCGTTCACGAGGCTGCTGCGGCCCGGCGACGAGGTGGTCGTGACGCGCCTCGACCACGACGCGAACGTTCGGCCTTGGGTGCTTGGCGGCTCGCGACGCCGGCGCCACCGTGCGGTGGGTGGACGTGCGAGGTGAGGACGCGACGCTCGATCAGGCGTCGTTCCACGACGCACTTGGAGAGCGGACCCGGCTGGTGGCGTTCACGCTCGCGTCCAACGGCGTCGGCACCGTCACGCCGGCCGCGCGGCTCGTGCGCGCCGCCAAGGACGTGGGCGCGTTGGTGGCCCTGGATGGCGTCCACCTCGCCCAGCATCGGGCGATCGACTTCGTGGAGCTGGGGGCCGACCTGCTCGCGGTCTCTCCCTACAAGGTCTTCGGTCCGCACCTCGGGATGGTCGCGGCGTCTGCCGAGGTCCTCGATGGTTGGGACCCCTACCGGGTCCGTCCGGCCGACGCGTATGCGTCGCCCGAGCGGTGGGAGACCGGCACCCAGAACCACGAAGGGCTGGCGGGGTTCGCGGCGGCCGTCGACTACCTGGCGGACGCCGGCCGCTCCTACGGCTCCCCGGCAGACGCATCACGCCGGGCGGCGGTCCGCGCGGCATTCGACGTGTTCACGGACCACGAGCGCGCCTTATCCGCACGTTTCCTCGGTGGCCTCGCGACGATCGGCCCGGCGCGCCTGTTCGGGATCGGCCCCGACCGGCTCGACGAGCGCACGCCGACCTTCGCGGTACGGCTCGGCGCGCAGGATCCGCGAGCGACCGCGGCGGATCTCGCCGGGCGCGGGATCTTCGTATGGGACGGTCACTACTACGCGGTGGAGCTGTTCGAACGGCTGGGCCTGCTGGACCGAGGCGGCGCGGTGCGCATCGGCTTCTGCCACTACCACTCCCTCGGCGAGGTGGATCGCGTCCTCGAGGCACTCACGGTGCTGAGCTGATGCAGGGGCACGAGACTCGAGAGCGGAGCCGGTCGACCGGTACAATCCACGGAACCCGACCGGCCACTTCGAAAGGACCTACTCGACCATGCGCATCCTGATCCTGGGTGGCGACGGATACCTCGGCTGGCCGACCGCCATGCGATTCTCCAACCGCGGCCACCAGGTGCACCTCGTCGACAACTACCTGCGGCGCCGCGCGCATCGGGACGCCGGCACCGACTCCCTCACGCCTATCGGGCCCGGCCTCCCCGAGCGGGTCGCCGCATGGAACGACGTCACAGGCCTGGAGATCGGCTACACCGAAGGCGACCTCGTCGACTGGGAGATCACCGAGGGCGTGTTCCGTGACTTCCTCCCCGACACCGTCGTGCACTACGGCGAGATGCCGAGCGCCCCCTACTCGATGAAGGACCGTGAGCACGCGGTCTTCACCCAGCAGAACAACGTCATCAACACACTCAACGTCTTGTTCGCGATCCAGCGCTTCGTCCCGGACTGCCACCTCGTGAAGCTCGGCACGATGGGCGAGTACGGGACGCCCAACATCGACATCGAAGAGGGCTACATCGAGATCCGGCACAACGGACGGAGCGACACGCTGCCCTTCCCGAAACTCCCGGGCAGCTTCTACCATCTGTCGAAGGTCCACGATTCCCACAACATCCACTTCGCGTGTCGCGTGTGGGGCCTGCGAGCCACCGACCTCAACCAGGGCGTGGTGTACGGCATCCAGACCGAGGAGACCCAGCTGGACGACCGTCTGCTCACACGTTTCGACTACGACGACGTGTTCGGCACGGCCCTGAACAGGTTCTGCCTGCAGGCCGTGATCGGCCACCCGCTCACGGTCTACGGAAGAGGCGGTCAGACGCGCGGCTACCTCAACATCGTCGACACGTTGCAATGCGTCGAGCTCGCGGTGATGAACCCCGCGGGCGCCGGCGAGATGCGCGTGTACAACCAGTTCACCGAAGAGTTCTCGGTGCTGGAACTCGCGGGTCTCGTACGCGCCGCCGGCGCGGAGGTGGGCCTGGACGTCGTCGTCGACTCTATCGACAACCCGCGTGTGGAGCTCGAGGAGCACTACTACAATCCGGCCCACACGAAGCTGCTCGACCTCGGCCTCAAACCGCACCTGCTGAACGAGACGCTCATCGAGTCGGTGTTCTCCACGATCGAGCGCCACCGGGACCGCGTCATCACCGATCACATCCTGCCCCGCGACCGCTGGCGCGCGGCCGCCGACGCCCCGGCCACCTAGCCGGGCATCGGGACGAGCGCATGTCGGCGGTCCGGTTCCTCGGGGTCATCGCGGCCCTGGCGTTCCTCCTGTTCGCGGTACGCGGTTACGTCCGTCGCCGCGTGAGCCGGCTCAGCCTCATCATGGCCACCGTCCTCACCCTCGCGGTGATCGCGATCTCGATCTGGCCAGGCCTGTTCAACCCGGTCTTCACCACGTTCAAGGTCGAGAGGGGCAACGACCGGCAGTTGGTCTTCGTCCTGCTCGTCTCCGTAGTGGTCCTGTTCTTCCTGGTCTTGCGCGCACAGTCCTACTCGGACGTGAACGAGCGCAGCATCCGGCTGCTCGTGGAGGCGCTGGGTCAGGAACGCTTCGACTGGCGACGCGCGGCGACGCTGCCCGAAGGGCCGCGCCTCGTGACGGTCTCCCCCGCCTACAACGAAGCGGAGAACGTGGCGTCGGTGATCCACCGCATCCCTCGTACGGTTGAGGGATACCACGTCGTCCCGGTGGTCGTGAGCGACGGCTCTGAGGACCGCACGGCAGAGGTCGCGCGCGACGCCGGCGCCCTGGTCGCCGAGCTGCCGATCCGCCGCGGCGGCGGGCTCGCCCTGCGCGTGGGTTACGACATCGCCCTTAAGCTCGGCGCCGACATCATCGTGACGATCGACGCCGACGGTCAGCATCAGCCCGAAGAGCTTGCCGTGATGATCGGACCGATCGTCACCGGCGACGCCGACTACGTGAACGGCTCGCGCCTGCTGGGCGAGTACGAGAGCGAGAGCCTGATCCGCCACGTCGGGGTGCACTTCTTCTCACGCTTCATCACGATCCTCACGGGGCGGCGCATCACCGATCCCTCCAGCGGTTATCGCGCGGCGCGTGCCGACCTGCTGCAGAAGATGGTCTTGGAGCAGGATCAGTTCTGGACCAGCGAGATCCTCATCGAGGCGCTGCGGCACAAGGCGCGCGTGCGCGAGGTCCCCGTCACGATCGAGGCGCGCAAGGGCGGCAAGTCGAAGAAGCCCAAGAGCTTGAAGTACGGCTACTACTTCTCCAAGGTCATCATCCAGACCTGGCTCCGGTAGGCGATGGCTGAGGGGACCCTCGCGCCACGGACCGACCCCTCATCACGAACCGCGGCAACGCCGGCCGCGACGCTGATCGCGGTGGCGGCCGTCGCGATCGTGATCGGCCTGTTCTGCAGCACGTACGCCCGGGCCGACCGCCTGACACCCGTGGGCAGCGACACGCTGCAAGACGTCTGGCGCGCCCGCGTGGTGGCGGCGGGCGGCCTCGACGCCCTGCCGACCTCCGGCCCCAACGCCGTCAACGGCAGTGTCGACCGTCCGGGGCTCCCGCTGCTCATGGCGCTCCTTCACGGGATCGACGGGACCGGCGTGGAGACCATCGCGTTCGGGCTGCCGGCGGCGGCCGGCGCCGCCTTGGCGCTCGCGGCCGGCGCGTTCGGCGTGGGGGTGCTGGGGCGGCCCGGGTGGACGCTCGGCCTGTTCGCGCTGGTGGTCGGCACATCCGTCCAGACCGAGTTCCTCTCCGCCGGATACTTCGACAACCTGTGCGCCGCCGTGGTGTTGATGGGCGCGTTCGCCTTGCTGTTCCGAGGGTCCGACATCGGCGACGAGGGATGGCGAACCTGGGCGGGAGGGTTGGGACTCCTGACGGCGGGAGCGCTCTTCCACTGGCAGTTCGCGCTGTACTCGGCAGGCCTCCTGCTGGCCGTGGCCGTCTGGACGTGGCTGAGGCCCGGAGTTCGACGCGCCGCGCACGCCCTCAGCCCCTCCGCGATGCGCATCGGTACCGCGGCGGGCGCCGGCGCCGTGTTGAGCGTCGCCCTGCTGGCGCTCGACCCGGTGCGGCTTCTGGGCCCCGCGATCCCCGTGCGAAGGGTCATCATCGCCAAGCTCTCCCGTCTCTACCCGTTGCCCGTCGTGCCCGTCGTGATCGCCCTCGCGGTGGCCGGGGTCCTGTTCCTTCGCGGTGTGCGCGGATCGCGGCTCCAGGGTCGCCGCTTCCTCGTCGCCTGGGGGACGAGCGCGGGGTTGGCCGTCCTGCTTCTCGCCGGGGGCTCGAATCTGCCAGCCCATCGTGCCGTCGCGTTCGCGTTCGCGGTCCCGATCCTTGCGACGCTCGCGATCGAGCGGCTGTTGTCGCCGTCGCGTGCCGGCGAGCGACTCGCCCTGAAGACGGCGGGTCGCGTCGCCGGGGTGCTCCTCCTGATCGGCGGCGTGGTCCTCACCGGGTCATCCTGGCTCGCGCGACGCTCCCCGATCGACGCGGGATCGCTCGCAGCGCTCAACCGGGTGGCGAGCACCGTCGACGCGATCCCCACGACGCGCCCGGTGGTCGTGGTGGTCGACGCCCCGGAGCAGGCCGACTTCGGGATCGCCACCGCTGTGCGCAGGATCCGGGCGTTGATCGACCCCGCCCACGTGCCGCAGGTCCGCTTCTTCCTCGGCGACGCCGCAGACGCCCTCGCCGCCCGACCCACAGAACGACCGTCCGACCCGACGTTCACGGCCCTGGCCGACAAGCTGTGGCCCGCGGTGGGCCCCGTCCTGCGGCGGGATCCGGTGATCGTCGTGGCGGGGCGCTACGACCACTCGCTCGGGGCGATCGAGGCCGCCCACCCGGGTGCCGCGCGTGCCCCGGGTCTCGTGGTCTTCCGGGGCTCCGTGGGCCCCAGGCCGGCCATCAGCCGGGGACCGGGGCTCCGCACGGCACTCGCCATGGCACTCTTCGTGTTCCTCGTGATCGCCCTCGTGGGTCTGGGCTGGGCGTTCTCCGTAGGTCCCGATCCGCTCGGCCTCCGGCTCGCGCTGGCCCCCGCGCTGGGTACCGGAGCGCTCGCCCTCGGGGCCTTCGGCGCCGACCGGTGGGGGGCGCTCGTCGGTTCCCGAGCCGACGCATGGGCGGTCGTCGCGGGCGTCGGGATCGCCGGCTGGCTCCCCTGGACGGTCCGGCGCATCGCGGCCCGGCGATCCGGCCCTTCAGACGCGTGAGGCCGTCATCCGGACACCTCTGAGGTCGCCACCGCCGCTACGCAGCCGCCCAACACGATCACGGGCGCGGTGATCCCCACCACGTAGACGACCTTGGCCCAGCCGTCGTGGAACCCGGCCAGCAGCCCGAGCGTGGCCGCCGCGAGGGGGATCCAGGCGACCGTTCGCCAGGCACGGAACGAGCTGCGGTCCCGCGTGGCGACCGTGACCGCCACGACGGCGACCACGGTGGCCGAGGTCACGAGGAGAACGCCCACGAGATGAAGGGCGCCGTGCCAGCTGGTGCCGCGCGACACGTCGGTCGGAAACGCGAGTAGCGCGTCGCCGGGGGCCGCCGCGAGGAACCCCCCCGTGGCAGCCGCCGAACCGACCTCGGGGCGCAGCGCCCGCGTCGCGAACACCGCGTAGCACGCGCCCAGCCACAGGAAGGCGAGGAGTCTGCGGCACGCGCGGCGGGTGGACCTCCCGTCGCCAGGACGCTGGGCCAGCTCGCCCATCCGCGCCGGTCGACCAGCTCCGGCCGCAGGGCGGCCATCGCCAGGCTCACCGCGAGGAATCCGGCAGGCCCGCCATGCCGATGCGCGATGCGACGCGAGGCCTCACCCGCCACGTGGGCGCGGCGGCGGCCGCAACGAGCCCCGCGACCCGGGCGTTGTCTTGCAGCAGGGCGAGGTTCGCCGCCAGGCTTCGACCACCGGTGAGCTCGGCGAGCGTCGCGAGCAGGAACGGGGTGCGGGCCTTGCCCCGGATGCCGTTGCGGTCGGCAAGCTCCTCCGCGGCTTGGCTCGCCTCGGCGATCTCGGCACCGTCCAACGCGTCGGCGACCGGAACCGGATTGCACACGAGGATCGTGGAGCGCGACGCCAGGTCCTCACCGGCGCGGAGGAGCGCGGCCAGCTCCTGTGGCGTTTCGGCACGATGCTCCAACGCCACGGATGCCTCGCGAGCCAGGAAGAAGGGCAACCGATCGACGCCGAATCCCACCAGCACGACCCCCAGCTCCTCGAGCTTCTCGATCGTGGCGACGGGATCGATGATCGACTTCGGGCCCGAGCAGACGAGCACCCCGGACGTGCGCGCAAGCTCCAGCAGGTCGGCGCTCACGTCGGGATCCTCGCCCGGATGCACGCCGCCGATCCCACCCGTGGCGCTCACGGCGATGCCCGCCCGCGCCGCGGCCCAGATCGTGGCGCTCACCGTCGTCGCCCCCAGAGCTGCGGTGGCCACCGCGACCGGGTAATCCCGCCGTGCCACCTTCGTGGCAACCCCCGGTTCCGTGAACGCGTTCGAGTTCCGGGCGCGTGAGCCCGATCGCTAACGGCTGCCATCGACGACGCCGACCCAGGCCGGGACGGCTCCCGCCGCCCGGATGGCGCCCTCCATGCGCTCGATGCACTCGACGTTCCGCGGGTGCGGCAGCCCTTGGCCGATCACGCTGGTCTCGAGGGCGACCACACCGAGGCCGGTGTCGATCGCGGTCCGCACCTCCTCGCCCACCGCCAGGGCGCTCACGAGGCACCCTCCTCGGTCACGGCCAGGCTCGGACTTCGGTCTGGCTGCTTTCGAGCCGGGGCCAGGTCTCGTCGCTCGCGGCGGCGAGCGCGCCGGCATGGCACGCTCGGCGGAGCGCGTCCTCCAGCGTCGCCCCGCGCGCGAGGCCGCCGAGTAGCACACCGTCGAACGCGTCGCCGGCGCCCGTGGCGTTCGGGGACGCGACCACCTCGGCGGGGAGGTGAAGCACCTCACCCCCGGTCGCCGCGATCACGCCATCCGCGCCCAGCTTCACGCATACGAGCGGATAGCGCTCTCCCAGCAAGCGGGCTGCCGCCTCGCCGGAGGCGCCGACGAGCGCCCGCGCCTCGCGGTCGTTCGCCAGCAGGACCGAGGCGCGCGACGTCGCCGCGAAGAATCGACCGGCGCCGAACGCGTCCACGAGCGGCCACGAGGCCGCCTCCACCGCCGCGAACGGCGTCACGGCACGCTCCAGCGCCGCCACGGCCGTATCGCTCGTGTCCTCGTGCAATATCAGATAACCGGACACCAGCATCGCCCCGCACACCAGCGAACCGGGCAGCCTGTCTGCGTGGAACAGGGCGTTCGCACCCCGGTCCGCCACCATCGAGCGCTCCCCCGCCTCGCGCACCACGAGCATGGTCCCTGTGGGCGCGTCGGCGTAGGGTGTGAGTTGGGTCTTCACGCCGTGCTCGCGCAGGGCCGCGGCGAGCAGATCCCCCGCGATATCCCGACCGACGCCGCCGTGGACGCGCGACCGGGCGCCGTCCCACGCGGCCCACACGGCCGCGTTGGCCGAGGTGCCGCCCGGACGGATCCGCACGCGGCCATGCACGTCACCGCCCGGAGCGAGGGCGCCCGTGTCGACGTGGACGTCGAGCATCACGTCGCCGACACAGAGCAGATCCACGGTCAGAGGTTACGCGTCCGCCGCCCACGCCCCGAAGGCCGGCCAGAACGGGTCGAGCCCCGGGTGCGTCATCGGCGCCTCACCGTCGCTCGACACGAGCGAGCAGCCCGTCTCCCGACCGGTGACCTCGCCCACCACCGCGGCATCGATGCCCGCGTCCGCCAGGGCGAGCGACGAAGGCGTCGGCTCGCGCGGCCGACCACGGTGGCGATCAGCGTGCCCTCACTGATGGCGATGTAGGGGTCGATCCCCACGTGGTCGCACACGGTGCGCACCTCGGGGCGAACGGGGATGGGGTCGCGCTCGATCGCGCATGCCCACCCTCGACGCGGCCGCGACCTCGAGCAGTCCCGCCGATCACCCCGCCCTCGGTGGCGTCGTGCATCGACGTCACCCCACGCTCGCGCAGCCCGAACGCCGCCGCGACGCGCGCCTCGGGCACCACGGTCATCTGCTCCGAACAGCGCGTCGGCTGCCTTCACGACGTCGTCGCCAACGCCCGCCGCGAGCCGGTCGGGAAACGTGGCGGCGAACAGCGCCGTGGCCTCGATCGCCGCGCCCTTCGTCACGACGACGCGATCGCCCGGGTCGCGCCATCGCCGGCGTGACGTAGGCGTCGGCGGGCCCGAGCGCGATGCAGGTGGCGCCGCCCACCATCGGCCAAGCGCAGCCGTCGTAGCGGGCGGTGTGCCCGGTCACGACGGCGATCCCCAGGTCGCTCGCACGCGCGATGGAACGCGTCCCACAGCGTCGCGAGAGCTCGTCGTCGGAGATCTCGGGCGGCAGGTTGAGGTCGACCGCCATCCATCGCAGCGGCAGTCCGCTGGTGGCGGCGTCGGAGGCGAGGATGTGCACAGCGAACCACGCCGCGCGTTCCCAACCGTAGGCGGGCACGACGAACACCGGATCGGTCGTGAGCGCCATCGCGACGCCATCGGCAACCTGCACCACGCCCACATCGACGCCGTGCTGGGGTCCCACCAGGACGTCCGGGTCGGCCGCCCCGAGCCGCGCGCAGGATGATCCGCTCGAACATCTCGGCGGTGGCCTTTCCACCCCGGGCGCGGCTCGCCCACCGGCGGAGCCCTGGTCACCTCGGCGTGAGCGGTCACCCGGCGTGGGCTGGTCACGAGGGCTCGTCGCCGGTATGCACCGCGGCGCGCAGCTCGCGCGGTGGCGGCGCCGGATCGGGCGCGGCGCGCCACCGCCGAGATCACTGCCACCCCCGCGCGCCCGCGTCCAGCACGTCGCCGGCGTTCGTGGGCGTCGATGCCGCCGATCCCCACGACCGGCACGCCGAGCGCCGCGACCTCGGCGAGCATCTGCGGCCCTCGGCCGGGACGACCTCGGGCTTCGTGGCGGTGGGCCACACGGTGACGCCGAGGTAGTCGGCGCCCGCCGCCGACGGCGGCGCGCGCCTGCGTGACGTCCTCGACGCTGATGCCGAGCGGCCACGATCCGGGCCCGAGTCGCCGGCGCGCCGTGATCGGGTCGTCCCGCTGGCCGACGTGCACCCCGTCGGCGCCCAGCCGCCACGGCCACCTCGGGCCGGTCGTTGACGAAGAAGGCCACGCCCGCCGCGTGGCAGCGCGTCGCGGAGCTCCGCCGCGAGGCCGAGGAGCGCGTCGTCGTCGAGCTCCGGGGCGCGGAGCTGGATCGCCGTGGCGCCGCCCTCGATCGCGCCCAGCGCCACGTCGCGATGTCCGCGGCCGAGCACGAGGGTCCCGAGGTCAGCACGTAGAGGCGCAACGCGCGAGGGTCGAACGTCCGCATCGCGCTCCCTCCGCCGGCATTACCCGGATCAGGTTCCTTCGGGTCGCCGGCGCCGGGCCCTCATCCCCAGCCGGCCTCTCAGCCCGGTCACCCGAGCTCCCCGGTGGTCCGCTCGCGAGTATACGGTCAGGCGCCGGGCGTGGAGGCCGGTCGCGGCTCGAGCGAGCGAGCGACGGCCCGCTCACGCAGGAACTTCTTCCAGTCGCTCGTCTTCACCGACAGCGTGACGTCGGTGAGGATCTGCAAGACGCCGAGCGCCAGGAGCACCACGGCCGCCCACCAGGGCGCTCCCGAGCCCGGCCAGAACGCCAGGGCCACGAACGGCGCCAGCTTCGTCGCGATGGCGCCCGACGCGTGGAACCAGGCCCGGCTGCCGGCGTCGACACGCAGGTAGCTCCCCAGGTCGGTCTTCAGGCCCGGCCGCGGCGGCGGCGGGCCGCCGAGGAAGTAGTCGGTGAACCGCATGTCGAGGACCCGGCCCGGTGACGTAGTGCGCGGGGCCGTGGACGCAGAGCGACCACAGCGCCGCCGCGGCCACGACAGCGCGACCCCTTGATCCAGGCCGTGCCCGAGACGAACGCGAGGGTCACGGCGCCGCGCCGACCGCGATGCCGCCCACCAGCAGCAGGTTCCCCACCCACACCGGAGCTCGCCAGCTTGACCCGCGCCCGGAACGCCGCCGTGTCGATCCGCCCGACCTGCTCGGCGTGGCGTCGACAGGACGCGATCGCGCTTGACTCCGTGCCCAGGAGCGCCCAGAAGCCCAGCGCACGGAGGTCGTTGCCGCCGGCCATCGACCGCGGCCTCGATCGCGATCCGCAGGTCGCGCCGCAGTTGCGCCAGCCTCCACGATTTCCGCCCCTCGCCGCCGTAGAATCGCGCCCGGACGCGCTTCCTTGCCGGGCGCTTCCCCCAAGGCGAACTCCCCAGGGAGCACACCACGTCCAAGAGTATGACCCACGCCTGCGCCTCCGGACGGGTCCGGGGGCCATGCGCTCGTCACCCTCGACGGGCGCTATCACGTCGTGGAACGCATCGCGGCGGGCGGGATGGGCGAGGTCTTCCTCGCCCACGACGCCGTGCTGGCGCGCGAGGTCGCGATCAAGGTACTGCACCGCTCGCTCGCCGGCGACCAGGCGCTCGTGGACCGGTTCCGGCGCGAGGCGCGCGCCGCGGCGGGGCTGTCGCATCCCAACGTCGTCGCCGTCTACGACTGGGGCGCCGTCGACGGCGTCTACTACATGGTCATGGAGTACGTCCGCGGCCGCGCCACCCGCGAGCTGCTTGAACGCGAGCGGACGGCTCGAGCCCGCGCAGGCGGCCGAGATCGTGCGCCAGACACTGCGGGCGCTGGGCCACGCCCACCGGCAAGGGCTTCGTCCACCGCGACATCAAGCCCGAGAACATCCTGGTCACCACCGACGGCGTCGTGAAGGTCACGGACTTCGGCCTCGCGCGCGCCTACGCCGAGGGTCGCCAGACGCAGGCCGGCACGGTGACCGGCACCGTCCAGTACCTCGCGCCCGAGCAGATCCGCGGCGAGCCCGCCGACCCGCGCAGCGACCTCTACTCGCTGGGCGATCGTGACGTACGAACTGCTCACCGGCAAGCTGCCCTTCACGGGCGAGACCGCCATGGCGATCGCGTACAAGCATCTGTCCGACCGGGTTCCCACGCCCTCGGCCACCGTGCCCTCGATCCCGCCCGAGCTGGACGGATTCGTCGCCAGCGCCACCGAACGCGACCGCGAGCTTCGCCCCGAGTCGGCCGATGAGATGCGGCGGGACCTCGAGGCGATCGAGCCCTCGCTGCCCCCCGCCCGATCCCTCGCCTCGCTGGTGGGCGACATGCCCGAGGTCGTCGTCGGCGACGGCGAGCGACACCGAGGCCGTCGGCGTCGTGGCGCGGACACCACGACCCAGACGATCACCCGCACCGTGCGTACGCGGCGTCGGCGATGGCGCCGCGTGGCCGAGGCCGGTGCTGCTGGTGGCGGCCTGGCCGCGGCGGCGTGGGGCGTGTGGACGTACCTCGATCCCGCACCACGCGACGGTGCCGCGCGTTGACGGGGCGCGGTCGTGGCGACGCGCGAAGTCCCAGCTCGTGCATCTCGGGTTCGCCGTGGACCTCGCCAAGGCGCCGTACTCCGACACCGATCCCTGCCAGGACACGTGCTGCGGGTGCTCCCCGAGCCGCGGGCACCGTCCTGCAGCGCGGCGACACCGTCACCGTTGTCGCCCTCGCTCGGCCCGCCGCCCGTGCCGGTCCCCTCCGTCACCGGCAAGACGCCTGGCGGAGGCCACGCAGGCGCTGGCGGCTGCGGCACCTGACGCTCGGCACGACAGACGCTCGCGGTACGACGCCCGCGTCCCAAGGGGCGACGTCATCGCGCAGGATCCCGGCGGCGGCACCGCGCCGAAGGGCAGCGCCGGTGGACCTGTCGTGAGCAAGGGGCCCGCCCCGCGACCCGTCCCCGACGTCACGGGCGACACGCGGGCCGGCCGCCACGAAGCAGCTCACCCAGGCCGGCTTCACGGTCACGGTCGCGCACGACTTCAGCAGAGCGTCGTGCGCGGCCGCATCATCTCCACGTCACGCCCGACGGCGGGGTCACGCAGCCCTACGGCTCGCCGGTGAACGATCGTGGTCTCCGACGGGCCGCCCGCCTTCCCGCTGCCGAGCTTCATCGGGCTGTCGAGGTCCGACGCCGCAGGCCAAGGCCGACGGCCTCGGCCTCGAGATCTCCTGGTTCTACCTGCCCGGCACGCCGCAGGCGGCCGTGATCACCCAGTCGCCCGGCACCGGAGCACGACGTGCATCCCGGCGACACCATCACGCTCTACCTGCCTGAGGAACCGGACCCCGACTACGTGGCTCAGGGCTCCAGCTCGGCGCCGCGGCCCTCCTGGTGGCTGTAGCGCTCCTCCGCGAAGGGCTCGCCGTGGATGTGGTAGCCGCGGACCTCCCAGAACCCGCGCGTGTTCTTCGTCGCTGAACTCGAGGCCCGTGAGCCACTTCGCGCTCTTCCAGGCGTAGCGCTTGGGGACGACCAGCCGCAGCGGCCAGCCGTGCTCGGGCGTCAGGTCCTCGCCGCAGTTGCGCCACGCCAGCAGCACGTCGTCGTCCTCGCATCGCCTGCAGCGACAGGTCGGACGTGTAGCCGTGCGCGCAGTGGGCGATGACCCATTTCGCCTCGGGCTGCGGGCCCGCCATCTCCATGAGGGTGCGGAAGGACACGCCCTCCCAGGTGTTGTCGAGCGTGGTCCACCCGGTGACGCAGTGCATGTCCGCGTCGACCGTGACGTGGGGAGCGCCCGCAGCTCCTGATAGGTGAGCGTGAACGGATGGTCGACGAGCCCGGAGACCTCCAGGTCCCAGTTCGTTCCGTCGAACGTCGGGCACCGGCCCGTACTGCAGGACCGGCCAGCTCTTCACGAGCCGCTGGCCCGGCGGGATCCGCGCCGCGATCTCGGGCGGGTAGTTCTTCGTGAACAGGCCCATTCAGTCCTCCTCTCGCCGCACTCCTGGTCTCCGCGCGATCGAGCGCCAGGCGTCCAGCGCGAACGCCACGCCGTCGTCGTCCACGTCGATGTGGGTCACCATGCGCAGCGTGCCGGATCCGTGCGTGGCCCCCACGCCCAGGGCGGCCAGGCGCTCGAGCGTTCCGAGCATCGGCAGCCCCACCGCCTCCGTGTCGACGAAGACCATGTTCGTTTCAACCTGCGCAGATCGACCGTGCCCGGCAGGATGCTCGGCCGACCCCTTCCGCGAGGCGCCGGGCGCGCCTGGCGTGATCCTCGTGCAGGCGCGCGGGCCCGGTCCTGCAGCGCGACGATGCCCGGCCGCGGCCATGATCCCGGCCTGCCGCCAGGCGCCACCGAACAGGATGCTGAGGCGACGTCGGCCTCGCGGATCTGGTCGGCCGTGCCGCAGAGCAACGACCCGATGGGCGCGCCGAGCCCCTTCGACACGCAGAACATCACGGTGTCGACCTCGTTCGTCCACTCGGTGACGGGGACGCCGGCCGCCGCCGCCGCGTTGAAGATGCGCGCGCCGTCCATGTGGACCGGGGTGGCGGCGTCGCGCGCCACCTTGCGGACCGCGCGGAGCTCCTCGACGGGCATCACGCGGCCGCCGGCGCCGCCGACCGTGTTCTCCACCGTCAGCAGGTCGACGATCTCGACGTCGTAGTAGCGAATCGGGCTCCAACAGCGCGCGGGCCTGGTCGGCGTCGATCCAGCCGCGGGGCCCGGCGTCGACGCCGCGGAAGGCGATCCCCGACAGCGCGGCCGCCGTCATGACCTCCGTGGTGGCGACGTGGGAGGCCGCGGAGCCCGCCACGAGGTGGCCGCTGCCGTGCACGTGCAGCGCCAGCGCGATCTGGTTCGCCATCGTGCCGGTGGGCACGTAGAGCGCCGCCTCCTTGCCCGTGAGCTCGGCGGCGAGGTCCTGGAGGCGGTTCGCCGTGGGGTCGTCGCCGTACCAGGCGTCGCCCACCTCGGCGCGATGCCATCGCCTTGCGCATCGCGTCGCGAGGGCGTGGAGACGGTGTCGGAGCGCAGGTCGACGCGGTATCGGGCATGCAGCGAGTCGCCGCGCAGCGGAAGCTCGACCGTCAGGCGCGTCCTCAGTACAGGAACATGGGCTTGCCGTCGACGTGGCGGACCTTGGGCCGGTATTCGGCTCGCGTCGTAAGAGCGCCGCGACGTCCACGCGGCGCGAGCCCTCGCCGATGATCTCCAACGGCACGTTCGTGTAGTTGCCGTCCCGCAGCGCCACCAGCCGGCCCGAGGACGCCGCCGATCGCGAGGTCGGCCGCCATGACGGCGTAGTTGATGGCCACCATGAGGTCGAGCGAGTCCGGGCTGCCCGAGCGCATCAGGTAGCCCGAGCTGCTGGTAGATCATGTCGCTGCCGGTCCGCTCCTTCAGCAGCGCGCTCGGTGACCTGGCCGATGCCCCCGAGCTTCCGATGGCCGTAGGCGTCCTCGGGACCGCCCTCCACCGTGGTCGCCGCCCTGCAACGTGGCGCCCTCGGAGATGGTCACCATCGCGTAGCTGCTGGGGTTGTCGGCCTTGTCGCGCATCATCAGGTCGGCCAGCCGATCGAGATCGAACGGCACCTCGGAGATGAGCGCGCGGTCGACGCCCGCCAGATAGGCGGAGACCAGCGACGTCTCCCCGCTGTTGCGGCCGAACACCTCGACCACGGTGAGCCGCTCGTGCGAGCCCGCGCTCGTGCGCAGCTGATGCACGAAGTTCACCGTGCGCGTGACGGCGGTCGAGAAGCCGATGCAGTAGTCGGTGCCGTGGACGTCGTTGTCCATCGTCTTGGGGATGGCGATCACCGGGACTGCCCTCGCGGTGCAGGCGCAGCGCGAACGACAGCGTGTCGTCGCCGCCGATCGGGACGAGCGCGTCGAGCCCCAGGCGCCGCACCATGCGACGCGTGCCCGGTGTGATCGCGGGCGCCGTCGTCCGGCACGGCCGCCGGCCAGGAACGCGGGCTCGTCCGAACGGACCGACCTTCGCCGGGTTCGTGCGTCGACGTGTGCAGGAACGTGCCGCCCGTCCGGTCGATCGTGCGCACCGTGCGCGGGTCCAGCGACCACCGTGTTGGCCGGCGACCGTCTCGGGATCGTCCGGGTCCGTGTGCAGGAGCCCGCCCCAGCCGCGGCGGATGCCGAGCACCTCGTGTCCCTCGGACGCGGCGCGCATCACGACGGCCTTGATCGCGGCGTTCAGGCCGGGGACGTCGCCCCCGCCGGTGAGGATGCCGATCTTCATAGGTGGCAGCCTACGATGCCCTTCGGCCCCCGGGAGCTCGCGCCGGTCGGAGCCGCTAGGATGGGCCTATGGCGACGATCGTCGCGGGACTGCTCCCCCACCTCAGCGGCTTCCTGCAGTACTTCTTCGTCGGGCTGCTGGTCGTGCTGGTGGGCGCCGTGGGGCTGTTCTTCCTGTTCCTGGTCGTCCAGCTGGTCCGCAACCCGGGACGGCGTGGCGGCACGCCCGGAGGTAGCGTCGTCTCCGGCACGATCTCCGTCGCCCGCCGCCGCCCTCCAGCGCGGCGGACGCGTCCTCCAGGTCCGCGATCACGGACGCGGCGCCGCCCGCCTGTCACGAAGCCCACGGCCGCCTCGACCTTCGGGCCCATCGAGCCGGCGCCGAACTCGCCCTTCCTCAGCAGCGACCAGCCGCCTCCTTCACGGTGAGGCGGTCGATGTCCTCGGGCAGCAAGGAGCCGTATCCGCGCTGCACCTTCGTCACGTCGGTGAGGATCAGCAGCGTGGACGCCTCCACCTCGTGGGCGAGGATGGCGGCGGCCAGGTCCTTGTCCACGACGCCCTCCTTCCGATCAGCCGGGGCCCGTCCTCGACGACCGGCACGCCGCCGCCCCCGCCCGCGATGACGACGACGCCGTCTGCCACCAGCCGACTGCACGATGGGCGTCTCCACGATCGAGTAGGGCTTCGGCGACGCCACGACGCGGCGCCATCCCGCCGTGCGGGTCGGGCCGCATCGTGTAGCCGCGATCGGCCTCCAGCCGCCTGCGCCTCGTCCTCGTCGTAGAAGGGGCCGACGAACTTCGTGGGGTTCGTCGAAGGCGGGGTCGTCGGGGCGGACGCGCGTGAGCGTGAGGACGGTGGCCACCGGCCGCTCCATCCCGCGTTCGAAGAACACGTCGCCGATCGTGACCTGCAGCAGGTAGCCGATCTGACCCTGAGACTCGGCGCCGCAGACGTCCAGCGGCATCGGGTGCACGACCTCGGCCGCGGCCTCCTGCTGCAGCAGGATCCGGCCGACCTGCGGGCCGTTGCCGTGCGTCACCACCACCTCCCACCCGGCGGCGGCGATGTCGGCGATGTGCTCGGCGGCGTCCCGCGCGGCCCGGTAGAGCTCCTCGAAGGTGTCCTCGGCACCGCGGCGGAGCAGGGCGTTGCCGCCCGAGAGCGACCACCACGCGCTCCATCGAGGCGCCTCCGTCGGGGGAGGCCGCCTCAGCACGAGGACGGGCTTGAGGATGTCGCTCGAGCTGGGGCGACTCCGGCAGGACGTCCAGGTCGTAGCGCACCCGCACGGCCGGCTTGCGGATGTCGATGACGCGGCGCAGGTCGATAGGCGTGCCGATCACCACGAGGTCCGCGTCGGCCGCGTCGATGATCTTCTCCATCTCCGCCAGCTGCCCGTCGCTGTAGCCCATCGCCGGCAGGACCGCGCCCACGTCGTACTTGTCGAACGTCTCGGCGAGGGTGCCGAAGGCCCAGGGACGCGGGTCGACGATCTCGGCCGCGCCGTTGCGCTCGGGCCGCCACCACGCCGGCGCCGATCTTCATCGACGCCGTGGGTGAGCGTAGGACCGTCCTCCACGACGAGGACCCGCTTGCCGCGGATGGAGTCGGGATCGTCGACCGTGACCAGAGAATCGGCCTTCACGACGACGGCGGAGGGGTTCACCTCCGCGATCGTGGCGTCGAGCTGGGCGACCTGCTCCGGTGAGGCCGAGTCCATCTTGTTGATGATGACGACGTCGGCCGCGCGCAGGTTCGTCTCTCCCGGGTGGTAGGTGAGCTCGTGGCCGGCGCGCAGAGGGTCGACCAGCGTGATCCAAACGTCCGGGCGGTAGAAGGGGATGTCGTTGTTCCCGCCGTCCCAGAGCAGGACGTCGGCCTCTTCTTGGGCCCGATCGAGGATGTCGCCGTAGTCGACGCCTGCGTAGATCACCGTGCCCGAGGTGATGTGTGGCTCGTACTCCTCGCGCTCCTCGATCGTGCACTGGTAGCGGTCGAGGTCCGCGAGCTCCGCGTAGCGCTGCACGCGCTGGGCAGCGAGGTCCCCGTACGGCATGGGGTGGCGCACGGCCACCACCTTCTTGCCGGCCTCCCTGAGCGCGCCCGCGATGGCGCGCGTCGTCTGGCTCTTACCGACGCCCGTTCGTACGGCTGTGACTGCCACCGTCGGGATCTTCGCCCGCAGCATGGTGGCGTCGGGGCCCAGCAGGTGGAGGTTCGCACCCGCCGCCAAGACCTCGCTCGCCTTGTGCATCACGAGCTCATGGGAGACGTCGGAGTAGGCGAACACGACGTCGTCGACGCGCTCGTCGCGGATCAGTCGTGTCAGCTCCGACTCGTCATAGATCTGGATGCCACCGGGGTAGTTCGGCCCGGCGAGCTCCGCCGGATACTTCCGGTCGTTGATGAACGGGATCTGCGTGGCGGTGAACGCCACCACCTCGGTACCGGGATCGTCGCGGTAGACGACATTGAAGTTGTGGAAGTCGCGGCCCGCGGCACCCATGATCAGGACACGGCGCTTCGCCATGGCGAGGTTCCTTTCGGTGGTGAGAGGGTGTGATGCGCGGGGGCGCCATGGCCCACGGGGGGCCCCGCCTCGTTCTGCCCGGCGCCCCGCTCTTCGTGGCGGAGCCTACTCCAACCCGGGCTCGCGCGATAGGGCCGCCCACCCCGCCGGGGTCATCGATCCGCGGGGAGGTCGCCCGGCTCGTCCACGTCGCGCATCGTGAGGCGGTCGGGGTCGAACGCCGTCCACACGGGTTCGTCCAGGACGCGGGCTCCCAGCGCGGTCGGCAGCGCGCGCAGGCGCCGCTCCCCCGCCTCCAGCAGGAGGCGAGCGGCCGCAGCCGCCGAAGCCGTGCGCACGGCGAGCGGGAACGGACGCGGGCGGTCACCGTCCTGCAGCCACACGGCCTGGACCTCGGGCTCGTTCAGGGTGCGGAGCATCGTCCGCAGGACCGGCACCTGCAGCTCGGGCATATCGCCCGCCGCGATGAGCGCGGTCGACGTGTGGACCTGCGCGAGACCGGCGACGACGCCCGCGAGCGGGCCTTCGTCGACGACGGCATCGCGAACGACCCGCGTGGAGACATCGTCCGGGAGCGGAAGCTCGGCGGCGTCGATGGCGAGGACCACGACGACCTCGTTGCCGAGGTGCGCGAGCGCCCGGATGGGCCGGTGGATCAGCGGCTCGCCCCGATACGGAGCCACCAACTTGTCGGATCCGAAGCGTTTCGATCGGCCACCGGCCAGCACGACGCCGGTGGTGCGCATGAGCGCGCTCACGCCGGGGTCGTGTCCTCGCGCCGCTTGCGACGCTGGACGTACTGGAATCCGAACCGCCCCTTCACGCAGAGGTGGCCGCTCGTGACGGAGTGATCCGAGGGGGACGTCACCTTCACGATGGCGTTGTCCTGCACATGGACCTCCAGCTCGCAACCCACACCGCAGTAGGGACAGATCGTGTTCGTGACGGTCTGGTGGAGCTCGTCCCACGTGCCGGCCTCGCGCATGTCGTGCTCGGACGTGAACATCAGCGCACCGGTGGGACACACTCCGATGCAGTTGCCGCAATAGACGCAGGCGCTCTGGTCCAGCGGCACGGCGTACTCGGTGGAGATCCGTGCGTCGAACCCGCGGCCCGCCACCGCGATCGCGAACGTGTTCTGCGCATCCACTCCGCACGCCTCCACGCACTTGTAGCACAGGACGCACCGCGAGTAGTCGCGGACGTAGAGCTCGTTGTCGATCTTGACGGGCTGATACACGCCCTCCGCGACCGAGGGGTCCTGAAGCTCGTGGTGGTGGCCGGGGGTGGTCGCGTCACGCGCACCCGCCGCCAGCGGTTCCATCAGCGCCCCGAACCGGTCCGGATGGGCCCCGTATTCGTCCATCCAGCGGTGGACGTCCGGACTCGCAAGGTCCATCTCCACCGAAGACGCCAGGAACTCCATCACGAGCCGGCGGGAACGCTGCACGCGCTCGGTGTCCGTGGCGACCTTCATCCCCTCCTCGACGATGCGGCTGCAGGCGGGCACGAGGGTGCGCGCGCCCTCCAGCTCCACGACACATACGCGGCACGCGTTGACCGGGGTGAGGTTGTCGGCGAAGCACAGCGTGGGCGTGTCGACGCCCTGCGCGCGGCACGCGTCGAGCACCGTGGAGCCCTCCGGCACGCGGACGGTCGCGCCGTCGATCTCCAGATCCAGGAGACGGCGGGGCGGATCGATCGGGAGCGCGCTCACGCAGGGGCCCCGTCGAACAGGTTGAGGCGGGAGATCGCCGATTGGACGGCGCTCGCAGCAGTCTGGCCCAGCCCGCAGATCGACGCGTCGCGCATCACGTCCGCGATCTCGCGCAACAGCGCCAGCTCGTCGGCCGCAGACCCGATCGTGCGCTGCATCACGAGCCTGTGGAGGGCCTCCTCCTGCCGCACGGTGCCCACACGGCACGGCACGCACTGACCGCAGGACTCGTCGCGGAAGAAGCGCGCGATCCGCAGCACGATATCCACCAGGTCTACGTCCGTGTTGAAGGGCATCACGACGCCGGAACCGAGCGTGTAGCCTCCCGCGCGCGCGTCCTCGAACGTAAGGCGGATATCCAGGTCCTCGGGCGCCACGAACCCACCCGCCGCGCCTCCCAGCAAGATGGCCTTGAGCTCGCCGGTGACGCCCCCGGCGACGTCGAGCACCTGGCGCAGCGTGGCGCCGAACTCCACTTCGTAAAGACCCGGATGGGCGACGTTGCCGGAAAGGCAGAACAAGCGGGGCCCGGTGGAGCCCTCGGTGCCGGTCGCCGCGTAGGCCGCTCCCCCGATCCGCAGGACCTCCAGCACGTTGATCAGCGTCTCCACGTTGTTGATCCCGGTCGGCTTACCGAACAACCCCCGCTGCACCGGGAACGGCGGCTTGTTACGCGGCTCCCCTCGCTTGCCCTCCAACGAGTTGAACAAGGCGGTCTCCTCGCCGCAGATGTAGGCGCCGGCCCCGCGCCGCAGCTCGACGTCGAACGCGAACCCCTCTCCCATCACGTCCTCGCCAAGGTAGCCGCGGTGGCGGCACTCCTGGATGGCGTGGCTCAGGCGCCCGGTCGCGAGCGGATACTCACCACGGATGTAGACGTAACCCATCTCCGACCCGGTGGCGAGGCCCGCGATCGTGAGGGCCTCGATGAGGGCGAAGGGATCCCGCTCCATCACGACGCGGTCCTTGAAGGTGCCCGGCTCCGATTCGTCCGCGTTGCAGATGAAGTAGTGGGGATGCACGGGTTGTTCGGCGACCGCCTTCCACTTCACCCCCGTCGGGAACGCGGCGCCTCCGCGGCCCATGAGCTTGGATTCAGTGATCTCCGCGATGGTGCCTTCCGCCCCCAGCTCAACCGCCCGGCGCAGGGCCTGGTAGCCCCCGTGGGCGTGGTACTCGTCGAACGAGGCAGGATCGACCAGGCCGACGCGCCGCAGGAGCCGCAACCCCCCGCCGTTCGCCGCGGTCTGCGGGACGGGCATGCTCTCGGTCACCGCGAGCTCGCCCCCGCGGGTCACGGCTTCGACGATCTGTTCATCAACGGGCGCCAACGCCTGGTCCTGGCCGTCGCTCCCCGCCTGCTGCAGCAGGATCGCGGGCGCCCGCTCGCACTGCCCGAGGCAGGGGCTCCGTACCCACGTTCGCACGCCGCCGGCCTCAGGGGTTCCGGCAGGCCCGAGGGCGGCACCCATGCGCTCGCAGATATCGTCGGCGCCCGCGACCCGGCACGCGATGTCGTCGCACACGTGGATCACGGTCCTCGGGCGGGGCTCGGTGCTGAACATCGCGTAGAAGGTGGCGACGCCGTACGCTTCGGCAGGCGGCACGGTGAGACGCTCGCACACGTAGTTGAGGCCGCCCTCGCTGATCCAGCCCATGCGCGCTTGCAGGGCATGCAGTGCGGGCAGGAGCAGGTGACGCCGCTCACGCACGGCCCTTCCCCCCCGCGCCACGCGATGGGTGAACTCGTCGCGTTCGGCGCCGTGCCAGCCGGAATCCGGGGCACCCAACAGATCGTCCACGGCGGCGCGCTCGTCCTCGGTGGCGACCGCCCGGGTCAGGTGGAGGTCCACGACGTCTCCGGCTTGGGGTCGCGTTCCGGCAGCTTGTCGATCCGCACCGCCGTCGCCTTGAACTCCGCGGTGCCCGAGCGGGGATCCGTGGCCTCGATCGTGAGCACGTTCGTCTCTACCTGATCGGGGAAGTGGAACGTCATGAAGACCAGCCCGGGGCGCAGCGCATGATCGACGTGGACGGGCACTTCCAGGGATCCGCGCCGCGACGAGACCAGCACGGACTCATCCTCGGCGATGAGCAACCGCTCCGCGTCCTCCGGCGAGACGTCGATCGACTCGCCGCGACGCAACGGTGAGGTGTACCCGCCGCTCTGCACGCCCGTGTTGTACGAGTCCAGGCGCCGGCCCGTGGTGAGCCGCAGCGGGAACTCCTCGCTGAGCTCGTCCACGGGCGGGTCGTCCACGACGATGGAGAACGGTGCTTTCGCCCCCTGTTCCCGCGGATCCTCGGACCACAGCCGCGCGTGCAGGAACTGCGTGCCGGGGTGAGACTCGTCCGGGCAGGGCCACTGGAGCCCTCCCAGCTCCTCGAGGCGCTCCCACGACATCCCGCCGTGCATGGGCGAGAGCGTCCGCAGCTCATCCCAGGCCCCCTTCGGCGTGACGTCGCCCCAGTTCGCACCCAGTCGGTTGGCGAGCTGATTGATGATCCAGATGTCGTCCCTCGCCTCGCCCGGCGGGTCCAGAGCCTTGCGAACGCGCTGCACCCGACGCTCGGAGTTCGTCACCGTGCCCTCGGATTCGAACGCGGCGTTCGATGCCGGGAAGACGACGTCGGCCAGCTCCGCGGTCTTCGTCATGAACAGGTCCTGCACGATGAGACAGTCCAAACCCTTCAAGAGCGCCACGGCGTGCTGCTTGTCGGCCTCCGAGGACGCGGGGTTCTCGCCGATCACGTACACGGCGGTGAGCTCCTTGCGCCCCATCGCCTCGAACATCTGGGTGAGCGTCCAGCCGTATTTCGGTGTGATGGGCACGCCCCACGCGGCCTCGAACCGGCCACGCGCCTCCGCGTCCTTCTCGATGTCCTGGAAGCCCGGCAACTTGTTCGGGATGGCGCCCATGTCGCCGCCGCCCTGGACGTTGTTCTGCCCCCGCAACGGGTTCACGCCGCTGCCGTACTTCCCGACGTGCCCGGTCAACAGAGCCAGGTTGATCAGCGCCACGACGTTGTCCACCGCGTTGTGGTGCTCGGTGATGCCCAGGGTCCAGCAGATCATGGCGCGATCGGCCTTCGCGTATGCGCGCGCGACCTCCCGGATCACATCGGCGGGGACGCCGGTCACCCGGGCGCCGCGCTCCAGCGTCCAGTCCATCACCGAGTCCCGGTACTCGTGGAAGCCGAGGGTGGCGTGGTCGATGAAGGCCTTGTCGTGCAGGTCGTTCGCGATGATCTCGCGTGCGATCGTGTTCGAGAGCGCGATATCCGTGCCCACGTCGAGCCCGAGCCAAAGGTCGCCCCACTCCGCCGACTCGGTGCGGCGAGGGTCGACCACGATGAGCTCCATGCCGTTGTGGATCCCCTTCAGGACATGGTGGAAGAAGATGGGGTGCGCCGCACGTGCGTTCGAACCCCACAGCAACATGAGGTCGGTGTGCTCGACCTCTTCGTATGAACTCGTGCCACCACCTGCTCCGAACACGATGGCCAGACCGACCACCGAAGGAGCGTGTCAGGTGCGGTTACACGAGTCGATGTTGTTGCTGAGCAGGACCTGACGGGCGAACTTCTGGGCGATGAAGTTCATCTCGTTCGTGGCCTTGCTGCAGCTGAACAGGCCGACCCCGTTGCCTCCGCCCCGCTCGGTGGCGGCGCGCAACCCGGCCGCGGCCCGATCGAGGGCCTCGTCCCAGGTGGCGACGCGCAATCCGCCCTCGTCGCGAACCATCGGCTCGGTGAGTCGCGTGAGCCCGTTCTGCATGTCAGCGGCTCCTTTCCGTCGTTCGGCGATTCTACGTCCGCGCGGATTGGTCACGGTCGGCCGCATGGGTCCATGATGGTGGCCTATGGACAACATCCCGATCGGGGACCGCCCTGCCGACAACGTGGTGCCGCTGCGCGGCGAGCCGGACCCGACCGTCGAGGCACAGGGCGGCGGCGGCGAGGAGGAGATCAGCTGGGAGGAAGCGGTCGCGCGCGACGCCGAGGCCCCGCCCCCCGAACCGGGACCACACGCGAGGCCCAACGCGGACCTCACGGCCCTCGTGGAGCAAGGGGTCAAGGTGGGCCTCGGTCTGGCCGTCGCGGCCGCCAGCGCCGCGGCCAACGGGTTGCGCGCGCAGATCCCGAAGGAGCCCGACGCGCCGCCGAAGGCCGAGGGCTCCGAGCCGTTCTCGCTGTTCACCGGGGCCCTGCTTGGGGCGGTCGTCGAGGCGGCGGAGCTCACGTCGAAGACGCTCGGATCGTTGGCGGATGCCGCGCAGCCGGCGGCCTCGTGGGTGTCCAGCCCGCCGTTCCTGCGCGGGGTGGCCGACGCCGCCGCGAGCGGCCTGCGCTTCATGGACGGCCGCTGGAAAGCCGAGGAGTCCTCGACGCAGCGCAGCGCCGAGGAGTTCTTCCAGGGCCTCATCCCGCAGGTGACGGACGCGGCGCTGGATCAGCTGGACCTGACGTCCCTTGTGAAGCGGGTCGACCTCAACGCGGTGCTCGACGACATCGACGTCGATGCCATCGTCAGCTCGATCGATATCGACGCCATCCTCGCTCGCGTCGACATCAACGAGATCGTGCAGCGGGTCGACCTCAACGCGGTGGCGGCCGGGATCGACGTCGACGCCATCGTCGAGCGCGTGGACATCGACGCCATCATCGGGCGCATCGATGTCAGCGGGATCGCGCAGCAGGTGATCGAGGACGTCGACCTCCCAGGCATCATCCGCGAGTCCTCGGGCGCACTCGCCAGCGAGTCCGTTCAGGAAATCCGGCTGCAGAGCATGCGCGCCGACGGCTTCGTGGCGCGGGTCGTGGACAAGGTGCTCCGTCGGCAGCAGGAGCCGCCCGGCTCGCCCGATCCGGTGCCGGGGGCGGAGGACTAGATGGCGAAAGCGAGCGCCTCGCACGCCACCTCGACCGTGTACCCGAGGGCCGCCGTCGAACGGCAGGGGAAGCCCGCCGGCGTCGTCTCGCGCACGGTGACGATGGTGACCGACGCCGGCGTCGTGGTTGCCGAGGGGGCCGTGCTGTACGGGATCGTGGCGACCGTGCGGCTGATGCGGCGGCCCCGCAGCTTCACGTGGCCCAGGGTCACTTGGCAGGAGGCCGTCGCCGTCCTCGGGGCGGTGTGCGTGATCTACCTGGTGTGGGGATGGACCTCCACCGGCCGCACGATCGGCGATCGTCTCATGGGCCTGCGGGTGGTGGACCGCGAGGGAGGCCGCCTCCGACCGATCCGCGCGTGCCTGCGCGCCGTGCTCTGCGTGCTCTTCCCGTTCGCCCTCTACTGGTGCGCCCTCAGCCGCCGTAGCCGCTCGATCCAAGATCTGCTCCTGGGCACCGCGGTGATCTACGACTGGAGTACCAAGGTGTCGGACGATGGGCCGGGCCGGCCTAGGACGTGATGCGCTCGGGATGCGTGTAGACGTTGCACCGTCCGTCGCGTACGAACCCCACCACGGTCATCCCGAACCGCTCCCCGGCCTCGACCGCGAGTGAGGACGGGGCGCTCACGGCGCTCAGGATGGGGATCCCCGCGACCGCCGCCTTCTGCACGATCTCGAAGCTCACGCGGCCGCTCACCTGCAAGATGTGACCTGCGAGCGGGACGCGGTCCGCCAGGAGCTGCTCGCCGATGACCTTGTCCACGGCGTTGTGCCGCCCGACGTCCTCCCGCAGCGTCAGCAGCCGTCCCTCGGCGGTGAAGAGCCCGGCCGCGTGCAGGCCCCCCGTGCGCTCGAAGACGCGCTGCTTGCGGCGGAGCGCGTGGGGCAGGCTCGCGATCACCTCCGAGGAGACCTGGGGCCCGGCCGCGACGGGCCGGCATCTGACCTCGACGTCATCGAGCGCGGCCTTCCCGCAGATCCCGCATGACGAGGTCGCGAAGAAGTTGCGGTGCAAGGAGGCGTGGTTGAAGGGCCGCGCGAGCGTCACCGTGACGACGTTGTAGCGCTGGTCCTCGTCATCCAGGTCGTCGCAGTAGGCGACGCGCGCGACGTCCGCAGGCGCGATCAGCCCCTCGGTGAACAGGAACCCCGCCGCGAGCTCGTAGTCGCCGCCGGGCGTTCGCATCGTGACGGCGACGCTCGCCGCGCCCTGCCCCGGACCGGCGATCCGGATCTCCATCGGCTCCTCGGTGGCGAGCACGTCCGGCCGCTCGGAGCGCACACCCGCGTTGACGGCGACGATCGTCGCGGGCGTGACATTGCGCCGGATCGGTTCGGATGTCGTCGTCACAACCGGAAGGGTATCGTCCGAGCGTCATTTGAACGACCGACCAAAGACTGAAAGGACGCGCCGCCGCCATGAAGTCCGGACTCGAGATCGCCCAGGAAGCCGTCCTCAAGCCCATCGCCGAGGTCGCAGACGGCGCGGGCATCCTCGACGACGAGCTGGAGCAGTACGGCCGATACCGGGCGAAGGTCGACCTTTCGATCCTGGATCGGCTCAAGGATGCCCCAGACGGCAAGCTCGTGATCACGACCGCGATCACGCCCACGAAAGCCGGCGAGGGCAAGACCACCACCAGCGTGTCGCTCACGCAGGGCCTCGGTGCCATCGGCAAGAAGGTGATGCTGTGCCTGCGCGAGCCCTCGATGGGGCCGGTGTTCGGCATCAAGGGCGGCGGCAACGGCGGAGGCTACGCCCAGGTCGTCCCCATGGAGGAGTTCAACCTCCACTTCAACGGCGACTTCCACGCCGTGACGACGGCCCACAACCTCCTGGCGGCCGCGCTCGACGCGTCGATCTTCCACGGCAACCCGCTCGGCATCGACCCGCAGACCGTGACCTGGCCGCGGACGATGGACATGAACGACCGAGAGCTGCGCAATACGGTGGTTGGGCTCGGCGGCAAGCCCCACGGGGTGCCGCGCGAGAACCAGTTCGTCATCACAGCGGCCTCGGAGATCATGGCCGTATTCGCGCTCACGAACGACCTCGCGGACCTGCGGGCACGGATGGGCCGGATCGTGGTGGCGTCCACGTACACAGGCGAGCCGGTCACAGCGGAGCAGCTGCGAGCGGCGGGCGCCATGACGGTGATCATGAAGGATGCCCTCAAGCCCAACCTCGTGCAGACGCTCGAGGGCCAGCCTGTGCTCGCGCACGCGGGACCGTTCGGCAACATCGCGCATGCGAACAACTCGATCATCGAGGACCGGGTGGCGTTGAAGCTCGCGGACTACGTCGTGACCGAGGCGGGCTTCGGGAGCGACCTCGGCTTCCAGAAGTTCTGCGACATCGTGTGCCGCGTTGGCGGGTTCGTGCCGAGCGCCGCGGTACTGGTGACCACCGTCCGCGCGACGAAGGCACACGGCGGGATGGCGTTCGACGACCTCGCCACAGAAGACCTGGACGCCTTGCGCCGCGGGATCGACAACCTGAGCGCGCACATCAACGTCGTGCGTCAGTATGGGATCCCCTGCGTGGTGTCGATCAACAACTTCCCCACGGACTCCGACAAGGAGATCGCGCTGATCGAGGAGCTGGCGGTGGAGGCGGGCGCCGAGACCGTGGTGGTGAACCGCGGGTTCGCGCTCGGTGGCGAAGGTGCCCTCGACCTCGCGGATGCGGTGGTGGCAGCGTGCGAGCGACTCGCCTCGTTCACCCCGCTCACGGCCGAGGGCACACCGCTGCGCGGCCAGATCGAAGCGATCGCGACCCGTCTGTACGGAGCGGCTGGGGTCGACTACCTGCCACAGGCCGAGAAGGACCTCGCGCGCGTGGAAGGTCTGGGCTTCGGCACGCTGCCCGTGTGCATGGCGAAGACGCACCTATCGCTCAGCCACGACCCGCTCATGCTGAACCGCCCCTCCGGATTCCGGCTGCCGGTGCGCGCCGTCGTGCCGAGTGCCGGCGCCGGCTTCGTGGTGGTCCTGTGCGGCGACATGCAGCGGATGCCCGGGCTCGGCAGGACGCCGGCCTTC
The DNA here is from genome assembly GCA_963850315.1 of uncultured Actinomycetes bacterium. Classification (GTDB taxonomy): domain Bacteria; phylum Actinomycetota; class UBA4738; order UBA4738; family HRBIN12; genus JAOUEA01. The sequence continues at coordinate 133,731 of CAWKKN010000005.1, forward strand.
CAGAACGTCGACATCGACGAGGCGGGACGCACGGTCGGCCTGTTCTGAGGAAGGCAGGCTCCACGCGGCGGTCTCAGGTCTCCGGCGGCATCACGCAGAACTCGTTGCCCTCGGGATCGAGCATCACCGCCCACACGTGACCCTCCTCCTCGGCCCAGTTGCGGAGTGCGGCGCCGATCCCCTCGAGGCGGATCACCTCCTCGTCCACGCTCTGCGGCGCCACGACGTCGAGGTGCACGCGGTTCTTGCCCTGCTTGGGTTCGGGGACCTCCGTGAAGTACAGGACCGGGAGATACGCCTCCTCCTCGGGTGCCTCCACCATGACGGTCGGTTCGTCTCCCGACTCGCTGAGGCCGCGCTCCGCGAGGCGGTCCTCGTCGTCGGCGTAGGTCGCCACCTGCCAGCCGAGCGCCGCGGCCCAGAATCGCGCGAGCGGGGCCGCCTCGCGGCAATCGAACACGACGGCATCGATCCTCACACCGGCGAGCGTACGCGAGCCCGCCTCAGGACGAAAGCCGGAGCTGGAAGGCTGTCTGGTTCTCCCGCAGCAGGTGGTCGGCCCGGGTCTTCAACATGGCCATCTCGTCGAGCATCGAACGTCGCGCTGCCTCGTCCTTCAACGAAACGGCGTTGATCTCGACGTTGGCCATCGCGCAGAGCGCACCGGCGTAGAGCGAGGCCGCAGCGGACATCCCGTCGCTCGCGGCCTGGGGGTTCCCCATCGCCGTGGCGTCCTCCGCGAGCTCCATGAGCTCCACGCACCGGCGGGCGACCTCCTGGGGCACCGAGGCCGCCGATAGGTATCCCGTCTGGATCGCCGCCGAGCGCGCCGCCTTCTGCTCATCGGTGTCCTTCTGCATCTTGAACGCCGACATCACCGAGTCGAACGCATGCGCGTCCCGGTCGGCGAGCTCCAACAGCTCCGCCCTGGCGGCCTCGGCCTCGGCGATCAACCCCCCCATCCGGTCATGGACGTCTTCGAACCCGGCCTTGCCCACGGTGAGACGGGCCACCATCGCGATGAGCGCCGCGCCGGTCGCGCCCGCGACGCCTGCGACCGCCCCGCCCCCCGGCGTGGGCGCGTCCGATGCGAGCGCTCCCAGGAAGCCTTCCATGGTCCGTGAAGCCGTTCGTTCGTCTGCGCTCATCTGCGCCGCTCCTCCTCGTGCTCGACCAGACGCTCCAGCACCTGGCGCTCCGCATCGAACCCCTGGAGCCGCAGCGTCTCGATATCGCCAGGGCCGAGTGCTGTCTGCGGCACGAGCCCGACGATCTCAGAGTCCGTCACCGACATCCCGCGCGCGGCCGCGAGGCCGCTGACGGCATCGAACGCCGCGTGAAGCCCGGTCACCTCGTGGTCCAGGAGGTTCATCGACACGGTGACGCTTCCGCCACGTTCGGGCACGGCGAACCCGATCGCGCGCACGGCCGGCAGCCCGCCGCCCGACTCCCGAACGGTTCGGGCGATCTCCTTGGCGGCCGCCGCATCCGAGCCGTCGAGGTACATGTTGAAGGCGATCAGCGGTTTTCGGGCACCCACCGCGGTGGCGCCCGCCGACCCGATCGCGTGGGGCCCGAAGTCGGGCAGGCGCTCGCCGTTGGCCACCGAGTCTCGGACTCCTTCGAACTCTCCCTTGCGGACGTCGGCGAGTGACGCGCGCCCGGGGGTGAGGGCCGCGCCTCCGTACAGATAGACGGGGAGGTCGAGCGTCTCGGCGAGCCCGCGTCCGAACCGCCGCGCGAGATCGATGCACGCATCCATCGAGGTGTGGCGCACCGGCATGAACGGGATGACGTCGGCGGCGCCCATGCGCGGGTGTCCGCCCGCGTGACGCGTCATGTCGATGAGCTCCACGGCCTTCGCGGCCCCCGCCATGGCGCTGCGGTAGACCGCGTCCTCGCCGCCCAGCACGGTCGTGTCGAGGCGGTTGTGATCGGGATCGGCCTCGGCGTAGACGACGTCGGCACCGGAAACGCGGAGGGCGTCGACGATCGCCTCGATCACGTCGGGCCGCCGGCCCTCACTGAAGTTCGGGACTACGCCGAACAGCTCGTCCCCCGCCATGGGCGGCAGCATACGGGGCCGCGCCCACTGCTAGGCTCCCCCTGGTGGAGGGGCACACGCAGGACGCCGACGCGCACGACGAACCCACCAACGAGGCGTTGCTTCGCCGGCTCCGCGATCTGACGGCACGACTGGAGCGGGACCAGTCCGAATCGGTACCGCCCGATGAGCCGTACCTCGCGTCGAGTTCGGCGATCAAGGGCGGCGTCAAGCGCGGCGCCTTCCGCGCCCTGCGCCCGGCGACACGGCGCTACGATCGCCTGGCAACCGAGCTGGCGGGGCTGGCATCCGAGCTCGCCGAAGCGCTGATCGCCACCACCTCCGACGTCGAGCGCCTCCGCGGCGACGTCGACCGGTTGGACCTCGCGCTGCAGAACGTGCGCGCACAAGCGAACGCTCCGGGCGCCACGGCGGATCGCGAGGGCGTCGCCGTCCCCGACGACTATTACTGGGCGTTCGAGGCGGACATGCGCGGCTCCGCCGACTCGGTGTTGGATCGGCTCCGTCATTACGAGCGATTCGTCGTCCCGCTCCGCGAGGCGCTGGGACACGACGGCGAGCCTCTGTGGATCGACCTCGGCTGCGGCCTGGGAGAGTTCTGCGGCCTCCTCCAGGAATGGGCGTGGCGCGCGCAGGGGGTCGACGCGTCACCAGGAGCGATCGAAGCCTGCCGCGCCCGTGGGCTGGACGCCACCCTGGCCGACGTCACCGAGTTCCTGCGAACCAGACGGGGTGAGGCGCCGGGTGGCATCAGCGCCATCCAGCTGATCGAGCACCTGCCGCGCGGCAGCTGGATCCCCCTGTTCGAGGCCGCCCACGGGGCGCTCGCCCCGGGCGGAGCGTTCCTCGTGGAGACGATCAACGGCCTCAACCCCGAGGCGGTGACGGCGTACTTCTTCGCCGACGTGACGCATTCGTGGCCCGGGCATCCTGAGACGCTGAAGATGATGGCCCTGCATGCCGGGTTCGCGCAGGTGGACATCGCCTACCTCAACCCGGACCACCGGGGCAACGCTCAGGACTTCGCCGTGTGGGCCCGCAAGGGCTGAGCATCACTCGGTGCGGGGGCGCTCCTTCTGCGGGTCGAGCAAGGACAGCACGTCGACCGTCGCGGAAGCCGTGCCGTCCCCGACCGAGACCTCGACCTTGTCGCCGTCGTTGGCCGCGGCGGCATCGAGGATCGCGAGCGCGATCGTGCCCAGGCGGGGGGAAGCGGCCGGCGATGTCACGACGCCCACCTGGGCGCCGTCCCGCCTCACGGCGGCGCCGTAGTCGGGCACAGCATCTCCCTCGATGCGCAGCGTCTTGAAGCGCTTCGGTGGGTTCGCGCCGTAGCGCGCGAGCGCGTCGGCTCCCACGCACTCCGTGTCCGTCTTGATGAACCGATCCATCGACAGATCGAACGGGGAGATCTCGTTCGGGTTGTAGTCCACGGCGATGATGATGAGCCCCACCTCGGTCCGGGCGAGGTCGATCGCCGTGAGCCCGAACGGCGTGCCGCCCGCGGCGATCAGCGCGGACCACACCACCGCCGCGTCCGAGGGGGCCATCACGATCTCGTAACCGTGCTCCCCGGAGAATCCCGTCCGCAGGACCCAGGCGGCGACGCCGGCCACCGTGGTAGGCGTGGGCCAGAATCCGAAGTAGCGCAATCCGCTCAGGTCGCGCTCGGTGAGCCCCTGCAGGGTGGCTTGTGACGTCGGCCCCTGCACGGCGATCATCGCGAAGTCCTGGGTGCGGTGAGCGATGCGGGCGTCCAGGCCCTCGGCCGTCTCGCCGAACCAGTCCTGCAGGTCGGCGGTGTTGATCATGACCCAGTAGTGGTCGTCGGCGTGCTTGTACACGTTGCCGTCGTCGACCATGAGGCCGTCGGCGTTCACGAAGGCCCCGTAGCGGACGCGGCCCGCGTCCATGCCCGCGAGCGAATTCGTGAACCGGCGCTGGATGAGGCGCCCGGCATCGGGGCCGGTGACGTCGTACTTGCACGTCGAGAAGAGGTCCCAGATGCCGGTGGCGGTCCGCACTGCCTCGTACTCCTGCATCGGGTCCGTGCCCTCGTGCATCGCCCACGGCCAGCCGTCCTCCACCAAGATGTCGGCGCCGTGTGCATCGTGCCAGTCCTGCAAAGGCGAGCGGTGGTCCTCGGTCATCATGTCCTCCTCGCGATCTGCGTGTCGGCCGGCTCAGCCGCGCGGCCGTTGCTTCTGCGGGTCGTACAGGGCCAGTGCCTCGACCGTTCCGCCGATCCGCGCGTCTCCCAGAGCGACCTCGAGCTTCTCGCCGTCTCCGGCGACATCCTTGCGCAGGATCGCGAGCCCCAGGGTGCCGAGCGTCGGGCTCGCAGCGGGGCTCGTCAGCACGCCCACCGATTCGCCCGCCCGGGTCACCGCGGCGCCGTACTCGGGGAGGTCGCCGCCCTCCAGTCGGATCGTCTTGAAGCGGTTGGGTGGGTCCTGGGCGACCTCTCGGAGCACCTCCTTGCCGATGAACTCCCCCGCCGCCGCCAGGGCGACGAACCGATCCATCCCCAGGTCGTACGGGGTCCGCTCGTGCTCGTCGTAGTCGTAACCGGTGACGATCATGCCAGCCTCCACGCGCACGGCCTCGATGATCCCGACGCCGTAGGGCACGGCGCCCGCGGACTCGACGGCCTCCCATACCTGGGCCGCATGCTCCGGCGCGAGGAACAGCTCGAACCCCAGCTCCCCGCTGAACCCCGTGCGCGACAGGACGACCGGCGCGCCGGCCACGCGCACCTGCTCGGGGATGAACCCGAAGTACGGGAGCCCCTCGACGTCGGCGTCGGTGAGCCCCGCGATGAGCCCGCGCGATCGCGGGCCCTGGACCTGCAGGCTCGGGAGCTCCGTCCCCAGGTAGCGGAACGACACGTCGAGTCCCTTCACAGCGTCGGCGAAATAGTCCTCGCGTTCCATCACGTTCGTCATCACCCACAGGCGGTCGGCGGAGAAGCGGAACACCGTACCGTCGTCGATCAGCAATCCGTCCTCGTCGGGGAACCCTCCGTAGCGGACCTGCCCGTCGGCCATGCCGAGGACGTCGCTCGTATGCACCCGCTGGACGGCCTCGAGCGCCTCCGGACCGCTGAACTCCCACTTGTTGAGCGGCGAGAGGTCCCACATGCCGACGCCCTCGCGCACGGCCCGATACTCGGCGTCGAGGTCGCCGTAGGAGTCCACCCAGGACCAGCCACCCTCCTCGACGAACGTAGCCCCCTCGGCCTCATGGATCGCCTGGAACGCACTGTGGATGGTCTCGGTCACGGGCACCCGTTATACCGCGGGATTGAACGGCTGTTCAAGTCGCGTCGTTCAGTCGGGCGGACGGCCGAGTCGCGACAGGTCCGCCACGGTGGGCCGATCCAGACCGGGCAGCTTCCTCACGAGCACGAGGAAGAGCTGAGCCGTCACCAGCGCGTCGTCCAGGGCGTCGTGGGGGTTATCGACCGGCACTCCGTGACGCCGCGCCGTGCCTGACAGGGCATAGCCGGGTGCGTTGCGCGCCGTGGCAGGCGCGCCCTCGGCCGCGATCGCGAGAGATCGCACGTCGATCGTGCGCCGGCGCCACGTCCGAGACCGGCCGCCGAAGATCCCCCTGAGGAAGGACATCTCCACCGGCGCGAACCACACCAACAGGAAGCGCTCCGCGAGCGCCTCCCGCAGGATGCCCGCTGCTTCGGCCAGACGCGGGGACCCCGCGAGGTCCTGGGGCCGCAATTCGTGGATCGTCTGCGAGCGGGGGGACGGCGGCACGTGGGGCTCGATCAGCTGGCCGATCGCCCCTGCCATCCGGACGCGGCCGTCCTGCACCGGGACCGCGCCGAAGGACACGATCGTGTCGCTGCGGTGGTCCAGGCCCGTCGTCTCGAAGTCGAGGGCTACGTAGGGGGCGTCGCGCCACGCCAACCGGCGCGCGCGCGCGGGCGGGGCCGCGGGCCGGGCTAGGGCTCGCACCGGAGCGTCTCCGACTCGGTCACGACCACGTCGACACGCAGATCGAAGGCTCCCCCGGGGAGTTCGTCCTCCACGAGCTGCACGCCGAACCCGATCCCCACCCGGAACGCGCCCGGTCGGATGAGCCGGAAGAAGCGATCGTAGAAGCCCCCGCCGTAGCCGACGCGCCGTCCCTGCCGGTCGAACGCCACCGCGGGCGTGGCCACGACGTCGAGCTCTTGCGGGTCGACGTGGCGGCCTCCGGCGGGCTCTAGGGCACCGAAGGACGTCTCGGTCACGGGCTCCCCCGGGCGCCACGCACGGACTTCGAGATCGTGATCGACGATCCGTGGCAAGGTGACGACCGCTCCCCGCCCGAGTAGCCCCCGGATGAGTGGTTCCGTCGAGACCTCGGACCCGAACGAACAGAACGCCATCACCGTGGAGGCAGAGCGCACCTCCGGGAGCTCGAGGAAGCGCTCGGCCACCTTCACGGCCATCCCGGCTCGCCGCGCGGCGGGGATCGCCTCCCGCGTAGCGAGGATGTCGCGCCGCACCCGCCGCTTCGCCCGTTTGAGCTCGGCGCTGTTCACGCGCGCAGCGTCCGCGCGATGAGGTCCAGGCGATCCGGGGGGCCCACCGGCAACACGACGAACCAGCCCGCGCCAAGATCCTCCAACGCCGCGACGAAGGCCCGCAGCTCCTCGGAGGTCCCCGTCCACACGCCGTCGAGCGATAACCCTTTCTCGGCGCGTGCCGCCACCAGCCGATCGAGCTCGGCCCTGTCCTGGCCCACGAGCGCGATCCCACCCCAGGTCGGCATCACGTCACGCCCCGCGGCGAGCCGGCGCAACGAGGCAACCTTGGCGGCGAACGCCCCGATGTCCAGCCCCCACCCGTTCCATGCATCGGCGGCGCGCGCTGCCACCCCGAGCACGGCCTCGGACAGCCCTCCCACCCACAATGCAGGCGACCCCGGTGGCAGCAACGGTCCCGCCAGCGGCGGCACATGGGTTCCGCCCGGCCACGCGCGGCCCCCGAACAGGGCGCGCAGCGCCTCGAGGGTCTCCTCCAGCAGCGCGAGCCGGTCGGCCACCGAGGGGAAGGGGATGCCGAAGGCTTCGTGCTCCGGGAGCGACGCCTTGTCTCCGGTCCCCACCGCAAGGATCGCGCGGCCTCCGCTCGATCGATCGAGCGCCGCCGCCTGTTTCGCCAGCAACGCCGCGGGACGCAGCGTGACCCGAGTCACGAGGGTTCCCACAGCGAGCCCGGGGTGGCGCGCCGCGACGGCCGACAACAGCGCGAACGGCTCCAGGGCGGGTCGATCGGGACCCGAAGGTGGGTAGAACACGGGCGGGAACAGATGATCGGGTGAGAAGACGCCGTCCACGCCCAGCTCGGCGCAGCGCGCCGCGACCGCGAGGGGTCTCGCCGGGTCGGCGGTGAACACGGGGAGAGAGACGCCGAGCTTCAGCCCAGCTCCTCCAGGGCGAGCGCGGCGGCGCCGACGGCGCCGGCGTCGTTGCCGAGCGCGGCGACGACGAGCGGGACCTCTGGCCGGTGCGCCGGAGCCTCCACGGATGTGGCGAAGGCCACCCGCGCCGAGCCCAGCAACAGCTCCCCCGCGGCCGCCACGCCGCCGCCCACCACGACCACCTCCGGATCGAGCACGTTCACGAGGCCCGCGATGCCTTCGCCGAGCCTCCGCCCAACGCGCGCGAGGATGCCCCGGGCGACCGGATCGCCCGCCCGGGCCGCCTCCGTGACGAGCGGCCCGGTCACCTTCGAAGGGTCGCCCCCGACGCGCCGGGCGATCATGGATTGCGGATGCTGGCTCGCGGCATCGCGTCCCGCGCGGGTGAGGGCGTGACCGCTCGCAACCTGCTCCCAGCAACCGTGATTGCCGCAGCCGCACAGCGGCCCACCGGGCTCCACGACGATGTGCCCGATCTCGCCAGCGAACCCGTGCGCTCCTCGCAGGAGGCGGCCATCCACGATGATCCCGCCGCCGATCCCGGTCCCTACTCCGACGAACAGGACGTGACGGTAGCCGCGGGCGGCCCCGTGCCGGTACTCCCCCCAGGCCGCAACGTTGTTGTCGTTGTCGGCGAAGGCGGGTAAGCCGACGGTGTCCCACAGGTGGTCGGTGAGCAGGACGTTTCGCCAGGCGAGGTTGGGGGCGAAGATCAGGCGGCCGGTGCCGGCCTCCACGAGCCCGGCAGCCCCCACTCCGATCGCGCGCACGTCGGGCGACAGCACCGACTTCACGGCTTCGACCATCGTGTCGAGCGTGGCGGCCATGTCGTCGGAGGGCGTCTCCAATACGGCGCGGTCCAGGATCTCGCCATCGCCGGCCACGCGCAGGGCCGCGGTCTTCGTCCCTCCGATGTCGATCCCGATGGCCTGCGCCGTCGTCGCGGTCACGATCGGTCGCTCACGCCTCGGTCGTCGCTGTTCGGTCCTGCGGTGGCTGCGGCGGACGAGCGAACGTGATCTCGAGGTGATCGCCGGCGAACGACGCCTCCCGCACCACCATCCGCTTCAGCGTCTGCGGCAGGATCAGATCCCGCTTGTAGGAACCAACGCGGACGAATAGCTCCTCGCCGCGACGGTGGATGTCCATGTCGTCGCGCGAGACGAAGGGCAATCGCATCGACAGCACGTAGCCGGTGCCGCGCTTGCGGACCCGGATCGGGTCGTCGTGGTACAGGATGGCGGTGGCCTCACGGTCGCCGTAGACCTCCTGACCCATCTCTTCCAGCAGCTCCACCCCGACCATCTCGCGGTCGAACAACCGCGCCTCGAGGATCGGCACCGGCTCGAACGAGTCGTGCACCGTGGCGAGGTGCTCCGCCTGGATGTCCTTCCACTTGCCGAAGTAGGGGTCGTTCACCTCCGAGGGGATGATGCGGTTCACCACCACGGCATCCACGCGGTAGCCGAACAGCCCGAGATAGGTGTACGTGCGGCGCGCCTCGGCGATCACCATCTTCTCGGGGTTCACCACCAGACGCACCGACGATCGCTTCTCGTCGGTGAGGATGGTCTTCACATCGTCGAGGTTGCGGTGGAGGCGCTCGATGGCGGCGAAGACCTGGTCGCCTGCGATCGGCAGGGAGGTCATCCTCGACAAGATCGGACGCACGGCCCGCACGACCTTGCGCTCGACCGGGAAGATCCGCTCGATGTACCAATTCATGACCTCGGGGAGGCTCAGCAGCCGCAGCGTCTCGGCCGTGGGCGCGCAGTCCACGACGAGCATGTCGTAGTTGCCGCTGTCCACATGCGTCTTCACGTCGATGAGCGCGAAGATCTCGTCGAGCCCCGGGATCACCGTGAGTTCCTCGGCCTGGATGGTCTCGGTGCCGGCCCAGTTCATCACCTGGATGAAGTAGTCCTGGATCTCCCGCCAGTTGTCCTCCAAGCGCTCTTGCGCGTCGATCTGCTGGCCCCACAGCTCGTCGATGATCGGGGTCGGCGACCGATCCGATCTCCACCTCGAACGAATCGCCCAGCGAGTGCGCCGGGTCCGTGGACATGACGAGGGTGCGCCGGCCCGACCGCGCCGAGCGCACGGCAGTCGCCGCCGCCACCGTCGTCTTGCCCACCCCACCTTTGCCGGTGAACAGGACGACGCGCATGCAGACAGCTTAGTCACCACGAGATGAGCGCGGGAGCCGGATCGTCTGCCCGGCGCGCGCGCCGGCGGGGACCTCAGCCCATCTCCACGCGGCGCTTCAACTTCTCGAGCGCGTTCTCGATGACGCGCTTCGCACCCTGGGTCCGCAGGAACCCGGGCACGAGCACCCCGAGCTCCACCGCGAGGCGGTAGGTGACCTGCGTGCCGTCGTCGAGCTCGTTCAGGAGGTACTCGCCGCGGATGTCACGAACGGCGCCCCGGGCCTCCTTCGTGATCCACGAGAGGCCGGTGTCGCCGGGCGCGTACTGATACGCGAGGGTGTACGCGGCCTTGCCCGAGCACGGGGACGTCGACCTCGAACGCCACCTCGGTGGCACGGCCGCCGCTGCCTCGCTGGCGAACGTCGACGCTGGTTCACGTCCGCCCACTCGGGATAGGCCTCGTAGTCCGCGAGGACCTCCATCACATCCTCGAGGGGCGCGTCGACGACGATCGAGCCTTCGGCGTGCTCCATGATGTGTCCGAATCCTATCGTCTGGGCGCGGTGATCACGGACACGCCAGCAGCCGACGCGACAGCAGCACGACCGCGACGGTGGCCCACAGGAACTGCTTCGCGTCGACGACAGATCGCCGCCCGCCGCGAGCCGATGGGCCTCGTAGGCGGCCAGGATGTAGACCGCGAGCGCGAGGAGGCAGAACGGATAAGGGCGGATCGCTTTGAGCGATGTCGACTTCGATTCCGGTGAGGACCCACGAGGATCGCCATCACGGCGAGCATCCCGAACAGCGCACCCCGAGCGAGTCCGTCCAGATGGGATAGCCCACGCATGCGGTGGCCCAGGCCGGGGAAGATCAGCGAGCGGACGAGTGCGTCCTTGGGATCGACCTCTGGGCGCTCCGGGTCCTGTCGCATGAGTGCCGCGAACGAGGTGCCGCACACCGCGCAGGCGTCGAGGTCGATGGCGTTGTCCTCGCCGCAGGTGGGGCACGGCCAGGTGGGCGCCGGCGTGAGCGCTACCTCGGGAGCGGGCTCGCTGGCGGCTCGACCGGGGTGCGGGCTGCGGGATTGGCTGCGGGCTCAGGAACGGGCGCGGGCTCAGGAACGGGCTGAGGGGCGGGCTCGGGCTCCACGAGCGGCGCGAAGCACTGGCCGCACCATTCGGCGTCCGCGGGTCGCCAGGCGCGCCGCAGCTGCTGACACCGCCGCGCGGCCTCGGCCGCGGGCCTGAGGGTTCATCGGGGCCACGATAGCCCCGCCGTTCCCCGCGGTTGAACGACCGTCAGGCGACGGCGGCGCGGAGCCAGTCCCGCCAGACGATCCGCGATCCGGGGCCACGTGTGGTGCGCGTTCCACCCGCGCGCGGCCGGCGGCGCCCATGCCCGGTGCGCGAGCGCCGGGTCTTCGAGCAGGCGCCCCACGGCGTCCGCCACGGCGTCGACGTCGGCTCCGTCGACCAGGATGCCGGTCTCGCCGTCGACCAGCGGCTCCCGCGCGCCGCCCGAGTCGCCCACGACCACCGGGCGGGCGCAGGCGGCCGCCTCGATGAACACATTGCCCCAGCCCTCCACCTCCAGCCCGCCGAGCCGGGTGCGGCACGGCATCGCGAACACGTCGCCCAGGGCGTAGTAGCGGGGAGATCCTCCTCGGACACCTCGCCCGGTGAAGATGACCGAACCGGGCGGCGCGGCGTCGGCGAGGCCGTCAGGCGTGTCCTCGTGCGGGCCACCCCCACGATCGACGAACGTGGCGCCGGGCACGCGGCGGCGGAGAGGCGCCATGCCACGGATCAGCACGTCCTGGCCCTTGCGCGCGACCAGCCGGCTCACGCAGACGACCAGGGGCCGGTCGCCGAGCGCGTGTCGGGCCGCGCAGGTCGGTCGTCGCGAGATCGGGCCGGAACGCCTCGGTGTCGGCGCCCGGGTACAGCACCGAGACCGGCACGCTGCGCGGGCACGGCGGTGCGGACGGTCCGCGCGATGAACTCGCTGCACATCACGGGGACGCGGGCGGCCTTCGAGGTGGCGTAGCGCATGAGGCTGTGCGTGCACCGGGCGCACGGAGAGCCAGTACTCGAACCCATGGGCCGCCACCAGATACGGCGATGCCGCGGGCGGCGAGCCGCGGGCCCGGGCCCGGCGAACGGATAGCCGGCGCCGAACAGGACGACCTCGGCGCCGGTCGACGCGACGGCCGCGGCCTCCCGGTCCGCGACAGTCGGGAGTCGGCCAGAGGAAACGCTCGGCGCTGACGTAAGGATCGGATACGGGCGCGCGGCATCGTACTCGGCGGCGTCGTCGCAGTCCGGGCAGAACACGGCGACACGCTCCGGCGGCAGCTGCGCCCACAACGCCTCCAGGGTGCGCTGGATCCCCCCCACGCGGGGCGGGAAGTCGTTCGTCACGAGCAGCGTTCTGGGGATCTCCACGGCGCCGAGCATCCTCTCAGGAAGACCCGGGCTCGGAAGGAGGGAACGGAGATCGATGATCCCGCTTCGACGCGATCGCACGGACGCGCGTGCGGCGCGCTGGCGCGGGGACGCGCGTGGGTCGACCTGTCCTCGTACCGCACGGTGCGGGTGGCCGGAGCCGACGCACGCGCATGGCTGCACGACCTGGTCACGTGCGACGTGGCGACGATCGTGCCGGGCATGCGCGGCGATCGATGCTGCTTGTCCCCCACCGGACACATCCGCGCCGACTGCGCGGTGGCACGCGACGACGACGGCTGTCTCCTGCTGCAGGCGCCCGACCAACCCGACGCCGTCGGGGCCTTGCTGCGCGCCGTACGTGCTGTCCTCCGCCGTGTCGCTGCACCGACATCGCCGACGAGCTGATCCTCCTCGCGATCCCAGGGCACGAAGGGGACGTCGAGCGGGAGGCCCTTGCTCGACGACGACCGCTGCTGGCGCCATCGGCTGTCGCCGGTCCGGCTGGAGCTCTGGCGCCCGAAGTGTGGATACCGCGCCGGCCCGCGGCCCGCGGGACGCGCTGGCAGGCGGGTGGCCTGCGGCTGGCCGCGAGCCGGACGGCGTCGAGGTCTGCGGATCCGGCACGGGGTCGCGCGGATGGGCGCGGACTTCGGGCAGGATGCCCTGCCCGCCGAGGTGGGCCTCGAAGGGACCATCGATGTCGCGAAGGGATGCTTCCTGGGTCAGGAGGCCGGTGGCCAAGGTCCGCAACCTCGGCCATCCTCCTGGCGTCCTGCAGCACGTCCGCGATCGGCGCTCCCCTCGAAGCCGGGGACCCGGTGATGGGCGGGCGCCGAGGCGGCCGGGTACGGTGACGAGCGCCGCCGCGGACGGCGGCGGCGCGACGGTCGGCGATCGTGCGCGTGCGGTGGGAGTTCGCCGCCGGCCGACCTCACGAGCGAAAGACGGTGCTGCGATGATCGGTGTCGGCTCATCGGGCTAGTCCGTTCGGGTCATTTCGCGTCCCGCTAGCGGGGGTTACCGGATTGCCTGCCTTAGACCCCTTTCGCTGGGAGCCGTCCCTCTGTTATGAATCGAGTACCCGCGGTCGGGCGATCCGGCCGGAGGGACCTGGGTGGGGAGGGAAAACAACGCGGTGAGGATCGAACGATTCCCTGACGTGGACCTGACCCGTCTGCCGGGCAATCCCACGCCTCCGGACTTCTGGCAGGAGCGCGCGGCGTGCTTCGGCGTCGACCCCGATGTCTTCTTCCCGATCTCCGAGGAGGAGGCCGGTCCGGCCCTCGCGTTCTGCGGGGCATGCCGGATCCGCGAGGAATGCCTCGTCGTGGGCGTTGAAGAACGGGGAGCGCTACGGCGTGTGGGGCGGCCTCACCGAGCAGCAGCGACGCCGACTCCAGCGCGCCGCCGTCGCCTGAGACACGCCGCCGGGGGCGCCGCCGCCGGCGGCGGCCGCTCCTCTAGACTGAGCCGAGCCGATGGCGTTCGATCCCACTCCCGTCCGCGCCGCCGCGCCGCTGCGGATCAGCTTCGTCGGCGGCGGCACCGACTTCCCGCACTGGTACGAGGAGCACGGCGGTGCCGTGCTCTCCTCGACGATCGACCACTTCGTTCGCGTCATCATCACGCCCCGCACCGACCGCGAGGTCCACGTGCGCTCGCTCGACCTGGGCGAGTTGGTCGCCTACCACCTCGACGAGGGCCCCGAGTACGACGGCGTGATGGACCTGGCGAAGGCCGCCATCGAGCGGATGGGGGTCACCGCCGGCATCGACATGGACATCGAGTCCGAGGCGCCCGCCGGCAGCGGCCTGGGAGGATCCTCGGCGCTCGTGACGGCCGTCTGCGCGGGGCTGGCCATGCTGGAGGGCCGCGCCTACTCCGCCGACGAACTGGCGCGGCTCGCCTACGCGGTCGAACGCCAGGACCTGGAGCATCACCGGCGGGTGGCAGGACCAGTACGCGTCCGCCTGCGGTGGCTTCAACCTGTTGGAGTTCACGCGCGGTGGCGTGCACGTCACGCCCGTGCGCACCGACGAGGCCGCGGTCGCGCGGCTCCGGTCGAACCTGCTGCTCTGCTACACCGGGCACGTGCGGCGCCACGTGGGCCTGATCGACGAGCAGATCCGGCTGTACCGCACGGGCCGCGAGGACACCCTGCTGGGGATGAAGCAGCTCCGCGAGATGGCGTACGCGATGCGCGACGTGCTGGAGTCCGGGGAGGTCGACCGGCTGGGCACGATGCTGCGGGACGCCTTCGACGCCAAGAAGCGGATGAACCCGCACATCGCGGAGGACACGCCGATCGACGAGATGCTGGCGCGGGCGCAGCGGGCGGGCGCCAGCGGCGGCAAGATCTGCGGAGCCGGCGGCGGCGGATACCTGATGCTGTACTGCCTGCCGCAGGCGCAGGTCAGCGTGCGGACCGCGATGGAGGACCTGGGCGGCCAGTTCGCTCCGTTCGTGCTCTGGCCCGAAGGCGTCCGTGCCCGCCGCGGCGACCGGGTCTGGGCGCCGGCATGACGGCGGTCGACGCTCGCGCGCGCGCCGCCTCATACCTGCGGACGACCGCGGAGACGCTCCGGCGGGTGGAGGCGGATTGTCTCGAGGACATCGCGGCGGCGGCCGCGATCATGACGGGATCGCTGGCCGGCGGTGGGAAGCTGCTGATCTGCGGGAACGGGGGCAGCGCGGCGGACGCCCAGCACCTCGCCACCGAGTTCGTAAGCACGCTCACGCTGGACAACCCGCGCCCGTCGATCCCGGCGATCGCCCTGACGACCGACAGCTCGCTGCTGACGGCGATCGCCAACGATTTCGGCATCGAAGGCGTCTTCTCGCGCCAGGTGGAGTCCATCGGGCGACCGGGCGACGTGCTGATCGGGATCTCCACCAGCGGCAACTCGGCGAACGTCGTGCGAGCGGCCGAGCAGGCTCGAGGGCAGGGGCTCGCGGTCGTGGCCCTCACGGGCGCCTCCGGTGGCGAGCTCGCGACGCACGCGGAGGTCGCGATCAGGGTGCCTTCGACGGTGACCGCCCATATCCAGGAGTGCCACCTGGCGATCGAGCAGTTGTTGGCCTCCCTGGTAGAGGACACCCTGCATCCGCGCGACCCCGTCCTCGGCTGAGGGCGACGGGCGAGGCCACGCGGGTACTCGGTTCTCGGTAGCGCAACCTGCCCGGTTCCGCGCATCCTTCCGGCCCGCGCACGCGTCGATGCCTTATGCAGGCGATACGGTCCGCGGCGCCGCGGACCGGGCCCACGAGCAAGGAGCGTGCATGTCGGATACGCGGCGAACCCTGCGGCGGCTTGCGGCCGTGGTCGTCTCAACGTCGATCGTCGTCCTGGGGTGGCCCGCCCTGCCCGCGCACGCCGCGGGGCAGGTCACGAGCATCGCCAGCGCCTCGATCACGGAGGGAAACAGCGGCACCTCCCCGATGACCTTCACCATCACCTACACGGGAGGAGCAGCCGCCGAGACCGTCAACTGGGCCACGAGCGACGGCACGGCGACGGCCCCGGCCGACTACACGGCCTCGAGCGGCACGGCGGTCCTGCCGGCAGGCGGCTGCATGTGCACGACGATCTCGGTGCCTGTCGTGGGCGACACGCTGGACGAGAACAACGAGACGTTCACGGTGACGCTCTCCGGCGTGACGGTGGGCACCCTGGGAACCGCGACGGCGACCGGGACGATCAACGACAACGACCCCACGCCTTCGCTGAGCTTCAACAACGTGAGCCAGGCGGAGGGCAACTCCGGGACCATCGAACGAGGCGTTCACGGTGACGCTTTCGGCCGCGAGCGGACGCACCGTCTCGGCGAACTACGCCACGACCGCCGGAACCGCGACCTCCGGCACCGACTTCACGAGTACGTCGGGGAGCCTCTCCTTCACGCCCGGGCAGACCACGAAGACGGTCAACGTGCCGGTCATCGGCGACACCACCTTCGAGGCGAACGAGACCTACACGATCCGCCTGTCGGGGGCGGTCAACGCCGGATACGGGACACGGACCGGGACGGGCACGATCCTCAACGACGACGCCGCTCCCGTGATCAGCGTGAACAACGTATCGAAGGCCGAGGGCAACGCAGGCTCCTCGAACGACACCTTCACCGTCTCGCTGAGCAACGCCTCCTACCAGACGGTGCTCGGTCGCCTACGCCACCGCGAACGGCACCGCAACGGCGGGATCCGACTACACGGCCGCCTCGGGCACCCTGACGTTCACCGCGGGGCAGACGAGCAAGACCGTGAACGTCGTCCGTGCAGGGCGACACCCTCAGCGAGGCCGACGAGACCTTCTTCGTTCAACCTGTCCGACCCCACGAACGCCACGATCGGAACGGGCACGGGAACCGGCACGATCCTCAACGACGATGCCGCCCCCTCGCTCTCGATCTCCGACGTGACGACGACCGAGGGCAACATCGGCACCACGAACGCCTCTTCACCGTGTCGCTCTAGCGCGGCGAGCGGACAGACCGTTACGGTCGACTGGGCGACCCACGACGTCACCGCGACCGCGGGGCTCGGACTATGCGGCGGGCAGCGGCACCGTCAGCTTCGCCCCGGGACAGACGTCGAAGCAGATCACCGTCTCCGTCCTCGGTGACACCATGGACGAGATCAACGAGACGTACACGGTCGACCTCACGAACCCTGTCGCCGCCACGGTCGCCGACGCCCAGGGTGTGGGCACGATCACGGACGACGATCCGCCCCCGACGATCTCCGTCTGCGACGCCTCCGTGACCGAGGGCAATGCCGGGACCGTGAACGAGGACTTCACAGTGTCGCTGCAACAACCCGAGCGGCAAGACCGTCACCGTGAACTGGGCGACCGCCGACGGCACGGCGCTGGCGGGCTCCGATTACGTCGGCGCCAGCGGCACGGTCACCTTCAACCCGGCGAGACCTCGAAGATCGTGACCGTTCAGGTGATCGGCGACACGATCAACGAGGGCGACGAGATCTACACGTCAACCTGTCCTCGCCGTCGAACGCCACGATCGCCGACGCCCAGGGTGTGGGGACGATCACGGACGACGACCCACCGCCGGCGATCTCCATCTCCGACGCCTCCGTGACCGAGGGCAATGCAGGGACCGTCAGCGAGGACTTCACCGTGTCGCTCGACAACGCGAGCGGAAAGACGGTGACGGCGGGCTGGACGACCAACGACGGCACGGCGGTCGCGGGCTCCGACTACGTCGGCGGCGTCGGGCACCGTGACCTTCAGCCCCGGACAGACGTCGCAGACCGTCTCGGTGCTGGTGAAGGGCGACACGCTCGATGAGTTCGACGAGACGTACACCGTCGATCTGTCCGCTCCGTCGAACGCCACGATCGTCGACGCTCAGGGCGTCGGCACCATCGTCGACGACGACTCCCCGGCGGCCGTGAGCGTCGGCGACGTCTCGCAGGTCGAAGGCAACATCGGCGTCACGTCCGCCACCTTCACCGTGACCCTGAACAACCCGAGCGGCAAGACCGTTTCCGTCGACTGGACCACGAACGACGGCACGGCAACATCCGGTTCGGACTACCTGGCGACCGCGGGCACGGTGACGTTCGCCCCCGGCCTCACGTCGAAGAGTGTGTCCGTGAGTCTGGTCGGCGACTCCACCTTCGAGAACGACGAGACCTTCACCGTGGATCTGTCGAACCCCGTCAACGTCACGATCGCCGACGCCCAGGGCCTGGGCACGATCCTCAATGACGATGCGGCGCCCTCCCTCGCCGTCGACGACGTCTCGATGACCGAGGGCAACACCGGCAGCGGCACGATGACCTTCACGGTCACGAAGACGGGGCCGACCGCATTGCCGGCGAGCGTCGACTGGACCACGAGCGACGCCACCGCCACGGCGGGCTCCGACTACGCGGCCGGCAGTGGCACCGTGACGCTCACACCGGGACAGACTACGGCCACGATCACCGTCACGTTCTCGGGCGACACAACGTTCGAGGCCGACGAGACGTTCCACGTCGACCTGTCGAATCCCAGCGGCGCGACGATCTCCGATGCACAGGGCGTGGGAACGATCGTGAACGACGACCCGCAGCCGTCGATCTCGGTGAGCGACGCGTCGGCGTTCGAGGGCGACAGCGGCACCAACGACGCGACCTTCACGGTCTCCCTGTCGAACCCCAGCTACCAGAGCATCTCGGTCGACTGGGCCACCGCGGACGCGACGGCGACCGCGGGCCCCGACTACATCGCGGGCAACGGCACCGTGACCTTCGCGCCCGGCGAGACCTCGAAGACGATCACTGTGAAGGTGAAGGGCGACACGCTGAACGAGTTCAACGAGACGTTCTCGCTGAACCTGTCCAACCCCGCGAACGCCTCGATCGCCGACGCGCAGGGCACCGGCACGATCGTCGACGACGACGGCCCGGTGGCGATCTCGGTTGGCGACGCCTCTGCACCCGAGGGCGACGCCGGCACGACCCCGCTCACGTTCACGGTGTCGCTCGACGCTCCCAGCGGCAAACCCGTCTCGGTCGATTGGGTCACGAGCGACGGGACCGCGACCTCCGGCTCCGACTATGCGTCCGCCGGAGGAACGGTCAACTTCCCACCCGACACGCTGAGCGAGACCGTCTCGGTGAACGCGAACGGTGACACGACCTACGAGCACGACGAGACCTTCACCGTGGATCTTTCGAACCCCACGAACGCCTCGATCGCGGACGCGCAGGGTACCGGCACGATCGCCAACGACGACCCCTCGCCCACTCTGTCGATCGACGACGTGTCGGTCGGCGAAGGCAACACCGGCACGGTCGCAGCGACGTTCACGGTATCGCTCTCCGGCGCCACGGCGCTGCCCGCCCAGGTCGATTGGGCGACCGCCCCGGGCACGGCGACCGCCGGCACGGATTACGTCACGGGCAGCGGAACCCTGGTCTTCGGCGTCGGCCAGACCTCGAGAACGGTGAGCGTCCAGGTCAAGGGCGACAGGACGTTCGAGCCGGATGAGACCTTCGACGTCGTCCTGTCGACACCCACCGATGCCACGATCGCCACCTCCGCGGGCGTGGGCACGATCCGCAACGACGACCGGAGGCCGACGCGGCTCACGCTCGCGGTCACCAAGAGCAAGAAGACCCTCACGGCCAAGGGCGTGCTGTCGGGCGGTGTGGTCCCGGGCATGAAGGTGACCGTGACCCTGCTGAGACTGAAGGGCAAGCGCTACGTGAAAGCGGGCGTGCGGACCGTGCGGCTCACGAAGATCAAGGGTGGGACGGGTCGCTACGCGGCTTCGTTCAAGCGTCCGGCGAAGGGACGCTACGCCGTGCGCGTACTGTTCAAGGGCGACGCCCACCACCTCAAGAGCCAACGACAGAAGAACCTGATCGTGTGACCCGTCCGGCCGTGTCGGTGGCACCGGTCACCATGGATCGGTGCACCCCTTCCCCATCCAAACGAGCCTCGATGAGGCCATCCCCCTGTCGGAGGTCACCTTCTGCGCCGTCGACCTCGAGACGACCGGTGGCTCACCACGCGAGTCCCGCATCACCGAGGTGGGGGCCGTCACCTACCGGGGGGGCGAACGCCTCGCGACGTTCCAGACGCTCGTCGATCCCCGCGAACCGATCCCCCATCCCATCCAGCACCTGACCGGGATCAGCGATCGCCTCGTCGCCGGCGCACCCGGCATCGAAGAGGTCTTGCCCGCGTTCCTCGAGTTCGCGCGCGCCACCGTGTTCGTGGCGCACAACGCCAGGTTCGACTTCTCGTTCCTGAACGAGAACCTGGCGCGGCTGGACTACCCGCCCCTTCCGGGGCCACCGGTGTGCACGGCGAAGCTCGCGCGGCGCGTGGTGTGGCCCGACGTCCCCAACGTGAAGCTGAGGACGCTGGCGCAGTACTTCCGCACCCGGGCGAAGCCCATCCACCGTGCGTTGGACGACGCCGAGGCGTGCGCCGAGGTGCTGCACGGCCTGCTCGACCTCGGAGGTCGTCTCGGCATCCTCACGCTCGGAGACCTGCGCACGGCATGCAGCGCCCGCGGACGACCCCACTTCGCCAAGATCCGGCTCGCGGATCACCTACCCCACGCGCCAGGCGTGTACCTCTTCAAGGGCCGCGACGGCAGCGTGCTGTACGTCGGCAAGTCGAACGACCTCCGCAGCCGCGTGAAGTCCTACTTCTACGGAGATGAGCGCAAGAAGGTCGAGGACCTGTTGAGCGAGGTGAGCGCCGTCGACGGCCTGCGCTGCGACGGCGAGCTCGAGGCCCTCGTCTTGGAAGCGCGGATGATCGGACGCCTCGAGCCGAAGTACAACCGCCGCGGCACGACGTGGCGCCGCGGCGCCTACCTGAAGCTCGATCCTGCCGAGGCGTATCCACGGCTGAAGGTCGTGCGGTCCGCGGGCCCCGACGACGGCTGCCGCTACCTCGGGCCGTTCGGCAGCTCGGCCCTCGCCCGCCTCGCGAA
Organism: uncultured Actinomycetes bacterium; assembly: GCA_963850315.1. Taxonomy (GTDB): domain Bacteria; phylum Actinomycetota; class UBA4738; order UBA4738; family HRBIN12; genus JAOUEA01. The sequence continues at coordinate 154,273 of CAWKKN010000005.1, forward strand.
GGAGGCGCTGGAAGATGCCGTGGCGATCCGGCGGTGCACGCGGACGATGCGCGCGGCGACCCGCTTCGCGCCGTGTGCTCTCGCGGACATGGGACGCTGCGCGGCTCCCTGCGACGGAAGGATCGATCCCCGGCGATACGGTGAGCTCGTCGAGGAGCTCGTCTCCTCCTTGACCGTCTCGCCCGGAGGGCTCCTCGCAGCGCTCGAGCGCAAGATGATGGACCTGGCGGGCCAGGAGCGCTTCGAAGAAGCGGCCCTCATGCGTGACCGGCTCCGTGCGCTCGCCGAGTCCCTGTTGCGATCACGACAGGACGCGTGGCTCGTCGGCGCCGCCGGCCTGGAGCTGCGGACTCCCGACGGCGTGTCGCTCCGCTTCGCGCGGGGGGCATTGACGCACGCCGGGCCGCACACCGGGCGTCCCGAGGCCTGGGGTACGCCGATCTCGCTCCCCTGCCCCCGGGAGCGAGCCGACGAGCTCGCCGCCGTACGCTCGTGGTTGATGCGTCACCCTGCGCGCGTCACGGGCGGCGCGGGCCCCTGGCCGTCGGAGCCGGTCGATGGCGGCGCCGCCATCGCGCGCATCACCGCACAGGCTCGGTCCGCCGAGCGACCCGAGCCCCGCATGCGCCGCCCGGGATCGTAGGAAAAGTTGACCCCCGCCCTCCCTCGTGCTTTCGTGGAGCCGGGCGCGGCCCCGTTTCCGGGCCCAAGGGGAGGACTCATGACACGCAACCTTCGACGCGCGTGCGTAGCCGCGGCATCGATCGCGCTGCTGACCGCCGCGCTCAGCACGTCCTCGCTCGCCAGCGTCCCGCATCGGCCGTTGGCGCAGCGGCAGCAGCATCACCTGTGGGTCTTCACCTCGAAGCAGACGCCGCCCACGACGGCGGACTGCGAGGCGGGCGCCCACCTCGCCTGCTACGCACCGTTCCAACTCCAGCGGGCCTACGACCTGAAGCCGCTGTACAAGCACGGCCTGGACGGGAGCGGGAGCACCATCGCGATCGTCGACTCGTTCGGCTCGCCGACGATCCGCGCGGACCTCAAGCAGTTCGACGGCGATTTCGGCCTGCCGGCTCCGCCGAGCCTGAAGATCATCCACCCCGCCGGAGCGATCCCGCCCTACGACGGATCGTCGGACCGGATCGGATGGGCGTTCGAAAGCACGCTCGATGTGGAATGGGCGCACGCGTTCGCACCCGGCGCACGGATCCTCCTGGTGGAGACCCCGGTCAGCGAGACGCAGGGCGTGCACGGGTTCCCGCAGATCGTTCGCGCCGAGAACTTCGTGATCAACCGGGGCCTGGCCGACGTGATCACCCAGAGCTTCGGGACGAGCGAGCAGGACTTCCCGAACGCGGCGACGCTACGGAGCTTCCGCAGCGCCTACAAGAACGCGCGTCGTCACCACGTCACGGTGCTCGCGAGCAGCGGGGACGAGGGCACCACGGGGTTCACGCTGAACTCAGACGTCATCCCCCATCGGGCCCCCCAGTGGCCCGCCTCGGACCCGCTCGTGACGTCCGTGGGCGGCACGCAACTCCACCTCAACGCCAAGGGCAAGCACACCGCACAGGACAACGTGTGGAACGACACGTTCAACCCGAACGTCGTGGGGCCGACGCCCTCGCCGGCGGCCGGAGGCAGCGGGCTGTCCACCGTGTTCAAGCGGCCCTGGTGGCAGGACGGCCTCATCGGGCAGGTGCGCAACCGCCGCGGCTACCCGGACGTGTCCCTTTCCGCAGCCGTGGACGGAGGGGCCCTGGTGTTCCTGTCGTTCGGTGGGATCCCTTCCGGCTACTACATCGTCGGCGGCACCAGTGAGGCCTCACCCGAGTTCGCCGGGATCGTCGCGATCGCCGATCAGGCGGCCGGACACCGGCTCGGTCTGTTGAACCCGATGCTCTATGGGCTCCAGCAGGCGGATGCTCCCGGGATCGTCGACATCCGGCGCGGCAACAACACGGTCCAGTTCACCGACGCAGGCGGCACGCACACCGTCCGCGGGTTCCGGGCGGGATCGGGATTCGACCTCGCAAGCGGGCTCGGCACGGTCGACGCCGCCAAGCTCGTGATGGAGCTCGCCGGTCCATAGATGCACCGACCGACCGGTAGGAGCTGCGGCTCCCACCGGTCGGTCGCATATCGGGCGATCGCGGCCTCCCGCTAGACTGACCTACATGGACACGGCCGTGATCCTCGAAGGCGCGCGCACGCCGATCGGGAAGTTCCTCGGCTCCTACGCCGAGACCACCGCGGTCGAGCTGGGCACCCTCGCGGCGGTCGAGGCGATGCGGCGGGCCGACACGAGCCCCGATCTGGTCGAGCAGACGATCTTCGGTCACGCGCGTCAGGCAGGGAACGGACCCAACACGGGGCGCCAGGTGAGCGTTCGTGCAGGTGTCCCGCAGGAGGTCAGCGCCTACAACGTCAACATCGCCTGCGGCTCCGGGATGAAGGCGACGCAACTCGGGGCGCAGCAGATCATGCTCGGCGAGGCCGAGGTCGTGCTGGTGGGCGGCATGGAGAACATGACGCGCGTGCCGTTCCTGCTGCCCGATATGCGACGCGGGTACCGCCTCGGCAACACCGAGGCCGTCGACGCGATGTACCGCGACGGTCTTCTGGACCCGCTCTGCGGTCTCATCATGGGCGAGACCGCCGAGAACCTCGTCGACATGTACGGGATCTCGCGCGAGGAGCAGGATGCCTTCGCGCTCGACTCCCAACGCAAAGCCGAGTCGGGCGCCGAGCGGCGCGCCGCGGAGATGTTCCCCGTCCAGGCGCGATCGGGGCGAGATACGGTCACGGTGAACCAGGACGAGCACGTGCGCCCCCAGACCACGGAGGCATCGCTCGCGAACCTTTCGCCCGTGTTCCGCGAGGGCGGAAGCGTCACGGCCGGGAACTCCTCGGGCATCACCGACGGCGCCGCCGCCATGGTGCTGATGTCGGCGTCGCGTGCGCGGGCCGAGGGCAGGGAACCCCTCGCACGGATCATCGGGATGAGCTGGGCGGGCGTGGACCCGAAGATCATGGGGATCGGCCCGGTTCCCGCCACGAACAAGGTGATGGACAAGACCGGCCTGTCGCTCGGGGACATGGATGTGATCGAGATGAACGAGGCGTTCGCGGCGCAGGTCATCGCGTGCGAGCGGGAGCTGAAGTTCGATCGGGACAAGCTGAACGTCAAGGGCGGCGGGATCTCGCTCGGCCATCCGATCGGGATGAGCGGCGCGCGGATCATCTTGAGCCTCGCCTACGAGATGCGCGATCAGGGACACGCGCTCGGCCTCGCGACGCTGTGCATCAGCGGCGGCCAGGGCCTCGCCGTCGTCCTCGAGCGTGCCTGAAGGGAGCCCTGCACACGCATGAGCGTCCACGCGGTCGTCCTGATCCAGTGCGAAGTCGACGAGATCTCCGAGGCCGCCGCAGGCCATCGCCGACATCGACGGCGTCAGCGAGGTCTACTCGGTCGCCGGCGAGTGGGACCTCGTCGCCATCGTGCGCGTCGCGGCCCACGAGGACCTCGCGAGGACGATCCCCGGTGGCATCGCGAAGGTGCAGGGCGTCGCGCGGACGGAGACCCTCATCAGCTTCCAGGTCTACTCACGCCACGACCTCGAACGCCTCTTCGCGATCGGATTCGACGAGGGCTAATCAGCCCCAGGCAACCGCGACGGGAAGCGAATCCCTTCCCCACACGGTGAGGTCGCCGTCGTAGCCGGGGCGGTACTTCTCGACCAGCAGCCTTCGGGCCAGAGCATCCTCTTCGCTGCCGGACCGCAGGATCCTCGCCGTGGTCTCGCGACGCTCCTCCCCCAGCTCCAGCGTGACGTTGGGAGATGCGAGGAGGTTGCGCACCCAGTCGCTGCTGTCGCGCCCGCCGGACAGCAGATAGACCACGCCCCCGTGCAGCGCGAACCAGATCTCGATGCGATGCGCCGGGCCGCTCGTGCGACCCGTGGTCGTGAGGTAGCAGAAGGGCAAGGCCGCGAGCCCGGTCACGGCGGCCCTACCAGGCGGCCCAGATCACGAGGGCCACGATCACGGCGAGCGCGGCAACGAAGATGATGAGGTCGAGCCCCTTCACCCTGCCCGGCTGCTGGTAGTTGAAGCCCACGGCATCTACGCCCTCTGCTCGATCCGGTAGTACTCGCGGAACTTCTCGGCGGACAGCCAGTAGATGTGCTGGCGCACCGTCGACGCGTAGGTGCGCGCCTCCACGTGGTCGCGGCAGGCGCGCTCGGACACCACGTCGCCGCCCGCGTCGACGATGGCCACGCGCCAGCCCGCCGGGGACTCCAGGACCTGCACCGCGAACGCGTTGTCGCGCCCGGCCACGTGACGGGTCGTCAGCCCTGCTTGACGAGGTTCTGCTTCAGCCGGTCGAGGGAGCGCGTCGAGGTCGTCCAACACCGTGTCCTGCGTCCAACACGAAGTCGGGAGTGAGGTCGGCGATCTGCTCCAGCGCCTCCTCCAGCTTCGTCCCCGCCGCCTCGGCTTCGCGGAGCGCGTTCACGAGCGTGACGGCGTAATCCGGATTGAACGGCTCGCCGTCCCACGGGCACGTTCCCCCCGACATCACGACCTGGTCGATCATGAAATCACGGCCGTCACGCTTGCAGGTTCCTTTGATCTTCACGCGCTCTCCTTCTCCGTCACCAGCTCCAAGAGCCGGTCGGCCACCTCGAACGGATCCGCCGGTTGCACGAACCATGCGTCGGCGCCCGACCACTTCGCGAGCCACGCGTCGTGCTTGCGTTCCAGCAGGATCACGATGACGCCCGTGAACGGGTCCGCGTCGTCCCGGAGCGTCTTCGCGAGCGCGAAGGCGCCCGCGCGCGACGCGATCTCGTCGGCAACCACGATCTCGGGCCGGTCTCGCAGTGCAGCGCGGATGCCGAGCTCCCCGTTCGCGGCCGCGCGAAACGTAAGCTCCTCGCCCAGGCGGCGCTCGATGCTGCGGACGGCCAAGGCCATGAGCTCACGGGACCGAGGGTCGGGGGAAACCAGCAGGACCTCCACGCGCTGCATGCTACTACGAGGCCATTGGGCTCCTTCTTCGATCGTCCTCTTCTTGGCTTCCTTCCCTGGCTTCCGCGGGCCGGCTCCTTGGTAGGCTCCGCGCGACGCGAGGAGGCAGTCCTGGACACCACCGGCAAGGCGGCCGCAGCGGAGTTCATCGCCACCTTCGCGTTGGTCTTCATCGGGGCCGGGGCCGTGATCATGAACTCCGCCGGTGCAGCTCGACCTCACCGGGCGTCGCGCTCGCGCAGCGGGCTCGTCCTGGTCGTCTTCGTGTCGATCACGGCGCCGATCTCGGGCGGGTTGCTCAACCCGGCCGTCGCGATCGGCCTGTGGACCACCGGGCAAGATTCCCACCCGGCGCGCGGGGGCGCTGATCGTCGCCGAGCTGCTGGGCGCCGTCGTCGGCGCCTTCCTCCTGCGTTTCCTGTCCCCCTGAGCTGTTCGACGGCGGGCGCGGCGGCATCCCGGCGCTCGCACCTGGGATCTCCGCGGGCAAGGGCGATCCTGATCGAGGCCGTGGCCTCGTTCTTCTCGATCTTCGCCGTCTACGGCACCGCCGTAGACGAGCGCGGGCCGTTCGCGAAGACCGCCGGCCTCACGATCGGGCTCGTCTTCACGTTCGACATCATGGCGTTCGGCCCTCTCACCGGCGCGGCGATGAACCCCGCGCGCTGGCTCGGCCCCGCCGTCGCCACGAACAACTACGCCAATTGGTACGTGTGGGTCGTGGGCCCGATCGCCGGCGGGATCATCGCCGGCGTCGTGTACTGGTACGCCTTCCTGCGCGGGCATCGAGCCCGTCACGCCGTAGGGAGGCAGACCATGACGGCCGACGTCTACCTCGACAACGCCTCCGCCACTCCGATGCTTGCGGTGGCCCGCGAGGCGATGATCGCGGCGCTCGATCGGTTCGGCGACCCGCTCAACCTCCACGGACCGGGCCGCGAGGCCCGCCGCTCCTGGATGGGTCCGGGCCGTCGTCGCCGCCGCGATCGGCGCCCAGCCCGACGAGATCGTGTTCACATCCGGCGGCACGGAATCGGTGGCGCTCGGGATCTGGGGCGGCGTGCGCGCGGTGCGCGAACTGGGCTCCCGCATCGTCGTGAGCGCCGTCGAGCATCCCGTCCGTCGGCGGCGTGTGCCACGTTCTTGAGAGCGACGGCTTCGAGGTCGATCACGATCCCCGTGGACGGCTTCGGACGCATCGACCTCGACCGCTTCGCCGCGAGAGGTCCGCCTTCCCGGCACGCTGCTCGCGAGCGTTCAGCACGCCAACCACGAACTCGGCACGATGCAGCAGGTCGGGTGAGGCCGCGCGCCTGGCCAGCGAGGCGAAGGTCCGCTTCCACGTCGATGCGTGCCAGACCGTGGGGCGTCTCCCCGTGGACGTGGAGGCGCTCGGCGTGGACCTGCTCTCACTGTCGGGGCACAAGTTCGGAGGGCCGCCCGGGGTGGGAGCGCTCTACGTGCGCCGCGGGGTCGGCGTGACGGCCTACCCGTGCGGCGACGATCGCGAGCGCAAGCGCCGCTCGGGCATGGAGAACACGCCCGGGATCGCGGGCATGGCGGCGGCGCTCGAGGCGTCCCTCGCGTCGATGAGCGACACCGCGGCGACCCAATGGGGGCTGACGACGAGGCTGCGCGACGCGATCGAGGCGCACGTCCCCGGCGCCACGGTGCACGGCCATCCGACCCATCGCGCCCCACACCTGGTGTGCTTCAGCGTGGAGGGCCTGGAGCCCGCAACCCTCATGATGGCGCTGGACGATCGCGGCTACCGGGTCGGCGGCGGGCTCCCTGTGCAGCGGACGTCCCGACGACCCGTCACCCGTGCTGGACGCCATCGGGCACCCCGGCACCAGCGGGTTCCGCCTGAGCCTCGGCCCCGCCTCAACCGATGCCGACGTCGAGGCGCTGCTCGCCGAGCTCCCGTCGGTGGTGAACGAGCTCCGCGACGTGGAACGCACGAGCAGCGAGGCCCTTTCGCGGTTCCGCCCCCCGCAGGCGGGTTAGCCGGAGGCTACGGGACCGACCAGGTGTCGCCGGCGTGCAGCAGCTTGGATAGATCGCCGGCGCCCAGCCGCTCACGCGCGCTCTGCAGCTGCGCCGTCATCGCCTCGCCGTAGACCGGCCGCTCGAACTCGCGAAAAACGCCGATGCACGTGGGCTCAGTGGGCCCGTGCGACAGGTGCGCCAGCGCGAACGGCAGCGACGGCCTGCCGTCGACGTCGTGCACCACGATCTGCTCGGGCGCAACCTCGGCGGTGGCCGCGATCTGGAGCCGGCCGTTCTCGCCGACGATCACGCAGCGGTTACCCTCGTCGAACACGATCGGCTCTCCGTCCACCAGACGGATCTGGTTGTGCTGGCCCTGCGGCTTCTCGCGCAGCAGGTCGAACGCCCCGTCGTTGAAGACGTTGCAGTTCTGATAGATCTCGACGAACGAGGTCCCCCGGTGCGCGGCGGCTTGGCGCAGCACGCCGGTGAGGTGCGCCCGGTCGTTGTCGATCGTGCGGGCCACGAACGTGGCCTCGGCGCCGAGCGCCAGCGCGATCGGGTTGAACGGGATGATCCACCGAGCCGAACGGCGTGGACTTCGTGACTTTGCCCTCCTCGCTGGTGGGCGAGTACTGGCCCTTCGTGAGGCCGTAGATCTGGTTGTTGAACATCAAGATCTTGAGGTTGACGTTGCGGCGTAGCGCGTGGATGAGGTGGTTCCCGCCGATCGAGAGGCCGTCGCCGTCGCCCGTGACCACGAACACATTCAGTCGGGGGTTCGCGGTGGCGATGCCGGTGGCGATCGCCGGCGCACGGCCGTGGATCCCGTGGACACCGTAGGTGTCCATGTAGTACGTGAACCGCCCGCTGCATCCGATCCCGGAAACGAAGACGGTCTCGTGCGGCTCGATGCCGAGCTCCGGCATGAACGCCTGCACCGCGGACAGGATGGCGTAGTCCCCGCATCCCGGGCACCACCGCACCTCCTGGTCGGAGGTGAAGTCCTTCTTCGTCAACGTGGCGATCGTGCCGCTCTCACTCATCGCGCGTCATCCGCAAGCACCGTGCGGATCTCCCGCTCCAGTTCTTCGGCGAAGATCGGGATCCCCTGGACCTTCGTGAAGCTCGCGCATCCACCAGGTAGCGCGCGCGGATCAAGAGCGCCAGCTGCCCCATGTTCATCTCGGGGATCAGCACGTTGCGGTAGGCCGTCACGACGTCGCCCATGTTGGCCGGGAACGGGTTGAGGTGGCGCAGGTGGGCGGTGGCCACCTTGCGTGCCGCCCGCGCGCGCGGCACCCGCCGCCGCGTGGATCGTTCCCAGCGACGATCCCCAGCCCAGCACCAGCAGCTCGGCGTCGCCATCGGGGTCCTCGACCTCGAGCGGGGGGATGTCGGCCGCGATGCCCGCGACCTTGTCCGCACGGATGTGCGTCATGCGCTCGTGGTTCAGGGGTTCGTAGCTGATGTTGCCGGTGAGGTCCTCCCGCTCCAGTCCGCCGATCCGGTGCAGCAGGCCGGGGGTGCCGGGCACGGCCCACGGCCGAGCGAGTTGCTCGTCGCGCGCGTAGGGAAGGAAGTCGGCGCCGTTGGCCTCGGCGAAGTTCGGGTCGATCGTCGGCAGCGAGTCGACGTCGGGGATCAGCCACGGCTCCGAGGAGTTCGACAGGAAGGTGTCGGACGAGCAGGATCACGGGCGTGCGGTAGCGCACCGCGATCCGCGCCGCCTCAAGCGCCACGGCGAAACAGTCGGCGGGCGAGGAGGGCGCCACGATCGGCATCGGGCGACTCCCCGTGGCGGCCGAACATCGCCAGCAGGAGGTCTCCCTGCTCGGTCTTCGTCGGCAGGCCGGTGGACGGACCGCCGCGCTGCACGTCCACGATGATGAGCGGCAGCTCCATGATCACCGCGAGCCCGAGGGTCTCCGCCTTCAGGTCCATGCCGGGGCCGCTCGTGCCGGTGACGGCGAGCTGCCCGGCGAACGCCGCGCCGAGCGCCATGTTGGCGGCCGCGATCTCGTCCTCCGCCTGCAGCGTCATGACCCCGAAGTTCTTGTGGCGGCTGAGCTCGTGCAGCAGCTCGGACGCCGGCGTGATGGGATAGCTCGCATAGAACAGCGGCAGCCCGCTGCGCTCCGACGCGGCGATGAGGCCCCACGAGAGCGCCGTGGACCCGGCGATGTTGCGGTAGGTGCCCGGCTCCGCAGGCGCCGCCTTCACGTGGTAGGACTGCCCGATCAGCTCCGTGGTCTCGCCGAAGTTGTAGCCCGCGTTGAAGGCCGAGACGTTCGCGTCGAAGATCTCCTGCTTCCCGCCGAACTTGCGCTCGAGCCAGTTGAGCGTGGTTTCCGCGGGTCGGTCGAACATCCAGGAGACGAGGCCCAGGGCGAACATGTTCTTCGCTCGCTCGGCCTCCTTCTTCCCGATCCCCAGATGCTCGGTGGCGCGCACGGTCATGGACGTCATCGGCACCTTGAAGACCTGGAAGTCGTCGAGCGAGCCGTCCGCGCTGGGGTCGGTGGCATACCCGGCTTTCTCGACGTTGCGTTGCGTGAAAGCGTCCTCGTTGAGGATCACCGTGCCGCCCCGCGCCACCTTGCTGAGGTCGGCCTTCAGCGCGGCGGGGTTCATCGCCACCAACACGTCGGCATGATCCCCCGGCGTCGTGACGTCGGTGGATGCGAACTGGATCTGGAAGGCGGAGACCCCGTGCACCGTGCCGGCGGGCGCCCGGATCTCGGCGGGGAAGTCCGGCAGGGTGGCGAGGTCGTTGCCGAGCACCGCCGTTGCGGAGGTGAAGCGGTCCCCCGTGAGCTGCATCCCGTCGCCGGAGTCTCCGGCGAAGCGGATGACGACGCGCTCCCGCTCTTCGACGGCCTTGGTCACCCGCCTAGCGTAGCGCTCCTCGAGGCCCAGGCCCCCGGAGCTCCGGTAGATTGTGTGACATGAGGACCTGTCGGTTGGGCAAGCAGGGGCCGGGGCTCTCGGTCATCGGGTTCGGCGCATGGGAAGCGGGGGGAAAGCACTGGGGCCCCAACGAGTCTGAGGAGTCCGTGATCGACGCCATGCGAGCAGCCCTCGACGCCGGCATCAACTGGATCGACACCGCCGAGGTCTACGGTGACGGCGTCTCGGAGGAACTCGTGGGCCGGGCGATCGCGGATCGGCGGGACGAGGTGCTCGTCGCCACGAAGGTGGCTCCCAGCCCCGAAGGCAGCGGTTTCCGCCCCGACCAGGTCGCCACCGCCTGCGACGATTCGCTCCGCCGTCTGGGGATCGAGCAGATCGACCTCTACCAGCTGCACTGGGAGGACGAGACCGGCGTGCCGGTGGAGGACACCTGGGAGGCGATGGCCGAGCTGGTGGACTCCGGCAAGGTCCGCGCCATCGGCGTCTCCAACTTCGATCGCGAGCTGATCGAACGGTGCGAGGAGATCCGGCACGTGGACTCATTGCAGCCCGAGTTCAACATGCTGACGCTCGAACACCGCGAGCTGATCCGCTGGTGCGGGGATCACGGGACCGGGGTCGTGACCTACGGACCGCTCGCCTTCGGGGTGCTCACGGGGGCGATCAAGCCCGACACCACGTTCGGGGAGGGCGATTGGCGGGGGGGTGCCTGGTGGCCTGCCGAGGAGTTCGAGCCCCAGGAGTTGCGGCGTCGCCTGACGGTCGTGGACGCGCTCCGCCCGATCTCGGAGCGTCTGGGCTGCACCCTGGCGCAGCTGGCGTTGGCCTGGAACTGGCATCAGTCGGGCGTAACGAGTGCGATCGCCGGGAGCCGCAACCCCGCTCACGTTCGCGCGAACGCGGTCGCCGGAGACCTCGAGCTGGACGCCGCGACCCTTGGGGAGCTGGACCGACTCCTGGACTGACTAGCACGCGGAAGCTAGGTATGGCCTCCCGTCTTCGCGTGGTCGACCTGACGAAGGCGACGCACGATCCCGTCCACGAGCTTCAGCGTTACCTGCGGCTCGTCCGAGATCAGCGAGGTGAGCGTTCGCCGGAAGAGCCGGAGCACGTGCATCGGCGTGGTCGCCACGACAGAGGCCGTCCGGGGCCCGCCGTCGATGGCGGACAGCTCGCCGAAGAAGTCTCCCGGCAGCACCTCGCCCACCTTGCGACTTCCCCGCATCACCTTCGCCTGGCCCGAGAGAACGACGAACAGGGTCTCGCCCGGGTCGCCCTCATGGACCACCTGCTGCCCGGGCTCGAACTCCAGCTCGTCCGTCTCGGCCGCGAGGCGATGGAGGTGCCTCTTGCTGAAGTCGGCGAACATCGGGACCTGGGCGAGGGCCGATGCGGTCTGGCGGCGGGTGCGGCGCATGGGCTGCTCGGGCTGCCGCGCGGGTGGGCGGACCCGCGCCTCGCGGATGAACATGTCGGGGAAACTCTGGCTCATGGCGGAAGCCTACCGCGTGCGCCCGCACGGGCGTGAACGTACGGTGATGGTCGCGGTCACGACCGGCCGCTAGGCTCGTCCGCATGGATACGCGGGCCCGTCTGCAGGCGCTTCTGGAGCAGCGGATCGTCGTGCTCGACGGCGCCTGGGGCGTGCTGCTGCAAGGGAGCGGGCTGAGCGAGGAGCAGTTCCGCGGAGCCCGCTTCGCGGACCACTCCCGCGACGTCAAGGGTGATCCCGACCTGCTCAACCTCACGCAGCCACAGCTCGTGTCGGACGTGCATCACTCGTACCTGCGGGCCGGCGCCGACATCACCACAACCAACACCTTCACCGCGACGTCGATCGCGCAGGGGGACTACGACCTCGCGGACGCCGTGTACGACATGAACCGAGAGGGCGCGCGGCTGGCGCGAGAGGCGGCGGCCGCCTACCCGGACCGATTCGTCGCCGGGTCGGTGGGGCCATTGAACGTCACGCTGTCGATCTCCCCGAAGGTGGACGATGCATCGTTCCGGACCGTCACGTTCGGTCGGGTCTACGACGCGTATGCGGAGCAGATCCGGGCCCTGCGGGACGGAGGCGTCGATCTCCTCCTCATCGAGACGATCTTCGACACGCTGAACGCGAAGGCCGCCATCGCCGCTGCGAAGGACGCGGCCCCCGAGCTGCCGATCTGGCTGTCCGTTACGATCGTCGACCGCAGCGGGCGGACGCTTTCGGGACAGACCGTCGAGGCCTTCTGGATCTCCGTGGAGCACGCCGAGCCGATGATCGTGGGCGCGAACTGTTCCCTCGGCGCAACGGAGATCCGGCCCTACGTCGAGGACCTCGCCCGCATCGCCCCCGTCCCCGTCGCCTGCTACCCGAACGCCGGCCTTCCGAACGCGTTCGGCGGCTACGACGAGACCGCGGAGATCACGTGCGAGCTGCTCGGCGGCTTCGCACGCGACGGCCTAGTCAACATCGTCGGCGGCTGTTGCGGCACCACACCGGAGCACATCCAAGCGATCGCCCGAGCGGTCCAAGGGCTCCCGCCCCGCGAAGTCCCTGCGGGGCGGGATCCGTATCCGCACGTCAGCGGCCTAGAGCCGTTCCGCATCACGCCGGAGACCGGCTTCGTGATGATCGGCGAGCGACAGAACATCACCGGCTCCCTGAAGTTCAGACGGCTGATCGAGTCGGGCGACTACCAGGGCGGGGTCGAGGTCGCCATGGAACAGGTGCGCAGCGGGGCGAACCTGATCGACGTCAACATGGACGCCGACCTGCTGGACGGCGAGCAGGCCATGACGACGTTCCTGAACCTGATCGCGACCGAACCCGAGATCGCGAAGGTCCCGATCATGATCGACAGCTCGAAGTGGGACGTCATCGAGGCGGGGCTCAAGTGCGTTCAGGGCAAAGGGGTCGTGAACTCGATCAGCCTGAAGGAGGGCGAACGGGACTTCCTCGACAAGGCGCGCCGCGTGCAACGCTACGGCGCCGCGGTCGTCGTGATGGCCTTCGACGAGGAGGGCCAGGCGGGCACGGTCGAGCGCAAGATCGAGATCTGCGAGCGCGCGTACGACCTGCTGACCCGCGAGGCCGGCTACGACCCCACGGACATCATCTTCGACCCCAACATCCTTGCGATCGCCACCGGGATGGAGGAACACAACGGGTTCGCGAAGGCGTTCATCGAGGCCACGCGTGAGATCAAGCGGAGGTGCCCCGGCAGCCACGTCTCGGGCGGCCTGTCGAACCTCAGCTTCAGCTTCCGCGGCAACGAGCCCGTTCGTCAGGCGATCCATGCGGCCTTCCTGTACCACGCCATCGCGGCCGGACTCGACATGGCCATCGTCAACGCCGGCCAGCTCCCCGTGTACGACGACATCCCGCCGGATCTGCTCGAGCATGTCGAGGACATCATCTTCGACCGGCGGCCCGACGCCACCGAGCGGATGATCACGTTCGCCGAGTCGGTGAAGAGCGGGGGCGTGGAGCGCGTGCAGGATCTGTCCTGGCGCGACGGCACTGTCGAGGAGCGCCTTTCCCACGCGCTCGTGCACGGCATCGTGGATTTCATCGTCGAGGACACGGAGGAGGCGCGGCAGGGCTACGACCGTCCGCTCGACGTGATCGAGGGCCCGCTCATGGAGGGCATGAAGATCGTCGGGGACCTCTTCGGCGCAGGGAAGATGTTCCTGCCGCAGGTGGTCAAGAGCGCGCGCGCGATGAAGAAGGCGGTTGCCTACCTCGAGCCCTTCATGGAGGAGGAGAAGCGGATCCTCGTCGAGTCCGGGGGCACGGCTCGGCCGCGGGGCAAGATCGTGACGGCGACCGTGAAGGGCGACGTCCACGACATCGGCAAGAACATCGTGGGTGTCGTCTTGGGCTGCAACAACTACGAGGTGATCGACCTGGGGGTGATGGCGCCCGCCGACCTCATCTTGGAGACGGCAGCCAAGGAGGGATGCGACCTCGTGGGCCTCTCGGGCCTCATCACGCCGTCGCTCGATGAGATGGTGAACGTGGCCAAGGAGATGCAGCGGCGCGGCATGGACCTTCCGCTGCTGATCGGGGGCGCCACGACGTCCCGCCAGCACACGGCGGTGCGGATCGCTCCCGCGTACACACACCCGACGATCCACGTGCTCGATGCCTCCCGCGTGGTCGGAGTCGTCTCGGCCCTGCTCGATCCCGAGCGCAAGGCGAAGCTCGACGGCGACAACCGGATCCTGCAGACGCAGCTGCGCGCGCAGCACGAGGAACGCACGAGGACACCCCTCCTCCCCTACCGGAAGGCGACCGAGCGACGGACCCCGATCGTGTGGCGCGCGGAGGATCTGTCGCAGCCCGCCTTCACGGGCACGCGGATCGTGGAACCAGCCATCGCGGAGCTGCGGCCGTTCATCGACTGGACGTTCTTCTTCACGGCGTGGGAGCTGAAGGGGCGCTTCCCGGCCATCTTGGACCATCCCCGTCACGGCGCGGCGGCCCGCGAGCTCTACGAGCACGCGCTGGAGCTGCTCGACCAGATCGAAGCCGATGCCTCGATCCAGGCGCGGGGGGTCTTCGGCTTCTGGCCCGCGCACGCCGAGGGCGACGACATCGTGCTGACCAACGGCGTGACGTTCCCGATGCTTCGCCAGCAGATGGACCACGGCGCCACCGGTGCCGCCGATCAACCGGATCGGTCGCTCGCGGACTTCGTGGCGCCCGTCGAGACGGGCCTCACCGACCACCTGGGAGCGTTCGCCGTCACGGCCGGGATCGGTGCCGACGAGCTCGCGAAGACGTTCGAGGCCGACCAGGACGACTACCGCGCGATCATGGTCAAAGCGCTCGCCGACCGCCTCGCCGAGGCCTTCGCCGAGTCCCTGCATCAGCAGGCGCGGATCGCGTGGGGCTACCAGGACGCGCCGCAGGCCAGCGAGGAGCTGATCCGCGAGCGCTTCCGCGGTATCCGGCCCGCGTTCGGCTACCCCGCCTGTCCCGACCACTCGTTGAAGCGGCGCCTCTTCGATCTGCTGGGGGCCCGCGACCAGGGCATCGACCTCACCGAGACGTACTCCATGATGCCGGCGGCCAGCGTGAGCGGTATCTATCTCGGTCACCCGCTGGCGCGCTACTTCAACGTCGGGCGGATCGCGAAGGACCAGGTGGAGGACTATGCCCGTCGCCTCGGCGAGAGCGTCACCGAGGCGGAGCGGTGGCTGCGCCCCAACCTCGCATACGACGTGGACTAACGGGCCGGCGCCGGATGGCCACGGCGGAGTCCGGGGCGCGGGACGCCACTGGTAGCCTCGCGCCATGACGAACTTCTGGCACCCCTTCGCCGACATGGCGGCCGTCGCGTCCGGCGGCGCGCTCACGATCGTGCGCGGCGAAGGCGCCCACGTCTGGGACGACCGGGACCGGCGCTACCTCGACGCGACGGGTGCGCTCTGGTACTGCAACGTCGGTTGGGGCCGCCGCGAGATCGTCGAGGCCGTCGCGGCGCAGATGGCGATGCTCCCCGCCTACTCCACGTTCGGGGACATCACGAACCGGCCGGTCGAGGCGCTGGCCGACCACGTCGCACAGCACGCGCCGATGCAGGACGCCAAGGTCTTCTTCACGAGCGGAGGGTCGGACTCGATCGACACCGCGACGAAGATGTCCCGCCGCTACTGGCAGCTCCGCGGCGAACCGCAGCGCACGGTGCTGATCCGCCGCTCGAAGGCCTACCACGGCATGCATGCCGCGGGGACCTCGCTGGCCGGCATCCCCGCGAACGCGACGGGTCATGGCGAGCTGATCGAGGACGTCGTGGAGGTCCCCTGGGACGACGCAGACGCGCTGCGCGGCGCGATCGAGCAGGCGGGGCCCGAGCGGGTGGCGGCGTTCTTCTGCGAGCCGGTGATCGGCGCCGGCGGCGTGTTCATCGCCCCCGAGGGCTACCTGCGCAAGACGCGGGACGTGTGTGGCGACGCCGGCGTCCTGTTCGTCGCGGACGAGGTCATCACGGGGTTCGGGCGTTGCGGGGACTGGTTCGCCTCGACCCGCTTCGAGCTGGATCCCGACATCGTCACGTGCGCGAAGGGGATCACCAGCGGCTATCTGCCGATGGGCGCGGTCATCGCGGCCCCGAAGGTCTGGGAAGCGTTCTGGGAGCCCGGCGCCGGCATGTGGCGCCACGGCTACACCTACAGCGGTCACGCGACCGTCGCGGCTGCGGGGCTCGCGAACGTCGCCATCATCGAGCGCGACGACCTGTGCGGGCGGGCGCTCCTGCTGGAGACCGCGCTCGCCGATGCCCTGGCGCCGCTCGCCGATCACGACCTCGTGTCGGAGGTGCGCGCGGGCACCGGCGTGCTTGCCGCCGTGCAGGTGCGGCCCGACGCCGTCGAGGCGGACCCGGGACTGCCGGGGAGGATCGCGTCCGCGTGCCGCGTCGCGCGCGTTCTCGTGCGCCCCCTCGTCGGCGGGGCCATCGCCGTGAGCCCGCCCCTCGTCATCGACGACGCGGGCCTCGACGAGCTGAGCGCCGGTTTCCGAGCGGGCCTCGACAGCTGCACGTAGCCGTAGCCTCGAAGTACGACCCGGCGTCGCGCGACACGCTTGCCTCCTTGCGGAAGAGGGAGCTGCCGCGAGGAACCTAGTGGAACGAGCTGCCGCAGGCGCAGCCGCCCTGGGCGGCGGGGTTGTCGATCGTGAATCCCGACTGCTCCAGGGTGTCGACGAAGTCGATGGTGGCCTGCGAGAGGTAAGGCACGCTCATCTTGTCCACGACGAGCTTCACGCCGAACTGCTCCGCCGCCTGATCCTTGTCCGACACCTGGTCGTCGAGGTACATGGCGTAGCGCAGCCCCGAACAGCCGCCGGGCTGCACCGCCACCCGCAGGGCGATGTCGTCGCGGCCTTCCTCGACGAGGAGCTCTTTCACCTTGCCGGCAGCGGTTTCAGTCAGCGTGATCATGGCTCAATGATAACCCGCTGCGCCAGATCCGCGACCGTTCCGCGGCAGATGCGCACGAGCTCCACAGGGGTGAGGGGGAACACGGCTTCGGGTGTGCCGGCGGCGGCCCACACCTCGTCGTGGGCCAGAAGGTCACGGTCAACGAAGGAGGGGACGCGGTCCCGATGCCCGAACGGGGGCGTGCCTCCCACTGCGAAACCGGTTGCGGCGCGGGCTTCCTCGGGGCTCGCTCGGCGCACGGCTGCGACCTGGCACAGGGCGGCGAGCTTCGCGGTGTCGACGCGGTTGGCCCCAGACGTAAGGGCCAGCACCGGAGCCTCGCCGGCCATGAAGACCAGCGATTTCACGATCTGACCCACCTCGCAGCCGACCGCGCGGGCGGCGTCCTGCGCCGTCTTCGTGCCTTGAGGGAACCTGTGCACGGCGGGATCGAGTCCCTCGCGCCGCGCCGCCTCGGCGAACCGCTCGATCGCCCCGCTCATGAGCTGGTGCCAGCCAGTTCCAGTGCGTGCACGGCAAGCTGTTGCGCCACCGTCTCGACCGACCGGCGCGCCTCCCCCATGGCGGCGTCGACACCCACCGCGTCGACGAGCGAGCGGACGGCGACGCCCGGAGGCGCGATCTCGGCTCGGCCGCACACGATCGCCGCCGGGACGCCCACTGACCGAGCGAGGTCCAGCACGCCGGCGGGGACCTTCCCGTGGAGCGATTGCTCATCGAGCGTCCCCTCGCCCGTGATCACGAGGTCGGCGCCCAGGAGGCGGTCCGCGAGCCCGACGGCCTCCATCACCACTTCGACGCCCCTGCGCAGATGGGCTCCTGCGAAGGCAAGCAGTCCGAAGCCCAACCCACCCGCGGCGCCCGCTCCCGGTTCGTCCTTCAGATCGACCCCGAGATCCCGATGCACGACGGCGGCAAGGTGGCCCAAGGCCCGGTCGAGGATCCACACCGCGTCCTCGGTCGCTCCCTTCTGCGGCCCGTAGACCGCGCTCGCCCCCGTGGGCCCGGTCAGCGGGTTGTCCACATCGCAGGCGCCGGAGACGGAGATGCGTCGAAGCGCCGGGTTCACCGGGCCCGCGTCGATCCGTGCCAGGTCCAGCAGCGCGGCACCTCCTGCGCGCAACTCCCGCCCCCCGGGGTCGAGGAACCGCCAGCCGAGCCCGGCCGCCATCCCCGTCCCGCCGTCGTTCGTGGCGCTCCCGCCGAGACATACCAGCAACGAGGTAGCGCCGAGGGCGACCGCATGGGCCATGAGCTCACCGGTTCCGCGGCTCGTGGTGCGGCGAGGGTCGCGTCGGGCCTCGGCGATCAGTGAAAGTCCGGAGGCCCGGGCCATCTCGATCACGCCGATCGTGCCCCCGGTTCCGGGTGCGAGGCCGACCGACGCGTCGACCGGGTCGCCGAGGGGGCCGGTGACCATCGCGCTCTCGATCCTGCCCCCGAGCGCTTCCACGAGCGTGTCCATCGTGCCCTCGCCCCCGTCGGCCATCGGAACGAGATCGATCCGGTCCTGCGGACGCTCACGTCGCCATCCGGCTCCGATCGCCTCGGCCGCCTGGCGCGCCGTGAGCGTGCCGCGGAACTTGTCGGGAGCCACCAGGACGCGCATCGGGCGAATGTACAATCCGCGCCGCCTCCCTGGTCAGCGATGCGGCGAAGTCGCGGAACCGCGTCCCCGCCTCGATCTCGTCGATGCTCCTCGCCGCCCGCTGGCGCAGCTTTCATGGTGGGCGCCGTCTGTTCACAACGCAGAGCGACCCCCGGAACCAGCGAAGGGGTCGGCTCCAGGGATCGCTTCGTCGAACACGATCACCAGCCCGGGGAGCGGCCGGCAGGGCTCTGGGGCTCCACAAACACGCCCATGCATTCTGGGGCTTCGTGCTTATCCCAACGATCTTCGGACTCATCGTGGGAGGCTTCGTCGGCGGGATGTCAAGCCTGGGTTCTGCTTCTCCCGGGCAAGAACCTGCCGATCCCGTTGACTGAAGCCCTATCTGGCCGGTGGGAGATCCGCGACTGGGGGTCCCGTATCTTCGGGGATCGTTCAAGACGACCCACCTGCCCCCGGTGATGGAGGTGGTGGCCGACGCCCTGCTGGCGAACGTCGCGTGCGCAGTGCCTTGCCGCCATCGCGCGCCATGTGTCGAACGCGACGCCGTCTGCGCGACGCCGGCTGTAGGTAGACAGCTACCACGAGGCCGTTTCGAACCGGCCCGAGACGGCTGCAGTAGTCTCCGGAACTGGCCGAGATTTCATCCTTCGACCTCCCCCAGATGGGCCACGGTGAAACGGCGCGGAGGGAATACGGTTCGGAGCTATGGATCACAACGCCCATGTGACCGGCGCCGGGACCGTGGAGGACTGCCCGGCCTGCCAGGCGATCGCCGTCGAGCCGGGCTGGTACCGCGCGCTGTGCGACGAGCGGGTCCCTCACCGACGCTCGGACCGCGTTGCGATCCCCGACGCCGAGGTCCCGGACTACGAGATCGTGGTCGCCGAGAGCCTCGAGCAGGGGGTCCTGTTCCCCGCCCTCGAGACCTCCACCTGAGCCGGCCGCTACCCTGCCCGCCGTACCGCCGCGAGCAGAGGAAGCGCGACTCACGATGGACGTCTACGCGAGTGCTGCCCACGCAGGGTCGTTGCGGCCGCGGCAGCGATCGACGCGGCCTTCGGGACGTCCTGAGGTCTTGTCACTCTTGCCGCCGGTCCGCGACGGGACGATGCCGCACGAAGCAGGACGAAGCAGGACGAAGCGGGATCTTTACCCCGAACTAGCTGCGGAAACTCGACGAGGACGGACGAGGCGGGCTGGCTCAGGACGCTCGTCCTCGCATGTACAATCCGCGCCGACACCCCGAAGGACGAAGGAACGGGAGGGAGCGCCCTTGAGTCTGGACCGCGAGCAGCTGTTGGGCGTCGCACACGCCGAACGGCAGCGGCTGGGGCGCACGATCCAGTTCTCCGAACCCGAGACCTGGGACCGCCCCAGTGCGGCCCAGGGCTGGTGGAACCGCGACGTCATGGCGCACCTCTCAGCGGGGGACACCCTGTCCGCTCAGCTCGTGGCCGGTGGATCACCGACCGAGCTCGATGAGTTCCGGGCAACCCTCGGCGGGGAGTCGTTCTCCGTCGATGCGTTCAACGCGTGGACGGTGAACCGGCGCTCGGGCACCGACACGCGGGAGATCCTCAACACCTGGGGAAGGGCCGCCGAGTCCTTCCTCGCTCACGCGGCCGAACTCTCCGCCGAGGATTGGAACGAGCGGCGCTTCGACTACGTCGCGGGGCCGATCGCGGCGCGCTACCTCGTGCAATCCCGACTCATCGAGTGGTGGCTGCACGGCGAGGACGTGCGTGCGACGAACGGCCTCGGGCCGCAATGGCAGCACTGGCCCATCCACCTCACGATCGACATGGCCGTGCGGATGCTTCCGTGGTCGCTCGAGCAGGCCGGGCGCGACCTGTCGGGCCGCACGGTTCTCGTGGAAACGGAAGGGGCGGGCGAGGGCACCTGGCAATGGGGCCTCGGTGCCGGCGAAGTGCCGAAGCCCGGTGCCCATCCCGACGCGGTGATCCGTGGGCGGGCCCCTCAACTCGCGCTGGTCGCCGGCCGACGCCTCGACCCCGACGAGGCCTTCGCCTCGGGCAACGTTGTCTTCGGGGGCGACGAGTCCATCGCGCAGCTCATCTTGCGCACCCTCAGCGCCTACCCCTAGCGCAGTCCCTCCTCTGCCCTCGTGCGTACTCCCAAGGAGATATCGTGCTGCGCATGCGATCGAACGAGCCGGAGAACGACGCCGCGCTGATGCGCTCGTTCGCGGCGCGCGAGCAGGGAGCTGCAGAGACCTTGTACAGGCGCTTCTCATCGAGGGTGTACGGGCTGGGCATCGTGATGCTCGGCTCGGACGCCGCCGCCCAGGACCTCGTACAGGACACGTTCGTCAAGCTGTGGCGCAACGCCACGAAGTACGACGTCACGAGGGGCAAGCTCGAGACGTGGGTGTTGCTCGTGGCGCGCTCCCTCGCGATCGACTCGCTGCGGCGCCGCGTGCTCGAGGCTCGGTCGCTCGAGGCCGCCGGCGTGCCCGGCGAAGCCGACCCCTCCGCGGGACCGGAGCAGCTCGCCGAGACCGGCGACCTCGCCGATCGTGCCCGCCGGGCGATGTCGCGGCTGTCCGGCGAGCAGCGGGCGGCCCTGGAGCTCGCGTACTTCGGCGGGAAGACCAGCGCCGAGGTCGCAGAGCTGGAGGGCATCCCGGTCGGGACGGCCAAGACACGCATCCGCTCGGCTCTGCTGCGGCTGCGCGAGGCGATGAGCGAGGAGGTGTCCCGCGATGACCTGTGACGAGGTCCGTGAGCGCCTGCCCGAGCACGTGCTGGGCACGCTGGACGACGTGAGCGATCTGGCGATCCGACGTCACCTGCGTGGCTGCGCCGGCTGCCGCCGAGAGATGGAGGTGTTGGGCGAGGGGCTTGCCCTCTTCGCGCACGCCGCGCACGACGCCGAGCCCCCACCCGAGCTCGAGGACCGCGTGCTGGGCACGCTCGCCGACGAGTGGCGGGACGCCTCGCCGTCGCCCGCGAGGTCGGCCCGGGCCGGCACACGTTGGGCCTGGCTCACCGCAGCCGCGGTCCTCGCGGCACTGGTCCTGTCCCTCACGTGGGGACTCGGCCAACGGCATCACGCGGAGACGCTCGTGGCGAGCGATCGCTACACCCAGCTCCTTCACATCCTCGGCGGCAAGGAGTTCCGTGCCGGAACCCTTACCGCGACCCCCGGCATGAGCGTGGGCGGCAGCGCGGTCGTCTACGAGTCGCACGAGGGTCAGTCCTGGGCCGCCGTGTTCGTGCGCGGGCCGGGTCTGCACGGTCCCGCCACGGCCACGCTGCACGCCGCCGACGGGCGCGCCGTCGATCTGTACGTCCACTTCCAGCGGGACGGCAGCGGGTCGGCGTGGCTCGTCACAGGCATGGACCTGCAGGGCTTCGACCGGATCACGGTCACGGGCCCCGATGGCCGGGTCATCGCGACGGCCCGGCTGGAACCGGTCTAACGCGTCACGACCAGACGCTTTACGGCGCGGGGGTGGGCGCCGAACCGGTACTTGTACTGGTAGTCGCCCTTGAGGAGGTCGAACGCCTCGCACCCGTCTTCGATCGCGAGGCGGATGTCCTCCCCGACCAACACCATCCCGGGTGCCAGGCTCCCCCACGTGCGGTCGAAGGCGGAGTTGTAGAGAGAGTACGTCCGGTCGAACGCGAACCCGACCGTGCCCGCCGCGAGCGAGCCCGCCACCTCGATCATCGTCAGACGGAAGACGCCCGAGGATAAGAACGCCTCCCCCAGCCGGCGGAAGAAGATCTCCATGCCGGGTTGCATGAACACGCCCTTCGGGCCTTCGCTCATCCGATGCAGCTCGACGAAGCGATCCAACATCGGGATCAGCGTGTCCTGGGCGGCCGCCCGGATCGTGAACGGGCCGGCCTCCGCTGCGAGCTTGTTCGCCTTGCGCTTGATCTCGTGCCGGAGCTTCGCCGGCAGCCCCTCCAGGTAGTCCTCCCAAGAGCCCGCGAGCGGCAGAAAGGGAGCGACGCCGTTCTGGTCATCCGTCCGCTCCACGGTGAGACCGACCGCCTGCGCAGCATCGTCGAGCAGCCCGAGCCACGCCTTGTCCTCGGCGAGCCCCCGCAGATCCGCGCCCGTCCAATCGTCGCGGGTGAGCAGCGCCGCCCAGAGCTCGTTCGCCATGGCCCCCTGCGCGGCGGGAAGTCCCACGGGTCCCATGTAGTCCGTGACCTCGGTGCCCCCGAGGAAGCGGAGCGTCTCCTTCACCCGCTCGAAGGCGACCGCCCCGACCTGGGCCCCGTCATCCCTTTCGGCGAACGCGAGGAGCAGGTGCTCGGGCTGCTCGCCGAACTCCTCCCAGTAGAGCTTCAGGTAGTCGGGGGTGTGGAAGAACGTGCCTGCGGGGTCCGCCACCACGAGTTCGCGCCAGCCGCGCCGTTGGAAGTCCCGTCCGTCCTCGGAAAAGGTGATCCGCATCGCGAGCCGCCGCGCGCGCTCAGCCGACGGAGTGGAGGTGGCTCCCGGAGGCGTTCCCGCCCTCGAGGGCCTCCTGCAGGACATCCCAGGACAGCACCGCGCACTTGATGCGGATGGGGTACTTCACGACCCCCTTCAGCGCCACGAGGTCGCCGAACGAGTCCTCCTCGGGCTCGACCTCCCCGGCCATCATGCCGCGGAACTTCGCGGCGAGGCCCTTCGCCTCCTCCACCGTGACCCCCGTGACGGCCTCGGTCATCATCGACGCGCTCGACTGGCTGATCGAGCACCCCGCTCCCTGGAACGTGACCTCGAGCACCTTCGCGTCCTCCACGTGCGCGAACACGGTGATCTCGTCGCCGCACAGCGGGTTGTTCCGCGTGCAGCTGAGCTCCGCGTTGGGAAGATCCCGCTTGTTCCGCGGGTTCTTGTAGTGATCGAGGATGACTTCCTTGTAGATGTCGTCGAGCGCCAACGTGGTTCCTTCCTGGCTGAGGTCTAGATCGTGAAGATACCCTCGGCCTTCGCCAGCGCCTCGATGAGGACGTCCACCTCGTCCTTCGTGTTGTAGACGTAGAACGAGGCTCGCGCCGTCGCCGGCACGCCGTAGCGGCGCATCACGAGCTGTGCGCAATGATGGCCGGCGCGGATCGCGACACCTTCTTCGTTGAGGATCGTTGCGAGGTCGTGAGGATGCACGTCCTTGTACCAGAAGCTCACGGCGCCCCCCCGGATGGAGGGGTCCTTGGGCCCGAACACGGTGGCGCCCGCCTCCAGCAGCTTGTCCAGCGCGTACGCGGTGATGTCCTCCTCGTGGGCGCGGACGGCGTCCATCCCGATCCCCTGCAGGTAGTCCACCGCCGCGCCGAGCCCCACCTGCTGCGCGATCTGCATGGTCCCGGCCTCGAACTTGTACGGGACGTCGTTCCAAGTGGCGTGGTCGTGGTAGACCTCGCGGATCATCTCGCCCCCGCCGAACATGGGTTCCATCGCCTCGAGCAGCTCGCGCTTGGCGTACAGCCCGCCCGACGCCGTGGGACCGAGCATCTTGTGGCCGCTGAAGGCCAGGAAATCGCAGTCGAGCGCGGCCACGTCGATGGCGAGATGGGGCGCGAGCTGGGCGGCGTCGACCGCAACCACGGCGCCCACGGCGTGCCCGGCGTCGACGAGCTGCTGCAAGGGCGTGATCGTGCCGAGGGCATTGGACATCCCCGTCATGCTGAAGATCTTCGTACGTTGCGTGAGGAGCGAGCCCAGGCCGCTGAGATCGAGCTGGCCGTCGTCGGTGAGCGGCACGTACTGCAGGATCGCGCCCGTGTCGCGCGCGCAGAGCTGCCACGGCACGATGTTCGAGTGATGTTCCATCTCGGTGATGAGGATCTCGTCACCGGGCCGCAGGAACGTCCTCCCCCACGAGTAGGCGATGAGGTTCATCGATTCCGTGGTCCCGCGCGTGAAGACGATCGTCTCGGGCTCCGGCGCCCCGAAGAACGTTGCGAGCGTGGCCCGCGCGCCCTCGAACAGCTCCGTCGCCTCTTCGCCGAGCTGGTAGATGCCCCGGTGGGCGTTCGCGTTGTGCGAGGCGTAGAAGTCGCACTCGGCGTCGATGACCTGGGAGGGCTTCTGCGACGTGGCGGCGCGTGTCCAGGTACACGAGGGGCTTGTCCCCCACCGTGCGCGAGAGGATCGGGAAGTCCTTGCGGATCGCCTCGACGTCCAGCCCGCCCACGCGCCCCGTCATCTCGGACCCTGCCGACCTCGACCGCGGCGTCGTCCTCCAGACCCAACTCCTTGCGGATCCCCTCGTAGCCCTTGTCTTCCAGCTCGTGCGCGAGCTCCGCGCCGCCGGTCTTCACGATACGTCCGCGCATCATCACGTGGACGACTTCGGGCGTGATGTAGTTGAGCATGCGCTGGTAGTGAGTGATGAGCAGGACGCCCAGTTCGGGTCCGACCAGCTCGTTGACGCCCTCGGCGACGAGCTTGAGCGAGTCGATGTCCAGCCCCGAGTCGGTCTCGTCCAGGATGGCGATCTGCGGTTCCAGCACCGCCAGCTGCAGGATCTCGTTCCGCTTCTTCTCCCCACCGGAGAATCCCTGGTTCACGTAGCGGTTCACCATCGCGTCGTCGATGTGGAGCTTCTCCATCTGCGATTTCATGTGCTTGCGGAAGGCCAGGGCGCTCACCTGCTCGCTCTTCACGGATTGGTAGGCCGTGCGCATGAAGTTCACCACCGAGACCCCCGGGCACCTCCGTGGGGTACTGCATGGCGAGGAACAGGCCCCGCTTGGCGCGCTGATCCGGCGTGAGCCCCGTGATGTCCTCACCCTTGAAGACGACGCGGCCCCCGGTCACCACGTAGCCCGGCCGGCCCATGATCACGTTCGACAGCGTCGACTTGCCGGAGCCGTTCGGGCCCATCAGGGCGTGGGTCTCCCCCTGTCGCACGATCAGGTCGATGCCGCGGAGGATCTGCTTGCCTTCGACCTCTGCATGCAGATCCTCCACCTGGAGCGTCGCGGGTCCGTCTTCGGTCATCTGCTCACACCTCGATCCAGATCTCGTCATTCTCGATCTTCACGTCGTAGACGGCCACCGGCCGCACGGCGGGTAGCGCGCGAGGCGCGCCCGAGTCGAGGTCGAACATCGACCCGTGCTTCGGGCACTCGATCGTGCCTTCGTCGACGTCGACCTCCCCCTCGTCCAGGTAGTACTGCTCGTGCGAGCACACCGCGTCGATCGCGCGCACGCCCTCCGCGCCGAGGTTCACCACGGCGATCAGGCGATCGCCGAGCGCGACTCGCCGGGCCTCGCCCGCCGGCACGTCCGCGAGGGCGCACGCCTTCACCAGCGTCATCGATGGATCCCCTCGCTCAGCTCGTGCGCGATCGCCGCTTCGGCTCCCTCGCGCACCTCCTGGATCTGGACGCGGTCCAGAACCTCCTGGAAGAATCCGCTCACGATGAGGCGCTCCGCCTCGGCGCGCTCGATCCCGCGGCTCTGCAGGTAGAACACGGTCTCCTCGTCCACCGGACCCACGCTCGCGGCGTGGCCGCACCGCACGTCGTTCGCCTCGATCTCGAGGTTGGGGATCGCGTCGGCCTTCGCGTGCTCGGACAGCACGATGTTGCGCGAGGTCTGCATGGCGTTCGTCTTCTGCGCGCCGGGGTGCACGTGGACCCAGCCGCTGTAGACGGCGCGGCTCCGGTCGCGCAGAGCACCTTTGTACAGAAGGTCGCTGGTGCAGTTCGGCGCCACGTGATCCTGGATCGACCGGTGGTCGAAGTGCTGCTCGCCGTCGGCGAAGAACACTCCCAACTGTTCGCTGAACCCGCCGGGTTCCATGAGCACGACCTCGGTCTCCGTGCGCGCGAGATCTGCTCCGAACCCGATCGAGAGCGTGCGGAGCTCGGCGTCTCGTCCGACGCGCCCGCGCTGCACCGCCGACGTGCGTGACTCCCGTCGCCCCAGTCCTGGATGGCCGCATAGCGCAGGTGCGCGCCGTCGCCCACGTAGATCTCGGTCACGGCGTCACTGAACGCGCGCTCGAGTGGGGGCGACGCGTACCGCTCGATGAACGTCAGCTCCGAGCCCGGCTCCAGCACGATCAGCGTGTGCGGGAACACCGCCGCGCCGCCCACGTCGAGGAACGTCAACGTCTGCAATGGCAGAGCGATCTGCGTGTCGCGTGGGACGTGCACGAACGTACCACCGGTGCGGAACGCGGCGTGCAGCGCGGTGAACGTGGTGCGCTCGAAGGGGACGAGCTGGTGAAGGTGCCGCTCCACCAGGTCCGGATGGGTTGCCGCCGCCGCATCGAGATCCGCGAGGATGACCCCCTTGGCCGCGAGCTCGGGATCGAGGTGCGTGAGCATGACGTCGGAGTTGTGCTGGATCTGGAGACCGGCTCGAGCTCCGACGGCCCCCAGCGCCCCCTGGATCGCGCCCGGCACGCCGTCGAGGTTCGCCGCGCGCCCCCCCGGCGTGTATGGCGCATAGGTGAACGCCAGGTCCGACAGGTCGGTGTAACGCCACTCCTCGGTCGATTGGGAGGGCAGCGGCGTGGAGCGGAACGCCTCGAACGCCTCCTTGCGGAGCTGACCGGTGAACCCGGCGGATTCCGGGAGGGCGGCGAGGGCGAGCTCGTCGAACGTCATCGCCCCGGTAACGGTTTCGCTCATGAAGCAAATCCTACCTTGATGGTCGGATTCGCCCCAACCCCTCATCGAGCGGACGAACCCTCGAGGTAGAGATGATCGAAGGGGGCCGGTGTTCAGCAGACCCCGCGGTCAGATGCCCAGGCTCGGAACCCGCCGGGCTTCTAGCCGACCGAGCCTTCCATCTGGAGTTCGATGAGGCGGTTCAGCTCGACGGCGTATTCCATGGGGAGCTCGCGGGTGATCGGCTCGATGAAGCCGTTGACGATCATCGCCGTGGCCTCCACCTCGGACAGGCCGCGGCTCATCAGGTAGAAGAGCTGGTCCTCGCCGACCTTGGACACCGTCGCCTCGTGGCCGAGCGACGCGGTCTCGTCCTCCACCTCGATATAGGGGTAGGTGTCCGAGCGGCTCTCCTCGTCCAGGATGAGGGCGTCGCAGCGCACGTTGCTCTTGGCGTGGTGCGCGCCGGGCTCCACGCGAACCAGACCCCGATAGCCGGTGCGTCCGCCGTCCTTGCTGACGGACTTCGACGTGATGACGCTGGTGGTGTGCGGGGCGGCGTGGATCGCCTTGCCCCCGGCATCGGTGTGCATCCCCTTACCGGCGAACGCCACCGAGAGCACCTCGCCCCGCGCGCCTTCCCCCAGCAGGTAGATCGACGGGTACTTCATCGTGACCTTGGAGCCGATGTTGCCGTCGACCCACTCCATCACGGCGTCCTCGTAGGCGGCCGCGCGCTTGGTGACCAGGTTGTAGACGTTGGTCGACCAGTTCTGGATGGTCGTGTAGCGGACGCGAGCGCCCTTCTTAACGACGATCTCGACGACCGCGGAGTGCAGCGAGTCGCTGGAGTAGATGGGCGCGGAGCAGCCCTCGACGTAGTGCACGTAGCTGCCCTCGTCGGCGATGATCAGCGTCCGCTCGAACTGACCCATGTTCTCGGCGTTGATGCGGAAGTACGCCTGCAGCGGGATGTCCACATTCACGCCCGGAGGGACGTAGATGAACGACCCACCGGACCACACGGCCGTGTTGAGCGATGCGAACTTGTTGTCGTTGGGTGGGATGATCGTCCCGAAGTACTCCCGGACGAGGTCCGGATAGTCGCGCAGCGCCGAGTCCATATCGGTGAACAGGACCCCGATCTCGTCCAGCTCTTTCTTGATCTTGTGGTACACGACCTCCGACTCGTACTGCGCGCTGACGCCGCCCAGGTACTTCTTCTCCGCCTCCGGGATGCCGAGTTTGTCCCAGGTCCCGCGGATGTCCTCGGGCAGGTCCTCCCAGGTGCTCGCCTGCTTCTCGGTGGAGCGGATGAAGTAGTAGATGTTCTGGAAGTCGATGTCCGAAAGATCGGCGCCCCACCAGGGCATCGGCCGCATCTCGAAGTAGCGCAGGCTCTTGAGCCGGATCTTCCGCATCCACTCCGGCTCGTTCTTGAGCGCCGAGATCTCTTCGACGACGCGCTCGTTCAGGCCGCGCTTGGGCTCGAAGACGGAGTGGTCCGCGTCCTTCCAATCGAAGCGGTAGCCCTTACTCAGTTCCTTGAGGTGCTCTTCCTGGCTGACGGCCACGTCGTACCCCTCACTGATCGCACGCATATCGGCAAGCTCAAGGGTACCGCCGAAAGACGGTCAAAGTCCATCTGGCAGGTAGGATTCATGCCTACCGGCCCAGGCTCCCCGTTTGCGCCGCTCGAACGTGGAGGCGTACCTTCCCACCCATGGCGCAGCCGGGCCCGGTGGGGGGGCAAGCGGAGAGCCCCGCCAAACGCAAGATGGGGCCCAAGCAGATCGCCTTCTTCGTTGCCGGCGTCCTGATCGTCGTGGGCATCTTCGCCTTCGCGGTGCCGAAGTTCGCCAACTACAGCGCGGTGTGGAAGGCGCTGCAGCGCCTCTCGCCGATGGAGCTCGCAGCCCTGTTCGCCGCGATGGTGTTCAACCTGTTCACCTACTGGATGGCGAACCAGGCGGCGCTGCCGGGACTCCGCTTCTGGCATGCCGCGGTCCTCACGCAGACCGGGACCTCGGTCGCGAACACGCTCCCCGCGGGTGGGGCGATCGCGGTCGGCGTCACGTTCACGATGCTCGGCTCGTGGGGATTCACGGCGACCGAGGCCGGCCTCTACGTCGGTGTCACCGGCATCTGGAACATCTTCACGAAGCTCGGCCTGCCCGTGATCGCGCTCGCGCTGCTGGTGATCGAGGGACACGTCGACCCCGCCTTGGTGGGCGCCGCGGTGATCGGCGTGGTGACGCTCGCGGTGGCGGTCGCCCTTCTCGTGCTCGTCTTCAAGAGCGAAGCGATGGCCCGCAGGGTGGGAGGCGGATTCGGCGCACTGATCTCCTGGGTTGCGAAACCCTTCGGTAAGGGCCCGTTCTCCGGGATGGACGACCGGGCCGCGAGGTTCCGGCAGGAAACGATCATCCTCGTGCGAGCGCGGTGGTTCCGCCTCACCTGGACCACGATCCTCAGTCAGGTCGCCTTGTTCTTCGTGCTGTTGCTCTCGCTCCGCTTTGTGGGCGTCTCGGAACAAGAGCTGCCGGCGGCGGAGATCTTCGCCGTCTACACGTTCAGCCGGCTCCTGTCGGCGGTGCCGATCACCCCGGGTGGCGTGGGCGTGATCGATCTGGGGTACATCGCGGGGCTCATCGCGTTCGACAAACCCCAAGAGGCCCAGATCGTGGCAGGCGTCCTGATCTTCCGCGTGCTCACCTACGGCATCCAGATCCCCCTCGGCGGCTTCACCTACCTGATCTGGCGGGCGAAGAAGAGCTGGTTCCGCACCACCCCGCCGCCGGGGTCGATCTCCGAGCAGCTGGCGGCCGTTCAGGCCGGCGCAGCGCCCCCGGAGGCCTGACGCCGTCGGTGGATCCGCGGCAGCGCCACGTTCCGCACCTCGTCGACCAACCCGAAGGACAGCACCGCCGCCGACGCACCCAACAGCACCCCCGTCTCCACATCCGACAACCAGTGAGCGCCCAGGTACACGCGCGAGAACGCCATGACGAACGCGAACGCGACGGCGAGCAGTACCCAGCGGCGCCGCACGTGCCCGGGCCGAAGGAACGCCAGCACGGCGGCGACGGAGATCGCCGCGGCGGCGGTGGCGTGCCCGGAGGGGAATGAGAAGCCCACCACGGAGACGAGCGGTACCGGCGGTCGGCCGCGGGCGAAGCTCGCCTTCAGCAGCGACAGCGAGGTCTCCGAGATCGCCCAGGTGAGGGCGAAGGCTGTGGCGGCGCCGAACCAGCGGCGCCACAGCAGGAAGAGCAGGAGAGCGATCCGCAACGGGATCGTGACGATGCCTTGACCCGTGAGGTCGAACAGCTTGAAGATCGCCGTGAGGAACCCGTCACGGATCGACACCACCCATCGGTAGACCGAGGCGTCGACCCGGCCGATCACCGGCAGGGTCGTAACCGGCGCCGCGTTCGTCGGATGGCGCCCAACGGCGATGATCATGAACACGAGACCCACGACGAGCAGGGCGCCGTACATCAGCGACCGGCGGTGATCGCTCAGGAGGGGTTGGTGGGTGGGCGTCGAGCGAGCTACTTCGTGCGCCTCGTCCGGCATCCCGGCATGCTAGCGGCTCCGAAGTCCCGCCCGTGCCCCCGGCCCCCTTCCTGGTCAGCCCAGCTCGACCGGGGCCCCCACCAGCGAGCCGTACTCGGTCCAAGAGCCGTCGTAGTTCTTGACGTTGGGGTAACCCAACAGCTCCTGCAACGCGAACCAGGTGTGGGAGGAGCGCTCCCCGATACGGCAGTAGGCGATGACCTCCGCGTCCTTCGTGATGCCCTCGCCTTCGTACAGCACCCTGAGCTCGTCCGCGCTCTTGAACGTGCCGTCGTCGTTGGCGGCCTTCGCCCACGGGATATTGGCGGCGCCGGCGATATGACCGGGGACCTGCGACTGCTCTTGGGGCAGGTGATCGGGCGCGAGCTTCTCCCCGGTATTCCTCGGGAGAGCGCACGTCCACGAACCCGGTGGAGGTCCCGATCCTGGCGATCACCTCGTCGCGAAGCGCGCGGATCGACGGGTCCTCGGCGCCGGAGATCCTGTATCCCGTCGCGGCATAGACAGGGACATCCGACACGAGCTCGCGGCTCTCGAGCTCCCACTTCTTGCGCCCGCCGTTGAGCAGCTTCACGTTGTCGAACCCGCGGAGCTTCAGCAGCCAGTACGCGTAGGCGGCGAACCAGTTGTTGTTGCCGCCGTAGAGCACCACCGTCGTGTCGCTGCCCACGCCGGCTCCGGACAACAGCGCCGAGAATCCCGACTGATCGAGGTAGTCGCGGCCGACCTTCGTGTGCAGATCGGTGGACCAGTTCCACGACACCGCACCGCGGATGTGACCCTTCTCATAGGCGCTGGTGTCCTCGTCGACCTCGATGATCCGCACGGCGGGATCCTCGAGATGCTCCTCGAGCCAGTTGGTTCCGACCAGCACCTCGGGCTTGGCGTAATCCGTCATGGCGTCTTGCTCCTTCCCCCGCTCGGGCGGGGTACGAACATGAAGAACGGCCGCGAGCGCGGCCGTTGGATGGGTGTGAGGTCGGGGTCGTCTGGTTCAGCCGCGCGTATTCGTGCGCCCCCCGAGGGCGCCCCAAGCCGACAGCACAGACGCGACGGGATCATCGCCCCCACCACCCCGATGCATCTCGTGCGGATCAAACCACTGCCCTCCGGCACGCCTGGTCGAGTTGCAGGTGCAAATGCTACCGCGACGGACGCGGCATGTGTCAAGCCCGCTAGAAGATCCCGAGCGCGGCCTTGGCCTCCTCAGACATCATCTCCGGGGTCCAGGCCGGTCGAAGCACCATCTCGGGCCGCACCTCGCCGACGCCGGGCACCGACGCCAGGAGGGCGCGCATCTGATCCTCGATGAGCGGGCCGATCGGACACCCCATCGTCGTGAGCGTGTACTCGATGTCCACGCCGCCCACCTCGTCAACCTTCACCTCATAGACGAGGCCCAGGTCGACGATGTTGATGCCGAGCTCGGGGTCGTACACGTTCTTCAACGCGTCGGTGACCGACTCCTCGATGGGGTTCTGCCCGCCTCCGCCGTCTGGCAGGGTCTCCGGTAAGTTCTCCGGCACGTGTTCGGGCTGGCCTTCCGTCAGGCTGTCTGCGATTTCTTCCTGCATATGAGCTTCCTCGCTCCGAGCGTCCTATCCTTACAGCGTACTTCGTACCTCCGCGAACGGAAGGAGCAGTGTGGACGCGACGGACCCCATCCGCGCTCTGATCGTGGACGACCACCCGGTCACGCGGGAAGGGCTGCGCACGGCACTCGAGCTCTCCGAGGAGGTCGTGGTCGTGGTCGGCGAGGCCGCGAGCGGCGAGGAGGCGGTGGAGCGGGCGCGCGAGCTTTCGCCCGACGTCGTGTTCATGGACGTCCGGATGCCGGGCATGGACGGCATCGAGGCCACGCGCCGGATCCGGCAGGCCGCGCCCACCACGAAGATCATCCTCATCACGATCGACGAGTCCCGCGGGGCGATCTCGGAGGCCATCCAGGCCGGTGTGTCGGGATACCTGCTGAAGGACGCCTCGCCCGACGCGCTCGTGGACGCGGCGAAGAACGCGGTGGAAGGCAACGCCGTGATCCACCCCCAGCTCACCAAGACCTTCATCGAGGAGGTCCGTATGGGCGACGTCGAGGGGACGCCCCGTTCGGCTCCACTCTCCAAGCGCGAGCGCGAGATCCTCCAGAAGGTCGCCGACGGGTCCACGACCCGGCAGGTCGCCACCGAGCTCGGCATCTCGCCGCACACCGTCAAGACCCACCTCGAACGCATCTTCGAGAAGCTCGGCGCGAACGATCGCGCCCAGGCGGTCGCCATCGCCATCCGCACCGGCATCGTCCACTGACTCAACCGCACCTTCGAACGGTCGATACGCAATAACAACATGCCAATTTCGGTCTTGCTCTGCGACACGGCGGACGAAGCCGCCCGCCTGCAGTATCAGCTGCTGCGCGTAGCGTCGGACCTGGTCGTCGACGTGGCGACCGACCCGTTCGCGGCGATGGACTCCGCGTCACGGCTTCGACCGCACGTCATCGTGTGCGATCTCGACCATGGAGACGCTGGGTGGAGCCGAGCTGGTCCGGCGCTTCCGAGCCTCGTCGCCTTCCTCCCAGATCGTCCCCTGGACCTGGCAGCGCGATCCCGACGTCATCGCCGAGGTGCTGGAGGCGGGAGCGGCCGGCTACCTCCTGAAGGACGACGGGCCTCCGGAGGTCGTCCGCGCGATCCGCGCTGCTGCCGACGGCGTCGTGGTCATCTCCGCGACCGTCGCCACCCTGCTGGGCGACGAGCTGCTCCGCAGCATGGCGGATGCACGCGCCGCACGCGACGAGCTCGACCATCTCCAAACGACGGTGTCGGCGGGCAGCTCCGCGAAGGCGGACTTCCTCGCCAACATCTCGCATGAGCTGCGAACGCCCGTCACCGTCGCGAAGGGCATCGCCTATGTCCTTCGCAACCCGGCGGTGGCGGAGGACGAACGCGCGGAGTTCCTCACGCAGTTGCAGGCCTCCCTCGACAAGTTGATGGGGATCGTCGACGAGATCATCACCATGGCGGAGCTCGAGCGCGGTACCTTCGAGTTGGAGCTGGCCGACGTCGACCTCGCACCCCTGGTTCGTCACGCGGTCGATGAGATCGGGATGCGCTACCCCGACGTTCCCATCGATGCGCAACTCTCGGACCGCCTTCCGGCGAACGCCGACGGGGCGCGGATCGGGGCCGTGGTGCGCGAGCTCCTCGACAACGCGTGCCGCTACTCACCGGCCGGCCGGGGCGTCGAGGTGCGAGCGCGCATGCTCGACGAGGGGGTAGTGGTCACCGTCACCGACCACGGCGAGGGACTCCATCGCGCCGTGGCGACGCAATCGTTCCAGGAGCCGTTCAGCACGGGTGAGGCGATCCTGCGCAAGGAGAAGGCGGGAGCGGGCGTTGGGCTCCACCTGGCCCGCCAGCTCATCGTGGAACACGGAGGGATCCTGTGGACCGACCCACTTCCGGGCGGCGGGACGCGGGCGTCCTTCTGCGTCCCGACTCGGGCGGGCCAGCGTCTCGACGCCCCCCCGGCTGGGGTCGTCTGAGCGGAGCGTGGCGCCGATCGGCCTGTGGGTCTATCCTGCCTGCAGGAGACCTGGGTGCGTGCGTAGAGCCATCATCGTCCTCGCGGTCGCCGTGATGGGCACAGGGTGCAGCGCCGGAGCATCCACGGTCCCCGATCTCGGACGGCTTGCACCGATCGTTCTGCAACCGTCCACCACTCCCTTCTCACAGGTGACCGCCGGTCAGGTCCACGCGCTCGTCCCGGACGGATGGCACGCGATCCCCGCCCACTCGGTCGACGACCTCCGGGGCGGGTTCTTCGCCTCGCCCAGGCCGCGCACCTGGGGCCGGATGGACGGAACGACGTCCGGGATGGCCGCGACGTGGATCGACGCCACCGAGGTCGGTGTCCCGTCGGACTTCTACTACCTGGCTGCGAACGGTCCCCTGATGTCGCAGCTCGACAACTCACCCGACTGCCGCGCGGATCGCCAACGCGTCTTCATCGACGATCGGCCGAGCTTCGCCTCCGGTGGGCGAACGTCCCCGGGCGACTACATGGCGAGCGCCGAGGGCACGTGCCACGCGAGGGGTCGCCTCACGCGTTGGGCCTACTTCGTCGCCGCGCCCGGGTTCGGCCCGGTCCGCAGGATCGGGATCCCGAGCTCGGGGCTGTACGTCGTCGTAGCGGTCATGCCCGATGCCGTCGGTGCCGCCGCGACGCTGCGACGACTCATCGCGCACACGAGCTTCGCGGGCGCGACCATCCCGGACTTCCTGGCGATCGCCCACGCGAAAGCGCAGACCGAGTAGTCATCGCGGGCTCCGCTCGACGAACGGAGGCCGAACGACGGTCGCGGCACCGCGACGTCCACGGATGTCCACCTCGACCTCGGACCCCAGCGCCACGACGTCGGCCGGCCACACGTAGGCAAGGCCGATCCCGGTCTGCAGCAGCGGCGAGAACGTCCCGGAGGTGACCTCGCCAACGACCCGGTCCCCGACGAAGACGGGGTAGTGGGCGCGAGGGATGTGGCGCCGCTCGTGCATGCGGAGTCCGCGCAGGATCGACGGCAGGACCCCTTCCTCTTTCTGACGCACCAAGGCGGTGCGCCCGCGGAACTCGCCCTTGTCGAAGGACACCGCCCACGACAACCCGGCCTCAAGCGCGGTCGACGACTCGAAGAGGTCCTGTCCGTATAGCGGATAGCCCATCTCGAGTCGCAGCACATCGCGAGCGGCGAGCCCGCAGGGCATCCCACCGTAGGGCTCTGCGGCATCCATGAGCGCCCGCCACAGCTCCACCGCCACGTCCTGGTAGGTGAACAGCTCGAATCCGACCTCGCCCGTATAGCCGGATCGCGTGAGGATCACCGGGCGACGGCGGAACTCCGTCTCGACGCATCGCATGAACGAAAGGCCCGCGGCCTCCCCGAAGAGGCGCTGCGTCACGCGAACGGACTCGGGGCCCTGCACCGCGAGGAAGCACCAGTCCTGGTGATAGAGCAGGTGCAGGCGCTGATCGGACGGCGCCTCCTCGAGCATCCGGAGCACGCGTTGCGCGTTCGCGGCGTTCGGCACCACGAAGTAGCGCTCCGCCTCGAGGCGGTACACGATCAGGTCCTCGATCACGCCGCCGCCTTCGTTCAACACGAGGTTGTAGAGCGCTTCGCCGACGCTCGCCCTCGCCAGGTCGTTCGAAACCACACCCTGCAACATGGCCAAGGCACCGGGGCCGGTCACCTCCACCTTCCCCAGGTGGGTGAGGTCGAACAGCCCCACGCGCTCGCGCACGGCCTCGTGCTCCTTGAGCGCGCCGGCGTACTCGATCGGCATGTTCCAGCCCGCGAACGGACCCATCTTCGCGCCTAGCCGCCCGTGCTCCGCCTCCAGCGGTGAGCGCCGAAGGGCGGGAACGGCATCGCTCGGGGCATCGCTCATCGCGCGCATCCTACGCCCGCCTGGGGGGTCGGAACTTCGGGGGGCGGTAGACTTCCTCGCTGATGGCTGATGCGTACGACGTAGTGGTGATCGGCGCCGGGACGGGGGGATACTCCGCCGCTCTGCGGGCCGCCCAACTCGGTCGGCGCGTCGCCTTGGTGGAGCGCGACGACCGGCTCGGCGGGACCTGCCTGCTCCGTGGGTGCATCCCGACGAAAGCGTTGCTGCAGTCCGCGGCGGTCTTGGACACGGTGAACCGCTCCGACGAGTGGGGCATCAAGGCCTCGGGCGAGCCGGACTGGTCGGCCGTGAAGGCCTTCGAGGACCGCATGGTGGACAAGCTCGTCAGGGGCGTCACCGGGCTCGTGAGCCAGCGCGGCATCGACGTGATCAAGGGTCAGGCGAGGCTCGTCGCGGGTCCCGGACCGGCGGTCGCCGTCGAGGTGTCCGGGACCCGCTATGAGACAACCGACGTCGTGATCGCCACCGGTTCGCAGCCGAAGATGCTGCCGGGGATCGAGGTCACGGAGCGCGTCATCACGAGCGACCAAGCTCTGGTCTACGACCGTATCCCCGAGTCCGCCGTGGTGATCGGCGCCGGCGCCGTGGGGCTCGAGTTCGCGTCGCTCTACCGATCCTTCGGAGCCGCGTCACGGTTCTGGAGGCGCTCCCCCGCCTCGCTCCGCTGGAGGACGAAGACGTCTCCAAGGAGATCGCGAAGGCGTTCCGTAAGCGCGGTATCGCGAGCGAAGCCGGAGCGAGCGTGCGGTCCGTGCGAGACACCGGAGACGAGGTGGAGGTGGTCTACGAGACCGGCGCCGAGAAGACCGCGACGGCCGACGTGTGCCTCGTGGCGGTGGGCCGCGGCCCGGTCACGGCGTTCCTGGGCCTCGAGGAGGCGGGCGTCGCGCTCCACGCGAAGGGCTTCGTCGAGGTCGACGACCTCCTGCGGACCTCCCTCGATCACGTATGGGCCGTCGGCGACGTCGCCGCCACTCCGCTGCAGCTCGCGCACGTCTCCTTCACCGAGGGTTACGCCGTCGCGGAGCGCATCGCCGGCATCGACGTCCCCCCCATCGACTACGTGAACATCCCGAAGGTCACCTACTGCACACCCGAGATGGCGAGCGTGGGCCTCACCGAGGCGCAGGCTCGGGAACGGGAGCTGGAGGTGGTCGTCGAGAAGCTGGACTTCCGTGCGATCGGCAAGGCGAACATCGTCGGCGAGGGCGGCTTCGTCAAGGTGGTGGCCGAGGCGAGACGGGCCCGTGCTGGGCGTGCACATGATCGGACCCCACGTCACGGACCTCATCGCCGAGGCCATGCTCATCACGAACTGGGAGGCGGTTCCGGCGGAGGTCGCCGCTTTGATCCACCCTCACCCCACCCTGTCCGAAGCCGTCGGCGAGGCGCATATGGCTCTGGCCGGCAAACCGCTGCACTCCCCGTGAAGGACGGAGCGGACGCCGTGGAGACCGACGTATCCCGGCACGAGGCCCACCCGCTCCCGGACGACCGCCTCAAGGAGATGCTCTTCCACGCTGAAGCTCGCCCGGTACTTCGACGAGCGGATGGAGGCGCTGTACCGTCAGGGCCGGCTGCCCGGCGCGATCTACTCCGGCCGGGGACAAGAAGGGACGCACGTCGGCGTCGCCTTCCCACTCGAGGCCTCCGACTCGCTGTTCGTCACCCACCGCGACCTGACGGCCCAGCTCACGAAGGGACTCGACCTCAATCGCGTCATGGCGCAATTCTGGGGCCGCATCGACGGGTACCTGCGTGGCCGCGACGGGAACAGCCACATCGGCGATTGGAGCGGGCAACAGGACGTTCGCCGTCATCTCGCATCTGCCGATCGCCTACCCGGTGGCCGTGGGCGCCGCGCTCGCCTACCAGCGCGCCGGCGAGCGCCGCGTCGCCCTCGCGATCTGCGGCGACGGCGCCACGTCGAACGGCCGCTGGCATGAGGCAATCAACACGTCGGCCGTGTTCCAGCTCCCGGTCGTCTGGGTCGTGAACAACAACCAGTTCGCCTATTCCACGCCGAACCCTGTGGAGTTCCACACGCCGACCATCGCCGAGCGCGCCGCCGCCTACGGGATTCCGGGCATGCGCGTGGACGGAGCCGACGTCCTGGAGGTCTACGAGGCGGCGCTGGCCGCGATCGAGCGCGCGCGCGAAGGCGGCGGACCCACGCTCATCGAATCCGTCTCCTTGCGCTGGCGTGGCCACGCGGGCCATGACCCCGCGAAATACGTCCCGCCCGAGTTGCTGGAGCACTACATGGCCGAGAAGGATCCCGTGCGCAACTTCGAGGAATGGATGCTCGCCGAGGGGGTCGTCACCAAGGAGGACATCGAGGCGATCGCGGCCCGCGTTGAACGGGAGTTCGAAGCCGGGTACGACTACGCCTTAGCGTCGCCGTTCCCCGAACCCGGCGACGTTACGAAGGGACTCTGGGTCGAGGACGGGTATTGGGCCGCTGAGGCCGGCCGCGGCGGCGGGACGGAAGCGCAGCTGATGGCGACCTCGCGGGTGGAGGCCGGCGCCGCCGGTCATGGCGCCGAGCCGCGCGGCAAGCGAGCCGACGACGGCCAGGCCACGTACCTCATCGCGATCGCCGAGGCGCTGTGGGAGGAGATGGAGCGCGACGATCGTGTCTATCATGCTCGGCGAGGACATCGGCGTCTACGGCGGCGCGTTCAAGGTCACCGAGGGCTTCATCGAGCGCTTCGGCCCTCAGCGCGTGATGGACACGCCGATCGCGGAGGAGACGATCGTCGGGATGGCGGTGGGGTCGGCGATGGAGGGGCTGCGGCCGGTCGCCGAGTTCCAATACGCCGACTTCATGTCGTCGGGGTTCGACGAGATCACGACCGTGCTGGCGCGCTACCACTACCGCACCGGCGTCCCGCTGCCGGTGGTGCTGCGCGCGCCGAGCGGCGGCGGCGTCCGCGCCTCCAACTTCCACTCCACCAACCCCGAGCCGTGGTTCGCCTACCAGCCGGGGCTCAAGGTGGTGTGCCCGGCGTTCCCCGCGGACGCGAAGGGCCTGCTGAAGTCGGCGATCCGCGACGACAACCCCGTGATCTACCTCGAGCACAAATGGCTCTACCGCCGCGATCAAGGAGCAGGTGCCCGACGAGATCCGGACTTCCTGGTCCCGCTGGGCTCGGCCGACGTCAAGCGCGAGGGCACCGACGTCGCGGTCGATCGCGTACGGCGCGATGGTGCACAAGGCGCTGGAGGCCGCCGAGAACCTGGCCGGCCGAGGGATCTTGGTCGAGGTCGTCGACCTGCGCTCGATCGTGCCGCTCGACGTGGACACGATGCTGCGCAGCATCGAGAAGACGTCGCGCGCGCTGGTGGTCTACGAGTCCTACCGCTTCCTGGGCGTCGGCGCGGAGGTCGCGGCCGACGATCGCCGAGTAGGCGTTCGAGCACCTCGACGCCCCGGTGGAGCGGCTGGCGCCGCCCAGCACCCCGGTGCCGTTCTCGCCCACACTCGAGGACGCGTTCCTGCCGCAGGTAGCCGACATCGAGGCCGCCGTCCGAGCGGCTGTCGGCGTGGTGATCCGCGAAGGAGGCCTGAACCGTGACCTCGATCCAGATGCCACAACTCGGAGAGACCATCATCGAGGGCACCATCCTCAAGTGGTTGAAGCAGCGAGGGCGAGACGGTCGAGCGCGACGAGCCGCTCTTCGAGATCTCCACGGACAAGGTCGACACCGAGGTGCCGTCGCCGGTTGCCGGGCGTGGTGTCGAAGATCCTCGTCGCCGAGGGGCAGACGGTTGCGGTCGGGACCGAGTTGGCCGTCGTCGACGATGGCGCCGTGGGAGCGGGGGCCGGCGACAGGGGACGCCTGCGGTGGCGGCGAGCCGCTCGGTCCGGCTTGTTGCGGCGCCGCTGTGCTGCGGGCTCACGGGTGTGATAGCCCCGCCGCGCCCGCTCGGCTCCGGTTGTTCGCGGCGGCCGCGCTGCACCGATCGGGGAGCGCGGTCGCAGATCCTGTCGCCGCTGGTGCGCAAGATGGCGGCCGAGCATGGGGTGGATCTGGCTTCCGTCGCGGGGACGGGTACCGGGGGACGGATCACGAAGGAGGACGTGGAGGCGGCGATCGCCGCGGGTACGCTCTGCGCCGGGCGGAGCTGCGGCTGTGGTGACGCAGGCCGATGCCGGCGGCGGTGGCGGGGGTTGGGCGAAGAGATCGTGCCGATGGGGCACATCCGCAAGGCGATCGCGCAGCACATGGTGGCGTCGCTGCAGACCGGCGCGAGGGCCTGGACGATGGTGGAGGTCAACGTCGACCGACTCGTGAAGGTGCGGGAGCAGGTGAAGGACGCCTTCCTCGAGCGCTACGGGGTGAAGCTCACGTACCTGCCGATGGTCACGCGCGCCGCCACCGACGCGCTGCTCGAGTTCCCGATGGTGAACGCGGAGCTGCGCGGCGACGACCTCATCGTTCGCAGGTACGTCAACATGGGGATCGCGGTCAGCTACGACCAGGGCCTCATCGTGCCGGTGCATGCGCAACGCCGACGCGCATGAACGTGCCGGGGATCGCACGCAGCCATCGCCGACCTGGCGGCGCGCGCCCGCTGCGCACTCGCTGCAGCCCGACGAGGTCGGTGGGCGCCACGTTCACGATCACGAACCCGGGGCCGTACGGGTCCCTGCTCTCCGTTGCCCATCATCAGCCAGCCCAACTCGGGCATCCTCTCGCTCGACGCCATCCAGAAGCGGCCGGTCGTGGTGGACGACGCGATCGCGATCCGCAGCATGGTGTACATCTCGATGAGCTGGGACCATCGCGTCATGGACGGCGAGCTCGCCACGCGGTTCCTCGCCCGCGTGAAGCAGAACCTGGAGACGTGGGACTTCGCCGAGGACCTGGGCTTGTGACCCGCCCCACCTGGTTGATCGAACCCCGCGGCCTCGTTCCGTACGACCTCGCGAACGACTCGATGCACGCGCTCGCGGAGCGCCGGCTCGCCCAAGAGTGCCCGGACGCCCTGGTCCTGCTTGAGCACCCTCCGGTGTTCACGGCTGGACGGCGGGCGAAGCCCGAGCACCTGGTGTGGTCCGAGGACGAGGCGACGGCTCGAGGTGCCGACGTCCGTCACATCGATCGTGGCGGCTCGTTCACCTTCCACGGGCCCGGGCAGCTCGTGGGCTACCCGATCCGTCATCTGGGAGCGAAGCCGGATGCGGCCGCATACCTGCGCGCCCTGGAAGAGGCCGTGATCGGCGTGGGCACCGCCCTGGGGATCGAGCTGCGGCGGCGCGAGGACGTCCAAACCGGGGTCTTCCACGGTGACGACAAGGTGTGCGCCATCGGCGTCCGGCTGATGCGCACGCGGGTGACGCTGCATGGCTTCGCGATCAACTGCAACACGGACCTCTCTTGGTTCCGAGGGATCGTGGCATGTGGCCTTCCCGACCACGGGGTGACCTCGCTCTCCGAGCTGGCCGGGCGTCCCGTCACGGTCGATGAGGTGCGGCCGCTCGTGCGAGCGCGCCTCGCCGAGGTCTTCGACCTTCGCTACCAGGATCCCCCGGTCGTGGCCGCGGCCGCGTTCGCCGGTGAGCACAGCCACGTCGCCTGAGCCCGCCGTCCATCCCGAGGCCGCGATCGGATTCTCCATGGCTTCACGGGCGTATGAGCGCGGCCGTCCCGGCTTCCCCGGCGGTGCCGTGGACCTCGTGCGCCGGACGCTCGGCGCAGCGACCGGTAGCACGATCGTCGATGTCGGTGCGGGCACGGGCAAGTTCACGCGTCTCCTGGTCCCGAGCGGCGCCCGGCTCGTCGCCGTCGAGCCACTGGTTCCGATGCGCGCGATCCTGCACGAGGAGGTCCCTTCGGCGCTCGCCGTCGCGGGCGTCGCGGAGCGTCTCCCCGTCCGAGACGACGCCGCCGACGGCATCGTCGTGGCCCAGGCGTTCCATTGGTTCGACGCGGATCGTGCCCTGGAGGAGTTTCAGCGCGTCCTGCGCCCCACCGGCGGGCTGGCGCTCGTGTG
The DNA here is from genome assembly GCA_963850315.1 of uncultured Actinomycetes bacterium. Taxonomy (GTDB): domain Bacteria; phylum Actinomycetota; class UBA4738; order UBA4738; family HRBIN12; genus JAOUEA01. The sequence continues at coordinate 196,389 of CAWKKN010000005.1, forward strand.
GAACCTCCGCGATGAGAGTGTGCCCTGGGTCGCCGCGATCTCCGAGCTCATCGAACCGCTCCGGGGGACGACGCCCAGCCACCGCGACGGAAGGTGGCGCGCCGCGATCGCAGCCTCGCGCTCCTTCTGCGAGCCGATCGAGCACACGTTCCCGAACGACCAGTCGGTGACTCCGCGAACCGTGGTCGACCGGCACCTGTCGATCAGTTTCGTCGCGACACAGCCTGCGGCCGAGCGGGAGCGCGTGGCCGAAGAGATCCGCAGGATCGTGGCGAGCGACGCGGCGACCCGCGGGCGCGAGCGGTTCGACCTCCCCCAGCGGACGCTGGTCGCCATCACCTACCTCGCGTCGGCCACCACGGCGTAACGGGGACGACGCTCGAGCCACCCCATCGGCCAGGGCTCGCGGCGCTCGATCGCCCACTCCACGTCGGGGAGCCGCTGCAGCCGCACGCCCGTCCACCCCGCGGCTCGCACGGCCTCGACGAACGGAGCTGCCGAGGTCGTCCGGCCCAGAGGAAGGGAGGCCGTGACCTCGGACGGATAGGCAGCGTGGTGGTGGTCGGCCCCGCCGATGACTCGGCGGATGGACAGCGCGACGGCGTCCTTCACGGTAACGAGCGAGCCCTCCCCCGCCCACGACCCCTCAAGCAGGACGAGGCGGCCACCGGGTCTCACCGACCCGCGCCAGGCACGCATCGCCGTCACGGGCTCGGGCAACGTCCAGGCGACGTGCCGTTCGATGATGGCGTCGAAGGGCCCGGGCGGCGGGTCCTCGGCCCGGCCTGCGACCAAGGTGAGATCCAGGCCACGGTCCCGTGCCTTGGCACGTGCCTTTCCCAGCATCCCTTCTGACAGATCCAGCGCCGTGACGCGGTGGCCGAGGTCTGCGGCGAGCAGCGAGAGCGCCCCCGTCCCCGCCCCGACGTCGAGCACCTCGGCGGGTGGAACCGGAAGGAACCGCGACAACGCCGCGGCCCACGCGGCGGCCTCGATGGGATCCGACATCGCGTGACCGGCCGATCCGTCGTAGACGTGCGCGTCGGCGTCCCACCAGTCGCGGATGCGGTCGTGGAGCTCGGCCATGGCCACGAGCGTCTCACACGGTCCGACGGCCCGAAAGGAGCCGGGACCGACGCGGCGTGGGGCGCCGTGGGCGCTAGTGCGCGCCGCGGGCGGTAACGAGCGTCGGGACGGTCTTGGCGAGGATGAACAGGTCGTAGGCGAGCGACCAGTTCTCGATGTAGAACAAGTCCAAGCGAACGTAGTCCTCGAACGGAAGCTCGCTGCGGCCGCTGGTCTGCCACAGGCCGGTGATGCCGGGGCGCACCTCGAGGCGTGCGAGCATCCAGTCCTCGTACTGGGCCACCTCGCGGGGCAGCGGTGGCCGTGGGCCGACGAGACTCATGTCGCCGCGGATCACGTTGAAAAGTTGGGGAAGCTCGTCGAGGCTGAGCGTCCGCAGGAACCGCCCCACCTTCGTGACCCGTGGGTCGCGCTTGATCTTGAACAGCGGGCCGGTGGCTTCGTTCATGTGCAGGAGCCCAGGCAACTGCTCCTCCGCGTCGGCGACCATGGTCCGGAACTTCAAGATCTTGAACGGGCGGCCGTGATAGCCCACGCGCTCCTGCTTGAACAGGATCGGACCCTTGGAGGTGAGCCTCACCGCGATCGCGATCAGCGCGAGAACCGGAGAGAGCAGGATCGCGCCAAGCAGGGTGATCGAGAGGTCGAAGGAGCGCTTGGCCACCGCCTGGAAGCCGGACAGCCGGACGGGTCTGAGCGCGAACGCCATGAGGCCGCCGAGCGGATGGGCCGCCACCCGCGTGGACAGCACCTCCTGCACGTTGGCGGTGATCCGTACCTCGATACCGGTGTGACGCGCGGCCTTCGATACCTGCGCCATGTGCTCGGGCCGGATCGCGCTCGAGGCCACGAACACGCAGTCCGCGTCGTACTCGGCGATCAGCGACGTGAGGTCGTCGAGATGGCCGATCATCGGGATGTCGGTGGTGGGACGACCCCACGCGTCCGCGCAGACGTACCCGAGCGGTACGAAGCCCAGCCCGCGCTGACGCATCTCGGTGACGACCCGTCCGGCCTCCGCGTTCGCTCCGATGATGAGCGTGCGAAGCGCGAGGCGTCCGCGCTCCCGCCAGCGACCGACCAGCTTGCGCCAGCCCCAACGGCTCGCCAGCACGAAGAAGAGGGCCAGCACCCATGAGACGCCGATCCACCTGCGCGACACGATGGAATGGGTCCAGAAGGAGAACGTCACCGCACTCGTGATGATCATGGTGACCCCAAGGAGCAGTCGCCGGAATTCGTCGGCAGCATTCATGCGCGGCACGGCGTAGAGGCGGAATGCTGCGAACACGCTCACGACCAGAACGGGGCTGATGAAGAGCAGGACCCAGACGTCGAGTTGGGTCCTGATGACGCGTTCGTGAGTGAGCGACGCGAGGAGGAACGCCAGGAGCACCGCCAGAACGTCGGTGGCCGCCATGGCCGCGATCACCTTGTGGTACTCGTGACGGACGCGAGAGCCCCGGACGCGGTTCTCCGTTCCCAGGCGCTCCGAGGCCGCACCCGGCGCCGAGACGAATCGTTCGATCGCGTCGAGGTCGATGACGCCGCCGCCCGTGAAGCCCGCTTCGAACTCGAAGTCGTCCGATCCGGTCCTACGGGGAAGGCTGGATTCGCTCACGGTCTCGATTCCCGTCGGGGAGGGGCGAGATTCTCACGCTGCCCGCCATCGACACCGTTGAACCGCGCCTCGTCGACGAAGTGTAGGTCGCGCGGGCGACGGTCGAATCCGTCGAAAGGACTAATCGGTGACCTCTCCTCCTGCAGATGGCCTCGTCCGGGGGGCCCACAGTGGATGCATGAGCGAACGCTACCACCACCTGGTCACGGATCTCGTGGATCCAGCACGCCCATCTACTACTTCCTTTCGTCGCGGCCTCAGAACAGCGCGCTCGCGAGCTTCCTACGGTACTCCAGGACCAGAGGGTCGTCGTCGCCGAGGGAAGCGAAGGCGTCCAGCAGGGCGGCCTGTGCCCCCTGACGGTCGCTCGATAGGGCCTGGAGCAGGCCATCGAGGGCCTCCCGCCAGCGCCCGGCCGCCCCCAGCGCCATCGCCGCGCCGACGGGGCCGTCGGCGGGAGCACTTCCCCACTCCTTCACGCGCGCCGCAGCGAGGAGACGGTCGGCGTCGGTATCCGGAACGAACGGGGTGAGGAGCGCCCGGGCCTCCTCGAGGTCCCCGCGCTCCACGAGGATGCCGCCCAGACCCACCGCGGCGTCGCGGCTCTGGGGGTCCTTCGCGAGCGCGTCGCGGTAGTCCTCCTCCGCACCGGGGAGATCGCCCGCCTCGGCCTCCGCGTGCGCGTCTTCGACGTCGAGCTCGGCGGCGGTGGGAACCACCATGTCGACGAACTGGTTGACAGCCTCCTCCGGATAGGCGCCCACGAACCCGTTCACCGGCTCCCCGTTCGAGAACGCGACCACCGTGGGGATGCTCTGCACCCCGAGTGCCTGGGCCACCATCGGGTTCGCGTCGACGTCGAGCTTCGCCAGTAAGAACGCCCCGGCGCGCTCCGCCGCCACCTTCTCCAACAGAGGTCCGAGCGTCTTGCACGGACCGCACCACGATGCCCACAGGTCGAGGACGACCGGGCGTTGCCTCGATCCCTCGATCACCACCTGTTCGAAGGTGGCATCGGTGACCTCGATGACGTTCGCGTCGGCGTTCATGTCCACGGCTAGAAGATTCTCACACGTCAGGCGAAGGGTCCGTGGCGGGGCGGTGGGAACGACCGAACCGGCGAAGGCGAAGGGCGTTCAGCACGACGCTCACGCTCGACAGGGCCATCGCCGCAGCGGCCAGGGCCGGGCTCAGGACGCCGACGACGGCGAGCGGGATCATCACGACGTTGTAGGCGAACGCCCAGAAGAGGTTCTCCTCGATGACGCGGTAGGTCGCCCGCGAGAGCTCCAGCGCGTCGGCGACCGAGGAGAGCGATCCCCCCAACAGGTCCACGTCGGCTGCGGCGAGCGCGACGTCGGTGCCGGAGCCCATCGCCATCCCCACGTCCGCCAACGTGATCGCCGGTGCGTCGTTGATCCCATCGCCGGCGAAGATCACGCGCTGCCCGCGCGCCTGCAGGCGTTCCACCTCGGCGACCTTGCCCTCGGGGTACACCTCGGCGAGCACCCGGTCGATCCCGACCGTGTTCGCGACGGACTCGGCGGCGGTGCGACGATCGCCGGTCACCATGGCAACCTCGAGCCCGAGCGCACGCATCCGGGCGATCGCCGCGGCGGCGTCCGGCTTCACGCGGTCACGAACGGTCATGAGGCCGGCCGGAGTGCCGTCCAGCCACACCGCGAACACGGTACGTCCCGACGCGGCGAGGCGGTCGGCTTCCACGGCCAATGCCTCAGGGAGGTCCTCAGGACGCCCGACGACGACCGACACCCCCGCCACCGTCGCCGATGCGCCGGCTCCGGGCTGAACCGTCGCAGCCGAAGCGTCCGGGATCTCGAGGTGCCGCTCGTGGGCCGCCGCGACGACGGCGCGGGCGATCGGGTGCTCCGATCCGGACTCGGCGGCGGCCGCCATCGACAACACGCGATCCGCCCCGTAGCCGTCCACGCCCCGGACGTCGTCCAGGGTCATCGAGCCCAGGGTCACCGTCCCGGTCTTGTCCAGCAGGATCGTGTCGGCGCCGTGCGCCTTCTCGAACACCTCGCCGCCCTTGAACAGAACCCCCAGCTCGGCCGCCCGCCCCGTCCCCGCCATGATCGCGGCGGGCGTCGCGAGCCCGAGCGCGCAGGGGCACGCGATCAGGAGCACCGCCACGGCGTGCAGCATCGCCGCGCCGGGCGCGTTGGGATCGTGCACGAACCACCCGGCAAACGTGGCGACGGCGATCGCCAAGACGGCGGGCACGAACACCCCCGAGATCCGATCGGCGAGTCGTTGCACCGGTGCCTTGGACCCCTGCGCGGACTCCAGGAGCCGCACGATGCCGGCGAGCTTCGTGTTCGCCCCCACCGTCGTCACGAACACGAGCAGGCGCCCATGGCCGTTGATGGACGCCCCGACGACCTCGTCGCCGGGGCCTACGTCGACCGGAACCGACTCACCGGTCAACAGGGAGAGGTCGATCCACGAGGTGCCGTCCTTGACGATCCCGTCCGCCGGGATCTTCTCCCCGGGCCTCACGACCACCGTCTGGCCGGGACGGACCTGCTCGATGGGTACCCGCCGTTCGAGACCTTCTTCGACCAGGGTGGCCGTGCCGGCGCCCCGCTCGAGGAGCGACCGGGCGGCGTCACCGGCGCTCGCACGCGCCCGGGCCTCGAGGGTCTTGCCGAGCAGGACGAGCGTGACGATGACCGCTGCCGTGTCGAAGTAGTGGGCCTGCATCCCCGAGACGAGCGCAAGGACGCTGTACGTGTAAGCGGCAAGCGCACCGATCGCCACCAGAGTGTCCATCGTGGTGGTGCGATGACGGGCGGCTCGGGCGGCCGAACGCAGGAACGGCCATCCGCAGTAGAGGACGACCGGGGTCGTGAGCGCCCACATCAGGAAACCGGACCAGCCCGTGTCGGGCGCCGCCAGCATCAGGATGAGCACCGGGATCGTGAACGTCACGGCAACGACGAGGCGGCGCAGATAGTCGCGGGTCTCGGCCTGCGCGCTCGGCCGATCCTGCCGGTGCTCCCTGGCGCCGTATCCCACGCGCTCGACCGCCCCGATCAACGGCGTGAGGTCGTCGCCGAACAGGCCGGGGGTGCTCGTGTGGACGGCGGCGGTGCGGGTCGCGAGGTTGACCGCGGCGGCCTCGACACCCGGTACCCCGCCCAGGGCGCGCTCTACCTTCGTGATGCACGACGCGCACGACATGCCCTCGATGTCGAGCACGAAGTCGGTGTCGTTCATCTCCCGGCGAGCCGGACGACGGCAGTCATCAGCTCCTCGACCTTCTCGTCGCCCTCGCCCTGCTCGATGCTCTCGCGCACGCAGTGGCGAACGTGGTCGTCCAGCAGGCCCAGGCCCACGGCACGAAGTGCCGCCTGGACCGAACTCAGTTGGGTCAGGATGTCGATGCAGTATTTGTCCTCGTCCACCATGCGCTGCAGGCCGCGCACCTGACCCTCGATCCGGCGGAGCCGGTCCTGCAGATCCTTCTTCTTCATCGCATATCCGTACACGGGCGATCTCCTATACCCCCGGGGCCACAGCCGTCCTCCACACTCGACATCATACCCTAGGGGGGTATGAATGTCGGGCCCCGTCCCGGCCGGCGCCGGTGCTAGACTCGCGGGCGGTGCTGAGCCGAGGTGCTGGGACCCACGACGTGTCGACGAACGCAGCGGTGACCCCCCACGACGCACTCGGGCTCACGCGTGAGGATCTCCTCGCGATGTACCGCACGATGATGACCGGGCGTCTCCTGGACGAGGCCGCTCTGCGGCAGAACCGTCAGGGGCGCGCTCCGTTCGTGGTGCCGGCCGAAGGCCACGAGGCCTGCCAGGTTGGCACGGCGTGGCCCATGCGGAAGGGTCACGATGTCTGGCTCCCCTATTACCGAGACGTCGGTGTCGTGCTCACCGCCGGCATGACTCCCTACGAGATCTTCCTGGGGGTGTTCGCCAAAGCCGACGACCCTTCCTCGGGCGGGCGCCAGATGCCGTCACACTGGGGGCACCGGGCGCTCGGGATCATCAGCGGTTCCTCGCCGATCGCCACCCAGGTGCCCCACGCGGCCGGCATCGCCTATGCGATCAAGTACCGGCACGAGGACGCGGTGGTGGGGTGCTGGTTCGGCGACGGCGCCACCAGCGAGGGCGATTGGCACGAGGGCCTGAATTTCGCCGGCATCCATCGGCTGCCCGTGATCTTCGTCTGCGAGAACAACCACTACGCGATCAGCGTTCCCCAGTCCAAGCAGATGGCGGTCGACAACGTCGCGGACCGCGCCTCCGCCTATGGGTTCCCCGGCGTCGTCGTGGACGGCAACGACGTCCTCGCCTGCTACGAGGCGATGAAGGCGGCCCACGAAAGAGCGCGCACCGGTGAGGGTCCGACGCTCGTCGAGTGCAAGACGTATCGGTTCCTCGGCCACACCTCCGACGACGACGACAAGACCTATCGGACCCGCGACGAGGTCGCCGAGGCCCGCCACCACGACCCCATCCAACGGTTCGGCGCGTATCTACGGAGCCACGGGATCCTCGACGACGTGGGCGCCGAAGCGATGCGAGGCGACGTGAAGGCCAAGATCGACGAGGCCATCGCCGCAGCCTGGGACGCTGCGGACCCCCTCCCGGCGTCGGCGCTCCGGCACGTGTTCTTCGAGGACGGCGACGGTACCTCCGGATGAGCGAGAAGAACCTCGTCACGGCCATCCGGGACACCCTGCACGACGAGATGGTGACGGATGACCGCATCGTGCTGCTGGGTGAAGACGTCGGGAACCGCGGCGGGGTGTTCCGTGTGTCCGTCGGCTGGATGGAGGAGTTCGGCGAGGACCGCGTGATCGACACGCCCCTGGCGGAATCCGGGATCGTGGGCGTCGCGATCGGGATGGCGATGCACGGCCTGCTCCCCGTCGCGGAGATCCAGTTCGCGGACTTCATCTTCCCGGCGTTCGATCAGATCGTGTCGGAAGCGGCGCGGATGCGGTACCGATCCAACGGCGCGTTCGGCTGCCCGATGGTGATCCGCGCTCCGTACGGAGGAGGCATCCACGGCGCGCTCTACCACTCGCAGTCCATCGAGGCCTACTTCGCTCACGTGCCCGGCCTGAAGGTGGTCCTGCCATCGACGCCGGCGGACGCCGCCGGGCTGCTCCGCAGCTCCCTGCACGACCCCGATCCGGTCTTGTTCCTCGAGCACAAGAAAACCTACCGGGCCATCAAGGGCGACGTTCCCGATGGTCCGTACGAGATCCCGATCGGCCTTGCCGACGTCAAGCGCGAGGGGAGCGATCTCACCTGCGTCAGCTACGGTTACGCACTCCACACGTGCCTGGAGGCGGCCGCCCGTCTCGAGCAGGACGAGGGCGTCTCGGTGGAGGTCGTCGATGTTCGGACGCTCGCCCCCCTCGACAAAGAGACGATCCTCGCCTCCGTGCGCAAGACCTCGCGCGCCCTCGTTGTCTACGAGGACAACCGGACGTACGGCGCAGGCGCCGAGATCGCGGCCACGATCGCGGAGGAGGCGATGTTCTCCCTCGACGCGCCCATCGTGCGCATCGGTGCCCCCGACATCCCCGCGATGCCGTTCGCGACGCCCCTCGAGCACTTCTTCATGGAGCCGGAGCCCGATCAGGTGTACGCGCGGATGCGGGCCCTCGCCGCCTCCTGACGCCACACACAGGGACTCCCGGGGAACGGTTCAGGACGGCCCGGGGAGCGTCGATATCACGGGTGAGCAGCCGTGACGACACCTCAGCCCGACACCACGCCGGCGACCGACAGCGGCCCCAGGCGATCGACCGGCCGGCGCGACCTGATCGTGGTCGCGGTGGCCGCCGTCGCCGTGTTCGTCCTCGGCATGGCCTCCGGCATGTTCGGACGGTTCTCCGCCTGGATCGAGGCGGGCCCCGCAAGCGCGGGGGCCGGGATCTACGGGCTCATGCTCGTGTTGCTGGTATCGGCGACGGCGATCGCGGTCCTTCGCTGGGGTCAGGCCCGTCGGGAGGCGTCCCTGCGGGCCGAGACCGAGCGCCGGTTCCAGGCCCTCGTCGAGGAGGTTCCAGCCGTCACCTACACGTGGGACCCGACCGCCGCCGCGGGCGAGACCCTCCCGCTCTACGTGAGCCCGCAGATCGAGCGCATGCTCGGCTACACGCCGACGCAATGGCGTGCCGACCCGATGCTCTGGGTCGAGCGGCTTCACCCGGACGACCGCGAGCGCGTCGTCGCCGCGTCGAACGCCGCCGATCGCGACGGGACGGCGTTCCACGAGGAGTACCGCGCCATCGCACGCGACGGACGCCTCGTGTGGATCCGAGACGAGTCTGTCGTCGTCGCGCGCGATCCGCAAGGGCGTCCGCTACGAGCGCACGGCGTGATGTACGACATCACACGGCAGAAGGAGGCCGAGCAGCGCCTCGCCGACGCGGAGCATCGCTACCGGTCTTTGGTGGAGCACCTTCCCGTGGTGCCGTACGTCACGGCGAGCCAGCCCGGCCGGGCCGGCGACGTCATGCAGTACGTGAGCCCCGCCGTCGAGGAGCTCTCCGGCTTCTCCGTCGACGAATGGCTGCACACGACCGATCTCTGGCTCTCGATCCTGCACCCCGAAGACCGAGAGGCGGCGGTCGCGGATTCGCGCCGTACGGATCTCACCGGGAGGCCCTTCGACGTCGAGTACCGGATGGTGCGCAAGGACGGATCGGTGATCTGGGTGCACGACCGCGCGATCGTGGTCAAGACCGGGGACGAAAGCGTGGTCTGGCAGGGAGTGATGCAGGACATCACGGCACGTCGTCACGCCGAGGAACGTCGTAGCGAGGCGGAACTCCGATTCCGGAGCCTCGTCGATCAGCTCCCCGCGATCACCTACATCGAGGAACCCTCCACCGGCCGCATCCTTTACATCAGTCCGCAGATCGAGCAGGTGTACGGCTTCACGCCCGAGGAGTGGCAGGCCGATCCGCACATCTGGACCTCGCGGCTGCACCCGGACGATCGCAACCGGGTCGTCGCCGCGAACGCCTCCGCCTCCCTCGACGATCGCTGGAGCCAGGACTATCGATCCATCGCACGTGACGGGCACACCCTGTGGCTGCATAACGAAGCCGTGTTGCTGCGGGACGCTCGGGGCGAGCCGCTGTGCTGGCAGGGCGTCGTCTTCGACATCTCCGAGCACAAGGAAGCGGAGGCGCGAGTACGCGAGGCCGAGGAGCGGTACCGCACCCTGGTGGAACAGGTGCCGATCGTCGTCTACATGGACGCGGTCGACGAGCACAGCACGGCGCTGTACATCAGTCCCCAGTACGAGCGGCTCACCGGATACCCGGCGGAGCAGCGCCTCGCCGACCCGGAGCTGTGGGTGAACATCCTGCACCCCCAGGACCGCGAGCGGATCCTCGCGGAATCCTTCCGGACCAACCGCACGGGCGACCCGTTCGACGTCGAATACCGACTGGTGCGTGCGGACGGCGATGTCGTCTGGGTGCACGATCACGCGATCCTCACGACCCGCGTCGACGGCGCCCCGGTATGGCAGGGCGTCCTCACCGACATCACGGAGCGAGGCGCACGCAAGAAGCGCTGGGCCGGCGCGACGACATCTTGGAGGCTGCGGGCTACGCGGCGGAACGCTTCCTGCAGACCGCCGACTGGACCGACTGCATCGACGAGGTCCTGGAGCGCCTGGGCCGGGCGGGGGCGGCGAGCCGCGCGTTCGTCTCCCGCATCGATGCCGATGCCCAGCCGGGATCTTCTCCCAAGGTCATCCACGAGTGGGGCGATCCGCTCGTACGGCTCGACCCGCACCCGGCACCTGCGAACGGCGTGCCGGCCCCGTTGGAGGTCGCCGTCACCGTGGACGGCGAGGCGTGGGGCTCGATCGGCTTCGTCGCCGGGCAGGAGCGGGACTGGCAGACGGCCGAGATCGACGCCGTCCGGGTCATCGCGAACACGCTCGGCGCCGCGGTCGGCCGCCAGCGCGCGGCCCAGCGACTGCACGAGGCCGAGTCGCGCTACCGACGACTGATCGAGACGATCCCCGCCGCGACCTACATCGACACCGTCGACGCGATCTCCCAGGCGATCTACATGAGCCCTCAGGTGGAGCGCATCTACGGCTACACGCCCGAGGAGTGGCGCTCACGGCCCTCGCTGTGGGAGGAGGGGCTGCATCCGGACGATCGAGACGAGGTCGTGGCCCGCGTGGAGCGTCACAACCGCGAGGGCGTTCCCTACGAGGCCGAATACCGGTTCCGACATCGCGACGGCCGCTGGGTATGGGTGCACGACGAGGCGGTCATGATCCTCGACGAGGACGGCGCCCCCCGCCTCTCGCAGGGCGTGATCTTCGACATCACGCCGCTCAAGCACCACGAGGAGCAGCTGCGCGACACGGAGGAGCGGTTCCGCGGCATCGTCGAGCACGTCCCCTCGGCGATCTACCTCGACAGCGCGGGACCCGGCATGGAGTCGCTCTACATCAGCCCGCAGATCCAGCGCATCGCGGGGGTGTCGCCCGAGGAGTGGCTCGCCGACCCCGAGCTGTGGCTCCGCCTCATGCACCCGGACGATCGCGACGCGGTGCGGGATAGCTACGTCGCGGCCGCGGCCGCCGGACGAGCCTGGAGCGCGGAGTACCGGATGCAGACCCGCGACGGTCGCACGATCTGGGTGCACGACGAGACGACGTTCCTGCACGACGAGGAGGGCAACGCCACCTTCATCCAGGGCGTGATCAGCGACATCACCGAACGCCGGCTCGCCGAGCAGGCATTGCGGGAGTCCGAGCAGCGCGAGCGCGAGGCAGCCGAGCGCCTGCGAGCGCTCGACGAGATGAAGAACACGTTCCTCGCGGCGGTCTCCCATGAGCTGCGCAGCCCGCTGACCTCGATCCTGGGGCTGTCGCTGACGCTCGAGCGCACCCCCGAGCTCGACGACGAGCGACCGAGGGGATCTGCTGGTGCGCCTGTCCGCGAACGCACGCAAGCTCGACCGGCTCCTCAAGGACCTGCTGGACATCGACCGGCTGAACCGCGGCATCGTGGAGCCGCAGTACCGAACCGTGGACGTGGGCGCGCTCGCCCGGCGCACGGTCGAGAGCCTGGAGCCGCTGGCCGACACGCGAGGTGATCGTCGACGCCGATCCCCTCCTGCTCACGGCCGATCCCGCGAAGATCGAGCGCATCCTGGAGAACCTGCTGATGAACGCGGCCCGGCACACGGCGCCCGACCGGCGGATATGGCTGCGATCGTGGCCCCGCACGAGGCGGGGCGCTGATCTGCGTCGAGGACGACGGCGGGGGCGTGCCCGCTCGACCTGCGCGAGGAGATCTTCGAGCCGTTCCGCCAGGGACCCACGGCCTCGCCGCACGCCCCGGGCACCGGCATCGGCCTCTCGCTGGTGGGCCGGTTCGCCGAGCTGCACGGCGGGCGCGCCTGGGTGCAGGACCGGGAAGGCGGCGGCGCGTCGTTCCGCGTGTTCATCCCCGACCTGTCCCACGCAGACGCTGCGGCACCGGGCGGCGCGACTCCAGCCTTCCGACGTCGGTGCTGCGACGAGGTCGGCTAGTCCTGCGGCGGGCCGCCGGAGCCTCGGTGGCGCAGCCGCTGCCACGGACCGATCCTGTGCCGCCTACGCGCCTCCCGGATCTCCTTCGCCTCGGCGGGCGACGACATGCGGGTCAGGTCCGTCTCCTCCACGTCGTGGCGGTGGATGTAGGTGGAGCCGAGCGCCTGCACGATCGCCGCGAACGGCAGCGCCAGGAACGCGCCGACGACCCCCGAGATGCTGACCCCGGCGATCGCACACCCGAACGCGAGCGCCGGGTGCAGCTCCATCGTGCGAGCTGTGATGCGCGGGCTGAGGAGGTAGTTCTCGACCTGCTGGTACAGGGTGAAGAAGATCAACAGGACCAGGGCGTCGACAGGGCTCTGCACCACTGCCACCAGCAGCGGCAGCGCCATCGCGATGTAGGTGCCGATCGTGGGGAGGAACTGCGACACGAGCCCCATCCATAGAGCGAGCGGAACCGCGAAGGGCACGCCCAGGATCGTGAGCACGATGAACGTCGCAACGCCCGAGAAGAGCGCCAGCAGCAGCCGCGAGTAGAGGTAGGCGCCCGTCTTCTGGATCCCGACCTCCCACGTCTGCAACACGGTCTCCTGGTGCCTGGGCGGCAGGTAGGAGCACACGGCCCGACGCACCCGCGGGCCGTCGGCGGTCAGGTAGAAGGTGAACAGCCCGATCGTGAGGAGCTTGAACACGGCACCCACGACCGAGGACGCGACGCCGAACAGGTGGCCCGCGATGTTGTTCGCGAAGTTCGCCACGGCGGAGTTCGCGTGGGTGAGCTGCTTCTTCAGGGCGGCCACGGAAACGTCCACGCCGAATCGCTTGGTGAAGTTGCTGACCGATTGCAGGATCCCGGGCGCGGCCTTGATCAGCGCCTGCACCTGCTTCACGAGCAAGGGGATCATCGAGCCCACCATCAGGATCGTCAGGATCGACGAGCCCGAAGATGATCAGGAAGGTGGAGAGCCCCCGTCGCCAACCCCGACGCGCGAGATAGGAGACCGCGGGCTCCAGGGCGAACGAGGCGAACAGGGCGATCGCCACCCAGATCAGCAGGTCCTTCACCTGGCGGAAGAGCGCGAGGAACGCCATCGTGGCGAGGACGGCGACCGCGATGGCGCCTAGGAGCCTCCAGATCCAGGGCCACGGTGGCAGCCGCATCGGCGCCGCCGACCCCTCGCTGGGAGATGAAGAGGTGGGTCCGCTGTCGCTCATGTCGGGCGGGCCGAGCCTACCCCGGGAGACCGTCCCAAGCTCGCAAGGACACTAGACTCGCAGGAGCGATGGCCGAGCGCGACCACAACCCGCATAGGCGCCGGCTGCATCTGCCCATCGTGGGCGTCACGAACGGCCCGCCGGTCTCCGCGGCGGGCGTGAACGCCCGCGGGGAGCGCAAGCCGCCCTGGCTGAAGGTCAAGTTGCGCGGCGGCCCCAACTACGCCGAGCTCAAGGGCATCATGCGCGAGCGCGACCTCCACACGGTCTGCGAGGAGGCGATGTGTCCCAACATCCACGAATGCTGGGAGGAGCGTGAGGCGACGTTCCTCATCCTGGGCTCGAAGTGCACGCGCCGCTGTGGGTTCTGCGACGTCATGACGGCGAGGCCCGACCCGGTCGACGAGCGGGAGCCCTCGCGCATCGCCGATGCCGTCGCCGCGATGGGCCTGCGCTACGTCGTGCTCACGGGCGTCGCGCGCGACGACCTTCCCGACGGCGGCGCTGCGATCTGGGCGGCCGCCGTCCGCGCCGTGAGGGAGGCCGTACCCGGCTGCGGAGTCGAGGTGCTTCCGAGCGACTTCCGCGGGGGTGAGGCGGACATCGCCACCGTCGTGAAGGCGGAGCCCGATGTATTCGCCCACAACCTCGAGACCGTGCGCCGGCTGCATGGACGCATCCGGCCGGCGTTCGGCTACGACCGCTCCCTGGAGGTGCTGCGGACGGCCGCGCGCGTGCGGCCAGGGCAGATCACGAAGTCGAACCTGATCCTGGGGATGGGCGAGCGATCCGAGGAGGTCGCCGAGGCGATGCGCGACCTCGCCGACGCCGGTTGCGACATCCTCACGATGGGCCAGTACCTGCAGCCCACGCCGTTCCACCTGCCCGTCGACCGCTGGGTGCCGCCCGAGGAGTTCGCCGCGCACGCGCGCCTCGGCGAGGCGATGGGGATCGCGCACGTCGAGGCCGGACCCCTCGTGCGCTCCAGCTATCACGCCGGACGCCAGCTCCGACGTGCGGCGGCGGCGATGGCAGCTTCCTGACGAAGGTGGAGGAGCCGGCCTGTAAGCCGGATCCTGTGCGCGGTCGTGGAGCGACCGCCGGCGACCATCTCTCTCGACGCGGACCGAGGACGAGCCCCGATCCGCCCGGGGCGCCGTTCTCCGGCGCCCTGCGGCCTACCCGGCAGCATCGGGCGGGCCGCCCTCGATCGCTGCCTGCTTGACCTTGCTCCGGATGGGGCTTGCCGAGCCGCGCCGGTCACCCGGCGCGCTGGTGGGCTCTTACCCCACCGTTTCACCCTTACCGCGCGCTCCGTGAGCCGCGTCGGCGGTCTGTTCTCTGTGGCGCGTTCCGCGAGGTCGCCCCCGCCCGGCTTTCACCGGCACCCTGCCCTTCGGAGTCCGGACTTTCCTCGATCGGCTGTGACGCCGCCCGCGGCCGCCCGGCCGGCTCCTCCACGAGCGAGCATACCGGGCGCGCTATCGAGAACGACCCCGAGACGCGAGCCACCTGTCGACCCCTTCGTTCGCCAGGCGATCCGCCTCCGTGTTGCGTTCCCTCGGCACGTGCTCGAAGCGGACGCGTGCGAAACGCTTCGCCTGCGCGAGAACCTCGCGGTGCAGAGGCACGAGATGGGCCGTCCTCACGCGGTAGCGGCCGGAGATCTGATTGATCAGGAGCTGAGAGTCGCTCCTGAGCAGGACCTCGGTCGCGCCCAGGTCAGCGGCGCGCTTCAGTCCCTCGACCGCGGCCGTGTACTCCGCGACGTTGTTCGTGGTCTCCCCCAACCCCTCGGCGATCTCGGCAAGGACCGAGCCACGGGCGTCGGTGATCTGCACGCCGATGCCGGCGGGGCCCGGATTCCCGCGGGCGGCGCCGTCGCACGAGACGGTCAGAACACCAAGATCCGACGACAGTGATCGCACCTCCTGATGCCCTCCGCCCGCTTCTGACGGTCGAGCTCGACGGCGGAGAGCTGCTCGTGACAGCCCTGGCAGACGCCGTCGACGAGCGCCACGGCGCCGACCCCTTTCTTGAGGCCGCGCAGGTCCTCGTAACGCTCCAGCAGCTCGGGGTCGATGTCCCGGACGAGTTCGGCGCGCACGCCCGCAAGTCGCTCGAGCTCCCCGCGCGCGTCCGCCAGCTCGCGCTCGGCGGCCGCTTCTCCCTCATCGAGCGAGACCCTCAGGCGGGTCGCCGTCGCATCGGCCTCGGCGACGCTCGCTCCAGCTCTTCGCGTTGTTCCATCAGCGCCAGGAGCTCGTCCTCCCGGTCCGAACGCCGCTTCTTGAAGTTCTCGATCTCGTGCTGCAGCGCCTCGAGCTCCTTCGTGTTCACGATGCTGCCATCGAACATGCGCTTGTGCTCGGCGGATCTCTTTCTGCTGGAGGGAGTCGATCTCGTGCTCGAATCGCGTCTGGTCGCGCGCCATCTCGTCCAGGAGCAGACGGCGGTCACCGAGCGTGCGCTCGGCGTCGTCCGCCTCCGCGCGCACCCCAGCCAGGGTCTCGCCCGATTCGAGCGCGGCGCGCCGGCCGCGCAGTCGGTCCAGTGTCAGGTCGATGTCCTGGAGCTCGAGCAGCCGATCCATCCCCCGCATGGCGCCCGAAGCCTAGTCGATGCCGGCCTGCGCGATGCCCGGCTCGATCCCGTTACGACGCCCGCCCGGCCTGGGGATCTGGACCTTCGAGAACTGGGAGTTGGTCTGCTGGCCCATGAAGGCGACGGCTCCGAAGATGACCATGAAGATGAAGGCGAGCATCAGGGCGTACTCCACGGCGGTGGCGCCGTACTCCTGTTCCAGCCGGTCGCGCATCTGGGTTCGCCACACGAGGGTGCGGACGTACCAGCGGATGAACATGTCGTGCCCTCTCTTCACAGGTTCCTCACGGGGTATATCGGCAGGGAACGCCCCAGAAGTTGAGCCCGGGTGGACCTCGCCGACACGGAAGGCGAGGCCAGGGACCGTGTTGCGCTCGTGACCGGGGCAGGACGTTCTGCCGGGACCGCTATCCTCAGTCGTCGATGCTCCGGTTCCTCCTGAAGCCCCGCTGGATCGCCCTCGGACTGTTCGCACTCGTCATGGCGGTGGTGTGCATCGAGCTGGGATCCTGGCAGCTCCGTCGCCTCAGCGAGACCAAGGATTCCAACCGCCTCTACGAGCAGGGCATGCGAGCGGTGCCGGCGCCCGCAGAGCAGCTCGTGGACGAGCACGCGCAGGGGTCCCTGCTGTACCGGCACGTCTCGGCGACCGGCTCCTACGACCCGACGCGCGAGGTGATCCTCTACGGCCGCAGCAGCCGCGAGCACGTTCCCGGCAATCACCTGTTGACGCCCCTTCGGCTCCCCGACGGCCGCGCGCTCCTCGTCGATCGCGGCTGGGTTCCGTTCGCCGACGACACGCCCCCTGTCAACGCCGCGGCACCGCCCTCGGGGCGCGTGACCGTGACGGGCCTGCTGGCGCCGACCGAACCGGGGGGTTCGCCGCAGCGGGGGCCCACGACGACGTTCACCCGTGTCGACCTCGAGCAGATCGGCCGCCAGCTCCCCTATCGCCTGCTCCCCTACTGGCTCGAGCTGCAACAGCAGCGACCCCCCCAACCCGGGGCCCTTCCGGAGCTGCCGCCTCGGCCGACGCTCACCAACGGACCTCACCTCAGCTACGCGATCCAGTGGTTCTCTTTCGCGACGATCGCGGCGCTCGGGTTCGTCTTCCTCGCCGTCCGCCAGGTCCGCGACGATCGGCGTCACCAGGTAGTGTGACGGCCGATGTGCTTCGTGACCGCGCTCGGTCTGCTCGCACCCCGATTCGTCATCCTCGTGCTCTGGCTCTTCACCGACTACATGAGCCGCGCCTACACGGGCTGGATCCTGCCGACGGTCGGTTTCTTCCTGCTGCCGACCACGACGATCGCCTACGCCATCGCGAAGGACTCCTTGTCGACCCCCGGCGGGGGGCTCACGGCTGGAGGCGCGGTCGTGATCGCGCTGGGCGTGGTGATCGACGTGGGGTTGATCGGCGGCGGACGCGGCATCGCGAAGCGCGGGCGCCGGCGCGCCGACTCCTAGTCCCGGTTGCGCATCGACTCCGCGGCGAACCCGAAGTACTCCTCCAGCGAGGCGGCGATCTCGGGCGGTGGATCGAGCGAGGCGACCGCCGCCCGCATGTGCATGAGCCAGCGGTCGCGCTCCGCCGGTCCGATCGCGAAGGGGGCGTGGCGCATCCGCAGCCGCGGGTGGCCCCGTTCCTCGCTGTAGGTGGTGGGACCGCCCCAGTACTGCGCAAGGAACAACGTCAGCCGATGGCGGGCGCCCGATAGGTCCTGCGGCGACGGATAGAGCCGCAGGAGCTCCGGATCGGCGGCGACGCCGTCGTAGAAGCGATCCACGAGCGCCTCGAAGAAGGGCATGCCGCCGGCTGCGTCGAACACGGTGATCTCGGTCGAGGCCATCGTCTCCGAGTCTACGGATGCGCCGCAGGTCTCGATCAACGCCAGGCCGGATCCGCGGCACGACCCGACGGGAACGGCGTCACGCCCCAGCCATCGGCGCGCATCACGTCGATCCGGCCCCCGCCCGCATCGCTCAGGAACGCCAGTCGCAAACCATCCGGCGACCATGCGGGCGCCGTCTCGTCGCCGGCTTGCCATGTGACCCGTCGCAACGCGCCGCCGGCGGGCCCCATCGTCCAGATGTCGGCCGTCCCCTCGCGCGTGCTCGAGAACGCGATCCGCGCACCGTCGGGCGACCACGCTGGGAAGCCGTCCACGCCCCTCGCGAACGTGAGTCGCCGCAGCCCTCCGCCATCGATCCCGATCGTCCAGATGTCCGGGCTCCCGCCGCGGTCGCTCTCGAAGGCGAGCGTGCGGCCGTCCGGCGACCACGCGGGGAACCCGTCGAAGGCGCCCAGGTGGGTGAGGCGTCGAAGCCCTCCGCCATCGATCCCGATCGTCCAGATGTCCGGGCTCCCGCCGCGGTCGCTCTCGAAGGCGAGCGTGCGGCCGTCCGGCGACCACGCGGGGAACCCGTCGAAGGCGCCCAGGTGGGTGAGGCGTCGCAGCCCGGTGCCGTCGAGGTTCATGATCCACAGGTCCGCGTTGCCTCCTCGACGCCCCGTGAACGCGATCCGTGTCCCATCGGGCGAGAGCGTCGGCGCGAAGTCGTCCCCACCGGTGCCCCTCAGCGTGCGGCGCCGGGTCCCGTCGGCCTTCTCGATGGCGACCCTGCGATGTCCCGGCTCGCCCGCGCCGAAGGCCAACGTGCCTCCGCAGGGCGGGAACAGCGATCCGAGGTCCCCATCGGGTATCCGCGCCACGCTCGACGCCCGCGCCCCGGCCGGGAGCGCGTCGAGGCACCCGTAGCGCACGACGGATGCCACGGAGGAAGGCATCCCTCGTACGATCGTCCCCGCCGGTGGCATCGCCCGAAGGTGGCCGCCTGCGCGCCCGGCGATCGTGGGCTGCTCCAGCGTCACGAGCGCGGCACATCGCGTCGGGATCGCCGCGCAATCGGTGATGTGGAGCGCCGCGCCCCCCGCCACGACATACTCACGCCCGGTACCGGCCGAACGCACGACGGTCCCGTCTGCCGGATACCGTGGGAGGTGGGCCACCGACGCCAGTGTCTCGATGGGGCGGCAGCCCCCAAGGCTCCGCAGTCGCTGACCGGCATCGGCGCGCCACCGGCGATGCGGAACGTCCCGCCACCGACCGTCCGCACGAACGAGCCGTCGGCGGGCCTGCCCACGACGGCGCCGTCCACCTGGCTGGAGTCGATGTTGATCGCGATCCCGCCCCAGCGTTCGGTGTGTCCGCCTAGGTATTGGTGGACCCGTTGGTGCTCCGTCCACATCCCGTTCGTGAAGTACGGATCGTCGAAGACGCGGGCCCTCGCGGTCCCAATTCGCGAACCAGATGTCGTCCGGCTCGTCGAACCCCGGCGTGCCCGATGCCGCCACGAGCGCCGAGATCGTGGAGGAGGATCCTCCGTACACGCCGGCAACGTAGCCGTGCCGGTGCAGACGCGCGGTCCAGGCATCGAGGAAGGTGTTGACGGTCTGCACGCACCGCGCGCGCGAGATGTCGTAGCCCTCCATGTCGAAGTAGATGGGGGTCCCGACACCCAGGCCGAGCGCACTCGCCTCCGACACTGCGTCATCGGCCGAGGCGCTTCCCTGCGCCGCCGCGCGATCGGCGCGCACCGGGGCCATCCCGCGCTGCCGGGCGCACGGCGCCTGCAATCCGACGTAGAGGGGCTCCAGGTTCCACCCCATGGGCTCCACCGCGGCGACCCACTGCGCGGTGAGCTCCGGCTGGGCGCACGCCCGGTTGGCGCCGCCCAGGTAGATCCCCACTGCGCGGAAGGGCGAAGCGAGCCAAGTCCGCATCGTCGCGACGGAGGGCGCGGTGCACGCGTCGAACCCGCGCCCCACGAAAGCGCTCGCCGTGGGGCGAGCGGACCCGCGCCGTCGGCGGGCAGCGCGACACGAGCGGCCGGTTGGGGTGCCGGCGCTCGAGGAAGCGCGGGCGGATGCGCGATCGCCGACGCACCCATCGCGAACGAGCCGAGCACACGTCGCACCACGGCGAGCCCTCCGCGCGGCGCCCTCACCTGGACCCCGAGGCGCGGGAACGCGATGCGCAGGCTCCGCTCGATCGACGAGGACGGCGCGACGACCACGTGTTGCGGACCGAGTCGGGCGCTGAGGCCGTGCGGGGCCGCCTCGAGCCGTGTGACCTCGATCGCGTCGTCGCGGCCGGCCGCGGCGCCGGAACAACGCGCGGCCGGGCCCTGCGTCCCGAGGTACACGGCACGAACGTCGAGCCGTTCGCACGCCGTGGGGTCGGCGTCCAGTCGCACGACGGCCCACGTGAGGGGCGCGAGGAAGTCTGCCCCCGCATAGTGCACGACCCGCCAACCGGCCGGGGCAGGAGGCGAAGCGCTCGCCGCCGCAGCGACGACGGGCGGGGTCGCCGCGACGACAGCGAGCACGGCGACGAGGGCGACCGTGCGCAGCCGACGAGGAAGGTATGGGTGCACGCCACCCTATCGGCACCACGGGCGCGACGTTGAATCGGCGGGCTGGCGGAAGGCCCATGCTACGGTCGGTGCGATGAGGAGCAGGACCTCCGACATGAACGTGTTGGCACCGGCGCTCGCGACGTCGGGACGATCCCTCGATCCGAGCTCGCCGCGATGAGCCGCCCGGGGCCGTCCCGGGTCAAGGTCCCGGGGCCGTCAGGGGTCGTCCGATGGTGGCAGCGGCTCGGGCTGCGCGTGGAGACACGGCTCCGCGAGCGTCATCCCGGGCTGTGGAGGACACTGATCGCCCCCGGCGTCGTGGCGGTGACCCGCGTGTCGACGGATTCGCTGGGGGTGGAGGCGGGATCGCTCACCTACGGAGCCTTCCTGTCGCTCCCGCCCCTGCTGGTTCTCCTGCTGTCGATCGCGGGCCGGGTGCTGCGCAACGACCCGGCCGCGACCCAGCACGTTCTCGACGCCGCCTCGAGGGCGGTCCCCGGTCTCGAACAGATCCTCGGCTCCGCGATCAGCGTCAAGAGCGCGGCGCAGCTCGGACTCGGCATCATCGGGTTCGCGACGATCGTGTGGACCGCCTCCGGCTTCGCCGCCCGATCGCGCCACGCGTTCGGGCACGTGTTCCGCACCGAGCTCACCGGGCTCGTCTTCGGGCGCGTCCTCGCGTCCGTCCTTGGGATCCCGATCGTGCTGGTCCTCGTCGCACTCACGGCGGCCGGGAGCCTCACCGCGGGCCTGCGGATCGCCGGGTCCATCGCCTGGATCACCGAGATCCTCACGTTCGCGGCCTTGGCGATCGCCGTCTTCGCGTTCGTCCTGCTGATCTACCGCCTGCTCACGCCCGGGCGAGGCCCCACCGTCCGCCAGCACGCGCCCGGATCGGCCCTCTTCACGGCGGGATGGTTGGTGCTTCACGTGATCGGCGCGGAGTATGTGGCGCGCGTCGTCACGCGCTCGACCGCCCTCTACGGCGCCATCGGGGCGATCTTCGGCGTGTTGGCCTTCCTCTACGCGACGATGTGGTGGCTGCTCTTCTGCGCCGAGGTCACGCAGGCGCTGCGTGAGGCGCGCGTCATGCCCCTCGACGTCTGAACGCCTCGGCGTGGGAAGATGCCTCGCAACCCAACCGCAGCCAGGCGACGAGGAGCACATCGATGAACGAGTCCGCGATCGAGACCACAGCCCTGAAGAGCACGCCGTTCTTCGCGGGCCTCGCACCCGAGGACCTGCAGGGCATCCTGGACGTCGGCCGGCCGGTTTCATACGAGGCCGGCAACGTCATCGTGGAGGAGGGCGACGTGGGAGACGGCATGTACATCCTCGTGCGCGGCGAAGCCCGCGTGGACGTCGGCGGCCGCTACCACGTGCTGAAGGCGGGGGACTTCTTCGGCGAGATGGCCCTCATCTCCCCCGGCAAGCGCATGGCGACGGTGCGGGCCCAAGAAGGCGTCGACGCGCTCAAGATCCCCGCCGAGGAGTTCCAGGCGTTCCTGCTCGCACACCCCGCGGTCGGCCTCGCGATGCTCAGGGCCATCGTCGGGCGCCTGCGCGAGGTCGAGCAGCGCATCGACGCCTGGATGGCCTGAGCCGCCGCCGCGGATCGGTAGGCGGCTAGGCGCTCGGGCGTCGGGGTTTGAGCTCGACCGCCTCCTCGGTGACGCGGACGTCGTATGCCGGGACCGGGTCACGTGCGGGTGCGCGCACCACGGCGCCGTCGGTGAGCCGGAAGACGCTGCCGTGGGCGGGACACGTCACCGTGGCCTCGGATCCTGCGACGCGCACGGAGCCTCGGTTGAGCGGGGCGCCCTGATGCGTGCACCGGTTCCCGATCGCGAAGAGCCGCTCCCCCATCCGATACAGCAACACGGCCACGCCATCGAGCTCCACTCGGGTGACCCTGGCCTCCCGCAGGTCCCCAAGCGGCATGACCGCCACCCACGCGTCCTCGGACATGCGTGGAGCGTAGTGGCTGATCGGGAGCTCCGCGCGGCGGGTCCGGCGAGGAGCGCCGGTATGCTCAAGACCGGCCCGCAACCCGCGCCTTCCCCACGTATGAGAACAACCTTCGCCATCGCCGTCCGGCACGACACGCTCGCCACGTTGCGCGGGTGCCCGTTGACGCTGGCGGTGCTCATCCTGCTGACGACGGCCTGTCACAGCAGCGCGCCGGGGCCGATCCCTTCCGTCTCCGTGCCCGGAGGCTCCACGGCGGGGTGCTCCGTCCACCTGGCAGCCGGCGGAGACGTCGCCGCCGCGGTCGCGAACGCGGGAAGCGACGCGGTGGTGTGCCTCGACGCCGGCACCTACCGGCTGGAAACCGTGGTTGCCCCGTCGGACGGCCAAACGATCCGGGGCACCGGCGCGTCGGCACCGGTGCTCGAGTGCCGCGCGGCGTACTGCATCGATGGTCAGGTCGGAGGGACCGGCGTCACGGTTGAGAACCTGGTGCTCCGGGGAGCCGGCGACTCCGACCTGCGCACGAACGACGGATGGACCGTCGTTCAGGTCGAGGCCATGACCGCGAAGCAGAAGGGGTTCAACCTCCGTGGCGCGGGCATCACGTTGCGGGACTCCTACGCGGTCGCCGACGGACGGTTCGGGGTTGTGGCGAAGGAGGACACCGGCCTCACGATCGACCATGTCCTCGTCCTGGACAGCCCCACCGACGCGGGCTTCGGGATCGGCTTTTCGGGCGGGCTGAAGCTCAACAGCGTGTCGGGGGTCTCCATCATCGACACGACCGTCCGCGACTCGCAGGGCGGAGCGGCGATCTGGCTCGACAACAACACCCGCGGGTTCGATCTGAGCTCGGACACCGTCGTCGGCGCGGCCCACGACGGCATCCGCGTGGAGATCAGCTGCAGCGGGACGATAACCGGCAACACCGTGCGTGGCGCCGGCAACGCGGGGATCGACCTTTTCAACTCCCACGATGTCGGCGTCGACCGCAACACGATCTCCGGGGCGGACAACTGGGGGATCCGGATGCTCGGCAACGGCCGCAGCAACGGGCCCGGCGGGGGCGCCTGTCGGCAGGGAGACGGGTTCCCGACCTCCGGCGACGAGGCGAGCGGGAACCAGGTGACGCTGGGGAGCGATGCGCTCGTCGGTGTCGAGGACGACGGCGGGGTCCTGAGCGGCCTGTCGTGGACGGGGAACCGCTACGCGGTGCCCAGCTGCGACGACGACAGGTGGCAGTGGTCCTCGGGCTCGAACACGAGCCGGACGACGTTCCAAGGATGGCAGGGGCTCGGCCTCGACACGTCGGGGACCTGCACCTCGACGGCCCCGAGTTGACGTACATACCGCTGAACGCGCTCACCGATCGAGGGAGACGATCCCGACGAACGTTCCCATGGGCCGACCCCTGTGGCGGAAGGCGCCGACGCGTCTGAAGCGCCGTCCGACGCTGTTCGCCGCGCTCGCGTCGGGGGCCGTGCTCGTCGCGGTCGCGACCGCCGCGTACCCCATGTTCCTGTCGGCCGCCACCAGTCGACTGTTGGCGTCGACGATCGCCAACCCCACGTATTCGCGGTACGGGGTCGGCATCACGTACCGGGCCACCGAGGTGCCGTTCGACGCCACGGCGCCCTACGGGGGCTCGCTGAGCGGTGAGCGTCAGCGCGCCTTCGTCGCGGCCGCGGCCGCGAACCCGGTCCTCGACGGTGTCGTCTCCAGCATGGCCGCCCCCGCCGTGCAGGTGACGGGACCGGGAGGATCGACCCCGGGAGCCGAGACGGTGAACGGGCGCCTGTTCGCCGGTACGGACGCGATCTCGCACGTTCGGATCCTGTCGGGGCACCCGGGCGGCGGCGTGTGGCTCCCCGACTACATCGCCGCCCCCTTGCGCGCCGCGCAGGGCGATCGGATCGAGCTGCACGACGGGGCGGCCGTCGTCACCGTCACGGTCGACGGCGTCTACGCCTCTCTCTACGCGCGCACCGACGAGGACGGCTATTGGCAGCCCTGGCACGACATGATCTACCAGAGCTGCCTGGATTGCCCCCTGCCGCCCCAGTTCATCCTCGTCGACGCACCGGGATTGCGGCGTCTGCAGACGGCCCTGGAGGACTCGGAGGCCGACGAGGCGTGGGTCGCCCCCGTTCGAGCGGCCCCCCCGCTCACCCTCGATCAGGCGCGCGCGACCGTCTTCTTCGCGGCCGCCGTGGCCCATCGGATGAGCGATCCGTCGTCCGTCGTCGGGGCCCTCTTCCAGTGTTGCGGACGCGCGTTTCCCCACGAGCGATCCCACTCCGTCGCAGACGAGGTTCACCAGCACGATGTCCGAGGTCGTGACCGTCGTCGACCGGCGCGAGGCGGGCGTACAAGGGCCCGTGTTCGTCCTGCTCCTCGCCGGCCTGGCGATCTCGTTCCTCGTGATCGCCGTGGCCGGCGCGTTCGCGTTCGCCGCTCGCCCGGTCGAGATGGCCGAGGGCATCGTGCGGTCGTTGCGGGTCACGGTCGACGCGAAGGCAGGGCTCTTCGTAGGAAGCGACGTCGAGCTTCAGGTCGTCAGCGGATCCCTCGCTCCGGCTCGGTTCCCCCTCCCTATCACCTTGGTGCAGCGGGCGCTCGCAGCCGGATCCTTCGACACCACGTCCGATCGACCGTTCGACCTCGTCGTCGTCGATCCCTCGACCTTCGCGAGCGCGGCCTACTGGAACGACGCCTTGTCGAAGGACTCGCTGCAGGAGCTCGTTCAGCGGCTGAGTGTCGATCACGGCCGATCGATCCCCATCATCCTGGCGAACGGTCCGACGCTCGACCCGTCCACGATCCTCGTGGGCGAGGATCGGGTTCCGGTCACGGTGGTCGGGCGGGCCGAGAGCTTCCCCGGCGCGGCCTCGATGAACCCCATCGTCGTGATGAGCCGCAGCGCCGTGTCGCGCGCGTTCGATACCACTCCCGACAAGTTGCCGTCGTCCAATTCCACGACGGAGCTGTGGATCCGAGGGTCGGAGATCACGGCGATGGCCGCGATCGGACCGGCCCACATCCAGGCGTTCACGGTGGT
Organism: uncultured Actinomycetes bacterium; assembly: GCA_963850315.1. GTDB lineage: Bacteria > Actinomycetota > UBA4738 > UBA4738 > HRBIN12 > JAOUEA01. The sequence goes on from CAWKKN010000005.1 coordinate 221,939, forward strand.
CACCGCCGACCACGTCAAAGACATCCCGCTCATCGTCGCCGCTGAGAACACGTTCGTCGTCCTCGACGTGCTCGGCATCGTCGCGCTGCTCCTCGTCGTGGTGCTCGCCCTCGTCTACCAGCAGGTGCGCCAGCGGTCGCGGGTCCTGGCCTCGGCGCTGTCCGAACGGATGGGTGCGTCGCGGCGCACGCTGCGCAGGGCGCTGACGCTGGAGCTGGGAGGATCCCTGGTCGCGGCCCTCGTCGTAGGCGTCGGGGTCGGCCTGCTCGCGACACCCGTCGTGCTTCGTGGTCTCGATCCGTTGCCGACGATCCCTCCTCCACCGATCCCCGTCACGCCGTGGCCGGCGATCGTCGCCGCGAGCGTGGTGCTCGTGGCGGCGGCCTCGATCGGCGGCTGGCTCGCCGACCGCGCGACGCGCACGGTGGCCCTCGGCGAGGTGATGCGCGTTGCCGACTGAGGACGCCGTGATCCTGGCCGGAGTCGCGCGCTCGTACCGAACCCCGACGGGCGAGGTGCAGGCCCTTCGCGAGGTGAGCGCGACATTACCGCGGGCGGAGGTGTCGGCGATCGTGGGTCCGTCGGGGAGCGGGAAATCCTCGCTGCTGCGTCTGATCGCGGGGATGGACCGACCGACGCACGGGACGGTGCTCGTCGAGGGACGAGACGTGGGGAGCGCCACGGCGCGGGAGCGGCGTCGACTGCGCCGCGACCTCGTTGGCTACGTCTTCCAACGCCCGTCGGCCAACTTCTTCTCTGACCTCACGGTCGGCGAGCACCTCCGCCTCGCGGCCGGGCCAGGGCCCGACCCGGCGACGCTCGCCACGATCCTCGACGCACTCGGGCTCGCGCACCGCGCGGATCACCTCCCCTCGGAGCTGTCCGGTGGAGAACAGCAACGCGCCGCCTTCGCCCAAGCGCTCGCCAGCGGAGCGCGAACCGTGGTCGCCGACGAGCCGACGGCCGAGCTCGACACCGCCTCCGCCGAGCTGGTCCTCGAACGGCTCCGCGCGCTCGCTGCCGACGGGGTGACGTTCGTGATCGCGACCCACGACCCGGGGGTTATCGCGGCCGCGGGCCACCGACTGGAGCTGGAGCACGGGCGCGTGCGCGACGCGCCGGTCCCGCGAGCGCCCGGCGATCCGTCGGCGCTACTCTTCCAAGATGTCAGGGACCCGGTCCGCTGGCCCGACGACCTGCCGCCCTGGGTCTCCTTACCCAACGCGCCCGTTCTGCAGCTCGAAGGCGTCACGAAGACGTACGGCCGCGGAGACGAGGCCGTGCACGCTCTCCGCCACATCGACTTCACGGCGGCGAGCGGGGAGATCGTCGAGCTGGTCGGCCGCTCCGGGTCGGGCAAGACCTCCCTGCTGAACGTCGCCGTGGGATGGCAGCGCGCCGACGCCGGGACCGTCACGGCCCCCGGCGGCGCCGCTCCGACCTGGGCCGACGTCGCCGTCCTGCCCCAGCGACTGGGGCTCATGGATGAGCTGACCGTCGGAGAGAACGTCGAGTACCCGGCGCGCCTCGCCGGCCGGCTCGAGGAACGCCGGGCGCTCGTCCAGGACCTCCTGGAAGTGCTCGGGCTGTCGTTGCTGCGCAACCGGCATCCAAAGGAGACCTCGCTCGGAGAGCAGCAGCGCACCGCGCTCGCACGTGCGCTCGTCCTGGGCCCGCGCCTGCTCGTTGCCGACGAGCCGACCGCCCATCAGGACGCCAGGTGGGCGCAGACGATGTTCTCCCTCCTGGGCGACGCGGCGGCCGTCACCGGCTCATGTTGTGTGATCGCCACCCACGACAGCTCCTTTACCGCCCACGTCGACCGGACGGTGGCGATGGCGGACGGGCGGATCGTCGACGGCATCTGACCTGCCTTGCGTGGTCGAGGGGACCGGCCCACGATGGGTCGATGGCGACCCCCGAAACCTCCGAGGTGCTGGACGAGCCCATCACGGGGTGGCGGATCTGGAACCTGTCTGAGGACGCGGACGGACCGCGGCTTCGACCTGCGGGCTCGGGCGTCGACGCGTGGGAGCCGCAGCGGGCGATGGAGGCGCGATGTGGGCTCCCACACCTGCTGACCCGGAGCCTCGGGCCGCACACCGCCCCCGACATCCGTTGCCGCTGCGGCATCTACGCCGGGCGCTCGCTCGCCACGTTCCCGCGCCCACGCCCCGCCTGGCCGCCGCCGCCGGTCGTGGGGACGGTGGCGCTCTGGGGCACCGTCGTCGAGCACGAGCGCGGCTGGCGGGCCCGCTACGCCTATCCCGCCCGCTTGCGGCTGGTGTGCTCGATGTGCGCGTGGTTCGAGCCCGGCCCGGGCGAACCGAGCGTCGTGCACACGTTCCTCAAGCGGCTCTACACGTTGTGCGAACAGCACCGCGGGGGCATCGAGCTTCCCGACGGTCGGCGGACGCGGCCGACCGGCATCGATCCCCGATCGCTGCAGTCCCGTCTCCTGGACACCTACGCCGTCGACCTCGTCCCCGTTGAGGCCGTCGCGTCGTTGTTCGGCCTGCCACCGACCCCCGCGCCGGCGGCCTACCTGCCCTCGATCCACACGATCCCCGTGGACGAGGAAGGGCTGCCGCGGTCGAACAGGATGCTGCCGCGATGGCTGCGCGTGCTCCTCGAGGGAACGCCGGAGCGAGGGACGTGAGCGCTCAGCCGGAGAGCGCCGCTACGCGCTCGGCGTCGCGCATGACCCGCAGCACGTTGCGGCCGGCGATCTTCACCAGATCCTCATCGCCGTAGCCACGGGTCGCAAGCTCGGCGAACAGGGCCGGGTACCGGGATACGTCCTCGAGGCCCTGGGGCATCGAGTTGGCGCCGTCGAAGTCGCTCCCGACCCCGATGTTCTCGATCCCGGCGACATCGCGGACATGGTCGATGTGATCGGCGACATCGCCGATCGTTGCCGCAGGGTCGGGGTGTGCCTTGAACCACGCCTCCATCGCCTCGTTCACGGCGACGCGATCCCCGGGGTGCTCTGCGCGCACCCGAACGGCCTCGTCCCAGACCGCGGCGCTCGCCGCGGCGCCTTCCGCCGCGACGAACGACGGAACGAAGGTCACCATCGCGACGCCGCCCGTGCGGCCCACCAGCTCCAGGACATCGTCGGGAACGTCCCTCGGCACGTCGCACAAGGCTCGCGCCGACGAGTGGCTGAAGATGACGGGCGCGGTGCTCACGTCCACCGCCTGGCGCATCGTGTCGTCGGAGACGTGGCTGAGGTCGACCAGCACGCCGCACCGGTTCAGCTCGCGCACCACCTCTTCGCCGAACGTGGTGAGGCCACCGTGGGGATGGTCCCCCGTCGCCGAGTCGGCCCAGGGTGTGTCGTCGTTGTGGGTGAGCGTCAGGTATCCGGCACCCAACCGCGCGAGGATCCGCAGCGCTCCGAGCGACCCACCGATGGAGTGCCCGCCCTCCACGCCGATCATCGAGGCAACGCGACCCGACGCGGCGATGCGCTCGACGTCGTCGGCCGAGCGCGCGATCTCCATACGGTCGGGGTGGCGTCGCACCAGGGCGAACAGAGAGTCGATCTGCTCGAGGGTCTGCGTGACCGCCTCGTGGCCCGGTAGATCCGAAGGTACGTACACGGACCAGAACTGCCCACCCACACCGCCGGCTTCCATCCTCGGAAGGTCGGTCATGAGCTCCGGACGGGGCCCGCTCACGTCGAGATACGCTTGCTGGGCACCCTCGGTCGAGCGGGCGGCGCGCAGCTCCCAGAGCAGATCGTTGTGCCCGTCGATGAGCGGCGCCGCACGCAGCAGGCCGCGGATCCGTCCTATGGCATCGTTCGAAGTCATGGCGGCCATGCTATGCGTCGCAGGATCGCGTGGGCGCCGAGGCCTCGAACCCGAGGCTTACGGAATCAAGGAAGCGTCGGCAGCCGCTTGGTCCAGGTCCATGAGCCAGGCCTCCGTGGAGATGCCATCCTTCACGTGCCAGACGTGGACGGCCTTGCCCCGGTAAGGACGAGGCTGCTCCCACCATTGCTCGACCAAGGCGACCGCGTGCTCATCGTCCGCGAACAGGTCGTGGATCTGCTGGCCGAACGTTCCTGCAGTGACCTCGACGAGGCGTGCGAACTCCCCGAAGACGGCATCCTTGCCCACGAAGTCTCCCGCGAGTGGACCGTTGCCCGACTGATGCCACGCCACATCGTCGGCGAAGAGCGCTGCGACCGTCTCCATGTCCCCGGCTGCGAACGCTGCGTACCCCTTCCGCAGCGCCTCGGCGTTCGGATGATCGCTCATTGCCACTCCCCTTTGCTCCGACGATAGTCTCGTGAGGCTACGCGCGGACGGGAAACGACAGCAACTTCAGTCGATGGCGGGACGCACGCGACCGGCGCCCGGCAGTAACATCGGGAGTGCGACCCCTTGGAGCCTCGGACCACTCCCGGTTCCGGGGGGTCGTTTCGCGTAGGTGAGGTCGTCCCCCTCACAACGCGACCCCCCGAAAGCCCTTCCCAGCCGTCGGGAGGCCGCATCGTCGAGCCGGTTGCTAGCCATCTCCGCTGGCCGATCAGATCGCCCTTCTTGGGCGACGGCCTGCTGGCGCTGGATCGGCGAAGGAGCGAAGATGCGGCTCTCGTGCAAGTCTACCTCCGGGGACGTCCGAAGGTTGAACGGAGCCTGCGGCCACCCCAACGTCTTGCAGAACGCATCGTAGGCGGCGGATCGGTTCCTTAGCCCGAGCTACCCCGACGGCGGGAAGATGTCGATGGCTGCCCTGAGGGCTTCGTCTCCGACATAGGGAAGCAACGGGGCCATCGGGTCGCCCTCAGGGTCGGGAACGAGGGTCTTCTCGATCGGAGCACCGAGCGTCGGAAACCCGGCCTCCGCCGGGCTTGGCCCCCTCACATGCCAAGCGTTCTGCCGCCACTGCGCGTCCCACCAGCCGGCCTCGTTGATAGCGCCGTCGGGGCGGTAGAAGCGGATGCAGCTGGGGTGGTCCTCACACGTCTCGGCCGAAGCCGCTGGCCTTCGGGAAGCCTTCGCCTTCCGGGTGGCCTTTGCCCTTCGGGGAAAAGCAGGCATGGTCCGACGGTAACGCCGCTCTCAGGCGCTCACGGTCCCGCGACAACATCTTCACGAACATATGCCCGAAGTGCGAGAGCAGCACCCCGCACGGACCCTAGGCTTCGAACGTGATGTCGATCGCCCTGAGCTGGCAGGCACCACCGAAGATCGGCCGTGAAAGCAAGGCCCATGTACGTTCCACCTACACGAGGAAGGACGGAACGGGGCTAACCCTCTGTGGCGCCCCCATCACCCCAACGTGGTCCGCCACGGATGCCCAACCCACGTGCCGGGTGTGCCTCCGGCTCGCATCGCGTCCGGGGGACTCGTGAGCGAACCGAGCTACCCGTTGGGGTGCTCCACGATCGCTGCGACGCGCGCAGCCATGAACCGCCCCGAGCGCACCATGACCCCGGTGCGCGTCACCTCGGATACCTCCACCGTGCCGCGCGCGTTCGACACCTCGACCCGCCGACCTGCCTTCGAGGCTTCGATCCAGTACGTGGTCGTGCCGGAACCGGTGTCCACCACGATTTCGACACGGTCGCCCTTCATGCAACGAGCCTAGTCCTCAGGCCGTTACATCACTCCTCGCCGTGATCATGTTCACGTTCAATCTCAATGTGGCGCTGAGGGACTCGAACCCGCGGCCTTCGCCTTGTAAGTGCCCCCACGCACGACCTGACCTGAACCGAGTCGTACTCCCCCGTCGGGTTACCGCAGGTCAGTAGCAGTATGCCGTCCTGTTGCGTCCTGGTCCAAACGGCGTCATACGGTGGCGATTGGCAGCAAGAGTGGCAGCAGCCCTACGGGTAGTTCTCGTCCGGGCGGATGTTCTGTGGGTCGAGAGCGGACCCACAGATCAGGTCACGAAGTGCAGTCGGCTCGCCATTGTCCCATTGGGCTACCGCCCGCTGAACGATTCCCTTCACCGCGTCGGGGGAGTACGAGAGACCGTTCCCTGAAGAGAGTCCGGAACTATCGAGGGCCTCCTGCAACGCCCCCGAACCCTTGATGTTGAGCGAAGTCATCCAACCATCGACCGCGCCTCCAGCGGCCCAGCGATCGGTAGCGTTCATCATGCGAGAGGCATTGCAAGCGCCACCGGCTCGGACACGCCAGGCTCGCGTCTCGGCCTGAGTCCAAGCCGAGTTCTGTCCCCTCGCATATCCGACCCATCCTCCGAGGGCAACGGCGATTGCAGCCACGACGAGGTAGCTCACGATCTGTTCCGAAATCCACCACGGTCTAGACATCTTCATCTCCCCAGCGCCGCCTCGATCGCCGCCGCGACCTGCCCTCCCATCGTCGGCAGGACGTGCTTGGTAAGTGTCCATCGTGAACGCGACGGAGGAATGCCCGAGAGCCTCGGAAACGACCTTCGGGTGGACACCCGCACCAAGGAGCGTGTTGGCGAAGCTGTGCCTTACGCAAAAGGGCCCGGCCGGAGGCCGGGCCCTTGCAGGATCCAACGATACGAGGTCTCAGGCCTTGCGGGCCTTCCTCGCCTTGCGGGCCTTGCGGGCCGTCGTCTTCTGGACGCCGGCGGCCTTCTTCTCGGCCGTTCCCTCGCTCGTGGGGGGCTTCGGGCTGATCCGCTTCTCTGCCATCGTGGGCTCCTCCTCCGGGTGGCCGGGGACCCCTGCTGGCTCCCCGCTGTCCATGCTTTCACTCTTTCATGTCAGGAAGGAGACAGGCATGCCGGTCGTCACGCCGATCGAGTCGACGGCTCGTTCGCTAACCTGCGGCCAGTAGGGCGCGTCAGTGTCGCCGACACCGACGAACGACGGAACGCGCACGTCAACACCTATGTCACGGAGGCGATCGGCTACCCCCTGCCAGGTCGAAGGATCGACCGAAGGGCTGTGCATCAAGAGAACAAGAACGTCCGGTTCGTTAGCGGGGCTCACGATGAGACGGTACCTGTTCGACTGGCACCCTTGATATGTCCCACACAGGATCAGACCGCGGATGCGATCGGGACGGAGCACGCCAGCCGTGTCCGACATCAGGAGGAGGAGGCCGCTTGAACGTCAGAGTTCTTGTACCGCCTGAACAACGAGCGGTCCAACGCCGTCGCCTTCTTCACCAATTCGGACCCGGCGTCCTGGACGTCGCCGGCCCCGCTCGACGCCGGACGCGCAAGGAAGGCGCGGTGGGCCGTAGGGGGTGAGAAGGCGGTCGGCCGGACGGCTGGATCGTCTGGCCCCGCCTTCTCAATCACCCGACTGGCGAGTAGCCTCGAGAATGCAACCCCTTGGAGCCGGCCTCGCGGTGGAGCCGCTGGCTACGGTGGGTCGTTCTCTTATCCGATACGCCCCCGGGCGTACGCTGAATCTCGCGACCCCCTGGCGGCCAATCAAGAGTCCAACCCATCGGTTTCCCGGGGGTCGCTCCCAGAGAGGCAGTAGCTCACCGGCCTCCCCGAGACACTGGCGTGACACCACCCGACCTCTGGCCAGCCTGAGGATCGCGTTGCCCCACTCAATCCGTTCGATCTCGCGATTGGTCGCCCTTCTCCGAGACACGACCATCTATCACTCGTCAAGCCGAGGGAGGATCCACTCCCTCATCCTCTTGTGCCGCCGAGGTTGGCGCGGAGCCGTCGTCCGCGAACGTGAGGGCGTACACCTCCTGTCCCTTCGGGTACTCCTTCGTGGGTCGGAGCTCGCGGGTGACCCTGACGCCCAACGCCTCGTAGACGCCGTCCTGCCCATCACGCAAGCGTTCGCCGAGGTAGACGTTGGCCACGATCTCCTGTGGCAGCGACGCCGCCGTCACCATCCGCACCGCGCCGACCACTGGAGAGCCGACCACGGTCAGCTCGTCTGCGATCTTCACGAGATAGCCGGGCCCTGCGGCCAATCCCATCGACAGGCCCACCCCGGCGGACAGGTTGCGGGAGTTGCTGCGGAAGTCCTCTAGGACGCGGTGGTGGAACAGCGTGATCAGACTGCGCGCCGTGTGCGTGATGTCGCCGGCGGTCTGCACGAACCGCTCCTCGTACGCAGCCGGCGAAGCGTCCTGCACGATCCAGTAGGCGAGGAAACCGTCGCCGGTGAACTTGTCGAACCAGCCACCCGAGCTGCGGATCCCGCGGCGCACCGAGGTGACGAACTTGTCCATGACCAGGGCGAACCGTTCGAACCGCACGGACTGCTCGCCGACCCACGCGTATCCCACGAGCGCCCTCAAGGGAGGCCTCAGGTCTGCGGTTTGGATTCCTGAGACGAGGTTGGTCGGTAGGGAGGTTCAACTGCTTTGGACCGGCGCCCCACACTGGGGGCAGCTGAACGGTCGCCGTTTGGCGAGCCAACGTCGGACGGCGTACACGATGTAGGGGAACCCAAGCCGGGGGATCTCCCTCGTCGCCTCGACCGTTCCGTGGGTCTCACACCGGCCGCTCCGAGTCTGTACCTCTGAGGCCATCGACGTTCTCCTTTCATCGGATCCGCATGCCGGCATCAATGTCCGTGCGGAAGCCAGCTGAACCTGCGAAGCGCGACGAGCAAGCCTGCGACGCCCCATGCGGCCACGACGGCCAGATCCATCGCATCGAAGCCTGGTCCCCTCGTGTGTGGGTTGTAAGCCACCAGCAGTGCAGCAGCCAGGTGTCGCACGGGGAACGCAGCCGCCACGTCGACGAGCCAGTGAGGCAGCACCGTGACGGCGACGAACACACCCGAGATGAAGTACAGCGGCAGCATCACGGCCTGAGTGATGGGCTGGGCGGCGTCCTGGTCGCGGATGAGCGAGCTGAGGGCGTAGCCGAGGCAGCAGAAGGCGAGTGTGCCGATGACGACCGTGACCGCGAGGGCCGGAGCTGTGCGTGCCGGGACGTGTGCGCCATAGGCTGCCCAACCGATCCCGAGGAGGATGACGGTGATGCTGAGGGCGATGACCACTGCCGTGAGGGCGCGGCCCGCGATGAGGGCGGTGGCCGAGACCGGCGTCGCGCGCCGCCGCTTCAAGACGCCCGTTTCGCGCTGGGCCGTGACCGAGATCACGAGATTCACGAACGCCGCGGCGATGATCCCGAGGGTGATGATCCCCGGCACGTAGGACACCGAGGTGTCGATCCGACCGCCGGATACCGCGACGGTGCGGCCTTTGCCGCCGAAGACGGAGGCGAATATCACGAGGAACAGCACCGGCAGGGCGATCGTGAAGAAGCGCGATTGGCTGTTGCGGAGGAAGGCGCGCAGGTCGTAGCGGAACACGTGCAGCGCCATGCCGATCCTCGCCCCGAGGCTGCGGTCGCCCGCACGAGGACTCGCCGCCTGAGCTTGATCGGAGATACGATCGCCGCGCTTGCTGGAGAGCAGCCGGATGGTCATCGGTCCTCCTTCGCGTTGGCCGGGTCGGTGAGTGAGAGGTAGACCTCTTCGAGCGAGGGCCGATGGACGTCGAGGGCGGGAAGATCCAAGCCTCGGCTGAGTGCCCAGTCGGCGAGCATCTGGAGGTGAACGAGCGGACTCTCGCTACGCACCCGGACCGAGCCATCCGGTGTGGGCTCCGCGATCGGCCTCAACCCCGGTGGCAGGTCGCGGGCCAACGTGCCCACCGGAAGGCTGAAGCTGATTGCCGTGGTCATGTGGTCGCGACCGCCAATCGTTCGAGGCGTCCCCTCGGCGACGATGCACCCTGAGGCGATCACTGCGATGCGATCGGCCAGGTACTCCGCCTCATCCATGTAGTGGGTGGTGAGGAAGACGGTCTTGCCCAGGTCCCGCAGGCCCACGATGACCTCCCAAGCGCCGCGACGGGCGGAGGGGTCAAAACCTGTGGTCGGCTCATCGAGGAAGATGAGTTCGGGGTCGCCGATCAGCGCCAAGGCGACGTCCAGCCTCCTGCGTTGTCCGCCCGAGAGCTGGGCGCCCAGGGTGTCCGCCGTCTGATCGAGGCCGACCAAGGCGATGGTCTCCTCGATGTCACGTGGAGCGTGGTAGAAGCCGGCATAAAGCTGCACGCATTCGCGCACGGACAGGCCCGGCTCAGCATCGGATTCCTGCAGGACGACGCCGACCCGGTCCCGCCACGCCCCGCCCGCTGTGGTGGGATCGGATCCCAAGACGGTGACCTCACCGGCAGTGCGTGTACGGAAGCCTTCAAGGATCTCGACCGTCGTGGTCTTTCCGGCGCCGTTGGGACCGAGGAAGGCGAAGATCTCACCTCGGTGCACGTCCAGATCGATGCCGCGGACTGCCTCGTGGCGCTCGTAGCGCTTGACGAGGCCGCGGACGGTCACGACGGTTTCGGCCTCAGCGGAGTTGATCGGATCCGGGCGGAGCGAGTGAGCGGTGGCGTTCATGTCCCTCCTCGGGTCGTCGGTCATGACACGAAGGGTGCGCTCGCCAGCCGTCAGAGTCGTCGGCCCGCCGGTGGATCTTTCCCGACGGCAGAACGTGAACGGAGGGTGGATGGGCTCCACCCTCGGGTGGAGGTCATCTCTGTTGAGGGATCCGCCTGGAAGCCCTGTACGACGCGCCGGTCTCGCCGTACGGTTCTCGCGTCGTGAACTCCGATGCATCCAGGACGCCCGGCCAGGCCGGACTCGCTGAGGCGCGAACCGGCCAACAGGGGGCCAACCTGCGAACCCGCGTCCTTGGGACCGGCGTACTCATCTTTGTGGTGGTTGCCGCGTTCGCAGCCCACCCACCGCCAGGCGGTCATGGCACGTCACTCGGGGTCGCCATCGCCTTGTCCGCCTTCTGTGCAGCGACCATCGGCGTGATCCTCCGGCCCGATGCCAGGCCTGCAGTGCTGCTACCGCTGTTGCTGACGCTCGTGGTGAGCTCGGCCGCGCTGATCGAGCTCCAGCGCCAAGGCACTGGGATCTTGGGGGTGTTCATGGCCGTCAGCGCGGCCGCCTTGAGGCTCCCGGTTCGTCTGGGGGATATCGTGGCCGGCGCGGCGCTCGCCGCTGTCGCGCTTGCAGGGCTGGCCGCGCACTGGCCGCTCGCGGGCATCGCTCTGGACGTGTTCGGAGTGGTGGCCTTTTACCTCGTGGCGATGTTCGCCCGCCAGCTCCGCGAGAGCAACGAGCGCAACCAGCGCCTGCTCGCCGAGCTGGAGCAGACCCGGGCAGCCCAGGCCCAGGCGGCCGCGCTCGGGGAACGCCAGCGCCTCGCTCGAGAGATGCACGATGTGTTGGCCCACTCGCTTTCCGGGCTCGTGCTGAACCTGGAGGGGGCACGACTGCTCGCCGACCGAGACGGAGCGGATCCCGAGGTTGCGGACGCGATCAAGCGCGCCCTGCGTCTAGCCAAGACGGGCCTGCAGGAGGCACGAGGAGCGATCGGGATGTTGCGAGATGACGCGTTGCCAGGGCCGGAACGCTTGGAGGGCCTTGCTTCGGACTTCGAGGGCGACACGGGAGTGGACTGTGCCCTGTCGATCAGGGGCAACGAGCGGGACATGGACACCGATGCTCGACTCACTCTCTACCGGGTCGCCCAGGAAGCGTTGACCAACATCCGCAAACATGCGCGCCCTGAGCGGGTCGAACTGCTCCTCTCCTATGAGCCAACCGGTACTCGGCTCACGGTGGAGGACTTCGAGGGCCAGGGAGAACGTCCAGCCGCGGGGGATGGCTCCGGCTACGGGTTGACCGGCATGCAGGAGCGAGCCGAACTCATCGGGGGCACCCTCACGGCCCGATCCACGGAGGCCGGGTTCCGGGTCGAGCTGTGGGTGCCAGCGTGAGCGACGTCGCCGTTCGCGTGCTGCTTGCCGACGATCAGCGAGTGGTCCGCGAGGGGCTCGAGAGCCTCCTCGGCATGCTCGAAGGGGTCGAGGTGGTCGGCGTGGCCGCCGACGGCGAGGAGGCCGTGGCGCTCGCGATCGAACGCAGCCCCGACGTTGTGCTGATGGACCTACGTATGCCCCGCTGCGACGGCGTGGAGGCCACCCGCCGCCTCAGGGAGCACGACCCCAACATCAAGGTCCTCATGCTTACGACGTACGCCGATGACCGCTCCGTCATCGATGCGCTTCGCGCCGGCGCCCGGGGGTATCTGACCAAGGACGCTGGGGCCGAGGAGATCCGCCAGGCACTCGAACAGGTCACCCGCGGCCAGGCCGCATTCGACCCCGCCGTTCAACAACACCTACTTGACGCCGTCACCGTCGGTCCTGCGTCCGCGGGCGTTGACCCGGAGAGGTTCCCCGACGGCCTCACCCCACGAGAGGCCGAAGTGCTGTCGCTGATCGCTGAAGGACTTTCCAATGCTGAGATCGCCCAACGACTTGTCATCAGTGAGACCACCGTGAAGAGCCACATCAATCATCTCTTCGCGAAGACCGGCGTTCGCGATCGGGCTCAAGCCGTCACCTACGCCTATCAGCACGGGCTCGCTTAAGCCGCGCCGCACACCCAGAGCTGAAAGTGAGGCCGAAGCACGTCTGGGTCGCGATCGACACGCTGCCGCTCTCAGGCGCGGATGCCGAGCTGATGAACGAGACGAAGGTCGTCATGCGAACTAGTCCCGAATGCAAGGACGACGAGGGCCGCGAGCGTCGTGCCCGCGGCCCTCGTCGTTTCGGGTTCACTTGAACTGATCCTGTCCGAATCTAGACGACCACGATCCCGAACGGAGTGGCGCCGGCCGGTAGGGGGGCTGGTGAGGACGGGAGCTCCGTGAGCTTGCCGCCGGCGACGGCGAACATACTGACCGCGTTGAGCGCTGCGTCCACCACGTAGAGGTGCTTCCCCCTGACGTCGAGCCGGGCGTCGAACGGGCGGATGCCGGTGCCGCTCTGGAACGGCGTGGTGCTCACGTACTTCAGCGAGCCGTTCGCACGGATCCGATAGCTCGAGATGCTCGTGCTGCCGGTGTTGACGGCGAACAGGTGCCGCCCGTCGTGGGAGATCTCGACCCAGCACGGCGCCGTCTGACCATCGCCGAACGGCGACGCGCCGATCGAGCTCAATCCGCCGTCGCGAGCAACCCTGAACGCCGAGACCGAACCCACTCCGGTGCCACCGTGTGCGTTCGAGACATACAGGCGCTGCGGGGCGGTCGGTGAGAACTCGCTGCCGAAGGGACCTGGTGCCTGTGCGGCGAACGGCGAACCGGACGCAGCATGCAGGCGACCGTGACGGCCGACGGCGAAGCTGTCGATACGGAAGGTGCTGGGATCAGTCGTCCCGACCTCGACACCGATCACGTTCTTCCCCGTCGAGTTGAACAGGATGTCACCCGGATTGGCCGTGGGTGGCAGGGCGACTGAGGAGTTCACGAGAGGGGTGAGGTGCCCCCGCGAGTTCAACCTGAACCCGGTGTAGTTGCTACCGGACACCCCGTCGCCTTCGTTTGCGACGTAGACGAGCCCGCCATGCACGGCGATGCTGACCGGCTCGATGCCACCCGAGGACACGGGGCTCCCTGCCACCGGCCGCAATGCGCCGTAGGGCCGCACGCGTAGGACCGAGATCTGGTTGCTCCCCGCGTCCGCAGCGAGCACGAACCTACCGTCGGCCGTGACCTGGAGCGACCCCTGCGAACCCACGATGGTCCCGGTACCGGCACCTCCCGCCGCGAACGGAGACCCGTTCAACGGCGTCAGGGTTCCGTCAGCATGTTGCTTGAAGCCCCCGATCGTGTTGGTGCCAGCGGTGTTGTCGTTGACGTACACGTGACCGACGACGGGACTCGCCGCGGAGGCCACCGTCGGTGTCACCACGAGACCGGCCGCGATGAGCGCCACGAGGCCGATCCCTCCCATCACTCTTGCAATCAGACGCATCGAAGTAACCTCCCCTTCTTGGAGCGATCCGAGTTCCATGGGCCCGGCTCGGTGATCCCTACATCGCGATGAGGACTCCGTCCCTCGCTCCGTGGGCGGCGTTACACGATCCGCGAGAAGCAGCGGAAACTCATGCTTCGGTCCGAAGCGCAGCCGGAAACACTCGGAAGCGATCCTCGGACAGCTTCAACCGGGCGGAGAGCGCCCGATGCCCAAGCCCTAGCCGCGTGCTCGCTGATGCTCAGACAACGACCGGCGTCCACTCACCAGGTACGCGATCGCCGCCGCCAGCAGACCCGGGATGATGTGGCCCGGAGCGCCCGTCGTCTCGGCGAGGAACGTGACGCCAGCAAGCAGCACGTTGTAGACAGCTCCTATGAACGCCGCGACCCGACGACGGCGAACAGGGAAGGCGGCCCCGGCATGAACCGCCCGAACAACGATCCGATCGTTGAGCCCATCAACGCCGATAGGAAGAACAGCCCTCCCACCCCGTTCGATGCCGCCGTCGTAGATGTCGCGATCATCTTCAGGATCAGCAGCGCAACGAGCAGACCAGCCGAAAGAGCCCCTCGCGAGGTCTCGGCCAACCCTACGTAACCGGGCCCGAGCGCGAGCGGTGTGCTGAACAGCCTGATCGAGATGAGCCCGACTACGAGCAGCACCGAGCCACCGACGAATGGCCGAACCCCGAACCGTATACGACTGCCCAACGCCACCACTTGACGGAATAGCGCGACGAAGGCCCGCGCCCCCAGGCCGCAGGCGACCCCCTACCCCAACCGACGCGAGCAAGTCGGGGTAGGAGAGCGCAGCGGAGCGAACCGGGAACAGTGGCGCCGTCCCTATCAGCGCGACGAAGACAAGGTAGCTCGTCGCTGCGGAGAAGATGGCCGGGATCAAGGCGTGGCGCGCCAGGTCGTCCTGATAGGGGACCTCGACGGCGAACATGATGCCCGTCAGCGGCGCCTTGAAGATCGCCGCGATTCCAGCGGCAGCGTCCGCAATGAGCAGCACCTTCGCATGCTCCTCACGGAGCAGCGTTGGGAATCGCCGCTCCACAGCGTCTCCGATCGCACTACCCGCGTAGATGCTCGGACCTTCCAGAACCCATCGAACCGCCGAGCGAGATCGTCGCGGATCGAAGCCGCGATGCGGAACGTCACGGCGGGAGTGGCGACGCGCCCATCGGGGTCGTTGAAGGCCTCGATGTAGACCTCCGTGGTCGCTCTCGACCGGGAGCGAGACGCCTTGACGAAGAGCGTCGCTAGCACAAGGCCCATCAAGGGAAGCAGGCCGATCCACTTGTCTGACCGAAGCGACAAGGGGTGCCCTATCAAGATGTGGATCACGAAGTCGGCAATGCAACGACGAGACCCGTCAGCGCTCCGACCAAGACGGACAAGCCGACCCACACCTGGAGCCGGTGCCGGCGGTCAACGGATCTCACGTCTACACATTAGAGAGGTTCGCGGCGCGCTGGTGGATGCCCCGCGGAGTCGAGGAGCGAGCGCCTCGAGACTTGGAGCACGCCCCCACGTCCTGAAGCGGAACATGAAACGTTCGGCGATCTTCGTCGACTAGGATTCCTGACGGGAATCTGTAGGACTCACGGAGAGAGGAGAGGCACATGCCGAAGGTGTCGAAGGACAACGCGAGCCAAGTCGAGCAGATGGGTCCGATGGGTGAGGACCGACACGAGGAATTGGGCGGCTACACCGTCGATTTCATGTCCTTCACCCAGGGTGGCGCGCTGGCGCCGATGCTCAAGGGACTGCCCGACGACATGTGTCAGTGCCCGCACTGGGGTTACGTGCTCAAGGGGTCCTTCACGATGGACTTCGGCGACCACCAGGAGTCGTACACGGCGGGCGACGCGGTCTACATCCCGTCTGGGCACACCCCCACCTATGAACCTGGCACACAGTTCGTCCAGTTCAGTCCGACCGAGGATCTAGCCCAGACCATGGCAGCGATCATGAAGAACATGGAGGGGATGCAAGGCGGGTAGGGCGAACGCACACAGGTCTTTCGTGTTGGACAGGCTGGTTGACGCGGGACTAGCGTGATGGCACCAGGATAGGGGAGGTGGGCAAGCATGCTGAAGGATGGACAGTCGGCCGCAACCCTCGCGGTAACCGACATCGATCGCGCACGGAAGTACTACTCCGAGACCCTGGGGTTCTCAATCATGCAGGAGAGCCCGGTCGGGATCTTGTTCGGAAGCGGGAAGGGATCGGCCTTCTTGGTATATCCCTCGGCGTTCGCCGGGACGAACAAGGCCACGGCGATCAGCTTCAACGTCTATGACTTCGACGCCACGGTCGCGGATCTGCGCAAGAAGGGCGTCACCTTCATGGACTTCGACTATCCGGAGTTCAAGACGGAGAACGGGATCGCCCAGACACCGGAAGGTCCCGGCGCGTGGTTCACCGATCCCGACGGCAACATCATCGCCGTGACGCAGATGGAGTCGCCCTCCTAGCGCAAGGGCAGACTGATGGCGGGTTCCTAGGCTAGCCCCGTTCCGGGTGATCCTGCTGCCGGGCAGCGTGTTTCCTCGCGACCTCGCGTACCCCTCGTCGGTGACGGCGCTCGGTTCGGATGCCGAGACGATCGCAAAGGAGCTCCTCTCCGGCGACAGGTGTAAGGCGCAATCACTTTCCGACACCGGGCGAGCGCCCTGTCTTCGAGGATCCCCATCCATCGATGGGCCGTTAGCCAAAGGCCGGTCGAGCGGAACGAGTGAAACGAGAGATGCTCGACTCAGCCAACGGGCTGATCTTCGGTCTTCACCCTGGCCAGCAGCCGGCCGGAGGGTCCGTGTGTCACCCGCACGTCCCCTGTCGCCTTCTGCGCGCACCCATGGATCCGCCAAGCCACCTGAGTGGCGAGCATCAGGGCCTGGGCGTGCGAAGGCAGCATCTCCACGAAGGCGAGGGTGACGGCGGGGTTTGCACCCGAGGCTTCCGGGGGTTCGGCTACAGCGAGGCCTTGGACGGGTTCATAGCCGAGGTCACTCACGACCCTCAGGATCTCGGGTCCAACGAAGCGGAACGGCGCCGTCGACACTTCAACCCCTGCGTAGCTTGACGCGCTCACGAGTCCCTCGTGCGCGATGCGAGTCCCATACACGCCCGGCATGTAGGCGGTGCCGTCGTGGCGGACCAAGACGGTGTGATGCGGGCGCCACAAAGCGTCAGCCGCTTCCCGTCTCGCCGTGTGTAGATGGAGAGCACATGCACTACGCCCGTCCTGACGCCGCCGTGGGAGGGTGATCTCCAGTTCTCTGCGGTCGCCATCGCGATTCGAACGTAGTCCTGGTCATCATCCTCGACGTCGAGCCCGCCGAGCCCGATGGCGAGCAGGCCAGCGCCGAGCGGATTCCGACCCCATGTCCTCGGAGACGTTGGCGGCATGAACGATCGCGGCGAGTCTCACGCGGGCGGGATCACCGGCGAGATCGAACTCGCTGATCAAGACCTCGAAGGTGCAGAGCGCCCCGTCGTGGGTGAAGTCCGCTCCGGAGGCGTCGAAGGAGCGTGCATCCGGATCGGCTTGCGCCGGTTCGAGCACCTGGTCGGAGGGGAGGTAGACAATCTCTCCGTTAGGGTCGATGAACTTACCGATCAGCCACGGACACGCGATGCGGTCCGTCTTGGGGCGGGCTCTCGTGATCCACTTCATGGCTCCTCCTTGCGTGCGTCGACGATGCTGGCTAGCCCATCCATGTGCACGTAGCCGCCGAGGATGTCGTAGCGCGTGATCGGTCCATGATCGACCGCCCGGTGGACGTCGGAGTCGGTGAGCCGATCCCGATCGGGACTGTCGATTCAGGCGTCGAACGCCTCGTGGGACGTCCCGGTGAGGACGAGCGCCTCCTCAACGTTCACAGGCGCTTGCTCGTCGGGCTGCAGCTTCTTGTACTGGCTGAGACCCAGGCCTCCTTCAATGCCGGGGGATCAGGTGAATAGCTGGCCGTTCTCGTCGACCGTCAGCATGAGGTCCCTGATGATGTCATCGGCCCGGACCTCGTCCCACCGACGAGCGAGGTGTTCTCGCTTCTCGAACGAGACCTCGGGACCGGTCTTGTCCTCGCCGAACATCCGCCCCACGACCCTGCCGTCGTCAGTGACCCACACCTTTGTGGTGACGCCTGGGTCCTCGACGATGACCGTCGCCCTCGTCGGTCCCTTCATGGCTCTTCCTTGCTCCGCCAATGCGGCCGGGGTCCCCGACGCGGAAAAGGCCGGGATCCCGGTCCGCCGCATGCCGTGCGCTTGGGATGCTACTCCCTCCGGAAGCGCTCGGGCGACGAGCCGCACCAGCGGCAGGCCTGGGCCCACTGGCTCGACGACCCTCCCATGGCGCCGGAAGGCGGACGAGTGATGCTCGCGACCGTGGAACAGCAGGACGCCGATCTTCAAGCGTACGTGCTCGCGCAGGTCGGCCGGACCGACATCCGGTCGGAACATGATTCCCGTGGGGCGGCACCGATGAGATGGCCTTCTAGATGAGCGGTTCCTCCTCGCCCGCTGAGACGTCCCCGCCCTTTGTGAACTCCAAGAGTCCATCCAGTTGACGCGCCGATGCCTCGGAGGCCAGGATGCTCAGCGAATCGCCGGCCTTGAGGACGAACCCCGGTCGGGGCATCAGGACGGCACCGTCGCGTTCGATCGAGATGACCGCCACACCGTGCGGCAGGGAAAAGATGGCTCGACCGGCGAGGGTCGAGTCCGCGGATACCGCCGCGTCGATCAATTGGGTGTTTCCGAGCACGCCGCCGAGAGAAGTCGTGCCGCGGTCTAACGCGCCACGGTAAGCCTCAACGAGTCCTGAAAGCGTGACGACCCCACTTAGCCTGCGTTGGGAGTCGAGCACCGGGACCCAGCTCAGATGATCGGACGCAAAGACGTCTGCGGCGGCGTCCAGCATCGCCTCGTCGGGGACTTCGGGAAAGCTCAACGAAACCAGCTGGGAGATGGGCGTGTTCGCGTCGCCGGAGTCCCCCGCTGAGATGTAAGCACCGAGATAGATCCCCTCGTCCTGCACGACCGGCGCTTCCATCAAGCCAGCGGCGTCGAGCGCCGCACGTGCCTCGGCAACGGTCAAGTCTTGTCGAAGGATGAGGGATGGAGGCGTGAGCGCATCACGGATCGCGATCGTCGAGACTAAGGGCAGCCCCGCCCGCAGCCGGTTCGCAGGAGCCTCCGACCGGTTCTTGAGCTGACTCGTATAGATTGTGGCCGCACCCACGACGAGGGTGGCCACGGCGATCGCCGCCATCGCGGGTGGAAGCAGCTCCAGCGATCCGGTCATCTCCGCAACCATCAGCATCACGGCGATGGGCGCATGCGCGATGCTGCCGAAGCAGGCCACCATCCCGACAATCACGAAGGGGGCCGGACTGTGCGGCACGATCCCCGGGGCGAGCGGCTCCAACAGTCGCCAGATGCCGGCGCCTAGGAAGCCGCCTATCACCATGCCCGGCCCGAAGATGCCGCCGGAGCCACCGGAGCCGATGGAAAGCGATGTGGACAGAATCTTCGCGAAGGGAAGCGCCAAGACCACCCAGAGCGGGATCGTGAGGAGGGCGGGGCCCATGGCTTTCTGCACCCACCCGTACCCAGTACCAAGCGCCCCAGGGAAAACCAGTCCGATGCATCCCACGAGGAGTCCGGCGATGGCAGCTTTGATCGCGCGGGCGCCGGGCAAGCGAGCGGCGAGGTGTGTCACTCCGTAGAAGCTCGTCGCGTAGAGTTTCCCGACGAGCCCACATGCCAATCCGATCACCACATAGAACAACAGTTCAGCCGGATGATGGAAGTGATAGCCATGGAGGAAGCCGAAGATCGGTGTGAAGCCTTTGACTGCCCCGAACACTGCAAAGGCGACGATCGACGCTAGGACCGAAGGGATAAGCGCGGACACCTCGAAGTCTTCGCGATAAAGGATCTCCGCGCCGAGAACCGCGCCTCCCAGGGGAGCCCGAAAGATCGCGCCGATGCCAGATGCGATGCCGACGGTGACGGCGATCCGAGCGTCGGCGGGCGTGAGGTCCAACGCCCGCGCGAGGAGTGAACCGAATCCGGCGCTGATCTGCGCGGTCGGGCCCTCACGTCCGCCTGATCCGCCGGATCCTATGGTTACCGCCGAGGCGAACATCTTGACAAGAGCTACGCGCGCGCGGATCCCCTTCGGGTTGTGATGAACGGCGGCAATTGCGGCGTCCGTACCGTGGCCCTCGGCTTCCGGAGCCATGCCGAACACGACGACGCCCGAAATGAGACCCCCGAGACCCACGACCAGCGGGATCGCCCACGGGCGAAGGACCGTGTACGCCCCCTGGATGTTCCCTTCGCCGACCGGCGCGAGCGGGGAGGCTCCTGCGAGAATCCCGAGGAAGAAGTGCGTGGCGATCTCGAGAAGCGTTACGAATGCGATCGCTCCCAATCCAGCAACGAGGCCGATGATGCTCCCCAGGATGACCCATTTGCGCACGTAGCCTGCGTCCCGCACGCTCCTCGCGAAGCGATCAACCAGGTGAGCGGGGTCTCCTCGATTCATCCCGCCCGCCAACGGCCAAGACGGACGTCGATGCGTGCAGTCACCCTTTCCTCCCGAATCTGTATTACGCTGACAGCATAGTAACTTTGTGCTAAGAGCAGAGAGCGGGAAATGGCCGTTCCCAGACGTGAGACAGCGAAGGCCAATCTAGAGGAACTTGAGGATCCGACGTTCTACGTTGGGCTGGGCTTGGCGGTGAAGGAACTCCGCGAGAAGCACGGCTGGAGCCGAAAGTCGCTCGCGAACCACTCTGGCGTTTCGTATCCCTATCTATCAGAGATCGAAACGGGGAAGAAACGGATGTCAGCGCGAGCCCTCCTGCTGGTCTCGCGCGGGCTTGAGGTGAAGCCCTACGAGTTGCTCGAAACGGCGGAGAGGTGGATCTCAGGCGAGCCGCCCCCGCCCAGCGACCGGACGAACTCCAAGCGGGCAATCGCGGAGATTACGGAGAGTCTCGCCCTGCTCGGTCCGGACGATCTCGCCGCAATCCGCCAGCTAGTCAACAGGTTCGCAGTTCGTTAAGGACGCAACGCGCGTTCTCAGTCGCACTCACGGAGGGTTAGAACGCCCTCGCGAACGAGAAGACCGTTCATGACGAGCGCGGCTCCGGCATCGAACCACCACCATCCGAACAGTGCGTCGAGGACGAGCCCCGAGCAGCGTCAAGGCTGAAAGGGTGGCGCCGAGCCCGGTCAGCACTCCGTCGCCTCTCAGGGCTCTGCTTCCGAGTCGCGCGGCCAACGCACCTTCCCCGAGCGAGCGGAGGCAGGACGCCGGCTACCCGAACCTCAGTCCCGAACAGCGCGCCGCCAAGCTCCGCCAGAAGGAAACTCGGCGACTCAAGAAGCTCGAGGCGCTCGCGTCGGCGCCCGCCGCCACCGTGACGCCTCTACCTGCGGAAAAGCCGATGCGCCGGCGACGTGGCCAGCGAACCTGCTCCCGGTGCGCCGTGGAGTTCACCGGCAGGATCGACGCCAAGTTCTGCAGCGGTCGGTGCCGGATGGCTGCCCTGCGCGCTCGGGTGGCGTAGCCGGACTGGCAGCAAGAGTGGCAGCAAGGAGGGCGGCACCCGTGCCCCACCGCGGGAAACCGCAGGTAGATGGGTGGGCGCTGAGGGACTCGAACCCCCGGCCTTCGCCTTGTAAGGGCGAAGTGAACTCGCTGGTCAGGGGCTTGAGCAGCGATAACTGCTTGCCGATGAGTGCCGCTCCCTACCTTGGAGTGGACCGGCTCGTTATGTCGATGTGATGCAGAGGCGGTCACTGGCTCGCGGACCTTCGTTCGCCTGGCGACGAACCAGCCCTCGGGTTTCTTGGCCCTAATCTGCCAGGGTGCGCGACGCACGAGCCGAACGGCCGACGAGAAAGCGGGATCGGAAAGGGCCGGGAGCGAACGTGGTACAGGCTGACGTGATCTCCCTTCTTCACAAGGGCCCGCCGACCGAAGGCTCGAACGTTGGGTCCCCATAGAGATGGGATTCGGTGTCGATCTCACCCAGTCGCGGATCCTGAACGTCACCTGAGGCGGTGGCCAATCCACCACAAGCAGCATCCGGCCAAGATGAAGGCCAGCACGAGGAAGATCGCTAGCTCAAACCACTGGAACGCCCAGTATCGGTTGGCGGGCTGGTAAGTCACGACTTCGTGGTACGTGGCGCCGACCTTCGCGACACAGTCATGCAGCGCCTGCTGAGCGGCGGCCGGCACGTGAGTGTGCCCCCCTCCCGCTGGCCCACTCCCACCGATGCCTGGGCAGTCGCTGTTGAGGACCTGGGTGGTGAGAGCATGCCCAGCCCTATCCACGATCTGGGTTGAGGTGATCCAGGCGTTCGGAATGTCGGGGGAAGCCGGTTGCAAGGTCGCCGGGCCCGAGCCGAACAACAAGAAACCCGACGAACCGAAGCCCGTGGAAGTGGGGTTGAGTGCAAAAGCTCGAATCATCGGTGCGATGAGGTGTGGCCGGATCCAATGGATGAAGGCCAACCTGGCGGTAAGTAAGGCAACCAAGGTGACAACCATCGCCGGGAGCGGCCGGCGGATCAGTACCCCGGTGGTAACGCCGAGTGCGAAGGCGAAGGCCGCGTAGCCGACAGGGACGATGTCGCGTTGGTCGAACGATCCGGAACAGGTTCATGCTCGCCCGGTCGAGAGGGCTCGCCCACCACGTGACCATGAGACTGAGGAGCCCTGCCGTGGCCATGCTGGCCAGGCCGATGACGCCAAGTTTGACGGCCAACCAGCGCGTGCGGGTGACGCTCTGTGTCCACGCCAGGCGGTAGGTGCCAGCCTCGAGCTCGCGGGCCACGAGCGGCGCTCCCCAGAAGATCCCGATGATGCCGGGCACGACGATGACCCCGATGTCGAGCCATGTCTCGAAGGCTGCTGTCGTTGCGCAGGAACGCGGTCGTCGCCGCCGAGCAGTCGCCGTGCCTCGCACAGGTGGCCACCGTGGTGTCATAGAGGTGGATGAGGTGCGGTCCGGTGATCGCCGACACGATCGCGACGAACACCAGCGCACCGAGCGCCACCAGCGGCCTGTGTGCGGAACTGGCGCCAGGTGAGCCGGATCATCGGAAGACCCCCAGCCCGGACCGGCGGACGCGCTCCGCTTCTCCCGCCTGGCCCATGTAGGCCAGCACCAGGTCCTCCAGATCGACCTGATCAACGGTCCAAGCCGGGTCGCGGATCGGGCCGTCGCTGCGGACGAGCAGCGTTGTCTGGCGGTCGGTATGGCTCGACTCGATCACCTGTTGATCTGATGGCAGGCTCGTTGGATCTCGCGAGGGCCCCGGTGAGCCGGTGGTGGGTCGCGAGGAGTTCCTCGACCTCGCCGGTTACCTGGACTCTCGAGGCAGCGAGCACGATGAGGTAGTCGCAGACCCTCTCGAGGTCGGCCAACGAGGTGCGAGGACAGCACGACACTGAGCTCGTGCTCGGCAACAACTTCCATCAGGTACTGAAGGAACTCGCGCCGCGCAAGCGGGTCAAGACTGGCGACCGGCTCATCGAGGATGAGCAATTCGGGTCGCTTCGCGATCGCAAGCGTGAGGGCGAGCTGGGCGCGCTGACCACCGGAGAGCTTCCCGGCCCGCTGCTTCGGATCGAGACCGAGCTGTTCGATCCGTCGTTCCGCGAGATCGTCGTCCCAGCGGGGGTTGAGCCAGGCGCCGAGGCGGAGATGCTCGGCGACAGTCGAGCCCGAGTAGATCGGTGTGTCCTGGGCGACGAAGCCGACCTGTGCGAGTTGTGTCGGGCCGTCGGCGGGCAGACGCGCCGAGGACCTCGATCGTGCCCGCGGTCGGCGCGAGGAGGCCGACGGCGAGCTGGAGCAACGTCGTCTTCCCCGCGCCGTTGGGCCCGACGAGCCCGACGACGCGTCCGGCGGGATCGAAAGGGTGCAGTCCCGAAAGCGCCCAACGCCGGCCGTAGCGTTTGCCCAGCCCTTCGGCCTCGAGGACCGTGCTCACGCGACGCCCTCCGAGGAGGCTGAGCGAAAGGAGTCTTGGAACAAGGCCTCGATGCTCTCGTCATCGAGGCCGGCACGACGGGCCTTGGCGAGCCAGCGCTGGAGGTCCTGACGCAAGGGGGCGTGTGCGGCGAGCGAGACGTCACTGAGGGTCTTGATCACGAACGTCCCCACGCCCGGGCGGGCCGCGACGAGGCCCGCGTGTTCGAGCTCGCGGTAAGCCTTGAGCACGGTGTTGGGGTTGATCGCGAGCTTCGCGACGACGTCCTTGAGCCGTCGGCAGCTGGTCACCCTCCTCCAGCAGCCCAAGCCGGAGGGCTTGTTGAACCTGCTGGACGATCTGGAGGTAGGGCGAGACGCCCGAGCGGGTTTCGAGGTGGAACTCGATCACCGCATCCCCATTTCTCTAGGCTGCTAGAGAAATATGCTCTTACTCTTCCGAGATGTCAAACGTGTTCTCGACAGTTGGCGCCGCTGAACCGGCTGCCCTCCCGCTTTGGCGCGCTCGGGTACCGCTACAACGTCTCCCCCTACGCCGCAGACTCAGGGGATCCTTGACTCGCCGAGCAAGCTGACTCGCCTACCCCGTGTGCACCGAAGTCGGCGCCCGACTCTGACCTCGTGATCTACCGCGACCTTTCCCTTCCCCGGATGGGATTCGGGCGAGACCAACCGGCCCCGGGTTCGGCTCGCCGCCTCCTCTAAGCACGCAGCGGGCCTCACGAGATCTCTGACCTGCGTGTTTCACTCGGTGGGCGCTGAGGGACTCGAACCCCCGGCCTTCGCCTTGTAAGGGCGACGCTCTACCAACTGAGCTAAGCGCCCGCGCTCGCCGCGCGCTCGGTGTGGCCGCAGGCGCGGCACACGACCTCGCCGAGCATCGCCGACAGCCGGGTCCCGCCACACGCGGCGCACCGATCCAACCCGTCCGCCCAATCCGGATCCTCGAGCTGACAGGCTGGACAGATCAGTACCTGCCGGCCCGACGCCACCGCCCGCGCCCACGGCGTCCCACGCTTGTCGGGATCGAAGGTGGGGCGGCCGCAACGCGAACAGCCCGGCCGGTCACTCGGCGAGGGCGCACCGTCCAACGGCCTCACGGCGACCAAGGATAGCGGCAAGTCGACGACCGGGGAGCACCGATCAATCATCTGAGGTGGACGGGTAGCGCGACGCCGGCTCCCCTTCGGCCGCCGCGACAACCGCGGTGGGTGGTTCCGGCAGGAACCCGCCGCCACCCGCGCGATGCCGCCCGTTCCTGCCGGCACGTCGGGAACGCCACAACGCCACCGTCACCGTCCCGATGCCGAAGACCGATCCGAGTCCCCAGACGATGCCGTCGAGGAAGGGGACGAGGCTCGCCGCGGCGAGGATCGCCCACCCCGCCAGGAACGACAGGATACGGGCACGCGGCGGCGGCAGGATCGCCCTTCCGATCGCCCACGCCGCACCTGCTAGCCCCGTCAGGAACAACAGGGCCAGCGCCAACAACGCAGCGAGTCCGAGCGGCAGGCCGACGATCGATGCGACGGCGAGAACGCACAGCGCGGGAAACACGATCGCCACGAGCACCCCCCAGCCCAACGAGGCGAGCGGGGCCGTCGTGGCCGCGGTGGCGAGGTGGTCGGCGCCTCGCGGGGCGATGAAGAGCAAGAACAGTCCGAGCAACAGCACGGACACGGCGAGCGCCACCGATCCCAGCAGGATGCCGAGGGCGGCGAGGGGTCCCTGCAGCGTGAAGCTCACATGCTCCCGCACCTGGCGGCCGACCTTCGCCCCGCCATCCACCGTCACACGTCCCCCGCCCAGGACGTCACCGCCGATCAGGGAGGTTCCCGTCACGTGGATCGTGCCGCGGAGCGCGACGACGCTGCCCGTGACGTAGGCGCCGTCGATGGTGATCGGTCCGTCGAGCACCACCACGTCCCCGTGGACGGACCCGGAGATCACGGCCCGCCCGTGGAAGACCACCACCTCCCCCACGGTCTCGCCCCTGGGAACGGTGACCGTGCCGGATAACACGACCTGCTCTTGGGCCCGGCCGGTGGCACCCGGGTTGAGCGTTTGGGCACGAGCCGCCGCCGGCATGGCGACACAGAGCGCGGCCGACAGGGCCAGCGCACGAGGAACGACGACGCGGAGGAGCGGGCGCACGGAGGGCATCCTATCCTCGACGTGGGTCGTGGCAGATCCGGGAGGGCGGTCGCCCTCAGAGCGGGGGCCAACGGGCTAGGTGCGGGTCGGGCCGCAGGTATAAGGTCTGCCACCGCGCCTTCGATGGTGGACCGGCAGACGTCGGACTCATCCCACCCGATCCGTTCAGGGGGCGCTCGGGTAGGTGGCGACGAAGGATAGGGCGATCACGAGCAAGACGAAACTCACTCCCATCAGCGCCAGGCGCGGTCCGCGGATCTTGAAGCGCTGCCCCACGGCGACGAGGAACAGGACGGTCGCGAACAGCACCGTGACGCGGACGAACTCGTCGCCGTGGGCGCGATCCTGCGTGCCCTGTGTGAACGTCGCGGTCGCCTGCCGTTCGAGCGCTGCCGCACGTTCCCACAGATGGTTGTGGTACTGCGGCATGTAGCTCGGCCCGGCGGGAACGCCCGCCTCCGTGAGACCTCCCGCCGCCAACCAGGCACGGAACGCAACCGCGTACTCGGGGCTGAACCTGCGCGCGTACAGGTTCGCGATCTGCTTGTTCCCCGCGTTCTCCGCCTCGAGCCACACGGAGAAGTTGCTGGCGTCGAAGAGCCGCTGCTGGCCGCCGAGCGTCCAGTCCTGGTTCGCCTCGGCACGGTACTTCGACGCGAGGCCGTAGTCTCGCGCGTTGACGCCGTCCCACTTGGCCGCCTGGTACCCGCTCCACGCCGTCGCGATGGCGACGATCGCGAGCAGCACAGCCTCGACGATCTCGAGTGCCCGTTCGGACCGGCGCTTCGCATCGGTCTCCGACCCCGCCTCGAGTCCCTTCTCGTGCAGGGTGTGGGCGACCTCGAGGTTGACATCTTCCGGCATCTGGCCCTCAAGCCATCCGTGCGGCGAGGTGCCCGCCGACCCGCATGGCGTTCGCGATCGCCGTCAACGCCGGGTTCACGGCTCCGATGCTCGGGAAGAAGCTCGTGTCGACGACATAGAGATTGTCGAGCTCGTGGGCCTTGCAGTTCGCGTCCAGCACCGACGTCGCGGGATCGGTGCCGAAGCGGCAGGTGCCGACCTGGTGGGCGACCCCCGCGATGGGGATGCTCATGTTCATGTAGAAGTTCTTCCCCAGGACGTGGTGCTGGGCCATCCCCGTGTGGTTCAGGATCTCTTTGAGCTCGTGATAGAGCCGGCCGGCCTCCTCGTCGTTCGTCGATGCGTGCGACAGATGAACGTTGCCGTCATCGTCCAACGTGACCCGGTTGTCGGGCTGCGGGAGGTCCTCGGTCGTGAGCCAGAAGTCGACGGCATGTCGGGCGGTCTCCGCGAGGCTCCAATGAGGCGCGAGCTTGGTGAGCGTGGGCTCCTCGCCCTTCATCGCCTCCGCGTTCGACTTGCCGACCATCTGGATCTGCCCGACGGGCCAGTCGTAGTCCTTCGCCCCGAAATAGAAGTCGTTGAGCGCGAGGGTCTTCTGGAACACCGTGTCGTCGTAGTGCTCGGCCATCGGGATCTCCTCACATGTACTCGGGCAGCATCTCCGCCACGATGATCCGCGCGGCCGCCTC
This sequence comes from uncultured Actinomycetes bacterium, assembly GCA_963850315.1. GTDB lineage: Bacteria > Actinomycetota > UBA4738 > UBA4738 > HRBIN12 > JAOUEA01. Next base: position 249,465 of record CAWKKN010000005.1, read on the forward strand.
GATCAGCGCCAGGTGAGAGAACGCCTGCGGGAAGTTCCCCAGGTGCGACGCCGTCTCGGTCTCGAACTCCTCGGCGTAGAGTCCCAACGGGGAGCTGATCCGCAGCAGCCTCTCCATCAGGTCGCGCGCCCGCTGTTGCTCGCCGATGACCGCGAGGGCTGACACGAGCCAGAACGAGCAGATCAGGAACGTCCCCTCCTTGCCGGAGAGGCCGTCGTCGGTCTCGTCCGTGCGGTAGCGCAGGACGAAACCGTGCTCGGTGAGATCGTCCGCGATCGCCAGGACGGTCGCGTGAAGGCGCTCGTCGTCGGGGGGGAGGAACCCGAAGATCGCCGCGAGGAGCGTCGATGCGTCCAGCGAGTCGGTGTCGTAATGCTGACGCAGCACACCCTTGTCGGTGACGCCGTGGGCAAGGATATCCGTCCGGATCTCCTCGGCCGTTCCCTGCCACGTGGCGCTGAGGTCTTCATTCCCCCGGATCGCGGCGAGCTTCGCCGCGCGATCCATCGCCACCCAGCACATCAGCTTGGACGACACGTAGTGCTGCGGCTTGCCGCGGGCCTCCCAGATCCCCTGGTCGGGCTCCTTCCAGACCTTCGTCGCGCACTCGGCCTGCGCCTGGACGATCGGCCACAGCCGCCTCGGCAGGTGCTCGCTGTGCTTCGTGTGGAGCAGGATCGAGTCGAGCACCGCCCCGAATACATCGTTCTGTCGCTGATCGAACGCGCCGTTGCCGATCCGCACGGGCCGCGCGCCGCCGTAGCCGGAGAGATCGTCGCGGGTCGATTCCGTGAGGTCACGCCGCCCGTCGATCCCGTACATGATCTGGAGCGACCCATCCTCGTTCGCCTCCAGATCGGCGACGAACTGCATGAACTCCTCGGCCTCCCAATCGAGGTTCAAGAAATGCAACGCCTGGAGCGTGAACGTCGTATCGCGCATCCATGTGTACCGGTAGTCCCAGTTGCGCTCCCCGCCCGGGGTCTCCGGAAGTGACGTGGTAAGCGCCGCCACCGTCGCACCTGTTGGCATGTACGTGAGCCCCTTGATGGTGAGCGCGGAGCGTTGGATCGGATCGCGCCAGCGGTGATCGGGGATCCGGGCTCGGCCGAGCCAATCCCTCCAGAAGCGGGCCGTCTCATCGAGTCCCTCCTCCGCCGCGTCGACGTCGAGCGGCGAGGCGAGGTCGTGCGCCCACGACAGCGAGCAGAAGAGGCGTTCGCCCTCGCGCAGCACGTGACGGGCGCGGATCCGGTTCCCCTCGACGCCCAGCGCCATGTCGGTCCGAAGCCTGACCGTGAGACCCGCGCCGCTGGCGTCGGCGACCTGGCGCCCCCCATCGACCAGCGCCCACTCGGCCGGCGTGCGGCCGTAGTCGAACACCGGCTCGCACACCAGGTCGACCTCCACATCTCCCTCGAGGCAGCGGACCGTCCGCACCAGGGCGTGGATGGTGTCGTCGTCGGCGGGCGGTCTCGTATGGGGGGTGGCGATGTCTTCATGGGCGGGCCCCATGACCAGGGCGTCGCGCACGACGACCCAGCCGCGCGGGGTCCTCCAGGTGGTCACCAGGACGTTCGTGCCGGGCTCGTAGGCGCGCGCCGTTGGGACGTCGATGCCGAAGGGGCCCAGGCGGAACGTGCCGGCCTCCCGATCCAGCAGGTTGCCGAAGACGCTCGGCGCGTCGAACTTCGGCACGCAGAGCCAGTCGATCGACCCGTCGGGCGCCACGAGCGCCCCGGTGTGGCAATCGGACAGGAACGCGTAGTCGGCGATCGGTGGGAACGGCGACGGCATCGCGGGACCTTGGGCGGAGCGATGGGCGGAGCGTTCGGTCGCGCTCATGCCGGCACCCACGGCTCGTGCCAACGGCCCCGCCCGGCGATGAGCTGGTCGGCTTCCTGCGGGCCCCCAGGATCCTTGCGCGTAGTCGTGCACCGGGGGTGGCGCGTCGAGCAGGGGCTGCATGATCCGCCACGTCTCCTCGACGCCATCCTGGCGCGTGAAGCGGGTGCTGTCGCCGATCATCGCGGCGTGCAACAGCACTTCGTACGGGGTGGCGCCCTCGCCTCCTTCCTGGGAGAACTCCATGTCGAGCTCGATCGCTTCGGCGCCGACGGTGCCGGCGCGATGCGCATCGAGCACGAGGCGAACGCCCGTGGAGGGATCGAGCTTCACGACGAACTGGTCCGGTTCGGGCCGGCGGTCGTCGGTGACGCCGAAGCCGAGCCGGGGAGGATGCTTGAACACGAGCCGCAGCTCGGTCTGGGTGATCGGCAGATGCTTGCCGGTGCGGATGAAGAAGGGCACGCCCGACCAGCGCCAGTTGTCGATCTCCAGACGCAGGGCGGCATAGGTCTCGGTGGTCGAGTCGGGGGCAACGCCGTCGGTGTCGAGGTAGCCCTCGTACTGGCCGCGGACGTAGTGGGCGGGATCGGCGGCGCGGGATCGCGCGGAACGCCGCCACCTGCGCGGTCTTCAGCGTGTCGGGGTCACCGCCGGCGGGCGCCTCCATCGCGGCGGCCGCCACGACCTGCATGATGTGGTTGACGACGACGTCTCGCAGCGCGCCGACGGGATCGTAGAAATGGCCTCGGTCCTCCACCCCGAAGCTCTCGGCCATCGTGATCTGGACGGACTCGACGTAGTTCCGGTTCCACACCGGCTCCAGCATCGTGTTCGCGAAGCGCAGGTAGAGGAACTCGACCAGGCCCATCTTCCCGAGGAAGTGGTCGATCCGGTACAGCTGGGACTCGTCGACGTACTGGTGGAGCTCGGCCGCCAGCGCGCGGGCAGAGGCGAGGTCGTGGCCGAACGGCTTCTCGACGACCACTCGCGCCCGTCGTGGTGAGGCCCGCCTCCGAGAGGCCTTTGATGACGGTGCCGAACAGGAACGGCGGGATCTCCAGGTAGAAGACCGGGGTGGTCGCGCCCTCGATCGCCTCGCCGACGAGCTTGTACGTTGCCGCGTCCCGAAGTCGCCCTGCACGTAGGACAGCCGGGCCGCGAAGCGATCGAACACCGCCGGATCGAGCGTCTCGCCGGTCCCGACGATGCACTCACGGGCGTGCTCCTTCAGCTGGTCCAGGGTCCAGTCGTTCACCGCCACGCCCACGATCGGGCACGTCAGCAGCCCGCGCGTCTCCAGCCGGTAGAGCGAGCGGAACGTCATGACCTTCGCGAGGTCTCCCGTGATCCCGAAGATCACGAAGACGTCCGCGAGTCCCTCCTGCCTGACCCGGTGTGTTCCCGGCTTCGCCATCGTCGATCACTCCTCATCCGTGTCGACATCGATGCGGCGCACCGCGCTCATGGGTGAACCCCGCCCACGTCCAGTCGATGACCGCCTTCGCCCGGTCCTCGCCCGTGGACAGCAGCGCGAGATGCACCGCGCCCCATGCGAGCGACGCGGACTTGCCCTTCATCGTTCGCCCCCCGGGCATCTGGATCACGCCGGCTCCCCGGCCGATCGTCGCCATCGTGCCCTTGTCCTTGTAATCGAACGGGTGGGTCTTCTTGCCCGCGACACCGCGCGATGTTCTTTCCGGCGCGTTCCCCCGACTGCAGCGCAACCGAGCCGAGCTGAGGAAGCACCTTGTCTGTCTTCCTTCCGTGATCCAGCCGATATCGCCAGGGGCGAAGACCTCCGGATGCTGTGGGATGCTCAGGTCGTTCCCGACCTCGACGCGGTCGCCGCGCCGCAGCTCGAGTCCAGCGACTCGAGCGATCGGGTTCGCCCGAAGACCCGCCCCCCAGACCAGCGTGTGCGCCTTCAGCATCTTGCCCGATTTCAACGTGACGCGCGTCGGCGTGACGGACGCAACGACCTCACCGAGCTTCACCTCGACGCCGCGCTTCTCCAGCGCCCGTTTCGCATACTCACGTAGGTTCGCCTTGAACATCGGGAACAGCGTCGTGCCCGCCTCGACGAGGATGATCCGCGCCTTCTTCTGAGGGAGCTTCGGATAGTCGGCGGCGAAGTTGGTCCGATACAGCTCGGCGAGCGCGCCGGCGCTTTCGACCCCGGTCGGTCCGCCGCCCACCACGACGACGTTGAGGGCTCCGTCGCTCGACGAGTCTCCGGTCCCGGTCGGTGGCCTCCCATCGCTCCAAGAGATGCGTTTGAGCCGAACGGCGTCGGGGAGCGTGTACATCGGGAAGGCGTGCTCCGCGGCACCTGGGGTCCCGAAGAAATTGACGCGCGCGCCGAGCCCCAACACCAGATAGTCGTACGTCATGGGCTCGATCTCGTCGAACCGCACCTCGCGCTTCGCGAGGTCCACCTCGAGGCCCTCGCCTGCCGGACCGACACGTTGGGCTGCTCGTGGAACAGGTCCCGCAGCGGGTGACCGACGGCAGAGGTGTCGAGCAGGTCCGTCGCGACCTGATAGAGCAGTGGTTGGAACGTGTGGTAGTCGTGCTCGTCCACGATCACCGCGTCGACGTCGGCCTTCCTCAATGCGCGCGCAGCGCCGATGCCGGCGAAACCGCCGCCGAGGATGAGAACGCGGGGACGGGTCACGCGTACGGTCTGCCCTCTCCGGGGCGTCCGCCCCCCTGCATCGTACCGATGAGATGATTCCTCGACGATGTCTGAGGCCTCGGATCACCTGCCGCCGTCGGGGATCCAGCACGAGGTCCGCTCCGGAGGGCAGCGGGCGGTGGTGTGCGAGGTGGGGGCCACCCTGCGGTCCTACTCGGCAGGCGGTGCCGAGATCCTCGACGGCTTCGGGATCGGCGAGCCGGCGGCGGATGGCCGCGGACAGGTGCTCGCGCCCTGGCCCAACCGACTCGACGCGGGGCGCTACGAGTTCGAAGGCGTGGTCGGCCTAGCGGCGCTCGACGAACCGGAGGCGGGCAACGCGATCCACGGTTTGGTGCGGTGGCTCCCCTGGGAGCCGGTCGCCCGCTCCACGAGCAGCATCACCCTTACGTGTGTGCTGCATCCCCAGCCGGGGTACCCGTGGAGGCTCCGGCTGGTCCTGGAGTACGCGCTCGGCCGCGACGGCCTGACGGTGGAGGCGCGAGCGGCGAACCTGTCCGGTGATCCGGCGCCGTTCGGGATCGGGTTCCATCCCTACCTGAGCACGAGCGCCCCATCCATCGACGAGGCGCACGTCACGATCCCGGGCTCCCGAAGATTGACCGCCGACGCGCGCGGACTTCCGACGGGCGAGGAGGCGGTAGCGGGCTCGGCGTTCGACTTCACCGCCGCCCGGCTCGTCGGATCCACGGCGCTCGACACGTGCTTCACGGACCTCAGCCGCGGGGATGACGGCCGATCGTCCGTCCGGCTGGCCGGGGCCGGCCGGAACCTCACCGTTTGGGCCGACGAGGCCTTCCGCTACCTGATGGCGTACACGGGCGACACCCTGGAGCCGGCTTCCCGGCGTCGACGGAGCATCGCTCTGGAACCGATGACCTGCCCGCCCAACGCCCTGCGGTCGGGGATCGACGTGATCCGGCTCGAACCGGGCGCCGACTGGCAGGGACGGTGGGGCATCACACCCGGTTGAGCCGATCGTCGACGAGGGCAACGGCGGCGACATAGGCGGCATGGGTCCCGAACGCCGTGGCGATGACGCTGGGTGGCCAACGCCAGGGGGGCGGCGTGCGTCCCATCAGTGGGAACAACGTCAGCGTCGCCGTCATGAGGGTGGCGCCGAACACCAGGCTCGCCCAGGGCTCGGACATGAACTTCCGCAGCGTCCCGTGGTAGATCCCGAACGCCGAACCGTAGCCCCACCGCAGCGCCATCCCGAGGTCGTATTCCTCACGGGCCGTGACGTCGGGCAGATGCAGAACACCGCCCACGATCTGGCCGGGGACGAGGCTGTCGTCGTAGTCGAGCGGTCCCTCCACGCGTGGGCGCAGCCGGCGCTCGGCGGCATAAGCGAGCGACATCGTCGCCGTGCCCGCGGCGCCGGCGACGATGCTCCTCACGGGCCAGGGCACGCGGCCTCCTGCGCGGCTCACCCTTCCCTGAGCGCGGCTCCCACCGCGATCAGGTCCTCGGGGTGGAGCCAGCTGTCGGCGAGCGGGACGCCGCCCGCGTCGCGGATCGCGTCGCGCAGCGGGATGGCCCACCGGTGCTCGATCAGCGCCACCGCGGCGGTGGTACCCGTCGGGATGGCGTCGGCGATCGACCACATCTCCTCATCGCCCAGGATCCCGTCCTCGGCAGCCTCGGCGCCGGCGAGCGCGCCGGCCTCGGCGCCCTCTTCATCGTCCATCCCAAGCCCCACGAGGGCCCCGGCGATCGCGCCCAACTCTGCCCGCTCCTCCGAGCTGAGGCCGCTCAGCTCCACGCCGGTGATCTCCCCGTCGGTGTCCTTCGACACAACGACAAGGTCGACCAGCCGGACGATGTCGGCGGCCTGGAGCCGCTTGAGCTCGGCCATAACTTCGCCCTGGAAATTGGTTTCACGGAACCCGACCACCATGATCTGGACCGGACCGAACTCCTCCATGTTCGCCTCTCCCATCATCATCAGCCCCCGAGGATCTCGGCCTTCTGCGAGGCGAACTCCTCGTCCGTGAGGATGCCCTGCTCGTGCAGCTTGCCGAGTTCTTTCAGCCTGGCCATGGCGTCCTCCGAGATCCCTGCGGGCGCGGGGGCCGCCGGAGCTGCCGGCACCGCAGGAGCCGGCTGGTTCTGCTGGATCCCCTGATCCTGGGCAGCCTGGTCAGCGTTGGCCCCGTGGCTCTTGCCGGCGTGATACAGGGCCGCGCCCCCACCGGCGAGCGCTGCGGTCCGCAACAGCGGGCGTCGTCGTCTCATCATGATCGCTGTTCGCCTCCTCTGGTCGATGTTGCAGGTGATCGAGCTAGCCGTGCAGTTCTTTCTGGATATCTGCGGCGGCGTCGTCCGACAACGAGGTCTTCAACACGGTACCGCCGAACTAGGCCTCTCCTCTTCCTCCTTCGGATCTTCAACGCTTCTTGGTACGTGTCGAGCAGCGTACCGAAAAGCCCGGAAGCGGTCGGCCGTACGAACCGAAGCTCGCGCACCTGCACGGGCGACGGGGTCGATCTCGCGTGGGACCTACCCCCTTCGATCCGCATCATAATCTGTCGCCGCCGAGGAAGTCCGGTGACACCCTGGGGTGGGTTCGCGAACGGGCCACAAGGACGTGGGATCAATGGGACATCGAGACCGAACCGTGAGGCCCGCGCTCTTCTCCCCTGCGGTGGGCGAATGGTTCGCGTCCTCGTTCGAGGCGCCGACGCGGGCTCAGCGCGACGGGTGGAAAGCCGTCGCGGGGGGCGGACATACGCTGATCCTCGCGCCGACGGGCTCGGGCAAGACGCTGGCGGCGTTCCTGTGGGCGATCGACCGGCTGGGCGCCGAGTCGCCGCCTGCCGGTGCGGCGCAGCGCACCCGGGTCCTGTACCTATCCCCGCTGCGCGCCCTCGCGGTGGATGTCGAGAAGAACCTGCGCGCCCCTCTCGCGGGGATCCAGCACGCCGCGGATCGCCTGGGAACACCCCTCGCGCACGTGCCGATCGTGGGGGTCCGCACGGGCGACACCCCTGGGAGCGAGCGACGCGCCCTGTTGAAGCGGCCGCCCGACATCTTGATCACCACGCCCGAGTCGCTCTATCTCCTGCTGACCTCATCGGGGCGCGAGACCCTGCGTGGGGTTCGGTGGGTCATCGTCGACGAGATCCACGCGCTCGCCGCCACGAAACGCGGAGCGCACCTGGCGCTGTCGCTCGAACGGCTGGAGGCGCTCACCGACACCCCGCCACAGCGCATCGGACTGTCGGCGACGCAGCGACCTCTGGAGGAGATCGCGCGGTTCCTCGGGGGTCATGCGGCCGAGGGTACGCCCCGGCCGGTGAGCATCGTCGACGCGGGCCATCGCAAACCCATGGAGCTCACCGTGGAGGTTCCGGTCGAGGACATGGCCGAGGTGGGCCGGCCCGTCGGGGAGGCGACGGACGGCTCCTCCCCTGCCGGCGCCGACCGAACGTCGATCTGGCCGTCGATCCATCCGCGTCTGCTGGAGCTGATCCTCGCCCACCGGTCCACCATCGTGTTCGTGAACGCGCGCCGGCTCGCGGAGCGCCTCGCCGCCCGGCTGAACGAGCTCGCGCAGGAGGATCTGGTGCGTGCGCATCACGGAGCCCTCGCGCGCGCGCAACGCCTGGAGGTGGAGGACGCCCTGAAGTCCGGCACGCTGAGGGCGATCGTGGCGACCTCGTCCCTGGAGCTCGGGATCGACATGGGCGCTGTGGACCTCGTCATCCAGGTGGAGTCGCCCGGATCGGTGGCGAGCGGGCTCCAGCGGATCGGCCGGTCGGGCCATCAGGTCGGCGAGCCGAGCCGTGGACGGATCTTCCCGAAGTACCGAGGGGATCTGTTGGAGTCGGCGGTCGTGGCCGAACGCATGCTGGCGGGCAAGATCGAGGAGACACGCTATCCGCGCAACCCGCTGGACGTCCTGTGTCAGCAGCTCGTCGCGATGTGCGCGGTCGACGAGTGGCCCGTGGAAGAACTCTTCGCCGCCGTGCGCGGCGCCGCGAACTTCGCCGACCTCTCGAACGACGTCTTCCTCGCCGTGCTCGATCTCTTGGCAGGCCGGTATCCGTCCGACGGGTTCGCTGGGCTGCGGCCCCGGCTGGTGTGGGACCGCACGGCGAACGTCGTGCGCGCCCGCGACGGCGCGGGCAGCCTCGCCCTCACCTCCGGTGGCACCATCCCCGATCGCGGCCTCTTCGGCGTGTTCCTGCCCGACGGGACGCGGGTCGGCGAACTCGACGAGGAGATGGTGTATGAGAGCCGACCCGGCGAGGTGTTCCTGCTGGGCGCGTCGTCGTGGCGCATCGAGGACATCACGCGCGACCGGGTCGTCGTGACCCCAGCACCGGGCGAACCCGGCAAGATGCCGTTCTGGAAAGGCGACAAGCCGGGACGGCCCATCGAGCTCGGGCGCGCGATCGGCGCGTTCACACGCGAGCTGCGGGGCTCCCGACGCACCGCGGCTCTCGAGCGGCTGCGGCGGGACGTCGGCCTCGACGCCTGGGCGGCGGAGAACCTCGTGAAGTACCTCGACGACCAGCTCACGGCCACGGGAGCGGTTCCCGACGACCGCACCGTCGTCGTCGAACGGTTCCGCGACGAGATCGGCGATTGGCGGATGTGCATCCTGTCGCCGTTCGGCAAACGGGTGCACGCGCCCTGGGGGCTCGCCATCGAAGCGCGCCTGCTGGGGCGGTTCGGCCCGGGGGCGCAGGTCTTGTGGAGCGACGACGGCATCGTGGTGCGGCTTCCCGAGGCGGTGGACCGGATCCCCCTCGACGATCTGCTCTTCGACCCCCAGGACGTGGAGGCCGACGTGGTGGCGGCCCTCCCGGGCACGGCGCTGTTCGCCAGCGTGTTCCGGGAGGCGAGCGCGCGGGCGCTGCTCCTGCCCCGGCAGCGCCCGGGGCGCCGCACGCCGCTTTGGATGCAGCGCCAGCGCAGCGCCGACCTGCTCGCCGAGGCCGCGAAGCACCCCACGTTCCCCATGCTGCTGGAGGCGACGCGGGAATGTCTGCGCGACGTCTTCGACGTGCCCGCGCTCCGCGAGGTGATGCACGACCTGCGCGCGCGCACGACGAAGCTCATCGCCGTGGACACCGAGCGTGCGTCGCCATTCGCGCAGTCCCTGTTGTTCGGATGGGTGGCCATCTACATGTACGAGGGCGACGCGCCGCTGGCGGAGCGACGCGCCGCCGCGCTCGCACTGGACCGCGACCTGTTGGCGGAGCTCCTGGGCACCGAGGAGCTGCGGGAGCTTCTGGATCCGCGCGCGCTCGACGAGCTGGAGCTGGAGTTGCAGCGCCTCGCGGCCGATCGGCGCGCACGCGGAGCCGACGACCTGCACGACCTCCTGCGCGCAGTTGGGGATCTGCGGGCCGACGAGGTCGCGGCACGCTCGCGACTGCCGGCGGACTCGAGTGCACAGATCGACCGCCTGGTGCGGGACGGGCGCGCGATCCGGGTCCGGGTGGCCGGCGAGCAACGGCTCGCGGCGGTGGAGGATGCGGGCATGTTTCGGGACGCGCTCGGCGTCTCCTTGCCCAAGGGGTTGCCCGGTGTCTTCACCGAGCCGACGTCGCGCCCGCTCGAGCTGCTCGTCGCCAGGTTCGCTCGGACGCACGGGCCGTTCGTCGCCGGCGACGCTGCGGCGCGGTTCGGCGTGTCTGCCGATCGCGTTCGCCTGGCGCTCGAATCTCTCGAGTCGGAAGGCCGGCTCGCGCACGGCGAATTCCGACCCTCCGGCGCGGATCGCGAGTGGTGCGACGTGGACGTGCTGCGCCGGATCCGGCAGCGCTCGCTCGCGGCCCTTCGGCGAGAGGTCGAACCCGTGGACGCGGCCACCTTCGCGCGATTCCTGCCCGCATGGCAGGGTGCCGACCGAGCGAGCGGCGGAGCCGACGCGCTCGCGGACGCGATCACCCGGCTGCAGGGTGCTGCGATCCCGGCGTCGATCCTGGAGACCGACGTGTTGCCCGCACGCGTGCGGTCGTATCGCCCCGCGGACCTGGATGCCCTTTGCGCGGGCGGCGACCTCGTGTGGATCGGGGCGGGCTCCCTGGGAGTCGACGATGGCCGCGTGGTGCTGTGCTCCCGGGAGGCGGCCCGCTCCCTGCTGGTGCACCCCGACCCGGAAGTGTCGGAGGAAGGAGACGACGTCCACGCTGCCCTGCGACACCATCTCGAGACGCGGGGCGCCTCGTTCTGGGCCGATCTCGTGGCAGCGACGGGTATCGCCGAGGAGCGGCGCTTACTCTCCGCCCTCTGGGACCTCGTATGGGCGGCAGAGATCACGAACGACACACTCGCCCCGCTCCGCGCCTTCGTTCGCGGGGGATCGGCCAGGGTCCGTGGCCCTCGGCCGGGTCGCGGCCCACGGCCGGGCTCGCTGCGACGATCGGGCCCGCCTGCCGGTGCAGGACGGTGGTCCCTGGTGGCACCCTTGCTGGAGCCGCCGGCGACGCATACCGAGGCGGTCCACGCGCGGGCCCTCCAGCTCCTGGACCGTCACGGGGTCGTGACCCGCGAGGCCGCGTGGGCCGAGAACGTCCCCGGTGGCTTCGCCGGCATCTATCCGGTGCTCAAGGCGATGGAAGAAGCCGGCACCGTGCGACGCGGGTACTTCGTCGCCGGGCTCGGCGCGGCGCAGTTCGCCCTGCCCGGTGCGGTTGATCGACTCCGCGGCCTCCGTGTGAGCGGCGGCTCCGCCGACGACGAAGGGCCCCTCGGCACGATCGTCCTCGCGGCCGCCGACCCCGCCCAGCCGTACGGCGCGGCGCTGCCCTGGCCGGCCTCGGCCGGGCGTCCCGGGCGTCAGGCCGGTGCATTCGTCGCACTCGCCGCGGGCACGCCCGTCGCCTACGTGGAGCGAGGGGCGCGGAGCGTCCTGACGTTCGGTGCTCCCGCGCCTACGTGGGCCGAGGCCATCGCCTCCCTCACGAAGGATGGCCGGCTCCGCAAGATCGAGCTCGATCGGATCGACGGTGAGCCGGCAGTGAGCTCGATGCATGCCGATGCGCTGCGCGAGGTCGGCTTCGCAGACGGTTACCGTGGACTCACGCTGCGGGGGTGAAGCCGATGGGAACCCAGACTCCTAGCGTTCCCCCTCCCGCCGGCGACCTGCAGGCGGCGGGCCATCGGTGGGCGATCGCGACGCCTCACACACTGGCCACGGAAGCGGGCGCCGTCGCCTTCGAGCGGGGCGGCAACGCCATCGACGCCGCCCTGGCGGCCGCGGTGACGTTGTCGGTCGCCTATCCGCACATGTGCGGCGTCGGCGGCGATCTGTTCGCGCTCGTGCTGCAGCCGGAGGGCGGCACGGTGGCGGTGAACGGCAGCGGCCGCGCACCCTCGGGCATCGACGCGGTCGCGGCAGCGGCGGCGGGCGCGGGCATGATGCCCGAGCGGGGACCACTCACCGTCACGGTCCCCGGGGCCGTGAGCGGATGGGAGGCGCTGCACCGGCTCGGTGCCTCACTGCCCTGGGCCGATGCGTTCGCGCGCGGGGTGGCCCTCGCATTCGGAGGCGTCGCCGTGTCCCGGTCGCTGCGGCGCGCCGTCGCGGAGCTCGACGGGACATCGTCCGAGGCGCTCGGCGACGTGTTCGCGCCGACGGGTGCACCGCTCGTTGCGGGAGCGCTCCTGCGCCAACCCGCGCTAGGTGCCACCCTGCAGCAGCTCGCAGCCCAGGGCGCGGGTGCGCTGTACGGCGGGACGCTCGGGGACCGCTATGCGGCGGGGCTCCGCGAGGCCGGCGTGCCGATCGCTCCCGGGGACCTCGCGAGGCATCGAGCAGATCTGGAGGCCCCGCTGCGAACGCGCTACCGCGATGCGGACGTGGCCGTGCATCCCCCCAACTCGCAAGGGTTCGTGCTGTTGGAAGCGCTCGCCACCGTCGAGCGGCTGGGCATCGATCCCGATCCATTCGGCCCGGACGCCGCTTCGCTCGCCCTCGCGTTCTCGGCCGCGGCGCGCGATCGCGACCTGCATCTCGCCGATGCTTCGGCCATGCGGATCCATCCCTCCACCCTGTTGGACGACGGCCACCTCGCCTCGCTCGTGGACGAAGTGCGCCGAGGCCACGCGCCGCGGCGCGGCGAGGACCGCGCGACCCCCACCGGCGACACGGTCGCGATCGTGACGGCGGACGCGAACGGCCGCGCCGTGTCCCTGATCCAGAGCCTGTTCTACGGATTCGGCTCCGGGATCCTCGAGCCCCAGACCGGCATCGTCGCGCAGAACCGGGGTGCGTGCTTCGTCGTCGAACCCGGCCACCCCAACGTCGTGACTCCGGGCAGGCGACCCGCCCACACCCTGATGCCCGCCCTCGTTCAGCGTGAGGGCGGCCTCGCCGTCGTCTCGGGCTCGATGGGCGGCTTCGCACAGCCCCAGATCAACGCGTCGACGCTGATCCGGTCGCTCGACCTGCACGACGGCGCCGGCGACGCCGTCGCAATGCCGCGGTGGGCAGTGGGGGGGCTCGACCGCGAAGGTCCCGAACCGGTGGTGGAGTCCGAGGCGGGCGTGCCGCGCCACGTGGAGGATGCCCTCTCCGATGCAGGGTTCCGCGTCGCCCGGGTGGACCCCATCGCCGAACCGATCGGCCACGCCCACCAGATCCGAGTCGTCGACGGCCGCTTCGAGGCCGGCAGCGACCCACGCGCCGACGGCGGCGCCATGGCGGGCTGAGACGGGCGCCGCTGGGAACGCGGCTCGGCGCGACGTCGCGATGTGGTGGGCTTCGCAGGTTCGGTACGGTGGCGGCCCATGAGGACGGTCGCTCGCATCAACGTGACGCCGGTCAAGGGGATGGCCCTTCAGCATCCCGTGGAGGCCGAGCTGTCGATGACCGGCATCCCCGGGAACCGGCGCTTCTTCCTCATCGACGAAGGGGGAGATCTCTTCAGCGGCAGCGATCACGGTCCGCTCGTACAGGTGCGTCCGCACCACGACGCCGCATCGGGGCGCCTCGACCTTGCCTTCCCCGACGGCACGATGACGAGCGGCCCAACGGAGCGGCTCGGGCCCGCCTGCGTCACGAACTTCTACGGCCGCGGCGTGCCGGGGCACGAGGTCGTGGGACCGTTCGCCGACGCGCTCTCGGACTTCGTCGGACGGAGACTGCGACTCGTTCGGTGTGTTCGCGAGGGAGACGGACCCGACGTCGAGCCCCTCACGGTCGTTTCTCACGCGTCAGTGAGGGACCTCGGCCGCCGCGGGGGTCGCGAGGACCTCGATCCGAGACGGTTTCGGATCAACCTGGAGCTGGACGGTTGCGAGGCATACGAGGAGGACAGCTGGGAGGGCAGGCGCCTGGGGATCGGCGAGGCGGTCATCCGCATCCTCGGACAGATCCCCAGGTGCGTCGTCACGACGCAGAGCCCTGACACGGGCGAGAAGGACTGGGACACCCTGACCCGGATCGCGAGGTACCGCCCGCGGATCCACGGCGACGGCGGCCTTCCGTTCGGCGTCTATGCCCGCGTCGATTCCCCGGGCAAGGTGCATAGGGGAGATGGGGTAGTCCTACTCGAGTAGTCAGCCCTGAACGGCCTACCGAGGATGCCCCTGATCTCGCAGAGAAACATCCGCAAAACCGAGTATCAAGTGCTCCGCGATCCCCCCCGATGACCTCCTTGTGAGACGTCCGACCGCCACCCGCGGCGGCCGAACACAGCGACAAGCGACAGGAGGTCGTTGATGAAGAGGAAGATCACGCGGAAGGTCACGGTCGGGGCATTGATGCTCGGCGTGACCATGGCCGCTACCGTTGCGTTCGCAGCGTGGACCGCCACCGGCTCCGGGGATGGGTACGCGAAGGCGAAGACCGCGGTGGCACTCACCACCGTGGACGTGTCCGCCTCCACCACCCCCCAGCTCTACCCCGGCGGCTCGGGTGACGTGCTCATCAAGATCACGAACCCGAACCCGTACGCGGTGACGGTGACCGGCGTCGCCGGTGCCGGTGCCATCACGTCCGACAAGGGGGCCACGTGTGACGCCGCCACCGGCGTGACGTACACCGCCCCCACCTCGCCCTCTCTGGTCGTCGCGGCGGGTGCAAGCACCCAGTTCACCCTCACCGGCGCGGTCGCGATGAGCAACGCCTCGAACAACGCCTGCCAGGGCGCGGTGTTCACGATCCCCGTCACGCTGACCGGCACCAGCTAGTCACGACGGATGTGCATGCACGAGGGCGGAGGCTACCTCCGCCCTCCTGCTGCATCCGCGCCCCGCACGCGAAGGCAGGTTCGCTGACATGGGATTCCCGGCGAAGATCGCGATGATCGGCAAGAGCGCCAGCGCCTCGTTGATCCTCGTCGTGATGCTCACTCAGGCCCTCCAGACAGGCCACCTGCACGCAGCGTCGGCCGATCCCTCCGCGCTCAGGCACCAGCGAGGGTTCGGGATCTCCGGAGTTGTGGCGCGGCTGTTCCCCGGGAGGCACGCGGTGCTGGTCCTGCGCGTGCGGAACTATCAGCGCTTCCCGATCACGCTCCGCTGGGTCGGCGTGAAGGTGCGGCGGCCGAGTCGTCGATGCGCGGCCAGCAACCTTCAGATCCACCCCTTCAACGGACACCGCCGGATCGCCGCCCGGCGCTGGGTGCGATTGCGACTGAGGGTGTTCATGAAGCGAACGGCTCCCAACGCGTGCCAGGGGATCCGGTTCCCGTTGACGTACCGCGGCAAGGCGGTGCGGGCGTGAGCAGACGCCGCCTCCTCAGCACGATCGCGACGGTCGCCGTGATCGTGATCGGCATCCCGAGCGTTGCCCTCGCGGCGTGGGTGGCGAGCGGCGGCGGCAACGGCGTTTCCAAGGCGGTCTCGATGCCGACCGGCAACAAGCCAACCGTGTCGCAGACGGGTCGCAACGTGACGCTCTCTTGGGCGGTCAACAACATCTCGGGCGTCACACCCGTGAACGGGTACGTCATCAACCGCTACGACGCCGGCTCGAACACGGTGCAGACGATCGGATCGGCGTGCAGCGGCACCATCTCGATCCTCACCTGCACGGAGGCTGCGGTTCCGGCCGGCACCTGGTACTACACCGTCGCTCCGAAGCAGGCGGGATGGCTGGGGAGCGAGAGTCCGGCGAGCAGCAACGTCACGATCGCCGCTCCATCGTTGACGTTCAGCTCATCCACCGTCTTCAGGACCCTGCCCACCGTGTTGAGCGGCACGATAGCGAGCTTCATCACGGGCGAGACCGTCGTCTTCCGCCTGGACAACGCCACGTCGGGGACGGTCCTCACCTCCTCGGTGACCTCGAGTCCCATCCCGGCGAACGGTCAGTCGGCGGTCACCGTGACGATCCCGGCAGGGACCACCAACGGCGTGCACACGGTGTACGCCGTGGGGTCGCTCGGGACCCAGGCGAGCGCCGCGTTCACCTTCGACAACGTGAAGCCCGTCGTGGCCACCGTGGCGATCGCCAAGACGACCGGCTACACGCCCGGCTTCATCCATCAGGGCGGCACGTACACCGTGTACGCGAACGTCACCGACGCCGCGCCGAGCTCGGGCATCGCGACCGTCACGGCCAATGTCGGCAACATCACGACCGGCTCGACCGCCGTCGCGATGACGGCAGGTAGCTATACCGTGGCCGGCGCCAGCTACAACTATCAGGCGGCCCTGACCGCCGACGCCGTCCTCGCCGCGGGAAGCAAGACCTTCTCCGTGACCGCCACCGACGCCGCCGGGAACGTCTCGGCCGTGAAGAACGGCTCGGTCACGGTCGACAACACCGCCCCGTCGGCAACCAACGTCCAGACCACGAACGGAGGCGGAACCGCGGGCAAGATCGAGGTGAACGACGTCATCACATACACGTTCAGCGAACAGATGGACCCTGGGTCCGTCCTGACCGGATGGGACGGCACCGCCACGACCGTCACGCTCCGCCTCACCGACAACGCCGCCGGGGACTACATCCTCGTCTACGATGCGGCGAACACCACCCTGCTGCCGCTCAACCAGCTCAAGCTCGGTCGCACGGACTACGTCAACGCGAACAGCACGATCACGGGCACGATGACCCTGTCCGGTTCCACGATCACGATCACGGTCGCCTCGGTGGGCGCCGGGATCACGACGGCAGCGGGCACGGGCACGATGCAATGGGTCAGCAACGCCGGGATGTACGATCGGGCTGGCAACGCATGCCCGCCCGCCACCGTGAACGAGTCCGGGGCGGCCGACAAGGACTTCTAGCGGAAGAAGCGTTGGCCGAGGCGCTCCTCAGCGGCTAGCATGCCATCCGTACCGGTCGAACGGAGCGACGCGGATGCTCGTGAACGTCTTGCAGCTGATCGCCTATCTCGTGATCCTTGGCGTGATCTCGGTCGTGCCCCTCGCGATCTGGCTCTTCGCCGTCGCCGCGTTCGGCGATCGCTCCTAGGTTCCACCCGCTGCCGGGTTGTGGCGGCCGAGCGGCGCGTCCGTCCGCTTGAGCCCGTCTGGCGGCGCCCCCTGGCGGCCGACCGGTAGGCGCACCGCCCTCCCGGGGGTTCGCTAGCTTGGAGCCGTGAGGCGAGTTGTGAGTCGGTTGATGGCGGCAGGCTTGGCGATCGCCGCCTCGTCCTGTGTCGCCGCTACCCCAGGCCCCAGCCCCAACGGATCGCCTTCTTCCCATGCATCGCTCCTCCAACTCGCCGACATCGGTGGGTATTCACTTGCCTATGAGTGCGAAGGGACGGGGAGCCCCACCGTGATCCTCGAGGCGGGCTACACGGCCTCGGGGATCGACACCTTCGGCCAGACGATCCTGCCTTCCATCGCGAAGGTCACGCGAGTGTGCACCTATGACCGAGCCGGTGACGGAGTGAGTGACGCACGGCCCGCGTCCATTCATCCGCTCACGGGTGGCACCCAGGCCCGTGAGCTGCACGAGCTACTGGCCGCGATCCACGCCGCTGGGCCGTACGTCGTGGTGGGCCACTCCTACGGTGGGGTGCTCTCGCGCGAGTTCGCCGCCCTCTATGCGTCCGAGGTCAAGGGGATGGTCCTGATCGATGCCTCGAGTGAGCCGGAGATCCCTGTCTATGAGCGCCTACACGCGGGAGCGTGGGTCGATGGCACGGTCACCCCGGCTCCGAACCAAACGATCGATATCCATGCAACGGTGCACGAGCTTGAAAGGGCCCCAGCTCTGGGGTCGATGCCCCTCGTCGTGATCACCGCAGGGATCCTCCAGGATCGATGGCTCAGAACCGTGCCCATGCTCGAAGCCCGTGCACAGACGAGACTCTCGGATCTCTCGGCCAACTCGATCCACGTTCTCGACAGGGGAACCGGTCACCTGATCCCAAGCGAAGATCCGGCCATCGTTATCGCCGCCGCGCAGGCCGTGATCGCTGCGGCGAGATCCGGAGGCTCCCTCGGTTCGTGCAAACTGGTCTTCCGCAGCGCCCCTTCTGCCGAGTGTCTGTCCCGAGGCCAGCTGGGCCGTCAACGACGTGAAACGTCGTAGGTCAGGCCGACGAGGCAACGTTAAGGTGGATCCGCCATGACTTACCCAGCCGACCCGCGCGTTGACGCTTACATCGAGGCGTTGCCTGATTGGCAGCAGACGATCTGCGAAGAGGTCCGCGATCTGGTCCACGCCGCAGACCCAGAGGTTGCTGAAACCATCAAGCGCACCAACCAGCCCTATTTCGTACTGCAGGGCAATATCTGCGCGCTGCTGGCGGCGAAGGATCACGTCAACGTGTTCCTCTACGACGGGGCCATCGTCCCCGATCCCGAGGGGATCATCACCGGCGGCCACGACAACAAGACCGCACGTACGGTGGCGGTCCGCCAGGGAGAGGTCATCAACGCGTCCGCCCTCGCCGCCATGTTCAAACACATCATCGCCAACAACCGCGCCGGCGGCTGGCGCAACGTGAAGCGCTAGAGCACCCATCGGCAAGTATCACGTTCGCCTTCTCAGGAGCGCGCGCATCTGGCTAACCTGACCTGCCGACGCTGGACCCGTTGGGCCCTCGACGCTGCCGATAGGCCATGGCATACTCGGGGCTGCGGTGATCGCCGCGGCGATGGAGCTCGCCGAACGCCTCAGGGCTGATGGCTCCTACCGGATGGAGGTAGGAGCCTCATGCATGTGGAGGCACCGTCGAGCGCAGAAGACCGGGCGCTGGAACCGATCGCCCGCGTGGTGGAGATCGCCGAGGAGCGGGGCGAAACCACCGCCGTCCAGCGGTTGCGAACGTTGGAGACACGCCTTGCATCCCGTGTCCTGCATGTCGCAGTCCTAGGCGAGTTCAAACGCGGCAAGAGCACGCTTGTCAACGCCCTCTTGGGCGAGGAGGTGCTGCCCACAGGCGTACTTCCGCTCACATCAGTCGTAACTCGGGTGCGGTGGGGCGAGATACCCAGCGTGACGATCCTCTTCTCCGACGGCACCTCGACGGTGATCGCCGTCGATGAGATATCGCGGTTCGTCACGGAGTCCGAGAACCCCGGCAACCGTCTGGGGGTCGACATCGCCGAGGTGAAGGCGCCTTCCGACCTGCTTCGAGGGAACGTGGTCATCCTCGACACCCCGGGCGTTGGAAGCACGTTCGAGCAGAACACGCAGGCAACGCTCGAGCTCCTCCCGACGTCGACGCTGCGATCTTCGTGACCGCCGCGGACCCGCCGATCTCGGTCGGTGAACGGTCCTTCCTGCGGTCCGTCCGCCAGCACGCCCACAAGACCTTCTTCGTGATGAACAAGGTGGATGCCCTCTCGCCAGACGAAGCCGAGCAGGTCGCCCGCTTCACGCGGGATGTGATCACCGAGGCGATCGGACACGATGTCGATGTCGCTGCGGTGTCCGCCCGTCGGGCGATGCGGGATGGCGACGCCGGCTTGGAGGCGTTCAAGCAAACCTTCTCGCGATTCCTGGATCGCGATATCCCCCGTGTCATCGTCGGCTCGATCGCACAGAAAGCCCGGGATGTGGTCGCTCAGATCCGAGCCGGCGTCGCGGTCGAGCTCGACGCACTTTCGCTGTCCGTCGTGGAGATCGCGTCGCGGCGCCACGAGGTCGTGGAGGTTCGCCGTGAGACGGAGCGCGTGCGCAGCGACCTCAGAGTCCTGATCCAGCGCGAGGTTGACGTCGCGACGGCGACGATCGAGGAGGAGCTCGCCGAGTGGCGGCGTCGGCAAGGAGCCCGTCTGTTGGACGAAGTGGAGACGAGGCTCGAGGAAACGGACACGGTTGCTCCCGAGCAGCTCGACCAGCACATCAAGGATCTCTTGCGATCAGACATCGAAGCGTGGCGCCCGCAACTCGAGACGAACGTGGGAGATGCCTGGTCCGCGATCGCGCGACGCTTCGTAGGACAGGCCGAGGAGGCGGCGAACCGAGCCGTGTTGGCGTGCTCGAGGATCCTCGACCTGGATCTGCCGCCGGCACCGGCTATCGATCCCCTCGGGCAACGCAGCCGCTTCACGTTCGCGTTCTTCGAGGTGCCGTCCGTGCTGGAGAGCCTCCTGCCCGACCTCCCCTCGGTGCTCCCTGAACGCTGGGCGAGTCGGATCGTGGGTCGTCGCATGAGAGAGAAGATCCCCCTCTTGGTCGACAAGCACTCCGGACGTCTCCGCTACGACCTCGTGACCCGCCTGCGCAGCAGCTCGGATGAGCTCGTTCGCGAGCTGGATCGCCATCTCGCCTGCACGACCGAGGGTCTTGAGGCTGCTCTTGACCGCGCCATGGGAAGCGTCGACTCGATGGAAGGATCCAGATCACGATCCACCCCCGGCCTGCTCAGGCTTGACGCGGAGCTGCTCCAGCTGGCGAACCAGCTGTGGGAGGCCGTTGAGGATGCATCGAAGGACCATCGATGACCGATCCGTTCGAGGACTTCGAGTATGACCTCGATCCCGATCACCTCTCTGGTGATCTCGCTTCGTTCGAACTCCCCCTTAGGTCCGGAGGGGACGACCGGTTCCTCACCTATCTGGGCCTCTACGATCTCCTCGCCCGCCGAGCCATCGCGACGCAGGGGGAAGGTGCCGAAGCCCACCTGGCCAGATTGGGCGTGCGCATCCAGGGGCTCGAAGGGCCGATGCGCTACGCGCTTTACGAATGGTCGCAGCGTACCGAGTCCCTCAGCCGCGCCGCGCGACTCACCTCGGGAGAGTCGCGATTGAAGAGGGAATGGCTGATCCCCAAGCTCGTGCGAGAGATCTCCCTGTACAACCGCCGGATCAACGCGCTGCGGTCGGCGTTGGAGTCCTCGTGACGACCATCGAACTGCTCGCGGAGGACGTGCGCCGGATCCGCCACGCCTACCCCGAGCTGGACGACGGGGCGCTCATGGACGCGCTTGTCGACGGGGCACTCAGACACCGGAGTCACGACGCGGATCCCGACAGCCTTCTCGACACCTTCGTGCACGATGCCGCTGCTCTCGCGATCTACCGACAGCAGCTTGCGGGCGGGAGGGCTGCGTTGAGATCCGCCGAGCAACGAGAGCGGGCTGCCCACGAGGAGTCGATCCACCTCGACAGAGACGTCATACCGCCGCTCAAGATGGAGGCCAAGCGGCTCCGCCGGGAGATCCGAGATCTGGAAGAAGCGCTGCGCGCCCACGGCCTCGACCCCTCATCCGTGGGGCCAGCGATCGGGAGATCTGCCTCCGCCGTCGACGACTACGAGCCCCCCCACTTCGTGAACCGGGCCCAGCGTCAGCAAGCCACCGCGGAGTTCTTCCGTCGGGTTGGCGGCGACCGGTGAGCGCCGAGCCGAGGACCGATAACCCGGGCGAACGTCGACGGCGGCCGGTCGGATACTTCGACCTCCTCCGTGATCTCCCGCGGGAGGGGTGCGCGGTCTGCCGAGGGGAGACACGCTCGGCGTGGCGGTACATCGACGGACTCCTGTGGGAGGGAGTCACCGACGGTGGCGTTCGGGAGACAACGCGAGGCGCGCACGGCTTCTGCCGGGACCACTCGTTGATGGCGGTGTCGGTAGCGTCGGCGGAGTCAGGGCAGCTGGGGATGGCCATCCTGTTCGAGGACCTTCTGCGCCACGTGGAGGAAGAGGCACGACGCGCCCCGTCCGATCGCGGTCGCGGCCGCCGACGCGTACCGAGACCTGATCAGGATGGGCTGGCTCCGCACGGGCGGTGCAGGGCATGCGTCAGCGCCGGCGCCACCGCGGCCAACTACCTCGCCGTCCTCGCAGATGAAGGCCCCGCGTCCGAGATCGGCTCCGCCTCGACGCAGGGCAGACCGGCGCTGTGCTTTCACCATCTCAGGCTGGAATCCGGCCCGTCGCTTCCGACGAGCAGCGCCGGCGTCTCATCGAGGTGTTCCTCGAAGGCTCGGGCCAGCTCCGTGAGGAGCTTCTGGGATTCACCCAGATGTCGGGCCGCTGATGGAGTTAGACCCCGAACCGCGCGTAGTTGTCTTGGAGCACGGAGTTCTTGATCTCCCAGCGGTGCTTCACCTTGTTGAACGACCAGAACCCGCCGGCGCGCTTGAACTCGCCTCCCACGTGGAGGAACTTCCCGTTCACGCCGGTCGATAGCGCCCAGATCCCGTTGTAGGCGCAGCAGATGCCGGGGTTCCACGGCCGGCCGCCGTTCAGCAGGACGCGGCCGGTGGACGACCCGAGAGCGATCAGTCTCGGGGTGTGGTAGCAGCGCGTGTTCGGGTGGAGGTCGGAACCACAGCCACCCGATCCGGGCCGCTGGCTCCAGTCGAAGTGCCCACCCACGAGGAGGTTGCCCTGCCACCAGGCGAGGGCTTGTGCGGAGCCCGAGACATCCTCCAACCAACGCTGCTTCCCGTGCGGGAGGCCGTAGGCGGCCACGAAGTCGTTCCCGCCGGCTGCGAGGAACGCGGTGGGGATCTTCGAGCCCGGGAAGTTGCGCACCTTGACGCTGATGCCGAACGCGGCGCTGTTGGCCGGGTTATTCGCCGGGATCCAGGGGAAGACGTCGCCGCTCGCCGCGTGGACCTTCACGAGCGCCTTCGCGTGATGGGGACCGTTACGGTCGGTGATGCCGTCGCACTGGCAGGCGGCGACCAGCGTGGTGCCGAGCGCTGCGATGTCACGGAACGCCGGCGCGATCTTGTGCACGCGCAGGGCGGTGTTCACGGTGGCCTTCGGAGGGCTGTAGCCGGGGGTCGGCGAGCCGTTGGGCTGGAAGGAAAGGAGATTCTGGTTCCCCACGTAGATCACTGAAGGCCGGGCGAGGACGGACCACGCGGTGCCGTTCGTCGCGGGTGCGAACGCCAGCAGGGCACCGGTAGTGGGGTTGATCGCGGCCACGTTGGTGCGGGCCTGGCCGTCGACGTGATCGAAGGCGCCGGCGATGTAGAGCTTCCCGTCCGGACCCAAGGACATGTCGTAGATGGACGGGGTCCCGCTCGCCTTGGTGAACGAGGCCATGTGCGCCGCGCTTGCGAGCGTTCCCGTGCCCGTGAACGCGGCAAGGTCGCTCACCGCCCTGAC
Organism: uncultured Actinomycetes bacterium; assembly: GCA_963850315.1. GTDB lineage: Bacteria > Actinomycetota > UBA4738 > UBA4738 > HRBIN12 > JAOUEA01. Next base: position 272,444 of record CAWKKN010000005.1, read on the forward strand.
GGGCCCGCCGTTCTGATTCTGCACCTCGGTGAAGCTGCCACCGATCCAGTTGTGCCCGCCGGCCTGCGCGATGGCGCGCACAGGGCCGTTCACCATGAAGGTGTTGCCGGGTTTGAGCGAAGGGAGGCCGGCCGACGATGCGACGGCGGACACGAGGACGAAGAGGACGGCGACAAGCACCGCGAGGATCCGGGAACTGCTTCGCATATGGAAGTCCTTCCGAGCCGGGGGGACGCCCCGCCAGTCGCATGGGCGGGGCGATGCTCCTTGAGCCATCTAAACCCTACGCCTTCGAAGGCACCCATTGTCAAACGCGGTGCGTGCGCCTCGAGCGGTCAGGCGGATCAGCTCGGATCTGGACTCGGACTGGTCGGAGTTGGACTGGGACTCGTCGGCGTGGGGCTCGGGCTGGTTGGCGTCGGGGATGGGGTCGTCGGCGTGGGACTGGGACCCGTCGCAGTCGGCTTAGGTGATGGGGTGTGCGTCGGCGGAGGGCTGCCCGGCAATGGAGGCGGTGGCGATTCCCACGGTGGCGGCCCGCCCGCAGATGGCGGAGGCGGCGGCCCCGCAGGAACGGGAGCGGTCCAGTTGACCCTACCCCCTATCCCGCTCACCCTGGATCGGGGATGCCTCTTCTGCGGGACCGAAGTGAGTCTTGGCGGCGAAGAGGGGGGCGTTGCGCTTGGTGCCAAGGACGGTGCGGTGGGAGACGGACTCAGTGCACCGACATCGATCACGCCAGATCGATGGACGTTCCACAACGCAGATGCCATCAGCCCGCACGCGGCGAATACCCACAACGCCACGTATCGCCTGGCATGGCGGGGGTGCTTCTCCCCCATCTCGGAGACGACGCCCAAGGCCACGATGAGCGCCAGCGCCACCACTACCAACAAGCCCGCCTTCATCCAGTCCTCTCGCTAACGCCAGATCGTGGGGAAGGCGCGTTCCATTCTTACGTCGCGTGCTCGGATCCGACCACCAATCTTAGATAGCTTGCTGCCACTCTTGCTGCCACTCAGCGTCTTGACGTGAACGACTCGGCCATCCGAACGTCTTGCACACCCCTCATAGGTTGCGAAGCCGAGGATCCGCTCCCCTGCCTCGATCTCCCGGTAGGAGCGACGGACGTAACCGCAGCGTCATGCCGTACAGTCCCGGTCGTGGCAGACTTCGTCATCGACAGATGGGATCTCGATCCGTATCCGGGCGACCAGGCTCCCGCACATGTCCATCATGGATCAGATGAAGCATTCTGCGTTCTGTCGGGCCAACTCGACGTGCGATACGGCAGCGAGACCCGAAGACTGTCCGAAGGCGACCACCTCGTGATCCCCGCGGGCACCATTCATACCTTCGCGACGGTTGGCGACCGGCCAACGCGCATCCTCGTCGTGATGTCTCCCGAGGTAGATGCGCTGATCGCCGCTCTGCATGCCGCCTCGTCGCCCGAGGAGCGAGACGCAGCCTGGGCGCGTCACAACTCTGCCTTGGTCTAGGCCCGAAACGGGCTCCCTCACGGACTGTTTCGCTCGAGGCGACCCGTTCTGGGGGACGTCGAGTGCAGCGGCTCCCCTAGCCTTCGCGCGCGCGGTGCGGAAGGGCCCGCGCGCGGTGCGGAAGGGCCTCTGAACAGCGGATCTAGTGGTGGGGCCGGGTGGACTCGAACCACCACCGACGGATCATGAGTCCGCCCCAGCCCTGCAGGTAGGCGGCGCGAACCACGTTCTTACCTGAGGTTTTGTGCCTCAAGGTATCCCGTCGTTTCCCGTCGTTTCTCAACCTCCCGCCGTACAGGCGCCGTACGGCTCAGGCCTGATAACTGACCCTCCCGGCGGGCGCAACGAAGTCGGCCAGCCGAACGTCTTGCAGATCGCGTCGTAGGTGGCGAAGTCGAGGAACCGCTCCCCCGCCTCGATCTCTCGGTATGTGTGCACGCTCACCCGGAACCGACGCACCGCCTGGGCCTCGCTCATACCCGAGCGCTTGCGGTCCCACTTGAGCATCTCCGTGAACGTCGTCACGGTGAACGAGCGTACCGTTCATGCCGGGCCTAAGGTGCTGGGGAGCGTCAGCTAGGCGCGTCGGAGATCTTCGGCGTGCAACAACCCGTTGAGCAGGACACCCACGCGCCTGTCGATCTCATCGCGGATCGAACGAACCTGCTCGAGGTCCTTGCCCTTCGGATCGGGGAGGTCCCAATCGAGATACCGCTTGCCAGGGAAGATCGGGCATGCGTCGCCGCAGCCCATAGTGACAACCACGTCGGCGGCTTCGACGACATCGGTCGTGAGTGGTTTGGGGAACTCCTTGGTCAGGTCGAGCCCGACCTCGTCCATGGCCTGAACCACGGAAGGGTTGATCTCCCCTGCAGGCGTGCTGCCTGCCGAGCGGACGTGGACGCGCCCTTTGGCGCGATGGTCGAGGAGCGCAGCTGCCATCTGGCTGCGACCGGCGTTCTGCACGCACACGAACAGGACCTCTGGCACATCCTTCACGATGCTTCCTCCTGCCTGCGCCGTCGCCTTCAGCCGTTCTCGAGCGAATCGCTCGGCCAGGGCGGGGATGTGTGTATCAATCCGCGCATTGCGACTCAGGGCCGTTGCCGAGTCTTCGAGGCATTCCGCCACCGTCTCCGACGAGAAGGTCCCTCGGAACTCCTCCGTCAAACGTGCCTGCGCGGACGAAAGGTTCATTGTGCGCCCCCTTCTTCGATCGAAGACTAGAGGGCCTGGGTAAAGGGAAGGTGAACGACCCTACATTCATCCCACCCGGCCACGTAGCATCGAACGCGACCCCCTGGTGCCGGACTTCGACGAGTCCCCCGGTTCCAGGGGTCGCTTCGTGCTCCGTTATGCCGTCTGGGCCTTTAGCCGGTGCCACGCCGTCGAGCGTGAGCATCGGTGCTCGGCCGCGTAGGTGGCGAGCGGGACACGGTGTCCGCGTCCGGGGCCGCTCCTCGCATGTGGAAACGTTCAGGCGCGCCTCAACGCCCCAGGACTCGCGCTCGGGGTAGTCGGCTATTGAGTAGCGCAGGCACCCGACGCGGACGGGACAAACAGCGCAGATCCGCATGACGGGCAGCGCCTTCGTCGGCGGGGTTCGCTGGCGTGCCTCTCCTCATGGTCGAACTCCAAATCACTATCCCGACACGCCGCGTCCTTGGCCCAAGGCTGGACGTGGTCCACGATGTCGAGGATGTTAGGGATTCCGCTGAGTACCCTGGAGGGCACGTAGTCGTTGTAGCTGTTGCGGAACGGCACGCCCGAATCGTTGGAGCGTAGGCAAGGGTTTAGCCGGGCTCGGAAGCATAAGGGTCACCGAGATCTCCGCGAGCGCGGGCTGGCACTTCAACGGTCCTGCACGCGCAGGGACCTCCGCCTCTTGGGACCACGTTCGCTAACCGTCAAAGTGTTAGTAGCCGCCCGGAGATAGGTGGCGCGTGGCCTGCCGGGCGGAAGCGCAAGGGAGGGCATGATGCGCCTCTCATGGAGGGATGGCCTCGCCACCGTCTTCGTCGGGGTAGGAACCACGCTCTACGTCTTGTGGCTCGCCGGAGCTGAGTTGGCCGGGCCTAGGGTCCTTGCGGGTGTGGTCCTCGGGCTGGGTCTCGCGGCGTCGATGATCGCGGTGGTATACGGCGTGGGCGCCGGGCTCCTGCACGCCTCAAAGATGTACCTGGCGGTCACGTCCTTGATCGGGCTGGCGGCTCTTGTCGCTGGCGTGCTCGCACTCGTTGCTGTCAACGAGGCGATGCTGGCGGTACTCGTGGTCGCTACGGTCTCGCTGTGGCTGATGTCCACGATCCGGCACGCGGTCTCTGCAGCGACACCCGGAGATGTCAAGACGATGCATGAGCCCGTGGACAAGGCGGCATAGAGAAAGGAGCCGGAGATGAAGAACAGGGTTGTCGTCGGCGTAGTCGCTGTTGGCGCGGCGTTGCTTGCGCTGCGCTTCCTGCGTGGGTCCGGGGAGTTCAGGGAGAAGATGTTCGAGCGCATGCCGGATACCGCGCCGCCGAAGTGGATGTTCCTCAACATCAAGGCGATCCGCGAGAACACCGACCGCATCCTCGAACGTCTCGGAGCTGAACCCATACTGCCGGTGGGCGGGAAGGCGGGGACTGCTGCGTAGAAGGCCCGAGGCTGGTTGAGCGGGTCTCCGTAGCCGCTTGCCGATGTCATCTCAGGCTCCGAGTCCGATCGTGGTGGGCGCGTCGCGGATCCAGGCGGCCAGTGGAGCGATCACCGCTCTGGCGTCATCACTTACGCCTCTGAGCGTGTTGGAAGCATAGGAGCGCTGGAACTCCAGTCCGAGGTAGACCACGCCGAGGTGCGTGGTCGAGATTCCGCCTGCGTGGACCGGGGCTCCGTATGCGTCGAGCGCCCCCAGCTCGAGCAGGTAGCCCAGGCTGGGCCGGTATCCGGTGGCGAGGATGATCGCGTCGACTGGCTCGCGCTGGCCATCGCTCCAGACCACCTCTCCTTCGTCGAGGGCGATGAACATCTCACGCCGATCAACCCGGCCCTCAGCGAGGGTCAGCTGAAGCCCGACGCTGTCTGTGACCACGGCCCCGCTCGTGATCTTGTTGAGCCACTCGGCCGGCAGGGTGTCGAAGCCGGTCTCGCGAAGCCAGTAGTGGATGTCCCGCCCGCCCACGCGTTGGGGGATGAACCGCAGGGGATGGCGTGTGGCTAGCGTCACCCTAGCGACCGGAGCGAGTTCGTTGGCGACCTGCGCGGCAGAATCGCCGGCTCCGACGACGACCACCCGCTTATCCGCGTACGACGCCGGGTAGCGATAGTCGGCGACGTGGGAAAGCTCGCCGGCGAAGGTTTCTTCACCCGGGAAGCTCGGACGGTGGGGGTTCGAGAAGGACCCGCTTGCGGCCACGATGCCCGAGGCACGCAGTGACCTTCCGCCCTCGATGAAGACGATGAACTCCCTTCCGTCTTGGTGGATCGTCTCCACGCGGGTGTTGGTCTGGATCTCGACGTCGAGCCGGGCGGCGTAGTGCTCGAGGTACTCGGCCACCTCGTCGCGACTTGGGTAGCGATCTGGCGCACCGGGGAATGCCATCCCTGGCATCGAGCTGTATCCCGCTGGCGAGAACACGCGCAGGCTGTCGTAGTAGCGCGGCCACGATCCGGTGGGGCGATCGGTGGCCTCGAGGATCACCGTCGGCATCCCCAACTTGAGCAACGCGCGGCCTGCCGCCAGGCCCGATTGTCCGCCTCCCACCACGATGACAGGGGCATTGGGAGTCGCGTGACCAGTTGTAGGCATGCGACTACGACCTGGAGGCCTTGCGCGCTGCGTCCCATGCTTGCGCACTCATCTGGACTGGGTCCCAGGGCGAGCTGAGCGGCGGGGTGTAGCTCAGATCGAGATCTGCCATGTCCTCGATGAGCATCCGGTGGTGCAGCGCCGTTGCGAAGATGTCGACGCGTTTGGCGACCTGTCCCCGATGGTCCCCCACGATCTGGGCCCCGAGGAGTCGACCGTCTTCCCGATCGCCCGTGAGTCGGATCGTCATCTTGCGTCGCTCCGGGGTAGTAGACCTTGTGATCCCACGTCTCGAACTGGGTAGTGAGCGGATCGAATCCCGCCTCGGTGGCCTCTCCCGTTCGCAGCCCGGTGCGTGCCACCGCGAGGTCGAAGACCTTCACCACCTGGGTACCGAGGCTCCCGTGGAACTCCCGCTCACCACCCACCGCGTTCTCGCCTGCGATGCGCCCCTGCTTGTGCGAGGTCGTTCCGAGCGGCATGTAGGAGGGGCGCTGAAGAAGACCATGCCAGGTCTCCACGCAATCCCCGGCGGCGAAGATGTCGGGCAGGTTGGTCCGCATCATGCGGTCCGTGCGGATCGCCTCGCGCAGGCCGAGTTCGATGCCAGCATCCTTGGCCAGCGTCGTGTCCGGCCGGACGCTCACCACCACCAAGACGACGTCGGCCGTGGTATCGGCGAATCCATCACCCGAGACGACGGCCGCACCGTCTGCTGGCGCGATCCGTCTGACGAGCGAGGAGGTCCTCACCTCCACCCCATGCGTGCGGAGCTGTTGTTCGAGGAGTCCGCCGAGTTCGGCGTCGACCGTCGTCATGACGGTGGGCGCCTGCTCAAGCACGGTGACCGTCATGCCTCGACGCGAGAGCGCATCGGCCATCTCCAGCCCGATGTAGCCGCCACCCACGATCACCGCAGAGCGGGAACGCCCCAAGCGCTCGTCGAGCGCGAAGGTGTCATCCATCGTGTGGAGCAGGTGCACCCCTTCCTCATCCATCCCCTCGATGGGTGGGCGGATCGGCAGGGCTCCTGTGCCGATAACCAGCCGGTCATAGGGGCACGTCTCCTCGATACCGTCGGGACCGAGCAGGCGCACCGTCTTCGCGGCGGTATCGATCTTCGTGGCACGCGTGTTGAGTCGAAGATGAAGCCCGCTCGCCTCGATCTCTTCGCGTGTGCGATGCGCGAGCTGATGCCAATCGGGCGTTTCCCCGCTCAGGAAGAACGGGATCCCGCAGATGCTGAAGTTCGGGTACGCGTCGGCCACGACCATCGTGACCTCGGTGGAGGGGTCAAGCTCCCGAGCCCGAAGCGACGCGCTGATCCCCGCATCGCTTCCCCCGATGACGAGAAGATGTGACAACCCGAGTCTCTCCTCACGCGCCCCTGCAAGGCTGCGATGCCCGGACCGCTCACTCGAGAAACCAGATTGGTCGCCGTCGATCCGGGCACCGCAACCATTCGGCTATCTCAACAGCACCCCGGCGGACAGCAGTCCGGTGGGCACTCTGGATCGATGACCCTGATCACTCGTCGCCTCCTTCCTTGCGTGCACGAACGATGGCACCGTGCATCCCGTCGGTGAGCTCGTGTGTGGCGGTCACCTCGATATCGGTGAACCCTGCGCGTGCAAGCTCGTCGCGGTACTCGCTGAACGACAGCGCACCTGCGATGCAGCCCACATAACTCCCTCGGGCCTCCCGCTCACCGATGGAGAGCCGGTCGTCGGCAACGACGTCGGAGATCCCGACTCGCCCACCGGGTTTCAGCACCCGATGGATCTCGGACAACACCCGTGGCTTGTCGATCGACAGGTTGATGACGCAGTTGGAGATCACCACGTCGATGCTCGCCTCCCAGAGCGGGATGTCCTCGATGAAGCCTTTGAGGAACTCCGCGTTCGTCGCGCCCGCCTGTTCCGCGTTGGCGCGGGCAAGGTTGAGCATCTCATCGGTCATGTCGAGGCCATACGCCTTGCCCGTAGGTCCGACCCGGCGTGCGGAGAGCAGAACATCGATCCCGCCTCCAGATCCGAGGTCCAACACGACCTCGCCCGGCCGAAGATCGGCGACGGCGGTGGGGTTGCCGCACCCCAGGCTCGCTAGGACGGCATCATCGGGTAGCGTCGCCCGTTCCTGCGCGTCGTAGAGCTGCACTCCAAGTCCCTCGGCGGGATCACAGCACCCCGCGACTTCATCCCAGTCGTCTGCGGCCTGCCCCTGCGCGACCGCGCCCGCCGCCGCGGCATAGCGTTCGCGAACCTGTTCACGTAGTCCGCTCATCGTTCTCCTCCCTTGAATCGGAGCACCCCTCCCAGGCGCTTCTTAGCGTCTTGGCGCAGCGAGTAGTAGGCCCAGACGCCGCGCTGCTCTCGATCGAGCAGACCCGCGTCCATCAGCTTCTTCATGTGGAAGCTCACCGTCGGCTGCCCAACTCCCAAGACTTCAGTCAGGTCGCAAACGCATGCGGGCTCTTGCGAGACGGCCAATAGGTTGAGGATGCGAACCCGGCTTGGATCGGCGAGCGCCTTGAAGAGTGCCGCCGTGGCGTTCGCCTCTTGCTCCGACATCTTGGGCTGCGCTATCGGTACGCAGCACGCGGCCGCCGACAGATCCTGCAGAGCCAGTACGCGTGAAGTCATCGGATCTCCCCTTCAGCCAGCCATTCATCGACGTTCATCAATAGAAAACGTAGCACAACCATCGACCGTCGTCGATACATAGGCCCGCGAACTGCCGGCAGCCAAGTTGAGTGCTGCCCGGCTCCGAGCCGGCCAGCACGCCCGTGCCGACTCTTGACGCCCCATCAGGCGCTGTCGATGATGGGGCTCTCCATGACTCTCGATCACGACGCGCCGACGGTTCGCACGATGCCTCCGGATGTCTTGGAACACATGCGACGGCATCACGTAGTCACCATGTCAACCACCTCGTTCACTGGGATCCCACACGCCGACACGGTCGTGTACGTAAACGACGAACGTCACCTGTACTTCACTGCGATCGAGGGTTCGACAATCGCCCGCAACATCTTCGACAACCATTACGTCGCCTTCACGATCGACGACTACACGACGGACTGGCGGAAGGTTCGCGAGCTCAAAGGTGTGGGCCGTTGCCAACTCACGGAAGGCGACGAAGGGGCGTGGGAGGCCTTGGGCGCGGACAAGTTCGGGCCCGATCCTGTTCGGCCGGCCGGTCGCCTCTACTCGGTAACTCCCGGCGAGGTGCACTTCGTCGACTACGACTACGCGAGCGTGACGAGCATCGATCCCACCGTGACGGAGCGGGTCTTCCAGATCGAAGAGGAGGAAGTCCCGCAACCACAACCGTTCGGCCCGGTCTCAACGCAACTCAACAGCAAGCGGTTCGAAGAGGGCGAAGTCATCTTCCGCCCAGGACAAGGGACCGGCAAGTTCTTCGTCGTGATCGAGGGCGAGGTCGAGGTCCGGGGTGAGGGCTTCGGGTCGGATCAGACGGTTGTTCGACTCGGACCCGGCCAACTCTTCGGCGACCAGCGAAGCTTACGGGGCCAGAAGGGCATGCTCACCGCCTACGCCGTGAAACCCACTACCTTGCTCGAGGTCGAGCGCGAGGATATCCGGAACCTCACGTTAGCGACTGGGGAAGCCTCGGACGGCGACGACGCCTCTTGACGCAGGGGTAGCAGCACCCTGCTGGACGGCGACGCCGCCACTACATCACGCGACGGCCCTGAGCGCGCATTCGCGCTCCTAAGGCCAGGGCCGGACCGACCGAGGCCACCCCTTCCTTCAACCTGCCCGCCAGATCTTCGATCCGCCGGACCGAGGCCGCGTACTTCGACCCGAAGACCGTGGACAAGATCGCAGAGGCCATGCCCGAGAGGTACCGATCGTTCGTCGCCGTCCAGGGCGTTCTCGGACTGCGCTTCGGTGAGGCCGTGCGCTACGTCGGCGCTCCGCCGATATCTTGCACAAGCGACTGAACGTCACCGAGTCCATCGGTGAAGTCTCAGGACGCATCGTCTTCGGCCCCACGAAGTCCCACGCCGCCCCCCGTACCGTGCCGCTGCCTCCGTCCCTTCAGGGGCGCCTGGAGCGCCACCTAGAGGGCGTAAGGCCCGAACCGAATGCGCTCGTGTTCACCTCCCCCGCCGGCCACCCGATCCGCTACCGGCACTTCCGCGAGCGGGTATGGGTGAAGACACACGAGCGGTTCGAGCTACCGACGGTTGGTCTGCACGCCCTCCGTCACTCCGCTGCGGCGATGATCGGCGCCGGGTAGCAGCCGAAGGCCGTCCCGGTGACCCTCGGCCACACGTCAGCGGCTTTCACGTTGACGGTCTACGGACACCTGCTCGACGACGACATGGATGCGCTCGCCGAGGCGTTGGAGATCTCCCGCCGTACAGACGTCCGTACAGCGGCTCCCCTAGCGTTCTAGGGACCGGTGCGAAACCGCCATCTGCCTGCGGCTTCGTCCGTGGGGCGGGGTGGACTCGAACCACCGACCGACGGATCATGAGTACGTGAGAAGCCTTCCAGCGCAGTCCATGCACATCCAGGGAGCACAAGGACCTGAGCCACGCGTTCCACAGTCGTCCAGACCTGACAGCCAAGTTGACAGCCAAGCCGATGGACTGTGGTAGGAAGAGCGAAACCTCAAGTCAACGCGGTGAGGGGAGTACAGATAAGGAGAAACAAACGCCGCAACCCGTGGACATCAGGGGTGGGGTTGAGGAGCGGAGGGTAGTAGAGCCGAATCCCGCGTCAACGCGGCACGGGGTTATAGCTTCGCCCCCAATCCGGACGCGAACCCGGCCGCACCGTAAGCTGCACGAGGCCTTGCAGATGCCCGAAACGGGGACCGCCTCAGCACCCGCGAGACGGCGCCGCAGCCGATGCCTGCGGTTCAGGACGGACACGAGTGGGGTCATGTATGAGAGAGAGGAGCTTGGGGGTATGTTGGCGATGTCGGTGTTCGGCTGGTTCGCGTGGGGGATCCTCGCTTTCATCATCTGGGTGGCCATCGCCTTCTGGCCCGCCCGTGTCGCTCGCCGGAAGGGACACAGCTGGCTGCTCTTCTTCATATTCAGCCTGTTCTTCTTCCCCGCCGCGCTGATCGCTGCCTACGTCGTCAAGGACCGACGTGTGAGCCCTAGCGGCGACGCGTGAGGTTATCCTCGGCCCGTGAGCAGCGACCCGTCGCCTAAGAAAGAGAGCCGGTGGCTCCGTCCCGACCGGTTGGAGGCTTTCAGCGACGGCGTCTTCTCGATCGCGATAACCCTGCTGGTCCTCGACCTCGCGGTCCCCGAAGCCAGAAGCGCTGGCCATGGGCTCCTCGAGGAGTGGCCGATCTACGTGGCCTACCTCGTGAGTTTCGCCTCGGTTGGTGCGGTGTGGGTCGCGCACTCCACGATCACGGAGCATCTCGAGCGGGTGGACTCCATCCTGCTGCGGCTGAACCTGCTCCTGCTCTTCTTCGTGTCGGTCCTGCCGTTTCCCACGAGGATGATCGCGGGGTTCCACGGCGTGCCCAGTGCCGAGCGGATCGCCGTCACGATCTACGGGATCAACCTGCTCGCGATGTCGGCCATGACGAGCGTCGTGTGGAGGCACGCGGTCGCCGAAGGGATGCTCTCAGGCGATCACCCCCAAGACCAGGTGCGAGAGGTCACCAAGAAGGTGACCCCCAGTCTCGGGTTCTACGCCGCGGCGATCGCGATCGGCCTACTCGCGCCCCGGGTCGCGCTCTTCCTCTACCTTGCGATCGCGCTCTATCTGCTCATCCCGTTCCGCGTGATCGTGAGGCACCTCCTCGGACGGACGCGCACTGAGTAGCGAACGCGAGCGGTTGCGTGGCGATCCGGTGGGCAAGGCCCGCTATTTCAGGTTGCAGTTCTGAGACTGTGCCGTTGTCTGCAGGTCGGAAAGCCCGGTCTTGAGCGCACTCAGCGCGGGAACCACTGTCGCCACCTGACTCGTGATGGTGGCCCCGCCCTTGACGGCGGTGACGACGCCACCGAGGGTCGTCAGTTGGGTCTCGATCGCCGTGATCTCCGTCCCGAACGTCGATTGCGCTTGCGACTTCAACGCGTCAGCGGCCGTCTTCACGTTGTTCACGTCGGTCTGAAGCGTGGAGGGTGAGAACGACGAGGGGGTTACCTGGGTCAGCGTCGTGAGCGAGTCCTTCAGGTTCTGGGCGTCGGTGCACACCGCCGACTCGCCCTTGGAGCAAGATCCCAGGAGCAGGATCGCAGGAAGCGCGGCCAGCGCGATCCATCGGGTGATCCTGCCGCGGGGTTCGAGGATCGAGCTGCGTCGAGACATGGACGTTACCTCCTGATCATTGTCGGATGCCCGGCTACCCTGCACGCATGAGGAGTCTCACGACGCTGAGGAGGCCGATGGGTGGCTTTGGGCCAACGTGTTGACGCCAACGGTTGTCACACCCCTTCGATCGCTTTCAGCCGCCCGGACCGGATCGCCGCGGTGAAGGCCTGGTAGTCCTTCTCGTTCTGGTCGGCGTAGCGCTCGGAGAAGTCGGTGATCGAGCGGTCGAACCCGTCGCTCTTGCCCAGGTAGGCCGCGATCGCGATCGGGTCACCCGAACGCGCATGCGCCCTGGCAAGGGTCCAACCGCACGTCCGCGCGTAGAAGTTGAGTCCGAGCGGGATCATTGTCTCGACCTCGATCGAGCCCTTCATGTCGCGGAGTTGGCGCCAGTACAGGAAGCGGTTCTCCTGCGCGCCCTTGGTCCAGCCCAGATAGATGTCGCTGGCGGCCTGCATCATCCGCTGGCCCTGCACGACGCGTTCGCCGTGCTGCTTGTAGCGGCTCTTGGGCAGGTGATCCTCCAGGACCGAGGCCGTGGCCTCCTTGACCTGCAGGAAGAGCGGGTCCTGGTCGTCACGGCCCTGGAGCAGGGCGATGAATGCCCGCGTGCCGACGCTGCCCACGCCGACGACCTTGCGCGCGACATCGATCACCTCGAAGCGCTCCAAGAGGTGGCGCCGGTCGTCCTGCAGGGTGGAGCGATAGGCGCGGAGCTGCTCGTGGATCGCGTGTTGGAGCTCGTCGGCCGACATCCCGAAGGATGGCGCGTCGATGTCGCGGGCCGGGATCACGATCGGTGGCTGGGAGACGATCCGGTAGTGCCCGTCCACCTTCTCCGCGAGCTTGGACAAGGCCTGCAGGCTGTCTCGCGTGTGAGCCTTGAGCGCGACCTTCTTCGCTCGCTTCTCGCTCTTCTGCGCCTCCTTCTTCTGTGCTTTGTCCGCCTGGGAGCGGGCCGCGGTCTTGATCGCGGCCATCAGCTCGTCTTCGGACAGATGGGCGTACCAGATGTCCATGACGCCCATCTGGGCGAAGCCCGCCATCGCCTCGCGGTAGGCCGTGACCGAGGTCATGGTGGCCTCACGGGTCTCCGCTTTGGTGAACCCGTTGTTGCGCCCCGCGATCGTGAAGCTCGCGGACATCCGCTTGACGTCGTACTCGAAGGGCCCCGGAAGGGTTTCGTCGAAGTCGTTGACGTCGAAGAGCAGCGCCCGCTCGGGCGAGGCGAACAGGCCGAAGTTCGACAGGTGGGCATCGCCGCAGAGCTGGGCGTTTAACCCTGCCCTCGGCGTGTCCTTGAGGTCGGCGGCCATGATCTTCGCCGCGCCGCGGTAGAAAGTGAACGGCGAGACCATCATCCGCCCGTGCCGAACGGGGACCAGGTCCTGCTCGCGCATGGTGTCTTGCTCTTCGAGCGACGCAACGGGATCGGGCCGATCAGCGGCCGGTTTCCAGCCTGCGTGAGCGTCCGGTGCCACCTCGTCCCTGGCTCGTTTGCCGTGCGCCTTGCGTTCCTCGACGCTCGGGTGCTCGATCTTGCTCACTTCCATCGCCCCCAATCACGGAGTTTCGTCTGAGTAGCTGGTGCACCTCAGCCGAGGTGGATCCACCACGTTGCTGGGAGTTGACCACCTCAATTCACGGCTGCCGGCCGCGCGATCAGGTAGATCAAGGTCCCTAGGAATGGAAGGATGATGATGATCAGCGCCCACAGCGCCTTCGCCCCACCGTGGTGATCTGTCCTGCGGAAGTTGTCGATGAACGCCCAGATGATGGTGAAGAACACGGCTGCTACGAAGAAGAAGATGCAGATGGTCCAGAAGATGTTGAGAAGCGGATACGTGTACGCGATCATTGAGGCCCCTGTCTTCTCGAACGGCCCGAGAGGGATCCTCTCGAGCCCCGCTTGACAGTCAACGCTTGGGAGCGCGGCAGCAGCAATCGCATGCGCTAACGACGTCGTTCGCGACGGCGGCCGCGCCGATGCATCCCTGCCACCGACACCGGCGAGAGAGGACGGCCGAACGGGTCGATGAACAAGGCGCATGGACCGGTCGAGGACGGCATGCTCCCCTCGAGCACATCGACCTGGTAGCTGAGGGAATCGCCGTCCAGCTTGGGATCCCGGATCGTGACGACCACGTCGTGCGGGGGCCGGTCGTCGGGGTCGGCGAAGCTCAACACGGCGTTCGGCGGGTCGATGGCGAAGCTGTTCTCTCCGTCGCCCCAGAGGTCCACGAACAGCTTCGTGGGCATGTGGCCGACTTCGCGCTGCGGTCGATCCGCGAAGTACAGGGTGGAGGGTGACAGCCCATCCAGGGTGATGGTCTTGTCGCCGTCACTGGCCAAGCTCCTGGCTGTCTGAACGAATAGCGCCTCGATGTCTTCGAGCTCCCCTTCTGTGATCTCACTCATTGGTTCCCTCCCATGGTGATCGAAATGGCCGTCGCCGCAGGCGCCGCTTACCAGATTCCCGCGTGGGGGCCGGGGGGGCGGCGAGCGTGCCTCGGAACCCATTCGAAAGCTTCGCGGTGCACGGCTTACGAGTCCTCGAGCTCTTCTTCCTCCTCCTTCAGCTCCGCGAGCGCGATCACGATGCCGAGAGCCCGCGCGATCTTGCCCGCTGCCGATGTCACGCGTGCCGTTCCGACGATCGGCGCGACGGCCGCGATGACCCCTTGCACGTCTTCCTTACCGACGCCGATCTCGCTCGCCGCTCCGAGGTTCAACAGATAGGAGGCCGGCGGCGCGTCAACCGCGACGAGTGCCGCGATGCGGACAAGCATTAACGCCTGGGTGTCGAGGGTCGAGGCCTCCAACGAGGCAGCGGTCATGTCTCCGATCAGGTCGAGGATGGGCGTGTCACTCTCCTCAGTTGCCATGGCTCCTTCTCCTTTCGTACCGCCGGTCCAACCGGGGTCCGGTTCCTGCACCCTTCGCCACACCGTTATGCCGCTCTTACTGGACGTCGCTGCGTCCGGATCGCCACGCATGCAGCTGTTCGACGAGGTTGCCCAAGAGGCCGGGACGGATCCCGACCTCCTGGTCAGCGTGGTGCTATGCGCCCTCTGCAGATTGCAGCTGCTTTGCCAGCTCGTCGGCGTTCGCGTCGATCTCCTTGGAGACGAAGCGGTTCTGCGCCTTGATGCTGGCGGCGACCTGGTCGGCCATGTTCGTGGCATAGATCACGATCAACCCCGCCTGGCCCTTCTCCAGCACGGTGCCGAGCTGCTTGAGATCGTCGTTGCTCATGCCGCCCTTGATGTGCCCGGTGACGGCACCGACCCCCGCGCCGACTGCGGCGCCCACACCCAGGCCGATCCCCGGCAGGATCGCAGCCAGAGCCCCGATCGCCAGACCCTTCCAGGCGTCGTGGCGCGTGGACTGCTCGTGCTTGTCCTTGACCTTGACCTTGCCGTCGGCCCCACGCTCGAGTACCGCGGCGTCGAAGGCGTGCCCGACCCCTGCGTCGTAGTACATGGCCTTGACGGCCTCGTAGTCGACCTCGGCGTCCGAGACGCTGTCGTAGGAGGCACCGAGAACCACCAACGTGTCCTTTTCGCTCATCACAACCCTCCCTTTCTGTCTTTGGATTCCATAGTCTTCGCGTTCCATCCTTGCCGCCGCGGCGGCGCGCGCCGGGGGTCGAGGTGCCCCTCGTGCAAGGGACTTCTGGTCTCAAGGCATCTTCATAACGCCTTCTCCCTTCGCACCCGCAGCTTCGACCGCGCCCGACATCCTCGTTGCTCCTGCGAGCCTGCCATGGCGGGTCAGCATGAGCATCACCTCTATCGTGTGATTCGGGGCCTTCCTTGGCCTCGGCGATCTCAGGCTATGGATCGGTGCCCGCCTGAGCGGCGCCGGGCTGCCGGGTTGGGATCCGCCTCGTGAAGAGCAGCGCGATGACGCCGGCGATCGCGAGGAGCGCCAGCGCCGACCTGAGCCCCTTCACTCGCGCCTGCTCATTGACGTCCAGGACCGCCTGGGTCGTCTTCTCGTCGACACCCGCCTTCTGCATCGCCGACTTCAACTGGGCGTCGGAGACGAACGGCACGCCGGCTGCGAGCTGCACGCTCGCCTTCGAGGACAGGTCCTTGGGCACGTCGGGATTCTGGGCGATCCCGGACAGGAACGAGGCCGTAAGAGCGGCGATCATCACGGAGCCGGCGAGCGCGGTGCCGAGCGAGGCGCCGAACTGCGAGGCCGTATTCTGGAGACCGCCGACCTCGGGGCTCTTGTCGTCGGGAACCGCCGAGACAGTGACGCTGCCCAGCTGCGAGGCCAGAGCGCCAAACCCGAGCCCGATCAGGATCAGCGGAACGGTTACGATCCTCGCGCTCGCGTTCACGTCCATGGAGCTGAACAGCACGACGATCCCGATCACCGTGGCCACGAACCCGATATCGACGATGCGCCGAGGCGAGGTCGTCGGAAACAACTTCGGTACGCCCGCGGCCGCGATCAGCATCGAAAGCGCCAGTGGGGTGATCTTGATCCCGGTCTCGATCGCCGACAGGCCGAGCGCGACCGACAGGTACAGCGGGATCACGAAGAACAGTCCCATCATCACCAGGAACTGGAAGAAGAACATGAGGACCCCGCCGGTCATCTGCTTGTTGGCGAACAGCTCGGGATCCACGAGCGGCTCTCCTCCCGCGGCTTCGAGGTGTTTGACGTGCTGCATGAACAGCCTCAGCGACACGAACCCGCCTAGGATCAGCCAGACGACCGGAGACATCTTGAGGATCGACGGCCCTCCCTGGGCCGGCAGGATCCAACCCCACGTCGAGGAGCGCAGCACCCCGAAGACCACGAGTCCCATTCCTAACGCCCACAGCAGCGAGCCCAGCAGGTCGAGATGGGGTCGGACCTTGACCGGGGCGTCGGTGACGCGGCGGGCGAACAAGAAGATGCCCGCACCGAGAACGACCTCACCGGCGAAGACCCAGCGCCATGATGCATACGTCGTCGCCAGCCCGCCGATCAGCGGCCCGACCGCGACCGCGATCGCTGCGGCCGCCCCGACCAGACCGTAGGCACGAGGCCGACCCTCGGGGGGGAAGTTCCCCGAGACGAGCGCAACGATCGCCGGCATGATCAGCGCCGCGCCGATCCCTTCCAGCAGTGACCATCCGAACAGCAGCACCGGGAGGTTCGGGGCCAGCGCCGTCGTCAACGATCCGGAGCAGTAGATCACGAGCCCGAGCATGAAGGCGCGCTTACGACCGATGATCGAGCCGATCTTGCCGCCGGTGACCATCAGCATCGCCATGATCAGCGTGTACAGGACGATGGCGCTCTGGATCCCCGTCACCGTGGTGTGGAGGTCGTTGGCGACCGTAGCGATCGACACGTTCATGACCGAGGTGTCGAGCGCCATCAGGAACTGACCGGCACACAGCGTAAGGAGGACCGTTCCCCCCGCCTGGGCGGCCCGAGCGCTCTTCGTTTGGGATGTCACCGAGCGACGCTACTCCAGGGCGCGATTTCGCCGCATCACCTCATACGGGTGACCGGCTCGCCGCGGCGCACCGCTCACCGACACCGCTCCCAGAGATGCAGTGCTGGCCGGTAACATCAGGCCGTGACCAGGGCTTCTTCGCGCGATCGCCGAGTTGGGGGAGACAGGGATCCGCGGGTCGCCAGCTCCCCGACGGCAGGACCAGGCCTCACTCTCCAGAAGGCGCACGCACACACGATCCGGCGAGACCGGCTCCTCGCGTTGATCGAACGGTCCGGCGCAGACATCGTGAGCGTCATAGCCGGCCCGGGGTACGGGAAGACAACACTCCTAAGGGCGTGGACGGAGTCTGATCCCCGCCCCTCGGCATGGATCACGCTAGACGATCGCGACAACGACCCGGCTGTCTTGCTCGCCGACCTTGCGTTCGCGCTGGATCGGATCGACCCATCCGAGCACGAGGCGCTGATAAGGCTTGCGAAGTCGAGTAGTCGGGCTCTGGCGAATCGGGTGAGGCAGCTGATGCGATCCCTCGATGGTCTCGCCGAACCGGCGATAATCGTGCTGGACGACCTGCATCTGGTGGGGAATCAACGAGGCGCTCGACATCGTCTCCGCCCTGATCGAGCGCCCGCCGCTCGGCTGGGCCGTGTCGCTTGCCTCGCGAGAGGCCCCTGAGCTTCCGTTACCCAGGCTCCGCGCAACCGGACGGCTCTTGGAGCTCGGCGACCGAGACCTGGCGATGGACGACGACGAGACGGCACAGCTCGTCCGGGCCGCCGGTCTCGATCTTCCCGACGAGACGATCACGCTCGTCCAGCGGCGCACGGAAGGGTGGGCACTCGCGATCCAACTCGCGATGACGTCCATCCTTGAGAGGGACGACCCGATCGAGGCGCTGTCCAACTTCAGGGGCGACGACCGCCTCATCAGCGAATATGTCGGTGACGAGCTGCTCCGGAACCTGCCGAAACGGCAGTTCCGGTTCATGACGCGGACCGCCATCCTGCGCCGGCCGACCCCGGGTCTTTGCGATGCGGTACTGGGATCGAAGGGATCGTCAGCGCTCCTAGCGGAGCTGGAGCGCACGAACTCGCTGGTGATGCCCGTCTCCGACGGTGCCGGCGAGTTCCGCTATCACCAGCTGCTCCGTGACGTGCTGCTCGCAGAGCTCCATCGGATCGAGCCGGATCTCGTCCCCGAGCTGAACCGGCGCGCGGCCTCCTGGTCGGAGACCAACGGCCTTCCTGAGGACGCGATCGCCTACGCCCAAGCCGCCTTCGACGTCAACGAAGCAGCCCGGTTGGTGTGCTCGCTGACCCGGAGATACATGAGCCTCGGAAGGCTGCAGACCCTGGGGAGATGGCTGTCCTGGTTCGATGAGGCCGCGCTGATCAAGTACCCGCCGCTCGCGATCGCGACCGCCTGGGGTCACGCGTTCATCGGGGACGAGGATCCCGTCCGCTGGCTCAGGATCGCAGAGGACCTTTCGTTCGACGGACCCATGCCGGACGGGAGCAGCTCGTACGAGGCGTCCGTTGCGCTGCTCAGGGGGGCACTCTGCCCGGACGGACCCCACGAGATGGAGGCCGACGTCGCACGGGCAGCCGAGATGGGACGCGCGTCAAGCGAGTGGCGAGTGTTCCACCATCTCCTCGCAGGCGAGGCAGCGCTCCTCGTCGGAGAGACCGTGCGCGCCCGGACCATGTTCCTCGAGGCGGCGGAGGTCGCAAGTCCGGCGCAGGCCGGAGGGCACGTGATGGCGCTGAGCGAACTGGCCGCCATGTCCGTGAACGCCGACGATTGGGAGGAAGCCGGCCGGTGGATAGGCCGAGCGCAGGATGTCGCCACTGTCTACGGGCTTGGCGACATCCTGCTTCAGCCGCTGATGTTCGCCGTCTTGGCGCTGGTCCTGACGCGGCAGGGCGAGCCCGAACTCGCACGCAAGGCCCTGATGCAAGCCCAGAAGCTGCGTGTGAACTCGCCCTTCGCCATCCCGTCATCGAGCATCCGGGGCAGGATCATGATGGCGCGGGCCTACCTCGCGCTGTCCGACGTCGAAGGCGCGCGCACGATCCTGGCAGAGGCGAGGGACTTTCAGGCGCGGCGGCTGGACATCGGCACCCTCGCCGATGCTTTGAACGAGGTCCAGGACGCGATCCGCCAAATCCTCGGCCCGGGAAGGTCGGGACCGGCGTCGCTGTCGGTCGCCGAGCTCCGGGTCCTCGCCCTTTTGCCGACCTACCTGTCCTTCCGGCAGATAGGAGAGAGGTTCTTCGTGTCGAACAACACGGTGAAGTCTCAAGCGACGTCGATCTACCGCAAGCTCGGCGTGAGCAGCCGCGCTGAGGCGGTCGAACGCGCCGGAGAACTCGGACTCCTCGACCTCTGAGCATCTGCTCGGTCTTCACCCTCTGCGGGTGATGCCAGCGAAGTTGCCGGGAGGTTAGATGGAGGCCGTGGAAGGTGCTCCCCGATCCGTCGGGCCTCCCGAGTCCCACGAGTGGACCTTGACGAAGCTCGCCCTTAACGACGATGAACTCATCATGACCATCACGGGATCCGACGCGGCGAACCTCGAGGCCTCGGGTCTGGATGCGCGTGTCCAAGCTCTGGTGCGGATCGGAGCGCTCTTGGCTCTGGACGTTGCCCCTCCCGCGTATGCGTCCGTCGTTCGCCTCGCCGAAC
The DNA here is from genome assembly GCA_963850315.1 of uncultured Actinomycetes bacterium. Lineage (GTDB taxonomy): Bacteria > Actinomycetota > UBA4738 > UBA4738 > HRBIN12 > JAOUEA01. Next base: position 292,196 of record CAWKKN010000005.1, read on the forward strand.
GCGCGGGCGTGCCTGCGCACGAGATCGCCGGCGTTTTGGTCGCCGTGGCGCCCTGCATCGGCTCAGCGCGGGCGGTTTCCGCGGCTCCCGAACTTGCCCTCGCGTTGGGTTTCGACGTGAACGACGTGATCGAAGGGAATCGCGACTGCTCCGACTTGGCGTGAAGGTCCTACACGCACAGACCGCCGAGCCGCTCCGGCCTCGAGTTGGAACCTCCTCGCGGCGGCGGCTGCCCGCGCTCGATCGAGCAGCGCCAGAGGCTCGGTCAGGAAGGGGACGGGCCAATGTGACGCAGAAGGGCTATCAGACCTCGAGACTCGCCACCGCCTCCCAGTGCCTCGGATGCGGCACGGAGATACTGCGCCGGATCTTGGAACACCCCATCGCCGATAACCCCGTCGCATCCATCAGCCGCTTCAACGGGATGTCCGCGAGCCCGGGCAGGATCTCCTGTCGGTACATCTGCGCATCTGGGCGCTCGGGATGATCTTGCTCCCACGCCGCACCGAGGGCGAGCGTCGCCTCGCGGACATCCTTGGAATGGATGGGCGTACGGTCGTCGCGGAAGAAGAGTTCGGCAGCCTTTTCGTCGAGAGGTTCGGTCTGATCGACGTAGAGATACACGTCGGGCGCCGGCATGTCGCTCCCGCGATGGGCTAGGAACGCCGGCCCCAGGAACGTGAACAGGATCGTGTCGTGACCGGCCGACGGGTAGATCGCTGTCCCGGCGTTCGGGCCGGCCCCATGGCGCCCACCAGGCGGAGATCTTCAAGAAACGCTCGATCCCGCTCATAGGTACACCCCGATGCTGATCGGCGGGGTCGGCTCGATATCGCCGGCGTGCTTGGGCGCTGGGGAGATCACGGCTGGCCACGCCGATCCATAGCCTGCGGCGCGCGAGCGCGACCGCGGCGAGGGCCTCCCCCATCTCGAAGACGCACTCCATCGTGCGCGAGGTGAGCATCGTGCCGCGGCGCAGGAGGCCGACGCCCTCGGGCAGACGCTCCTAGACGTCGGCGGCGGCCAGGTCCTCGAGGTCGACCGACCACTCCTTGTACAGAATCTGAGGTTGGTGTCCCCTGCCGCGGCGTGAACCGACGGCGAGAGGCCCTCTAAGCAGGGCTTATTCGAGTGGGGCGTGTCAAGTTCCACCTGATGCTTGACGGTCCGTATCCGGCTGATGTTTGACGTGAAGGGCGTCGGCACGGACCTTGCGCACCGGCCCGGTCCTGGCACGCGCCACGGTCTTGATCAGATGGTTCTTGCTCCACACCTGGATCACGGTGTCATCGACGAACACATCGACCAGCTCGGCCTTGAACGCGTTGCCGACCGAGAACATCTGGGAGTCCACCGAGACGATGCCGTTGGAGGCGACGCGGCGAAGGACCCATTGCCCGGGATGATCCTCCTGCCGCGTCGACCGGATCGTAGAGCGCTTCGCGGGCGTGGGCCGCAGACGGAACCGTTCAGCCGGGGTCGCCATCTCGAGTGACTGGTGGGGCCGCGAGCCGTTGTAGTCGCGCACCCAGGCATCGAGCTCGGCTTGGGCTGCTCGAGCGAGGCGAAGACCTTGCCGTCGAGGAACTCGCGGCGAAGGCTCTGGTGGAACCGCTCGATCTTGCCGGTCGTCGTGGGTGAGCGAGGCGCCGTGTGGCGGTGTGCCACCCCGTGCTCGCGCAGGATCCGGTCGAACAGGACCTCGGTGGGGTGTGGGCCGTAGCGCCCGTGAAGACCTTGCCGTTGTCGGTCAGGACCTCATCGGGCACCCCGTAGGTCCGAAGCGAGCGAAGGAGCACCTCGCACACCGCCTTGGAGGTGGCGCGGCGGACCAGGCCCGCGGCGATGCAGAAGCGGCTGTGATCATCCACCCCGGTGACGACCTTGAGCTCGGTGCCGTCTTCGCACATACCCCGCCCATCACGTCCATCTGCCACAGCTCCATCGGGCGTTCACGCTCCCAGCGGCGGAAGTCCTCACGGCTGCGCTTGCGCCGTGGGAGCGCGATCAGCTCGTGACGCTTGAGGCAGCGATAGATGGCCGAGCGCGAGGGGACCGGATCGACCCCCTGGCGAGCGAGCTGATGCTCGATGCGCCGGGGTCCCCCAGCCTGCGTGCTGGCGGCGCAGCTCGCAGATCTGGGCTTCGATCTCAGAAGGGGTCTGGTGCGGGCATGATGCCGGACGGTGCGAGCGGTCGGTGAGCGCGGCGAGGCCTCCCGCCTCGTAGCGCACGATCCAGTTGTGGACGCTCTGACGAGACACCCCGAGCCGATCGGCGACCTCGACGACCTTCCAGCCGTCCTGCACGACCGCCAGCACCGCTTGATAGCGCTGTTCCATGACGCTGAGCTCCACCAGCACGATCCACCTCCTGCTCGATCAGGGCGATGCGAGCAGCATGGTGGTGTAAACATCAGCCGGAGCCACCGTCAAAGATCACCCGGACAGTGTCAACGATCAGCCGGAACGTGTCAAACCTCAGGTGACGCCGGAATGACCAGCATCACTCGGAACACGACAATTCGAGTGGGGCGGGGTGGACTCGAACCACCGACCGACGGATTATGAGTCCGCTGCTCTAACCGACTGAGCTACCGCCCCTTATGGCCTGCCACCTGCGGTGATCCGCGTTCGGCCCGTGCGCGACGCGGCAGGATGTCGGAATCATGTCAGAAGCGTCCTGAGAGAGCGTCGCACCGATCGGGCGGCCAGCTCGCTCTGCCGGCCGCGGATCGCGTGCGCGTCCGAGACCGTCGGGACCAGGGCGCCCGCTGAGGGCCGCGACGTCCTCGTCGAAGGGGCCTCCTTGACGGTGCGGCGGGGTGCGCGAATCTGATGGTGCCGACGGTTTGGGGGGTTTCGATTCTCTTGGCTGCCTCTTGGTCCTCTCGAGTTCTGCGGGAAGGTCTGGCGGTGCATCGGCTTCTAACCTTCGAGGTAGTGAGCCATAGGGTTAGCTGGCGAGGAACGATCTGATAGCTGTAGGGTTTGACCTCCGAAGGATGCCGAGGCCGCTGTGATGGCGACCCGCGTGACGGTGGAGGTGCCAGGAGATGAGGAGAAGCATCAAGGCCGTTTCCGTTTGCCTGTTGCTTGCTGCAACTGCATGTTCCAAGAGCAGCAGTTCCGCGTCCAGCTCCCCGTCTAGCCCGACGAAATTGAACGTGTTCGCCGCGTCCTCTCTGACCGACGCGTTCACCCAGATCGGGAAGGACTTCGAGGCCGCCAACCCCGGTACAACCGTCACGTTCAACTTCGGCTCCTCGACGGATCTGGCGGCACAGATCGGAAGTGAGGGAACCGCTGACGTCTTCGCCTCAGCAAGCGGGACCGCCATGGACACCGTGAAGGCCAAGCCGGGGGTCAGCGGGCAGACGGACTTCGCCACGAACAGCCTCGTGATCATCACGCCGCCGAGCAACCCGGCCAAGATCTCCTCGATCCAGGACCTGGCGAACCCCGGCGTCAAGTTGGTGCTCGCCGCCGTCGGCGTCCCGGTCGGAGACTACGCGCGCGAAGCGCTCAAGAACGCAGGGATCCTCAAACCTGCGACGGCTAACATCGTCTCGAACGAAGCGGACGACGCGAGCGTTGTCGCGAAGGTCGCTTCCGGCGACGGCGATGCGGGGATCGTGTACATATCAGATGTCTCGGCGGCTGCCGGGACTCAGCTACGATCTGTCGCGATCCCGTCGGCCGTCAACGTGGTCGCCACGTACCCGATCGCGGTCGTCAGCGGAGCTGCCCAGCCCACCGCCGCCCAGGCTTTCATCACATACGTCACGGGCTCGGGTGGCCAGGCAACGCTGAAGACTTTCGGTTTCGGACCGCCGCCAACGAGCTGAGCTGGGATGCGCCGTCACGTTCCGGCGCCGATCGCGGCGCTCGCCGCGTTGGGCGCTGCATTCGTCCTGCTCCCCGTGGTTGCGCTGGTCATCCGGGCACCATGGGGCAGCGTCGGAACAGCCTTCACCGGCGTCGGCGCATCCGCTGCGCTGCGCATCTCACTGGAGGTGTCGGTGGCGGCGACCGCGATCTCCGTCGCCATCGGGGTGCCCCTCGCGTGGGTGCTGGCTCGGGTCGCGTTCCCGGGTCGCGCGATCCTGCGGGCGGTCGTCGTGCTCCCGGTGGTGCTGCCGCCGGTGGTCGGCGGCATCGGACTGTTAGCGGCCCTCGGGAGAGGCGGCGTGGTCGGGCGGTGGCTGTACGACGTGTTCGGTCTGCAGCTGACCTTCACCACGGCCGGCGCCGTCTTGGCCACCACGTTCGTCTCGATGCCGTTGATGATCCTGGCGACCGAGGCCGGGCTGCGAGGGCTGGACCAGCGCTACGAGCGCGCGGCCGCAGCGCTCGGCGGCAGTCCCGGCTATGTCCTGCGCCGGGTCACGCTACCGATGATCGCCCCGCAGCTGGCGGCAGGCGCGATCCTGACGTGGGCCCGGGCCTTGGGTGAGTTCGGTGCGACCATCACGTTCGCTGGGAACCTCGCGGGGAAGACCCAGACTCTGCCGCTCGCCGTCTACGAGGCTCGCGAGATCGATCCGGGCGGCGCGGTGCTTCTGTCCTTGCTCCTCGTGGCGATCTCGTTGAGCGTGCTTGTGGCGCTCCGAGGCAGGCTGGCCGAGGCCCGGTAGGGTCCCGGTATGCCGCTGGATGTCGCGGTCACGGTTCGCCGAGACTCATTCACCCTGGAAGTCGCATTCCAGGCCGACGACGGCGAGACCGTGGCGCTGCTTGGTCCAAACGGCGCCGGAAAGAGCACGGTGGTGGATGCATTGGCGGGGCTGGTGCCTCTCTTGAGCGGGCACGTGCACGTGGACGGCGTCGCGATCGAGAACCTCCCGCCCGAGCGGCGGCCGATCGGCATCGCGTTCCAGGACCCGATGCTGTTCCCACACCTGAGCGCGCTGGAGAACATCGCGTTCCCGCTCCGAGCGCGAAGGGCGCGCCCCGATGCCGCGCGCGCCGCAGCCCGCGTGCTCCTCAACGAGTTGGCGCCGAGCGTTCGGCCGGACTCGAGACCATCGGTGTTGTCCGGCGGAGAGCGTCAGCGGGTCGCTCTCGCCCGGGCGCTGGTGTCCGAGCCGCGGTTGCTGCTGCTGGACGAGCCGCTGGCGGCCGTGGACGCGTCGGCACGACCGGGGCTCCGTGCGTTGCTACGTCAAACACTGATCACGTTCGCCGGGCCACGCGTGCTCGTGACGCACGACGCGGTCGAGGCGATGACCCTCGCCGATCGGATCGTCGTGCTCGAGGATGGGCGAGTGACCCAGGCCGGCACCCCGGCACAGATCCAGAGCACGCCACGGACCCGTTACGCAGCTGATCTCGTCGGGGTGAACCTGTTCGTTGGAGCGCTCGAGCCAGCCGAGCGAGGAACCGGTGAGCTGGATACCGGTGAGGGCGCCGTGACCGTCCCGTGGCCCGAGGATGTCCCCCGCCAACGGGTCGGAGAGGTCCTTGCAACCCTGGCTGCTTCGGACGTGGCGCTTCACATCGAACGTCCCGAGGGCTCGCCTCGCAACGTCATGCTCGGAGAGATCGAGGAGGTTGCCGTCCTCGGCCAGCGAGCGCGAGTGAGGATCCGCACGTCGCCACCGCTCGTCGCCGAGATCACGGCTGGCTCGATCGATCGGTTGCGCCTTGCCACCGGCGCCCAGGTGTGGGCATCGTTCAAAGCGGTCGAGGTGCACCTCATCGCGCCCGTAGCGCACTCGGGGGGTTCATAGCGAACGGCCAGTCAGGCCGCTTCGAGCTCACTCGACGCTGAACACGCACGTGATGCGTAGCATCGAGAAAGGACGGAACATCTTGAGAGGGGCCGGCATGGAGACCAGCGCAAGGAATCAGCTTCGTGGCACGGTGACGACGGTGAGTCTTGGTGCAGTGATGGCAGAGGTTGTCGTCGATATCGGTGGCGCCAACGTGGTCGCGGCGATCACGAAGGAGTCGGCAGAGCGGCTCGGGCTTGAGGAAGGCAAGTCAGTCACCGCCATCATCAAGGCGACCGATGTGATGATCGGCACGGACTGAAGGATCAGATTCAGGCAGATCCACCATGACGCTCGTGGCCTTAACGGTGGCCACCGCCTGCATGCCCGGCTTGAGCCCGAGTTCGTCCGCTGCTTCTCGAGTGATGAAGGCGAGGACGCGATGGGGACCTGCTTGGATCTCCACCGTGGCGGCAAGCTTGCCTCGCGCAACCTGCGTGATGATTCCCGGGAATCGATTCCGGGCGCTCGCTGCTGAGATGGGCAGCCGCATCATGCGCTCGGCAAGCAGTCGAGACACCTCCGCTTCGGGGATCAGGCGCTGACCACCCGGACTCCGACCCGTCCTGAGCTTGCCGTTCTTCTCCCATCGACGAAGCGTCTCCACGCGGACTCCGAGCGTCTTCGCCACCATGCCTATGCGATAGGTACCGCCCATATGTAAAGGCTAGTCCGACCCGAACGCGGAGGGACCCCCTGGAATCGCAGGACCCGCCACGGGTTCCGGTCCCAGAGGGTCCCGTTCGCGGGAAGGCAGGACCGGGACCCCCCCCGTGGCTCCCGGTCGACCGCACTCTCCCGCTTTTTCTCGTTTACCGCAACCTCGGCTGAGTGGCGGAGCCTCGTATCGAAGACCAGATGAGTGATTCCGAGCGGGGTCAGTCCAGCGCGAACGATCCTGTGACGATCTCGCCCGCCGGCTCGTACGTCCCGATCACGACTCCAGTGGTGGAGACCTTGCTGTCGACGAGCTTCAGCCCGGAGGGGATGGTGCCGTCCGAGAACAGGCGTTTCCCCGACCCGATGACGAGGGGGAAGACCCACAGGCGGTACTGGTCGACGAGGTTGTGGCGCAAGAGCGTCTGGATCAGGTTCCCGCTGCCATGCACCTGCAGCTCTGGTCCATCTTCCTTCTTGAGCGCCGCGATGCCTTCGGCCGCGTCTCCCTCGATCAGGACCGAGTCGCTCCACTCCAGCGTGGGATGACTCCGCGACGCGACGTACTTGGTGGCGTCGTTCAATGGCTTGGCGCCTTGGCTCGTCGGAGGCGTGCGGCCAATATGCGGCGAAGATGTCGTAGGTCTTGCGTCCGAGAACGAGGTCGAACGGCGTGCTCATCGCCTCGCCCATGACCTGACCCATCTGCTCGTCCCAATAGTTCACCGACCAGCCACCGTGCGCGAAGCCGCCGCTGTCGTCCTCTCCGGGTCCGCCCGGGGCCTGCATGACCCCGTCGAGGGTCAAGAAGGTGCTCACGATCAGCTTCCTCATCTCTTCGTGTCCTTTCGATCGGATCCCCGGCATGAGCCAAGCCCACCGAGTGTAAGACGACCCCGCGGAGCAAGACTCATGAGTCCGCCGAGGTCATGGTGTACTCGGGCGGTCAGCCATTCATGAGGCCGACCACTAGAACCCCTTGGCGTATTCATCGTCGGTGACGGGCTCGGCCCACTCCGGGTCCCCACCGCCGTTGACCGCCAAGTGGATCAGCGGGGTCTCGGGCGTCCCGCCGTGGAAATGCCACTCGTCGGCACCGACGTGGATCACGTCGCCCGCCTCCAGGAGGTGGCCGGCCTCCCCACGGGTTCTCACCCGTCCTCTTCCGGAGACGCCGTAGAGGAACTGCCCGCCCGGATGGCGGTGCCACCGTGTTCTCGCGCCCGGCGCGAAATGCACGATGCCGATATTCGTGCCATCCCCTGCCGCGAGGGTGGCGCGAAGCCACACCTCCCCCGTGAACCTTGCGTCGTCCCCTCGGTTGAACCGGCCTTCGCGTGCGGTCGCGGTCTCCATCATGGCGCTCCTCTCATCGTCGCCCGGTCCTCATCGCTGGGTCGATGCTCTCACGGGCACTACGGGTACGAGGCCGCGGGCGTCGCGGGGCTGGGAGACTAGGAGGGACGACACCGTAACGGCGGAGGTCCTCGCGATGACGGAGCAGCACCGCACAGAGTCCGACAGCATCGGCCCGATCGAGGTGGATGCCTCGCGGTATTGGGGCGCACAGACCGAGCGCTCCCTGCATCACTTCTCGATCGGCGATCCCGCCGCCGACCGGATGCCGATCGAGGTGATCCACGCGCAAGCCATCCTGAAGAAGGCGGCGGCCCTCGTGAACCGCGACGCGGGCAGGATCGACCCCGCCACGGCCGACGCGATCGTCACGGCCGCGGAGGAGGTCATCGATGGCACGCTCGACGCGCATTTCCCCCTCTACGTCTGGCAGACGGGATCGGGTACCCAGACCAACATGAACGTGAACGAGGTGGTCTCGAATCGCGCGATCGAGCTGCTCGGCGGCCAGCTGGGATCGAAGACTCCGGTCCATCCGAACGACCACGTCAACATGTCGCAGTCCTCGAACGACACGTTCCCTACAGCCATGCATATCGCCGCCGCGCAGATGATCACGGGCCGGCTGATCCCGGCGGTGACCGATCTACGGAACGCGCTCGACATGCGTGCGCGGGAGTTCGCGGACATCGTGAAGATCGGGCGCACGCACCTACAAGACGCCGTGCCGCTCACCCTCGGGCAGGAGTTCAGCGGCTACGTCGCTCAACTCGATGCCGACCTGGTGCGGCTGGACGCAGCGCTACCCGGACTGTTCGAGCTCGCGGTCGGGGGTACGGCGGTCGGAACGGGCCTGAACGCTCCCGAAGGGTTCGCCGACGAGGTCGCCGCTCGGATCGCCGAGCTCACGAGCCTGCCGTTCGTGAGCGCGCCTAACAAGTTCGCGGCGCTCGCGGGTCACGACGCCGTCGTGTTCGCATCCGGCGCGCAGGCGACGCTCGCCGCCTCGTTGATGAAGATCGCGAACGACATCCGCTGGCTGGGCTCGGGGCCACGCTCGGGGTTGGGCGAGCTGGTTCTGCCGGAGAACGAACCGGGCTCTTCGATCATGCCGGGCAAGGTGAACCCCACCCAGGCCGAGGCGATGACCATGGTGGCCGTGCAGGTGATGGGCAACGACACGGCGGTCAAGATGGCGGGCGCGCTCGGGAACTTCGAACTGAACGTCTTCAAGCCGGTGATGATCCGCAACCTGCTGCATTCGACCCGGCTCCTCGCCGACGTGTGTGGCACCTTCCGGAGGTTCTGCGTGGATGGATTGGCCGCCGACCGCGGGCGCATCGAGGACCTCGTGGGACGCTCGCTCATGCTCGTCACCGCGCTCGCGCCGTCCATCGGCTACGACAAGGCCGCGGAGGTGGCGAAGAAGGCTCACCACGAGGGCACCACCTTGAAGGAAGCAGCGCTCGGGCTTGGCTACGTCACCGAAGCGGAGTACGACGACGCCGTGCGGCCCGAGAAGATGGTCTGATCCTTCAGCCGAGCGCTCCCGGCTCCGCACCCGTGCGGACCGGTCGCGCCGCGTCGGAGATCCAATCCGACCACGATCCTTCGTAGAGACGCGCGTCGCCCATCCCGGCCAGGCGCATCGCGAATGATCGCATGGCACGCCGTGACCCCCGAACCGCAATGCGCGATCGTGCGCGCGGCGTCGGTGACGCCCAGCGCCGCGAACCGGGTCCTGAGCTCCTCTGAGGGCAGGAACATCCCCGTCGCGGGATCCAGGTTCTGCGTCCAGGGTCCGCTGCGGGCTCCCGGGATGTGGCCCGGCACTGGGTCGATCGGCTCGACCTCTCCCCGATAGCGCTCCGCTGCTCGCGCGTCCACCACGATTCGCATCGCCGGAGAGAAGCGTCCTCACGACGTCGGCCGCGTCCACGATCCGTTGAACGGGCCACGGCCTGGGCGTGAACAGGGCCTCCGGGGGCTTCCGTCCCGGCCCGGTCTCGATCGGCCCGTCCCACGCACCGAGCCCACCGTCCAGCAGGGCCACCGGGTGGCCGATGGCGTCGAGCATCCACCAGAGGCGCGCGGCGACCGAGCCGCGCACGTCGTCGTAGACCACGACGGGCGTCCCGTCGGTGATGCCGGCACGTCCCATAGCGGCGGCGAACGCCTCCGGCGTCGGGAGCGGATGGCGGCCGGGCCCCTCGAACGCCGGAGCCGCGAGGTCGGCGTCGAGGTCCAGCGAGACTGCGTCCGGAAGATGGCCGGCGACGAAAGCCGCGCGCGCAGAGCCCCCTCGCACCCAGCGCACGTCCGCGATCGCCAGCTCGGTTCGCCGGACGCTGACGCACCCATCTCTGCGATACGAGCGGTCCATGGAACGGTTCCATCGCCGGCTCGCCTAGTCGCTCAGGGTGACGATGACGGGCGCGTGGTCGCTGGGCTTGCCTTCGCCCGCCGTCGGCTTGCGCTCTTCGCGATCGACTTCCACGGAGATCGATCGCGCGGCCAACGTCGCGGTCGCGAGGATCAGATCGATGCGCAATCCCCACCCACGATGGAAGGCGCCGGCGCGGTAGTCCCAGAAGGTGAACGGTCCCGCCGCCTCGCCCGCGGATGTGCGGCCCAGGTCGACGAGCCCCCAGTCCAGGAGGCGCCGCACGCGTTCACGCTCGGGCGCGGACGCGAGGTTCTTGCCGGCCCACCGTGCCGGGTCGTGTACGTCCAGGTCGGATGGCGCCACGTTGAAGTCCCCTGCCACGACCAGCGGAGCGGCCTTGTCCGCTGACCCCGCGAGCCAGGTCGTGAGCGCGTCGAGCCACCGCAGCTTCACCTCGTAGGCGGGGTCGCCGACGGCCTTGCCGTTCACGACGTAGACGTTCACGACGCGGATGCCGCCGACGCTCGCCGAGATCACGCGCGCCTCCGCCGGCGCCGGGTCCCCGTCGAACCCTCGCGACACTTCGGTGATGGGCGTTCGCGCGACGATCGCGACTCCGTTGTACGCGCGCTGCCCGTAGGACATCGAGCCGTACCCCGCGCCGGCGAGCTCGCGGTCCGGGAAGTCGACGTCGGTCGTCTTCGTCTCTTGCAGGCAGACGACGTCAGGTCGGTGACGGGCCAGCAGGGCCAGGAGCCGCGGCAGCCGCTGGCGCACCGAGTTCACGTTCCACGTCACGAGTCGCACGGCGCGCAAGCCTAGCCGCGGTCGCGTCGGCTCGACCTTCCGGCGTCTCCAGCTCCAGAGGGATCCCCCGCGACAGCCGCTTCGCCAGCTCGCGGGCAGGTCGCACGGCAAGGATCAACACGACGGGGGCGAGCACGCTCAGGGCGATCTGGACATCACGCACCTCCGCGAGGGGGTAGACCGCCGGATCCACCACCAGGAGCGAACACACCTGGAGGACACCGACCTGTACCACCAACCGGCGTGCCTCGCGCGGGAGGAGCCACGCCAGCGGTAGCACCCACACCAGGTACCAGGGCAGGAACGCAAGCACGAGGAGTTGAAACGCGAGCAACGCCCAGGCCCAGGCGGCGCCGAGGGCGATCGCTCCCATGTCGCCGGCGCGCGCGCGCCGCGCGGTGACCCATACGATCCCGCCGATGACGACAGCGAGGCACCCCATCGAGACGATCCGCACAAGCGCGATCGTGGCCGTGCTTGCGGCAAGACCGGAGCGCTCTCCCACCGCCTCAAACAGCGCGCGGACCCAGTTCAACGGCGCGATGCCGCCCGCATGGTTCGCGAGCTGACGCAGGCCCAGGGTGGGATCCTGCCGTTGCACGAACGCGAAGGAAGCCCCGGCGATCATGAGACACGCCAAGCCCGCGTGCGCCCCGAAGCGGCGCAGTCGGCGTCCGGGATCCAGCGCCGCTACGTCGGCGACGACGAGGATCAACAGCGGCGCTGCGGGCGGGGCCTTCACGAGGAGCCCGGCGGTGAGCGCCGCGGTGGCCAGCAAAGGCCTCCCCGACGCCACCGCCGCGAACGCCGCGGCGATCGAGAGCGCCACGAGGGCGTCGTTGTGCCCGCTGGCGACCACGAGGAACACCACGGCGGGGTTGACGCCCAGCACTGCGACGGCGAACGCGGCGCGCTCGGGTCGAAGCACGCGTGCGCTGTGCGCGACCAGCAAGACGGTACCCAGGCTCGCGGCCTCGGCGAGCGCGCGGTACGACATCACGGCCCCCTTCGCCGAGACGAACGCGCGCGCGAGGGCCGCCGAGATCCACGTGAACGCCGGCCCGTACACCGACGCCGTGTGGGTCCAATCGGGTCCGGCAAGAGCGAAGAATCGATCGGCGCCCACGTCGATCGGCCGCGCGACATAGGGATCGAGGTGGTAGATCGACAGCATGCGGCCGTACAGCGCGTAGCTGTAGACGTCGCGCGAGTACAGGAGGGGAAGGAACAGGACCGTGACGTGGGCCGCGGCCGCGAGCCAAAGCGCGGTGCGCAACGAGAGCCGGCCGGCCCACGCCTCGCGCAGCACGAGCAGGAACCCCACGAGGGCCGCGGCCACGCCCGTCGCCACCACCGCGACGAGGATCGGGCGACCCGGGCCCGGTGTTGCCTGCAACGGCGAGCCGGGGACCGATGCCGCGATCGCCAGCAACACCATGCCGCCCAGGCAGGCGACGACGGCGCCACGCGGACCCGGACGCACGCGCTGGGGTGAAAGGGCTGGGCCGGCCAGGAACGACGGCATACCTGAAGTCATCGACCGGGCTTCCCCCACGGTGAAGCGTCACGCCAGGCTGCGCGCGCGGATGAGCCTCGACGCAGGACGCGGACCCTTACACCCTGATCCGGGACCGGGTCTCGCAGACCCCGGTCCCGGATCGAGCACAACCTAGGCGTGATGCACGCCGGCCTTGACGGCCGAGACGTTCACGATCCCGCGACACGCTTGCAGCCGGGCGGGGATGAACAGCGAGGCGACGGCGTTGGGCGCCGTGATCTGGGCGACCGCCGAGGTCGCACACGCATGGTTGCCCGAGGGCACATCGCTATAGCTCGAGAAGAACGTGGCCGAGCCCCCGGGTGCGAGCCTCACGTGGGTGGGCCCGGGTGCGAGGTTGCGCTTGACCGTGGTGGGGAGGGGTCGTCCCGCCCGGCCGTAGAGCTGCATGCCCGGGTAGCCGAAGAGCATGCACGCGCGCGGGGACAGGTTCGTGAACACCCAGGCGCCGTAGATCGTGCCGGCGGCGCCGTTCGTGCCGTTGGAGCGCACGCCGAGCTGTTGGCGCACGCAGTTGCCGGGTGGAGCCTGGTGGGCGTGCAACGCGGCGAACGCCGCCGGCACGGCCGCCATGACGACGATCGCGGCGAGGATGCCGGCGACCAGTGAGGTGCGGGTCCGTCTCACGGGTACCTCCCTTGCTCGATGCCCGGGCCCACCCTTTGGGGCCGCACGAGGGCAAGCAACCGAGTATCACCCTTCAGCGAGGATCTCGCGCCCGCGCGGACCGTCCATGCAAGCGCTCGTCTGCCTCGCACGGGTGCGCCGATGTCGCTGCCGATACGCTAGGGGCCGATGCCTCCACTCACCTCACGCTTCGACGAGGCGTACCGCTACGCCGCCGATCTTCACCGCGACGACCTGCGCAAGGGAACGGACGTCCCCTACCTCACCCACCTGTTGGGCGTGGCGTCCCTCGTGCTCGAGGACGGCGGCGACGAGACCCAGGGGATGGCCGCGCTCCTGCACGACGCGGCGGAGGACCACCCCACGCCCCAGGGTCCCAGAGGACGGATCGAGGACATCCGATCGCGGTTCGGCGCGGAGATCGCCTCGCTCGTCGCCTTCTGCACGGATCACTTCGAGGTCGTGGCGCCGCCCACCGAGGTACGGAAGGACCGCTACGTCGCGCACCTGCGTGAGGCCACCGATCTGGCGGGCCTCCGCATCTCCCTCGCCGACAAGCTGCACAATGCGCGCAGCATCCGGCACGATCTGCGCGTCTCCGGCGACGCGGTGTGGGACCGGTTCAACGCCGGCGCCGCCTTCCAGCTCCACTACTACCGAGGTCTGGTCGAGGCGTTCCGATCGCGCACCGAGATCGGCTTCACCTCTCCGATGCTCGACGAGCTGAACGAGGTCGTAGCCGCGATCCAGGGCCTAACCGTCACGACATGAAGACGGCGTCGCGCACCCGTGACACCCCTGATGCCATAGTGAAAGCGTGTGTGGGCTACGCGGAGGAGGGGTCCGTGAGTAGAGACAAGGAATCCGACGGTCGGACCAGATGGATCGTCGCCGGTGTGATCGTCGTGTTGCTCCTGATCTTCGTCGCCCAGAACTCCGAGAAAGCGCATATCAACTTCCTGTTCTTCGACCACGACGCGGCGGTGTGGTTCGTGATCGTGGTCTCCGCCGTGCTCGGGTTCGTGGCGGGATGGTTGGTGGGGCGAAGCCGACGCTGATCGGTCCCGCCCACGATGTCCACCGCCCTCCGGTTCTCGGCCCGTACGGCCTCAGGCCGCTTCGCGCCAATGACGCAAGCTCGCGCGCGCGAGCGCTCGCTCGTGGAAGCGACCGTCGAGCCGCAGACCCCCCACGCCACCTCGCTCGATCAGCGTCTCGAACAGCGGGGCGAGCTGTGCTCCATAGATCTCCATGCAGGGCTCGGGGTGCACCCCCGGCCACGAGTAGCAGGAAACCACCGTGCGGCGGTGGAAGTGCGGGACGCCTTCGGGCAGCGACGCTTCCCACGCGGGGTCATCAACGGAGAAGACATAGCGATCGAGGTCGCCCTGGGGGATGCCCTCGATGCCTCGGACGGTGGGGGGCTCGGAGTCCAGCTGATAGGGGTCCACCACGCAGTCGCAGATCACCGCGTGTTCGGGCAGGAGAGCGATCCAGGCGTTCGGGACCAGCGGCACCGACGGATCGGAGCGCTGCGTCGCGTCCACGAGCACGTCGGTGAGTCGGAGACGCTCCTCCATGTAGCGGGCGTCACCGGTGAGGTTGCGGCCGATCGTCACGACTTCGACCCCGGGTACACCTCTGTCGAGCAGTTCGCGCGCACGCTTCAGGTTGCCGAACTTCGTGGCCGCCTCCACGGCGTGACGTCCGACCGAGCCGGCGCCCATGACCGTGACCCGCACGGGCGGACGGTCATGCTCCTTCATCGCGGGGTAGTTCACGCATAGCGCGTCGAAGGCAGCTTCCAACGCGTTCCACGCCACGGCGTGGCTCTCTTCCACCAGGCGATTCCCATCTTCGTCCTGGATGCAGTCGATCGCGATCGCCTCCACGCCCCGGCGCCTGAGTCTCGCGACGCGCTCGGGACGGGTCGGGAAGTGCAGCATCGAGACAAGGGCGGCCCCAGGGCGGATCAGGTCGATCTCGGCCTGGCGGGGGCACCGGAGAACCACCACGATGTCCTGCCCGAAGGCCTCCTCGTGCGCCACCAGTTGCACGTGCGGTCCCAGTGCCAGGTAGTCCTGGTCGCGGTAACCCATCCCGGAGCCGATGCCCTTCTCGACCAGGATGTGGGCCCCGCTTGCGATCAGGCGACCGAGCAACGGAGGCAGGAAGTCGCGGAGTTCGCCGGCCTCGTCATGCATCCTGGGGAAGCCCACGCTCAGCGTGCGGCCGACGTCGCCCATCTCGACAGCTCTCCTCTGGCGGCCGCGCGGACGTCGTGCGTCCCGTGGCGTTCGTCCCACTCGTCCACCGGCATCGAGAGGACCACGGTCATGAGCCGTTCGATCTGCTCCCCGTAGACCTCCATGCAGGAGCGCGGATGGATGCCCGGCCAGGCGTAGCAGGACAGGGCAGTGCGGCGATTCTTGGTGTCGACGGCATCGGGCTGGCGGTTCCAGGCCGGATCCTCGGGCGCGAACACCCACTGATCGAGGTTTCCATGTGGCACCCCTTCGATGCCCTTCACCATCGGCGGGTTTGCTTCGGGAAGGTAGGGGTCGCTCGACAGGTCGAGGATGACGGCGTCGGTGGGAAGCGCGGCCACCCATCGGTTCGGGACGACGGGGCGGGAAGGATCCAGCCGGTTCGTCGCGTCGATCAAGAGGTCGGCCTGCTCGAGCCGGGTGAGCATGTAGTCCTCATGCCAGGTGAGGTCGAAGTCCACGACCGTCACCTCGACGCCGGGCACGTTCCTCGCAACCATCTCCTCACGCAGGCGCGGGTCACCGTAGCGAGTGGCGGCGTGCGTTGCGAAGCCCCCCACCGCGCCCGACCCGAGGCACGTGACCCGAAGCGGCCGACGGCTCGGGTGGGCGAAGTTGGCGTGGAGCTTCGCGAGTTCCTTGAACGCGGCTTCGACACCGTTCCACCCGACCGCCTGCAGATTCTCGACGAGCCTGCGGCCCGAGTCGTCGCGCACCGAATCCAGACTGAGCGCCCTCACGCCCGCCTCCTGCAGGACGTGGATCCGGTTGGGGCGTGTGGGGAGATGGAGCATCGAGACGAGGAGCGAACCCGGCCGCATCCATGCGATCGCCTCTTTCTCCGGGCACCTGAGCACGACGACGACGTCTTGGTCGAAGACCTTGCGGTAGGCCTCGAACCGCACGCACGGATCGAGTTCGAGGTAGGCGGACGGCTCCAGGCCCATGCCCCTCCCATAGCCCTCCTCGAGGATCACCTCGGTGGCTCCGTCGCGACAAAGCGCCGCCACGAGCGGCGGAAGGAAGTCCCGGCGCTCGCCGGCTTCCTGGTGCATGCGCGGAAGCCCCACCTTCATAGCTCGATGCTGCCAGCGGCGCTGGCGAACCTGAAGGTCCATCCGGCCCTTTCGATGGCGGCCGTACGGACCCGGCTATCGCGGCCCGGGCGCTCCTGAACTCCGGCATCGCCGGCTCGCGTCAGAGCTCGCCACCACGCCAGGCCTCAGCCAACTTCACGCGGCGACCGACCCGGAGCACAGCCCCCGTGTAGACCCGACCGGCGACAGAGACCATCGCGAAGGTGGAGCCGATCATCAGCAGGGCCGAAAGAACGATCTGCCACATGGGCACGTGACCGCTCGCGATCCGGACGATCATCACCATCGGAGCCGTCGGCGGTAGGAACGAGCCGATCGCTGCTGCGAGGCTGTCGGGCGACTCCACGGTCCCGAGCGCGAACAGATATCCGACCAGGAGCACGGCCCCGATAGGGAGCGTCATGCTCTGAGCATCCTCCTGGCGCGAGACCAGTGAGCCTGCCGCGCCGTAGAGGACCGAGTAGAACCCGAAGCCCAGGACGAACCAACACACGGTCCAGCCGAGCGTGGCGGGGGTGGTCGCGGGTGCGGGCGTGTCGCGGGAAAGCTGGAAGGCGATCAGCGCCGTAACCGCGACGATCGCGAACTGTGCGAGGCCCACGAGCCCGATCCCGGCGATCTTCCCCCACAGTAGCTCCGTGGGCTTCAGCCGCGACAAGAGCACCTCGACCACGCGGTTGGACTTCTCCTCGATCACGCCGACCAACAGGAAGCTGCCGTAGACGCTGATCGCCAAGAAGAGCAGGACCAGTCCGATCACCGCGAGGGCTATCCGTGCGGAACGTTCCTCGGAGACCGGCTCGAGACTGCTGGCCACGAGCCGAGGAGACTGAAGCAGCTGTTGCTGATGGGGGGAAAGGTCGCCCTTCTCGATTGCGGCTCGCAGTTGATCAAGCTGCACCGCGGATGCGACGATCGCCCCCAGCTGCGGGTCGGGCTCCGCCTTCCATAAGAGCCTCCGCCGGTCGATGAGGAGGACGTCTACGTCGCCTGAGCGCAGAGCACTGTCGGCGGCGTGCTCATCCTCGAAGGTCCGCGGGATGATGGGGAGAGCGGCCCGTTCACCCGCTGCCTTCAGGAGGCCGACCATCCGCGACGAGCTCTCGCCGACCAGGCCGACGGTCCTCGTGGGCATCACGCCTCCCCCGTATATCTGCGGCAGGGCGATGAGGGCCACCACGATCGCCGCGCACGAAAGCGTCGATATCCGGAACGCGGTCGAGCGGACCCTCTGGTTCCACTCTCGCCTCGCCACGAGCCTCACGCGTCGGATGCTGGTCATGTTCCGCGCCCTTGCGAGACCGCCTCGAGGAACAGATCCGTGAGCGAGGGCGGCTCGTAGGTGAACCTCGTCACCTCCCCGTCCTTGCGGGCGTACATCAGGACCTCATCGAGGTCCACAGAGGCATCCACGAGCACGCGGACCTTGCCGTCGTGCTTGCTCGTCACGGTCCCGCTCTGCAGCACGGGCATCCACGGCTCGCCGTCAACATCGACCTGCAGCGAACGTCGTGGTGCGGCGGCTTTGAGCTCCTCGACGACCCCGTCCATCACGATCCTGCCGTGGTCGATGATCACGACGTCCTGGCACACGTCCTCGACGAGGTCGAGCTGATGGCTGGAGAAGACCACGGCCACGCCGCTGGCTGCGGTCTGCCCCAACAACTCAGCGAGGGACGCGACGCCGATCGGATCCAGGCCGCTGAACGGCTCGTCCAACACGACGAGCTCCGGTCCGTGGACGAGAGCCGCGGCGAGCTGTACCCGCTGTTGGTTGCCATGGGAGAGCTCCTCCAGGCGAGCATCCGCACGGTCGCCGAGGCCCAGACGATCCAGCCACCGGCCCACGGTCCCCTTCGCGTCGGCGGAGGTGAGACCGGAGAGCTCAGCGAGATAGGCGAGTTGCTCTCCAACCTTCATCTTCGGATACAAGCCCCGTTCTTCGGGCATGTAGCCGAACCGTGATCGTTCCTCGGGGCCGACCGGGGCCCCCCGCCAGCGCACCTCACCCCGGTCCGGGCGCAGGAGGCCGAAGACAGCGCGCATCGTCGTCGTCTTGCCCGCGCCGTTGGGTCCTAGGAACCCGACGATCCGCCCGGGTTCGGCGCTGAACGTGGCACCGTCGAGCGCGATGACGTCGCCGTAGCGCTTCGTGAGGTCGCGCACCTCGAGCCCAGCCGTCCTCGACATCGCGCACCTCCCGAGGCCGCGTGCTGGAGGATCGCGCCCTCGATGTTCAGCTCGGTCCGATCGAAATTGGCCGACCAACGTCCGTAGGCCCGCGATCCCGGGGGCGGGCGGCCAGCGGTCGGCCCCGGCCGCGGCGGATGACGAGCGCAGTGGCGGCGACAACAAGCGCGCCGGTCGCCCACCACCTCGGGTTCAGCGTGGCCGGTTGCTTCTGTAACGTCAGCGGCATCAGGTCGAGGTGGACTCTCGTCGTCGCCCCTCCAGGGTCGCGACCGAACACGACCCGCAACGACCCGAGGCCGAACTCGGCAAGGTCGATCCGGAACACGAAAGGGTCCTTGTCATCGTCGGGGTGGAGCGGAAAGCCCTTATAGAGCACCGGTATGGGGCTCAGGCCGCGGAGCATCAGCTGGCCACTGCGCACGAACACCTCGACTCCGGCCCCGAGCATGGACCGCGTGCGCACATCGGTGAGCGGGCCGGGAAGCTGGTACCAGCCGCAGATGTCGCCCCACACCTCGGGGTGTTGTGGAACATCGGTGCGGATGACCTCGTTCGGGACACCGAGCAGCTGCTTGAGCAACCCGGCCACCTCATCCGGCAGCCACAACATCGCCCGCCTGGCTCCGTTCGTGAAGGCCATCACACCGACGCCGTCGTCGGGAGCCAAGAAGATCTGCGAGTTGAAACCGGGAAGGATGCCCTGGTGCTCGACGGCAGCATGGCCACCGAAGTTCACCCGGAAGAACGCCAGCCCGATGCCCGGTATCCGTGGATCGGGCTGGTGATGCGGCTCGAACATGCTGGCAACGGTCGCCGGTTCAAGCACGGAGCCGTGCTCGTTGGTGCCGCCACCGAGGAGGGCCGTGACGTAGCGAGCCATGTCTCTGGGGCTGGAGTAGATCGAGGCGGCTCCCGCCGTCACCATCTCGCGCCCGGAGACCGCTCTCGCGCCACCTGAGCGCAGGCTGTATCCCGTGGCAAGCCGCGACCTGACCGTCTCGGATCGGACGAGGTCCGTGTCGGCCATACCGAGGGGCTCGAAGATGTGGTCGCGGAAGTATCGGTTGAGAGGCTTCCCGCTCACGTCCTCGACGAGCTGGCCGAGCGTGGCGAACCCGTGGTTGCCATATCTGAACATGGTGCCCGGCTCGGCCCCCACGCGGAGACCACCGCGGTAGTACTGGGCGAGCGAGGGCAGTGGCTGTCCCACGTTCACGCTCTCGCCGAAGTCCGACCTGAGCGCGTCCCAGGGATGCACCACCTCGGCGATGCCGGCCGTGTGGGTCAGAAGGTGCCGCACGGTCGCGGGCCGGAAGCCGGCCTTGGCGGGGATCAGCCGGTAGGCGCGCAGGTAGTCGTTGGCGGGGGCATCGAGGTCGACCAACCCTTGCTCCCACAGCTGCATCACGGCGATCGCCGTGAAGGTCTTGGTGATGGAGGCGATCCGGAACACCGTGTCCTGGGTGATCGGGGTGTTCGAGGCGATGTCTGCGAGCCCGTGTCCGTAGAAGAACTCGAGGCGCCCGTTGCGGATCACGCCCAGCGCCAGACCGACGGCCGGGTGGCGGTTGAGGACCCCGCCCACCCCGGCCGTCATCGCGGGCTCATCGGCCCCGAGGGACCCGTGATCCGAGGGCCCGATCTTCGGGTCCGCGAGTGAGGGGATCATCGTGCCCTCCCTGCTCGGGATACCGGCACGCGTGCCCGAGCGGCGGCCGGGCTGCGCATCTGCATCAAGGAGACGCCGAGCCCGTACGTCACGAATGCGCCCTCGGGGACGATCTCGATGATGGCGGCGGAGGCCCGCCGCTCGGCCGGCAGCAGGGACCCCAGCTCCTTCCCGAGCGAGCGCACCTGCGGCGAGCCAGCCGGGTGCACGACCGCGCTTCCGTGGAAGCTGATGGTTGCCGGCGGGATGGGTAGAACGAGCGACAGGATCCCGCCGCGGCGTACCGGCACCGTCACCGCGACCTCCCCGCTCGCAGCAACCTGCTTCGCCTTCCAGCTGTCGGGGGCGACCGCCACGTACAACCGCCGTCCGACGGTCGTGTACACGACGCCGCTGGATCGTGGCTCCCCCGACGCTGTGACATGGCCGAGGATCGCGAACGATGCCTTGGCGAGGGCGCGCCACACCTGCTCGCTGCTCAGGGGGGGTCCCGTCGACCGGCGGCCGTCCTGGGGGACGGACCCGTTCACCCCCTCGCTTCGTGGACCGACGTTCGCTTCCTCCTGAGCCGTCCTCGTCGCCATGGCCGCGCCTCCTTGCTTCCCCCCCGAGAACCCCAAACGAGACTCGGCGGCCAACTCAACGCTCTCACCCGGCGACGTCCGATACAGGAGCCATCGGGCCCGCCGGGAGGGGGACTTCCTGGCTCCTGACGGCAGTCCGCGTCCCTACGCCCCCAGGGAAAGGTCCTTCTCCCACAACGTCAGGACCTCCAGGTATATGTCGGAGCCGCCGTCGTCACGCGGCAGCGTGGCCGACTCGATGAACGGCTCTTGAAGTCGCTCGCGCCAGCCCATCCAGGTGTAGATGGCCCGCGCTGCTGCGTAGCCATCGTCGATCCCGGCGAAGAACACCATTCGCGCCACTCCCGCCTGCCGCGCCTCCATCTCCAGTCCTCGCATCAACCTGGGACCGATCCAGCGACCTCGCGCCGACGGCGTCACCCACAGGTCCTCGCCCCAAGCCGCCCCACGGCCCTCCAACATCGAATCCAGATCGCGCTCGTCCGGCAACTGCAGCTGGACATGACCCACCGGCTCGCCCTCCAACCACGCGATCAGGTACGGGCCGTGCCCGTCCTCCTGGTGGATAAGACGCTCCTCGTGGAGCGTCCGAGGCCGATCAGGGAACGCGACGCAGAGCGCGTCGAGCTCACCCCGCCTCGCACGCCGAACCTGGAGACCGGAGGACCGCTCGATCGTCATGCGTGGATCGTCACCTCGGGCAGCCGGCGGTCGCTGAAGCGGCCACAGGGTTGCCGGTCGATGTGTGGCCGTGTCTGCGGACGATCGGCCGCGGGGCCGGACCTTTCACATCGTGCTGGAGTCACAGGTTGCCCTTTGACTATACAGCGGGACCTCAGGGGTCTATAAAGGGAGAGTCCTTGCCTCCGAAGAGTGAGAGAGAGGCTCACGTGAGCCGCTTCCGGGTCTTGACCGTGGCCGTGACGTTCGCGGCCATCATCCTGGCTCCGACCACGGCCCACGCCGGAGGCGTGTGGGATCCGAACGAGCCCGGTCATCGCCTGGACATCCGATGGGTAGGTGTCTATCGGCAAGCCGACGGGCTGATGCGGGTCACGATGACCTTCTACGACCCCGTGCGGATCCGGTGGTTCAACCCGCGAAACGGCCCCGCCCGCGTAACCGTCGGGTTCACGGACGACCCCAAGAAGGCTTCTTCGTTCTGGTTCGTGAGCTTCTTCCGAAACCGCGCCAACCGACTGTCGGCTCAGTTGTGTGAGAGCGGCTCTGACTGCGGAGACGTTGCTGGTGTGGCTCGGCCGAACGCCGTCACGATCCGGTTCTGGACTCCCCCCTTCGATTGCTGCGCCGCTGGCTGGTCCTTCCAGGGGATCAGCAGGAAGGCAAGAGCGGTGAAACCCGGTCACTACCCCCCCATCATCGACCGCACGAAATGGGGCATCGTCTCGTAACGCACGCCATCACCCGCGGCGCTCACTGACAACGGGCCATGGGGTGGCAGCATCTCTCGGGCAACGGGAAGGATGCTCGAATCCAAGGTGCTGAGGAGGGAAACAGCCGCTCGTAAGACCTTGAAGTGGGTAGAAAGCGACGCTACGAAACTGGCACGCGTATCGAAGAGCCGAGGAGGAGAGGGCCAAGAGCCAAGGGCCGAGCCTTGCCTCCCATGCGCCGGCGTCGTGAACACTTGCGGTCACCCGAAAGGCTATGGGGCCTTCCTTTGCCGTTCCATGTGAGTTCACCTCCCCGAGTCGTCGAGGCCATCTGCGCATGACAGCGTGAGAAAGGTCAGCCACCGAGTGGAGGGACCCCCCTGGATGTCGACCATCCCCCTGCCATTCCCCGACGATGACCCGCCGGATCGGGCAGTCGTCGGTGGCCCCCCAAGAGGTCCAGTCGATCCTCAGCTGGCCGGAGGGTCGAGCGGACCCCGAAGAAGTCTGAGCGTGGTTTCGGGCGCCGAGGGAAAGGCTGTCGCCGTGGCGACGGGTAGCTACGTCTACGAACCAGGGGACGACGAGTTCGACGAAGACGAGCACGAGACCGACGGCGGCATCATCGGTTGGCTCGCGGTCGTGTTCGCTTGGCTGACGCTCTGGAGGCGCTGATGCATCTGACGAATCTGGGCTGGTTCGTGGTGGTCTCCCTCACCATCCTGGTCGCAAGCTTCGGCTGGATCGATCGATACGCCGCGCGCCATCCGTACGGAACGGGGCGTTGGGGGCAGATCGAACGGGAGCGGCGAGAACGTGAGGCACGTCGTCACCGCGTAGAGGAGGAGAAGCGCCAACAGGACGCCCAACGCAAGGCACGCAATGAAGCCGTGATGACAGACTCGCTTGCCCGGCTACGAGCCGACGGCAACGCGAAGGCGTCATCACGGTCGGGACGGAGTGATGATCCCTCTCACTCTCGTTCGTAGTCCCTCAGGAACTGGCGGTGAGCGCGCCGAGGGCGTGTGGGGCCCGAGGGCCTTGGGGGGACCTCGGGTCCCTTCCTTACGTCTTGGGGGGACGCTCTCCGGTCACAGGAGCCTCCAACGGGTGTTTGGTAGGTGATGGGGTCGTGTTCAGCGCCCCGCACGTGCAGGCATGGCAAGCGGGGCGCCACGTATGCTGGCTTTCTGTGGATCGCCATCCTGTCCGAGTGAGACGGCTTTCCTAGGCCCGCGATCTCGACGCGCAGGGTTCGCTAAACGGGTAGGTCAGGATCGGACTGGCCAGGGACGTGCCGATGCGAGGACGAGGAGGAACCACCGACCCGCATGGCCTGGCGGCCGTGCCGCCTATCGAAGTCGGCGCGATGCTCGGAGCAGAGGACAGGGACCACGCCTTCACGATCGCCGGTCTCGCCTCCCCCCTCCGGGACTACCAGAAGTTCGGCGTACCCGCCGCAGACGTGCCCCGTCCGAGGGTCAGTCCACAAACAGCGCGGATCGTCCATGAACCTCACCCTAGCCCTCGCCGCTCGCGCGCGCTCTGCGTCGCCCAGGAAGCGTGCGATTCGCCAACCGCCGGCCGGCAGTGACCTGCCCACCTTGCGCTCGTGCCCCAGATCCAAGCAGCCGCGTCCCTATCCGGCTCAGGCCTCCGTGCTCCCGTCCTCGGCCTGTTCCTCGACGTAGTTCATCAGGTCGAGCTCGCCGGGCGATCGGCCCTCGGCGGTGACAAGCGCCGCCGCCTCCGCTCGGTGCTGCGTCCCGTGATTCACGACGTGCACGAGCATCTGCCAAACGGGCACCCCCTGGTGGACGTGCTCGACGAAGCCGTCGTTCACGGTCGGCAGCCACGCATCGACAGCTGCCCACTCGGCGTCCCAGCGTTCGCGCAACTGGTCGATCGTCGGCAGCGGCTCGCGTTCGGGCTCGGGGGACTCCCCGGTGTCCTGGAACGCGTGGCGCCAGCGCTGCGAGGCGCCGAGGTGGTGGACGAGGATGGCGCCCAGACCCCGATCGCCGACGACGTCCCTCCGCGTCCACGCGGCCGGGTCCAGGCCGTCGAGGACGATCAGCACCCGGCGGGTGGCCCAGCGGTCGTAGGCGAACAGGAAGCGGATCTCGTCGGCCCGCATCGTTCCTCCTGGTGCGCGTTAGGCCGCGGCAGCGGGCGTCGCGGGGGCCGACAGCAGCTCCCGGACGAGCCCGCCGACGCGAAACCCTGCCGCCTCGGAGCGTAGCAAACGCGGGCGCGGCGACGTTCCAGCTGCTTAGCGTTGACATGCCGCCCGATGCCGAGTGGCACCTTCGACCGGACGCCTCCAGGTCGCAAGGTCGAGCTGGGCGATGGTTCGCCGATGCCCTATCGGCGTTCCGCCACCCGGTAGAGGTGCCAGCGGTCGGGAACGCCCTTCAGCTCGCGTTCGCCGGCATCTTCGAACGAGAGCCCCGAGCCCGGGACGAGGTCCTTCACGGTCTGGGAGACGAGGACCTGCGAGGCACTGGCCTGCGCCGCGATCCTGGCCCCGATCGTGACGGGGAGGCCACCGACCTTCCCATCGATCAGCGTGCACTCGCCCACGTGCACGCCCGCCCGGATCTCCAGGCCGAGCTCGCGGACGTGGGCGCCGATGCCGAGCGCGCAGCGCACCGCGCGCGCGGGCCCTTCGAACGTGGCGTAGAAGCCGTCGCCCGCCGTATCGACCTCAACGCCGTGCCATCGTTCGATCTCGTGTCGCGCCTTCGCGTGATGGCGCTCCAGGAGCTCCTTCCACGCCGCGTCTCCCATCGCCGACTGCTTCGCGGTCGACCCGACGATGTCGGTGAACAAGACGGCGGCTAGCACCGAGTCGAGGGCGGGTGCGGGCGGCTCGATGCCGATGAACGAGCGGATCTCCTCCAGCTGCATCGCCAGCGACTCGTCGCTCCAGAGGTCCCCAGGCAGAGGCTTCAGGGTCGCGCTCGGCATCAGGGAGGCGGTGTAGGCATACTCAGCAGCGTTCACTCCCCCGCTTGCCAGCACGAGCGTGGGGCACCTGATCGCCGGCAGGACCGCCCGAACGTCGGTTGCGTACCAGATCGTCGACAGCTCCTTGGCGACGTCCGGCGTGCAAGCGTTTCGACTCACCCTGGACGCGTACCCCGCCACTTCACTGGGCAGCTCGTTCCCGAACGCTGCCTGGTACTCGAGAAGCTTTCGCCCGTACTCGCTGGATCCCCAGTACGCGAGCGCCGCCAGGTCGGCCTCGTGATAGTCCGACCCCACGCCCCAGGGATAGTCCGGCGCCCACAACGAGCGAGGCGAGGGGTCGATCCAGACTAGGGAATGCACCCTGGCCGGATCGGTCGCCGCCAGCAGCGCGTGCACGCTTCCCGAGGTGAACACCCCGAGCAGCACGACGCGATCGGCGTGCGCAGCGTCGAGCACGGTCCGCAGGTCCGCAACTCGAGTTTCGAGGTCGGGCAGGGGCACATTCCGGCTCGAGAGCCCGATGCCCCGTTGGTCGTGTGTGATCACCCGCGAGAACTTCGCAAGCTCGCGGAGGAACGCTCCACTGAATGGCGCGTCCCACTCGAAGTCGATGTTCCCGGGCCAGTCGGGCTGCCAGACTATGTCGAGCGGTCCCTCGCCCAACGACTGGTACGCGAGGAAGATGCCATCGGCCGTCTGCGCGTAGCGAGTCTCGGGGTCTTCCATCGGCGCATCTTCGCCTCCGATGGCTGAGCGCCGCAAACCGACGCACCGCTCTTCTCGCCGAGACCCGTCGTGGGCGAGGAAACGGGCGGTGGACACCGCATAGGCGATGGCGCGGCGCCGGCTCAGGACCCAGCGGCTTAGCAGAGCCCTCGGAGCGCACGAAGCGCCCCGACCGCACGGGGGGGACGAAGCGCTACGGCCGGTGCGGATGCCGTCGCGGGATCGCGTGTGCGGGCCTTGTGCCTGGGATTGCGCTTTGCCAGCGGTCGCCGATAGGATGCGGGCCCCGCACTCAATGCGTGAGGCGGGAGTTTGAGCTCGGAGGGGAGCTTCGGATGCTTGCGTACACGTACCCGCTGTTGAGCGTCTTCTGGACGATCATCATCTTCTTCTTCGTCTTCACGGTCTTCTTCACGGTCATCTGGGCATTCATCGACAACTTCAGGCGGCACGACCACCACGGTTTGGCGAAGGCCGGATGGGCCCTTATCATCATCATCCTGCCGCTTCTCGGCACCCTCATCTACCTGATCGCACGCCCTGCAGATGCCGAGGTGGGGCGCCACTCCGCTTAGCGTCCGTGGGGGCGCTCTCCACCTTCGGGCGGGCCCCCTACCGAGCCCCCGGTAGCTAGCGCCGAAACCTCAGGTGAGCCCGGTACGCTCGCCTACCTCGCGATGTTCCCGGACATGCTCAACCGGGACGACGAACCCTGCGCATGAGCGAGGTGCTCGAAGATCCGGCGCGGGCTCGTGGTGCCGCACCCACGCCACTGGCTTGCTCTCGCCGACGAGCCGGGTGGATGGCTCTTAGCTGAGGACCCAGAACTCCTTGAAGGGAGGGTGCACGTCCCAGGTCGTCTCCATCCCCGCACTGAGCGAGACCATATCCCCCGCGACGAGATCCAGGGTGACGCCTCCCGTGACCTGGATCCGGACCTGACCTTCCAGGATCAGGATCGTCTCGTTCTGTTCGAGCGTGAAGGTGAATGGCTCCCAGGCCGCTCCGGCAGGGACGCGCCAAAGACCAGCCTGGAGCCCATCGCTGTCGCGCAGCATGTGGGTCTCGCCACCGACCTCGGGGTCGGGCTCGAAGTCCTCCGTCTCCAGGCTCGAGACGAACACGTGCTGCTCCTCCGGGGCTCCCAGCACGGCCGTCCCGGAACCGACGTCGCCTTGAGTCACGCGCATGGCGCCACGCTCGGGGTGGGTCTCACCCGAGAGCCCCATCTCACGGAGCTTCCGAACCGTTGCCGCCCGTGCACTCGACAACGACACGCCGAGACGGGCCAACACCTGAGCACCGATCCCTTCGCCACCGTTCTCACCCTCATGGATCAGCCCGAGCAGGAGGTGTTCGGTGCCGATGTAGTTGTCGCCGAGCTGCAACGCCTCTCGCAGCGAGAGTTCCAGGACCTTCTTCGCACGCGGGGTGAACGGGACGTGGCCAGGAGGAGTGGATTCGCCCACGCCGATCAGCTCGCCGACCGCCTGCCGGGCCGAGGCAAGCTGGACGTCGAGCGATCCCAGGATCCGGGAGGCGCCCCCTTCTTCGACCCTGATCAGACCCAGCAGGATGTGCTCGGTGCCGATGTAGTTGTGACGAAGGCCCCTGGCTTCTTCTTGCGCCAGTACCACCACGCGCCTCGCACTATCGGTGAAACGCTCGAACATGGCTGCCGCTAGACTAGTCCGTGCTCGATTGCTCCGAGATCCCTGCCGTCCGGCTTCTCGCTCACCACCTCACCACTCTTGCGTCGGCTGTTCTGTACGATTGGCGCAGGAGGTAAGGGACCGACACGCGCCGGCGGACACGCGGAATCATGCCGCCCGAGCTTCGCTGAGTCGCACCGTTCACCGGGAAGACTGCCCGATCGGAGGCCAGCATGGCTGCCAAGACTAGCCCAGCTGAAACCTCGGGGGCCGGCACGATCGGGGCCCGCACCCCGCCGTTTGCCTCGGCATGGCGCCGGGCGCACCTGACGGTAGACGAGCGGGTTGCCAGGGGCCGGGCCGCCCGAGTTGAGGGGCCACGGTCGAGCCACGGCAGATGGGCACCCGCCCCCGACCGGCCGGACCCAGTTGCCCTGCTTGAGGAGCAGGCGGAATCACGAGTACCTCACCTGGTTCCTATCAGGTACGGGCGGATGCTGGTGTCGCCGTTCACGTTCTATCGGGGCGCCGCACTGATCATGGCCGCTGATCTAGCGGCAACCCCGGTGTCCGGGATCACTGTGCAGCTGTGCGGTGATGCACACCTGTCGAACTTCGGCCTATTCGGCACGCCAGAGCGCCAGATGCTCTTCGACATCAACGATTTCGACGAGACCCTCCCCGGCCCGTGGGAATGGGACGTCAAGCGCCTCGCCGCCAGCTTCGAGGTCATGGGACGTGACCGGGGCTTCTCCTCGGCCGACCGGCGCGCTGTCGTCATGGCCGGGGTCGCTGAGTACCGGGACCGTATGCGCAAGGCGGCCGGGAGGGGCACCCTCGGCGCATGGTATGACCAGCTTGAGGCCGGGATGCTGCTCAAATTGGTGCGCGAGGAGATGCGCGTCAAACGGGTGAGCAAGAAGGAGGCTAGGACTTTCGAGCGGGACGTGAACCAGGCACACACCCGGGACAGCACACGGGTGTTCGCCAAACGCGCGGACGAGGTCGATGGCGAGTTGCGGATCGTCGCCGACCCGCCACTGATCGTGCCGATCGAGGACATGGTCCGACCCGGGTCCGAGTGGGAGAACGCCGACGAGCTGGCTAAGAAGCTGCTGACCTCGTATCGCCGCACCCTCGGGCGCCACCATCACCCGCTCGAAGAATTCCGCTACGTCCACACGGCCTACAAGATGGTGGGTGTCGGCAGCGTCGGGACCCGGTGCTACATCATGCTGATGCTGGGCCGCGACCACGGCGACCCGCTGTTCCTGCAGATCAAGGAGGCGCAAGCCTCCGTGCTCGAACGGTTCGTTGCCAAGAGCACCTACCGGCACCACGGCGAGCGCGTGGTAGCCGGGCAGCGTCTGATGCAGGCGGCGACGGACATCTTCCTCGGCTGGATCCGCATCAAGGGGCTCGACGGCGTCACCCGCGACTACTACGTCCGGCAGTTCCAAGACTGGAAGGGCGGCGCGGACGTCGAGAACCTGCTGGTGTCGGGGGCTGCCCTCTACGCGCGCATCTGCGGCGCGACCCTCGCCCGCGCGCACGCACGCTGGGGCGACCGGATCGCGATCGCTTCGTACCTGGGCAAGGGGGATGCTTTCGACCGCGCGATCGCGGACTTCTCCGCCGCGTACGGCGACCAGAACGAGCGGGACTATGAAGCCTTCGTCGCTGCCGTGAACTCCGGCAGGCTCGATGCCCAAAGTGGGCTGTAGACACTCAACTCGAGCCGGCCTTCCATCCAACGCCCGGGATAGCGACGCTGGTGCGGCCATCGCCGAACCGGCGAAGTGCGTTTGGGGCAGCATCGAGGCGAGTCCGCCGGGCTAGACGGTTCCCTGCCTCTTGTCCTGCCAGCCCTGGAACCCGGACACGATGAACCCAACCAAGGTCGCCGGCCACACGAGTCCCACGCCCGCCGGTGAGCTCAAGGTGCCGCTCAACACGATCGTGAGGAGCACAACAGCGATCCCAGCCCACCAAGCCCACACGAACTCGGTCCACAGCCCGACGGCCACGATCAGGAATCCGGCGGCCAGCGTGAGGAGCACCAGCGTGTCGCTGACTCCAGCGCCTCCCAGCACGGCCAGGACGGCTCCGACCCCCGCCAGGGCGAACACGGCAGCTAGGACTTGGGTCAGGATCCCGAAGCGCGGGTGCATGGACCCGGTATCGACGGGGCGGGCGACTGACCTGAGACCGCCCCATCCCCCTCCAGCCCTGAGGCGATCCTCTTCACGTAAGTCCCGCGCAGCGTCACGGGGGCGGGGATGCTCCACCTCGCCATGTTGGAGGGATGACTGATCTCCCCGTCTTCGAGCGTCCGACATCTCGAAGACCGAGCCATCCGCCCCAGACGGCAAAGGACTCATGGCCCCCCTGCGCCAACTTCAGCTGGTCCATCCTGTGGTTGAGGAGCGGGTGGCAGCTTCTCCACGGAGTCTGGCGCCACCCAACGCGAAAGGAGGGGGTCGAGATGCCGGTCATGATCGGTGACAGAGGCACGGACATCGACTCCATCGTTCCTGCCGACGACGAACAGCTCGGACGTCAGCAGGCGATCCAGCAGATCGAGCGCAGGCGGCGCTTCTGGTACCAAACGGTGGTGGGCGCGCTCGGAATGATGCTGCTGGTGGCCATCTGGGCGATCTCGGAATACCACAACGCGGGCGGCTGGCCGAGCCAGGGATTCAGTCAGAGTTCTGGGATCCATGACGTGTGGAACACGTGGATCATCTACCCGATCTTCGGGTGGTTGTTCCTGACGGCTGCCCACGGCTGGTCCGTCCACTTCCGCAAGCCGATCTCGGAGAGCGAGATCAAGCGCGAGATCGAGCGTCAGGGTGGCCCGGCGCGCTGACAGACTGCCTCGGCCTGACGCCCGGCTCGGTACAAGGCGAGCATCAGCTGACCCCATCGATGCTCGCGCAGGGGCTCCTCCCGAGCCATCGCTTCGAGTTCGGCGACCAGCTCGGCTGCATCTCCTCCGGCGAGCCTCGAGTCGATACGGTCCTCGAGGCGGACCGCCGAAGCTCGTCCAACCTCTCGCCTTCAGCCGCTCCGAAGCCCGTGTACCGATAGTCCTGATAGGCCTGCCCTCGCCAGAGAGCGAGTGCCTCGTCGAGGGCGGGACGTGCGTCGCTTGGACGGCGTTCATTGAGGAGCCGGCGTCCCCCTCGGTCAGCCCTTCGAACCGAACCGCGTCGATCTCGTGGTCCGCGATCTCGAGGGCATACCCGTCGCCGCGCGTGAGGATCACGTCGTTGGCTGACCCGGGAGTTCGGTCGGCATCGAGCGCACGTCGGAGTCTCGAAACGTAGGAACCGAGCGTCTTGTCCGCAGTCCTCGGTGGGCGTTCGCCCCACAACTCTTCGATGAAGTCGTCGACGGAGACAACCCAACCGGCGTGAGAGATGAGGTAGGCGAGGATCGTCCGTTCCTTCCTCGCCCGGTCGCCAGGGCTCGATATGCGACACACATAGATGCTCGCGTTGCCGCTATCGTCCTCGTTCTGGTGACGATCCGGATGGGCAAAGGGGAGCGACGCTGGCCGATGGCGGTCGCCGTCCTTCTGACCGGGGTGATGAGAATCGCGCTCCCGTCCGAGCTCAGGCTGAGGGATGGAAGAGGCGCCTTCCTTGGACTGCTTGTCGTGCTGATCGTGGTGCTCATCATTGGTGACCCCGGCCGCATCGACCGCCAGGCCACCTGGCTTCGTATGCTGACCACCTCCATCATCGGACTGATCACCGTCGTCAACGGCGGCTCGGCGATCCGGCTGGCCGTAGGCATCCTCATCGGCGAGAGCTACACCAACAATGCCCGTACCCTGCTCGCCGCCGGAGGCATCATCTGGCTCACCAACGTGATCGCGTTCGGCCTCTGGTACTGGGACCTGGACCGAGGCGGCGCCGCAGCTCGCGCCCTCGGCTCGACGGTCGCTCCCGCCTTCGTCTTCCCCGAGATGACCAACTCGGAGCTCGTCCGAGTCGGCTGGTATCCCGGCTTCCTCGACTACCTGAGCCTGTCCTTCAGCACCGCGATGGCGTTCAGCCCCACGGATGTCTCGGCGATCAAGCCTTGGGCCAAGCTGATGATGATGACCGAACAAGCGATCTCGCTCATCGTGGCGATCCTCGTGGTCGGCCGAGCGATCAACATCCTGAAGTGATGGTCGTGTTCGCGATTGAACCCGGACGCCCCCTCTGAGGGACGTACCCCTGCCCGACCCGAGCCATCTGTCCACAAATCGCCCACGCCGGGCCCCGCGCCCCATCCAGCCCCGTGCCTCGTTGACCCGTGGCGCGACTCTTCCTACCCTCCGCTCCTCAACTCCACTCCTGATGTCCACGGTTTGCGGCGCTTGTCCCTCCTTATCTGTACTCCCGTCAACGCGGTGAGGGGTTATGGCCTCGTCCACCAACGTGAATCCGGACACATCGCGAATCTGATGGATGGCCGCTGGACGGCGGAGCCAGGGCGTACCGGGGATAACGGGCTCCGTCTGAGTCGCGAGACGCGTCCTCATCCTGCCGTCCTTCCTGGTGCTGCTACGCCGGGTGGACTCGCCAGAAGCTAATTCAGGTTGCAGTTCTGAGACT
This sequence comes from uncultured Actinomycetes bacterium, assembly GCA_963850315.1. Classification (GTDB taxonomy): domain Bacteria; phylum Actinomycetota; class UBA4738; order UBA4738; family HRBIN12; genus JAOUEA01. Next base: position 324,525 of record CAWKKN010000005.1, read on the forward strand.
GCGCCGTCGTCTGCAGATCTGAGAGTGCGGTCTTCAACGCGCTGAGCGAGGGACCACCGTGCCTGTTGGCTCGCGATAGCCGCCCTGGCATCTGCGCCCTATCAAGTCGGGGCTAGTCTCCAAGCAACGGGCTTTGCGTGGTGGCGTCCAATCGGACCCAAGAACGAACTACAGGACCTGGGCAGGAGGACGTGACTTGCTCGTCCCGAGCAAGGCTCGCGCTCCTTCGCATGACGATCTCCTTCAGGCAGCCAAGACCATCATCTACTCGCGGGTGTCTACTCCCGGGCGAGCATCGCCACCGCCTGACGCTCGAGGTCTAGGTAGGGCTCCCCGCTCACGTCGACCGCTACCCGCTTGATCGTGCCCCCCCTGAATCGATATGGCGCCTCACCCGGGTAGTCGTCGGTGACCGCCTCCCCGCTGTCGCGCCCGACGCATAGGCCCTCGCCCGCCAGGGAGAAGAACCCGGGCTGCGTCTTGATGCGCCCCTCACCGACCTTGTGGTCACCGTGGTACAGGGACAGGATGCCGGTCGCGACACCCGGTGGGTCCTCGCCGTCCTTGTCGAACGCCGCCGAAAGGATCAGATTCTCGCCGGTCTGGGCGTCCTCGGTGCCGTCGATCTTCTGCTCCATCATCCCGACGAAGTTGTAGACGTAGTGCAGCCGGTTGTCCTTCATGTAGAGCGCGTGGCCGCCGAACCGCGCGCCCTGGGCGAACAGCACGCCCTCGGCCCCGGGCCCTGGGATGTCCACGAGTGCGCCGATGGCGTAGGAGCGGTTGCGGACATTCACCGACTGCGACTCGGGGACGTCCGCGGTGTCGGGGAAGTAGACGTAGCGGTCCCGGGGCGGGGACAGGAGCGGGCGAGGGGTCAGGAGGATCTCGAGCGGCGAGCGATCGTCCAGTGGGAACGCGCCGTTGCGCCCAGCCTCGGCGAACCACAGGTTGATGAGCTCGCGGAGCTTCTCGGGCTCTTCGGAAGCCAGGTCGTGCAGCTCGGAGCGGTCGACGTCGGTGTGGTACAGCTCCCAGACGTCGTCATTGAAGTGGCTCCAGCCCGCGACCGTCGGGTGGGTCGTGACGGCCTTCCACCCGTCGTGCCAGATCCCGCGGGAGCCGAGCATCGAGTAGAACTGGGTCGCGCGGGCGTTCGGAGCCGAGGCATCGTCGAAGCTGTAGCGCATGCTCACCCCGTCGAAGGGGCTCTGCACGTGCCCCTTGATGCGCGACGGTGCCTCGACACCCAGACAATCCAGGATGGTGGGGACCAGATCGATCGCGTGGTGATACTGGGTCCGCAGCTCGCCTTTCGCCTTCATCCCCGCGGGCCAGGAGATGATGCACGCGTCCGAGGTCCCTCCGTTGAACTCGTAGCGCTTCCACATCTTGAACGGGGTATTGAACGCCATCGCCCACCCGTTCGCGTAGTGGTTGTAGGTCTTGGGGCCGCCGAGCTCATCGAGCATCGCAAGGGCCGAATCCAAGTCGTCGGGCATCCCGTTGAAGAGCCGGTTCTCGTTCACCGAGCCGTTGGGGCCGCCCTCGCCGCTCGCCCCGTTGTCCGAGACCAGGACCACGACCGTGTTCTCGCGCTCGCCCGAGAACTCCAAGAAGTCCAGGAGCCGCCCGATGTGGTTATCGGCGTGCGCCAGGAACCCGGCGTAGACCTCCGCCATCCGGGAGAACAGCTCTTTCTCGCCGTCGGAAAGCCCGTCCCACGGCTTCGTGACATCCATCATCGGGAACGGCTTGTCGTCGGGGCCCGTGCGCGTCTCGCTCGTACCGATCGGGTTGATCGGAGGCAATTCAGTGTCCTTGGGGATCAGGCCCATCTCCGTCTGGCGGGCGAGCGTCTGCTCACGCAGCGCCTCATAACCCATGTCGAAGCGACCCTTGAACTTCTCGATCCACTCCTTGGGCGCCTGATGCGGCGCGTGGCACGCCCCGGGCGCGTAGTAAAGGAAGAACGGCTTCTCCGGTGCGACCGCCTTTGCGTCTTTGATGAACTCGATCGCCTTGTCGGTGATGTCGTCGGTGAAGTGGTAGCCCTCTTCCGGCGTCTTCGGCGGGTCGACCGAGTGATTGTCGTAGACGAGCTCGGGATACCACTGGTTCGTCTCGGCACCCAGGAACCCGTACCAGCGCTCGAACCCGCGGCCGCTCGGCCAGTTCCGGCGCGTCGAGGCCAGGTTCATCTCATCGGTCGGGCACAGGTGCCACTTACCGACCATGTAAGTGTTCCAGCCGAACTCGCCCAGCATCTCAGGGAGCATGCCGTTCTCCGGTGGGATCGTGCCGCTCGCATTGGGGAATCCCACCGCCGCCTCCGTGATGCAGGCCATGGAGTTGCGGGTGTGGTTACGCCCGGTAAGCAGGCACGAGCGCGTGGGGGAGCACAGCGCCGTCGTGTGGAACTGCGTGTAGCGCACTCCCTGGGCCGCGATCCGGTCGATGTTGGGCGTCTCGATCGGCCCGCCGTAGGTGGACATTGCCGAGAAACCGACGTCGTCGAGCACGATGTAAACGACGTTGGGCGCGCCATCGGGTGCCTTCGGCGGCTCGAACGGCGCCCAGTCGGGTTCCGAGTCGCGGATGTCGACGTTGATCGTGCCCTTGAACTTCATCCCGGTCATGCGACCACCTCCGCGGTCTGGGCTACCTTCGAAAGGACACGATAGGAGGTGGGGGCAGATATTGCATTCCGGGCATCTGGCGTCCGTGTTCGCACGGGCCCCGCTTCCCCCGTCCGACCCTCGACCTGACAGGATGCACGCTGAGATGGAGGCCGGGCTGGTGCTGTTCGGAGCGGCTGTGGCGATCTACGCGCTGATCGCTTCGCGGCTCGACCGATGGTCCATCGGGGCCCCGATCGTTCTGGTCGCGCTCGGACTCGCCATCGGTCCGCAAGGTCTCAACGTCCTCGCCGTCAACGTGGGTACCCTTCCGATCCGCATACTGGCCGAGTTGACGCTGGCGTTGCTGCTGTTCACGGATGCCTCCACCGTCGACCTGCGCTCGGCGGAACGCGACGCGAGGCTGCCGGGCCGGCTGCTCCTGATCGGGCTGCCCCTGACGATCGGCCTGGGAACGGTGCTCGCGCGGCTCGTCCTTTCGGGCGAAGGATGGGCCTCGGCAGCGTTGCTGGCGGCCATCCTGGCCCCGACCGATGCAGCCCTCAGCCTTCAGGTGGTGACCAACAAGGTCGTGCCGGCAAGGATCCGTCGTGCGCTGAACATCGAGAGCGGCCTGAACGACGGGATCGCGACGCCGTTCGTGGCGTTCTTCCTCGCCGCGGTCGTCGCGACCGAGTCCAGCCAGACCCACCACTGGTTGCGCGAGGCCATCGCCCAGCTGGGCATCGGGGTCCTGGTGGCGATCGGGATCGGGATGGTGGCGGGTGCCGCGGTGAGTCGGGCGCGACGGCACGGATGGACGACTCCGACCTCCGAGCAGCTACTCGTTCTGGTGCTCGGTCTGTTGGCCTACGGGACCTCGATCGAGGCGGGAGGCAACGGTTTCGTCGCGGCGTTCGTGGGTGGGCTCGTCTTCGGCGCGATCACGAAGGGCGCCCTTCGCCGGCCTACCGAGTTCGCCGAGACCATCGGCATGTTCCTGTCGTTCGCGGTCTGGGGACTGTTCGGACTGGTGTTCGTCGGGCCGGCGTTGAGCGGCGGCGTGCCGCTCGGCCCGATCGCATACGCGGTCCTGAGTCTCACCGTGATCAGGATGATGCCGGTTGCCGTGTCCATGCTCGGCAGCGGCCTGAGGCCCGACAGCGTGACGTTCATCGGTTGGTTCGGGCCGCGTGGGCTCGCCTCGGTAGTGTTCGCGCTCCTCGCCTACGACGCGCTGAACTCGGCCGGCCTGCCCGTCACTACCTTGCAACTCACCGTCACGTGGACGGTCCTGCTGTCCGTGGTGTTGCACGGGCTCAGCGCCGGACCGCTCGCGGAGATCTACGGGCGTCGGGTGCGCTCCGCCGTTCCCACTCCGATGGAGCTCCGAGGTCCGGACGACGTCCGCCCACGGCGCAGGGGCCTCTCATAGTCACGCCTCGATCTCGCGGTAGGCGTGGAGGCCAATCCCGGGACCTGCCGCCCTACCCCTCGGGGTCGTCGAGTTCAAGGGTCCAACTGCCGCTTGCGTCGGGCTTGAGGAGGCCCGCCTTGAACCCCTGAGCATCGACATCGTCAGGGTCGGCGGGAGAAAGAAGAGCACCCCCGGCTCCCTCGCCCTCGGTGTCGTCAGGGTCGATCCAACGAAGGAAGCTGCCTTGGCTGCTCTGGCCCCCGCCGCCCTCGCGCTGCACGCTCATCACATAGACCTGGTCCTCGACCCCCTCCTGGGCCTGTCCGACCTTGAACTTCCAGCCGTGGCCCTCGTCCTCGTCGGTTCCCTCGGGGGCGACGTGCATCCACGAATGTGCACCTATGGTCCCGACGTCCTCATCGCGGATCAAGACGCGGATCGGGTGTTGCCCTGAGTTGCGCTCTTCGATCCTCTCGGTCATAGGGGCTCTCCTTCTTCGCCGTAGGGCGCGCCTTGCGCGACCCTTTCGTACACCCTCAGGCGCGCATGAGGCAAACCCGCCGACGCAGAGTCTTAAGCGGAAGCACGACGGCGTTGGCGCTCAGTGCTGATGCAGACTGACTCCTAAGGAATCTCTCCGCGGGGGTATCCCCATGTAGAGGATCTCAGGCCGCTCGAGAACGTAGGGCGGCCCGCCTCTATCCCCGGTAGTCCCGCATTGACTTGACGGTTCCCTGCCAGTCGAGAACTGCCTCCGACGCCGATCGGAGGGCTCGTTACGCGGCCGCCCGCGGTTGCGTTGCCCTCAGGTGATCCCGAGCGATCCGCTCGGCGAGCATCGGGATGTACGACGTGATCCGCGCATTGTGGCTCAAGGCCCTTGCCGAGCCTTCGAGACACTCGCCCACGATCTCAGCAGAGAAGATCCCGGTGAATTCCTTGGCTAGACGTTCCTGTGCGAACGACAAGTCCATTTCCGTCTCCCTCTTCCCTCACACGCTACCTTCCCCAAACGGCGGGAAGATGGACGGCGCGAACTACCGCTTTCGCGCCTGGAGTCTTCCCCCGTCGTTCGAATCGATCAAACCGAGGTAGGGCGGTAGCCAAACCGGTCTGGCGATCGAGGAAGAACGCGGCGACATGCAGTCTGCAGCTGTTAGGTCTCAGCTGGCCCACGCCGGACTACGCGCTGGAAGGCCACCGTAGCCGAGCTCATGGTGCGCGCCTGCAACTCCTGGATCACCTCAGGCCAGCGGCGCCAGTCGAAGATCAGAACGCTGGAGGCGATGAGATCGTCGACGAGGAGAGGCGTAGTACATGTGCTCTCCGTCTACACACGGCGAGACGGGATGCAGCTGACGCTTCGTGGCGCCCGCATCACCCCATCTTGGTCCGCCACGACGGCGCCACCCCACATGCCGGGCGTGCCTGGGACTCGCATCGAGCACGAAGGGCCCGTGAGCGCGTCAAGCTACGCAGACGTTGAAGTGTCGACGACGGCGCCGTTCCTTACGAATCGGGTTTCGGGCCGCTCGTTCATGCGCTCGCCACCCGGTACAGGTGCCAGCGGTCCGGGACGCCCTTCAGCTCGTGCTCGCCGGCATCCTCGAAGATGAGCCCGGAGCCGGCGACGAGGTCCTTGACAGTCCGGGAGACGAGAACCTCCGAGGGTCCGGCTTTCGCACCCACGCGCGCACCGATCGCTACGCCGAGTCCGACGACATCATCGCCTTCGAACACCACCTCGCCGGTGTGCAGCCCGGCGCGGATCTCGATGCCGAGAGGCTTGACACCGTTCGCGACCGTCTCAGCACAGCGGACCCCGCGGGCGGGTCCATCGAATGTCGCGAGGAACCCGTCGCCCATGGTCTTGATCTCGCGCCCCCGGAAGCGAGCGAGGCCAGCCCGCACGATCTGGTCGTGCTGCGCTCTCACCTCGCTCCAGGCTTTGTCGCCGAGCGCCGCTCCCTGCGCGGTCGAGTCCACGATGTCGGTGAACAGCACCGTCGCGAGCACCCTGTCGAGCTCGACCTCCTCGTCACGTGTCGAGCTCACGAAGCGCTCGACACGCTCGAGCAGGGCATCCTGGTCACCCACCCACGGCAGGTGGTCGGCACCCGGCAGCTCGACGTACTCGGCGGTCGGCATCCGCTCGGCCAGGTAGCGGGTCTCCTCCACCGGATTGAGGGTGGCCGAGCTGCGATTGAGGATCAGCGTCGGAACCCCCACCGCGGATATGACGTCCCGGATGTCGATCGCGTACCACATGCGGTTCAGGGCCATCGCCGCGCCCGGGCTGGCACTCTGCCGGAAGTAGGTGGTCGTCCATTTCAGGAAGTCTTCGTCGCCGACCATCGACGGAGCCATCTCCTGGAGGAATCCCCGCTCGAATCGGCCGGTGCCCCAGCCACGTTCGATGTTCTCGACCTCGGCCCTGAAGTCCTCGGAGGTCATCCCCCAGGGCGCGTCGGGTGCCCAGGCGGCGCGCACATCAGGACCGTGCATGACCAAACCCAGGACGCGGTCCGGGTAGGTCGCAGCAAACAACGCGCACAGCGGGCCTCCATCGGACTCACCGAACATGATCGCCCGGCTGGAGCCGACGGCGTCCATCACCGCGACGAGGTCATCCATCCGGGTCTCGAGGTCTGGGAGTTCCTTGTCGGGCACCCGGTCCGACAATCCCACGCCTCGCTTGTCGAAGATGATGAGCCGGGAGAAGGACGCGATACGTCTCAGGAAGCGGGCGTAGTCCGGAGACGTCCAGTTCAGGTCTACGTTGGAGATCCATCCGGATACGTAGACGAGGTCGACGGTGCCCTCCCCGAAGACCTGGTAGGCGATATGGACGCCATCCACCGTCTTGGCATAGCGAGTCTCGGGCACGTCCATGGGCGTATCTTCGCTTCTGCCGCCTCCGCGCCGCAAACGCGCGTGGTCATTCCTCGACGCCGCTACAGCATTCTTGCTTAGCGCCCTTATGCGACGCGAAGCCGTTGGTTCACGAGTTGTGCTATCGATGGCCGAGCCCGTCGCGGGCATCGTGGAGGGCGCACTCGGTGACGCTCTCGGCAAGCTCTGATTCCCCCCACACACACCAAAGAACCCCAGGGAGCGCGGCCCTGGGGTACTGTCTTGCCTGTTTTCGGGATTGTCCGACTTTTTTCCGGTTCCGATGTCAGTGCCCGGCTCGCAAGCGCGTTCGTGCTGGTCAACGTGGCTCCGGGGGTGGGACTCGAACCCACAACCTACGGATTAACAGTCCGCGAACGACCTTACGGGGTCGTCCTTACACTGTGCTCTGACCTGCGGAAACGTCCGGGACCATAGAGGTCGAACCCCTGACCTGCGGGAACGATTGGGCCCAAGATTAGGCCCAACTTCTAGCGATCCGCGAGCGCGTCGCCGAGCGCGACGTCGACAGCGCGCATGGCGTCAGCCGCCATCTCAGCGCCGGGGTGACTGTACGTCATCATGGTGAAGCTCACGTTCGCGTGACCGAGTAGGTCCGAGACCACGCGCGCGTTCGTGCCGTTCTCCATTTGCAGCGTGGCGAAGTGATGCCGCAGGTCGTGGAGCCGAACGCCCTTCACCCCTGAGCGTGTGCGCGCGAAGCCGAACGCCTTAGTGAGCGCGTCGGGATCCAGCGGCCGACCGTCGCCACGGTCGAACACGTAGCCTCCCGCGTGCCACGCGCCGCGTGCGAGCAACCGGCGCTCGTTCTGCTCGAGCTTCACGCGCCGCAGGATGGCCACGACGGCAGACGGCAGCGGGATCGTGCGGTACCCGCGCTCCGTCTTCGGTGGCATGACGCTGAGCTCGCCGCCGGCTCGCTGCATCGATCCTGCGACACGTAGCGTCGCCCGGACCCCCTGAAGCTCGACCGCGCCCCAGCGGAGCGCTGCGAGTTCGCCACGGCGTAGTCCCGTCGCCGCCAGCACGGCGATCGCGGGCCGGTAGCACTCCTCGGTCGCCCCGGTCCGATCGACTACCTGCTACCTCGCGGGGCGTCACGCCGCACCGTCGGAGGACCTATCGTTCGAGGTGTGGGCACCGGGACGCTGGATCTATACGTGGTGTTCGACATCTTCCTGCTGCTGCTGATCGGCGTCGGACCCAAGATCGCGCTCGTGCCCTTCCTCGAGGCCACGGCCCACCTGGACAAAGCCACCAAGGCCAAGGTGGTCCGCAAGATGCTCCTCACCGCCACGTCGGTCGCCGTGATCCTCGTGCTCCTGGGCGAGTTGCTCGCCCGGCTCCTCCACTTCTCCACCGGGTCCCTCTCGATCGCGGGCGGCATCATCCTGTTGATCATCTCGGTGACGATGGTGTTGGGGTCCGGTGACGACGAAGCGCAGGCGCGGGACACCGGGAACCAGGACCCGATGAAGCTGGCGGTGTTCCCGCTGGCGGTCCCGTACCTGTTGAACCCCGCAGGCATCGTCGTGCTCGTGACCCTGTCCGCCGATGCCACGACGCTGAGCCTGCTCGGCGTGGTGCTGGTGATCCTCGCCATCGTGCTGGCGATCGACGTCGCGGTCTTCCGATGGGCGAACCGCGTGAGTGAGCATCTGGATCAGAGCAAGATGCTGATCACCGAGAAGGTGTTCGGCTTCCTGCTGGCCGCCCTCGCCGTGCAGTTGATCCTCAATGGACTCTCCGACGTCGGAGTGATTCACCTCACTCACTAGCCCGTCAAGGGCCCGAGCTGATCCAGGACAGGGACGTTGTAGTTAGACCAGCACCCATCGAACTGCTCACCACACCCCACGCGCACGGTGGCCGAGGGTCCAGGGAGCGGCTAGGGTCGCCGCGATGGCGAATGACAGACTCGAATCGTGGAGGGCCACGGCGAACAAAACGCGCGTTTAACAACGAACGGAGGCGGGCGTACGGGATCCCCAAGCACGTCGAGATCGGCATCTTCGTCGCGGCGAAGGAGGAATGGACCTCTGCGTGGGAGGCCCATGCGGTCCAGACGATCAGCCAAGCCCTCGACGAGCTGGGTCTCGCCCGCATGTCGATACTCGGTTGGCGACGAGACAAGGGCAAGTGGTCGCTCGCCGTCCAAGCCGAAGGGATCGAGGCCCAGGCGCGATTGAAGGAGCTGATCGCCGAGGACGAGCCGCTCGGGACCTGCTGGGGACGAGCGCTCGTGCTCTGGTCCTCAGAGAGCGACGCGACGAACGTTCTCGCGGAGAAGATCTGCCTGGACGCCGACGATGTGGCGATCGAATGGCCCCTCTCGACATCGGGGATTGAGTGGGACAGGGAACTTGCGGTGCAGACCCTCGTGTTTCACACATGGGGTGAGCGGTGGGAGCACGCGCTCGATTCCTTGGAGTCTTCGGTTCGAATCGCCGGATAAGCACATAGCGTTTCGGGTGCTATGCATCCGCGCCGATCACCCAATGTGCATGATGATGCCCGACGAACCCGCCCAAAGTTGCGAGACGGTGACATGTTGAGTGAGGTAGCTAAGCCAACGTACGTCATTGACGGGGAGGCGTTCTCGACGCTGGAGGAGTTTGGTCCAGTCCTCGATCCGATCCTCAAAGCTCACGGGCTGCTTTCGACTGAGGCTCAGTACGAGGGGCACCTGGACTTCCTTGAGGAGATCCTTGATGGGGATTATGAACCGCCCCAGGCCGGTTCCGAGGGTGGCCCTCCAGGCGCCCGTGTTGGCTTCTGGTCTTGACCCGCTCCGGTGGACGCGTTCCGGTTAGCCAACCGTAGCCCTTTCTTGCCCGATTCGGGTCGTCCGTTCGAACTCAACTGGGCTGCGGTAGCCGATCGTGGAGTGGAGCCTCCGACGGTTGTAGAACACCTCGATGAACTCGAACACGGCGGTACGTGCGGCCGCCCGCGTCGGAAAGCGATGCCGGTGCACGAGCTCGCGTTTGAGCGTGGCGAAGAAGCTCTCGGCGGTGGCGTTATCGAGCGCGTCGCCGACCGAGCCCATCGAGCCTGCGATCCCTGCGGCGCGCATGCGCCGCGTGAAGGCCAGAGCGACGTATTGAGAACCCTGGTCGCTGTGATGCACGAGCCCGGGTGCCGGTCGCCGGCGCGACGTGGCCATCTCGAGGGCGTCGAGGACGAGCTCCGTGCGCAGGTGTGAGGCCATGGACCATCCCACGATGGACCGGGAGTAGCAGTCCAGGATCGTCGCCAGGTAGAGCCAGCCCTCATCCGTGGGGATGTAGGGTGGGCTCGATGAGCGGCGACCGCGAGGGCGAGGGCACGGCGGCCACCGCCGATGAAGCGGCGGCGCGAGAACAACAGATCCGTGAGGGGCGCAAGTCCGCCATGCACCAAGCCGGCTGGGACATCGGCATCAGGTGGGCGATCGAGTGGGCAACCGAACAGGAGCTTGAGAGAGTGCTTTCCTTGATCGGCAAGGACTGGACGACCTACCGTGTGGACCCGTCCCACACGCTTCACACTGCGCTTAGGGAACCTGAAAGCCTGGAAATAGCCGCAAGATACGGCTGGACCTTTCCAGTCCTGGATCCAATCACCCTCGGGAACGACCCGTTCACTTGGGGGATCATCCGCGCGGCGGAGTCGGCCTCTTGGGAACGCGAGGACGCACCAACCGACTAGCCTCGCCCCTGTGGCGATGTTTCTCCGATCTGCTCAAGCGCGACCGTGAGCGCTGGGGGATGTCGCAGGCTCAGGCCGCACGTCGCTTCGGGATGAGCCTGCACGCCTACCGCAAGATCGAGGCGGGGGGCAGGAGTCTCTTCGACTCCGACGCCTTCGGTACGGCGCCTGCGCGAAGCCGGCATCCTGGGCTCGGTGGGACGGGGTCGGCGCGTGGTTCGCTGACCCCGACGGGAGCATCATCGCGTGACGCAGATGGAGTCGCCCTCCTAGCGCAAGGGCAGGCTGACCGCGGGGGCCCCGGTTGGCCGCCCTCTACTCGGATGCCGACAGGCGGATGCAGTTGCTACAGGTCGGCGCCGCGCTCGTCGACGACCACGCCTCCGTGATCCGGGCGCTACACGCGGTGAGCCTCGTGCCGTCATTCAGCTTGTGAGACGAGAGCAGGTGGATCAGGCCACCCGAACCGGACTTCGAGACCGGTGACTGCCAGTTAAGCGCCCTGCTCATGTTGAGCCCCTTCTCCGGGCTGGGGCCTACCAGTGACCCCTGGAACCGGGGGACTCGTCTCAGTCCGGCACCAGGAGGCCGCGTTCGATGCTACTTCGTCGGGTCGGTGGGAGTAGCCGGACGAGTGGGTCCCCGGCCCGGAGCCTTACCCAGTAAGTCGCCCACAAGCAGGTTCGGGACCCGTAAGCCGGGGACGGTCGCAGTCTACGCCTCGCCCCGTCGCCCCCGAACTCCAAGGATCCCGTGTCCGCGTCTGGTTGATCGAGCGTCGTGCGGCAGTAGGTAGAGCCGGCTGGCGGGCTCCGGGAACGCCACACTGATTTGACGATGTGCTCTGCGGGGTGTACGACGAAACAGCTCTCTCCAAGAGGCATCTGCTGTGGCAGCCGGCATCTTCATCAGCTATCGCCGAGACGACACGGCGGGGTATGCAGGCCGACTCTACGATCGGCTCCTGGCACGGTACGGGCCAGAGCGGGTCTTCATTGACATCGACACGATCCGGCCTGGTCACGATTTCGCCTCCGACATCGCGCAAGCGCTCTCCGATTGCGTCGCCTGCGTCGTATTGATCGGGGCGCGCTGGGGATCGATCACGCAAATCGATGGCGAGCGGCGACTCGAGGATCCCACAGACTTCGTCCGCCTCGAGGTGGCCACGGCTATCCGGCGAGGCATCACCGTCATCCCCGTCCTGGTTGAGAACGCATCGCCGCCATTGGCTTCGTCGCTGCCTGAGGAGCTCCGAGTGCTTGCGGGGAGGCAGGCGATCGAGCTGAGCAGCCAGCGATGGAACTACGACGTGGGGCGCCTGATCTTGACCCTGGACGAGATCCTCGGGCGACAAGCCGAGGCTCCGCCCGCGGCAGAGTCATCTTCAGAGCAGAAGACACGGGACGAGACGCTATCTCTCGAAACGCGACGGACCGTGCCAGAGCCAGCGAGCCGGAGCAGGTCCCGCGAGCCGCGAAGACGCCTCAGACGCGTACTAGTTTCCGTCGTCGTTGCAATCGTCCTTACCCTGTTCGGGATCGTTGGCTGGGTTCGGGTGCATCAGAACTCCGCGAGGGACCCATACGAGCGATCGGTCCTATCGGCGAGCCCGACGACGTATTGGCGACTGAATGACCCTGCTGGCGCCACCGCGGCTCTCGACACGCAAGGCGTGCTAGACGAAGACCTTCGCGGCAACTATCAGACCAACCAAACCGGTCCGACACCATGGGACACATCCATCGAGTTCTCACGAGGGTATGCGGTCGGCAAGGATACTCGCTTGGCGCTCCAAACCGATGCATGGAGCATCGAGCTTTGGTTCAATGCGCCCTCGGCTCCACAATCCCGTGACGTGTATAACCTCTACCGCTATCGGGCATTCGGTCTCGGGGTCGGTCTCGATCCGGGAGGAGTCATCTCTGGAAGGTTCTACCCCACGCACAATCCGTCTCATTGGATCGAGGTCCAGAGCCCGAACGGTGTCTCCTACGCTGATGGCGGCTGGCACTACTTGGTTTGGATTCGCGGATCGACGAGCACGACCCTCTACGTTGATGCGCAACAGGTTGCAACGAAGCCCGTACCTGGGTCCACCACTTACTATTGCTGCGATGACGAGGCGGTCATCGGGGCAGACACGGATCGGGGCCGGATCGCCTTCTCGGGGTCACTTGCGGAGGTCGCAGTCTACTCGTACGCCCTGAGCAGTTATCAGATCGGGTCTCACTATGCCGCCGCCGAGCACGGCACGAGCCCTACTCGCGCCGAGTTCACCCGACGCCCGCATCCACACGGTCGGGGGTGGCAAGCCGTGCTACGGGACTAAGCAAGTCATCGTGTCGGTGCGCTCGAGTGAGGCTCGGTCAGAACGAAAACCTGCATCGTCCCGTCCTTAGCACACACGTGACGGTGAATCCCGAGGGGCTCGTTAAGGCCACGGTCCCCGTGGACGCACCAGTGGGCTCGACCGAAGTGGGTGGTCACCGCGGCCGGCGTTGGACCACACCCCCGTCGAGGAGTTCATCGCCGAGGCCGAGGAGACGTTCACGACCCGCCTGCTCTTCTGGCTCAATGCAGCCGCCAGTATCCGGGAGCGCGCAGCCGACAAACTCGAGCTCCGCGACGCCGCCCTTAGCCCCGTGCAGGCCGCGAGGCGTCGTCGTAGCCGTGAGGCCGTCGCTATCGTGAGGAGCACGCCGAGGAGTTCCGGGAGCGCGAACGGAAGCGGGGCCGGCGCAGGAAGCTCGAGCGGGACGCCGCCAAAGTGGCACCCATGGGTACCGTTACGGCTTCAGTCCCCCGGCCTGCACCGCCTCGCGGCGCCCGCTGCGATCGCCGACTGAGCCTTGCCTTCCCTCGACCTCAGCCTGCAGGCTCCCAGACCGCCTGGTCATGGGCGAACACCACCCGGCCCGGGTCTAACCCGAGGATCCGCTCCATCCAGACGGGGAACGTCGGCAAGGGTTGATCTGCACCCTCATCGCGGGCCCGGCGAGCGAGTTCGTCCGCGGAGAACGCCGTGCTCGTGTCGTGGGATTGGCCCGCGAGTACGACGGTGCCATCCCCGCAGCGGATCACGAGCGATTGATGGCCCTGGGTGTGCCCGGGCGTTGGGACCGCGAGGATGCCTCGGTCAATCTCGGTCTCACCGTCGATGCGCTCGTACCTCGCGCCGGGGAAGTCGATGAGTTCGGGCAGGGTGTAGCCGGGCGAGAGCCTCGCGGCCTCCAGCTCCGATGCCTGCACGAACACTGGACGACCTGCCAGCTCCGGATTCCCACCGCAATGATCGAAGTGGAGATGGCAGTTCACGACGAGCCGCACCTCATCCGTGGTCACGCCCAGGCGACCGAGCGCCTTGGCCAACGGACGGCGGGTCGGTCTGTAGTGTCGATCGACATCTGGTGCCGATCCCATACCGGTGTCGAAGAGCAGGACGCCGCTATCCGGCCGCATCACGATGTAGCCAAAGGCCGGCTCAACACGAGCTTGTCCGGTTCCCGTTTCCTCCGGTGGGCGAACGAAGTAGCCGAAGTCCACACGACGGATACTTCCGAGGTCGGGGATCGGTTGTCCGCCCATGATCAGGCACGCTATCAGTCGGTCCCATTGCTCCCTCGTCGCGACGGCGACGTTGTAGGCCACTCCTTGAAGGGCGGCGCGAATCCAAACACGATGCTCGCCGAGAAGGCCCGGCCCGTCGTGCCGAAACCTCCTGCCTTCGGTTGCGTGCTGGTATTCGCCAAGCTTCCCCAGGGTGTTGAGGACTTCGCCTTGAACGTTGAGAGCCATGCTCTTGTCGCGGCCCCCGTACTCCTTCTCCACGGCTGTGAGGCACGCTTGGGATGCGGAGAGGAGCCGCTCCCGATCCTCTCTCACGAGTCGGATGCGCCCGCCTAGGAAGCTCGAGCGCGACGCCTGCGCATCTGAATCGATCCGCGGCCGATTCTCCCGTGACGCCCCTAAGTGCCGAAAGGCCGCCGGGACGCCGACGAGGCCCGCGCACCGATGCGGTTGAGCCTGTGGGCCGCTCCGTACGCACAGCCACCCGCTATCGCACGAACCCTGTCCCTAGATGGTGATCCCTGACGAGGCTGTTGGTGAGGCGCTCGATCCGTGGGAACAGCCAACTAGGTCCGCGGCGAGGCTCGCCCGCAGGATCCAACTTGCCTGCGGCGCTATCACCAAGGGAGCCTATCGAGACGTTATGTCGAAGGGCTAGCCTCAGTCCGTGGGGATGTTCACCGACATGCTCAAGCGCGACCGCGAACGTTGGGGCATGACCGAGGCCCAAGCGGCAAGTCGGTTCCGGGTGAGCGTGCGCGTCTATCGGGAGATCGAGGCGGGGGAGCGGTTCCTCGACTTCGCCACCTACGACACGATCTGCAAGACGTTCGGGTGGCCGCAAGCGTTCGTGCCTCGACAACGTAGTCAGATACGTGCCTCCGCCCGAAGGCGCGGGCGCCCGGATTCAGCGCCTCCTCCGGCGCGATGACCAGTTCAGGTACAGGAGGATGGCGATGGTTCCGCCGACAAAGGCCTTAAGTGAAGACCAGCCCGAGTCGGCGATGACGACCATTGCCCCTCCCCCCCTCGCGGAGCCTACCCTCGCACCCCGAGGTCGCAGGGGCGACCTTCGTGCAGGGGAGCATTAGGCCCAGATTAGGCCCAAGTCAGTGACCCCGATATCGCATCGTCGCTGGTCAACCGGGCTCCGGGGGTGGGACTCGAACCCACAACCTACGGATTAACAGTCCGCCGCTCTGCCGATTGAGCTACCCCGGAAGGTTCGTTCGCGCAGGCGCGCGGCAGTCTACCAGTGGCCTTCTGGGCGACCGTTGGCGGTAGGCTGTCCGCCTCCACCCATCGACAGGAAGGATCGCTCCTTGAAGCTCCGCAACCTCGTCCTCCTCGGCGCGGGCATCGGCATCGGCTACCAGATGGCGAAGAAGCTGCACGAGGACGATCCGGAGGTCGTCCACGGTCCTCGGCGTTCGTCGGCGACCAACCCGGTGCTCGCCGCGGTCACGTCACAAACCCAACGTCTCGCCGATCAAGCAACCGTCAAGAGCCTCGATGCGATCCGACGGGCGCGCGAGGCGATCCGCAACAGGCTGGGTGAAGACGAAGACGACGCCGCCTGGAACTAGTAGGGACTACCAGGTCTTGTTGAAGGTGATCGCCCCGATGTTGGCGGCGGTGCAGTTCGCCATCGAGCCGCCGATCGACTTTCCGTAGTCCACACCCACGTTCGTGCGGTCGCGGATGAAGAAGCAGCTTCCGGACGGGCTCCACACGGCCGCGACGAAGGTGACCCCGGTAGCGTCGGTGGCGTCGGTGCTCGGCGATCGGGATCCGGTGCTCGGCGACGTCGCGGCTACGAATACCATCGAGGGCTCAGCGGCCGTCAGGGCGGTCGGGGTGGCGTCCGTGTACGTCGCGTGGTCCGAGTACACGATCCTCGCCGTCTGGACGGTTCGGGCTGCAGCGGCCTTCGCGGCGGCATCCTGAGCGTGCGCCCGCGTTCCCAGGAAGGTGGGGATGGACATGGCGATCAGCTGCCCGATGATCAGCACGACGACCATGAGCTCGATCAGCGTGAAGCCTTCTTCGGACCTCAGGCGTTCCGTCAGCTTCTGCAGACGCTTCCTCATGGCTGTCCCTCGGCTCCTTCTCCTTGCTAGGAGTCATCGGGAGCACGCCCTCGGGTCTTGACCGACGGCGGAAGGACCCCAAGGAACGGGGAGGGGGGCCTACCCTACTCCAGGTAGTCCCGTAATTTCTGGGAGCGGCTGGGGTGGCGGAGCTTCGACAACGTCTTGCTCTCGATCTGGCGGATCCGCTCGCGGGTGACGCCGAACTCGCGTCCCACCTCCTCGAGCGTGCGCGGATGACCGTCCACGAGCCCGAACCGGAGCTGGATCACCTTCTTCTCGCGCTCGCTCAGGGTGTGCAGCACGGATTCGAGCTGCTCTTGCAAGAGGATGAAGCTGGCGGCGTCGACGGGGACGACCGCGTCGGAGTCTTCGATGAAGTCACCGAGGTGCGAGTCCTCCTCCTCGCCGATCGGCGTCTCCAGGCTCACGGGCTCCTGCGACACCTTCTGGATCTCGCGCACCTTGTCGGCGCCGATCCCCATCACCTTGCCGATCTCGTCGGGCGTCGGCTCGCGGCCGAGGTCCTGCAACAACTGTCGCTGCACGCGAACGAGCTTGTTGATCGTCTCGACCATGTGCACGGGGATGCGGATCGTCCGCGCTTGGTCGGCGATCGCGCGCGTGATCGCCTGGCGGATCCACCAGGTGGCATAGGTCGAGAACTTGTAGCCCTTCGAGTAGTCGAACTTCTCGACCGCGCGGATCAGGCCGAGGTTCCCCTCCTGGATCAGGTCCAGGAACAACATCCCGCGGCCCACATAGCGCTTCGCGATGCTCACCACGAGGCGCAGGTTCGCCTCGATCAACTTCTTCTTGGCAAGCTGACCGTCGCGCTCGACGCGATGGAGCCAGTCCTCGAGCTCGAACTCGGTCTTGGGCTTGTACGACTTCGCGATCTTCTCGCGGCCGATACCCTCCACCTTGCCGAACGCGGTGAGCTGGTGATCCCGGATCTCCCAAACCTTCTCGACGCAGAACCGCAGCCGCTTGGGATCGGACCTCCCGTCGTCTTCGATGACGACCTGCAGGTCGGTGGAGAGCTCCCCCGCCTCGATGCGACGCGCCAGGTCGACCTCCTGCGCCGCGTTCAGCAGGGGAACCTTCCCGATCTCCTTCAGGTACATCCGGACCGGATCGTTCGTCGGCGCCTTCAGCAGGTCGACCTCGATGCGCACCTGGGTGGCGGCGTCGGTCTCCTCGCCGGGAACCTCGATGACCTCGATGCCTTCGGCCGTGAGGTGGTCCTGGACCTGCGTGAGGAACTCCTCGACCTGCTCGGGGGTGAAGTCCTCGACGGGGACGGCTTCCAGGAGGTCCTCGGAGGTGACGAACCCGCGCTCGCGGCCGCGAGCGGTGATGGTCTCCTTCACCTCGTCCAGGCTCACCAGCTCACGAGCCGGCTCGCTCAAGGTTGCTCCTCGGGGGTGCTCTGCGGGGCCATGTGCACGACCAGGGGAGTGTACGGAAACAACGCGGTGGCTGACCGCCTACGCCGGGTCCTGCCGCTCCTGCCGGAGGCGACGCAGGGCGCCGTCCACGGCGACCAGCTCCGTGAACAGCGCGTCGTAGTCGGGGTCCGTGACGGGATTGAGCTTCTGTAGCCGAACCCGCAGCGCGTCGGACAGGACCTTCAGCCGGAACTCCTCCAGGCGCGCCCAGACCGACTCCGCGTACTCGGGGGTGGGGTCGCCGTCCAGCGGCTCCACGGCGAGCGCCGCGATCCGAGCGGCGCGCTCGGGGTCGGACCCGCCGACGAGAGCCTTGGTGTCGCCCTGGGCGTCCCGCAGCGCCACGAACAGCGAGCGGGTGGACTCTCGGAAGTGATCCTCTTGGAGCCGGGGCGCGAACGTGGCGAAGAGTTCGGCGTCGCGCGCGAGGAGCTTCAGCATCTCGCGTTCCACCTTGCCCTGTGCCGACGTGCGCTTGGTCGCGACGGAGACCTCCGCCCCGCTCCCACGCCGTCGGTCATCGAGCGCCTGCATGACTGACGCCTCGCCGACGCCGGTCATATCCGCCAACAGGTGCCCGTACTCGCTGCGGCGCACCGGGTCGTGCAACGTCTCCAGCATCGGCAGCACGTCGTTCACGGACTGGGTCTGGCCCTCCACTGTGGAAAGATCGGATCGGTCGACGATCCGCCGGATCATGTACTCCACCAGCGGGCGGGCCGAGCGTGCGGCGTCGCGGACGGCGTCGGCGCCCTCCTTGGCGACGAAGTCGGCGGGGTCCAAGCCCTGGGGCATCACCATCACCGAGGCCTGCACCGGGTACTGCTCCTGGAAGGCGTAGGCGCGCTCCGCCGCCCGCGCGCCCGCCTCGTCCGAATCGAACGACAGGACCGCCCGCTGTGCAAAGCGCGACAGGAGCCTGAAGTGAGCCTCCCCCAAGGCCGTGCCGCAGGTTGCGACGGTGTTCTCCAGTCCCGCCTGGACGAACGCGATCACGTCCGTGTATCCCTCCACCACGAACACCTCACCCGTTCTCGCGATCGCTCCACGCGCGCGATGGAGGTTGTAGAGGACCTCGTTCTTGCGATAGATGGGCGTCTCCGCCGTGTTGAGATACTTCGCCTGCTCGGCGGAGCGAGGATCGGTGGGAAGGATCCTTGCTCCGAACCCGATCGCACGCCCCTGGAGGTCGTGGATGGGGAACGTGATGCGGGCCCGGAAGCGATCGCGCACGATGCCGTCGTCGCCGCGGCTCGCAAGTCCCGACTCCAGGAGGATCTCCGGGCTCAGGTCCCGCGACCGCGTCAGCTCACGCAGCAGGTGATCGCGCGAGCGCGGGGCGTACCCGATCCCGAACGCAGCGATCGCGTCGGGACCGATGTTGCGGCCGGCCAGGTACGAGCGCGCCTCCTCCGCCTCGGGGAGATCGTGCAACAGCGCCGCGAACGCGTCGGCGGCACGCTCGTTCGCCGCGATGAGCGCCGCCCGCCGCTGAGCGGCGCGCCGTTCCGTGGGCGAATCCCCTTCGTAGCGCAGACTCACCCCCGCCTGCTGCGCGAGCCGTTCCACGGCCTCCACGTATGTCAGGTGCTCCAGCTCGCGCAGGAAGGTGATGGCATCCCCACCCTTGCCGCACCCGAAGCAATAGAAGACCTGCTTGGCCGGCGAGACGCTGAAGCTGGGCGTCTTCTCTTGATGGAAGGGACACAGGCCGCTCATGGCGTCGTGGCCGCTCTTCTTGAGCGTCAGGTACTGCCCCACGAGCTTGACGAGGTCGGTGCGCTCCTTGACGGCGTCGATGTCGTCCTGCCGGATCCGTCCCGCCACGCTACCTCCTCATGGAGCCATGCCCGGCCCCCCGTTCACAGGAGCCACCCTTGGGGAAGGAAGAGCCGCTCGTAGGTCCGCAAGGCGTAGCGATCCGTCATCCCCGCGATGTGATCGGCCACGTGGGTCGGAAGGTCGCCCGGCGCCCGATCGTACTCTGAGGGCAGCTCCTCGGGATGCTCCAGGAAGTGAGCGAAGAGGTCTCGGATGAGCTTCACCGCCTTCTCGTGCTCCTCGCGCGAACCGGTTCGCAGGTAGACCTGGTCGAACATGAAGTCGCGGAGCTCGTCGAGCGCGGCGAACACCTCGGGCGAGAGGCGAACCTCGGGGCGGCCCTCGCTCTCCTGCACCAGATCCGTGACCAGCGCGTTGATCCGTTCGGAGTGCGTGGCGCCCAGGACGGCTACGGGGCCCGCAGGCAGCTCCGAGGCCGACAGCACGCCCGCCCGGACCGCGTCGTCGAGGTCGTGGTTCAGATAGGCGATGCGGTCGGCGAAGCGCACCACCTGGGCCTCGAGGGTGGCGGGTGGAGGCATCGACCACGGATGGTGCAGGATGCCGTCCTTGACCTCCCAGGTGAGGTTCAGACCCTCGCCCTCGTTCTCCAGGTACTCCACGATCCGCAGGGACTGCTCGGAGTGGCGGAACGGGCGACCGAGGAACGGCGTGAGCGCTTGCTCGCCCAGGTGACCGAACGGCGTATGTCCCAGGTCGTGGCCCAGCGCGATCGCCTCGGTGAGATCCTCGTTGAGTTGCAGCGCGCGGGCCGCGGTCCGTGCGATCTGCGCGACGTCGAGCGTGTGGGTCAGTCGCACCCGGTAATGGTCGCCTTCGGGCGCCAGGAAGACCTGGGTCTTGTGCTTCAGCCGGCGGAACGCCTTCGCGTGGACGATCCGGTCACGATCCCGCTGGAAGACGGTCCGAAGCCGATCCTGGGGCTCGTCCCGCTCGCGGCCTTTGGTGGCGTCGGCGAAACAGGCGTGGCCCGACAACGTTTGGTGCTCGACCCGCTCGGTCCGTTCGCGGGGGCTGAGGGACGTGCTCACAGCGTCCATCGTAGCGTCGGCGGCCGACAGGTCGGGAGACTCAATGGCCGCCGAAGACCCGGTAATCGAGATAGGCGAACGTCTCACGCACGTACTGTCCGAACCGTGAGCGTTCGGTGTCGTAGGCGGAGGTCCACGTCGCGGACGCGTAGCCCCGCATCCCGAGGTCGGCGAACATCCGCTTGATGCGTGCGTTGTGCCACGGGTCCGAGACGAGGAAGGCGCTGTGCATGCCGCGCGCTCGCATCGTGGACGCGGCAGCCTCCAGGCTCTGCCACGACGTGTGGCCGATCGGGATCGCGATGATCGCGGAGGCCGGGACGCCCTTGGAGACCAGATAGGCGCGCCCCGACGCCGCCTCGGTGCTGATGTCGCCGGGCTGGTTGGATCCTACCAGGATCACGTGGGGGGATCGCCCCTGTTGGTACAGCAGGAGGGCGTGATCCAGGCGACCCTTGAGCACGGGGGACGGCGCCCCGTTCCACTGGGCCGCGCCGAGGACCACGATGGCGTCGGCCGTCTGCACGTCGGCAGCATCGTCGTGATGCGCGGCCCGCCAGACGATCGTGAAGGACCATCCGACCAGGGCCACGGCGCCGACCAGCCCGATGGCGACGAGGCTGAGGACCGGATGCCGCCGGACGAGGCGCACGGACACAGCCTAGTGCTCCGCGTCGGCAGTGCCCGGATGTACAGGGGCACGTCCATCCCTCCGCGGACGTGCAGGAGCCCCACATCGACGGTTGCACCGGACTTGAGGTTCTGGAGGCCCTCGGTCGTGAACACACGGTAGGAACCGACCCCCTCAAGGACGAACGCGCTCCGATCGGCGGCGACGAGCCCGACCCTTCCGCGACGCTCGTCGATCTGGACGAGGTCGCCGGCGCGGGGCGCGACGGCGACCCTGGTGAGGGCCGCCGCCAGCACCGCTCCGGCGAGGAACGAACCGACGGCCACGAGGGGCGGCCTCCTTCGTCTCAGCAGAGCCATGACGGGTAGCACACCGTGTTCGTGATGCTGAGATACCAGGGATATCCCTGCGCTCGCCGGTACTGCCATTCGTCTCCCCCCGCCATCCCGATCGACGTGCCGGCGCCGACGTTGCCGCTCCACAGGAAGCGGAACTGTCCTCGCGTCGGATAGCCGGCGAGGGGGCCGTAGACCTGGGAGTAGACCGTGAGGCTCTCTCCGATGTTCGCGCTCACACCGGGACCGCTGAGGCCGAATCCGAGATAGACGGTCTTGCCGCTGCTCGGTGGGTGGATGTCGCCGCTCGGCGACCACTCGTCGATCTGGACCGCGCACGCGGAGCAGCCCGTCATGTCGTCGCGATCGACCACGCTCCTGAGATTGCTCCCTTTCTCGGCGTTGGCCGTGCCCGTCCACCAGCCCGCGCGGTAGGCCAGGGTCTTGCTGGTGGTACTTGCTGCATAGACGTGGAAGCACTGGTATGCGTAGGAATAGCCGTCGTCGATCTGGAAGCATCTCGTCCATCGATACGAGAGGTGCCCGCAGGTCACGTTCTGTGGACACGGAGCGTCGAAGGGGGCAGCCTGGCGGCCTTCACCACCGAGGGCGAGCGTCCCGAGCGGGAGGTCGGTCTCCGTCACGCTGGTGCCGTCGAACGAGACGAGGCTGTCGGTCGACGGGTCCCCGATGCCGGCGGCGCTGATGCTCTCGCTCTTCACGGTTGCCTCTGAGGCCCGGCCCGTGGTCTCCGTCACCACGGCGACCGCGTGGCCGCCGAGCCGGGCGACCGCGTGCCGTGTGCCTTGTGCCTGCCCCTCCCGCCAGCGGAGCGGAGCCCGCAACGTCCGCAGGACCGGCGGACGGGCCGCGCTCGGACCGACGGCGAGTGCGACGCTGGAGGGGGCCAGCATGCCGACGCACAGGACTGCGGCGATGTACCTGACATGGTGCGGGACCTTCGGCGATCCCATCGCGTCACCTCCTGGGGCCGTGGGGAGGTGGGAGGGATGGACGAGCCTACGGGGCCCCGCGACGCCCGGCCGTGACGGGAGTCACGCTTCGCCCGTTCGGATCGGCGCGGGGTAGGTTGCCGACCATGAGCGACGCCGACGTTCCCGATCCGCTACTCGCCTCGACTCTCGTGGCTGTTCACGACCATGGGTCTCGGCCGCGCCCGTGCCCAGGTCCGGCTCACCTCGACCGACCTGCACGTGCGGATGGGATGGGCGTTCGACGCCCGCGTGCCTCGCTCGACGATCCACGCCGCCGTGCGGTCCCCGGACGTTCCCTGGGCGATCGGCGTGCACACGGACCTGCATGGCTCGTGGCTCGTCAACGGTTCGGCCGCCGGCATCGTGAACCTCACCCTCGATCCTTCGGCGCGCGCCCGCATGGCCGGAGTCAGCGTCTCGGTCAAACGGCTTGGCCTCGGGCTACAGGATCCCGAAGGGTTCCTGGCGGCGTTGGGAGCGCCTTCGGGATAGCCGGGCCCGAGGCGACGGGGCCGGCCCTCCAGATCATGAGGAGATGGCCGCCTGGCCGGCGGCGAGCCTCGCGGTCTCAACGCGGAACGGTGAACAGCTCACGTAGTCCAGGCCGATCTCGTGACAGAACACCACCGAGGCGGGGTCGCCGCCGTGCTCGCCGCAGATCCCCAGATGGATCGACGGCGCGGCCGCGCGGCCCTCCTCGCAGGCGATCCGCATCAGGCGGCCGACGCCGGGCCGGTCCACCGTCACGAACGGGTTCGCAGGGACGAGCTTGCGCTCTTCGTACATGCCCACGAACTTGCCGATGTCGTCCCGGCTGAAGCCGAAGGCGGTCTGCGTGAGATCGTTCGTGCCGAAGGAGAAGAAGTCGGCGGACCGCGCGATCTCGCCCGCGGTCACGGCGGCTCGCGGCAACTCGATCATCGTCCCCCACTCCAGGTGATCGAGCCCGACGCCCTCGCGCGCCAGGATCTCCCGCGCCACGGGTTCCAGCTCCGCGCGCATCTGCTGCAGCTCGGGTGCCGTCGCAACGAGCGGGATCATGATCTCGACCTGGGGATCGAGGCCCTCCTTCTTGACGGCCACGGCCGCCTCGACGATCGCGCGTACCTGCATCGCGTACAGGCCGGGCTTCACGATGCCGAGCCGCACGCCTCGAAGCCCCAGCATCGGGTTCATCTCGTGGAGCTCGTTCACCTTCTGCAGCGTGCGTTTCTGCTCGGCGACGTCTTCGCCTCTTGCCTCGCCGAGCGCCACCTCGACGGCCAGCTCCACCTGATCGGGAAGGAACTCGTGCAGCGGTGGGTCGAGCAGGCGGACGGTGACCGGGAGACCGTCCATCGCCCGGAAGATCCCGACGAAGTCATCGCGCTGCAACGGCAAAAGGACGTCGTAGGCCGCCTGTTCCTCCTCCGGGGTCTCGGCGAAGATCATCTGGCGCACGGCCAGGACACGCTCCTCACCGAGGAACATGTGCTCCGTCCGGCACAAACCGATGCCTTCCGCGCCGCGCTCGCGGGCGTTCGTTGACTGCTCGGGCGTGTCGGCGTTCGCCCGCACGCGCAGGCGCCGCCGCGCGTCCGCATGTGTCATCAGCCGGGCGAACGCCTTCCACAGCTTGTCCTCGCGCGCGGTGGCGTCTCCCGCTCGGGCCTTCTCCAGCATCGACTCCTCCAACGGCAGCTCGCCGACATACACGGTGCCGTCGAAGCCGTCGATCGTGATGACGTCGCCCTCGGCGACCGTGGTCCCGTTCGCCGTGAACGTCCGGCCGCCCGCCTGGAGCCTGATGGCGTCGGCGCCGCACACCGCCGGGATCCCCTCGCCGCGCGCCACCACTGCGGCGTGCGAGTTCGTGCCACCCGCGCTCGTCAGGATCCCCTGCGACGCGATCATGCCGTGATAGTCGTCGGGGGTCGTCTCGCGGCGGACGAGGATCACGCGCTCGCCTTTGCTCCCCTGCACCTGGGCCTCGTCCGCGCTGAAGACCACCTTCCCCGTGGCGGCTCCCGGTGACGCGTTCAATCCCTGGGCGATCGGGGATCCCTCGTCCTTGGCCTTCCTCGCGACGACCCGCTTGAAGAGCTCCTCCAGCCGGTTGGCATCGACGCGCATCAGGGCGGTGTCCTCATCGAGCAGGCCCTCCTCGAGCATGTCGTAGGCCATCACCCACTCCGCGAACGCGGTGCGCTTGCCGACCCGCGTCTGCAGGATCCAGAGCGTGCCCTTCTCGATGGTGAACTCGATGTCGCACATGTCGTGGTAGTGACCCTCGAGGGTGTCCATCACCGAGCGCAAGCCCCTGTAGGACGTCGGGTCGATCTCGGCGAGCTTCGCGAGCGGGAGCGTGTTGCGGATGCCAGCCACGACGTCCTCGCCCTGCGCGTTGGCGAGGTAGTCCCCGTAGGGGACGTTCGCCCCCGTGGACGGGTCGCGGGTGAACGCGACGCCGGTGCCCGAGTCCTCGCCCCGGTTGCCGAATACCATGGCCACGATGTTCACGGCGGTTCCCAGGTCGTCGCTGATCTTGTTCTGACGCCGATAGTCGACGGCACGCCTGCCGTTCCAACTCCTGAACACGGCCTCGATCGCCAGTCGCATCTGCTCACGTGGGTCGGTGGGAAACGCGCTGCCCGTCTGTTGCTCGTAGATCCGCAGGAACTCCCCGATGACGCGACGGAGGTCCTCCACGTCGAGGTCGCTGTCCGAGGCGCCTTCGAACTTGGCCTCCTTCGCACGGTCCAACGCGTCCTCGAAGGCGGACGCGGGAACATCCATGACGATCTTGCCGAACATCTGGATGAAGCGGCGGTAGGCATCCTGCGCGAACCGTTGGTCGCCGCCCGACTGCTCGACGAGACCCTTGAGCGAGTCCTCGTTGAGACCAAGGTTGAGAACCGTGTCCATCATCCCGGGCATCGAGAACTTCGCACCGCTTCGGACCGAGACGAGGAGCGGGTCGGAGGGGTCGCCCAGGCTCTTGCCCATGGAAGCCTCCATCCCCTGCAGGTGCTCCTCGATCTCCTCCGCGAGGCCCGCCGGATAGCCGTCGCCGGCGAGGTAGGAGAGGCAGGCCTCGGTGGTGATCGTGAACCCGTGAGGAACGGGAAGTCCCATGTTCGTCATCTCGGCGAGATTGGCGCCCTTGCCGCCGAGCAGGTCCTTCATATCCCTGTTGCCCTCCGAGAAGTCGTAGACGAGCTTGGTCACGGCATGCCTCCGCCAGCGGTCGATCGGTTCGGAGACCTCAGTCTACGACCCCTCGGCTACGCGCCGGTCTCAAGGGTGCCGAGCGCGGCGGGGTCGTCGGAGAACCCCACGGTCACGTGGGTTCCGGTCGCGGACAGGATCTTGCCTGGGGTGCCGCCGGCGTCCAGCCAGTCCTGCATCGCCTGCGCGAACGCGGTCGCGTCGCCCGTCGAGTCCCACGTGGTTGCGAGCACGACGGCCGTGTGCGTCCCGTCCGTCCATGCCCGGTAGATCCCACCACCCCAGCCGTCGGTGGCGCCCGAGGCCGCCGCGTCCGACAGGCGCAGCTGCAACATCTGGTCGAGGAACTCCTCCCCCACCTGCATCACGTCGAGATCTCGCCAACCGTGGCCGAGCACCGTCGTGAGCTGGGGGACGTTCACAGGGATAGGGCGGTCACGCGGGTATCGGTCGGGATGGATGACCTGCTCGGTGGAGACGGGCCAGTGCCGCAGCGCCCGGTCGACGGCCGCGAGCCCCCCGCGCTGGTCGAGTGCGGTGATGAAGGCCTGCCCCGCCGTGTACGGCCAGAGCTCCATCCCCACGATGAACGGGGGGACGCCGGACAGCGATGGGCCGCCCTGGCCCCCCGACGAGACGCTCCCTCCGGGGAACCGGGTGATCACCTGCGCCGCGAAGTACTGGGCGCTTCCCTCCACGGCCCCGAGCGCTGCCTGCCCCTGCTCGTCCTGGCAGCGCGCGGCGATCCGGTCGATGCGCGCGAGGTCGAAGTGCTGGTCGTCGATGGCGTGCGTGAGCTCGTGGGCCAGCGTGAACCGCTCCGCGAGATCGGTGAGGCGCGCGTTGCCGATGTAGACGAGCTGTCCGTTGTCCGGGTTGTAGAAGCCCACGACCTGGCCGGTCTGGAAGGCCAGCAGAGCCTTGCGGATGTCGGCGCCCGCGGGGATGACGCCCAGCGCACGCCACGCGAGCGTGCGCCGCGCATAGAACCCGGCCGGATAGGAGTCGTTGAACGAGGCCGCGACCTTCCTGTCCATCTGCGCCGGTGAGATCGGCTGCACCGCGACGGGGTGCTCGTAGGTGAGGCCGCGGACGGTCTCGACCTCGTGCTCCACGTGCGCGATGGCGGGTGGGGTCGTGCCGGGCCGAACGGGGGTCGTGCTCCCGGTCTTCGGCGGAACGCACAGCCTGCGCATCGCGGCCGCCGCGCTCCCGGGCCCGTTCGCCACGGTGGGGGGCCGGCGCGACGAGGTGAACGGCGCCGACGGTGAGTCCTGGATGGAGCCGGTTCCGAACGTGATGCTGCACGCGCTCGTGACGAGCGCGACGTCACGAGCGCGACCGTGAGCCGTGACGGGCGCTTCACCGCAGCCTTCGCCCCCTGCGTGGAAGCACGAGGCCGAGCAGGGCGACCACGATGGCCGCCGCGGAGAGTCCGGCGGACAGCCATAGCGGCCAAAGGTCCTGACAGGAAGCTGCGCACCGCGAGCGCGAGCGCTCCTCCCGCAGCGAGCATCAGCACGAACGCCACCGCGTAGAGGCTCACGAGCCCTCGCTGCCGCCCGGGGCCGGGTAAGCCGGGGCTCACCCCCGGCCCGTCGCTCACAGCCGCTCCCTCAGGTACGCGAGCAGCCCTTCGATGGGCAGGCGGTCCTGCGCCATCGTGTCGCGCTCACGCACCGTCACCTGCCGGTCCTCCAGCGAGTCGAAGTCGACCGTGACGCAGAACGGCGTCCCCACCTCGTCCTGGCGCCGGTACCGTCGCCCGATCGCGCCCGCGTCGTCGTACTGGCACATCCATTCGCCCTTCACGAGGTCGAAGACGCGCTTGGCTTCCGGGACCAGCCGCTCGTTCCGCGACAACGGCAGCACCGCCACCTTGATCGGTGCGAGGCTTCGGTGCAGCCCCAGGACGGTGCGCTTGTCCGTGCCGCCCTTCGCGGTGGGCACCTCCTCCACGCGGTACGCGTCGACGAGGAACGCCAGCAGCGAGCGGTCGACGCCGACCGCCGGCTCCACGACGTAGGGGAGGTAGCGCTCCTCCTTCTCCTGGTCGAAGTAGGTGAGGTCCTCGGCCGCTGGCCTCCTGGTGCGAGCGAAGGTCGAAGTCGGTTCGGTTCGCGATCCCCTCCAGCTCGCCCCAACCGAACGGGAACTCGTACTCCACGTCGGTGGCGGCCTTCGCGTAATGCGCGAGCTCGTCGGGCTCGTGATCGGGCGCAGGCGAAGCTTGTCCTTCGTCATGCCCAGGTCGAGGAACCACTGAAGCCGGTGTTGCACCCAGTACTCGAACCACTCGTCGTCGGTCCCCGGCTTGACGAAGAACTCCAGTCTCCATCTGCTCGAACTCGCGCGTGCGGAAGATGAAGTTGTGCGGCGTGATCTCGTTGCGGAACGACTTGCCGATCTGCGCGATGCCGAACGGGAGCTTCTTGCGGCGCCGCGGCCTGCGACGGTGGTGAAGTCCACGAACATCCCCTGCGCCGTCTCCGGCCGCAGGTAGCCGACGCTGTCGGGCTCCTCGACCGGCCCCAGGTGGGTCTTCAGCATCAGGTTGAACTGCTTGGGCTCGGTGAACTCGGCGCCCCCGCAGTTCGGGCAGCGAAGGATGCCGTCCTCCGTTCGGCGCCAGGTGATCCTCGCGGAACCGCTGATGGCAGTTCGTGCATTCGATCAGGGGATCGGAGAAGCCGGCGACGTGCCCGCTGGCCTCCCAGACGCTTCGGCGACATGATGATGGCCGCCTCCAGGCCCACCACGTCGTCACGCAGCTGCACCATGGAGCGCCACCAGGCACCGCGGAGGTTGCGGCGCAGTTCCACGCCCAGCGGGCCGTAGTCCCACGACGAACGCAGGCCCCCGTAGATCTCCGAGGACTGGAACGCGATCCCTCGACGTTTCGCGAGGGAGGTGACGGCCTCCATGAGGTCGGGCACGGCGACTCCTCTCCCGGCCGCTGGCCGCGACCGCTGGCGTGTCAGCCATGGTACCGGGGCGTTCGAGCGCAGCGGCGGGAGCCGCAGAACCGTCATGTCAAGCCCCACCGAGCACCGGTCGATATCTGTAGGACGAGGTGGACGATGGAGACCTGCCCGAACTGCAACGCGCGCGTGACCGCCGACGCCGGCTGGTGCGGCCAGTGCTTCGCGCCCATCGACCGGTCCCCGTCCGCGGGCATGCCGGGACGGCAGGCCGCCCCGGGTGCGAGCGGCGCCCTCGCCGCGTCTCGTCCCAGCATGCGGGTCCCGATCCAGCGCGAGCCCGGGCACGAGGCGACCTACTCGCGATGGCGCGGCGGCGCCACCAGCTTCGGCCCGGTGGGCCGGATCGGGTTCACGATCCTGACGCTCTTCGGTCTCGCGATCGGCTACCCGATCATGCGGGGACTGATGCTCGTCACGATGGGGATGGACGTGCCGGGCAGCGGCTTCATCGCGATGTACCTCAGCGGTAGCCATCACCGGCGGGCTGTTCCTGATGAGCAAGATCTGGAGGTCGACCCGAGTCTCGTAGCCCGGCTGCTCACGATCGGTCCTCGGCGTCCTCTTGGCGAGGTTCAACGGGCTGTAGCCTTCGGCCATGAACGTGCAGGTCACCTGCCCGCATTGTCAGGAGCGCCAGCGATCCCCGATCCCGTCCGGGTACACGTGCCGGCGTTGCGGCTCGCCCTGGGTGTTCGTGAACTGTCGATCCTGCGACGCGCGTTTCCACATGAACCCGGGGACGACGCGTGGACCTGCCCGAACTGTGGGGCACACAACGGCGCCCCGAACGCGCCGCAACCGCCGTCGCCCCCTCCACGACACAGACGGGCTCCGTCCCTTCCGAGGAGCCGAGCAGGACTGATCGCCGTCATCGCGGCGGCCGTCGCCGTGGTGGGTGTCGTGGTGTGGGTAGCGTTCCTCCGCGGCTCCCCCCGGGCTCGAAGTCCTCCTCGGCACTCCACAAGCTCTGCACCGACATCCCGGGGGACCTCGGGCAACGCGTGCGAGCGGTGGGGCGAGAGAGGCGGCGATGAGGGAAGACGCTAAGGCGCTCGTGAAGGCCGGCGATACGGCCGCCGCGAAGCGAGCGAGGGACGCTGCGAACGCCTTCGCGACCCTTCGGCGCGCGCTCGTGACGCACGCCGACACCTCGGCGGCCACGCAGAAGGTGGGCGAGGCGATCGCGAACCTACCCTGCTCTTAGCGCCGCCGTCGCCGGTGAGCTCCCGCGAGCGAGCGGCGGCTGAGGGCGCCCATCCCGAAGGCCAGCACGACGAACGCCGCTCCGACGCCGTCGAGGGACGGCTCCATCCCCGGCGGCGGAGGGGTGCACAGCGCCGCCAAACGCGCGGCGAGCTCCGGCTCGACGGCCCGCCCCGCCGTCGTGCCCGCCAGGTTGTTCAGCTCGTAGGGGTCGGTGCGCAGGTCGTAGATCTCGCGCTCGCCGGTGGCGTAGCGAACGTAGAGGTAGTCGGTCGAGCGGAGCCCGCAGAAGGTGGGGACGTCGTTCGTCCCGCGGACATGCTCCAACAAGATGTCCTTGCGCCACGGCGTGGCGTCGTTCCCGTGCAACAGTGGGACGAGGCTCCGCCCCTCGGCGGTCACCGGGAAGCCCACCGCGTCGGCGATCGTGGGCGCGAGGTCGATGTTGGCCACGAGGTGATCGTCCGTGTGCGGCGTCAGATGCATCTGGTCGTCGCGGATCACCAGCGGTACCCGAAGGCTCTCGTCGTAGGGACCTCCTTCTTGTCCCAGCGGTGCTCGCCCCACGCGATGCCGTTGTCGGACATGAAGATGATCATCGTGTCGTGCAGGCGATGCGTGCGCGCGAGACGTCGCGATCATCCGCGCCACCTGCACGTCCACCGACTGGAGCGCCGCAGTTGGTTCAACCGGAACGTATCGATGGCCGCCTGCGTGCCCGCGCTCAACCGAGGCAGCGCCCGCATGTAGGCGGGTTTGTCGCTCATGTCCGCCTCGTCGTAGTTCGGCGGACGCCACGGTGGTAGGTCGGAGAACATGGAGGCGTACTTCGCCTCCGGGATCGCAGGGTAGTGCGGGGCGGGCGGGGCGTAGTAGACGAAGAACGGCGAGCGCACCGTGCTGAGGTAGGAGACCGCCGCGTCCCCCAGGACGTTCGTGGCGTAGTCCGACGGCGAAGCACCGTAGTGGTGGGTCACACCGTCGATCGTGAGCCCGTAGTTGTAGTACTTCGACCGGATGAACGCCATCCAGTGGTCCCATCCCGGCGGCACGTAGCCGTGATGGGCGGCGCTCTGATAGGCATCGACGTACTTGCCGAACAGCGCCGTCGCGTACCCGCGGTCGTGGAGCCATGTCGCGATCGTGGAGCGGTCCCGGAACCATTGGAACGCGCCGAACGGCGGCTCCTGCCGGTAGACACCGGTCGTGTGCGAGTAGTCCCCGGTCAGCGTGCTGGTGCGACTGGGGCAGCACAGCGAGTTCGACACGAACATGTGGGAGAACTCGACGCCGTGATCGACGAGGAGCTTCTGCACGCGCGGCATCGCCCATAACGTGTCCCACCGTTGGTCGTCGGTATTGATGAGCAGGATGTTCGGCGCGTCCGGGCGGCGTGTGAGCGGAGCCGGCGCCGCTTCCGTCCTGGAGGCGAACCCCACGCCGAGAAGCGTGACGACGGCGATCAGCAGCAGCGCCCGCGCGCGGCCGGGCCTGGCGGACGGGGACACTTGACACCTCCTGCGTTCTTCGGGGATCCGTTTCTCGGCCGGACGGCCGACGCCGCCGCGTACGATACCGGAGTGTTCCGCGTCGGGGCCTGGCGTTCCAGGACCGTCCCCAAGACCGCTCCGGGCCGCGGGCTCGCCGCACGGTCTCCGTTCGTCGCGGTCGGCGTCGCCTACGTGTTCCTTCAGCTCGTCACCACGAACGTGCGCCGTGCCCCATCGTGGGACGAGGCGATCTATCTCTCGCAGGTCTGGCGGGGCGCGCCGGCGCTCCCGTTCGCGCCCTCGCGCGCTCGCGGGATCGCCTTACTGGTCGCGCCCGCCTCGTGGACGTCGGGGTCGATCACGATGTCGCGCATCTTCCTGATGCTCGCCGCCGGCGCGATGCTCGCGGTCGCCTTCGCGGTGTGGGCGCCGTTGATCGGCCGGAGCTCCGCGACCGCGGCGGCGGCGCTGTTCGGCGGCTGGTGGGTGAGCCTCTACTACGGGTCGGCGGTGATGCCGAACCTGTGGTCGGCCCTGCTCGGCGTGACCCTCACGGGAGGGATCCTGCGGAGCGTCGGATCCCGCCGGTGGCTGCCGTGGACCTGCGCGACCGGTGCCGCGATGGCGTTGGTCCGGCCCCCCGATGCCGTGGTGGTGTTCGCGGTGCTGGCGCTCGCCGCCGCGGCATCCGCTCGACCGCTCCGCGGTCGTGTCCTTCTGTGGCCGGGCCTGGGGATCGCCTTGGGGTCGCTCGCGTGGCTCGTCGAGATGTCGGTGCGGTTCAACGGCCCTGTGGCGGCCGTTCGCGACGCGCTCACCGTGGGACACGTGTCGGCGATGAGCCTGCCGCAGCGCG
Source organism: uncultured Actinomycetes bacterium (assembly GCA_963850315.1). Classification (GTDB taxonomy): domain Bacteria; phylum Actinomycetota; class UBA4738; order UBA4738; family HRBIN12; genus JAOUEA01. Next base: position 356,848 of record CAWKKN010000005.1, read on the forward strand.
TGCTCCAACAGCTGGCGGTCTCGGACGGACCCACGCTGGGGCCGGTCTCCCATCCGACCGTGCCGCTCCTGGGCGCGCTCTGGTGGGCCGTCCTGGCGGCACTCGCGATCCGCGGGCTACGGCTGACTCGTCGGTCCGAAGCCCGGGACGCCACCCGCGTCGCTGGGTTCGTCGGGCTCGCGCTGATCGGTGTGTACGTCCTGCTGATCTCGGGCATCGCCCCCCGCTTCCTGCTCCCGGGCGTCGCGCTACTCAGCCTCCCGGCGGGGTGCGGTGGGGCGGACGCGGTCCTGGCGCGCGGACGGACGGTGCGGACCGGGTTCGCGGCACTGTTCGCGGTCCTGCTCGTGTGGAACGCGATCACCGCGATGCTGGTCTCTCGGGACGACAGCGCGACGCAGGCAACGGCGCGCGCGGCGGGCATCGCCGTGCGAGACGCCGCGGACGGCCGCCCGTGTGCGGTCGCGAGCACCGAGTCCTATCCGGAGGTGGCGTTCGCCGCACGCTGCCTCGGGGTCCCGTTCGAGCCCGGGCGTCGACCCCTCGGCGGCGCTCGCCGACTGGATCGCGCAGGGGCGGGTGATGTTCCTGGTCGCCCACGCGCCCGTCGCGCCTGCGCTGCCGGGCGTGTCGTCGGTGCCGGTCGACCGCGGGGTGCCAACGGGGTGGAGCGTCGAGCGGATCAGTCCTCTACCGTGAGGCCGCCGAAGCGGCGCGAACGTTTCTGGAAGTCGCGGATGGCCTCGAACAACGTCTCGCGGTCGAAGTCGGGCCACAGGACGGGGGTGAACCAGAGCTCCGCGTACGCGGCCTCCCAGAGCAGGAAGTTCGACGTGCGCTGCTCGCCGCTGGGGCGGATCAGGAGATCCGGGTCCGGCATGTCCGGGTGGTACAGCCTCGAGGCGATCTCGGCCTCGCTGAGCTTCTCGATGCGGAGGGCGCCGGCGTCGTGGTCGCGTACGAGCTGCTTCACCGCGTCGATGATCTCGGCGCGGCCCTCCGTAGTTGAAGGCGATCGTGAGCGTCATGCCGGTGTTGTCGCGCGTGAGGTCCTCAGAGATCTGCATCTCCTTGATGACCGAGCGCGGCACGCGCCAGTCCCGGCGACCCATCCAGCGGATCCGCACGTTCATGCGGTTCAGCTCGTCCCGACGGCGACGCAACAGGCTCCGATTGAAGTTCATGAGGTAGAGGACCTCGGGCGCGGGACGCTTCCAGTTCTCCGTGCTGAATGCATAGACGGTGAGCCACCCCACCCCGACCTCCACGGCCCCCTTCACCGTGTCCCACAACGCCTCCTCCCCGGCCCCGTGGCCCTCGGTGCGAGGCAGGCCGCGTTGCAACGCCCACCGGCCGTTGCCGTCCATCACGATCGCTACGTGGTCGGGGACGCGATCACGGTCGATGTCGTGCAGATAGCTGCTCACCGGGCGGTCCTCACGAGCATCGGCACGGACTTCATGCGGCGCTCCAGGTGGTATTCCGCGAAGCCGTACAGCAGGCCGCGCGACTCCTTGCGCACGCGTTCCTCGGTCCCGTCGAGCTCCCCGGCCCGGCCGAGCTCGGCGAACGCGAGCGTCGACAGGTACTCGAGGGCCGCACGCGAGACGTGCCCCGCTCCCGGCTCCGCGCACGTGCCGCAGACCGCGCCGCCCTGACCTGCGTGGAACAGCTGGGGATCGGCGGCGCCGCAGACGGCGCACGCCGTGAGGGAAGGATGGAATCCGGAGAGCGACAGCAGCTTGAGCATGAAGGACTCGGCGGTGGCGGCGGGGTCGGGGGGTCGCGCGTCCAGTGCGCGCAGACCGCTCAGGAGCAGGAGGACGACGCGGACGTTCCTCTCATGTTCCTCGGCCACCTTGTCGACGGCCTCCAGCATCGTCTCGCCGGCCGCGAACCGGGCGAGATCGTCCCGGATCGCTCCGTGCGGCGCGATGATCTCGGCCTGCGTCACGGTGTCCAGCGAGCCGCGGCCCCGATAGAGCATGAGGTTCACGTGGGTGAACGGCTCCAGCCGGGCGCCGAACCGACTGGTGGTCTTGCGGATGCCCTTGGCGACCGCCCGGACCTTGCCGGAGCCCTGGGTCATGATGGTGACGATCTTGTCGGCTTCGCCGAGCTTGATCGCGCGCAGGACGATGCCCTGCTCCTTGTAGGGCGGCATGTGCGAATCGTAGCTCCGGGCATGTCGCGGGAGTCCATGCAGAGGTGTGCTGTTTCGATGGCGGCCGACGCCGGATCAACCGGCAGCGGTCGCCTGGTAGGCCCGGACCTGGCCATCGGACGAGGCCACGAACATGCGGTTGCCCCCCACGGCCACGCTCGACACGACCGCCGCGGGCGATGGTGGGCCCACCCACAGAGGCCTGCACGTGGCGCCACGTACACCGCATCCGACGGCGAACGCATACAGCCGATCCGTGGCCGCGAACACGAGGCCGTTCGACACGATGGGCGTCGACCAGCTCCGATATGTCGCGATGACCGAGTCGAACTGCCGCGGACCGACCCACGCCGGAGCGCAGGTGGCGCCATCGGTGGCGCAGCCCTCAGGGAACGCATACAAGCGATTGGCGGCCATATAGACTGTGCCATCCTCGACCGTCAGGCCGGTGACTTCCGCCGTCAGGTACAAGGAGCGGGTCGTTCCCAACAACCCCCCGATCCATTCCGGCGAGCACCCGCCGCCGACCCCACAGTCGGAGCGGTAGGCGTTGGCCCCCACGTACAGGGTATTGTCGGCGAAGGCGAGCAAACTGCCTCTGAAGCTCGAAACGGGCGCGATGTTCCACACGGGTGGGCAACCACCGTTGCGGCATCGCGTCGTGAACACCGACATCGACCAATCCGGCCACATCACGTAGACGAGGTCGCCTCCGGCCACCAGTTCGGCCGAGTCCCTGCTCCTGTAGTGGCTATCGCCCCTGCCGCCGGTGCCCACCGGCCTCGCAGGACAGATCGCGGCATCGGTCCCGCAGCGAGGGTCGAAGGAGTAGAGATACCTTCCGTTCTCGACGTACACGCGCCCGTTCGCGACGACCGGGGCCGACAGCCCATCTGGCCGGGGAAGGCGGGCCGAGGTCCAGAGCGGGCGACAGGTCGTCGCGCAATGCTCGTCGAACGCGTAGAGGCGATCCGAACTCACGAGGACGACTCCGTCCAGCAGGACCGGTGTCGAGAGCACCTGGCCGCTGCCCGCCTCCGCCACCCAGAGCGGTGAGCAGGTGCTCTCGCATGCCTGAGGGAAGGCGTACAACCGGTCCTCGGTCTTGGAACCGACGAACACGAGACCGTCGCCCACGACCGGCGCGGTCGCGCCGCCCGCGACATGGGCGGTCCATGCCACGGAGAGCGAACCGATGGACGAGCGGTCGATCGGCACACCACCCTCCCGTACGCGGCGCGCCCCGCCCCAGATCGATGACGCGGCGAGGAAGCCCCCCGCGACCACGACGAGCGCGACGACTCCCGCGGTGATGCGGCCACGGATCTCCTTGTGACGTCGCCGTCGGATGAGTCGGTCGAAACCGCCGGCATCGGGTGTCAATGCTGCGCGACGGGCGTCGAGGACGTGCTTCAGGTCAGGCATCGGCGTCTCCGATCGCGCGACGAAGGGCGTCCCGTCCTTGCGAGGACAGCTTGCGGACGGTGGCCGGCTTGACGCCCAGCGCCTCCGCAGCCTCCGCGGAGGTCAGCTCCAGCAGATCGGTGAGCACCAGCGCGGCTCGCTGTCGGGTCGTGATCGCAGCCAGCCCGCGATCGATCTCGAACCGGGCTTCGAAGACGTCGAGGTCCGGGGTCCTCGCGATGCGTCTCGCGACCCGGCGTGCGGCGGTCGCGGCCCGTCGATGCCGCATCCGGAAGGCGTTCATCGCCGTGCGGTAGAGGTACCCGACGGGACTGTTCATCGCGGCCACGTTGTCCCATCGCTCCCACAGTTTGAGGAAGGCGTCCTGCACCAACTCCTCCGCGTCCGCTCGGTTGCCCGTTACAAGGCACATCGCTCCGAACAGGGACGGATAGTTCCCCTCGTAGAAGGCGCGGAAGCTCGTGGCCAGATCGGCCTGCGACATCGTCACGCCGATCCTCCCAGTCACCGCCACGGCCCCTCCAGTCACGGTTTCCAGGTGCATGAATGCACGAAGCGTCCGGGATGTGAAGGGACGATCGGCGATCCACTCGATCGGATCACAACCCGGAAGAAGGCCTACGCGTTCGGTGGCCCCTGGGCATCCATGTCTCGAACGCTCCCGACGGGCCCAACGGGAACCCCCGGCTTGGCTCCCTCGAAGCGAGAGATCCGAGACGGCATCACTGAAGGTTCCGCAGACGAAGGGAGATACCCATGGAAACCACACAGGACATCGCGCTGAGCGCCGGTCGCAGGAGCGCCAAGCGCTGGCGCATGGCAGCCGGGCTCCTGTTGGTGATCGCGGCTGCGTCGCTGGCAGTCGCCCTCACGCGGCCGCGTCACGTCGAGCGCATACCGGTGCTGGTGCGCGAAGTCTCAGCCACGCAGGTCGCGATCACGTCATCCGCAGCGACCCACGAGGCCGGTCCATACGTGCTGAACGCCGGAGTGTCGGCTTTCGGCCACCGAACCCAGGACCCAGAGCCACCACTGAGGCCGAGTGCGCACGAGGCAGCGCTCCATCGGCAGGGGCCGGCAGGCTGAGACGTCGTTGCATCTGGGATCTCAGGCGCCCATCGGGTGCCAGACGGTCTTGAACTCCGTTAGCGCCGTGATCTCGTAAGGGCTCTGGGCCGCGGCGGCGAACGGGTCGCCGCCCGGGCCACGGTGCACGCGCTTCACGTTCTCGGCGGCGAGACCCTCGACCTCGGGCAGGAGATCCGCGGAGACGCCGGTGACGTCGATCGCGTTGACGTCCAGATGCCCGGCGAGCCAGGGCACCAGCTCCTCCGTTCGACCCGTCAGGATGTTGACGACCCCCCCTGGGACGTCGGAGGTCGCGAGCACCTCCGCGAGGGAGACCGCGGAGAGCGGCGCCGTCTCGCTCGCAAGCACGACGGTGGTGTTGCCGCTCACGATGGCCGGTGCGAGCCGCGACACGAGCCCCAGCAGCGACTGGTCCGCGGGCGGCACGATCGCCACGACGCCCGTCGGCTCCGGAACCGTGAAGTTGAAGTACGGACCGGCGACCGGGTTCGTCGCGCCGGCGATCTGCGCGAACTTGTCGGCCCAGCCCGCGTACCAAACCCACCGATCGATCGCGGCGTCCACGCCGCGATCGGGGTCGGACGCACCCGCCGCCAGGAGCTCCGAGCGGAACTGCTCGCGGCGCCCCTCCATGATCTCGGCGACGCGGTACAGGATCTGACCGCGAAGATAGGCGGTGAGCCCCGCCCACGCCGGTTGGGCGCCGCGCGCCACCGCGACGGCGTCGCGCACGTCCTTGCGCGACGCCTGGGCCACGTACGCGAGTGGCCGGCCGTCGAGGGCGAACACCTCGTAGGACCGCCCCGACTCCGAGCGCGGGAACATCCCGCCTACGAAGAGCTTCGCCGTGCGATGGACCGGCACCCGTTCCTCGTCGCTCACGACGCGCCTCCGAAGGACAGATACGGCTCGAGCCCATGGCGCCCGCCCTCGCGCCCGAACCCGCTTTCTTTGTACCCCCCGAACGGGGAAGCGGGGTCGAACCGGTTGAAGGTGTTCGCCCACACCACCCCGGCGCGCAGGCGCTCCGACATCCACAGGATCCGCGAGCCCTTCTCGGTCCATACCCCCGCGCTCAGCCCGTAGGGCGTGTTGTTCGCCTTCTCGACGGCCTCCTCCGGCGTGCGGAACGTGAGGATCGACAGCACCGGCCCGAAGATCTCCTCGCGCGCGATCCGGTGCGATTGCGACACGCCGGTGAACAGGGTGGGACGGAACCAGAAGCCGCGGGCCGGCAGCTCGCACTCCGGTTGGAAGATCTGTGCGCCCTCCTCGATCCCCGACGCGACGAGGTCCTCGATCTTTCTGAGCTGGGCGCGGGAGTTGATGGCGCCGACGTCGGTGTTCTTGTCGAGCGGATCGCCCACTCTCAGCGTCTGCAGCCGGGCTTTGAGTTTGTCCAGCAACGGCTCGAACAGCGGCTCCTGCACCAGCAGGCGCGATCCGGCGCAGCACACGTGCCCCTGGTTGAAGAAGATGCCGTTCACGACGCCCTCGACCGCCTGATCGAGCGGCGCGTCCTCGAACACGATGTTGGCCGCCTTGCCGCCGAGCTCCAGGGTGAGCCGCTTCCCCGTGCCGGCCAGCGCGCGCTGGATCTGCTTGCCGACCTCGGTGGATCCCGTGAAGGCGATCTTGTCCACGTCGGAGGCCACGAGCGCCGCGCCGGTCTCGCCGGCCCCCGTCACGATGTTCACGACGCCGGGAGGCAGCTCGGCTTCCTGGATGACCTGCGCCAGCAGCAGGGCGGTGAGCGGTGTCGTCTCCGCGGGTTTCAGAACGGTGGTGTTGCCCGCGGCGAGCGCCGGCGCGAGCTTCCACGCCGCCATCAGCATCGGGAAGTTCCACGGGATGATCTGCCCCGTGACGCCCACGGGCCTCGGCGAGCGCCCCGGGAAGGCGTACTCGAGCTTGTCGGCCCACCCCGCGTAGTAGAAGAAGTGCGCCGCTGCGAGCGGCAGGTCCACGTCGCGCGACTCCTTGATCGGCTTGCCGCCGTTCATAGACTCGAGCACCGCGAACTCCCGAGCCCGCTCCTGCAGGCGTCGGGCGATCCGGAAGACGTACTTCGCGCGCTCAGACGCCGGGAGCAACCGCCAGCGGGGGGCCGCCTCGCGCGCCGCCTCCACCGCCAGCGTCACATCCTCCGGACCCGCGTCGGCGACCTCGGCGAGGGACTCCTCGGTGGCGGGATCGATCGTGGTGTAGCGGCGCCCGCTCTTGGGCTCCACGAACTCCCCGCCGATGAACAGCCCGTAGCTGTCCTCGATCGTCACGATGTCGGTGGATTCCCGCGCGGCCGCGTACTCCCAGGGGTCGCCCGCCGGACCCGAGCTCCGTTCGATCGTCTCGCTCATGCCTCGTTCGATCCCTCGTCAGTCGATCGTGTGGTAGTCGGAGCCCGAGTAGTTCCCGGTCTTCTCTTTGTCGAGTTGCATGAGCACGTCGTTCAGGAGCGAGGACGCGCCGATCCTGAAGCGCTCGGGCGTGAGCCATCGCGGCCCCAGCGTCTCGTGGACCAGCACCAGATACTGCACCGCCTGCTTCGACTTCCGCACGCCGCCCGCCACCTTGACGCCCACGCCGCGTCCCGTCTGGGCGTGGAAATCGCGGGCGGCCTCCATCATGCACAGGGCCACCGGGAGCGTCGCGCTCGTGCCGATCTTCCCGGTGGACGTCTTGATGAAATCGGCGCCGGCGGCCATCGCGAGCGCGCTCGCCTGACGCACGCGGTCGTACGAGCCCAGCTCGCCGGTCTCCAGGATCACCTTGAGGCGCGCCTGCCCCGCCGCATCGCGCGCGGCGACGAGCTCCTCGAACGCCTCGGCGTAGCGTCCGCCCAGGAACAGCGAGCGGTTCAGCACGATGTCGACCTCGCCGGCGCCCATCGCGACCACCGCGCGGATCTCGGCGAGGCGCGTCTCGAGCGGCCCGAGGCCACTGGGGAACCCCCCCGCCACGCTCGCAACCGCGACCGTGGTCCCGGCCAGCGCTTCCACGGCCACCGGGACGACGTGGGGATACAGACACACGGCGGCGACGGGGGGCACCGCGGGATCCATCGGGTCGGGGCGAACGGCCTTCGCACACATCGCGACGATCTTGCCGGGGGTGTCGGTGCCCTCGAGCGTCGTGAGATCCATGCTGCGGATCGCGAGGTCGAGCGCCCAGCGCTTCGCGTCCTTCTTGATGGATCGCGTCGCGAGGGCAGCCGCGCGCGCCTCCAACCCCACGGCATCAACGGCAGGTGACCGCGTCACGAGCTGCGCCGCCTCGGAGGCGGCGAGGATCGGCTGCGTAGGGCGCATCTGGATCTGGGACATGGGCGAGGCCATGCTACTGCGGCCCGCCGGCGGACCGGTGAACGAGTCCAGGGGGACGGCTCCGGACCCTTCGCTATGCTCTCCCGCCGTGAGGTTGCGCGCCGTACTCGTCGCCGTTCCCCTCTTCACGGTCGGGGTCGCGGCGTGCGACCACTCGACCGCCCCGCCGAGCTGCCCGGATCCCACCTCGACCGCCACGGTGAGCGTGCAGGACTTCGCGTTCGACCCGTCCTGCGCCGCGGTGAGCACCGGCGCGACGATCTCGGTGGCGAACCACGGCGCCGTCTCGCACACGTTCACCGTGAAGGGCACGGACGTGAGCGTGACGGTCGCATCCGGTCAGACCCAGCGCGTGAGCCTGAGCGGCGTGGCGGCAGGCACGTACACGGTGGTCTGCCTGTTCCACCCACAGATGGTCGGCGCCCTACAGGTAGGCGGAGGCTAGAAGCCGAGGCGATCGAGGGCCTTGGGATCGCGCTGCCACTCCTTCATCACCTTGACGTGCAGGTCGAGGTACACCTTCGCTCCCAGCAGCCGTTCCATCTCGTGGCGCGCGCCGGACCCGATGGTCTTCAAGGTCTCGCCGCCGTGGCCGATCAGGATCCCCTTCTGCGAGTCGCGCTCGACGACGATCGAGGCGTGGATGCGCGTGAGATCACCGGTCCGCTCCATCTCTTCGACGACCACCGCAACCGAGTGAGGGACCTCTTCGCGCGTCACCCGCAGGGCCTGCTCGCGCACCATCTCGGCGAGGCGAACCTCCGTCGACTGATCGGTGATCTCATCGAGCGGATAGAGGGCCGGACCCTCCGGCATGCGGGACGCGATCAGGTCTCGCAGATCGTCGACCCCGGTGCCGACGGTCGCCGACACGGGGACGATCTCGTCCCACTCGCCGAGCGCGCCGGCGGCGGCCAGCTGTGGCACGAGTCGGTGATGGTCGAGCCCGTCCACCTTGTTCAAGATGCAGAACCGAGCCCCGGTGCCCGGGGCGACCTGCCGTTCGTAGACGAAGGCGTCGCCCCGTCCGACTCCGCTCGCGGCGTCGACGACGAGGACGGTCACGTCAACCCCGTCCACCGCGTCGCCGACGAGATCGTTCAGCCGGAAGCCGAGGGGCGTTCGCGGCTTGTGGAATCCGGGGGTGTCGGTGAACACGATCTGGATCTCTCCGGTGCTGAGGATCGCCCGGATGTCGCGCCGCGTGGTCTGCGGCTTGTCGGAGACGATGGAGACCTTCACCCTCGCGAGGGCGTTCACGAGCGTGGACTTCCCGACGTTGGGCCGCCCCACCACGGCCACCATCCCGGACCGGAACCCGGTCATCGGCCGAGGTCGCCGGGACCGAACGCCTCAGGGAGCAGGTCTCCGAGCCGCCATATGACCCGCTCGTCGCCGTCGAGCGACTCGCCGATCACCGTCAGATCCGGGCCGCCGAACTCGTAGAGGACCTGGCGGCAACCGCCGCACGGAGGCGTCGGGCCGGTCTCGCTGCTGCCGACGACGGCGACGCCGACGATCCCGCGGTGGCCGGCCGCGACCGCGGCGGCGACGGCGTTCCGCTCGGCGCACACCGACAGGGGGTAGCTGGCGATCTCGACATTGGGTGCTGCGTGGATCGCTCCGTCCGCGCGCACCGCCGCGCCCACGAGGAACCCCGAGTACGGCGCGTAGGCCCGCTCGCGCGCCCGGCGCGCCGCCGCGACCAGCTCGTCCGCCGCGTCGATCACGCGTCGGACCCCTTCGTCCCGGTGGAACCGGGCTCGATCCGGGTGATGAGGACCTGGGCGACGCGCCGGCCCTGCACCTCCTCGGCCCGGAACTTCAGGCAGTCCAGCTCGATCTCCTCACCGCCCTTGGGGATCCGCTGGAACAGATCCAGCACGAGGCCGCCCACCGTATCCCACTCCTCATCCGGCAGGTCGACGTCCAGCACGTCGTTCACGTCGTTGATCGACGCCTTGCCGCTGACGCGATACACGCCTTGGCTCACCTCGACGATCTCGGGCTCCTCCAGGTCGTACTCGTCCGTGATATCGCCGACCAGCTCCTCCAGGAGGTCCTCCAGGGTCACGAGTCCGCTCACCGAGCCGTACTCATCCGTCACGAGCGCCATGTGGAACTTCTCCCGCTGCATCTCGCGAAGCAGGTCGGCCACCTTCTTGGACTCCGGCACGTAGCGCGCCTCGCGCACGACCTCGCTGAGCGGGGCGTCCTGCTTGCCCTGGTGCAGCGCCTTCAGGACGTCCTTCGCGAAGACGACGCCGACCACGTGGTCGAGGTCCTGTTCGTGGTCGTAGACGGGGATCCTCGACGTGCCGTGCTCCAAGACGAACGCCTGTACGTCGCGCAGCGACTTGTCGTCCTCCAGAGCTAGGACGTCGGGCCGGGGCACCATCACCTCGCGCACGATCGTGTCGCCGAACTCGAAGATGGAGTGGATGAGCTCCTTCTCCTCGTCCTCGATCTGGTCCTCTTCCGACGCCGCGTCGGCGTAGGCGCGCAACTCCTTCTCCGTGATGAACGGCCCCTCCTTCATCCCCTTGCCCGGCATGAGGAGGTTCGCGAGTCGCACCAACCCGGACGCGAGCGGGCCCACGAGGCGCTTGAGCCCGACCACGAGCGGCCCGAGGAAGAGTCCCACCCGGTCCGAGCGTTGCAGCGCCAGCGTCTTGGGAGTCACATCGGCGAACACGAACAACACCAGCGTCATGACGATCGTCGCGATCCACTCACCCGCATTGCCGAAGTGGCGCACGGCGATCGTGGACGCCAGCGTCGTACCGCCGATCGTCGCGAGGAGCGTGAGCAGCAGCACCACATTGAGGTAGGGCGCCGGCTCCTCGGCGATCTTCAGCAAGGAAGCCGCGCCCCGGCGCCCCTCCTCGGCGTGGCGCAGCGCCCGCACGCGGTTCGTGCGGGTGATGACCACCTCCGACGCGCCCAGGAGCGCGACGGTTCCCACCAGCAGCAAGATCACGCCGATCTCGAACCAGTCGGTGCCGGTCACGACACCCTCACGCCGCTGTATCGCTCCTGAGCGGCCCACATCTCGGCGCGCCCGTCCTCGTCTTCGTGGTCGTAGCCGAGGAGGTGGAGGATCCCGTGGACGAGGAGCAGTCTCATCTCGGCGGGGGGGTCTGCGGGTTGGTTGCGGGCGGCGACCGCCGGCGCGATCACGACGTCGCCCAGGAGCCTCACGCCGTCCTCGTCCCGATCCGCCTCATCCAGCGGGAACGAGAGGACGTCGGTGGGACCGGGCTCGCCCATGAACCGCTCATGGAGGTCCGCCATCTCGACGTCGTCGACGAACGACACCGACAGCTCAACCCGATCCACCCCCTCGCCCCGAAGGGTGTCCCCGGCGACCGCCGTCAACGCCGGGGCGTCGATCGGGAGGTCTTGCCGGTTCGAGATGCGGATGGTCGGCGTATGGCCGCCGTCGTCGCTCACGGTTTCTGCGCCTCGTCCACGGGAAGCTGCGGCTGCGTGGATCGTTCATAGGCCTCGACGATGTCCTGCACGATCCGGTGGCGCACGACGTCGCGCCCACCCAGATGACAGAACGTGATCCCCTCGATCCCTTCGAGGATCTCTTGGACCACCGCGAGTCCGGAGCGCTGGCCGTTCGGCAGGTCGACCTGCGTCGCGTCGCCGTTGATGACGGCTTTGGACCCGAACCCCAGCCGAGTGAGGAACATCTTCATCTGCTCCGGCGTGGTGTTCTGCGCCTCGTCCAGGATGATGAACGCGTCGTTCAGCGTGCGACCACGCATGAACGCGAGCGGAGCCACCTCCACCGTGCCCCGCTCCATGAGACGGGGGAGTGTCTCTGCCCCCGTCATCTCGAACAGCGCGTCGTAGAGCGGCCGCATGTAGGGGTCGATCTTCTCGTAGAGGGTTCCCGGGAGATAGCCGAGCCGCTCACCGGCCTCCACGGCCGGGCGCGTGAGGATCAGGCGCGAGACCTGATGCTCTTGGAGCGCGCGCACGGCGGTGGCGACCGCAAGGTACGTCTTGCCGGTCCCGGCGGGTCCGATCGCGAAGGTCACCGTGGACGAGCGGATCGCGTCCACGTACCGCTTCTGTCCTGCGGTCTTCGGCGCGATGCCCTTGCCACGTGCGGTGAGCAGACGGTCGCCCAAGATCTCCGAGGGCCGCAACGCGGGCACGCCCTCGACGTCGGGTTCGGCGCCTTTCACCAACGCGATCGCCTGGCCCACCGACGCGTCGGTGAGCTCGTGTCCCTTCTCCAACAACTCCAGCAGCTCCTCGAAGATGCGGGCGACGCGTTCGGCGTCGGCCTCGGGGCCGGTGATCGTGATCTCGTTGCCGCGCACGAGGACGTTGCACGCGAACGCGGATTCGATGAGCTTCAAGAAGACATCGCGCTGGCCGAGAAGCGCCATCATCGGTTGGCTGCCCGGAACGAGGATCTTGACTTGGGTGGTGGCACCTGCCACGACGATGATTGTAGCCGCCCTACCCGGGCGGCCACGCCATCTGCCGCCCGCCCAGCAGATGGAAGTGCAGGTGAAAGACGCTCTGTCCACCGTCGGGGCCGACGTTCGTCACGAGCCGCCACCCCGACTCTGCGATCCCGTCGGCGCCGGCAAGCTGCGTCGCCGCCTGCATGATGTCGGTGAGTGTCTCGGCGTGATGCTCGCTCAGGTCGGCGACCGACTCGATGTGATCTTTGGGGATCAGCAGGATGTGGGTGGGCGCCTGCGGGTTCACGTCGCGGAAGGCCACCAGGCGATCCGACTCCCGCACGACGTCCGCCGGGATCTCCCCGGCCACGATCCTGCAGAACAAGCACTCGCTGTCGAACACCGCTGGAGCCTATCGCTTCCTTGGGCCTCTTCCGTCGGCGCCGCTAGAACTCGGGGCGGCGCAGGTTCGCGCGCATGGGCTCCGAGCGACCGGTCCCTTCCCCCCGGAGCTCGGCGAGCTGTTCCAGCAGCTTGCGCTGCTGCCGGGAGAGGTCCCGGACGGTCACGACGTGCAACGTCACGTAGAGATCGCCGCGACCCCGACGGTTGAGATTCGGGACGCCTTTTCCCTTCAGACGAACGACCGTGCCCGACTCGGTGCCCGGCTCGACGCGCACGCGCTCGAGGCCGTCGAGGCCTTCCACCTCGAGCTCCGATCCGAGCGCCGCCTGTGTCATCGTGATGTCGAGCACGGTGAACAGGTCCTGCCCCCTGCGATCGAACTCCTCGGCTGGCTGCACCGACAGACCCACGAACAGGTCGCCGGGAGGGCCGCCGGCCACCCCCGCGTGCCCGTTGCCCGCAACGCGCAACTCCATGCCGTCGGCGACGCCGGCCGGGATGTCCACCGCCACCATGGCGGGCTGTCGCAGTCGCCCGCGTCCGGAGCACTCGGAGCAGGCGTCGGTGATCTCCTGACCGGAACCGCCGCACGTGGGGCATGGCGATGAGGTCATCACCGTGCCGAAGACGCTCCGCCGCACGCTCTGCACCTCACCGACTCCTCCGCACCCTCGACACGCGATCGGGGCCGTTCCGGGCTCGGCACCGTTGCCCTGGCACCGCTCGCACGCGATGAGGCGTTCCACCTCCAGCTCCCGACGGACGCCGAACATCGCCTCGCGGAACGTCAGCTCGATGCGGATCCCCAGATCGTCGCCTCGGTGCGCACGGCTCCTCGAGCCGCGTCGACGGCCACCGGCGCCGGGGAATCCGCCGCCGCCGAAGAAGAGGTCGAAGATGTCCTGGATATCCGCGAAGCCGCCACCCGCGCCGCCGTCGGCCGTGCCGAACGCGTCGTAGCGTTGCCGCTTCTGCGGATCGGACAGGATCTCGTAGGCGCCCACGACCTCCTTGAAACGCTCCTCACCCTGTGGATCGGCACTCACGTCCGGATGGTGTTCGCGCGCGAGCCGCCGGTAGGCACGCCGGATGTCGTCCGCGCTCGCGTCACGCGGCACCCCGAGCACCTCATACAGGTCGCGAGCGGCCGACATCGTCACTCGTCGAGCTCCGCAGCGAGCTCGGACAGCCGTTTGGCCACGGTCTTCACCGAGGCCATCGCGCTCAGGTAGTCCATCCTGGTCGGTCCCACGACGCCGATCGTGCCGATCGTGGCCTCGCCCGCCCGGAACGGCGCCGTGATGATCGAGGCCTCCCACTCACCGGTGGACGGATGCTCGGCACCGATCGTCACGGAGGGGTCGTCGTCCGAGGACGACACGTCGTGCAGCACCCGCAGCATCTCCTGCTCGCGCTCCAGGGTCTCGAAGAGGCGGCGCAAGGTCTCGCGCCGCATCGCCTGCGTCTCTCCCGTGAGGTTGGAGACGCCGCCCACCACCACATGTGTGGACCCGTCTCCACGGCTCGCATCGCGCAGCGTCTCCGCGACGTGCAGCATCAGGTCGTGTTCGGCCTTGGGCCCGTCCACCGCCAGCCGCAGGAGTTGGGCTTGGGCCTCGACGTAGGTGAGCCCGCGGAGCGGCTGGAGCCGCTGGTCGGCGTCGAGCAGATCCTGCGTCTCGACCCGTTCGGGCCGGTCGATCACTCGCTTGTCGACGCGACCGTGGTGGCCCACGGCGAGGATCATCACGGTGGGCCCCATGTCGATGAGTTCGAGGCGCACGAGCGGCTCTTCAGACGCCGTCGGCGGCACGGCGAGTCCCGCGTACTGCGTCATCCGCGAGAGGAGCTGGACCGATCCCTTCAACACCTCTTCGAGATCCACCATCACCTCGGCGAAGTAGCTCGCGATGGCGCGTCGTTGCGTCTCCCGCAGGCGCCCCCCGGCCGGCAGCGAATCCACATAGTGCCGATACCCATGGTCGGTGGGGATCCGCCCGGCGCTCGTGTGCGGGTGGCTCAGGTAACCGAGCTCCTCGAGCGCCGCCATCTCGTTACGGATCGTGGCGCTGGACACGCCGAGGCGGCCGGCCTCCGCGATCGTCTCGCTGCCCACCGGCTCGCCGCTGCGCACGTACTCCTCGACGACCGCGCGGAGCACGGCCGACTTGCGAGGTCCCAGCTCGGGGAGATCCGCCATGAGGACATGATACGGAGCGCTCTGTCGCGACGAGTGCTAGGCGCCGAGAGCCTGCTCGTCCTCCGGTTCGACGCGATGACGCCCGGCCCATCGGCGGCCCGCCGCAACCGCCCACCCGGCGATCACGGTGATCGCGACCACGATGCGCCCCGAGCCGCCCGAGAGCGAGACCCCCATCATGGCGAGAACGAAGGCGATCAGCACCAACGTCGTGATCCCCAGGGCCGGCGCGAGCGCGAGGCGCTCGTCCCACGACAGCTGCAGCAGACCCCAGGCCCACCCGAGTCCGGCGACCAGCAGAACGACGAACGCGGCGGCCGTCCATGCCGCCAGAGAACCCGCGCCGGGGGGAGAGAGCGCCTCCGGAGGCAGGAAACCCGGGGCGGGGCGCGGGCCGCGCAGCACCATGACGCCGTCCGCGATCTCGCCGCTTGGGTTGGCCTTCAGGAGGCTGTCGTAGTGATCGTAGAAGGGCCGCAGCGCGATCACGACGGGGTCGGGCCGCAACCAGCTCCGCAGCGATCCCCAGTAGAGCCTCGAGATGGAGTCGAAGTTCGCGAGTCGCGGGTCCGTCGCGGCTCGGTGCGCGAGCAGCTCGTCGGGGGAACCCAGATAGGTCGCGATGAGCGGCACCTCGCCTCCGGGTGCGAAGGCGCGGATGCGTCGGAACGCCGGGATCATCCCGTAGTCGGCCCCCCCAGCCCCGACTGGCGAACCACGAACACGGCCTGCCGGCCGGGGGCGCTCGTGACCAGATACCGCGCGGCGGTGCGCGCGGCTTGAACCTCGCTCGGTGAGGCCATCGCGTCGGTGCCCACGAAGCTATGGCGCGCCGCCAGGCCCTCCACGCCGATGCCGGCGATCACGACGAGGGCCACGACGCTCGCCAGCGCGCGACCCTTGACCCCGCCGGTCCGCGCGGCGAGCCGGATGAGGCCGACGCAGGCCGCGGCCGCGAGGAGCGGCACAGGCAGCGCTACCCCAAGAAGCCGCATCACCGGCAGCGCCTTCCCGACGGCGAACAGCGCCCCGGTCCCCGCGATCGGCACCATCCACGCCGCGTAGAGGAGCAGGGCGCGCCGCTGGGGCGCTGCGGGGATCCTGGAACCACAGCAACACGGCGCCCGCGGCGGCGAGCGGCAGCGCGATGGGCAGCCGGTAGTAGTGCAGCAGCCGGCGCACGTTGTGTGCGAAGGGAGCACGCTTGACGGTCGCTGAACACGTGCGCGCCCGGCGTCCATGCGAGCGCGCCGAGCCCAGGACTCCCGAGATCGCCGCCACCAGGCCGACCCGAGCCGAGGGGACCTCGACCCAGGCAGCGCCACCCCGGCGAGCTGAAACGCGATCGAGGGAAGCAGCAGGACCGCGAACAGACCCAGGACGCCAACGAACAGCGCCCCACCGGCCAGTGCATCAGGACGGCGCCCACGGCGAGCGCGACGGCTGCCAAACGCCGGCCTCTCCGCGCGCGAGGCGGATCGCGACCGCCGCCAGCCGGCCACGATCAGGGCGTCGACGAGGGCGTTGTCCAGGTGGCTCCGCGCGGTGATGGCGAACGGGATCGACCATGCCACGACCACCGCGTAGATCGGCGCGGCCCACCGCGGCTCGCCCGCCGCCCGCGCGAGCGCCCAGGCCGAGAACGCGAGGGCGGCGGCAGCGAGCGGCCGAGGCCACGAACATCAGGCGCCACGGCCCCACGTTGCACGTGGCGCCGAAGAGCGATCCCAGCACGGGCAGGCCGATGCGATCGGGGTTCGCGGAGTTCGCGTGGTACTCGAACGGCGAGGAGCCGAACAGTCCCCGCAGGCCGAGCGCGTGCACGATGCGCGTGCGCCACAGGTGCGACGGCGTGTCGGCACCGATGGGCACCGCGTTGCGCAGGGCCACCTGGTAGGACAGGACCAGCCAGGACGACGCCGCGGCGACCGCCGTGACGGCGAGCGAACGTGGCGACAGGATCGAGGGCACACCGCGGGCTCCGGCCGCCGGACGCGGCCTCCCGCGGTTCCGTGCGGAGACCGCCTCGGCGCATCGGCTCATGAAACCACGACACGCAGGAGGCGGACGCCGCGCTACTCCTCCGTGAGCGCCAGGACCAGCTCGTTCAAGAGCAGCATGCCCCGCTCGGTGGGCACGAGGGTGTCGACGCGCGTCCTCCAGCAGGCCGCTCTGCGGTAACGGTCGACGGCGTCGCCGCGTCGACCCAGCTCGGAGGGGATCCCTTCGAGCGTGCGCAGGCGCAGGAACACCTCCTCGAGGTAGGCGTCGGAGGGCTCGAGTTGCTCCTCGCCCCCCACCGGCGACTCGCCGCGCTCCACACGGGCCAGGTAGTCCTCGGGCGGCCGCGAGTTCCACCAGCGGCGGTGCGTCGCGGTAGGAGTGCGCGCCGGCCCCGAGGCCCAGATATGGACGGCGCTCCCAGTAGCCGAGGTTGTGGCGGCATTCGAAGCCGGGCTTGGCCCAGTTCGAGACCTCGTAGTGGCGGTAGCCGGCGCCGCCCAGCACGTCGCACGCTGCGGCGAACATGTCGGCCTGCAGGTCGGGGTCGGGCGCGGGGCGTCAAGCCGGCGGCGACGGCGCGGCCCAAGCGGCGTGGACGGCTCGATCGTCAGCGCGTAAGCCGACACGTGCTCGGGCGCCGAGCGCCACCGTCTCCTCAAGCGTGGACTCCCACGAGTCCAGCGTCTCGCCGTGGGCGCCGTAGATAAGGTCGAGGTTGACGTTCGTGAACCCCGCGCGGTCGGGCGGCCGCGAACGCCGCGCGCACGGCCTCGGGCTGGTGCACTCGCTCCAGCGCTGCCAGGACACGGCGGTCGAACGACTGCGCGCCGATCGACAGCCGGTCGACGCCGGCTACCAGGGCGCCGCGAAGGAACCCCGTCGACCGTGTCGGGGTTCGCCTCCGACGGTGATCTCGGCGGCCTCGGCGACGCCGAAGCGCGCCGCGCAGGTGCTCGAGGAGCGATCGGAGCTGCGGCGGGGTCCATGGTGGTGGGCGTCCCGCCGCCCAGGAAGACGCTGATGAAGTCGGCGCCGGCCCAGGCGGGCGCCGCCAGGTCCGCCTCGGCCATGAGCGCGCGAGGTAGCGAGGCTTAAGGTCGTCGAGCCCCGCGTAGGCGTTGAAGTCGCAGTAGCCGCATCGCGTGAGGCAGAACGGGATATGGACATAGAGACCCCCGGCCTCGTGGTCGTCGCTCACCGCTTCTTCTCCCGGGCGCCGCTCTCGTCCACGCGCAGTGCGGCGATGAACGCCTCCTGGGGCACGTCGACGCGTCCTACGCGCCGCATACGCGCCTTACCCTTCTTCTGCTGCTCAAGGAGCTTGCGCTTGCGGGTGATGTCGCCGCCATAACACTTCGCGAGGACGTCCTTGCGCTTGGCCTTCACGGTCTCGCGGGCGATGATGTGCGCGCCGATCGCGGCCTGGATCGCGACGTCGAAGAGCTGCCGTGGGATCAACTCCCGCAGGCGCTCCACCATCTGCCGGCCGTACGTGTAGGCCTTCTCGCGGTGCACGATCGTGCTGAACGCGTCGACGGGCTCGCCGTGCAGCAGGACGTCGACGCGAACGAGGTCCGCTTCCTGGTACCCCCAGGGCTCGTAGTCGAGGCTCGCGTACCCACGCGTGCCGGACTTCAACTGATCGAAGAAGTCGAACACGATCTCGGCCAGCGGCAGCACGTAGTGGACCTCGACGCGCAGCGGGGTGATGTACGTCATGTCCACCATCTCGCCGCGCCTCGACTGGCACAGCTCCAGCACGGCGCCGAGATGGTCCGACGGCGTGATCATCGTCGCGAACACGACGGGCTCCTCGACGCGATCGTAGCTCCCGGGCGTCGGCATCTCCGCGGGGTTGTGCACGACGATGACCTCGTTCCCGGCCATCACGTGGAACTCGACGTTGGGAGCGGTCGCGATCAGCTGGAGATCGAATTCGCGCTCCAGCCGTTCCTTCACGATGTCCATGTGGAGCAGCCCCAGGAACCCGCATCTGAATCCGAACCCCAGCGCCTGGGAGATCTCGGGCTCATAGTGCAACGCCGAGTCGGAGAGCTTGAGCCGGTCGAGTGCCTCCCGCAGTTCCGAGTAGTCGCCGCCTTCGGCCGGGAAGAGGCCCGACCAGACCATCGGCTTCGGCTCCCGGTAGCCCGGAAGCGGCTCGGTAGCTGCATCGCGGCCTGCGAGCGTGATCGTGTCCCCCACCTTCGCCTGATGGACGTCCTTGAGGCCCGTGACGAGATAGCCGACCTCTCCGGGGCCGAGCGCGTCGACGGGGGTCGCCTCCGGCGCCATCACCCCCG
The DNA here is from genome assembly GCA_963850315.1 of uncultured Actinomycetes bacterium. GTDB lineage: Bacteria > Actinomycetota > UBA4738 > UBA4738 > HRBIN12 > JAOUEA01. The sequence goes on from CAWKKN010000005.1 coordinate 376,191, forward strand.
CTTCCTCCGCCTCGGACTCCACCCGGGTGGCGAACATGCGGATGCGAGCGCCGCTCGGCAGCTCACCGTCCTTGACGCGCACGTACGTGATGACGCCCCGATAGGGGTCGAACATGGAGTCGAAGATCAGCGCCCGCAGCGGAGCAGCCCGGTCACCACCGGGCGCCGGGACACGCTCGATGACCGCCCGCAGCAGCTCGCCGACGCCGGCGCCCGTCTTCGCGCTGACCTGAAGGATGTCGCCTGGGTCGCCGTCGAGCAGCGTCGCGAGTTCGGCAGCGCGCTGCTCGGGCTCGGCTGCCGGAAGATCGATCTTGTTGAGGACGGGCACGATCACGAGTCCCGCGTCGCGCGCGAGGTGGTAGTTGGCCAGCGTCTGCGCCTCGAGGCCCTGGGCCGCATCCACGAGCAGGACGGCGCCCTCGCAGGCGGCGAGGGACCTCGAGACCTCGTAGGTGAAATCCACATGACCGGGCGTGTCGATGAGGTTCAGCTCGTAGCCCTCGTGGAGCAGTCGCACCGCCTGGGCCTTGATCGTGATGCCCCGCTCCCTCTCCAGATCCATCTTGTCGAGGTACTGGGCCCGCATCGCGCGTCCCTCAACGGTGTGCGTGATCTCCATCAGCCGGTCGGCGAGCGTCGACTTCCCGTGGTCGATGTGCGCAACGATGCAGAAGTTCCGGATGTGGGAGGTGTCGGTCACACGGCCATGGTACGGGGCCGCCCATGAGCGGCCGCTGAAGACCGACTGCCGAGGACCACTGGTAGACTCGGCTGCTCCGATGGCCAACATCAAGTCACAGATCAAACGGAACAAGCAGAACGAGACGCGCCGCGAGCGCAACAAAGCCGTGCGCACGTCTCTGAAGACCTCCACGAAGAAGGCGCGCATCGCGGTGGCGGAGGGCGACGCAGAGGCGGCGCAGGAACGCGCCCGCGAGGCAGCTCGCGCCCTCGACAAGGCCGCCGCCAAGGGCATCGTGCACAAGCGCACCGCCGCCCGGCAGAAGAGCCGCCTCACGAGGGCCGCGAATCTGGTCGTTTAAGGTCCCGAGGCGATCGCTGCGACGAGCGTGGGCATCACGACGTCGCCGCTCGCGCCGCTCTTGAGCGCTCGGTCGGCTTCGGTGATGCGGGCGTGCAGGGCCACGAGCCGGTCCAAGGTGAAGTTCCGCGACTGCTGCTGATACCGCCGCGCCTGCCAATCGAACCTTAGTCCCACGATCCTCGCCACCTCGGCGGGTGGGGTGCGCTCGGGCAAGGATCGCACGCCGATCAGGTCGCGGAGCCGCGCGGCGACGGCACCGAGCGTCTTGAGCGGATCGTCGCCCCCTTCTTCGATGGAGCGCAACGAGCGGATGGCTCCGGGCAGATCCAGGCCGAACGCGCGGTCGCACAGATCCCATGCCTTCTGCTCGCCGAGCCCTCGGAACTGCTGCGCAACGAGCGCCGGCGTGATCTTCGCCCCCACGAAGGCATCGGCGAGCTGCTCGAGCGCACCGACGAGTGGGGCCGGGTCGGGCCCGAGCGTCTCGACGAGCGCGCGGGCCGCGGGCACGCCCAGATCCATCCCGCGCCGGTGCGCCTGCTCGACGAGCCAGGGCTCGAGCTCCTTGCGGGCGAGGGCGATCCGCCGCACCGCGCCGGCCGGAGCGATCACCTTCTCCAGAGCGGCCGGAACCTTGCCGCGCTCGCCCACCACCGCCACGATCACGAGCAGGGCGTCGGGATCGGGAGCAGCGAGGTAGGCGGCCAGCTCGCTGAGGGCGTCTTTCGGAAGCGCGCGCGCGTCGGATACGAGCAGCGCGCGGCGCTCGCCGAACAGCGACGGAGTGGCGAGATCCTGGAGCTCTCCCCCTGCCACTCGGCACCGTCGACCTCGGTCGCCCGCACGTCCCCGAGCACGTCGAGGGCAGCCTCCCGCAGCAGGTACGGGTCCTCGCCCCACAACAGCGTGACGGCTCGGGCGGTCTTCGGTCCCGTCATCGGTCGGAGTCTACGACCGGCCCCCGACGGGAGAAGGTGACGACGATGTCGCCGCGCTGGTCGGTGCGCCACACCTGCGAACCCGCTGCTTCGATGGCCCGGATCGTCGAGGGCACGGGGTGTCCGTAGTCGTTGGGACCGACGCTGATGACGGCGACCTTCGCGTCGACCGCCTGGAAGAAGGCTGGTAGTGACGTGGCGGCCCCGTGATGAGGCACCTTCAGGACCTCGGCGTGCAGCGGTGCTGCGTCGTCAAGGAGGAGCTGTTGCGCAGGCTCTTCGGGTTCGGCGCCGAACAGCGCCGTATCGCCGCGGTAGGTCACGAGGATCACCAACGAGTCGTTGTTCGGGTCCGAGTTCGTACCCACCCAGCATCGGTCCGGTGAGAGCACGTCCAGCCGTAGGTCGCCCACCGAGAACTCGTCGCCGGCGCGGGGGTCGCGCACGGGGACGTGCTCCTCGGCGGCGGCGGTGTCCAGGTCAGTTTGGATCGACGACGTATCCGGGCAGCCGGGCTCGAGCATCAGGCCCACCGGGATCTGCGCGAGCACAGCGGGCAACCCGATGATGTGGTCGGCGTGGGGATGGGTCGCCACCACCACGTCGAGCCGCTTCACGCCGAGGGCCTCCAGATCGGTGACGACCTGTTCCTTGTCCGGCCCGCCGTCCACCAGGACGTGCGCCCCATCGGGCGTCGTGACGAGGGCGGCATCGCCCTGACCCACGTCGAAGAAACGAAGGGTGAGTCCCGGCGGCGTTCCGGCGCTCAGCGCGCTCGACCACACGAGCAGCGGAAGCCCCGCCACTACGAGGACAACCAGACGCCTGGACCAGCGGCCGCTCGGGCGCCAACCCGTGCGCAACCACCACGCGAACCCCATCACGAGCAGGCCGCTCACCACGAGCGCTCCCGGACCTCCGCGGGACGTGATGTGCCCGACCGGCGCCTTCGCGAGGCGGCCGGCGATCCACTCCAGATACCCGAGCGGAAACGACGCGACCAGGGCGAGGAACCGGCCCAGTGCGAGCCATACCAGCCCGACGGAGGCGGCGGCCAGTCCGATCACGAGGGCGGGCGCCACGGCCGGGAACGCCGCCAGGTTCGCCGCGAGCGTCACGCCGGGGATCTGGTGGAAATGGAAGAGCAGGAGCGGCATGACTCCGAGCTGCGCCGCCAAGGTGGTGCCGGCCGCGAGCGCGACGGACTTGGGTACGTGGCGGGCAAGTCGGTCGCCGAGTGCGCCGGCCAGGGCCACCATCCCCGCGGTGGCCGCAACCGACAGCTGGAAGCCGATCGACCAGATCAACCACGGTTCGAGGATCAGTAGCAGCAGCACGGCCGCCGCGAGGATCGAGCCGGTGCTCCTCGGACGCCCGGCGAGCACTCCGAACAGCGTCAGCGCGGCCATGATGCCGGCGCGCAGCACCGATGGTTCGGCGCCGGTGAGGACGACGAAGAAGACCACCGATCCCAACCCCACCGCGAACCGGCCGCGCCGCCCCAGGCGCAGAGCGGCGGCGAGCGCAAGCATCGGGGCCAGCGCCATCGCGACGTTCTCTCCGCTCACGACGAGCAGGTGCCCCAGGCCCGTCGCCTGGAAGTCCCGCGCGACGCCCGGATCGATCTGGGAGGCGTCCCCCATCGCAAGGCCGAGGAGGAGGCCGGCCTGCTTCGGCGGGAAGAGCCGGTCGATGGAACGCCCCACGAACGCCCGGAAGACCTGCGTCGCCCGCAGGAAGGGGTTCGACGCGCCGCCGAGCTTCTCGAAACGGCCCACCTGGATCTCCGCGGCGATGCCCCTGTGGTGGAGGGCGTCCGCGAACGCCTCGTCGGTGGGATAGCGGATGACGCCTTCGACGGCGACGCGGTCGCCGCGTACCGCGTCGGGGACGCGACCCGAGCCCTCCAGCCATGCGGATTCCCCGAGCCGGTCAACGGGGGCCCGCCCAGGGGCCCGCCAAGAAACCTCGTCGAGGTCGGCCTCCGCGTACCAGCCGAACGCACCCTCCGCGGGGTCCTCGCGGAGGGTGCCGAGCACGCCGACGTCGACCGGGCCCAGGCGGGACAACAACGAACCACGCAGGCGAACGGCCGCGACCCCACCCCAGCCGATCCCGAGCAGGACCATTCCGATGACGGCCAGCGCGACCACCGAGGAGCCCTGGCGCCTCCCACGGGAACGCTCCGGCTCGACGGCCGTGAGGGCAGACGATGTCTTCACGGGGGCGAGCCCGACCCGTTCGAGCGCCCCTGGGTCGTCGCTTCCCCGGTCCGCCGCCTCGGGCGCCGCGAGCCAGGCGGCAACAAGCGTCGCCCCGCCGAGCACGAGCGCGGCCGCAGCCCCGGGCCAGCCCGAGGACGATCCGCCGAGCCACCGAGAGAGCGCCTGCCAGAGCAGGAGCCCGGCCCAGAACGCCGCGGCGGCGCCCGGCAACGCCCACGTACTCATACGGTGATGAAGGGTCGAAGCTCCTCGAGCGTGACGGGTCCGATCCCGCTCACGTTGACGAGGTCCCCGACGGAGCGGAACGGACCGTGTTGGGTCCGATACTGGACGATCGCGTTCGCTGTGACCGGCCCCACGCCGTTCAGCGTTTCCAGCTCGCTCTCGGTGGCGGTGTTGATGTTGACCGGCCCGGCGGGCGCGTCGGTCCCCGTCGCCGCGGCGCCGGCGGCGCCCGAGACCGTGCCTCCCTGTTTGGGTACGAGGATCTGGATCCCGTCGGTGAGCGGCGCCGCGAGGTTCAGCAGGGAAAGGTCGGCGCCGCGGCGCACGCCGCCCGCGCGGCGGACGGCGTCGATCACGCGTGCGCCCACCGGCAACCGGTAGACGCCGGGGCGGCGGACCATCCCCGCCACGTCGACGACGAGCGCCGACGGGGTCGGGCTGGGCGTGGGATCGAGGGCGGGCGAGACGACCCCGAGGCCCGCCGGTGCCGCCGCCGGTGCCGATGCCGAGTACGAGCTCCGCGCGGCCGTCACCTGGACCGGCCGCGGCAGCGAGCGCGTGTACCAGAGCCCGGCCCCCGCTAGTGTCGCGACCACCACGACGATGAGCCCGGCCAGCTCGGCGCGCGACAACGAGTCCAGACGGTCCCTGAGGTTCATGGCGAGCGACGCTATCCGCGCCCGCCCCGACGTACCGTGACCGGCGTCACGAACCGCGCATCCTTCGGCCGGGGGCGAGTCTCCCGCCTACTCGCGGCGGGTAACGAAGTTGACGAGCTTGGGGACGCGGACGATCTCCCGCACCACGGTCTTGCCCTGGAGCGCCCGCCGGGCTCCCGCCGCTTCCCGCGCCGCCTCCAGGGCGGCGGTCTCCTCGATCCCGGGCACCACGCCGACCTTGTCGCGCACCTTGCCGTCCACTTGGACCACCATCGTGACCGTCTCCTCAAGCACGAGGTCGGGGTCGTGCGCGGGCCACGCGGCGAGGTGCACCGACGACGGCTCGCCCAGCTCCACGCGCCAGAGCTCTTCGGCGGCGTAGGGCGCGAAAGGGGCCAGGAGTTGGGTGAGCGTCCGGGCCGCCCCCAGGGCTCCGTCCCCGGCATCCAGGGCCGCTCGCATCGCGTTCGTCAACACCTGCAGCTTCGAGATCGCCGTGTTGAACCGGAAGCGCTCGAGGTCCTCGGTGACACCTTGGATGCTCCGGTGCGTGAGCCTCGTCAGTGCCTCCGTCTGTGGCGACTCCGGCCGCGCCACGGCATCCCCCACCGCCGCGAACACCCGACCGAGCCATGCGTGCACCCCAGGTCTCCGGTTCTCTCCGGCGACGGCGATCAGCTTCCAGTCGATGTCGTCTTCGAACGGGCCGGCGAACAGCATGATGAGACGCATCGAATCGGCGCCCCATCGCTCCACGAGCGGCATCGGCTCCACGATGTTGCCCAGCGATTTCGACATCGATGCGCCGGCGAAGATCACCTGCCCCTGGTTCATGAGGCGCGGGAACGGCTCGCCGAAGCTCAGAAGCCCCATGTCCTGCAGGACCTTCGTGATGAATCGGCAGTACAGCAGGTGCAGGATCGCGTGCTCCACTCCCCCCGTGTACTGATCGGCCGGCATCCATCGGGCTACCGCCTCGGGCGCGAAGGCGCGGTCGGGGTCGTTGGGAGAGCAGTAGCGAAGGAAGTACCAGCTCGAATCGACGAATGTGTCCATCGTGTCGGTGTCGCGCTGCGCCTCCCCGCCGCACGACGGGCACGTCACGTGCTTCCACGTGGGATGGCGCGCAAGCGGTGAATCGCCGCCCAACGCGAAGTCCGCGTTCTCGGGCAGACGGACCGGCAGGTCCTCGACGGGCACGGCGACCTCGCCGCATGTCGGGCAGTGGATGATCGGGATCGGGGCACCCCAGTACCGCTGGCGGCTGATCAGCCAATCGCGCAGCCGATAATGCACGGAGCCGCGGCCGAGCCCCTCCGCTTCCAGCCACTCGATCACGCGTGCGATCGAGGCCGGCGAACGCACCCCGTCGAACGGGCCGCTGTTCACCATGACGCCCTCGTGCGGCATCGCCTCGGTCATCGCGTCGGGGTCGACCGGATCCGCGCCCTCGGGCTGGATCACCACGCGCACCGGCAGGTCGTGCGTGCGGGCGAACGCGAAGTCCCGCTCGTCGTGCGCCGGCACCGCCATGATGGCTCCGGTCCCGTACTCCATGAGGACGTAGGGCGCGGCGTAACAGGGCACCCGCTCCCCGTTCACCGGGTTCACCGCGTACACGCCGAGGAACGCTCCCTCCTTCGTGTCCGCCTGCTCCCGGGTCACGAGCGAGGTCGCGCGCTCGCGCTCCAGGAGCGGAGCTACGCGGTCCCAGGTCCCGCCCAGCTCGGCGAGCCGCCGCACCGCCGGGTGCTCGAGCGCGAACACGAAGAACGTGACGCCCCACAACGTGTCCGGGCGGGTCGTGAATACGGTGATCCGATCGCCCGTCTCGGCGATCTCGAACTCGACCTCCGCACCCCGGCTCCGCCCGATCCAGTTGCGTTGCATCGTGATGACACGCTCCGGCCAGTCCACCAGCTCGTCCATGTCGTCCAGGAGCGGGTCGGCGTAGTCGGTGATCTTGAAGAACCACTGGGTGAGGTCGCGGCGCTCGACGGCCGTGCCGCACCGCTCGCAGGCCCCCGCGATCACCTGCTCGTTCGCGAGGACCGTCTGGTCCTTCGGGCACCAGTTGACCGGCGACTCCCTGCGGTAGGCCAGACCGCGATCGAACAGCTGAAGGAAGAGCCACTGCGTCCAGCGGTAGTACTCCGGGTCGCACGTCGCGAGGCGCCGGCTCCAGTCGAACGACATCCCCATCCGCTTGAACGACGCCGCCTGCTGCTCGATGTTGGCGTAGGTCCACTCCTTCGGGTGGATGCCGCGTCTGATCGCCGCGTTCTCCGCGGGGAGCCCGAACGCGTCCCAGCCGATGGGATGCAAGACGTTGTACCCCTGCATCGCCCGGAAACGGGCTACGGCATCCCCGCCGCTGAAGGCTTCGGCGTGGCCCATATGGAGGTCACCCGATGGGTAGGGGAACATGTCGAGGGCGTAGAAGCGCGGGCGAGCGTCATCGGCATCGTCCGAGGCCGCGTACAGGCCTTCTCGTTCCCAGATCCGTTGCCATCTGGGCTCGATCTCCGAGGCGTCGTAGCGGCGGCTCATGGTCAGCAGATGGTAGCGAACTCCTCCCTTCGGCCCCTCAAGTCCATCCCCCGAACTGCCGACGCAAGGGTGGAAGGAACATGATGAGCGGACCTGGGTATCGGATGCCGTTGTTGGCCCGTGTTCGCCGGCGTGTCGCGGCCGGTGGTCAGGGTGGCTTCACCATGGTCGAGGTTGTCATGGCCATCTTCATCTTCGGGATCGTGATCACGGGCGTCGTCGCCGGGATGTCCAGCGCGTTGAACCTCACGCGGCAGGACCGCAACCGTTCCATCGCCGCGAACCTCGCCTCCCAGGAGATGGACACGGTTCGCAGCACCGACTTCACCGACCTGCCCCTCGGGCAGGTGATCACGACCCAGTCGATCGACGGTGTTCCTTACACGGTCACCCGCGACACCGAGTGGCTCACCGCCAGCGCCACGCAGGGGCCGTGCCAGACCACGGGCTCGGGCTCCAACGCCTTCGCCTACCTCGGCGTGGACGTGCTGGTGCGGTGGAGCAACATGGGGGGCGTCAAGCCCGTCGAATCCCATACCGTCGTGACGCCGCCGGTCGGGACGTACGGCACCAACACGGGGGCCGTTGCTGTCACGGTGAAGGACTCCACCGGCGCCGCCGAGCAGGGGATCACGGTGGAGCTGGACGACTCGACCGGCACGCTGGTCGACTCACAGCAGACCTTCACCGACGGATGCGCTTTCTTCGCCTACGAGAACCCCGGCAGCTACACGGTCAAGCTGACCGCGCCGACCGGCTACGTGAGCGATCAGGACGTCGTCACGCCCTCGCTCCCCGCCACCGTCGCCGGCGGGTCGATCGTTCCGTTGCAGTTCCAGTACGACCGGGCCTCGAGTCTCGCGCTCACGCTCGTGCCTGCGCTCGGGTCCCTGCCGGCCAGTCCCGTCCTCCCGGTCACCGTGGGGAACTCTCACTTCTCGCCTTCGGGCACGAAGTCCTTCACGGGAACCGGCGCCACTGGACTCACCCAGATGTTCCCGTACACGGACGGCTACACGACGTGGGCGGGCACCTGCTCGGACGCGGATCCACAGGGCACGAAGCCGTCCAGCGCTCCTTTCTACGTGGGCGCGACGCGCGGCACACCGCTGTCCGTCACGCCGGGGAACACGACCGCAGGAACGATCTCGTTGCCCGCGCTCACCGTGGTGACCCAGACGTCGGCGGGCGTCGCTCGACCCACAACGGTGACCGCGACCCACGTGGTGCCCGCGGGATCGACGGGCGGCGTGGACGCGAAGTGCACGGGCGGAGAGACCTACAACCTGGGCGTCACCAACGGGACGACGGGCTCGCTCACCGTGGCGCTGCCCTACGGATCCTGGACGCTCTCGGCCTCCGGCGGCTCCGCGACCGCCACGGCGAGCCTGAGCCCGTTGGTGGGCACCGTGACGACCTACACGTTGAAGGGTTGAGGCGGCGATGCTCTGGATCAACCGGCGCCTCAAAGAGCTCCGCGACCAGCGGGGCGTGACGCTCGTGGAGCTCGTCGTCGTCGTGTCGATCCTGGGCATCGTGCTGACGTTCGTGACGCGGGGGCTGATCACGATGCAGGACGCCACGATGGGTCAGAGCTATCGCCTGCAGAACCTCGACGAGGCGCGGATCCTGATGGACACGGTCAGCCGCGACATCCGCACCGCGACACGCCTGTCAGCGACGTTGTCGCCGTTCAGCGTCACGTCGGGAAGCGTCCCGGCTCCGGGGTTCGGCCACTCGGCTCCGTACGCAGGCGACACCGAGGTGTGGTTCTACTCGAACCTCACGCTGTCGACCACGAACCCGAACCCCTGCCCGGACGTGATCCATCTCTACGTCGACACGTCGGTGAACCCGCCCGTGCTCAAGGAACAGACGTTGTCCGACACCACCAGCACCGACGCGCCGCCAACCTGCACCTATCCGAGCACCGCCAGCTCGTACAAGACCCGGCTGGTGGGGAAGTACGTGGCGAACCCGTCGAACGAGCCCGTATTCACCTACTACTACGACGACGCCACCGGCGCTCCCACGGCGTTCCCGCAGTCGGCGACCCAAACGAGCACGGGCCTCGCCCCCAGCGACATGCTCCTGGTGGACGAGGTCGGCCTGACGCTGGCGATCCGCGAGGCCAACAGCTACTCGGCGCCGTACACCACCCTGGTCAACAGGGTGCGGATGCCCAACATCGACTACAACCCGCTCCCGAGCCCGAGCTGATGAGGTGACCCTTCCATGTTGATCCGGATCAGGCAGAGCGCGGAGGACGGCATCGTCATGGTCACCGTGCTGCTGATCACGATGGTCCTGTTGATCATCGTGGCCGGTTCCCTCGCCTACGCCGTCGGCTCACAGCCGATCTCGCGGCACGACCAGGACTGGAACGCGGCGCTCGCCGCCGCAGAGGCCGGGATGGACGACTTCCTGTTCCGGCTGAACAACAACGACCAGTACTACAACTACTCGTCCTCGAACCTGCCGCCGGACGGCAACACGGCCTTCACGACGTGGACGAACGTCCCGAACTCGACCGGCGCGACCCAGTTCCGCTACTCCACGGACACCTCGAACCTCGCGTCGCAGGGTGCCATCATCATCACGTCCACCGGTCGCTCGGGCAAGGCGACCCGCACCATCCAAGCGACGCTGCGGCGCCACGCGTTCATCGACTACCTCTACTTCACCGACTACGAAACGACCGACCCGGCCCTGTATCCCACCGCCAGTAACAGCAACAACTCCACGTGGGCGCAGGCGCACTGCGCGTTGCACTACTACGAGGGCCGCGACAGCACGTGCACCGACATCAACTTCGCCAACGGCGACACGATCAACGGGCCCCTGCACTCGAACGATGCCATCCTGATCTGCGGAAGCCCCACGTTCGCGGGCAACGTCACGACGAGCTGGAACCCCACCAGCGGCAACAGGTGGCGTGGCAACGGCACCTGCACGAACAGCCCGTCCTTCAAGCCGGGCGACCCGAAGTACGCCGACCCGCTGACGATGCCCCCCAACAACGTCTCGATCAAGGCCGATGCCGACAAGACCCTCGGCGGCACCGGCTGCCTCTACACGGGGCCGACGTCGGTCACGCTCAACAGCGACGGAACGATGAATGTGACGAGCCCCTACACGAAGGCCGTTGGCGGGCCTAACAACTGCGCGACGGGCTCGAACCTCGCGCTGCCCACGAACGGTGTGATCTACGTCCAGAACGTCCCGACCAGCACGTCCGACTACAACTACACGGCCGGCTGCATCACGCACGCGCAGCTCAACGCCGGGAGCTCCAACGCGACGACACCGGCGACGGTCCAGAACCCGCTCGGCTACCCCGAGTACAGTGACATCTCGTCGTACTCGTGCACGGCGGGCGACGTCTTCTTGTCGGGCACGCTCAAGGGGCGCCTCACGATCGCGGCCGACAACAACATCGAGATCGTGGGCAGCGTCCTGTATCAGGGCGGCGTTGGGGGCAACGACATCCTGGGCCTCGTGGCCAACAACTACGTCGAGATGTACCACCCCGTCGACCTCGTCACGACCTCGGGCTCCACCCCGGCCACCGCGGCCTGGTGCGACGCCGGCTATCTCGAGTACCCGAACAACTCGAACAACTTCTACTGCAACGAGAAGCTGCCCGGTGGCACGACCGCGCTCGACAACCCCACCGTCGACGCCGCGATCCTGTCCGTGAACCACTCGTTCCGGGTGCAGAACTACCAGTACGGCGACAACAACCCGCTCGGGGCGATCACGATCAACGGCGCGATCGCGCAGCGGTACCGCGGCATCGTCGGCCTCATCGGCACCTCCGGCTACACGAAGAGCTACAACTACGATCAGCGGCTGAAGTACCAGTCGCCGCCGCGGTTCCTGAGCCCGGTCGCCGCCGCGTGGCAGATCGTCACGTGGATCGAACAGAAGCCTGCCTACATCTGGAACGCGCCGTAACCGAGATGCACCCTCAGTTGGAGGTTGCATCCGAGTCGTACTAGGCTGCCCGCCAAGCGAACAGATCCCCGGCAGGGAGCCGGCAAGGAGGCAGCCCCCATCCACGTTCGGCCCCCCCTGTTGACCAGGCGACGGAGCGCGATCGCCGCCATGGCCGTCGTACCTCTGTTCCTCCTCACGATCGCCGCGGGCACGCCCGCTCTCGCGGGCGGGCCGACCAACACCATGGACGTGACCATCGGCGGTACCGGTGTTGGATCCGTGACGAGCAGCCCCCCCGGCATCGACTGTCCACCCACGTGCAACTTCGCCTTCCTGACCACCGATGTCGTGACCCTGAGCCACAGCGCGAACGCCGGATCGGACTTCACGACGTGGGGAGGGGACTGCTCGGCGGACCCCTGCACGCTCCCGATGACCGCCACGCACGAGGTCTCGGCCACCTTCACCATCGAAACCCGCCATCTCACGGTGAATCGGACGGGAAGCGGGGCAGGGACCGTGACGGGCGGACCCATCCACTGTCCTGCTACCTGCGCGGCCGATCCCAACTACGGCACACAGGTGAACCTCACGGCGACCGCCGACCCGGGGTCGAGATTCGCGGGCTGGACGGGTGATTGCTCGGGCGCCGGCACCTGCTCGGTCACGATGACCGCAGATCACAGCGTCACCGCGCAGTTCGCCGCTGTATGGGTTCTCACTGTCGCCACGAACGGCGGGAGCGGCTCAGGCTCGGTGTCGAGCTCACCCCCAGGCATCGCCTGCCCCGCAACCTGTACAGCGAACTACGATAGCGGCACCCTGGTGGCCCTGACGCCAATAGCGGCAGCGGCATCTAAGTTCACGGGATGGTCCGGCGCCTGCTCCGGCTCCGCTGGTTGTCAGGTCACCATGAGCCAGGCCCGATCGGTAACGGCGATCTTCACCCTGATCCCGCATGCGCTGGGCGTGAGGAAGAGAGGCACCGGCCGCGGGACGGTCACGAGCACGCCGAAAGGCATCGATTGCGGCGCGACGTGCGAGAGGATCTTCGCCGCCACGACGACCGTTACGCTGCACGCCCGACCCGAGCTCGGGTCCGTGTTCACGGGGTGGAAGGGCGCGTGCACGGGCAAGAAGACCTGTTCGCTACCCATGAACGTCTCGCATTCGGTCACGGCGATCTTCACGTCCGTGTGCGGCCGGATCGCCTTCGTCAGCACCCGCTCGGGACCGAACGGCGACATCTTCACGATGGGACCGCTCGGCCAGAACGTCGTCAACGTGACCAAGAGTCCCGCCGCCGATTCGGATCCCGCGTGGTCGCCGGACTGCTCCAAGATCGCATTCACGAGGGGCCCGTCCGGGCACGCCGACGTCTTCGTCATGAACAGTGACGGCACCGCCGTTCACCGACTCACGTCGGGGCCCAACGATACGCAACCTGCATGGGCCCCGGGAGGGCTGCGGCTCGTGTTCACCGGCACGGCTGGGGCCAACGTAGATCTCTATGTGATCGGCGTCGACGGCAAGCACCGGCACCGGATCACGACAGGCCCAGCTCAGGACTTCCGGCCCTCGTGGTCCCCCAACGGACGCACGATCGTCTTCGTCAGCACCAGGGCGGGGGGCGATCAGATCTTCTCCATGCCGGCGGGGGGCGGTCGTGCCGTCCAGCTCACGCATAGCCGGGCCCAGAACCTGCAGCCCGCGTGGAGCCCTTCGGGTGGAAGGATCGCGTTCACCGGGTTGCTCAACGGCAACAAGGAGATCTACGTCATGGGGTCGTTGGGCGGCAACCAGGTGCGGATCACGTCGAGCGCCGGGATCGACGCCCACCCGTCGTTCGCTCCGGGGGGATTGCGGATCGTCTTCTACAGCAACCGGACGGGCAACGACGAGATCTTCGCGATGAACCCGAACGGCTCCCGTGAGGTCGATCTCTCGAGGAGCCCCGCAGACGACACCTCGCCGGTCTGGCGCTCGTAGTTGCCGCTGGGCACACGCCTCTTCGCCGGTGCGGCCTTAGGCCCAAAGTCCCGCCCGGACTGACCGTTCGGTCCATGACTGGCTGGAGAGGTTGCTAGTACCGTAGGGCCGCCGTAGTACAGCCGACATAGCCCGCAGCATCCCCCCGGGGTGCGAAGGAGGATCACCACATCATGCGCAGTCCGTTCCGTGCCGCCCGCCCTCTCGTCGTGTTGACCGTCATGGTCGTGGGGCTGGCCCTCACATCGGCAGCGCCCGCCTCCGCCACAATCGCCGACGGGCATGCGGACGCCACGTGGATGACCAACGGGTCGGTGTTCGCCAGTGCGCAGTACGGCCACGTCTTGTTCATCGGCGGAGTATTCACGGCGGTTCGATCGAACCCGCCCGGTGTGCCCGGCACCATCGTCAAGCTCAACAACCTCGCGGCGATCGACATGACCACCGGCGCGGCGATCACATCCTTCCACCCTTCGGTGACCGAGGACGACTTCACCCCGGGCAAGAAGGCCGGCATCCGCACGCTCGCCGTCGTGGGCAACACCCTGTACGTCGGCGGCCAGTTCACAACGGTCGACGGAGCAGCGCACAACAACATCGCGGCGATCCACATCGATCCCGTCGCGCTCACCGGCGCGGTCGACCCGTCGTTCAACGCGACGGTCGGCGTCCGGGGCGCCGCGAACGCGAGCACGGTCCTCGTCTACAAGATCCTGCCCGGGGCCACGGGACTGTACATCGGCGGTGCCTTCAGCAAGGTCGACGGCACGACGGTGAGCAAGGCGGCCGAGCTGAACTGGGACGGCTCCCGCAACAAGTCCTTCAAGACAACGGGCGTGAACGGCGCGATCCGCGACATGCAGATGTCGCTCGACGGGAACACGATCTTCGTCGCCGGCGCGTTCAGCAACTTCGACGGTGCGGCCCGCCAGAGCATCGTGCGGATCAACTCCACGACGGGGGCGCTCGATACGTGGGCGATCCCCGCGGGTCAGGTGCCGATCGGCGGGCCGGGTGCCCCTCACTACGGGATGATCTGCTGGAGCCTCGTCGTGACGCCCACGCGGCTGTTCGCGGGCTGCGGCGAGACGCCGAACTACGACGCGGCCTTCCGGCTGGACAACGGGAACTCGGGCGACCGCACGTGGCTGTTCGGCACGAGCGGCAACGACCAGTCGATCGCGCTGACGGCCGACGGCCAGAGCCTCATCTTCGGCGGCCACTTCGGCACGTACCTGACGATGAGCGTCTGCAACGGGAAGTACCTCAAGAACCTCGGCATCCTCCACAACGTCTACGGCTTCAACTCCCCCAGCCTCGACTGCGGCTTCCTGCCGCAGTTCTGGGGTCCCGACCCCTTCGGAGGCGTGTGGCAGATCCAGGTGACCCCCACCCAGATCTGGGCCGGCGGCATGTTCACCATGGCGAACTGCACGCCGGGACCGGCGAGGCCGGGTCAGCCGGCGTCGGTGGCCTGCCCCGGTGGCGTCGTCCAGCGCGGCGTCGTCCGGTTCTCGTCGTCGTGAACTACCCGTACTCGACGATGAGGTAGGGCGGGAAGAGCCCGCCTTCGCGCCGGGCCAGCGCCGGGATCTCCGCTGCGGGGACCGGCCGTGCGAACAGGAAGCCCTGGGCCAGCCTGCAGCCGTTCGCGCGAAGGAAGATGAGCTCGCCCTGGGTCTCGATGCCCTCGGCGAGGGGAACCATGTTGAGGCTCTGAGCGAGCTGGATCATGGCCCGCACCATGCCCGCGAGCCCAAGATCCCGATCGACGTTGCGCACGAACGCCTGATCGATCTTGAGGATGTCCACGGGCATGTGCTTCAGGCGCGCGAGCGAGGAATAGCCGGTGCCGAAGTCGTCGATCGCCAGCGTGAAGCCCCACGCGTGGAGCTCGCTCAGGATCTTCTGCGTGCGGTCGGGATCCGCCATCGCGGTCGACTCGGTGATCTCCACCACAACCTTGCCGGGGTCCACCTTCGCCGCGCTGATCTTGCCGAGCACCTTCTCGGCGAGCTGCGCCGACCACATCTGCCGTGGCGAGAGGTTGAACGAGACCTCCAGGTCCAGCCCGTCGGCAGCCCACGCCGCCTGCTGATGGGCCATCTCGTCGATGACCCAGTCCCCGATCGCCTCGATGAGCCCGAGCTCCTCGGCCAGGGGGATGAACTCCCCGGGCGGCACGAGGCCTCCGTTCGGATCCTGCCAACGGACGAGGGCCTCGACCCCGACGATGTGGCCGTCGGACAGGTCGAGGATCGGCTGGTAGTGGAGCACCCAGTTCTCCTCTTCGACCGCGCGCCGGAGCCGGCTCGTCAGCGACAGCCGCTCGAACGGATCCTCCCGGTGCGCGCTCGCGAACACCGTGTAGCTGCCCGGCTCGATCTTCTTCGAGCGGTACATCGCGCTGTCGGCGTTGCGGAGCAACGACTCCGCATCGAGCGCGTCCTGAGGGAACAGGCTGATCCCGATGGAACCGCTCGCGTAGAAGTCGACGCCGTCCAATGAGAACGGTGCTCGCAGCGCCTGTTGGACACGCTCGGCAACCGACTGGGCGACGAGCAGCGCCGCGTCGGTTCCCGCGGGGGCGGAGGTTCCCCGTTCCAGGTCTGACAGCAGGAGCAGGAATTCGTCGCCGCCCTGACGCGCGACCATGTCGGTCTCTCGGGTGCAGCCGCGCAGGCGGTCGGCCAGCTGGACGAGCAGGGCGTCGCCGGACTGATGCCCCAGCGAATCGTTCACGAGCTTGAAGTTGTCGAGATCGAGGAAGAGGACACCGACGCCGAGGTCGTGCCGCCGGGCGCGCGCGATCGCGTTCTCCAGGATCTCCTCGAACAGAGCACGGTTCGGCAGAGCCGTGAGCTTGTCGTGGTAGGCGAGGAACGCGATCTGCTCGGCGGCCGCTTTGCGCTCGGTGATGTCGAACACGACTCCCTGGAACTCGCGATGACCCTCATGTTCGTTGTCCACGACGACCCACGAGTCCTCGACCCAGATGACCCGGCCGTCCTTGCTGGTCATCCGGTACTCCATCGAGTAGGACTCGGCCGTGGTCTCGCAGCGCTTGTTCTCGGCGATCACGGCAGCTGCGGTCGTCCGGGTGCACCCAGCGATACCAGGCTTCGGGATCGGCGGTCCACTCCTCGACCGTGTAGCCCAGCATCCGAGGATCTGCGGGCTCGCGTAGCGGACGATGTAGCCGTCGTCCCCCCATGTCCAGGTGTAGGTGATGGCGGAGATCTGCTCCACGAGCGCGCGGAACTTCGCCTCGGCCTCCGCCCGCGCCTCCCGTCCCGGCACGCAGCTCGGTGGCGTCGCGCAGCGTCACGACGAAGAAGCGCTCGGGTCCATCGATCGCGCCAAGGTGGACCTCCACCGGCACCTCGCCGCCGCGGCGTTGCGGCATAGGGACTCGAACGAGGTGCCCGGCGCCCGGTCGGACACGTCGCACGCGACGAGCAGCTCGATGGGCTTGCCGACCAGCTCGACGCGACGTGAAGCCTGTGAGCGATTCGGCCCTGGTTCGCGAACAGGATGCGCCCCTGCGCGCTCGTCACCACGAGGCATTCGGGGGTGGCCTCCAGCAACGGGCCGGCCTCGATCGCCCCGGCCAAGCGGGCACGTGCGGCATCGCACCCCCGGCGCGCCTGCGATCTTCATCTCCATGCGTCCCTCACGCCGGATCCCAACCCCTCAACATCGACCCCCGCCTCCCCCAACCTGAGCGTTTCCGCGCAACCCTTCACCCTGCCCTCAACCCCTAGCGACCGGAGCCGTAAGGCGGATCTCAGAGGTCCTGGCGGGGGCATCTCGGTCATGCCCCAGGGGCGCCGTACTCGTTGAGCAGGTCCATGAAGGGGACGGGGTCGAAGGCTTCCGGGCCGAGGACGCCCGGCGCCCGTCCAGGCGCCGTTCGCGAGAGCTCGAGCGCGACGACGGGGTTGATCGCCGTCTGCCAGGTCACGGCCTGGGCGCCGTCCTGCGCCAGGTCTCCTCGGTGTCCACCACGTGATAGAGGTAGACCTCGCGCGGGTTGCCGTCCGTGCCGGTGCCGCTCACCCAGGTGCCGGCGCAGGTCTTGCCGGTCATCTCCTCGCCGAGGAAGGCGGGATCGGGCAGCACCGCGGCGACGACGTCGCGCGGGCTCACGTCCGCGCCGCGGACGCGCACCGGATCCACACGGTCGAGCCCCAGCTTGTGCAGGGTGTCCAGGACCTGGATGAACTCGTCGCCCAGGCCGTACTTGAAGGTGACGCGCCGGCAGTCGATCCAGCGCGGGCACGAGCAGCACCTCCTCGTGCTCCACGTTGACGCACTCGACGTCGCCGATCCCCTCGGGGAAGGGGAAGACCTCGGGCTCGGAGAACGGCGCGGTGGTGAACCACCCCCGGTCCTTCTCCCAGATCACGGGCGGGTTCAGGCACTCCTCGATCGTCGTCCAGATCGAGAACGTCGGGCGCGAACGAGTGGCCGGCGATCTCGATGTTCGATCCGTCGCGCACGCCGACCTCGTCGATCTGTGAGAACAGATGCTCCGCCGCGTACTTCGCGAACACGTCGGCGGCGCCGGGCTCGATCCCGATGCCCACGAGGGCGAGCCGGCCCCGCTCCTCCCAGTCGCCCGGCGATCGCGAACTGGTCGTCGCCCAGCTTCTTGCCCACCTCTTCGTACGGGCGCTCGGGGTGCGGGCTCCGACAGCGACATCGCCATGTCCAGGTAGTCGACGCCCGCCGCCAGCGCGCCCTCGAACACCGGCATCACGAACCGCGGGTCGGCGGCGTTGAGGATCGACGTCGGCGGCGCACGCACGCAGCAAGAGCCTCCACCTGCGCGGGGTCGGTCGCATCGACCGTCGCGGCGCTGAACCGCCCGTGCGCCCCGTAGCGATCCACGACCCGCCGCGCACGCGCTCGTCGATGTCGGCGAACACGATGCGCTCGTAGAAGTCGCGGCGCGCCGCGATCGGTGCGAACGCCGCGCCCACCCCGCCGGAGCCCACCACCAAGATCTTCATGGCGCGGGAGTGTATCGACGGTGCGAACCGCGCGGTGCGCGTCAGATGTCGATCAGGCGCGAGTGCTGGATCGTGATCGATGGCGATGCGGCGGAACACCGTCTGCAGGTCGCCCTTCGTCGCCTCGCAGAAGTAGTCGTCCCCGTCGGTGTTCTCGACTCGGCGTGCAGCTCCCGGGGTTGTCGTCGATCGAGTTGGTCGCCATCGCCGCGAGGTAGGTCGAGGCCCAGGCACTCTTCCAGGTGCCGGACGGTGTCGTAGTCGCACTTGTCGCCGGTGACTCCGTAGGCGAGCGTGACGACCGTGATGTTCGAGCGCCTTCGCCTGGTTCGCCTGGTTCATCGCGTAGGCGCAGGGCTGGAGGCCGTTAGGCTGGTTCGCCTGGCCGTCCGTCTCGAAGATGATGACCTGCGGCACCCCCGGGCGGCCCATCGTCCGTCAGCATGTCCCGCGCGGCCTTCATCGGGTCGCCCTCATCGGTGTGCCCGCTGTTGCTCGGGGTCACCTGCATGTTGCCGGGCGGCAGCTGGAGGCAGTTGATCGCCTTCACGAGGGCGCTGTTGTTGTTGATCGAGCCGTCCGGGTTGTTGTAGTCGCTGGAGAACGTCACGAAGTCCCAGAGCGAGTCGTTGGTGTTCGGGTAGGTCTGGGTGCCGTTCGCGTTGCACTTGTTGCTGGGAGCACCGTACGGGAGCACGACCAGCCCGACATGCTGTTGGGTGGGGTCGTAGACGCCCAGCAGTGCCAGCGCGCCCTGCTTCGCGTCCGCGAGGTTCGTCGCCGTCATCGATGCGGTCCGGTCGAGCACGAGGACGACGTCCAGTGGGCTCGAGGACTGGCCGCACATGCCCTTGCAGGAAGCCCCCTGCACCACGCCCGTCGTGCCCGTCTTGATGCCGATGACGGGTGCGAAGTAGTACTGCAATGTGTTCGAGGCCGACACCACGATCGTGTTGCAGAGATCGCCGATGTACGGGTTGCAGTCGTGAGTCGCCCGGCCGTGCTTCGTCGTCCATCCGCTGGTCCACGAGCCGGACGCTGGCCCGCAGGCGACGCCCAGATCGGGGCTGCCCTGGCCGCCCACACCGGTAGGGTCGGATACGATGCACTTGTAGGTCACCACGAGCCCGCCGCCGCCGAGCTGCGGAGCGTTCGCCTTGCGCAACCATCTGTGCCTCCGCCTGTACGGCGTTGGCTTGGGCGGGGGTCTTGATGGGCATCATGTCGCCGCCCGCGAGGGCGGACAGGTCAACGGCGGCCTGTAGTGTCTGTCGATCGTGGCGCAGGCGCGCGAGGTCGATCGCGAAGGCGACCGCGGCGAGGAGCACCACCATGATGATGGCGGTGAGGATGGCGACCACGCCCTCCTGTGTCCGGAGCCGACGGACGATCGCGCCGGCGATGCGGCGTCCTCGCTTCATTGACCCTCGAACCTGGACTCGGAGATAGCGGTCTCGTTCAGCGTGCTGCCCAGCCCGACCATGTGCGGCAGGGGCGTGATGTAGGCGTAGGCGTAGGTGACGGTCACGCGGATGACGTCGCCCTCGTTCCAGGTGGGCCCGGGGCCGCAGGCGCCGAACGAGCCTCCGTTGTTCGTGCTGCACGTGATGGCGACGCTCAACTTCGACTGGTTCAAGAAGTTGGAGGAGTTGCGGACCCGCGCCAGGATGTCGGCGGTGTTCGGGTCGACGGCCGCGACGCGCGCACCCTCACGGGCCGCGTTCTCCGAGGCGTCCCATGCGTGGAAGCCGAAGCCGAAGTCGATGATCCCGAAGATCAGCAGGAAGAGCAGCGGCACGACGATCGCGAACTCGACGGCCGCCGCGCCGCGCTCGGAGCGCGCACGACGGAACCTGCGAGCCACGGACCTGAGCCTGCGCTGTCTGTTCATCGGCGTCACGAGCGGGTGTGCTCCCCTGTCGGATAGCTCTCCTGGGCAGAAGATAGGTGGGCCTGACCCGGCGAACCATTCGTCCTTGGTCGCGACTTTGTATCGGCCTGGCGGCAGGGGTTCTTGAGCTGTCGGCCCTACGACCGATGCCGCGCGGGGGCGGATCCTCGGTCATGGAACGTACGCGGTGAGCCCGTTGGTGAGCGTTCCCGAGAACAGGTAGCCGTCGGCGAAGACAGGCTGGGAGTACTCGAGCGATGGCAGAGCGAACTTCTTCAGCACCGCCCCGTTCGACGCGTTCACGAGATAGAGCTGGTTCGTTGCTCCCGTGGCGTCGGCCGTGGCGGCGGCGATGACGCCTGCGCCGTCCTCCGATGGGGTGCCCTGGATGGGTCCGGGGTTCAGTCCCCGCTGCCAGAGCGACGCCCCGGTGGCCGGGTTCACGGACCGGAGCGACCCACCGAAGCTGATGCCGCCGATCGTCGTCTTGTTCGACGCCACGACCAGACGGCCGTTGCCCCGATCCCAGATCGAGGAGGCGAGGCACGTGGGCCCACCGCCCCTGTGGGCGCCGATCAGCCGGGACCACACCGGCCCTGCCGAAAGGTCCTGGGCGGCGAGCGCGTAGTAGATCCCGTTCTTGTTGCAGGCCCCCACCATCTGGGTGGGCGTGCCGGCGACCGTGGCCTGGAACAGGGTCGGGGAGGAGCCGAAGTCGTAGTCCGTGGAGTTGAGGGAGGGGACGACCGTCCAGACGTCCTCCTTCGTCAGATCGCTCGCCGACAGCCGCACGAACGAGAACGAGTCGCCCGGAGGCTCCACGCCGGTCTGGTCGGCGTTGCCAGTGGTCACCCATAGCGACGTTCCGTCGGATGCGGGTGTGACCCAGACCCCGGCACCACCCGAGTTGGGGGCGACGCCCCAGTAGGTGTGCTCGAGCGTGCCGCCGGCCTGGCTGAGCTCGACGACGCGCCCCGGGGCCATGGGCGGCTCACAGTTGGTCGCGACGCCGACGTAGAGATTGCCCTTCAACAGCAAGGGCGCCGTATAGATGAACGCCGCCGGGGGGGTGTTGGTGGAGGCCACGGCCTTCTGCCACACGACGGACCCGTTGGAGGCGTTGATGGCGTATATCGAGCCGTTACCGCCCGAGACATAGAGGGTGAGCGCGTTGCCTCGTGAGGGGTCGGGCGCAACCACCGGAGTCGACGTCGGACCGGCCATCGAGTCACACGTGCCGACCGGGGTGAATCCGATGCTCGCCGACCACTTCACGGTGCCCGTCGATTCGTTCAACGCCCACAGCGTGCCGCTGAAGGATTCGATATAGACGACGCCTCCCACGACCACGGGCGAGCCCAGCAGGCGCGCTGAAGGCTGCCCTTTCTTGTGCGTTGGCTTGAACGTCCAGGCCTTGTGCACGCCCGAGGCATTCTGGGGTGTGATCGCGGTGGCGGCGCCGGCGAACGAGGAATGGGCGTTGTCGTAGAGATACTGAGGCCAGCTCGCGGTGGCGGCCGAGGCGGGGATCCCCGCCGGGAGTGCGACGGCGCCGGCGACGACGGCCGCGGTGACGAGCAGGGCAGCGCGGCGACGAGCGCTGAACGGTCGGGGGGGCATGGGATCGTCCTTCGGGATCGGGGTGGCGAACGTAGCAACCCTGGCGCATGACCGCAACCTCCACCCGTCGACACTATGCTGCCCGGCGTGGCCGGCCTCGTCTGCGTCATCACCGGGTGCTCCCATGCGCGGGGGTTCGGCTGGCTGAGCGCGATGGAACTGCGCGACCGCGGGCACCGGGTGGTCGCGACGATGCGGGACACCGTGGACCGCAACCGAGGATCGGCGGCGGCGCTCGGCCGCCTCGTCACCGTGGTCGAGATGGACGTGGCGGACGACACCTCCGTCCGCGACGCCGTCGCCGGGATCCTCGCCGACGAGGGTCGGATCGACGCGGTCGTGAACAACGCGGCCGACGTCGTCCCAGGTGCCCTGGAGACGCTGACGGTTGAGCGATTGGCCCACGTCCTCGACGTCAACATCCTCGGTCCACACCGCCTGTCGTTGGCGGTGCTCCCCCACATGAGGGCACGGGGCTCGGGGGTGTTCGTGCAGATGAGCTCGATCAACGGCTACGTCGCCTCGCCGCTGCTCGGCTCCTACGCGACATCGAAGTTCGGCCTGGAGGCGTACTCGGAGGCGCTGTCCTACGAGGTGGAGGACTTCGGGATCCGGGTGGCGATCGTGGAGCCGGGGGCGTTCAGCACGGGCTTGCACGAACGGGCACCGTTCGATGCGTCGGCCGACGACGGACCCTACGCGGGGGTCAAGGCCGACCGTTGGGACGAGGGCTACGACGCATGGGTCGCCTCGATGGGAGACCCGTCGGTGGTGGCGCGCGTGATCGCAGACGCCGTCGAGGACCCCACCACGCCTCTGCACGTACCGGTCGGGCCGGTTGCCGTCGAGGTGCGCCGGAGCTTCCGGCCACTCACGGACGAACAGGTCCGCGCGAAGGTGCTGGGCATCGATCTCGACCACTGAGCATCCGCTGGCGGCACCACCCGCGAAGGCCCTTCGGCCCTTGTGCTTGACAAGGGCGGGGCTACGCTGGAGTTGGGGGTGAGGTCGATGACACGGTCAGCGACGTCTCCACCAAGGCTGGACAAGGTACGTCCAGCGAAACCGGACCAACGCCCACAAGCGCACAACGAACATGGGCCTGGAACGAGGATCGCGGTGCTCATCGCGGTCGGCTTCATGGCGATGTTCGTTGTCTTCTGGCTCTGGGTGTTCGGAGCCTTTGGCGGCATGCCACCAGTACCGTGACCATCAATGGGTTCGGCTTGGTCAGTCCCTGCTCCCATCAAGCGAGACGGCGAGCGGAAGCTAGTCTTTCGGCATGGATCTCCCCGCCGTATACGGGCTCCGAGCGCCGACCCCGGGCGACCTCGATGCGGTGGCCGGTGTGTTGATCGCCGACGACCTCGACGACGCCGGCCAGATCGTCCTGGACGCGGACTTCCTGCGGGCCGAGTGGAACCGCATGGACTTCGACCTCGCCACCGATGCCTGGGTCTTCGTCGACGGTGCCGGGGCGATCATCGCCTACGGGCAGGTCATGCGCGAGGGGCCGAACGTCGTCGAGTCCTGGGGGATCGTGCACCCGGCGCACCGGGGGCGGGGCCTCGGCTCCTCGCTACTGGACCAGATCGAGGAGCGGGCCGCCCAGCTGCTGGCCGGTCTTCCGGCCCCCCAGTTCCGCCACGCGATCAACGCCGGGGACCATGCCGCGGCGGCGATGCTCCAAGCTCGAGGCCTGCGTCCTGTCCGTCACTTCTGGCACATGGGGATCGATCTCGAGGGACCGCTCGAGCCGGGTCGTGCGCCCGAGGAGATCGAGATCAGCGGGATCGAGCCGCTTGCGGATCTTCCCGCGGTCCACACCGTCCTTGCCGAGGCGTTCGCTGAGGACACGGGCTACCAACCGGATCCGTTCGATCGGTGGGCCCAGGAGTATACGAGCAGCCCGAGCTACGATCCGGCGCTCTGGCTGCTGGCCAAGGACGGAGAGGTGCCGGTCGGCGCACTTACTGCGGTCGTCTTGGGTGATCACGGCTGGGTCGACGAGATCGGGGTCCTGGCGCCTCAGCGAGGACGCGGGATCGCGGCCGCCCTTCTCCGCCGCTCGTTCGCGACGTTCTCCCGGCGCGGGCTCCGGCGCGTGATGCTGAACGTCGATGCGGAGAACCCGACCGGGGCTACGGCGCTCTACGAGCGCGTAGGGATGCGGGTCGTCAGGCGATGGAACCTGTGGGAGCGCTCGTCGGGCGGCTCCTCGTAGCGCCCGTGGTCGTCGGACAGGGCCTCTTCCACCCGACGGAACCGGACAAGCTGATCAGCGGCCACTTCGACCCCTGACGTCCGCCCGCATCAGCAGGTGGTGATACCCGTAGCCTTCGAGCCATTCGTCCGCATCGTCGACTACCCCGAAACCTGCTTCGCTGACCCAACGTTGAACCCGATCTCGATCGGGGTAGTAGTGGTATCCGGCGGTGTCACCGAGGACCATCTCGCCGTAGACAGAAGGCAAGCCGGCGACGGTCGCCTCCTCGAACGCGGAGGCCAGCTCCCGTCGTTCTACCTCCTCGACCGTCAGATAGACGTGGCCGCCCGGGCACACTGCTCGTCTGAGGTTGCCGAGGACGCGAGGCCAGTCCTCGGGGGGCACGTTCTCCATCGCGTCGATGCACATCGCCGCGTCGAAGTCCCGATCGAACGCGAGTTCCTGCAGACCGATCTGCTCGAAGCGGGCCTCCGGGTGCTTCGATCTCGCCTGTGAAAGCATGCCGTCCGACTGGTCGGCCCCCACGAGATGACGACCCGCGACGAGCACCATGCCGACATAGGTGCCCGTGCCGCAGGCTGCATCGAGCACCCTCCCCGCCGGTGGACACGTGTCGATCAACCGAGTGACGAACCGAAGATGCTCGGGGGTTGCCGGGTCGTATCCCATGTCGTACGTCGGCGCCTCGAGCGTGTAGTTCCTCTCCACGGTCGCTCGCCGCTCGGCAAGCCACTGCGGTCGGTTCATGGGATCACCCTAACGACCTCGCGTGATGCGCGTGAGACGTATCAAGCGCACACCCGGGGCTCTGGGCGAACCCCCTGGTGGTGGTCGAGGAACGTAGCCACGGTCCGCCCGGCGACGCCGAGCCACGGCCGGCCCGACGGTACGATGAAGGGCATGACCCAGCGGATCACGCCGCGGCAGTTCCACGCGGCCGTCGGCGTCGAGGACTGGCGGGTGCTTTTCGAAGGGGCGTGCGCGCACTTTCGCACGGGGTCGTTCGCGGCGGGCGTCGCACTGGTGGACGCGATCGGCAGGTTGGCCGACGCCGCGAACCATCACCCCGATGTCGACCTGAGGTACGCAGGTGTGACGGTCCGTCTGACGACACACCATGTCGGCGGGCTGAGCGAGCGCGACGTCACGCTGGCCAGGCAGATCTCCGCGGCGGCGCGCGAGCTAGAGGTCGCCCGCCGACCCGACCGCCGTGCAGACGGTCCAGGTCTCGATCGACGCGCTCGTCCGTCGCCGAGGTGATGCCGTTCTGGCGCGCCGTGCTCGGCTACCGGGAGATGGGCGACGAGGACCTGGTCGACCCCCACGGCCGTGGGCCCTCGTTCTGGTTCCAGCAGATGGACGCGCCGCGCCCGCAGCGCAATCGCATCCACGTCGACGTCTCCGTGCCGCACGACCAGGCCGAGGCGCGCGTCGCCGCGGCGATCGCCGCCGGCGGCCACCTCGTCAGCGACGAGCACGCGCCGGCGTGGTGGACCCTGGCCGACGCCGAGGGCAACGAGGCCGACGTGGCCACCTGGATGGGCCGCGACTGAGCGCGGCCCTCAGGCGAGGCGGCTACTGGGCGCGGCCGGTGGTTGTGTGAAGCTCCGCCTAACATCGTTGTCGACCGGGAGGGAGATCGACGTGGGCGAGCTGGCTGAGGCACTACTGGGACGGATCTTCGAGTCGCTGATCGGCACCGGGGAGTTGATGACGATCTACATCGGAGACCGCCTGGGGTTGTACGCGGCGCTCGTGGACGGGTGGCTCACCCCGAGCGAGCTGGCGTCTCGCGCCGGGATCGCCGAGCGGTAGTGCGAGAGTGGCTCGAGCAGCAAGCGGTCGCCGGCTTCCTCGAGATCGACGACCCCGGCGCTGGGGCCAGGACCGCAGGTACATGCTGTCGGCCGAGCACGCGCAGGTGCTGCTGGATCGCGACGCGCCGACCTTCATCACGCCCTACAGCAGGATGTTCGTGGCTGCGAGCCAGCAGCTGCCGGCGTTGCTCCAGGCGTATCGGGATGGGGGCGGCGTCAATTGGCGCGAGTACGGGCCAGACATGAGCGAGGGCCAGGAGTTCGGCAACCGACCGACATACATCAACGCGCTGGCGGACTGGTTCGCGGGGGTCCCCGACGTGCACGAGAAGCTTTCCGCCGGCGCCCGGATGGCGGATGTGGGATGTGGGGGCGGATGGTCGTCGATCTCGCTCGCGCGCGCGTATCCGAACCTCACGATCGACGGATTCGACCTCGACGAGCCGGCGATCGAGCGCGCTCGTCGAAACGCGGAAGTCGAAGGCATGGGTGATCGCGTCCGGTTCCACGCGATCGATCCGGCCGAAGCCGATCATGGTGACGGCTACGACCTCGTGACCGCGTTCGAGTGCATCCACGACATGCCGCACCCGGTGCCCGTGCTGAGCGCCATGCGGTCGATGGCGGGCCCCGACGGCACGGTGATCGTGATGGACGAGAACGTTCAACCCGAGTTCGCCGCGCCGGGCGACGAGATCGAGCGGCTGATGTACGGGTTCAGCATGCTGGTGTGCCTGCCCGACGGGATGTCGCACCCCGGCTCGGTCGCGACGGGGACGGTCATGCGCCCATCCGTGTTCGAGGGATACGCGAAGGACGCGGGATTCGCCGGCGTAGAGATCCTGCCGATCGATGGCGGATTCTGGCGCTTCTACCGCTTGCGAAGGTGACAGCCGGGCGCGAGCCTACGGGCTCAACGTCGCGGCCTACAGGGCGGTGGCGGTGTTCCGAGTCAGTCCGATGGCGTGCCCAGCATGAGTCGGCGCGACGAAGTGTGCGACCACTGGATCGGTGCCGTCGCGGAGAAAGGCCCGGAGGCCCTGCTGCAGGCTCGCGTCGGCCGCGGTGCGCCGCCCGTGTTGACGCACGTGCTCGTTCCAGCTCGGCACGACGAAGGTCTCGACGAACCGTTCAGGCCGGTCCGCGTCGCGGTACAGGGACCATCGCACCGCTCCGGTGCGCCGTCGCGCCCGGCCCACGCGTCTTAGGGCCACCTGGAAGGCCTCCTCCGAGTGAGGCCGGACCTCGTAGGTGATCATCACCAGCGCGGGTCCACTCGCCTCCTCAGGTACGAGCCGCATCTCCGGCGCGTGCATGGGTGAAGGGCTCAGGTCGACCTCGCCGATCGCACGCAGCCTCCAGCTGAGCGCCAAGGATGTGGTGAGCGCAACGGCCAGTGCCCCCCAGCCGAAGGTAGCCGGGGTTCCGATCTTGCTGGCGAGGTATCCCCAGGCGGCACTCCCGATGGCGACGCCCCCCATGAACACGGTGAGGTACATCGCGAGCCCTCGGGCACGGACCCATCCGGGAAGAGCCTCCTGGGAGGCCACATTGAACGTCGACAGACACAGGAGCCATGCCGCACCGGCAACCACGACGGTCGCCAAGGCGAGCGGCACCGAACGGGTGACGGCAAGCCCCAGCAGCGCTGCGGCGACCCCGACCGTGCCGATCGTCACGACGGCGTCCTCGCCCGCACGTTCCCGGACCTTGGGCAGCAGGCCCGCCGCGATCACCGCGCCCACGCCGAAACCTCCGAGCAGGAACCCGAGCCCGCCCGACCCGAGGTGCAGGACGCTCGTCGCATACACCGGCGCTAGGGCCATGAGGCCGGCGCTCGCCAAGGAGAAGACTCCGGCTCGCACGAGGACAACCATCAGCTCCCGCGAGAAGAAGGCGAATCGGATCCCGGCTCGCACGGCGCCCACGAAGTGCTCTGGGGGTCCGTCGGTCTCCTCCGCTTCGCGCCTCCAGGCCACGAGGGCAACCACCACGGCCCCGAACGAGAGGGCGTTCAGCAAGAAGACGAGCCAAGCTCCGGAGACGACGAGGATCGCTCCCGCCAGCGCGGGGCCCGAAAGCACGACCGAGATTGATGCTCGCTCCACCCAAGGTCACGGCCTGGGGGAATTCCTCATGGGGCACGAGCTCTGGCTGGATCGCCTGCCAGGCCGGGCCGTTCAGGGCGGCGCCCACTCCCAATACGAAGGTGATCGTGAGGAGCGAGTTGGGAGTCACCCGGCCCGAGACGTCGAGGATCGCCAGAGCGCCGGCGGCCAGCAGCATGAGCGTCTGGGTGACGAGTAGAAGTCGCCGACGGTCGACGAGGTCGGCAAGAGCTCCCCCGACGATCCCGAAGAGCAGGACCGGAAGTGAGCTCGCCGTCGCGACGAGCGCCACGAAGGTCGGAGACGCTCTCAGTTCCAGCATGACCCAGACGGCGCCCACGCTCTGCATCCACGTGCCCACGTTGGAGACGAACTGGGCGAGCCAGAGCATCCGGAACGTCTTGTTCCGGAATGGAGCCCACGCGGAAGAAGCCAGGGTCGCGGTCATGGGCGGTGCATCCCGTCACGACCCTCGTTGATCCCCGCCGACGAGGCCGCGATGACGGCGTCGATGACCTGTTGGATGAAGCGGTCGGTGAGTGGGGCGTGTCCGTGGAGCAGGCGATGGTAGATGGGGCCGTAGAGGAGGTCCAGGACGACGTCCAGATCGGTATCGGCAGCGATCTCGCCACGGTCTCTCGCCGAAGAAGCAGCGGACGCGTAGCGTCGCGCCGTGGCCGGACGAAATGATCTCGGTACAGCTCGGCGAACTCGGGGTCTGTTTGCGCCTCAGCGACGAGCCCGGCGATGACCCGTCCGTACGGCTTCTCTCGTAGCTGACGCAGCCAGGGGCGGAGTTGGGCGAGCAGGTCGCCACGTAAGCTTCCGGTGTCGCGCTCGGCGTCTCGTCTCGGGGCCGCCCAGTCGGCAGAGAGTGCGTCGAGAGCGAGCAGATCCTTGGAGTCCCACCAGCGGTAGATCGTGGCCTTGCTGACCCCGGCCCGCTGCGCAACCTCCTCCATGCTCATCGCCCGGAGCCCGCGATCCAGCAGCAGTTCGATCGCTGCGGCCAGGATCGCCTGCCGAGCATTCTCGCTTCGAGGGCGCCCACGCCGGCTCACCTCGATGATCTCGCTCATGAGCTCTTGGACCACCCGTTCGCGCGCACGGCAGGGATCGCGTCTGTCTCGGATAGCACCCTGAAGAGAGCGGCGATGTCGCGGTGCTCATATCCGAGCGTGCGAGCGATGCTCAGCACGTCATCGGCGACAGTGGCCGACGGGAGCGGCACCCCGAGTTCTCCACCACTCTTGAGGGCGAGCCTGATGTCCTTCTGCATGAATGAGACATCGAACCAGGCCTCCTCCGGGAGCTCGAGGATGAGCGGCGCACGCGCCTGGAGCATCGGCGATCCGATCGGGCTCTGCGTCATCACATCCAGAGCGAGCTTGGGATCGACGCCGGAGCGTTCGGCCAAGAGCAAGCCCTCGGAGAACGCCAGCATCTGCACGGCGAGGCTGATGTTGATCGCGAGCTTGAGCGCGAGCCCCTGCCCGTTGGCGCCAACGTGGGTCGGCGTACCGAGCACGCGAAGGATCGGCTCGACTTGCTCGTAGGCTCGCTCGTCTCCCCCGACCATGATCGTCAGGGTCCCCGCCTTCACCTGTGGCACGCTTCCCGATACCGGCGCGTCGAGCATGGCCGCTCCGGTCGCGAGTACCCGCTCGGCGGTCTCGCGGCTCGCGCGGGGGCTCACCGTGCTGACGTCCACCCAGATCTTGCCTGCGGACACTCCAGCAAGGATCCCATCAGGACCCGAGGCAACCGCCTCGAGCACGTCGTCGTTGGGCACTGACGTGAGGACGACGTCGGTCGCCTCGGCGACCTCACGCGGCGTGTCCTCCCACTGCAATCCTTCGACTACGAGCTCCTGTGCTTCCTCTCGCGACCGCTCCTCGCCGTGAACCTCGAACCCGGCCGCGAGGAATCGGCTTGCCATGTTCCCACCCATGTGCCCGAGGCCGATGAAGCCGATCTGAGCCTGTGTCGTTGTGGGCATCTCATGCCCTCCCTTCGATCGTGGCGATGTCGTTCTCGCTCAGCTCCAGATCCGCGGCCGCGAGGATGGAGGCAACCTGATCGGGCCGGCGGAAGCCGGTGATCGCCGCGTCCACCGCCGCATTCCTCAGCGTCCAGGCAACCGCGATCGCCCCGGGCGTCGTTCCGTGCCCCTCGGCGACGGTCCTCAGGCGCTCGACCAAGGCCAGGTGCTCAGAGAGACGCGGCTCCTGGAACTGCTCGGAGTGCTTGCGCCAATCGTCCTCGGGCAGGTGCTCGATCCGCTCCCGGGTCATCGTGCCGGTCAACAGGCCCGAACCCATCGGCGAGTAGGCGAGCACTCCGATCCCCTCGCGCTCGGTGAACGGCAGGATCTCGTCCTCGATCTCGCGCGCGATCAGTGAATAGGGCGGCTGCAGCGTCTCGACCGGAGCGATCTTCTGGATCCGCTGCATCTGCTCGACGTCGAAGTTGGAGACGCCGATGTGCCGCACGAGCCCCTGCTCCTTCAGCTCGGCGAAGGCGGACCAGCCTTCCTCGATGTCTTCCTCCGGGATCGGCCAGTGGATCTGATAGAGGTCGATCGCGTCGATACCGAGGCGCTGCAGGCTCGCTTCGGCCTCTCGAAGGATCGAGTCCCGCTTCAAACTGTGCAGAACACGTCCGCCGGGCCCGGGCACGAGCGATGCCTTGGTGAACACGTACGGGCGCGCGCCGAGCCTTTCGAGCGCGCGGCCCACGACCTCCTCCGAGTGGCCAAACCCGTAGGCGGCGGCGGTGTCGATCCAATTCACTCCGAGCTCGAGCGCCCTGTGGATCGTCTCGATCGAGGCCTCGTCTACCTGCGGTCCCCAGCCGAATTCCCAACCGCCCCCTCCGATCGCCCAGGCTCCATACCCCACGCGGGTGATCTCGAGGCCGGTACTCCCGAGCTCTGTGGTCTTGAGCAGTGTCCCTTGCATCGCTCGCTCCTCCTCCTCGGCCGTCCTCTCGGTACCAATACGATACGCCTCGTTTCGTATATTGTCCAGAGGTCGAGGGGAAGGACGATCAGGCTGCGCGCTGGGGTTAGGACCAGGGCAGGAGCGAGCGCTGATGCCAGTAGTCGTCGGGCGGGATCGCCAGGTCCCGGAGTCTGTCCAGCTCGACGGGTTCCAGGTCAACGTCCAGCGCTCCGAGGTTGCTACGAAGCTGCGTCCCGCTCACCGCGCCCGAAAGGACGAGGTCGGCCCAGGGGTTCGCGAGGGCCGTCGCGATCGCCACGGCGTCGGCCGAGATGCCGTGGTCGGCTGCCATCTCGCCGAGTGGCCGCAGGTCGTCACCGGCTCCCCGGTCGGTGAGCTGCCCGTTCGCGAGCGCCTCCTTGACGATCACACCCCACCCCGCCCGGTGGGCGTCGGCGAGCGCTGCGCCGGCCGAGGGCTCGAGGATGTTCCACGTTGCTTGCACGGCCCCGAACGGTGAGATGCCGTCCACCCTCACGTCCAGAGCGCGGCGGATCGTATCGCCCTGGCGTGGACCGCTCACCGAGAGCCCGACGACCAGACCGTCTCCACCGATCTTCATCAACTCCTCGAGCACGGCGCGGTCTTCCAGGACACCGCTCTCAAGGGTGGCCGAGTGGATCTGGTACAGATCCATGTGGGCGCCGAGGAGCGTCCGGCTCTCGCCGAGCTGGCGACGGAGCGCCGCCAGCGAGTGATCTTTCACCTCCTGTGGCGCGACGTCCATGCGCCACTCTCCCGTATAGGCATACCCCCACTTCGAGCCGATCGTGAGCTCGGAAGCCTCACTCGGATGCGCGCCGATCCAATCGGCGAGGAACTCCTCGGCTCGACCGTAAGACCGGGCGGCGTCTAAGTAGCGCATGCCGAGCGCGAAGGCGGTATCGAGGACATCGTGGGTGCGAGCACGCAGTGCGCCCACGTCGCGCTGCGCACCGAGGTCGTTCGGGCGGCCGAGATCGATGTAGGCGGGCCGGCCCAGCGCGGCCAGGCCGAGACCGATCGCGGAAACCACGAGACCGGTCGACCCGAACGGGCGTCGCACCATCGCCGGAGCTGGATCGTCCGTAGTCATCAGGAGACATCATGACGCTGGTCTGGGTCGCCGGCGAGATCGAGGGGCCGGCTCACCTGCCCTCGCGCCGCCAGCGGCTCGCCAGCCATCTGGAGTATCAATGAACACCGATCCTGTAAGGCCCTAAGGAGGCTCACCCACTAAAGGTTTGCCCCCCTTTTTGCCGTTGGTTGTTTGGAACCCAGCAGGGAGGGTCAAGGTGCGGCTTCGGGTTGTCATGAGGGGTCTCGTCGTGATCGGCACCGCCGTGGCCCTGGCCACCACCACCACACCAGCCTCCGCCCTGGCTTCCGGCAGGTCCGATTCTGATCGGGGCCAGACCCAACGCTTGAACCCGAAGCCGAACCTGCACATCATGCCGACCCACCAGGCGGCTCCCACGGGTGCGCCGGTGATGCCCGCCGCTCCGGCCGGGGTCAACATGACCTATCGGAACGGTCCGGTGATGCTGCAAACCCACACGATCCCGATCTTCTGGGAGCCGCCTACCCTGCAGGATGGCAGCCCGATCGCGCCGGCCGCCGGCTACAACATCCTCCTTCAGCGATTCCTCACCGACATCGGCGGGCACGGCCTCTATAACAACCAAACGCAGTACTACCAAGTCGTCTCGAGCACCACGCAGCACATCGTGAACTCATCAGGATTCCTCACAGCCATCGTCGACACCACTCCGTATCCCGCGTCCACTGGGGACTGTGCGGCCAACGCCGTCGTCAACTGCATCACCGACGCGCAGCTGCAGACCGAGATCGCGAAGGTCATCACCGCGCAAGCTCTGCCGACCGACTACTCGACCGCCTACTTCGTCTTCACCGACCCGATGGAAGCTTCATGCGCTAGTTCGACGCAGTGCTTCAACCCTGAGAACTACAACAGTTTCGCGTACTGCGCATACCACGGCATGTTCACGATCGGCGGTCAGCCGGTCATGTACGCGAACATGCCGTACGTCGATTCCGAGTTGATCAGCAGCATCCTGTGTGCCGCTGGACTGAACGCGACCGGAAACCCTGATGTCGATGATGAGACCTCGCCGCTCAGCCACGAGTTCATCGAGATGGTCACGGACCCGAACGCGGACGCCAGCGGCTGGTACGACGATCAGTACGGTGAGATCGGCGACATCTGCGTAGGCGATGCATGGTCGGTGAAGTGGGCAGCCCACGACTACATCGTTCAGTCCGAGTACAGCAATGCCGTGGCGGACTGCGTTCCGGGGGGGAACAACCAACTCAGCCTGAACTCGACGAGCGGAGCTCCGGGCTCGGGAGTCACGGTGAACGGAACGGGCTTCACAGCGAACCACTCGGTGGCTCTGTCGTTCTGGGCCGCCGACGGAACCATCACCTCGCTGGGCACAACGATGAGCTCCGGCTCTGGGGCCATCTCCCAGATCGTGACCATCCCGGGCGGGGCCGCCAACGGGCTCGGCACCATCGGAACGACGGGCGCGAACCCTGGTGATGGCGCCTCGGCGAGCTTCACCGTTTCGGGCACCGGGCCGACCACACAAACGCTGACCGTCGACAAGGCGGGAAGCGGGACCGGTGGGGTCACGTCCTCGCCGGCTGGCATCGACTGTGGCGCGACCTGCCAGCACAGCTTCAACGCCGGGGACTCGGTGACGCTGGCCGCCACCGCCGGCGCCGGGTCCACATTCACCGGCTGGTCGGGATCGGGATGCTCGGGAACAGGCACATGCAACGTGTCCATGACGCAGGCTCGCGAGGTCACGGCGACGTTTGCGCTCAACGCATACACGGTGACGGTGTCCAAGTCCGGCGATGGCTCGGGGGGCGTCACGTCATCGCCAGGTGGGATCAACTGCGGCTCGGTCTGCCGATTCGACTTCAGCTACAACACGCTCGTCACGCTAACGGCCCCGGCAGCAACCGGTTCCACGTTCGCGGGGTGGTCCGGAGAGGGGTGCTCGGGCACGGGTACGTGCATCCTCACGATGTCGCAAGCGCGATCGGTCACGGCCACCTTCACGCTCAACACCTACGCTCTGACCATCTCCAAGGCAGGGAGCGGGAGCGGTGGGGTCACGTCCTCGCCGGTGGGCATCGACTGTGGCGCGACCTGCCAGTACCAGTTCAACAGCGGCGATTCGGTCACGCTCATAGCTACCGCCGACGCCGGGTCCACGTTCACCGGTTGGTCAGGCGACGGGTGTTCCGGGACCGGCACGTGCATCGTCTCCATGGCCCAGGCCCGATCGGTCACCGCCACGTTCGCTGTGAGCTACCGACCCGATGGACTGCTGGCCGACGCCACGGGCGCGTTCGTCGGCGGCAACATCTACAACTCGACGGGTGCCTCTCAGATGAGGGGACTGTCACGTGCCAGGGGAGCCACGGCCACCTTCCGCTGGAGGGTCCAGAACGATGGAGCGGCCATCGACCACATCTTGTTCTCGGCGGCGGCGGGGAATGGGTCCTTCACGGTGAGCTTCTTCTCGGGGTCCACGAACGTGACCGCGTCCGTGGTGGCGGGTACCTTCGCCAAGAACCTGGCTCCTCGAGCGTCGTTCACGTTGACCGTGAAGATCGCGGTTACGAGAAGGGCGCCGATCGGGGCGACCAGGAACGAGCTGCTAAGGGCGAGCTCCGGCAAGGCAGCCGTCGAAGATGTGGTCCTCGCGCTGGTCACAGCCACATAGGTGGAGTAGCGCAGCGGGAGCAGTTCGACCTGGTGGCAGAGGACGTGGGGTGGCCGACGGCCACGCACCCGATCTCTACGACCTCATCCTCTTGGCTGTCAGCCATGTCCCGCACGTACGAGGGACCCCGAACCCTCAGGTCAGCGACTTACCACTCGCTTACCGATCCCCAGGACGAGCTCACGCTCCCTGTTCGGCCATCCTCTCCTGCGCATCCGCGATCGCCCCTTTGAGCGCCTCGACGTGATGACCTTCCGCTTCGCCAACCACCTTCTTGATGGCACGCGTCACCGCCGGCTCGATGGCGTCGGCATGGTCGTGCTTGTACGCGACGATGAGGCCGGCCCCACCGATCGGGATCGTCTTGCCAGCCTCCTCCTCGAGCTTGCTGCCGGTCTTCTTGTGCAACACCTTCCCTGCCCCGCACCGATCACCGCTCCGATCGCCGTCGCAGCGAGCAGCGGCGGCGCGAACAATCCGACCGCGAAGCCGACGGCGCCGAGTCCCTCCGCGCCCTCTTTGACCATGTGGTCGGTCTGCTCGACCGACAGGTTGCCTTCGAGATCCCGACTCACCACGACGGCGCCCATGATCTCTGCGCCACAGTTCAAGACCGATTCGTAGTCCTCGTGAGCGGCCTCGGCCGACAGGTAGCCGCCTATCAGCACATCCGTGGGCTCCTTCGCCATCTGATCTCCTCCCCGCTCCTAGCCCGACAGCCCATGGGCCGCTTGACCTCGATGCGACTCGGCGTGCAACGCCAACTCGTCTTGATCCGATAGGTGCGGCTTGATGTCGAACACGACCTTCTTCACGGTGCCGGTGAACGCGAACGGCTTGCGGTCCTCGTAGGCGAGGTCCACCACGCCGCCGTTGTCCCGTCCGATATCCATCCCCGCATACGCGGAGAACCTGATCGGCACTGTGTGATCCATCCGCCCCTTCCCGACCGGTCGGTCATCGATGTACAGCGTCACCTCACCACCGGTCGCGGGCTTCGCCTCGTCGGCGGCGAACTCCATGCGCACGGTGACCTCGCCGGTCGGCAGATCCTCCTCCGCCTCCTGTTTGAACACGAAGACGCCCATCATCGAGTAGGTGTGGGTGAGCTTCCCGTCCTTCACGTAGAGCGTGAACCCGCCGAGATGATCCGACTCCGCGACGATCACTCCCTCCGCACCGTCTTCGGGCACGATGAGGTCGGCGCTGATCGCGTACGAGTGGTTGTAGATCCGGGGGATCATCCCCGACAGCACGTTCTGCACGTCGCCGCGGAACTCGAACGTCGTCTTCTCCGCCATGGGTGGCAGGATGCCGAAGAACGTGGATAGGGTGGCCAGCAACGGCAACACCTTGTACTTCTCGGCCTCCTCCCAGAACAGGTCCTTCAGCTCCTGGACCTTCTCCGGGTGCTCGGCGGCCAGATCGTGGGCCTGCGTGAAATCGTCCGGTAGGTAGTAGAGCTCGGCCGGGCCGGCGTCCGGATCCCAGACGCCCGGCGCGTACGGTTTCAGCGCCTCGGGCGTGACGACCCAGGGGATGCGCTCGGTCTTCATCGCGAGCCACCATCCGTCCTTGTACATGCCCCGGTTCCCGATCGTTTCGAAGTACTGCTGCGTCCGGAACTCGGATGCGTTCGCATCGGTGAACGTGGCAGCCAGGGTGGTCCCGTGCATCGGTTCCTGCTCGATGCCGTCGACCGTCGACGGTTGCGGGATGCCCACGATGTCGAGGATCGTCGGGGCAACGTCGATCACGTGGCCGAACTGCGACCGCAGTCCGCCCGCCTCCGTGATCCGTGCCGGCCAGCGGATGGCCATAGGGTTCCGCGTGCCGCCCAAGTGAGAGCCGACCTGCTTGCCCCACTTGAACGGGGTGTTCCCCGCCCAGGCCCATGCCGCGCCGTAGTGCGGATCCATGATCTGGGCGCCCCACTTGTCCATGCCACCGAAGCGTTCGGCCAGCTGGAGCTGCATCTCGTCGGTCAGCGGGATGCCGTTCTGCATCGTCATCTCGTTGAACGAACCCGTGACGGTGCCCTCCATGCTGGCGCCGTTGTCGCCCCAGATCCAGATGATCACCGTGTCGTCGAGCTCGCCGAGCTCTTCGATCGCGTCGATCACGCGACCGACGTTGTGGTCGGCGTTCTCGGAGAACCCGGCGTACACCTCCATCTGGCGCGCGTAGAACGCTTTGAGCGTGTCCGGTACGTCGTCCCACGCTGGGAACGCGCCGTCGCGCGGTGTCAGCTCTGCGTCCGCTGGGACGACCCCCAGCTTCTTCTGTCGCTCGAAGGTCTCCTCGCGGAGCTTGTCCCACCCCTGGTCGAACTGCCCCTTGTACCGGTCCGCCCACGACGCGGCCACGTGATGC
Source organism: uncultured Actinomycetes bacterium (assembly GCA_963850315.1). Taxonomy (GTDB): domain Bacteria; phylum Actinomycetota; class UBA4738; order UBA4738; family HRBIN12; genus JAOUEA01. The sequence goes on from CAWKKN010000005.1 coordinate 413,557, forward strand.
GGCGCGTGGCTGCACCCGGTGGAGAAGTACGCGAAGAACGGCTTGTCGGAGTCCTGGGCACGCACCCCGTGGATCCACTCGATGGTCTTGTCCGCCATCGCGTCAGGGAAGTAGTAGGGGTCCTCGTCGTCGTAGAACCCCTCCGGGGTTCCGATCACTTTCTGGTTCTCGATGAGGCACGGGTCCCACTGCCCCGAGTCGCCAGCGAGGAATCCGTAGAAGTAGTCGAACCCCCAGCCGTTCGGCCAACGGTCGAACGGGCCCGCCGGGCCCTGCTGCCCGTCGGGCGTCAGGTGCCACTTCCCGAAGGCGGCGGTGCTGTAGCCGTTGTCGCGCAGGATGCGGGGCAGAGGCGCACAGTCCCTCGGCAGGGTCGCCGAGTAGCCGGGGAACCCACCGGCGAATTCACCGACCGAGCCGAACCCGACCGCATGGTTGTTGCGACCGGTCAGCAACGCGGCACGGGTCGGAGAGCACAGGGCCGTGACGTGGAACCGGTTGTACTTGAGCCCCTGATCGGCCACACGCGTGTAGTTCGGTGTCTGGATCGGGCCGCCGAAGGTACTTGAGTTGCCGAAGCCGGCGTCGTCGATCAAGACGAGCAGGACGTTGGGCGAACCCTTGGGCGGCACCGGGTGCCCGATCAGGTTCCAGTCCGGCTGCGAGCCCTCCAGCGTCTTGTTCATCACCCCTTGGAACGCCTCGCGACGGATGGGAAGGCTCGTGCGGTCCGGTTCGGTCATGTCGCCTCCAATGCGCAATGCGAGACCTGCGCCCGTGATGGCCTAGGGGGAAGCCTACCTCGGGGCCGGGGCCCGCGGTTTGGTCCCCGTCTAGGGAACGACATCAACCACTAGAAGTTACTCAGGTCGATGGTGGACCCAAGGGGATTCGAGCCCCTGACCTCTTGGCTGCCAGCAAACCCTGCCAACGTGGAAATCCCGTTACCCCAGCTCAAGCGCTTACCTTTCGCTTACCTGCTTGAACCTGGGTTTGTCCTCGGAGAGCCGGTTTGTGCCTGGCTCCACATGGTGGAGCCGTGACAGGTGATGATCGGTTATCCCTAGCACCCGCATCTCGCCTTCGTCCACTCAGACACGGAAGCCCTATCCTCGAGTTCGACCGCAAGGGCGCGGACGGGTAGTCCTTGAGGATCACTGCCGTGCCGTCTCCGTGCCAAGCGGCGACAACATGGTCGGAACGCCCCGGGCCTAACGCATCGCCGTAACGGACGATGCCGCTCGACTGTCGCGCAGTCTCTGTATGAGACGGTTGGGTTGACGACGCAGCAGGCGTGCAGCAGAAGGGAGTCAGCCGAATGAGGATCGCGGTGCTGGGGGCCGGCGGTGGAGGGCTAGCGGTCGCCTACGAGTGGGCGAGTCAGGGGCATGAGGTCGCGCTGTACGCACAACATGTCCATGAGCACCATCTGGTGCCGGTCCGCGAGCGCGGCGGGATCCAAGCCGAGGGCAAGCTTGAGGGGTTTGTCTCTCTGGCGGCGGTCACCACCGACATCGCCGAAGCGCTGGACGGTGTGGACGTGGTCTTCGTCGTCGGCCCCGCCTATGCCACAGAGCCGTTCGGCCGTGACACTCGCGGTCACCTGCGCCCCGGGATGACCGTCGTGGTCTGCCCCAGTTCGTGCGTCGGCAGTCTGGCCTTCAAGCACGCCGCGGGGTTGGACCTCCATGACGAGAGCGTCGTCGTGGGCGAGACCAGCACGCTGCCGTACGCCGCACGCGCATCGATGCACGCCAGTGTGCGGATCTTCCACCGGTTAGACACCGGCTTCTCGGCCGCTGCCGCTCCGCGCAGCAACACACCTCGCCTGCTCGAAGTCCTGCGGCAGGTGTACCGCAACACCGACGAGGCCGCGGGGATCTTCCAGACCACGCTGCAGAACGGCAACCCGGTCATCCATCCGGCCGTCACCTTGCTCAACGCCGCCCTCATCGAACGCACGGGTGGTGACTTCATGTTCTATGAGGAAGGGGTTACCGAGGCGGTCGGTCGCCTCATGAAGGCGGTCGACGGCGAGCGGCTATCCGTCGCCAGGGCCTTGGGCGTGGAAATCCTCGCCGAGCCGGATCTCGGGGTTCGGCAGGGCTACATGAGCGAGTCCAACTACTCCACCGGCTACTCCACCGCACCAGGCTTTCGTGGCATCAAGGCGCAGGACGAGCTTCATCACCGCTACCTGACCGAGGACGTGGGCTACTCAATGGTGTTCCTCACCGACCTGGCTCGGTACCTGTCGGTGCCGACCCCCACCATGGATGCCGTCATCCGCATCGCCTCGATCGTCGCGGGCGAAGACTTCGCCACCGAGCGTGCCCGCACGATGGACAAGATGGGCCTGTCCGGCCTGACGCGAGAACAGCTCGCGGTGTACTGACTGCATGGTAGACAGTGGACCCAAGGGGATTCGAACCCCTGACCTCTTGGCTGCCAGCCAAGCGCTCTACCAGCTGAGCTATGGGCCCGGGACTGCGGCTGGAGTCTACCGGGCGGAGGTGGGCGCGTCTGTGTCCTCCAACGGCAGTCTCGGCGCGTCCGACCACAGCCGCTCGAGCTGGTAGTACGTCCCGCTCCTCGGTGCCGAACACGTGCACCACAACGTCGACGAAGTCCAGGAGCCACCAGCCAGCCTCGGCCTCGCCTTCGCGGCGCACCGGCTTCACGCCGAGCGCCCGGGTGCCTTCCTCCACGGCGTCGATGACGGTACGGATCTGCCGATTCGTGCTCGCCGTGCAGATCACGAAGTAGTCCGTGATCACGATGATCCCGCTGACATCGAGCACCACGATGTCCTCGGCCTGCTTCTGGGCGGCCGCACGGGCTGCGGCCAGGGCGACGTCACGGCTGGACGGGAGCGCCTCGCTCTTCGAGCTCTGCTTCGTTCTCGCTCCGCTCAAGCCGTGAAGTCCTTCCCCACCACGATGGTGATATCTCCGACCCCCGATGCTAGCGGGGATAGCTGCACCTGCCCGATCCCCAACGCCTTCTGGGCGCGCACGGGCCTGGTTCTCGTGCGCCGCCCCGTTCGCGATGACGCTCGTCGTTGGCACGTCGAAGGACTGCGCGTTCTGTGAGATCACCACGCGGAACCCGGCCGGGATGATGCTCCTCGCTACCGACTCCGCGACGTCGGCCTTGCCGTTGCCGTTCTGCACGATCGTCGGGATCGGTGCCCGCGTCCTCCACGTGCTCTGCACGAGATGGTCGAAGTCCGGGCTGTTGCGGGATGTAGGTCGTCCCCGCCACGGGCTGAACCGGGATCGGGAGCACCTCACCGGCGATACGACGCCGAGAGCGTCCGCTGCACTTGCGGGAGTGAGCTCACCTCCTGCACGTCGGAACGCAGCAAGGTGGGAGGCATCACCATGAGTCCCGTGAGCACCGCATCCCACCGATCGTCGGGATCTCCGCCCCGCGCCTGCAGCAGCGCCTGGACCTCCCGGCCGCTGAGGGTGACGTTGCCGGGACCGAGCACCCCGGCCGGGGTTTGCACGGACGCCGGAAGGCTCACCGTGAGCCCGCCCATCTGTGACACCACCCCACCGAGCTGGGCGACCGTCATGACGGCGTAGCTCTGCGTCCACACCCCGAGCTCGTTCGACAGGTCCACCTGCATGCTCGGTCCGGGCAGACCCGCCACGTCGGTTGCGAGCGTTTCGCCCTGGCCCGGAACCACCAGCGTGAGGTCGTGAGGGATCGGGATGGCGGCAGGACGCGTTCCCGTGGCATCCGTGCCCATCACGGCGAGGTACGGCGCGGCGCCGCCGACGACGTCCAGGCTCATCAGCAGGGGCTTGGTCCCGGCAGGCGACGTGACCGGAGGGCGAGGGCCCGGCGTTCCCGGGTGGGGTCGCGCGGCCGAGCGTCCACCAGGCCCCGGCGGCCACGAGCGCGATCAGGACGACGACGATCCCCCCACCGCGGAGCCGGCGCCGGCGCGCCGTGCGGCGCGCCCGGGAGGCCCGCACGGGCCCCCCGGAGCTCTCTGCTGGGCTCACCGGTAGAGCCCGGCCTTCTCGATGTAGGACTTCACGCCCTCGGGCACCAGGTAGCGGATCGGTCGCCCCGGCGCAACGCGTCCCGCGGATGTCGGTGGAGGAGATCGCGAGGGCCGGGATGTTCATGACGCTGATACCCGCGATGCTGCGTCGGCGCCTGGGCCTCGATCCGCGCCGAGGTCGTAGCCGGGTCGCGTCGCCGCGATGAAGTGGGCCAGCTCGAACAGCTCACCGGGGTCCTTCCACTGGAAGATCTCGAGCACGGCGTCGGCGCCGGTGATGAAGAAGAGGTCGCTCTCGTCCCCCAGCTCGTCCTTGAGACCGCGCAGGGTGTCGACCGTGTAGGTGGGGCCGTCGCGGTCCACCTCCATCCGCGAGACGCGGAACAGGGGGTTGGACGCCGTGGCGATCACGGTCATCAGGTAGCGGTCCTCGGGCGGCGAGATGACCTCGTGCTCCTTCATCCACGGCCGGCCCGTCGGCACGAAGATGACGCCGTCCAGGTCGAACTGCTGCAGGGCCTCCTCGGCGGTGACGAGGTGGCCGTAGTGGATGGGGTCGAAGGTGCCACCCATGACCCCGAGGCGTCGTTCCCACGCGCCCATCCTATCCGGCAGGCCACGCCTCCAGATCGGTTCGCGTGCTCGCGTAGTGCAGCGGCCCGCTCTCTTCGAACCACTCCCACGCGTCGGGCGTGACTAGGGCAGGGTCGCGAAGCGACTCGAGCGCCTTCGCGGCGCACTCTCGAACACCGCGCGGACCTCGCCGGGCTCGACCATCCCGCGAGACCTCGATCCACGAACGGTTCGTGCGCGTCGAGTCGCTGTCCGCGGGTTCGGCCGCGATCGAACGTCCCCTCGCGGATCCGCTCCAGCATCTGCGCGCAGTCGGCGAGCCAGCGCCGACATGGAACATCACGTCCTTGGGGGACCAGCCCTCGGGCGTGGCGTGCGGCTGCTCGAATCGCTCGTGGCGGGACCGCCGCGAACCAGCGCGCGCAGGCGGACCCATCCCGGCCTCCTCCTCGGCCAGCAGCCGATCCACTCCATCACGACCGCGCTTCGGCGGCGTCGTCCGGGCAGGAACTCGAAGACGCGACCGCGATCACGACCTCGTCGCCGTGGCGGGCGCCCATCGAGGCGAGCTTGCGCTCGATCCCTTCGCTGCTTCAGCCGGCGAGCGAGCGCTGCGGCCTCGTCTTCGTCGTCGAGGTCGGTCTCCGTCACCCAGCGCTCGACGCTGCGCCCGGCCACGTGCCAGCGGCCGCCGTCGTCGCGCGACACCGTGAACCTCGGGCGGCCGGGCCGCAGGACCACGTGCGGAGCTCCTCGGCACCTCATGCTGCTTCCGCCTCCCTCGCGAGCAGGCCCAGCCGCGCCAGCAGCTCATCGATCCCCTCGCCCGTCACGGCCGATACGATCAGGGCATCGCGCGGCAAACCCGCGGCGCTGCGGCCGTCGGGTCGTCCACGAGGTCGACCTTCGTCCCCACGACCAGGGCCGGGCGCTCCGCGAGCGTCGGGGTCGTAGGCGGCCAGCTCCCGCCGGAGCGGTCGCCAGGTCCTGCGGCGGCGTCCTCACCTGACGAGGTCCACCACCAGCACGAGCGCACGGCACCGCACGATGTGGCGCAGGAACCGATGGCCGAGCCCCCGGCCCTCGCTCGCGCCCTCGACGAGACCCGGGATGTCGGCGACGACGAACCGGTCATCGTCGGCACCCGCCACGCCGAGGTTGGGCGTGAGGGTGGTGAACGGGTAGTTGGCGATCTTCGGCTGCGCGGCCGTGAGGCGCGACAGGAGCGTGGACTTGCCGGCGTTCGGCAGGCCGACCAGGCCGACGTCGGCCACGGTGCGCAGCTCCACGCGCAGGGTGCGCTCCTCGCCCTCCTCGCCGCTCTCCGCGGAGCGCGGCACGCGGTTGCGCGGACCCGGCGAGGGCCGCGTTCCCGCGGCCGCCGCGCCCCCCTCGGCCACGACCGCGCGCGCGCCGTCGCCCACCAGGTCCGCCAGCGAGGCCCTCGTCGTCGAACACCACGGTGCCGTCGGGCACGGGGATCACCAGGTCCTTGCCGGCGGCGCCGTCGCGATTCGGTTGCTCCTGCCGGCGCCCCCGTGCCCCGCCCGCTGGTGGGGGTGATCGGCGAGCCACGACAGGTCGTGCGACGCCCCGCTGCACTTCGAAGACGACCGAGCCGCCGTCGCCGCCGTTGCCGCCGTCCGGCCCACCGCGGGGCTTGTACGGCTCGCTGTGGAGGTGGGCGGATCCGTTGCCGCCCCGGCCCGCACGGGCGAACACCGTGCACTCGTCCACGAAGGCCATCGCGCCAGCTTAGGTGGTCGGGCGGGCAGAGGCCACGATGATGGTGCGATGACTGCGCCGGAGCCGGTCACGGTCTGGATGGTCCATCTGGCACGCGGTGAGGCCGACAGGACATCAAGGGAACCCTCGACCTCGACGACGAGCGCGCTCCTGTTCGCCGATCACCGAGGGACGGCACGCCGGCACGCCTCTCGTTCACGTCGATCCGCCGTGCGAAACGCCTGCGAGGCTCGCCGGTGCTCTTGGTGGAGTGGGACCTGGACGGCGATCGTGCAACGCACCGCCTTCTACTTCACGCAGCCCCCGCCGCTGCATCCCGCCGACGGGGCTCTCTCCGACAGAGTGGGTCGATGCCCCGGGCCGCCGGCCCGTTCCCGATGATCCGGCGCTCCGGCAAGCGCAAGGCGCAGCGCACGAACGCCCAATACCTGTCAGACCGCCGGGATCAGCAAGAAGGAGCTGATCAAGCGGTGGGCCGACGAGGTGAACTCCAGGACCGGAAGGCTGGGCTCGGCGCTGAACGGGGCTACGTGGCGCGCGTTACGACGGTGGCGATCTTGCGGCCGCGAGACTCGTGGAACGGACGATCCGACCGTCACGCAGGGCGAACAGCGTGTCGTCGCTGCCCTTGCCGACGCCCTCGCCGGGGTGGATGCGGGTGCCGCGCTGGCGCACGATGACGGAGCCGGCGGTGACCATCTTGGCCGCCGAAGGCCTTAACGCCGAGGCGCTTGGAATTGGAATCGCGGCCGTTGCGGGACGAGCCGCCGCCCTTCTTGTGTGCCATAGAGTCTCCAGGGTAGCAAAGGCCGGGCGCGACTCGCGCCTCGGCGCTCGACTGACGGCTTGGGCCTGGCTCGGCCTCTGCCTTGGGACCGGCGGCCTTCCTGGCGCGCCGCCGAGCTTCACGTCGGTGATCTCGAGCACCGTGAGCAGCTGGCGGTGGCCGCTGCGCCGCGCGTAGCCCGACTTGGGCCGGTACTTGAAGATCTTGACCTTGTCGCCCTTCTTCTCGCCGAGGGGCGCGGCGGTCACCGTGGCCTTCGCGGCCTCGGCGCCCACGTGCGTCTTGCCGTCGTCGTCGACCACCAAGATGGGGTGGAAGGTCATCGTCTGCCCTTCGTGGATCAGCTTCTCGACCTCGATGACGTCACCGGTCTTCACCTTCTGTTGCTTGCCGCCGGTCTTGATCACCGCGTACATGTGTCACTCCTCGCTCGGTTCACACTTCGTAGTTGATCAGGATGCCCCGACCCTCGCAGGTGGGGCAGGTCTCCGAGAAGGACTCCACCAGACCTCCGGACACGCGCTTGCGCGTGACCTGCATCAGCCCCAGCGGGCCGATCTCGAACACCTGGGACCTGGTCTTGTCGATGCGCCAGGGCCTCCTTCATGGTGTCCTCGACCTGCTTCTTGTTCTTCTCCAGCAGCATATCGATGAAGTCGATCACGATGATGCCGCCGATGTCGCGCAGCCGCAGCTGGCGCGCGACCTCCTTGGACGGCCTCGAGGTTCGTGTTCACCACGGTCTCCTCGAGATTCGTCTTGCCCACCGACTTGCCCGTGTTGACGTCGATGATGGTCATGGCCTCGGTGCGCTCGATGATGAGGTAGCCGCCCGAGGGCAGCCAGACCTTGCGGTCCAGCGCCTTGTGGATCTGCTCCACGATCCGGTGCTCCTCGAACGCCGGCAGCTTGCCCTCGTGCAGGGTGATCTTGGGCTCGAGGTCGGGCGCGACGTCGCGGACGTAGTCCATGATCTTCTCGTGCACCCGCGGCGAGTCGGTGACGAGCTCGCGGTACTCCTCGTCCGTGAACAGGTCGCGGACGACCCGGACGGTGAGCTCGGGCTCCTCGTAGAGGACCTCGGGCGCCTTGACCTTCTTCGCGGTCTTCGCTGGATCTCGTCCCACTGGCGCACGAGCCGCTCGAGGTCACGCGTGAGGGCCTCTTCGTCGGCGCCCTCGGCCGCGGTGCGGACGATCACGCCGTGGCCCTCGGGCTTGATCTTGCGCATGATCGCTCTTCAGACGCTTGCGCTCGTCGTCGGGCAGCCGGCGGCTGATGCCCGACAACGCCTGGTTCGGCGCGAACACGAGGAAGCGGCCGGGCAGCGAGATCTGGGCGGTCAGCCGGGCGCCCTTGCCGCCCATCGGGTCCTTCGTGACCTGCACCATGACGGGCTGGCCCTGCTTCAGCACCTGCTCGATGCGCGGGGCGGGGCCCTCGAGATCCTCGGGCGAGTAGTTGACCTCGCCGGCGTACAGGACGCCGTTGCGTCCGCGGCCGACGTCGACGAACGCCGCCTCCATGCCCGGGCAGCACGTTCTGCACGCGGCCGAGGTAGACGTTGCCCACCATCGACGTGCGCGCCGGTGCGGGTCACGTAGTGCTGGACCAGCACGTCCTCCTCGAGCACCGCGATCTGATCGCGGTCGCCGTGCTCGGTGATCACCATCAGCTTGTCGGTGATGCGGGGTGGCACGACGATCGGCTCGCGCCGACGGCGACGGTCGCCTCCCACGCGTCCGGTGCGGGACCGCGCGCTGCGGATCCCGCGCGTGGGGCCGCCCGCCGCGACCTGCTCCTCCACGCTCATCGGCTTCGGCTTTGCCCTGGCGGTCCGCTCCCGCTCCGGTGCCTTGGCCTCGTCGGTGGCCGGCCTCGCCTCGTCGGAGGCTGGCCTCGCGCCGGCGCCCCGTCGATCCTCGGGGTCGGCGGCGGCGCGCGGACGGCGAGGTCCCATCCGACGTGGCCTCGGCCGAGGCATCGGGCATCGCGTCGTCGCGTTGGGTCTGCGGAGTCTCGCTGACGACGGCCTCCTCATCGGCGCCGGTGTCGGTGACGGTCGCGGCGCTCGCGGGTTTGGATCCGCCGCGGCCGCGCCCACCCCTGCGCCGACGACGGCGCGGCGCGGGCGTCGAGCCGTCGTCGGGCGGGATCTCCTGCGATCGCGACGGAGATCGAACCACGTTGGCGCTCGGGGGTCGCGCACGGGCCGGCGGCGCGCGTCGACACAGCTTCGACGCCGGCGACCGGCTCGGACGGGGCGACCATCCCGCTCGTTGAGGGTCGGCGGCCGGCGTTCGGGCTCGAGCCGCTCTCGGCCCGGATCCTTCGTCCGGCGTCGGTTCCCTGCTTCGGGACGGGCGCGCCGCGTTTGAAGGCGGCGATCCGCTCGGCGGCTTCGTCGACCTCGGGTGACGTGGGCGCCGCGACGGTCGGTCTCGGGATCCATCTGAACCTACTCCCTTCGCTCGGAGCGAGGGGGCGACTCGGACACGTGCCGGACCGTCGGGCGGAGGATCGGAACACGAACACGGGCGCACGCCGGCATCGGCGGTTCCCTCGATCCATCAGCGGACCCGCGCTGCGGCGGCGACGGCCACCGCGCGCCGGGCCGCGCGCGAATTCGCGCACCCGGTAACGTCCTTGTCCGGCGCTCGCGTCCCGCGCCCGCGGCCGGGTTCGATCGGAACGGTCCCGGCGCCAGGGCTGCGGTCGCGCGCCACCTCGACTCGTACTAGATCCCGCTGGCGGAGCGGCGTCTCGCGGCAACGCCGCCCCCACGGGCACATCTGCGGCGAGCATAACAGCCCCCGGCGACCCACGGGGAGCGTTCGCAGGGCGTGCGGTAGGCGTGAGTCGGTTGCCCATAGCTGCATCGGGCTAGTTCCATCGGGGCCCTCAGCCCGCCCCGGTGTCCCCCAAGCCGAACCCCTCCTCCGGCCCATAGTCGGCGTAGGCCTAGGCGCCGACACTTCAAGCATGTCGGTTGAGGCCCGGCCCTTCGACGCCACGCTGCGCCAGGTTCGTGTGCTGGTCGTGGACGACAACGCCGGTTTCCGGGAGTCCCTCGTGATGCTGCTCGACACCGACGAGCTCCTCGTCGGTAGGCCAGGGCACCGACGGCGACCAGGTGGTGGAGCTGGTCCGCGCCACCTCACCCGACGTCGTCCTGATGGACGTGCGGATGCCCAACGTCGACGGGATCGAGGCGACCCGGCGGCTGAAGGCGCTGCACCCACGACATCGGGATCGTCGCCCTCACCGGCTCGGAGGACCAGCGTGCGGTCCGCGAGATGCTCGTGGCGGGCGCTTCGGGCTATGTCTTGAAGGACTCCGACGGCGACGAGATCTTGAACGCCGTCCGCCAGGCCGCGGCGGGTGGTGGCGTCATCTCCCCCGAGGTGACCCCCACCGTGATCGAGCAGCTCACCGACGCCCTGGAGCGCGAACGACGACGCACCCGGCAGCTCGAGGTGGCGCAGCAGGCCCTCCTGGAGCGTGCCGCCCGCCGCCATGAGCTGGTCTCCCGGCTGGGCCACGAGCTGCGCACCCCCGTCACGGTCATCCTCGGGATGGCGCAGACGCTCGGCGAAGGGCACCGCGCCCGAGGAGGAGCGCGGAGTCATCCTGGAGACGCTCATCGAACGCGCCGGCGCTCTCGCTCGCCTGGTCGAGCGGTTCGAGGCGGCCGTCGAGGCCGGACTCACCGAGTGGGCGGACGTGACGCAGGTGGCGCGGGAGGTCGGCGGCCGCCCATCCGCGGGTGGAGGTCGATGCGCCGCCCGGGCCCGCGATGGCGAGCCTGAACCGGACGGCCGCGGCACGGATCCTGGAGGAGCTGGTCGGGCAACGCGGTGCGCCTTCTCGGCCGAGAACCCATGGTCGGTCTGCATCCGTGTGTCGATCGACGACGGCGCCCCGGAGGTTCGGGTCATGGACCGCGGGAGCGGCATCGAGCCGGAGGCCCTGCTTCGCATCTTCGACCCGCTCGAGCAGGGCGAGGAGCTCAACACCCGGGTGCATCAGGGCGTGGGCCTCGGCCTCACGCTCGCCCGCATGTCCGCGCGCGCGATGGACGGCGACGTGACGCTGGAATCCACCGGCCCCGAAGGCTCGACCTTCCTGTGGACCGTGTCGCGGCCCGGCCGCCCCGCTCCGCTAGTCGTGCCCTCCTCGGGTCACTTGAAGCGGCGCATGTGCACGTTCAGCAGGATCCCGACCGCGGCGAAGTTCGCCAGCATCTGCGATCCCCCGTAGCTCACGAACGGTAACGGGATGCCGGTGATGGGCATGATGCCGATCACCATCCCGACGTTCGACGAACATCTGGATCGCGAACATCGTCGCGATGCCCGATGCGAGGTACGTGCCGAACGGATCCTTCGACAGCTGAGCGATCCGGATCGCGCGCCAGATCAGCAGCGCGTAGAGCCCCAGGAAGACCGTGGAGCCCACGAACCCGAACTCCTCGCCGTTGACGGTGAAGATGAAGTCGGTCCACTGGTCGGGCACGAAGTCCAGGTTCGTCTGGGTCCCGGAGAGGTACCCCCGGCCGAACATCCCGCCCGCGCCCACCGCGATCTCTGCCTGCTGACGGTTGTAGTTCGTCGTGGCGCTGTCGTTCTTGGGATCGAGGAAGCCGATGAGCCGGTTCATCTGATAGGTCTTGACGAAGCCCGAGCTGGAACGCCAGCGCGAGCCCCACGGCCGCCACGAGTGCGATCGCCGCCAGATGCCGGGGACGCGTGCCCGCCACCACCAGCAACCCACCGAGGATCGACGACCAGCACGATCGTCGTACCGATGTCGGGCTGCAGGAAGACGAGCGCCAGCGGGATCCCGGCGATCACGCAGACGCGCAGCACGTCGCGCAGCGTGGGAACGGGCGATCGGATCTCGGACAGGACCGCCGCGAGCATGACGATGATGGCGACCTTCACGAACTCCGACGGCGTGATCTGCAATCCGCCGAACGCGAACCACCGCTGCGCGCCCGCGTTCCAGCCGATGCCCGAGTTGCCCAGGAACGGCAGGCGCACCGCCACCAACATGACCAGCATGCCGCCGTAGATGAACCCCGCGTAGACCTTCAGGAACCGGTAGTCGAACGTGCACAACAGGAGCAGCACGACCAGGCCGATGGCCGCCGTGACGGCTTGCTTCACGACGCGCGCATACTGGCTCTGGTTCTCTCCGATCAACGTGGTCTTGGTGGCGGAGTACAGCAGGAAGAATCCCGCCACCGTGATGAGCCCCACGACGAGCAGCAGCGTGAGGTCCAGGTGCCGGATCGGCCGGCGTTCGTCGGCGGTGACACGTCCCGCGACCAGGTCCATCAGTCCGCCGCCCCTCCGTTCACGATGCCGGTCACCGGAAGCCCGAACAGGTGCTCGTAGATGTGACGCACGATGGGGGCGGCCGTCTGAGAACCGTAGCCGCCCTGCTCCACCATGACCACTACCGCGTACTTGGGGTCGTTCGCCGGGGCGAACGAGGAGAACCACGAGGTCGACTGGAACGGCGGTCGCTCGGCGGTGCCCGTCTTGCCGGCGATCGGGTACTGGCTCAACGGGAAGCCCGCGAACGCGCTGGTCGCGGTGCCTCCCTCGGGCACGGTCGCGAGCGAAGCCCGGATGTAGGCGAGCTCCGTCTGCGTGTACGGCACTTCGGGTGCAGTGCCCGCCCACCGTCTTCACCAGGTGGCCGGAGTTGTCGACGATCTTGTCCACGACGTGGGGCCGGCAAAGGTGGCCGCCGTTCGCGATGGCGCTGTACGCCGTCGCCATCTGCAGCGGAGTCACGAGCGTGTCGCCCGAGCCGATCGCGAGCAGGATGTCCCCGCCCGGAGTCCATCCGTACGGGTACTCCAACTTGTGGTCGGCGGCGAACTGGGCGTCGGGGATCACGCCGCCCGCCTCGCCCGGGAGGTCGATCCCGGTGGGGCCGGCGAAGCCCCACTGTCGGAGGTCTCGCTGGAACGCCTCGTTGTTCGTGCCGAACGCGTTCTGGCGCCAGCGGTTCCAGAAGTCGTCGCCGAACTGGTCGAACACCGTGTCGCAGGAAACCTGGAGCGCGTGCGCGATCGACATGAAGCCGAGGTTTGCCGTCGACCAGTTGTCGAAGACCGTCCCCGACTTGTCGCCAGGCGCTGTGAAGGTGGCGGGGCAGTCGTAATAGCCCCCGAGCGAGGCGACGCCCTCTTTCACGGCCGTGAGAGCCACGATCGGCTTGAACGTGGACCCGGGCTTGTAGTCCTGCTGCATCGTGCGGTTCAGTGACGGGGCGCACGCGGACACTTGAAGAGGTACCGAGCCTGCGGCGTCGGTGAGGCCGTTCACGAACCACGAGGGGTTGTACGTGGGCCACGATGCCATCGCCACGATGCCGCCCGGTCTTCACGTCCATCACCAGCGCGGCGCCGGCCGGGGCCTTGAGATACAGCCCCTGCCCACCTGCCGCGTCCACCTGGTTCCGTGCATCCTTGAGCCCGTTGAGGAGATCCTGCTGCACCTCCAGCTGGATCTTCGAGTCGATCGTGAGGATCAGGTTGTCGCCCGGCCTGGACGGTGAGGCGCCCAGGGGCCGGACCACGCGTCCGTGCGAATCCACGACGTAGGCCTGCTCCCCCTTCGTCCCCCGCAGGTACCTCTCGTACTGGAGCTCCAGGCCCGCCTTGCCCACCAGATCGCTCGGGCCGTACCCCTTATAGGCGGTGTCGTTCAGCTGTTGTGCGTCGATCTGGCCCAGGTAGCCCACCACGTGCGCGGCGGTCTCGCCCATCGGGTAGTCGCGCACGCTCGTCTGCACCACCTGCACGCCGGGGAACTCGGCCTCGCGCTCGGAGATGTAGGCCGCGACCTTCTCCCCCACGAACTCGGCCACCGGCTTCGGCTGGAACGGCAGGTACCTCTTGTCGCGAACGCTTCGAAGGAGATGCCTTACCGGGATGTGCAGGAGGTTCGACATGCGTAGGAGCACTGCATCGGCGTGGTTGCTCGCCTTGAGGGTCTGCCAGTTGATCCGAACCTCCAGGCTGCGTCGGTTGGTCACGAGCGGCAGCCGGTCGGACGTGAAGATCTTCCCGCGCAGCGCATCGGTCGGGACGATGCGCTTGCTCTGCTGCTGCTCCTGTTGGCGATACTGCGGCGACGCCAGCACCTGCAGGAACCACAGACGCGTGCCGAGGGCCGCGAACATGAACACCACGAGCACCGCGAGCACCTTGAGCCGTGACGATGCCTTTTCCATGAGTTAGAACCGCACCACCCTCGTCGGACGGGACCCCTCAGACATGCGTCGCAAGAGGGGGTAGAGGATCGGTGTGAGGATGGCACCGTACAGGGCCGTGAGGAGACAGACCCGCAGACCGTAGCCGACCGGCACGCTGAGCTGACCCAACAAGGCCCCCACCACCAGGTAGAACACCGTGCCGGCGAAGGTTCCCGCGGCCACGAGCATCGTGGGCAGGAGCGGCGAAGGGCTCACGATGTATTGGCGCGCGAGGCCCATCGAATAACCGAGCAGCGTGAGTGTGAGCGCCGTGATGCCTTTGGGTGTGTTGAGCAGGAAGTCCTGGGCCATCCCGCCGGCGAAGCCCACGACCGCACCCTCCTGAGGCCCTTCCAGGATCGCGACGAGGATCGTGACGAGGTACATCAGCTCGGGCTCCACCCCCAGCAGCTTGATCTGCGCGAACACCGTCGACTGCAGCAACAGAGCCGTGAGGATCACAGCCGCGAACAGCAGCACACGTCGCATCATCTATTCGGTCCGGCCATCAGCAGCTATTCCTGGCCTTGAGGACAAGGACGAACTGCAGGGTGGAGAAGTCGGCGGCGGGGCGGACGTCCACCGTCGCCTGGATCGCGTTGGTCGAGGGCAGGGTCCTCGAGACCTGGCCGATCAGGATGTCGGGCGGGTACAGGCCGGCCTGACCGCTCAGGCAGTACCCCTGGGTGAACACCTGCTCGTTCCCGGCGATCTGCGTTCCTGGGCTCACGAGGGTCATCTTCATGTCCTGATCGCCTTCTCCCACGACGAGTCCCGCCTGGTGGGAGGTGCCGAGCACGCCGGCGACCGTGGAGCTCCGATCGATGATGAACTGCACCCGCGACGCGTGCGTGGCGACGTCCACGACGTGGCCCACCAGGATCGCGCCGCTGGCGTTGCCGGTCACCACGGGCATGTTGATCGTGATGGAGTCGGCGGATCCCTTGTCGATGGTGGCGGTCCACTCGAAGTTCGAAAGCGTGTTGCCGACGACCAGCGCAGAGACGGCATCCGGAGCGAGGCTCTGCTTCAGCTGGAGGAGCCCCAACAGCTCCGCGTACTGCGCCCTCAGCTGGGCCATCGTCTGGAGCTGGGCCTTCGCCGCGGCCAGCTGGTTCGTGAGGTCCTGATTCTCGCTCTGGATCGAGGGCAGGTGCGCGAGGCCCGAGAAGAAGTTGCCGACGGGGCGCGTCACGTCGGTGACGGCGCGCTGCATGGGCACGATCACGGCGAGCGCAGCGCGGCCGAGGCCCGCGAGCGGCCCGCTCTGACCCTCGCGGTAGTCGAGCGTGATGACCGCGAGCGAGATGGCGACGAGGGTGACGACGAGCAGCCGCGTGCTGCGGGGGCGCTGACGGGTCGCCACGGCGCGGTTACCGCCGCGACGGGCTCACCAAGACACGCTGCAGGACCTCGAACTCCTCCAGGCACTTGCCGGACCCGAGCACGACCGCCTGCAGAGGCTGATCGGCGATGTGGACCGGCATGCCGGTCTCGTGACGCAGGCGCTTGTCGAGCCCTCGCAACAGGGCACCGCCGCCGGTAAGGACCATCCCTCGGTCCATGATGTCGGCGGAAAGTTCGGGTGGAGTTCGGTCGAGCGTGGTCTTGATGGCGTCGATGATGGCGTTGACGGGCTCCTCGACGGCGCGGCGGATCTCCTCGGCCGAGATCGTGATGGTCTTCGGCAGGCCGCTCACGAGGTCCCGGCCCTTGATCTCGGCCACGAGCTCTTCCGGCATCGGGAAGACGCTTGCGATCGCGAGCTTGATGGCCTCGGCGGTGCGCTCGCCCAGGAGCAACGAGTACTCCTTCTTCACGTGTTGGATGATGGCCTCGTCCAGCTCGTCGCCCGCGATGCGGATGCTGGTGGACGTCACGATTCCGCCGAGCGAGATGACGGCCACCTCGGTGGTGCCGCCGCCGATGTCGACGACCATGTTGCCGGTGGGCTCGTGGATCGGGAGCCCGGCGCCGATCGCGGCCGCCATGGGCTCCTCGATGATGTAGGCGCGGCGGCTGCCCGCGGCGATCGTCGCCTCCTCCACCGCGCGCTGCTCCACACCGGTGATGCCCGAAGGGACGCAGACGACTACGCGCGGTTTCGCGAGCAGACGGCGCTTGTGCACCCGCTGGATGAAGTAGCGGAGCATCTTCTCGGTGACGTCGAAGTCGGCGATGACGCCGTCCTTCAGCGGGCGGACGGCCTGGATGTGGGACGGCGTGCGCCCGATCATCCGCTTGGCCTCCGAACCCACCGCTAGGATGGCTCCAGTAAGGGTGTTGATCGCGACGACTGAAGGCTCGTTGAGCACGACGCCACGACCACGCACGTACACGAGCGTGTTCGCGGTGCCGAGGTCGACGGCCATATCGCGACCAAGAAACCCGAGCACCCCCTCCGTCCCCCCGGAAGTCCGGGACGTGGGGGAAGAAGCGCGCTGAACCCGATCGGCCATGGGATCCGCGTCCATTCAACAACCATGTCACGGACGTGGCAACTTTCAGCTCAGAAAACCATGGGTTCGACAGGTCTGCCGGTAGCGTGTGGGCATGTCGTTCGCGGTCGTGTTCCCGGGGCAGGGATCGCAGTTCGAGGGGATGGCGGACCCCTGGAGCACCCACCCCGCCGGGGCGGCGGCGCTCGCGGAGGCCTCCGAGGCGATGTGCCGCGATGTCGTGGCAGGGTGTCACGACATCGCCTTGCTCCAAACGACCTCGTTCGTGCAGCCTGCGCTCCTGGCCTGCGAGGCGGCCGCTGTGCGCGTGCTCGAGGCCGAGGGGATCGCGTTCACGGGAGGCGCCGGCCATTCGCTGGGGGAGTTCGCGGCCCTCGTGTCGGCCGGCTCGCTCACGCTCCCCGAGGCCATCGGAGTCGTCGTGGTGCGTGGCGCGGCGATGCAGGGGGCAAGCGAGGAACGCCC
This sequence comes from uncultured Actinomycetes bacterium, assembly GCA_963850315.1. Lineage (GTDB taxonomy): Bacteria > Actinomycetota > UBA4738 > UBA4738 > HRBIN12 > JAOUEA01. The sequence goes on from CAWKKN010000005.1 coordinate 430,877, forward strand.
CGGCACGATGGCCGCGCTCCTGGGGGTCGGCACCGAGGCGGCGGCGGCACTGTGCGACGAGGCGCGAGGCGACGACGTCCTCGTGGTGGCGAACGAGAACTCGTCCGCGCAGGTGGTCATCAGCGGCAGCCTGAAGGCGATCGAGCGCGCTGAGACGATCGCGAGGGGGCACAAGGTGCGCGCGATCCGCCTGAACGTGGCGGGTGCCTTCCACTCACCCCTCATGGAGCCCGCGGTGGCGCCCATCCTCGAGGAGCTGCGCCGCGTCCAGATGCCTGGCTCCACGGTTTCCGATCGCCGAGAACGTCACCGGGACGCTCGTGCGCGATCCCGAAGAGCTGCGGACGCTCCTGGGTCGACAGGTGGTGTCACCCGTGCGGTGGGAAGCCTGCGCGCGGGCACTTTCGGCCGCAGGTGCCGCTACGTTCCTGGAGGCCGGCCCCGGCAACGTCCTCACGAAGATGGCGAGGCGCATCGTGCCCGAGGCCACGGCCGTCGCGATCGGCTCCCCCGAGGTCGCCTCCGCTCTGCGCGGGGGCTCCGCGGGTTCGATATCCTCGGCGTCGTGACCCGCTTCGCCACCATCGCCGGAGTCGGCTCCTACCTGCCAGCACGGCTCGTTCCCAACAGCTGGTTCGAGACGATCGTCGACACGGACGATGCCTGGATCCGCGACCGCACGGGCATCGAGAGCCGGCATTTCGCCGACGATCGCCAGCAGACATCCGAGCTCGCGTCGCTCGCGTCCCACAACGCGTTGGCCTCCGCCGGCATCTCCCGCCGAACAGCTCGACATGATCGTGTGCGCCACGATCACCGGCGACACGATCTTCCCCGCCACCGCCGTCTGGGTGCAGCAGCGGCTCGGGATCGGCTGCCCGGCGTTCGATGTGAACGCCGCGTGCGCCGGGTTCTCCTACGGGATGTCGACCGCCACGGCGTTCGTGACCTCCGGGATGGCGGACACGGTCCTCGTCGATCGGCGCCGAGATCTTCAGCCGGATCATCGACTTCACCGACCGCGGCACCTGCATCCTGTTCGGCGACGGTGCGGGCGCCGCCGTGCTCAGCGCATCCGACTCCCCCGGCATCGAGGGCTCGGTGCTGGGGGCCGACGGCACCGCGGCCGAGATCCTTTGGATGCCGGCCGGCGGCACACGGGCGCCAGCGTCGCATGCAACGGTCGACGCCCGCGAGTCATTTCATCCAGATGCCGAACGGAGGCGAGGTCTTCAAGCGCGCGGTGACCGAGATGGCGGCGTCGTGTCGCGAACTGCTCGAGAAGTCCGGGTACGGCGTCGAGGACGTCGACGTCCTGATCCCCCACCAGGCCAACGCCCGCATCCTGTCCGCGGTCGTGGACCGCCTGCGCATCGATCCCGCGCGCGCGGTCGTCGACGTCGCCGAGGTCGGCAACACCTCCGCCGCATCTATCCCTATCGCGCTCGATCGCGCGTGGCGCACCCGCCGGATCCATCCCGGCGACCTGGTGCTCTTCACGTCCTTCGGCGCGGGCCTCACCTGGGGCGCCACGCTCGTGCGCTGGACGATGCAGGAGCCGTCGTCATGAAGGTCGCGGTGGTCACGGGCGCCTCGCGCGGCATCGGCCGCGCGTGCGCGGTGGCGCTGGCGGAGGCGGGCTGGACCGTGGCGGTGGGCTATCGCAGCGACGAGGCGGCCGCGAAGGAGGTCGTGGGCGCGCTGCAGGGCGACGGGCACCGCCGGGCATGGCGGTCTACCTCGACACGACGGATGAGGCGCCGTCACGGAGGCGTTCCGCCGCGTCGCCGACGAGGCCGGGGGCAACGTCACCGGGTCTCGTCAACAACGCGGGGTTCAGTCAGGACGGCCTGCTCCTGAAGTACTCCATGGAGACCTACGATCGGGTCATGGCAGACGAACGTCCGCGGGTCGTTCCTGTGCGCGCGGGCGGCGATGCGCGGCATGCTGCGGGAGAAGTGGGGACGCATCATCAACATGTCGAGCGCGGTGGCCCTGCGCGGCAACGCCGGCCAGACCGTCTATGCGGCCTCGAAGAGCGCTCTGCTCGGGCTCACGAAGTCGCTGGCGCGTGAGGTCGGTGCGAAGGGCATCACCGTCAACGCCGTCTGCCCCGGTTTCGTGGACACCGACATGACGTCCTACCTGGATGAGCGCGCGCGCGCTTACTACCTCGAACAGACGCCCCTGGGGCGGACCGCCTCCCTCGAGGAGGTGGCGGCGGTCGTGCGCTTCCTGATGTCGGAGGAGGCGTCGTACGTGAACGGTGCCGTCCTCCCCGTCGACGGGGGCCTGACGGCGTAGGGGCCGACCCACTAGCCTGGTGCGGATCTGAACAGGGACACTACGGGAGGACGAGGGGATGACGGACCGTTCGGAGATCGAGGGGCGCGTGAGGAAGGTGCTGGCGGAGCAGCTCGCCGTCGACGAAGCCCAGGTGGTGCCCGACGCGCGATTCGCCGAGGACCTCAACGCCGACTCGCTGGACCTCGTCGAGGCCGTGCTGGCGCTCGAGGAGGAGTGGAACATCGAGATCCCCGAAGACGAGATGGAGTCCGTGAAGACGGTCGGCCAGGCCATCGACCTCGTTGCCGCCAAGCTCGGCGCGTGAGCCGGTCGTGAGCGAGCGTCGCAGGGTCGTCATCACCGGGATCGGGCCGGTCACACCGGTCGGGATCGGCGTGGAGCGGTTCTGGGAGGGGCTGACCTCCGGCCGCAACGGCGTCCGCGAGATCAGCGCGTTCGACCATTCGGATCTCACCGTTCAGCGTCGCCGGCGAGGTGCCCGATTTCGTGCCGAGCGACTTCCTCGATAAGAAGGAGGCGCGGCGCACCGACCCGTTCGCGCAGTACGCCATCGCCAGCGCGCAGCTTCGCCTGGCAGGACGCGGGCGACCCGGAGGTGCCCTCGGAGCGCGGAGCGGTGATCTTCGGCACCGGCATCGGGGGCGTGCAGACGCTTGATCAACCAGCACGACGTCCTGCGGGACAAGGGGCCCGGGCGTGTCTCGCCGTTCATGGTGCCGATGCTGATGGCGAACGCCTCCGGGGGCCATATCGCGATGCGGTTCGGCCTGACGGGACCCAACTACTGCACGGTGTCCGCCTGCAGCTCGTCGAACCATGCGCTCGGCGAGGGCATGCGGCTGATCCGTGACGGGTACGCCGACCTCGTGATCGCCGGCGGCTCCGAGGCCGCCACGATCCCGCTCACCGTGGCGGCGTTCGCGCAGATGACGGCCCTGACGAAGAACCCCGACCCGCAGGACGGCCTCGCGGCCGTTCGACGCCGATCGCAGCGGGTTCGTGCTGTCGGAAGGCGGGCTGTGCGCTGATCCTGGAGTCCGAGGAGCACGCGGCGGTCTCGAGGCGCCCGCGTCTACTGCGAGGTGGCCGGCTACGGCGCCTCCGACGACGCCCACCACATCACCGCTCCGGACCCGAAGGGCTCGGGCGCCGCGCTCGCGATGCGCTGGGCGCTGGCCGACGCCGGAGAGGCGCCCGACGCCGTCGACTACCTCAACGCGCACGGCACCTCCACCCCGCTGAACGACGCCGCCGAGACCGCCGCCATCAAGACGACGCTGGGCGAACACGCGCACCGGGTCGCGGTCTCGTCCACGAAGTCGATGACCGGCCACATGCTCGGCGCCGCAGGCGCGGTGGAAGGGGCGGCGTGCGCGCTCGCGATCCAGCGCGGCGTGATCCCGCCCACGATCCACTACCGGACCCCGACCCCGACTGCGACCTCGACATCACGCCGAACGAGGCGCGCCCGCTCGACGTGCGGACTGGCGCTGTCGAACTCGTTCGGCTTCGGCGGCGCCAACGCCACGCGTCGCGTTCCGCCGGGTCTAATCACCTCGAAGCTTCGGTACCAGCGACCGCCGTTGTAGATCGCCACGACGGCGCGGCCATCCGCATCGCCCTCGAACCGGATCCTGCCGCGGATCGCGCTCCGCGCCGACGGCGAACACCCCGTCGCCGAACGGAATCAGCGGACCCGTCGGTCCGCTCGTCCTCAGCTCCCCATGGCCACATGCAGCACCAACCCGCCCTTGCGCGTCACGACCCGTAGCACCGGCCACCACGGGATCGTCGTTGCGGTACAGCCCCGGATACCCGTTCCACGCTTCCGGCAGCGCCGCGGATCCCGGAGCTGCGCCATCCGGGCGGAACCACGTTGCGCCGTGGAACGCCTCCGTCACGCGACCGTCAAGGTCCCGCGACGAACTCGAGTGGGAATCGGTCGAGGGCGGGATGCGCCACGAGGAAGGTGTCGCCGAGCTCCTCGTTGAGGGGGTCACGCTCCAAGCCGTACCGAAAGCGGCCCCAACGTGAGGCGAAGCCCGTCGTCTTCGGGCGTCGCGGTCATCACCCTGCCGTCGTCCCCGATGTAGCGACCGGCATAGTCGGCCGCCCGCGGGATCTCGGTGGCCGCCGGCGGGACCCAGGGCTCGGGGAGCTCCCGCCCTGCGAGCGACGCTCGTACGGCGGCGAGGGCATAGCGCGCCACCGGATACTTGTTCCCCGCGCCGTTCTGCAACATGACGACGCCGAGCCCCTCCGCCGGCGAGACCGCAAGCAGGGCCGTGTAGCCCACCATGCGAGCCTGTGTGCATGATCCAGGTCCGCGCCTCGACTTCCTCCTGCCACAGGCCGTACGCGTAGCCCCCGCCCTCGCCATCGTCGATCACCGGCGTCGTGAGCAGCGCGAACATCTCCTCCGACAGCACACGGTCACCCGACGGGGACGGCCCCACGGGCGAGGAGCAGCCTGGCGTAGGCGCTCATGTCGATGACGTTCGAGACGATCGATCCATCCGCGGTGTTGCTCACGATCCAATGCGCCGGGACGAGGGGATGACGCAGCTGGGGAGGCCGATCCGAGAACATCGGCTCGTAGCCCACGGCGAGGTCCTGCCGTTCGGCGTCGGTGATGGCGGCCGCCGACGACCGCATCCCTGCCGGCACGAGCACCCGGTCGCGGATGAGTTCGTGGATCGGCGTCGCCGTCACGCGCTCGAGACAAGCTCCCACGATCTTCCAGCCGTCGTTCGAATACCAGAAGCGTTCACCGGGCGCGGTGGTGGAGGGGAAATCACGGAGCAGGTGCAGGGCGCCGCAAGAGGGTCGGGGCATCCTCCGTGCCGGTGGCGAGTCCGGCGGTGTGGGTCATCAGATGATGCAGCGTGATCGGCCCCGAACGGCTCCGGGAGATCGCAGCCACGGAAGGATCGCGTTGACGCTCTCGTGCAGATCGAGATGGCCGGCCTCGGCCTCCTGCAGCGTCACGATAGCGGCGAACGACTTGGAGATCGAGCCGATCTGGAAGCGCGTCTCTGGACGAACCGCGGTGCCGGCGGCGGCGTCGGCGACGCCCCGCACCGCGACGCCCAGGATCTCCTCGGCGTCGGTGACGGCGAGGGCCGCGCCTGCGGCATGGGAATTCGCGACGTGGTGCTCGAGCGCCGTGCCGATCCGCTCGAAGGCCTCGCTGAGCCCCGGCACTACCCGAAGAAGAGCTTCAGCTCGCGGGCAGCGGACTCCGCAGAATCGCTGCCGTGCACGATGTTCTCCCCGATCTGCGTGGCGAAGTCCCCTCGGATGGACCCGGGAGGGGCCTCGACGGGGTCGGTGGGGCCCATCAGCGTCCGCCAGCACACGATGGCATCCTCGCCGGTTACCTTCGCCACAACCACCGGGCCGCCGGTGATGAAGTCGACGAGCTCGACGAAGAACGGCTTGTCACGATGCTCGCCGTAATGCTCCTCGGCCACGCTCCGCGCGATGACGCGGAGGTCCAACGCCTCGATCGCGAGCCCCTTTGCCTCGACGCGACGCAGCACCTCGCCAAGCAGACCACGGCGGACGCCGTCGGGCTTGACGATGAGCAGGGTCGATTCGACGGTCATGGAACTCCTTGGGAACCGAGCGCGCGGCGCGCGTCCGCGACAGTGTACAAAGAGCCCGTCACGAGGACGAGATCGGCGTCGCCGGCCCCGGCGGCCGCGGCATCGAGCGCCTCGGCGACAGAGTCGAAGACCTCCACGGGCTTGCCCTGCGCACCGAACCGCTCGGCGATGGGCAGCGCGTCACCGCTGCGCTCGCTGGCGTTGCGCGCCGCGTACGCGGCGTCGGCGATGGGCACGAGCTCGGCCACGATGGCGTCCAGGTCCTTATCCTGGCTGATGGACGATGACGAGGTGCAGCCGATCCCAGACGAAGAACTCGCGCAGGGCTACGGCGAGAGCCTCGGCCGCCGCCGGGTTGTGCGCGCCGTCGAGGACCACCGTGGGATGACGCGACACGACCTCCATGCGGCCGGGCCACCGGACGCCCGCGAGGGCCTCCCGGACTGTCCCCTCCTCCAGCGCCTCGCCGGCGAACGCCTCGAAGGCCGCGATCGCGGCGGCGGCGTTGCGCGCCGCATGCTCGCCGAACAACGGCAGGAAGAGGTCGTCGTAGACGGCGTGGGAGCCGCGCACCCGCATCGATTGCCCACCCAGCGCCTGCAGCCGCTCCTCCACCTCCCAATCCCGGAACTCCAAGCGCAGATCCGCGCCGACCGTCGCGCACCGCGACTCGATCACCTCGAGCGCGTCCCGGTCCTGCTCGCGGCTCACCGCGATCTTCCCCTGCTTGATGATCCCCACCTTCTCCGCGGCGACCTCTCGCACCGTCGATCCCAGCTCTGGATGATCCAGCGCGATCGGCGTTAGCACCGCGACGTCGCCCTCGACGAGGTTCGTTGCGTCCCACACGCCCCCCATCCCCACCTCGAACACTCCGAGGCTCACCGGCTTGTCGGCGAACCACAGGTAGGCGAGCGCGGTGAGCGCCTCGAAATACGTCACCCGCTCCTCCGCCTCCGCATCGACCAGCTCCAAGTACGGCAGCAGATGTCCGTACGCCTCGGCGAACTCGGTCTCGGTCATGTCCACGCCGCATACCGATACGCGTTCGGTGACCGACAGGAGGTGGGGGGAGGTGTACAGCCCGGCGGTGAGGCCACTTCCACACGCGATCGCAGCGACGACTGAGGCCGCCGTGCCCTTCCCATTCGTCCCGGTGACGTGCACGGTGGGGTAGGTCAGCTGCGGGTCGTCCATGAGTGTGGCGAGGCGCAGGATGCGCGACAGGTCGGGGATCATGCGCGTCTCGCGGCGCGTGTTCGAGCTCGGCGAGGGCCTCCTCGAAACGCATCAGGCCTCGGTCGGAGCGAGCGCGGTCTCCACCGAGAACGCCGCGGCCTGCGCCTCCTCGAGGGTCCGGATGTTGCCCGCCTCGCGCAGGTCACCGGCCGCCTGCGAGAGCAGGCGCAGGCGATCGTCGGTGTCGTGCACGGTCACCTTCTCGCAGAGGGTGCGCAGCGAGACCTTGCGCAGCGCCTTCTCCGTGCGGATCGCGGTCAGGACGTCCGCCGCGACTTCGTAGACGCCGGCGTCGCCGCCGCGCGGGAGATCCTCGACCGAGGGCCACGCGGCGCGGTGTACCGACCCCGGCTGCCACCACGACCAGACCTCCTCGGTGACGTAGGGCAAGAACGGCGCGAACAACCGCAGGAACACCTGCAGCGCAGATCGAAGGGCCGCGATCGCCGATCCGGCTCCCTCCTCGCCGTGGGTGCCGTACGCGCGCTGCTTCACGAGCTCCAGGTAGTCATCGCAGAAGGACCAGAAGGCCCGCTCCACCACCTCGAGCGCCTTCGTGTGCTCGAAGCTCTCGAGAGCGGCGGTCGCCTCGGTGACGACGTGACGCAGCGACGCAAGCATCGACGCGTCGAGCGGTGCGGCGACCTCGCCGGGCTCGGGGTCCATGGACAGGGCGAACCGTGACGCGTTCAAGATCTTGATCGCGAGTCGCCGGCCCACCTTCATCTGCTGCGTGTCGAACGTGGCGTCCACGCCCGAGCCGCGCGCTCGGCGGCCCAGTAGCGGACCGCGTCGGCGCTGTGCTGCTCGAACATCTCGATCGGCGTCACCGCGTTGCCCTTGGACTTCGACATCTTCTTGCGGTCGGGGTCCAGGACGAATCCGCTGATCGCCGCGTCGGTCCACGGCAGGGAGTCGTGCTCGAGGTGAGACTTCAGGACCGTGTAGAAGAGCCACGTGCGGATGATCTCGTGCGCCTGGGGCCGCAGGTCCATCGGGAACAGCCGCGCGAACAGGTCCGGGTCCTCCTCCCAGCCCGACACGATCTGCGGGGATGAGCGACGAGGTGGCCCACGTGTCCATGACGTCAGGATCGCCGGTGAACCCGCCGGGCACGTCTCGTTGGTCGCGCGGTCGAAGCCCGGCGGCTCGTCGCTCTGCGGATCGATGGGCAGGGACGCCTCGTCCGGAACGATCGGGCGCTCGTGGTCGGGCGCGCCGTTCTCGTCCACGTGGTACCAGACGGGGAAGGGGACGCCGAAGTACCGCTGACGGCTGAGCGCCCAGTCCTGGTTCAGACCCTCCACCCAGGACTCGATAGCGGGCGCCCATGAACGCGGGGTGCCAGCGGAGCTCCCGGCCCCGGGCGAGCAACTCGCTCCTTGAACGGGCAGCGTCTTCACGAACCACTGACGGCTGGTGATGATCTCGAGCGGCCGGTTGCCGTTCTCGTAGAACTTCACCGGATGGCGGACCGTCTGCGGCTCTCCGGCCAGCGCTCCCGACGTCCGCGAGCAGCTCCACGATCCGGCGACGAGCCTGCTTCGCGCCCTTGCCGGCGAACTCGGCCATCGCGGCGTTGGCGGCCTCGGGATCCCGTGAATCCCATCCGGGCTCGCCGAAGCGTCCGGGGGCGATGGTCCCGTCCTTGCGGATCACCACGCGTGTCGGGCAGGTCGAGCTCGCGCCACCACGTCACGTCGGTGACGTCGCCGAACGTGCAGATCATCGCCACCCCGGTCCCCTTCTCAGGGTCGGCGAGCCGGATGCGCCGCCACGGGCACCGGCGCACGGAACAGCGGCGTGCAGTGCCGATCCGCCCACGAGGGCCCGGTACCGGTCGTCGTCGGGATGGACCACCAGCGCCACGCACGCGGGGAGCAGCTCCGGGCGCGAGGTTTCGATCTCCACCCGTCCGCCGTCTTCGCGGTCGAAGCGCGATCCGGTGGTACTGGCCCTCCTGCTCGCGGTCCTCGATCTCGGCCTGCGCCACCGCGGTCTGGAAGTCCACGTCCCACATCGTGGGCGCCTCGGCCTGATAGGCGAGCCCCCGCTCCAGCAGCCTGAGGAAGGCGCGCTGCGACGCCCGCCGCGCGGTCTCGCCGATCGTCGTGTAGGTCTGCGTCCAGTCCACGGACAGACCCAGCCGGCGGAAGAGCGATTCGTAGGCCTTCTCGTCCTCCGCCGTGAGGTGCTCGCACAGCTCGATGAAGTTCGGACGGGAGATGGCGACCGGGCTTCGAGTCCTCGGGCCGCGTCGAGCGCCGTGACGTCGAAGTGCGGGTCGTACGGCAGCGACGGGTCGCACCGGACGGCGAAGTAGTTCTGCACCCGGCGCTCGGTCGGGCAGGCCGTTGTCGTCCCAGCCCATGGGATAGAAGACCTCGAAGCCCGCGCATGCGCTGGTACCGCGCGACGAGGTCCGTGTGTGTGTAGGACATGACGTGTCCCACGTGGAGGGACCCCGACGCGGTGGGCGGCGGCGTGTCGATCGCGTAGATCTGCTCACGCGTCTTCGAGCGGTCGAACCGATAGGTGCCAGCGTCGCCCCACCGTTCGTCCCACTTGGTTTCCAGACCGTCGAGCGACGGCTGTTCGGGCACGTTCATCGCGATGGGAGTCTACGGAAGCGGCGGCGGGTCACTACGCCGGAGCGTTCTTCGAGCGCTTCTCGCGCTTCTTCGCGCTGGCGGCACGCTGCGCGGGACGAGCGTGGGATTCACGCCGGTGAGCACGACGTCCTTGTCCACGAGGCACTTCGTGACGTCTTCGCGGGAGGGGAGCTCGTACATCACGTTGAGCAGGACCTCTTCCATGATGGCGCGCAGACCGCGCGCGCCCGTGCCGCGCATGATGGCCTGCTCGCTGATCGCGCCCAGAGCGTCGTCGGTGAACTCCAGCTCCACGCCGTCGAACTCGAAGAACCGCTGGTACTGACGCACGAGGGCGTTCTTCGGCTTCGTGAGGATGTCGACGAGCGCGCCCTCGTCGAGGCTGTCGACGCTGGTGATGACGGGCAGCCGCCCCACGAACTCGGGGATGAGCCCGTACTTCAGCAGGTCTTCCGGCAGGACCTTGCCGAGGATGAGGCCGAGCTCCTTCTCGTCGCTGCGCCGGATGTCCGCGCCGAAGCCCACGCCCTTGTTGCCGACGCGGCTCTCGATGATCTTGTCGAGTCCCGCGAACGCCCCGCCGCAGATGAACAGGACGTTCGTCGTGTCGATCTGGATGAACTCCTGGTGAGGATGCTTGCGGCCCCCCTGGGGCGGCACGCTCGCCTGGGTGCCCTCCAGGATCTTCAGCAACGCCTGTTGCACGCCCTCGCCGCTGACGTCTCTGGTGATGGAGGGGTTCTCGCTCTTGCGCGCGATCTTGTCGATCTCGTCGATGTAGATGATGCCGGTCTCGGCCTTCTTGACGTCGTAGTCCGCGGCCTGGATGAGCTTCAGCAGGATGTTCTCGACGTCCTCGCCGACGTAGCCGGCCTCCGTGAGGGCGGTGGCGTCGGCGATGGCGAACGGGACGTTCAACATCCGCGCGAGCGTTTGCGCGAGATAGGTCTTGCCGCAGCCCGTGGGCCCCAGGATCATGATGTTCGACTTCTGGAGCTCGACCTCGTCGGTCTTCGGCTCCGACCTGGATCCGCTTGTAGTGGTTGTAGACGGCGACCGACAGGACCTTCTTCGCCCGATCCTGCCCCACGACGTACTCATCGAGGAACGAGTAGATCTCCTGCGGCTTGGGGAGCTCGTCGAGCTTCAGCTCCGTGGTCTCGGAGAGCTCCTCCTCGATGATCTCGTTGCAGAGGTCGATGCATTCGTCGCAGATGTAGACGCCGGGGCCGGCGATGAGCTTCTTCACCTGCTTCTGGCTCTTCCCGCAGAAGGAGCACTTCAGCAGGTCGGCCTCACCGAACTTCGCCATCCATCGCCCTTCCTGTCATCGAAACGACCGGGCATCGAGCCCGGTCGCTAGCGATACTACGCCCCCGCCGGCCGCCGCGGTGGCAAGCTCCGGCGTGATCCCCCGGCTGGTGATGATCTCGTCGATGATGCCGTACGCGAGCGCTTCCTCGGCCGTGAGGATGAAGTCGCGATCCGTGTCCTTCGCCACCTTCTCCATCGGCTGGCCCGTGTGTTGCGCGATGAGCTTCTCCAGGAGCTGGCGGGACCGTGTGATCTCCTTCGCCTGGATCTCGATGTCCACGGCCTGACCTTCGGCGCCACCGTGCGGCTGGTGCAGCAGCACGCGCGAGTTCGGAAGCGCGAACCGCTTGCCGGCGGCCCCGGCGAGGAGCAGCACGGCGGCCGCGGACGCCGCCTGGCCCATCACCGTGGTGGCGACGTCGCACTTGATGAACTGCATCGTGTCGTAGATGGCGAACAGCGAGGTGATGACCCCGCCGGGCGAGTTGATGTAAAGGTTGATGTCCTTGTCCGGGTCCTCGGACTCCAGGTGCAGGAGCTGGGCCATGATCAGGTTGCCCGACGTTGTCGTCGATCGGCGTGCCCAAGAAGACGATCCGCTCCTTCAACAGCCGGGAGTAGATGTCGAAGGATCGCTCGCCCCGGCTGGTCTGCTCGACGACCACGGGCACGAGGTAGTCGTTCGCGTTGATGTTGCTTCTCATGTCGGTCATGAGCTCTCCTTTACGGCCTCGGTCTCTGGGGCCTCGGTCTCCGGGGACTCGGTCTCTGAGGATCCGGTCTCCGGGGCCTCGGGCCCGCTGGGACCCTCGGGTTCGATATCGGCACGCTCGACCAAGAGGTCGAGGGCCTTCGTCCTGATGATATCTCCGGCCAGCGATACGATCTGTCCGCTCCGATCGAGTTGCTTCGCAAGTTCCTTGGGATCGCGGCCGTACGCCTGAGCCAGGGTCGCCACTTCCGTCCCGATCTCCTCGGCCGTCACGTCGATATCTGCGGCCCGGGCCACGCCCTCCAACACGAGGTCGGCCTTGATGCCCCGCACGGCGTGGTCGCGAGAGTCCTCGCGGAGGCGGGCCTCGTCCCAGCCCTGGGCCTCCAGCAACTGCTCCAGCGTGACGCCGGCCCGTTCGGCCCGCTCCTTCGAGTGGGCGATCCGGTGTTCGGTCTCCTCCTCGATCAGCGAGTCGGGCAGCTCCACATCGACCTTCTCGATCATGGCCTCGAGGGCGCGGTCACGGACGACTCCGGCCGCTTCGCGCTCCTTCAAGTCGTGAAGGCGTTCGCGCAGGTCGTCGCGAAGCTCCTGCAAGGTGTCGAACTCCGACGCCGTCTTCGCGAGCTCGTCGTTCACATCGGGAAGCCGGCGCGCCTTCACGTCCTTCACCAGCACGCGGTAGTCACCGGCCTTGCCGGCCAGCTCCGCGCCGAAGCGCTCGGGGATCTGGTCGTGGGCCTCCATGATCTCCCCGGGCTTCTTCCCCGTGAGCTGGGCGTCGAGCGCGGGGCCGAATTCCCCCGAGCCGACGTTGTAGAGGTAGTCCGTCCGCGCGAGGTCCTCGACCTCGGCGCCATCCACGGTGGCGTGGAGGTCGATCGTGACGAAGTCGCCCTCGATCGCGGGGCGCTCGGCCGGCTCCAGCTCGGCGAAGCGCTCCCGCAGGCGTTCGATCCATTCGTCGATCTCGGCGTCGGTGACGTCGGTGTCGGGCTTGAGGACCTTGAGGCCCTCGTAATCCTCCTTCGTGAACTCCAGCCGGGGACGGATCTCCACGACGGCGGTGAACACGAGCGGCGTGTCGTCCTCGAACGCGGTGAGGTCGATGTCGGGATCGGCGATAGGGGCGAGGTCTTCGTCGCTGATGGCCTGGCGGTAGTACTGGGGCACGGCGGCGTTCAGGAACTCCTCGTGGACGGCCTCGCGGCCGATCTGTGCGTCGATGATCTGCTTGGGAACCTTCCCCTTGCGGAAGCCGGGGATCTTCACCTGATTGGCGATGCTTCGATAGGCGCGGTCGAGATCCTTCGAGTACTCCTCCACGGGGACCTCGACGGTGAGCTTGACGGTGTGCTTGGCGGTGCTCTCGACGGTTGTCTGCATCTCACGACCAGGCTACCCGAGGGGTACTCTGCGCGGCATGTACGAACACGAGCTCGCGTTCGCGCTGGGCATGGCCGAGCGGGCCGCCGACATCGGCATGAGCGTGTTCCGAGGCGACGTCCGGGTGATGATCAAGGTCGACCGCTCCCCCGTCACCCAGGCCGACACGGAGATCGAAGAGATGGTCCGCCAACAGCTGGCGTCGGCCTTCCCCGAGGACCGGGTCCTGGGCGAGGAGCAGGGAGGCGACGCGTCCGGCCCCGGGCGAGTGTGGATCGTCGATCCCATCGACGCCACGGCGAACTTCGCGCGGGGCATCCCGATCTGGGCCACGCTGATCGCGCTGCAGGTGGACGGCGAGCAGGTGCTGGGCGTCGTGAACGCCCCCGCGCTGGGCGAGCGGTACCAGGCCGTTCGGGGCGAGGGAGCCCTCTGCAACGACGTGCCGATCGGGGTGAGCGACATCGGCGCTCTGGCGCTCGCCCAGCTCTTGTTCGCCGGTGCAGGGCCGTGGATCCGCCCTCCAAGCGACGAACGGGTGCTCTCGACACTGGCGGAGGCGAAACGCACCCGGGGCTTCGGCGACTTCTGGGGTCACGTGCTGGTTGCCCGCGGCAGCGCCGAGGCGATGCTGGAGCCCGAGCTCGCGCTGTGGGACTACGCAGCACTCGTGCCCATCGTGGAGGAGGCCGGCGGCCGGATGACGACGTTGGAGGGAGCACCGCTTCGGCCCGGCGGCAGCGTCCTCACCACGAACGGCGTCATGCACGACGAGCTCGTGGGGCGTCTTCGGGGCTGACTACCCTCCGTCGTGGCGTCGGAGCTCCGCTATGTGATCCGGATGAAGACCTGGATCGCGCAGGCGCAACCCCGCGTCAGATCTCGATCGCTTCCCCTCCTGCGCCGGCTCGCTCCATCACGAGGTTCGCGGCGGCCACGTCTTGGACTCCGATGCCGGTGAGGTCGCAAACCGTGAGCTGGTCGGAGCTCGTGCGGCCGGACGACGAGCCGTCGCAGACATACCCCAGCTCGACGGCGGAAGCATCCGGCACGTGCTGCAGTTCCCCCAAGCGTCGGCACTGATCAAGGGAATCCACGACCAGCACATCCGCGGCCCGGAGGATCTCCGGATCGAGCTCCTGTTTCCCGGGGCCATCGGAACCCACGGCTGTGACGTGAGCGTCCGGCTTCAGCCACGCATGCATGACCAGGGGCGCGCGCGCGGCGGTGCATGTGATCACGACGTCGGCACCGTCGACGGCGTCCCGCGCCGTGTCGGTCGAGTCGATCCTGAGGCCATCGCCCAACTGCTCCCGCAGGTCGTCCACGCAACGCGCTGCGTGCTCGGTGTTGCGCCCCCACACCCGGACCTCGTGGAACCCCGGACGCACAAGAGCAAGAGCGGCAAGCTGCCGTCGCGCCTGTCCCCCGGTGCCGATCACCGCGACCGTACGAACCTGCCCAGGCGCGAGGTGTTGCGCAGCAACTCCTCCGGCGGCTCCGGTCCGCATCTCGGTGATGAAGCCATCGTCCAGGAGGAAGGCGGCCGGCGACCCGTCACGCGCGTCGAACACCACCACCATGCCGTCGATCGCGGGCGGATCGACGCCGGAGAATCCGCTCGCCACCTTGACCGCGTAATAGGGCGCGCCGTGCAGATGCCCAGCCTTGATGTGGATCTCCCCACCCGACTCCGGCACGTCGAGGTGGATGACCCCCGGCACCTCCGCCACGCCGGTCGAGTAGGCGATGAACGCCCGCTCGCACGCCTCGATGCACGACGCCATGTCGAGCGCCTCACGTACATCTGCCTCGCGCAGGATCCTCACACGGCGAACCACGTACCGGAGCCTACCGGCGGGCTGCGAGGGATGGGCGGAAACGTTTGTCGTTCAGTGAACGCTACAGGTAGGATGGGAAGCGTTCGCGATCGAGCGAACGCGCAAAGTCGGGAAGAGCAAGGGAAGGAGGTGAGATCACATGCCACGACCGAAGCAGTACGACAACGACGCAGACGCGGGCTCGCGCCTGGCGGGAACGACGAGCCGGCGAGATGCGCGACGCGCTCGCGATCAGGCTCCGTGAGGCGGACGACGAGACGCTCGACCGGCTCGTCCACATGCTCCCGATGCCGGGACTCATGCGACTGAGCCGCGCCCTGGAATGGGCCGAGCACCCCGAACGAGCCCAGCGAGGCGGACACCGACACGGCGATCGCCGACGCGGCCCACGGGGGCACGAACACCGCCCATCACCATCACCGCCGACACGATCCGCTGGCTCCGCACGGGCGCTGGGATCGACGAGCATTCGGCGGAGGAGGAGCGCGAACACCCGCGCGAGGAAGACCCGGCACGCTGAGCCCTCGCACGATCGCGTCCTCCCGGTGCTAGGTTCCCGAACCTCAACCCCGCGGAGGACGCGATGAAGATCGATCCGTTCGAGATGGAGCGATACCAGTCCCTGCACTGGCACGAGGTCGACTACGACCTCTCAGAATCCGGCGTCCTGCCGATGACGATCCGGGAGCTGCTCGGTCCCGCCGCCGATGCCGAGGCGTTCGTGGCGGGGACATGGCTCGGCTACCCGCTCTCCGAGGGCTCTCACGAGACGCGCGCCAACATCGCAGCGTGGTACCCGGACGCCGACGCGGAGCACGTCACGTTGGTCAACGGCGGCTCGGAAGCGAACTTCCTCTCGCTCTGGTCCCTCCTGGGGCCCAGGGACCGGCTCGCGTTCATGATGCCGAACTACCTGCAAGGGTTGGGCCTCGGACGGCACTTCGGGCGAGCCGCCGACACGTTCCGTCTGCGGATGGGCGACGACGGCTGGTCCCTGGACGCAGACGAGTTGAACGCGGTCGTCGGCAAGCGCACGAAGGCGATCATGGTCTGCAATCCGAACAACCCGACGGGCCATGTGCTCACCGCGGCCGAGATGGATGACGTGGTGGCAGCAGCCGACCGCGTCGGCGCGTGGATCGTCGCCGACGAGATCTACCGCGGCGCGGAGCTCGACACCGACGACGCCTCGCCCACGTTCTTCGGCCGCTACGACAAGGTGATCGTCACGAGTGGCCTGTCGAAGGCGTTCGCGATGCCGGGCCTGCGCGTGGGGTGGGCGGCGGCGTCCACGACCAAGATGATCCGTCGCATCTGGGAGCGTCATGACTACACGACGCTCACGCCGTCGATGGTCTCCGACCGCCTCGCGGCGCTCGCGATGCTCCCCGACGTGCGCGAGTCGATCCTCACTCGGACCCGCACGATCATCCGCGCGAACTATCCGTCGCTCGAATCATGGCTCGGTACTCACGACGACATCTTCACGTGGGTTCGCCCGGCCGCCGGCGCGATCGCGTACGTGGCGTGCGACCTGCCCGGGAGATCGACCGATCTCGTGGAGCGGATCCGCCGGGACCGAAGTGTGCTCCTCGTCCCGGGCGAGATGTTCGGCCTCAAGAACGGCCTGCGTTTCGGCTTCGGCTACGACATCGAGCACACGCTCAAGGGCTTGGCGGTCGTCGACGACGTGCTGGCGGAGGTCCGGGCACGACACTGACCCACGTGAGCCGGCGAACGCTTCAGAAGTCGCGACGGCCCTCGAAGCTCGCGGCGACATCGGGCCGGGTCCGCTGATACACGGCGACCCGATGGCCGCCCGGCGTCCGGAACGAGCAGCATGGACCCTGCGGGATCTCGAAGCTCCGCTCCGGCTTCCACCCGCGATCCTCGAATGCCGCGAGCGACGAGAGGAGATCGGCAACGCGGTAGACCAGGATCGGGCGGTCGCCCTCCAGGTGGTCCGTGAGCAGCAACTGAGGCGGTTCCTCGCTCAGGGCGATCGCGGCAACCCGTGTGCCCATCGCTTCGATCGCGAAGATCAGCCTGCCCCCCAGCACGTCCGTGAAGTAAGCCGTGTCCGCGACGACGTCGACGCTCGGCGTGTACAGGTAGTCGAGCTGTTCGAACGGGGCGGCGCTCATCGGGACACGGCGGCGGCGCGGGACCAGCGGATCCCCGTCGCGCGAGGGCCCGAGGCCATAGGCGCGAACCCGCCGCCCTGTTCGATGAGGCACAGTTCGGCGGCGCCCGGGGAGAGACGGCCGATCCCTTCGGCCATCTCCACGTCCATCATCGAGCCTCCTCCCGGTCGCACCCTACCGCCTCGTGTGAGGACGGTTGCAGCGGGGCGACTGCCGTCGCCCCTCGCCGAACTCAGTCCTCCGCGTAGAGGTCGGGTGCGTCGCGGCGGGAGTCGACGTAGGAGCGGAGCTCTTCGTCCAGCGCGCGGGTCGATGCCGGGATCTTCGTAGGTCTCCATGAGCGCCTTCCACGAGCGATTCGCCGCGATCTCCGTCGTCTCTGCTCCCATCGTCTCCCACGTGGCGAAGTCGGGGGTCTGGAACAGCGGGCTCATGTACAGCCAGTCCTTGAAGTGCGACCGGGTGTGCGGCGACGCCAGGAAGAGTCCGCCGGGCCCCGTCTCCTTGAGCGCGTCGAACGCCAGCTCCTCGTCGGTGAATCCGATGCCCTCGCGCCTGGCGCCTGAACTGGCGCAGCAGCTCCACGTCGAGGGCAAACTTCTCGAACGACGCCGTGAGACCGCCCTCCAGCCACCCCGCTGCGTGCAGCACGACGTCCGTGCCCGCGAGCATCGTGGCCCACAGCATCATGAGGGTCTCGGAGGCGGCCTGCGCGTCCACCGCGGGCGAGGAGGCGAGCCCGCCGCCGCCGCGGAACGGCAACCCGTAGCGCCGCGCGAGCTGTCCGCCCGCGAGCACGCCGAACACCGACTCCGGCGTGCCGAACGCCGGCGAGCCCGTACGCATGTCCGTCACCGTGAAGAACGAACCGTAAAGGCACGGGGCCCCGGGGCGGATCGCCTGCGCGAGCGCGACGCCCGACAGCGCTTCGGCGACCTGCTGCGCCAGGCCGCCCGCGACGCTGACGGCGGATGTCGCGCCCGCCAGCAGGAACGGCGTCACGATGATGGGCTGCTTCGCCTCGGCCCACGCCACGAGGGCATCGGTCATGCGGAAGTCCCAGATCAGCGGCGAGTTCGGGTTCACCACGCCCATCAGCGCGGGCTCCGCCTCGATCGCCGCTCGGCCGCCGTGGACGATCTCGGCCATCCGGATCCCGTCGCGGGCGCGCGGACCGCTCGTGCCGTAGGTCGTGTACGGCTTGTCCGACCAGCGGATCGTGGAGTACTCCATGTCCATGTGCCGCGGCTCCATCTGGAGATCGGTCGCCTCCACCGCGCCGGTCTGCACGCAGTTGAGGACGTCGGTCGCCTGCGTGAGCTTGACGAGCGCGTCGTGATCTGGATCCGGCCGCTGCGCCGTCCCTCGTCGAGGTCGCTCGCGAACGGCGGGCCGCCGACGTTCATCCACACGGGCGTGCCGCCCTCGCCCACCGTGAGCGACCGCTCGGGGTTGCGCGCACGCAGGCGGAAGGAACGCGGAACCTTGGCGACCTGTTCCATCACGAAGCCTCGGTCCCAGGTGACGCGCCGCTCCTCCACCTTCATCCCGGCTTCGGACAGGAGCTTGCGGGCCTCGTCGTGCAGGACGTCCGTCCCGATCTCCTCCAAGATCCGCATCGCCTGCTCGTGGATCTGCTCGAGCTGCTCCTCGGTCAGGATCTCCAGTGCGCGATCACGTTCGAACATCGTCGGGGTCCTCCATCAGAGGCGTCAGCAGGTCGTCCAGCGGTGCGATGCCGAGATCGTGGATCTCCAGCGGCTTGTCCATATACGCGGCGATCTCGCGCGCTTTCGTCTCGCGTGCGGGGTCGGGGTGCTGGCGCACGAACAGGATGCGCGTCAGGTTGCCGAAGTACGTCTCCTTGAGCCATGGGAAGCGGTCGAGGCCCAGTCCCTTGATCACGGCACGGTCCCAGTTCGTCACCAGCCAGTCGGTCAGGAAGTAGATGCCGATGTCGTCCTCGAACCGCCGGTACAGCTCGCCCGCGTACCACTGGAAGCAGTGGAACCCTGCGGGACGGACCGCGGGGTACTTCGCCAGGACGTCGTCGAGCCGTCCCCCGGTGCCGCAGTCGCCGTAGACGACGACGACGCGGTCATAGCGCGGCAGCAGATCCTTCAGCTTGGCTTCGACGGCGGGGGCGATCTCGTGCGGCGTCATGTGCAGATCCGAGGAGATGCCGTGGACGTCGGCGTCCCACCCGTGACGCTCGATCAACGCCGCCGTGTCGAGCGCCACTGCGCCGCACGCGATGAACGCCACGCGCGCTCCCGTCGACGTCATCGCACGGCCTCCAGCTCCGCAAGGGGCGGGAACCCCAGATTCCCGATGAAGCGGTCGTTGAAGTCCTCCTGCCCCGACAGTTCGATGTACTCCACGACGTTCGGGAGCTCCCAGGCGACCTCGCGTTCGCGGAACGACATGAGGGCCATCTTCGCTCCCTCGCTCGCGGTGTTGCCGACGGCCTTGATGCGGTCCACCGCGACGTTGGGCACGAGCCCGATCACACGCGCGCTCTGCGGGTTGATGTAGGAGCCGAACGACCCGGCCAGGAGCACCTCGTCGAGATCGTCGGCGCCGACACCCAGCGCCATCATGGCGGTCTCGATCCCCGTGGAGATCGCGCCCTTCGCGAACTGGAGCGCGCGGACGTCCTGCTGCGTGAGCGTCACGCCCTCCGCGAGCACGAAGGCTTTCACGTCGTCGCGCACGACGAGCCGGCCGGCGAGCGGATGCCCGGCCGCCTCCGCCGCAACGCGCGACGACATCTTGCCGCCGTCATCGAGCAGACCGACCAACCTGAGCTGCGCGACGATGTCGATGAGCCCCGAGCCGCAGATACCGCGTGCCGCGACGTCTCCGATCACCTGGAGGTCAACGGTGCCACCGGTCAATGTCACACCTTCGATCGCACCCTCGATCGCCCGCATCCCATGCATGATCTCTCCGCCCTCGAAGGCCGGGCCGGCCGGCGCGGCCGTCGCCACCGACCGTTCACGGGATCCGCAGGCGATCTCGCCGTTCGTCCCCACGTCGACCAGCAACCGAACCTCCGGGTCGCGGACCAGCCCGGTCGCGACGATGTCGCCGACGATGTCGGCCCCCACATAGGCGCCGATCGCCGGGAACAACGCCACGCGTCCCCGGGGATGGATGTCGAAGCCGGCGTCGTCGGCCCGCAGATCCTGCGGCTCCGTGAACGTTGCGACGTATGGTGCGAGCGCGATCGACCCCGGCTGCGCGCCGCACAGCAGGTGCAGCATCGTGGCGTTTCCCACGACCACCGCCTCGTAGATCTCGTCGCATCCAACCCCGGCTTCGACGCACACGCGGCCCATGAGCTCGTTCACGGTTGCGAGCACGGCTTCGCGCAGACGTCCGATGTCGTCGGGCTCCGCCATCGCGCGCGCCATCCGTGCGATCACGTCCGCGCCGAAGGGTGTCTGCTGGTTGAGCGTGGACGCGAGGGCCGCCGTCGCTCCGCTGCGCAGATCGACCAGGGTCGCGACGCATGTGGTTGTCCCGATGTCGAACGAGACCCCGAACATCCGCGCGGTGGTGTCGCCGCCCTCCACGTCGACGACGCGGTCGCCGACCAGCGCCGCCGTAAGCGCGGTGCCGTCGCGCATCGCCTGCGCGAGCCTCGGCAGGATCCCCGGGTCGTACTCCCTCGGATACCCTGCCTCCCCGACGGCGTCGAGCAGCCGCGCGAGGTGCGACCGGTGATCTGCCAGCGACGGCTCCGCGAGCTCGAAGAACAGCTTCGCGACGTTGGGCTCCAGCAACACGAACCGGCCTACGCCCATCGTGGCGGCCTTCGGCATGTGCATGAGCCGGGGCACTTCAACCACCATGTCGCCCCCGACCGGGCACTGGCACGACAGCCGCCAGCCGTCGTCCAGCCGGTCGGCGAGGTGGCGGTGATCGGCCGGGGTCGCTTCCGCGTCCCCCTCCACGACCTGGACGCCGCACTTGCCGCAGGTGCCGCGCCCTCCGCACGTGGACTCGATCGGCAGACCGGCCCAGTGCGCGGCGCTGAACAGTGTGGTGCCGACGGGGACGCGCGACGTCGTGCCGCTGGGCCGATACGTGACCTCGGCCTTCGGTGGCACGATCTACGCCCCTGCGGATGCGACGAGGGCGCGATGACGTGCGATCCAGGCGGCGCCGAAGGCGTCGCGGCCGAGCAACAGGTCCGCCGCCAGCGTCGCGGTGCGCACCGGAGTGTGCAACGGGTTCGTGATGGCGACGTTCATCCCGCTCAGCACGGCCATCGTCAGGAAGGCCGCATCGATCCCCGGGCGATCCGGCATCCCGAACGAGATGTTGGAGGCGCCGCAGCTCACATTGACGCCGAGCTCCTCGCGGATCAATCGGACCGTTTCGAACATCGCGACCGCGGCGTCGCCGGCGGCGCCGATCGGCATCGTCAGGGGGTCGATGATGACGTCGGACCGCCCGATGCCGTGGTCCGCGGCTGCCTCCACCACCTTGCGCGCGGCGGCGAGCCGAACCTGTGGGTCCATCGAGATGCCCCCTTCGTCGTTCGCCATCCCGATGACAGCGGCGCCGAACTTCTTGACCAGCGGCAGCAGCCGTTCGAGCGAATGGTCCTCGGCGGTCACCGAGTTGATGAGCACCTTGCCCTGCGCGAGCGGCACCGCCGCCTCGAGCGCCTCCGGCGTGGACGAGTCGATGCAGAGCGGAACGCCCACGACCTCGTGGACGGCGCGCACGACACCGGAGAGCATCGCGGCTTCGTCGAAGCCCGGGATCCCGGCGTTGAGATCGAGCAGCGCAGCGCCGGCCTCGACCTGCGCCACCGCGTCGCGCTGGACGCAGGACATGTCTCCCGCCGTCAGCTCCTCGGTGAGCTGCGTGCGGCCGGTGGGGTTGATACGTTCGCCGATGATCGCGAACGGATGATCGTCGCCGATGCGCACCTCGCCGGCCGGGCCCGAAAGGACGGTGGTGGCGATGCCGGTCGTCACTGCGTCGCTCCCACGAGTTTCCTCGCGATCTCGACGGCTTCGGGTGCGTTGTTCGCGTAGCCGTCGGCGCCGATCTTCTCGGCCCACTCCGGGGTGACGGGCGCGCCGCCCACCATCACCTTGACGCGCTCGCGCAGGCCCGCGGCCTCCAGCTTCCTGATGACCGTCTCCTGGTAGGGCACGGTGGTGGTCAGCAGGGCGCTCATGCCCAAGATCGCGGGGCGAAGCTCGTTGATGGCGTCGATGATCCGGTCGGCGCTCACGTCCTTGCCCATGTCGTGCACGTCGAATCCGCTGGTGCGGAGCATCGCGCCGACCATGTTCTTACCGAGGTCGTGCAGGTCGCCTTTCACGGTGCACAGCAACACGAGGGCGTTCGCCGCCGCGTCCGGATCCTTCTGCGCTAGCAGCACGGGCTCCACGATCGCGTTGCAGGCCTTGAAGACCTCGGCCGAGGCGACGACCTCGGGCAGGAACACCTCGCCCCGCTTCCACATCTCGCCGAGGTCGAACATCGCCACGGCCATGCCGGCCTCCAAGACCCACTTCGGGTCCGCGTCCGCATCGATGAGCCGCTGCGCGGCGCTCACACCTTGATCCATGTCCGCCACGATGAGGGCTTGCTTCAGGAGCTCGAGGTCCTCGTCCACGCAGTGCCTCCGCTGTCGGCCCTGTTCGGGCTCATGACTTCAGGTCAGCCTCGATGCGTCGTCGGCCGGCCTCCAGCATAGGAACCCCAGGTAGGTGAGGGAACGGGCGCCGCCTCCCGGATGGTGACCTGTGGTCACCCCCCCGAGCGCCGGACTAGGCTGTGGTCGTGACCGCCGAGCCGAAGAACTCCCGGGGCGCGCCGCACGCGAGGCCAAGCGCGAAGCCATCGTCGATTGTGCGATGCGGCGATTCGCCCAGGACGGCTATCAGGGCGCGAAGGTGGAGGACATCGCGACCGAGCTGGGGATCGCGAAGGGTTCGATCTTCGCCCACTTCGGTTCGAAGGCGGGACTCTTCCTCGAGGTCTACAAGCAGGCGGTGTCTTCGCTCCCGGCGTGGCTCGATGCCCCCGCGGACGTGTTGGAGCAGGGATTCTTCGCCACGGTGACCTACTGGCTCGAGCGCACCGAGCATCTCATCGCTGAGGACTGGATCCCGTACCGCGTGTCCCTGATCGGGAGCTACGGGAGCGACCTCTCGCTCAAGCGCGACATCGGCCGGTTCCTCGTGAGCGAGGACCCCTACGGCACGCTCGAGTTCGTCGAGTTCGGGATCGAGCGCGGGGAGGTGCGCGACGACGTCGACCTCGAGATGGTCGTCTCGCTCGTCGACTGGCTTTCGGACTCGCTGCAGAACGCCCTGCTCACGGAGGAGCTCGACCCGGGCCTGTTCCACCGGTGGCGCGGCCAGCCCGAGCGCCAGCAGCAGCGGATGGAGCACTTCACGATCCTGCTCAAGAGCGCCATCGGCGCCCAGGCCCCAACCTGATGCGCCACAGCGTGAGCGCTCCCGTCAGCGGGGAACCGCGGTGCGACCCTTGGGATGGTTGGGCGGATGCTCGCGGTGCGGGCGCCCGCTCCGACCTCAGCGCAGCTCCGCGGAACCCCGCTTTGAAACCGGTGGCGGTCTCACGCGCGCTCTCGCGGCCATCGCAGCGCCGCCTCGGCGTCCTCGGTCGTGACGACTCGGCGCCGGAAGTTGAAGAGAGCGAAACGATCGCAGGCCGTCTCCCCCACACCACGTCTCCCCTCCACGTGCCCGTGGACATGCAACCACTCGTGGCAGTAGAGGAACCGCAGGACCTCACGAGGGGTGCGGAAGGTCAGGCCCTCAGTGAGCCAGATGAATCGCATGCGGCCCCGGCCGGGACGGCGCCGCGCCCCGTACGGCACGACCTCGCCGAACGGGAAGAACGGCTCGGGGATCTGCAGGGTGATCGTGCGCTCGGTGAAGTCCGTCCATGCCGACAGGTGCGGACGGTCGCGATATCTGAGGAACTTCACGTGCACGCTGTAGCCGTCGGCATCGGGGAGGCCCGCGAGGATCCGACGCACGCGGTCGGGCGACAGGTCGGGAACCGCCGAGGAGATCCGCACCCTCCGAGGCTACCGGCAGGGACAGACGCGGCGGGACACTAGCATCAGCGGCCATGGCCGAGGAACCGGGGGCCCGCGGGCGGCGCGAAGGCGTTCGTCTCACGCTGCCGCTGGGCGTGGCGGTCCTGGGCTTCGGCATCTCCTACGGCGTGCTGGCCCGCAGCGCCGGGATGGGATCCCTGGCGCCGCTCGTGATGTCGGCGACCACCTTCGCGGGCTCGGCGCAGTTCGCAGCGGCCTCGGTGCTGGGTACGGGCGGGGGCGTCGCCGCGGCGGTGGCCTCCGCCGTGCTGTTGAACCTTCGGTATGCGCCGATCGGGGTGAGCGTCGCCCCGTACCTCACCGGACCGTGGTGGTCCAGGTTCCTGCACGGCCAGCTGGTGGTGGACGAGTCCTGGGCGATCGCCGCAGAAGGCGAGGGTCGCTTCAACCCGAAGGTCCTCGTGGGCGCCGGTCTCACGATCTACGTCGCGTGGGTCGGGGGCACCGCGCTCGGTGTCGCGTTCGGCGATCTGTTCGGCAACCCCGCCCGTCTGGGCCTCGATGCGGCGTTCCCGGCGCTGTTCCTCGCCTTGCTCGTCCCGCAGCTCGGCACGGGGGAGGCCCGGCTCGCCGCCGTGCTCGGTGCCGCCATCGCGCTCGTGTTGACGCCGTTCACGCCGGCGGGCGTGCCGATCGTGGCCGCGAGCGCAGCGTGCCTGATCGGTCTGCGCCGGCAGGACGGGGTCGACGAGGGGGCGTCGTGAACGCCACCTGGGCCGTGGCGATCCTCGTCGGTGTCGCGACGATCGCGATCAAGGCGCTCGGCCCGGTGGTGATGGGCGGACGACCGCTCCCGGCCCGCCTGAACCGCGTCGTGAGCCTGCTGGCGCCGGCGCTGCTGGCGGCGCTCGTCGCGATCAACACGTTCGGCAGCGGGCAGAGCCTCACGCTCGACGCGCGCGTGCTCGGTGTCGCGGCCGCCGCGGTGGCGGTGTGGCGCCGCGCCCCCGTCCTGCTGGTGGTCGTCATCGCGGCGGCGGTCACGGCCCTCGCCCGGATCGTGTAGGCCGGGCCCGTCCCCGCCCGCTACCCTGCAACCCATGACGAGGTACCGGGACCTGGGCCTCACGGTCGGTCAACTTCTGCCCGGCCCGCTCAACGCGATCACCGACGTCGAGGGCGTGAAGGTCGGGCTGACGACGCTCGTCGAGGGCGACGGGCCGCTGCGCGTCGGCGAGGGGCCGGTCCGCACGGGCGTCACGGTCGTTCTGCCACACGACGACATCGGGCGGGAGGTCGTGTTCGCCGGCTGCCATCGGCTGAACGGCAACGGGGAGCTCACCGGCCTGGAGTGGATCCGCGAGTCCGGCACGCTCGGGACGCCGATCGCCATCACCAACACCCACAGCGTCGGCGTAGCGCGCGACGCCCTGGTCGCGGCCGAGGTCCGGAAGCGGAGCGACTCCGCCGCCTACTGGAGCTTGCCGGTGGCGGGCGAGACGTACGACGGCGCACTCAACGACATCAACGGCTTCCACGTCCGACCGGAGCACCTGCTCGCGGCCCTCGACGGCGCCGCGGGCGGTCCGGTGCCGGAGGGCAACGTGGGAGGGGGCACGGGGATGATCTGCCACGAGTTCAAAGGCGGCACGGGAACCGCGTCACGGCGCCTGGGCCCCGAGGCCGGCGGCTGGACGGTGGGGGCCCTCGTGCAGGCGAACCACGGCCGGAGGGAGCGGCTCACCGTGGACGGCGTTCCGGTGGGGCGGACCATCACGCTGGAAGAGGTGCCGTCGCCCTGGGACGCGGAGGAGGCGTTGAGGGCCGGCGTGGCGCCGCCCGAGCCCGGGTCCGGGTCCGGGTCCATCATCGTCGTCCTTGCGACGGACGCTCCGCTGCTCCCTCGCCAGTGCGAACGGCTCGCCGAGCGAGCCGGGCTGGGGGTCGCCCGGGTGGGTGGAGGCGGCGAGCACTCGAGCGGGGACCTATTCCTGGCGTTCTCCACCGCGAACCGCGGGCGTCTCGCCAGTCACAAGATGGAGCGGGATCGCGCTCCGTTCGAGGTGACCGCGCTTCCAGACGGTGCCATCACCGACCTGTTCTGGGCCGCGATCGAGTCGACCGAGGAGGCGATCCTCAACGCCCTCGTCTCCGCCCGAACGATGACCGGCCGCGACGGCATCACGGCCCACGCGATCGACCACCATCGCCTCATCGAGGTCATGACCCAGTTCGGCCGCGGCCCGGCGGGCGGTTAGGGCGTCAAAGGTTGGCGTCGAAGAACGCTCGAACCTGCGGCGCGAGTTGGGCGTGAACCGCGTCGCGGTCGACGCCGGTTCGGTCACGGCACAGCGGCACGCCGTTCGCCTCCAGGTCCGACTCGCATGGATCCAGGTAGATGAAGTGCCCTTCCCCGTTCGTGAGACGGGCGAACGAACTGCCCGGGATCAACCGCGCGTATCGGGCGGCATGCGCGTCGATCGGCAGGAAGTCATTGTCGACCGCGCCCACGATGTGCACCGGGATCGAGATCTCGGCAAGTGAGCCCGGCTCGAACCCCGGGCCGAGGGCAGGGTCGAGCGCGACGGCGGCTCGGACCCGTGGGTCGCGGAGCGAGCCCGGCTCCGGGCTTGCTACCGCTCGTTGGGGTCCGCTCTGAGCACGCCCGTAGGCGCACCCTAGATCCCCACTCGCCTCCTCGGAGGCGCAGTAGCTCATCATCGCCTCGGCGTCGAATACTCCACCCGCGAGCGCGATCGCTGTCGCCCCGCCAGAGGAGTGGCCCATGGCGCCGACACGGGAGGGATCCACGTCAACCTGGAGCACCGAACCGCCGAACAGATGGTCGAGCGCGAACGAACAGTCGACCGCCCTGCCGCTGGGGTCCAAGACCGCGAGTGGGTCGATCGTCTCGCGGCCGTATACGGGTGACTCTCCGAAGTGCGAAACCCCGCAGACCACGTAGCCGTGGCGAGCAAGATCCTCCGCGATCCAGGAGTAGTTGCGGGCGGAACCGAACGCGCCGTGAGACAGCACGATGATCGGGGCCACCTCGTCGGCGGGGGAAGCACCCTCGACGACGTTCCCTGCTCCCAGGCCGTAGTCATGCGCCGCCTCGCCGGTGGAGGAGGACGTCGGATACCAAACATCGATCGCCACGGGCCTCGATCGCACCGCGTCGTCGAATCGCAACGACCGGTAACCGCAGCGGTACGCCGTCACCGCTCCATCTTCCAGTTCGGCGCCTCCACCCGGCAACCGAGCCTGTCCTGCCGGCCGGCATCAGGCCCACGGAATGGCCGGCGAGGTCCGAACGGGGATCGATCGCTTGGTCACCGACCCGCGCATGAGAACTCCTTCGCTAGGGGAGCGCCTGCCAGTCGGGCATCCAGTCGCTCCGGTGGGCGAGCCACGTCACCTGGCGCGCTCCCTTGCCGTCCACGCCGATCGTCCAGATCTTGCTGGGCGTGAGCGCTCCGTTCTTGAGGCGGGTGCTCCGAGCGAACACGATCCGTGTTCCATCGGGTGACCATGCGGGCATCCGGTCGGACCCGAACGTGAGCCGCCGGATCTTGTGGGTGCGCAGATTCAAGGCACGGATCCCATCGCTCCCGGTGAAGGCGATCCACATGCCGTTGGGGGACCAGGAAGGCTCGTTGGCGGCCATGTTGGTGGGGGTGAGCAGTTGGGGCTTGCCGCCGGCGAGCCTGATCACCCAGATCCCTCCGTTCGGTGCGCGGTCGTTCGCGGCAGCGAACGCGATCCGCTTGCCGTCCGGAGACCACGTCGGGTTCGTCCCGTCGCGCTGTAGCCGCCGCGCACCGGAGCCGTCGGCGTTCACGATCCAAAGGTCCGGAGGGCCGAACAACCGGTCGAAGGCGATGCGCCCGCCCTTGGGTCCCCAGGCAGCTCGCTGATCGAGCGCTCTGCCGGGGTGCGTGACCGGTCGAACGCCGGACCCGTCGGCGTTCATGATCCAGATCGCGCCGCCCCCGTAGCGGCTCAGCCCAGGGCCCGTATAGGCGATCGAGCGACCGTTGGGTGACCACGCGGGGTAGCCCGCCGTGTCGTTGTAGGTGAGCCGCTCGATCCCCGTGCCGTTGGGGTTGATCGTGAAGATGTCGCCAGAGTTGGCAAGGATCTTGTAGCGCGTGAACACGATCCTGCCGTTGCGCCCCGGCGCCGTGGCACTCGCCCGCGGTGTCCGCGAGGGCATCACGATCAACACCAACGCCAGCGACAGCACCATGGCGAAACCGAGGAAGCGTTTCAGGAGAGGTCCGCGCACGGGCGTCCTCCTTCATATGGATTCAGTACATCCAGCTTGGGTCTGCCGAGAGGGCTATTCCAGGGACAACGGTCCCGTTGTGGGGGGGACATCTAGCGCGGCGACCGCGATGCCGCCCGCACTCTCCCCACGGAGGGTCGACGGAAGATCCGCCGGCGTGCCGATCGGATGGACCACGCCAAGACTCATCGATGGCCCCCCACCCAGCCAAGTCGAATGCGAACTCTTCCCTTCCCAGGATGAGACTCGGGCGAGACCAACCGGCCCCGGGCTCTGCCCGCGGGTTGTCGGTCGGGGCGGCGGGACTTGAACCCGCGGCCTCCTGCTCCCAAAGCAGGCGCGCTACCAGGCTGCGCTACGCCCCGTCTGGCCGAGTCTACGACGACACGGCGGCGAACCGGCGCAGCGACGCGTTATCGCGCATCAGACTTTCGGCGGATGGCGGCTTGCGACCGTTCGGCCGTGTCGGGCATCCTCCGTTGGTCGCTAGGCTCATCGCGATGGAGCGAGGACGCAACGCCACGTTCACGGTGCTCGCCGGCATGCTCTTCCTCCTGGTGGCGCTCGCGGCGCTCTCTCCTGGTCATGCTGTTACCACGGGCACACCGCAACGAGGCGCGACCGCAGGTCGCGCAGCTCCAGCCGGTAGCCTGTCCCGCCGGCTCGCACGCCCCCGTGTGCTACCAGACCTCCGTCACCAACACCGGCACCGGCGCGGGTCAGATCACGTGCCAGGTGACAGCGGCGAGTGACACCATCGCCGAGTTCGCGAACAAGCAGGTCACCTACACCACCCCTGTGGAGACCCCGGTCCAGCGAGAACGGGTCGTTCATGCTCACGGTCCTCGCGAAGCCGTCACCGGTCAAAAGACGGTCACGGGAACGCCTGAGGTGGTCTGCGCCGCCGGCGGCTGAACCCGACCTCGATCACACGTCGAACGCGCCCTCGCCGACGATGAAGACGCCTCCGGCGACGTGGATCGACCAACTCTCCCCGCTCGGCTCCGCCTCCACCTGCAGGACGCTGGGACGCCCCACCATCTCCCCTTGCTCCACTGTGACGCTACCCGGCATACCGGCGAGGCCTGCGCCGACAGGTACGCGCCCAACGGACCCGCCGCCGAACCCGTCGCGGGATCCTCGCCCATGGACGTCGGAGCGGTCGAACATCCGCGCCAGGACGTCGCCGTCGCCGCGCACCGCGAACAGGTAGAGCGACTCGGCGTGTCGCGGCCTCGCACACGTCGTGGCGAATCACGCGCCGTCGCGCAGCCGCGCGGCGCAGCGACGCCTCGTCGCAGACGGGCACCATCAGATGCGGCGATGCCCGTGCTCACCGGCACGACCGGCAGATCGGCGAACAGGTCCTCGACTTGTCGAGGCCCGCGGCGCGCGCGACGCGCGCGACGATCCTCGAAGTCCGCGCCGAACACGGCGGCAACTGGTGCATGCCGCCGTCGCGGCCCCGCGACGTCGACCTCGACCGCGACATCCCCCGCCGCCGAGGTCTGGACGCCGGCGTCGACGGCACCCTGCCTGCTGCACGAACGTGAACGCCGTGCCGAGCGTCGGGTGCCCGGCGAACGGCAGCTCATTGTCGGGCGTGAAGATCCGAACGTCGTAGCCTCCCTCCCGAACGGCCGTGACGAAGGTGGTCTCGGAGAAGTTGATCTCGCGCGTGATCGTCTGCATCTGCTCGTCGTGAGCCCCGGCGGCGGATCTCGGAACGACGCAGAGCTGGTTCCCCGCGAACCGGACCTCGGCGAACACGTCGACCAGCCGGAACGAGCACGCGCATGCGACGTCAGTATCCCAGTCGGGGCGGCCTGCCGTCTCAGGCTAGGCTTGGACCGACGCGGGTGTAGCTCAATGGTAGAGCTCCAGCCTTCCAAGCTGGCCACGGGGGTTCGATTCCCCTCACCCGCTCCGCGAGCCGCCGGATGACGTCATGCGTTCGCCCAGCAGGCCGCGCGCTCAAGCGCTCGGCGGGGTGGTCGATGCCTCTGGCACACCGTCAAGGGGTGCTGATGTCGCTGCGGCTGAAGATCCTCGCCATCATGGCGCTTCCCGTGGTCGTGCTGGTCGCGGCCACGATCGCGCTCTTCGTGTCTCGCAACGTCACCTCTGCCGCGCTCGCCGCCGAGCGGCACACGACCGCTCTGCATGACGCGTTCGGCAAGGTCATCGTCGACCTCAACGACGCCGAGACGGCGACAAGGGGCTACGTCATCACGCACGACCCCTCCTACCTGAACGCTTTCGATCTGGATCGGCAGGTGCTGCCCAAGGATCTCGGCGCGATCACGAACCTCGTCCAGGGCGACCCTGCGAGCGCACCCGGCGCTGCCCAGCTCGACAACCTGGCGAACCAACGACTCGCGATCCTGCAGACGACCCAGGTGGTAGCGCAAGTGAGTGACGGGAAGAACCTCGGTCCGATGATCGAACTGATGAAGGGCGGCAAGGGGATAGGTGATCGGATCACCGCCCTGATCGATCAGGAAGAGGCCAACGCTGCGCGCGAGCTGGCGGCGAGTGAGCATCGCCTGGACGCGGCGCGCCGGACGTCCTTCTTCATCGGCATCGTGGGACTTCCTCTCGGCGTGCTCGCCGCACTCATCGTCGTGATGTTGTTCATGGAGCGTGTCGTAGGCAGGATCCGCAACGCGGAGGAGATCGCGCGCCGGCTGGATAAGGGCATGCCGCTGCGGGAACCGAGCGCCTCCGACGACGAGCTCGGGCGACTCGAGCGTGTGCTCGTGATCAGCGCCACGCGCGTCATCGAACTCCAGAGCGAGCTCCGGCGAATGGGGGCCAGCGACCCCCTCACCCGTTTCATGAACCGACGTGGGTTCCTGCCCACCGCCGACCATCAGCTCGAGGTCGCGAAACGGCACAACCGGCGGATGGCGTTGGCGTTCCTCGACCTCGACGGGCTGAAAGGCGTCAACGACACGCTCGGACACTCCGCCGGCGACGGCATGATCACAGAGGCCGCCTATATGATGCGCCAGACGTTCCGAGCTTCGGACCTGCTGGCACGGATGGGTGGCGACGAGTTCTGCGTTCTGTTCGAGACCGACTCCGAGCACGAGGCTGAAGCCGCCTTGCAACGGCTTCAGGACGCCACCGATGAGACGAACCGACAGGAGGGGCGCCCCTTCACCCTGTCGATGTCCGCGGGGATCGCGATGTTCGATCCGCAAGAACCTCTCACGCTGGACGAGCTCCTGGGCGCCGCCGACAAGAAGATGTACGAGAACAAGCGGGTGAGAGCTGAGGCCCGCTCCGGCGCCGTCCCGGCCGCGTGACCTTCTCTATCCGCGATCCGCGTTTGAGCCCGCGCCGGATAGGCTTCCTTCCACGCGCCGGTAGCTCAGTTCGGACAGAGCGGGGGACTTCTAATCCCTAGGTCGCAGGTTCGAATCCTGCCCGGCGCGCATAGATCTACCAGCGGAAACGCTCTGGCCCAGTGAGGCGAGATTCCGAAACTGACCAAGAGTTGACCAAACCTAGTGGTCTGTCGCTGAAATAGCTTGGGTGGCGGAGGGCGACGGTACGCCCTATCCGTCGTTACGAGCGGCGTCCGTGAGTGGCGATACGAGCTCCAGAGGAGAAGATCACTTCACAGCCTTGGGAGCCCCTTCGAGGCCGTCACCCACCGCGGCAACGGATCGGCAGGTCTCGGTCAAGACCGGATTCGCAGCCGCATCACCCACCGCCACTTCGCTATCATCCGGTCTCGCTCGAAGCCGAACTCCTCGAACAGGTCGGCCGGGCCCGTATGGAAATAGGCGCCGCGCTGGGGGGCGCGCCCCTCGACTTGCTCGGGGTAGGCCTCGACGATCCCACCTCCAGCATCGTGGATCGCGGCCAGCGCCGCGCCGAGGGCCGCCCGCGCAACCCCGTTGCGCCGGTGCCCGCTTCCGGTGAAGATGCAACCGATCCGCCAGTCGGGCATCTCGCCAAGGCCCTTGGCATAGGCTTTCGGGTTGTTGATGTTTGGAAGCTCCACCGGCGTTCCGTACTGGCACCAGCCGTTACGTCCCGAGAGTGGTGGACTTTCCGGGTGGAGATCCGGGGTGGAAATCCCCCTGACGTAGATGGCCACCGCCATCCTCAACGACAGGACAGTCAATGAGGAGGGACGATGGCCACCCCAAGGATGGACATCACGTCGTTCGTCGGCAAGCTGCTCGAAGAAGACGACGTGGATCTGCTGCGTGAAGGCGTCCGTGTGCTCGCCCAGGCCGTGATGGAGACCGAAGTCTCCGGCCAGATCGGCGCGGCCCCCTACGAGCGGAGCTCCGAGCGCAGCGCCTACCGCAACCGCTACCGCACCAGGCCATGGGACACCCGCACCGGCACGATCGAGCTGAAGATCCCCAAGCTCAGCGCCGGGAGCTACTTCCCTTCGCTCCTCGAGCCCCGCCGCCGAGCGGAGAAGGCGCTGCACGCCGTGATCGTGGAGGCCTACGTGAAGGGCATCTCCACCCGCAAGGTCGATGACCTGGTCCGGGCCCTGGGGATCAGACCGGCCGCCCGCCGAGGCGCCCCGGCGAGCTGCCGACTCGCGCGGCCGCGCGGCGCGACGGGAGAGCGAGTGCGCGCGAGACGCGCCGCGCGCGGCCGGCGGCGCGGTGATCTGATCGCCGAGGGCGCGCGATCGGATCTACCGACGGCGCGTGGGCCGCGCTCCCGGTGGTGCCGAGCGCCGGACGTCGGGTCGGCGCCGTCGCGCGCGACCGTCGGCGATGGCCGCTCCGAGGTCCGCGGATGCCGAGTCCAGGCCGCGAGCTGTAGAGACGCGGCGAGGACGTGCTCGCCCTGCCCCGCGGATCGGCGCGGTTGCCTCGACGAGATCGAGCGGCGAGGTGAAGCGTCGCCGAGAGCTCGGGATCTCCACGCTCGACCGCTGATGCGCGGTGGGCATGCTCGGAAGGAGACGAGGGCAGGTCGCGAGCCGCTACAGCTCGGGATGGAAGGTCGACGCGAGGGGGGTGAAGACCAAGAGAGTACTCGCTGGATCGCGGAGAAGCGAGATGCGGTGACGATCTCACCCTTGACGGACACGACACCAGCCGACGCACTCATCGCCGTCGTAAACCAGAATCTGGTGCACCGTTCCGTTTCGAACGTGCGCTTGCTTTGCCAGACGGTTCCCAGCGACGGTATGGCCCTTGCCGACGCCCTCTGGGTGGAAACCCATGCACCAGCAGCCTCCCCAGACCCCGTTGTTAGCCTCCACCAGATGGGCAAAGTGGTCCCAAGTGTCAGGACTGAGCGGCCGCGTCACATAGGAGCTGACTGGTGCCATCTATCCATGGTAACCAGCAGCAACCTCGCAGTAGCGAACGGCCCCGTCTTGAGGGCGCACATGCGATCCTGGCTGGCGTTCGGTGCCGCCAGCATCGTCGTCATGCTGCCAGCTCAGCTACTTCAGTTATGTCAGCGACAGACCACTAGGATCGGCCACGGATCGTCGCGCTCCTGCCCGCTGGACGAGTGCCTGCGGCCACCCGAACGTCTTGCAGATATGGCCACAGCGAACACCGAGACCAGCACGGTTGCCGTGACGGTCGCGACGATACGGAACAACGTAGAACTAAGCACGGTGCCCCCCTCCTCCCGAAAAGCCCCTCCCCTCGGGATGCCTGCCATGGTGCGCTTGGAGGGGAATCTGAGAGCAAGGCGTATCGCGTCGTAAGGTCTCGACGTCGAGCATCCGCCCCCCCGCCTCGATCTCGCGGTAGGCGGGCAGGCTCATCCCGAAGCGACTCACCGCGCCCGTCGTGCTGCGTGCAGGACGACGGGCTCCAGGATGCCCTTGAGCGACACGGGACCGATGGACGTGAGCACCACGTCATCCGCATCCCCTACGCAGTCAAAGACGGCCTGCGAGACGAGCACCTCCCGCGGACGGGCGTAGTCCGTGATCCGCGCTGCCAGGTTCACCGTGCGCCCGAAGTAGTCCCCGTCGCGGAACACGACCGCACCCGCGTTGATGCCGACCCGTGCCGGCGGGAGCTTGCGCTCGGCCGCCTCGGGCAGCAGGTACAGCGCGCAGCGCACCGCGTCCGTCGGATCGGGGAAGTGGAACATCACCCCGTCGCCTAGGAGCTTCACCACGTTGCCACCGAACTGCGACGCCGCCGTCCGGACGACATCGGACAGCCGTGCCGCGAGCGTGACCGCTCTCTCGTCACCGGCGTCTTCGTTCAATCGGGTGAACCCGGTTAGATCGAGGAACGCGATCGCGGGCGGTCGCTCCTCGCGCTTGATCTGAACCCCCGCATCGAGGAGCGCCGATTCGACCAGCTGGACGAGCATCTGCATGTTCAAGGCATCGATGTGTCGCCGGTTCAGCCAAAGGAGGAGCTCACGAACGCCGGGCCGCATCACGTCGTTCGTTATGGGGTTGATGATCTCCACGATCTCCTTCAGCGACCTTCCCTCCGCCAAGAGCGGCTCCAGGATTCCGCGGCGATAGAACGACATCTGCGCCTCGGCGGTACGACGCGCGTTATCGCCGAAGTACCGCGTCGCCTCGATGAACTTCTGCTCGTCGCGACCCAGCGTGTGGTACGCGGGCGCGAGGGCCCTGAACAGACGCTCGTCGTCCTCGCGGATGCGGTCGTCCAGGCTCGGCTGTGTAACGCCCCAGATCTCGAACAAGGTGCAGACGATCCGTTGCCGGCAGATCGATCTCCTCCAACAACTCCCGGCACGTCCGGTCGCTGAGTTCGGGGGCCGGCGGAAGTACCCCCTCGAACCACGCGAGCGACACGATCCCGGCGGCGGCCGTTTCCACCAGGCCCCCGAGGGGGACGCCTGCGCCCACCAGGGCCTCCACGACGGCGATCCGGCCGACGTCCTCGACCACGAACCCTTCCCCGTCCGCCTCGAGCAGGCCCAGCTTCGCCAGCTCGTCCACACGCTCGGGCGTGACGTTGGCGCGCGTGGCGAGCTCATCCCGGTCGATCGAAGCGCCTATCTTCATCGCGCCTCACACTAATCCGCAGCCACGGACCGCTGCCAACCCGACGCCGGTGACGCCGATGTGCTTGCCTCTGCTCGTGATCGATCTCGAGAAGACGAAGGACAGTCAGCTCGCCTTGACCTATCCCCTGCCTGATCCGACGATGACTGTCATGGATGCTGATTCGGATCAGGTCAGCCGGGAACCGGACCTGGTCAGGTCGCCTGGCGGCTGGTTACCACCACCCGGATCGAAGCCTGGGTGGGACTGGCTGCCGCCGGCCGGGGGCACTCCCGATATGCTGGGGATGCCGCGGTGGGTCCGAACTTGGTACCAGATGCCGTTCCTTGATCGGCGAGCGCACGTTTACATGTGGCGACACGGCTACTGGTTCGTCGAACCGCAAGCTGGAGACCCCTCGGATGATCCTGACGGCGGCGGCGCTGGCGGCGTGCGCGAACCACGGCGCCCTGCACCATCCTCTGGTGAAGGGATCGCTTTTCTGACCGAGGACGACCGCGCCTGAGAGCGCGAGCTTCGACCGGTTACCAGCCATGGACGACTGGGTGGCATGAGCAGGGGTGCGGGGACCCACCGGGAAAGCTGCGGGTCCGGTGAGAGGATCGGCCCCTGCGGCCGCGGCCGTCCTTCCGCTCACCCGATCCCCAGAAGGTCGAAAGGAATAGGCCCTTCTGGTCTTCACTCCGGGCCCGCCTGGAGGTAAGGCTCCTGTGGGTGTGGTGAGCAGTTCGATGGATGGCGGCGTCCTACATACACCGTCCACACCCGGAGCCAGTCGCGCGAATGCGCTCCTCGCTGGGCAGGGCCCTACTGGGCTAAAGCCAGTGGTATCTCCCATGGTCGGGGGCTCGGTCGACTGCAGGATTGCCGATGCCCCCGACTTGACGACGAACGTCACGGCCCCGTGGATGTCGCCGAACCACGAGCGCGGAAGCCGACAGGCTACGGACGTGCAGGTAGGGCGCCACCCCTTCTTGGACGTGAAACGGGTCGATCTTGTCCCAGCGCACCCCGTAGATCACCTACGTCGAACGTCGGTTGGCTCAGGTTCTGAGGAATGGTCGTCTCTCAAGGGCTCCCTGCCCCCGGTCGTTCCCCGATCTGCGCACGGGTAGCCCAAGGGCGCGAGAGGGCGCGCAACCGGGTCATGCGGCTGGCCCCAACAGGGCCAACACATCGAGTGAGGAGGAAGTCATGAAGGGACGGAAGTTCGCGACGTCGGTCTTCGTCGCGCTGGCGACCCTGATCGTGGGCGCGACGCTGGCATTCGGCGTCCCCCGCGCCTCAACCCTGATCGGGTGGGGTTCTCGATTCTCCAGGCCGATGGCATCTGCTCTGCGTTCGGTCTCCGAACCGGAGGTCGCGCACGTTCGCACGATCAGCACCGTCTGGCATGTCGCGAGCTTCAAGACGTTCGACATCGCACCGAAAGGACTGTCGGCTGGTGACTCCTACGTGTTCAGCGGGCCTCTCTTCGATCGAACCGATTCGAACCGGGTGGGGTTCCTTTCGGGACAGTGCGTGGACACGAACCCTTGGTTGCACAGCCTGGCGACGTGTCAGATAACCGCCACCCCTCACGCGCATGGGCCATCCCTGGCTCTCGGAGACCAGATCACCCTCCAGGGCTGGAACGACGACACCCCCTACCCGTTCAAGCAAGCAGTCACAGGTGGAACCGGGATCTACCGGAACGTGAGAGGTGATGTCTTGGCCACGCCCGGTGACCCCTTCCGAATCATCTTCCGCTTGATCCCGTAGTC
The DNA here is from genome assembly GCA_963850315.1 of uncultured Actinomycetes bacterium. Taxonomy (GTDB): domain Bacteria; phylum Actinomycetota; class UBA4738; order UBA4738; family HRBIN12; genus JAOUEA01. Next base: position 468,157 of record CAWKKN010000005.1, read on the forward strand.
GCTCGCAGGACCAAGTGCTCCAGGGATGCCCATCCGTCCCTGGAGCCTTGGTCAACCCGGAACCGTCGAGGCTACTCCGCTTCAGTGTCCAGTATATGGTGCGCAGTTCATCGCCCACGGCCCGCTACACGAAGTTGGGGGTCACGAGAGCGGCTTCGCCGTCCGGCCTAGGCCGAAAGGATCCCAACAATCACCTTCCGGCCGCTGCGCGCCCCCGGCCGGGGGACATAACGTCTGAGCTACACGACCTGAAGGAAGCGATCTCCGTGGGCTCGGCCCGCCGACGCAAGCTCGAGGCAGCACTCGAGAAGGCCACGACCAACCTGGCGTTGGCGCGTGCGGAGCGCGACGGGCTCGCGTCCACCCTGGACGATCTTCGGGAACATGGGATCACGCAGGACGCGGCCCACCTCCCGGGGCATGCGGACGCGCACGACTCCCCACCACCGAACGCCGAACGGCTCGCGGCACGTGTGAGCGAGCTGCGCGAGCTGCTCACGGTGTTCGCCCCCCGGACCGAGGAGGAGCAGCTTCGGGCGCGCGGGGCGGTCGCTCAGCTCCAGAGCACGAGCGAGCGCGCACGGGCGCTGGAGCTACAGCTTGCGGCGGCGCGCGAGCGAGAGGACCGAGCGAGCGAGCAGGCGGTTCGCGCTGGTGCGGCGATCGCGGACCTGGAGGCGCGCATCGGGGAGTTCGAGGACATCGAGGCGCAGATCGCGCGATTCGAGGAGGAACGCCGGGTCGTAGAAGCGAGCGCCGCCGAGTCGGAGCACCTCCGCAGCCAGATCGAGGACCTCGAGACGCAGCTGCAGTTACGGGCCGAGCTCGAGGCAAAGCTCGGATCCGCCGAGGCTCGGATCCTTGAGCTGGAGACGGAACGAGGGGCGGCCGAGGTGCGGCTCCGCGAGAAGGTCGCTGAGCTCGAAGGTCGCATGGGCGAGCCCTCGGATCACGCGGCCGACCCCGCCCGTCGAGACGACATCGCCCCGTCGGATGCGGTCGATGAATCGCCGCCCGATCCCGCGGCCGTCGATCCCGTCCCCGTCCTGCCCGGCGACCCCATCGAGCTGCGGATCGCCCGAGTGCAGAAGCGCCTGGAGCAGACGGAGCTTCGGGTCCACCGCGCCCTCTCGATCGCCGACGGGAATGGCTCCACGCACGAAGCCGATCCCGGCGGCATCGTCGACATCACGGGCCATGAAGCCCAGCAGGAGCTCGACAAGCTGCGCGAAGAGGTGGCGCTCCTCGCCGAGCGGGCCACCGATGCGGAGCAGGCATGCCTCCGCGCGGAGGAGGAGCTGGCAGCCTTGCAGGGACGGGCGACCTCCACCGCGCCCGTCGAGGACAGCCCGCTACTCGAACCACCCAAACGCCGTCGGCGCGCTCGCGGTACGCCCGAAGCTGAAGGTCAATCCCGAGCGACTCCTGCGCCCTAGACGGGTGGGCGCTTGAACTGCCGGCCTTGAGGCTCGGCGTCGCCGTACCCCCGGTGGAAGGCGGTGGGATCGACGGCCTGGCCACCGGCGACGCCGTCTACGAACATCAGATCACGTTCGTGGGCGCGAGCATCGCGCTATCCCAGTCGACAATGACGATCTCGGCCTGGGGCGTAGCGACTTCGCGCGACCAACGAGAACTGCCAGTAGGGAGTAGCATCGAGGTCAGCGGACCGGGACCCTGGCTTCTTCCCGCGTCGGGGGACCCGGCCCCGCGCCAATGGAACACCTTCCCGTTTGGAACACCTTCCCGGTTGCCTCAGTCTGGGCGACCCCTGTCCGGCGAGCGGGCAACAGGGAAGGCCATGGAGGAAGAACCGACAAGAGCGACAGTCATCCTCGAGAACCCGGGCCTCAGCACGAAGGTGTGGGTCACTGAGGACGGCAGGGTCGTGGGTCAGATGTTCGGCGAGGACAAGACCGGGCCCGAGATCTCGTTCGAGACGCGCCAAGACCTCCTCATCCGGTGGGACGAGGTCACGGCCCACAAAGTCATCAGGGACCTCAAGTTGGCCGTCGACGAGGACGACGCACTGATCGATCTCACCTAACCCCCGGTAGGTGCGGGTCAGGGAGTGCGGCGCGAGCCCTGGCGGCGGCGCAGCCAGATAAGGGTGGCAGCGAGGATGAGCAACGCCGGTCCAGAGTGGACAGCCAGTACCCCGAACAATGAAGGGCCACCCCAGTCGTGGCGGTAGGTTGCCGGGTCGTGGAGGTCGATGGCCCAGAACTCAGCGATTCCACGGATCACCAAGAACACAGCCAAGACACTGCAGATGACGACGAGCACCCGTCGGATCACCCTTTCACCTGGGCCCTCGGTCGAGGCCCTGGAACACCTGCCGCCACCTGAACAGCTTGCAGACGACGTCATGGGTGTCGAAGTCGAGGAACCGCTCCCCCGTCTCGATCTCGCGACAGGCGCGCAGGTTCAATCGGAACCGCCGTGCGGCCTGGGCTTCGGCCATACCCCGGCGTTCACGGTCTCGCTTGAGTATGTCGCATTCCTGCGGCATGGCTTGCCGTGCAGCGCCGGCGCGTACCACCCGAGGAGTCAGTCCTAGTCCTGGAGGTCGTGGTTCCGCGCTCGATCACTCGGAGCCGTTGTCCTCGCCGTTCTCGCTCGCGGAGTCGCCTGCGTTCTCAGACGCTCCGCCGGACGTATCCGGCGGGGTCTGGTCGCCAGACCGGATGCTTCCGGTATCCACCGCGGGTGAGGGGGACTCCTGCCACTCAACGTCGTCCGAATCGTTGCCCTTACGGCGCTTGAAGAAGGCGACCACGCCACCTACGACGGCCGCGACGAGGGCGAGCTTCATCAGTCGCTTGAAGAATCCGCCCTTCTTCTCCCCGGCTGCGCTGTCATCTCCCATGAGGCGTCCCCTTTCCTGGAGTGGGCCCTCGATGTCTGCGTCCCATCTTCGCAGGAAACCGAAGCCGGCCTTGGGGGGACACGACCAACCGCCGGTTGGACGAAAGCCTGCGGCCACCTGAACAGCGAGGCCAGCGGAAACCCGGCTCCAGGGAGGCTGCTCGGTGAGTGTCCGCCCGATCAGTGCTCCAGGCAACGCGGCCCGTCCCGTTGAAGGGCTCATAGATCACGGTCAAGGTGGTCGGGCCCATAGCGGCGGCGATGCTTCCAGGATTGGCGTTCGCGAACGTGACCGCGAGGAGGGTTACCGTGCGACACGGATGCCGAGACCTAACACCCAGCGCAGGCCTACCATGTTCGTTGAGAGGTTAAGCGAGGGAGCCGTCTTCAAGAGGAGAGTATGAGCTCGGCCTCCGCGCGAGCCTTGATCCCCCGCAGCATGCTGCGCGCCATGACGAAGTCGCTGGGCACGACGACGAGGTGATAGAGGGCACGCAGCCACCACGGATGACTCCAGGGACGAACCCGAAGCAGCAGTCTCGTGCCCTCCGGCGTGGGCTCGAGGAAGAACGTCCAGGTCCAGTCGACGCGAGCTTCCGGGTAGCGCACCCGGATGGGCGGCGGGATATGGGATGTGGAGTGCAGAACGAGAAGACGATGCGGCTCCAGACGATCGACCACGTACCAGGCGGTGCCGGGCTCTCCGTCGGGGATGATGTCGCCGACCTTGACGTTTTGGAGCTCGGGGACGATCCGATCGGCGCTGGGGTTGTCGATGTGCCAGATGTAGCGGTCGACCCAGTCGTAGGTGTACCAGCCGCCCCGGTGGTAGCCCATCTGCACGATCCACGGCCAGACGTCTTCGGGGGACGCCTGGATCGTGATCGCGTGCATCGTCACGCCCGAGGTGTGCTCGACGATGTCGTCACCGGGCAGTTCCCGGTGGACCTCCTCGTGCGTCGCGCCCCAGCGTCGTCCGAGCCCGTACAAGAGGGCGGCTCCCGCGACGGCCGCCGCCGCAGCGATCCGCAACGACGTTCGCGTCGTCATCGTTTTCGCGGGCGATCACCTCGCCCGGATGCTGGGCCTCAACAGACTCCTTAGAAGATCCGGTTCGGCACCTCCGCGGGAGCCCGCAGCAGCGAGATGAGCTCGTCGTCGAGCTTCACAAGGGTGACCGAGCAGCCGGCCATGTCGAGCGACGTGCAGTATTCCCCGACATAGCTGCGTCCCACGGTGATCCCGCGCGACGCGAGCTGGTCGTGCGCGCGGCCGTAGACCAGGTAGAGCTCGCTGATCGGCGTGCCGCCGAGCCCGTTGATCATGAGCGCCACGTTGTCTCCCTTGTTGAACGGGAGGTCGGAGGCGGTGGCCTCGATCAGCTCGTCCACGATGGTGTTGGCATCCGCCAGCTTCTCGCGCCGCCGTCCCGGCTCGCCGTGGATCCCCACACCCATCTCCATCTCGTCCTCGCCCAGCTCGAACAGCGGTGATCCCTTCGCGGGCGGCGTGCAGGAGGTGAGGGCCATCCCCATCGTCCTGGTGACGGAGTTCACCCGGTTGCCCAGGTCCACCAGCTCCTTGAGCTCGGCTCCCTTCTCCGACGCGGCACCGACCGCCTTGATGACGAAGAAGTTGCCGGCGACACCGCGGCGGCCGACCGTCCAGGTCGAGTCCTTCACCGCGACGTCGTCATCGACGATGACGGTCTCGATCCGGATCCCCTCGGCCTCCGCCATCTCCTTGCCCATGTCGAACGCCATACGGTCGCCCGTGTAGTTGTTGATGAGATGCAGCACGCCCTTGGCGGAGTTGAGCAGTTTCGTCGTCTCCAGGACATAGTCCATCGGCGGGGCCGCGAACACGTCGCCCGGGCAGGCGGCGTCCAGCATGCCCTTGCCCACGATCATGACGTGCGCGGGCTCGTGCCCCGAACCGGAGCCCTGCACGATGGAGACCTTCGCGTCGCTCGGCGCGTCCGTCCGCATGATGAGGTTGAACTCGGGCACGTACTTCACCGTGTCGGGGTTCGCCAGCGCGATCCCCTTCAACATCTCCGGAACGAAGTTCTGCGGATCGTTCACGAACTTCTTCATGAGCCTCCCCTTCCTAGTCGGTGCCCGCCCACACCTGGGCGAGCCGTTCGAACATCACAGCGACCGCAACGGCCCCGGCGTCGAGCGTCCCGATGCTGCGTTCGCCCGTGTAGGCGGCGCGACCGCGCTTGGCGATCATCTCTCGGGTGGCCTCGGCTCGCTCGCGGGCCACGACGGACGCCCGTTGCAGGCAGACCGCCGCGGGATCCCCGTCGTTGAGCCCCGCCTCGAGCTCGTCGACCGCGGGCTGGAGCGCATCCAGCAGGGTCTTGTCACCCAGGTCGGAGTTCCCCCGCTGCTTGATGCCCTCGATCGAGGCCCGGAGCATCGCGATCACGTCCTCGCCGGTGAGCTCCGTCTTCCCAGCCGATGCCGTGCCCGCCCTCAGGAACGCCGTACCCCAGATCGGCCCCGAGGTGCCACCGATGCGGCTGGTGATCACCACGGCGATCTTCTTGAGGAACGTCCCGATATCCGCGCGATCGAACGTGTCGAAGTCGGCGACGACGATCTCGAACCCGCGCGCCATCGAATACCCGAAGTCGCCGTCGCCGACGACGGCGTCGAGATCGCCGAAGTACTTCTCGTTCTCGACCGCGGTCTGTGCGATCGTCTTCACCACCAACTCGACGTCTTCAAGGTTCGACTGCCCCATCCACACCCCCCGTTCGCTGACCCTAGGGTACGTTCGAATGCGCCAGGCACGCCTGCAGATCGCCGACGCCCACCCAAGGTTCCGCCAGGCCGATCCCCCGATCCGCAAGGACCTCGGTGCGGACCCCGCCCGGATCTCCCAGCGAGGAGACCACAAGGACGGCCTCGGAGAAGTCCTCCTGCTCGGTGTAGCTGCTGACCGTGATCAGACTCGTGAGATGCGCCCCGAGGGCGGCGAGCATCCCGTTGCGCGAATCCTCGACGACGAGGGTCTGTCCCGGGTCGGACCCGACCCGCTCGACGGCGAGCAGGTAGATGTCGGGGGCGGGCTTCTTCGCCGGCACCACGTCGCCCGCCAGGACCGCCGCGAAGCGCGAGGCTTGATCTGAGCCCACCACGTGCTCCAGCACCGCCCGCACGGAGATCTCCGAGGACGTCGACGCCACGGCGAGGGTCCACCCCTCGTCGAGTGCCTCGTCCACGATCCGGGCTACGCCTGGGCGCCCGGGAAGCCTCCCGGCCATCACCATCTCGGTGTAGATCTCCGTCTTGCGCCGGTGCCACGCGGCGACGGCCTCGCGCTGGCCCTCGGGATCGGTCGGCAGACCCGTCTCGCGCACGAAGTCCTGCGTGAGAAGGCTCATCATCCGCTCCTTGCCGCCGGCGATCTTCAGCTTCTCCCCGTACTCCTCCTCGGACCACTGCACCGGGAGTCCGAACTCCTCGAACGTGCGGTTGAAGGCAGGGAGATGTCCGTCGCGCTCGGTGTCGGCGAGCACGCCGTCGCAATCGAAGATGAGGGCGCTCACCAGGCCCTGCCCTCGCTCCCGAACCGGCGGATGTGCTCGGAGGCCATCGCGACGACGTCGGCGCGAACGCGCTTGAAGAGCGAGGGGGGATCCCACTTGTCGGCAGCCTCGGCCTCCTGCAGGAACGCGAGGTTGGATTTCATGAACGTGCGCTTCAGTGCGGTGGAGATGTTCACCTTCGCGCAGCCGCGGGCGATCAGATCCGTGAACTGCTCGTCGGTCATGCCGCTCCCGCCGTGCAGCGCGATCGGGATCGATACGGCTTCCTCGATGTCGGACACGCGCTGCGCGTCGAGCTTCGGCGCGCTGGCGTACATACCGTGCGCGTTCCCGATCGCGGGCGCGAAGCAGTCGATGCCGGTCGACCGGATGAACCCGAGCGCGACTTCGAGGGACTGCCGGTCGGATCCCTCGTCGGACCCGACGCCGTCCTCCACGCCCTTGATGCCCTCGATCTCACCCTCTACGTGGGCCCCGTGACTGCGAGCCTCCGCGACGACTTCCTTCGTCTGGCGCTGGTTCTCCTCGACCGGCAGCGACGACGCATCGAACAGGACGGAGTTCCAGCCGGCCTCCAGGCAGGTGGTGATGACCTCTCGTTCGGGACAGTGGTCCAGGTGCAGCGTCACGGGGACCTCGATGCCGGCGGTCATCGTGGTCCACATCCCGTAGAGCACGTCGCGGCCGATCGACTTCACCGTCTTCACGGAGGTCTGAACGATGACCGGCGCGTGCAGGTCGACCGCCGCGGCCAGAACCGCCTCGAGCGTGAGGTCGTTCACGATGTTGAAGGCCCCCACGCCGTAGCGTTCCTTGAAAGCGCGGTCGAGGATCTCCTTCAGCGAAACGATAGGCACGGCTGGCTGCACCCCGGTTCTGTCGGAGGGCCACCAAGGGTAGAGGGATGCGGGAACCGGGGCATCGGGGAGATCCCCCATCCGCGCGACCGGGGATCTCCCTACCGCTGGAGCGCCTGCTCGCGGGCTCGCGCCACGGCTTGGGTCCGGTTCTGGGCATCGGTCTTGCGCAGGATGGAACCCACGTGCTTTTCGACCGTCTTGATGGAGATGGTGAGGGCTGTGGCGATGTCACGATCGGTCGCACCTTGCTCGAGCAACCCCAGCACTTGTCGCTCGCGCTCGGTGAACGCGAGCGGTGCCCCGTGATGGTTCAGGTGCGCTTCGAGACGCTCCGCAGCCGGGCCCGACAGAACCGTCTCCCCTCGCGACGCGGCGAAGACGGCGCCCGCCAGCTCGGCCGATGAGGCGTTCTTGCCGACGTAGCCGCGGGCGCCGGCGCGCAGCGCGCCCGCCACGGACTCGTCACTCGCGAAGGCCGTGACCGCGACGACCGTGGCCGAGGGGTCCTCGGCGCGGATCCTGGCGATCGCCTCGACGCCGTCGCCGCCGGGCATGCGCAGATCCATCAGGACCACGTCGGGGCGCAACGCCCGCCAAGCGCCGAGGGCCTCGTCGCCCGATCCGGCCTCGCCCACGACCCGCAGGCTGGGGGTGGCCTCAGACAACAGGCGGACGATCCCGGAGCGCGTCACGGCGTGGTCGTCGACGACGAGCACGCGGACGGGATCGGCGGGGCGCGGGGCGTCCCTCTCCAGGTCGCTAGGAAGCGGGATCCAGGCGCGCACCCGCGTCCCCCAGCCCGGGGTGGAGTCGAGCTCGAGCGTCCCGCCCAGCAGGCGCGCGCGTTCGGCCATCCCACCGAGGCCCAGACCCTCGGTCGCTCCGTCCCGTTCCACCGCCGTCCGGTCGAACCCGGCGCCGTCGTCCTGCACCAGCAACGTCACACCCTCACCGCCATACACCACGCCGACTCGGACCGACCGCGCCTGGGCGTGGCGAAGCGCGTTCGTCAGCGCCTCCTGCGCGATCCGGAACAGGGTGTGAGCGAGGTCGGAGGGCAGCGCCGTTGCGGTTCCGCTGGTGACCAGCCGGGCGTCGATCACGCCGGAGCGATTCGCCCAGGCGAGCTCGAGCTTCAGCGCCTCCTCGAGCGACCGGCCCTCCAGCGGCGAGGGCGCGAGGCCCAGCACGCTGCGTCGCGTCTCCTCGAACGCCGCCTCGGCCGCGGCGCGCGCCTCGCCGAGCGCGTCCGACGCGTCGGCGATCCGGCCCGACACGATGGCGTCGTCGGCCGACCGGAGCTGCAGCATGATCGAGACGAGCCCCTGGGCGACGGCGTCGTGCACCTCGCGCGCCATCCGGTTCCGCTCCGCCGCCGCGGCTTCGGCCCGCGCGTTCGCCTCGGCCGCCTCGTGCAGCCGCGCGTTCGTGATCGCGATCGCCGCATGCTTGGCGAAGAGCTCCAACAACTCCGAGTCCTCGGGCACGAATGCGCGATCGGGATCGCGGGAGAACACCACGCAGGCGCCGACGATGGCTCCGCGCCACCAGATCGGCACGCCGATCACGCCCTTGAGAGCGGCGCGGTCCTCGGGCCGGACGTGGCCACCGGGGACCTTCGCGTAGTCGTCGAAGATGACCGGGCCCCGACGGGCCACGATGGCGCCGGTCACGCCCTCGTTGAGCGGGAAGACCCTGCCCGATTGACACGCGATGCCGATGTCGACCTCCTTGCGGTAGACGCCTGCGGCCTCGTCCACGAGGCAGATCGACCCCGCGTCGCAGCCGAGCAACTCCGTGGAGCGCCGCAGGATCCGCTCCAGGAGCGGACGCAGCGAGAGAGCGCCCGCCAGATCCTCGACCACAGCGGTGAGCGCCGCGGTGGGTTCGCGCACCGTCGGCCATGAGCTCAGTATGAGCATTTGTCCATCAGGCTGCCCGCGGTCAGAGTCACGTGCAGCCGGCGGGCAGGTACCGGTTGCTCGTGATCGAAGCGGCATCGGGCGTGTCCGTGATGAGCCCTGTCGACTTCATCCAGTCCCCGTAGCTTTGCCAGTTCGACCGGTTGATGCATCCGGTGGCTATCCCGGCGACGGGCGCCAGGAACTTCAGCGTCAGTGGCACACTTTCGTCGAGGAACGTCGGGTCGTACTGCGTGTCCCTCTTGATGATGTCCGTGGCGCCCGACGGATCGGCGATGGCGGCGTCGGTTCCCCGAACCAGGGCGGCGACGAAGCGCCTCACGGAGCTCGCGTAGCCTGCATCCGTCTCGAGGCGGCCGGCGTTCGCGACGAGCACGAGCTCGGCGTACGTGGGGATCCCCAGAGCATGAGCCGGATACACGGTCGGCTTCTCCCCGGATTCCTGCTGGATCTGGATCGCCTCGACGTTCCGATAGCCGCCGATGATGCCGTCGACCTTGTGCGACAGGATCGACTGCACGAGGCTGACGCCCACGTTCACCTTCGTGACCTCACTCGCGGTGAGCCCAGCCGTCTTCAACATGGTCTGGAAGAACGCGTCGTCGCTGGGGACCCCCGTCACGCCGATCGACTTGCCCTTCATCGCCGCGAGGCTGGGCGCCGAGACCCCGGGTGCCACGATCAACGCGTTGAGCGGCACCGGCACCACCGTGGCGACGGCAACGACAGGAAGCGAATGCTCCTGGGCGTAGAACATCTCGGGCTCATAGGAGATGGCGAGGTCCACCTTGTTGAGGCCGACCAGCTTGATCGGGTCGGCCGGGTTCGAGGGCGAGTGGAACACCACCGTCAGGCCCCGGTCGGCGAAGTAACCCTTGTCCTGCGCGTAGTACAGGCCAACATGGTCCGGGTTGGGCACCCAGTCGAGCTCGACGGACAGGTTCGCGGGGGCGTGCGACGAGCTCGTCGCCGCGCCGGGTCCGGTCCGCAGTCCACCACCCGGCCCGGTGCCCTGGCCGCACCCAGCGCTAACGACAGCGACGCTCAACAGAGCCATCGCCGCGAGCGCGCGCTTGGATTCGCCTGCTTCCATCTCCAACGTTCCCTCGTGTGCGGCGGCCGAGGATGGCCCGTCCCCGAAGCCTCCGCCTTCTACGTGACGTTCCCCTTCGGGGCCCAGGGCACCAGGATGCGCTCCAGCAGCGAGACGAGCCCGAACAGGAGAAGGGCGATCATCGTGAGGATGAAGATCGCGGCGAAGATGCGCGCCGTCTGGAGGTTCGGCGTCGCCTCGAACATCACGAACCCCAGCCCCGCGCTCGCGCCCGACCACTCGCCGAAGACGGCGCCGATCGCGGCAAACGTCGCTGCGATCCGCATCCCAGAGAAGATCGCCGGAAGCGCCGCAGGGAACTCGACGCGGCGGAAGATCGCCCAACGACTCGCGTCGAGGGTCCTCATCATCCCGATGAAGTCATCATCGACGGAGCGCAAACCGTCCAGGCCGTTCACGACGATCGGGAAGAAGCAGATCAGCGCAACGATCACGACCTTCGGCAGGATCCCGTAGCCGAACAAGATCACCAGGATCGGAGCGAGCACGATGATCGGGATCGTCTGTGACCCGATCAGGAGCGGATAGATCGCGCGGCGGAGGGGCCCGAACAGATGGAGCACGACGGCGAGCCCGATCCCCGCCACTGATGCGATCGCGAAGCCGATCAACACCTCCCGCAAGGACACCCACGTGGCCGGCCCCAGGATCGAGGACCAGTCCCGTTTGAGCGCCACGGCGATCTGCGAGGGCGCCGGGACGAGGTACTCGGGAACGTGGGCCGCACGCACGTACAGCTCCCACAGCCCCACGATGAACAGGACGAGGATCGCCGACAGGCCATAGGTACGCCAGAGCCTCGCCCCCCGCCCTGCCCGCTCACTCGATCGCCTCCAACGCCTGCTCCTTCAAGGCGACGAATGCGGGACTGGTGACGATCTCTCGCCGCGACGCGTCGCCGGCCGGCACACCTGCGTCGATCACCTTCACGACGCGGCCGGGACGGGCGGACAGCACGACCACGGTCTCGGACAGAAGGAGCGCCTCCTCGACGTCGTGGGTCACCAATAGCACCGTACGAGGTATGTCCCTGAGCGCCCGCAGCAGCCACTCTTGCATCTGTCCACGCGTGATCGAGTCGAGCGCCCCGAACGGCTCGTCGAGCAGCAGCACGTCCTTGTCCGCCATGAGGGTGCGAAGGAAGCTGACCCGCTGCCGCATGCCGCCGGAAAGTTGCGCAGGCCGGACTTCCTCGAACTCGGCGAGCCCGAAATGCTGGAAGTAGGGTCGGGTCTTCTCGCGGGCCGTGGCGCGAGGGACACCTCGGTTCTCCAGGGCGATCGTCGCGTTGTCCAGCGCCGTGCGCCACGGGAGCAGAAGGTCGCGCTGCGGCATCATCGCGCACCGCGAGAGACGCCCAGCGGCGTGGACCGCTCCCTCGACGTTGACGGTGCCGGTGTCGGGTTCCATCAGCCCCGCCGTCAGTTGCAGCAGCGTGGACTTGCCGCCACCGCTCGGCCCCACGACACCGATGCGGGCACGCCGTTCGATCTCGAACGTCACGCCGTCGAGGGCCACAACCTCGCCGAACGCCTTACGGACGTCCGTGAACGAGATTCCGATCTCGTGATCAGAAGCGTCGGCTACCACATCGGGGCCACGCTGAGACACGCGTTCAGCCACCGTCACCCCCGTGTCGAGGATAGTCAGAAGAGCGGCATGACCTATCCGAGCTCGAGGTCGGGCCACTGGGTCGTCGTGTACGCCATCTCCCAGAATCCACCCTCGAGACGGGAGCTCGCAGCGAAGATCTGATGGAGCTCCTCCCGGCGCCCCGAACTCAGCCCTTCGTCCTGCGCGAGGACATCGATGTGTCGCCGCATCTGCGCCACCATCTCGACGTTCTCCTTCGAGGAGAAGTACGCGATCCAATCGCCGTACAGCGCATGATCCGCGGAGCCGTCGCTGCGGAGCCGTCCGGCGATCTCCGCGTAGGACCAGGCGCACGGCAGCAGTGCCGCCATGATCTCCAGAGGACCTCCCCGCACGGCACAGGCCTGCATGTAGCTCCCGTAGGCGAGGTTCGCAGGGGCGCGCATGAGCGCTCCGCCTCGATCCGCGGCTCCCATCTCCACGACCCGCTGCAGCAGGGCCCGGTTGCTCGGGAGCTCCGCGTCGAGAACCTGGTTCAGGTCGTTCACGAAGTACCGAAGCTCCGCCTCGGTGCGGGCTTTCGCGGCCCCCATCGCGAGGCAGCGCGCGTAGTCCTCGAGGTAGAGGTTGTCCTGCTCCAAGAAGAAGCGGAACTTCTCCGGCGCCAGCGTCCCCTGCGCGAGCTCCCGCAGGAAGGGATGCGCGTGCAGGCCGTCCCAGACCGCGGCGCTCGCCGCACGCATCTCGTCGCAGATCGACATCCGGCCCCCCGCCCGCCCGTTCCTCGCTCGGTCAGGCGACTACGGGTTCGCTCCTCAGCCGGCTTTCCCCTTGGCGACGGCCTGCACCTCGAGCTCGATCTGCACCCGCTTACCGACAAGGACGCCGCCGGTCTCGATCGCCATGTTCCAGCTGACGTTGTAGTCGTCGCGGTCGATCTCGAGTCCGGCGGCGAACGCGATCCGCGTCTTGCCGTCGACGCCCACAGCGACGCCGGCGTAGTCGGCGTCGAACGTGACCTCCTTGGTCACGCCGCGGATCGTGAGGTCCCCCGTCACGCTGAGCTTCGAGCCGCCCGTCAGCTCGATCTTCGACGAGCGGAACGTGATGGTGGGCTGGTTCTCGAGGTCGAGGAAGTCACCCGAACGCAGATGGTCGTCCCGTTTCTCGTTGTCCGTCGAGATGCTCGAGGCGTCGATCGTGACCTCGACCCACGAATCCTCAGGCTTGTCGGCCACGTGGATCGTCCCCTCGAACGTGTTGAAGCGCCCACGAACCTTCGTGAGCATCGCGTAGCGCGCCACGAACATGAGGTTCGTGTGCACGGTGTCGAAGACCCAATCCCCCGCTGCGGGCCCTTCGACGCCGTTGATCGTCCTCGTGAACTCATTGGCGGTGGTGGCCATGTCGATCCCTCCCCTTGTTGTTACCTGTCGGGGACAAGCCCCGGCCTACACGGGGACGTGCCTCCGGAAATCAGAGCAACCACGGGAAGGATAGCCGCTGCTGCCGGATCAGACGCGGGGATAGGTAAAGCCGTATCCGCGCACGCGCATGGCCTTCGTCGACGTGCTGTACAGGCGCGAGCGGGGGATCGGCACGCGGTTCCCGCAGCGGCCGCAGGTGAAGGCCGTCTGCCATCGCCGAGGGATCGACTGCTGGTACCCGCATGCCTGGCAGGTCTCGAACACGAGCTCGGTGAAGCAGGAGAAGCAGGTGGCCTTCACCGCGTCGTCGGCGACGGGGTTCGGCATCATGCAGTCGGGGCAAGTCAGATAGGCCATGAGCGCTCCAGGAGTGCATCGTCCACGAGCGATCCCACCTGAAGCAGCCGTGCCTCGAGCTCCTCGCGCGTGGCGGCCCGCACCGTGATGTGCCCCAGCTTGCGACCGGGCCTCGGGGTCTTGTCGTAACGGTGGAGGTGGGCCCCCGGGATCGCGGCCACGGCCGCGGCGTCGGGCTCGGCCGCGATGACGTTCACCATCGCCGCGAGGCCCGGGATCGTGACGGCCCCGAGCGGCAGCCCCGTCACCGCGCGCAGGTGCTGTTCGAACTGCGACGTCTCGGCGCCCTCGATGGTCCAGTGGCCCGAGTTGTGCACGCGTGGAGCGATCTCGTTGCCCAAGAGTCGCTCGCCCACCTGGAAGAGCTCGAGCGCGAGGACGCCGACGTATCCCAGGCCAGCCATCACGGAGCGGGCGTGAGCCTCGGCCTCGGCCTGCAACGCGGCGTCGAGACCGGGCGCGGGCGCGAGCGTGAGGCGCAGGATGCCGTCGCGATGATGGTTCTCGACGACCGGGTAGCACGCGACGTCTCCGTTGCGACCGCGCGCGGCCACGACGGAGAGCTCCCGATCGAACGCCACGAAGGACTCCAGGATGGAGGGGACCTCGCCGATGGCTCGCCACGCGTCCTCGGCCAGCACGGGGTCGTGGATCACGCTCTGGCCTTTTCCGTCGTAGCCGAGGCGGCGGGTCTTCAGCACCGACGGCGTTCCTACCTCCTGGAGCGCCCGCAGCAGGGCGTTCAGGGAATCGACGGCGGCGTAGGGCGGGATCGACAAGACCGACCGACTCGAAGAGCTGCTTCTCCCGGAGCCGGTCCTGCGCCACCTCCAGAGCCACCGGCGGCGGATAGACCGGCACCCGTTCGGCGACCCAGCGGACCGCATCCACGGGCACGTTCTCGAATTCGTAGGTGATGAGATCGGTGCGGTCGGCGAGCCTCTCGAGGGCTTCGCGGTCGTCGTAGGCGCCGACCAGCGCCGGCGCGACCGCCGCCGCCGGCGTGTCCGTCCCGGGATCCAACGTGATGCAGCGGATGCCCATCGGATACCCAGCCAGCGCCAGCATGCGGCCGAGCTGTCCGCCGCCGACGATCCCGACGCTCGGCACCAGCCCTACTCCGCCGGGTCGGGGTGGGCCAGCACGTTCGCGGTCTGCGCCGCTCGGAAGGCGACGAGCCGCGCACGCACGCCTTCATCCTGCAGCGCCACGATGGCGGCGGCCAGGAGCGCCGCGTTCACGGCGCCCGCGTTCCCGATCGCGAGCGTTCCCACGGGGACCCCCGCCGGCATCTGGGCGATCGACAGCAGCGAGTCCATCCCCTTGAGCGAACGCGATTCCACGGGGACGCCCAGCACCGGCAGGTGGGTCTTCGCGGCGGTCATGCCCGGCAGGTGGGCGGCGCCGCCCGCCCCCGCCACGATGACCTGCAGGCCGCGATCGGCGGCGGTCGAGGCGTATTCGAAGAGCAGGTCGGGCGTGCGATGTGCGCTCACGATCCGGGTCTCGAACGCGACGTCGAGCTCCTGGAGCGTGTCCGCGGCGTGCTTCATCGTCTCCCAGTCGGAGCGCGAGCCCATGACGATCCCCACGAGCGGCCCGGTCATAGGCCGGGAGTCTATCCCGCGGGCGTTCGCTCCCCTCGAGCTCTCTCAGCACCGCGCGGTAGCGAACGGCCTTGGCGTCGAGGTCCTCCAGGAACCCCTGAGTGCGCGCGAGCTTGTCCCGGACCTCGCGGCGCAGGAGGTCGTTGAGGTCCATCGCCTCGATGAGCAGCTCCCGCTGACGATCCAGCCCGCCCGCGTGGTACTCGGCGCCTGAGCTCGCGCAGCCGAGCCTCCGACGCCACGATGCGTTTGATCTGATCGAGGTTGAAGCCCATCACCGTCTGCAGCTCCCGGACGCGCATGAGTCGCTGGACGTCATCCTCGTCGTAACGGCGCGCCCCGCCCGGGCTGTGGCCCGAGGGCGCGAGCAGTCCGAGCTCCTCGTAGTAGCGCAGGGTCCGGGTCGAGACGCCGGCCCGCGCCGCGACCTCTCCGATGCGGTACCTGACGGACTCGCTCACGCCGCAACCCCCTCCTCGACATGCACGTACTTCCCGCCGCGCAGCCACGACGCGGCCGCGGCGATGAGGCACATGAGCACCGAAGCCGTGAACGCGATCCGCAGCCCGTGGATGAAGGGATCGGAGATGAGCTGGGGGAAGAACCGGCTGCCGGCGATCGTCGCGGCGCTCGAGGCCGGCAGCCGCCCGAGCGCCGGTCCGAGCAGGGTCTTCATCGGGTTGTAGCCCAGGAACGCCGCGAAGAGACTGCCCACGGGAGGCAGCGAGGCGGCACGCGCAGCGACCCTGTTCGCGACCCCCTGCGCCACGAGCCTCGCTCGCATCACGGACGGCAGCGTGCTCGCGAGCCCGGCGATCATCAGGGAGAAGAACACACCGATCGACAACAGCATCCCGCTGTTCTGGAACGTGGCGCGCATGCCCGAGGCGGAGCCGCGCTGGCGCGCCGGAACGCTGTTCATGATCGCGGTGGTGTTGGGGGCGGCGAACAGGCCGAAGCCCACGCCGTTCAGCAAGAGCAGGATGGCGAACGTCGAGTAGGAGAAGTCCGCGGGCAGGAAGGCGAGGCCGGCGAAGGTGACGGCGGCCAGCAGCATGCCGCCGGTCGCGTAACCGCGCGCGCCGTGACGGTCCGACAGGTAGCCCGAGAGCGGCCCTGCCACGAGGAATCCGGCCGTGATGGGCAGCATGTAGATGCCGGCCCACAGCGGCGTGTCCTGGAAGCTGTAGCCGTGCAGCGGCAGCCAGACGCCCTGCAGCCAGATGACCAACATGAACTGCAATCCGCCGCGGCTCATCGCCGACAGGAGACCCGCGATGTTGCCCGCCGTGAAGGCCCGGATCTTGAACAGCAGCACGTCGAACATCGGCTGCTCGACGCGGAACTCGATCCATACGAACACGCCGAGGAGCGCCACCCCACCCACCATCAGCGTCAGCACCGAAGGGCTCGTCCAGCCCATCGTGTGGATCCCGTACGGCTGGATCCCGTAGGTGATCCCGACCAGCACCATGACGAGGCCGACCGCGAACGTGAGGTTCCCCCACCAGTCGATGCGCGCAGCGTGCCGCTGCCCGAGCTCGCGAAGCTTGAGGTAGGCCCAGACCGTCCCGAACAACCCGAACGGCACGTTGACCCAGAAGACGAGCCGCCAGTTGATGGCGGCGAGGATCCCGCCGACCACCAGACCGACGAACGAACCCACGATCGCCGCGATCATGTTGATCCCCATCGCCATACCACGCTGGTCCACCGGGAAGGCGTCGGTGAGGATCGCGGTCGAGTTCGCCATCAGCAACGCCCCGCCGATCCCCTGGATCACCCGGAACACGATCAGTTGGGTCGCGCCCGCCGGGCCCGTCCCCCAGGTGAGCGAGAGCAGGATCGAGCCGCCGGTGAAGATGGCGAACCCGAGGTTGTACATCCGGACACGCCCGAAGATGTCGCCGATCCGTCCGAAGGTGACCACCAGGACCGCCGTCACCACCAGGTACCCCATCAAGATCCACAGCAGGTAGCCGATGTTGCCCGGCGCGAGGGGGTTCAGATGGATCCCGCGGAAGATCGCCGGCAAGGAGATGATCACGATCGAGGAGTCGAGCGTCGCCATGAAGATCCCGAGCGTGGTGTTGGACAGCGCCGTCCATCGGTAGCGAGGCGGGACGTCGGGCGCGGGGGGCGGCGTGGCGGTGGCGGTCTTCAGCATCGGAACGGTCCCTGCTCGAACTTTACGTTGACGTCAATATCATGCCACGAGAGGGCTATGCCGTCAGCGCGCGGCGCCACCTGGCGGGGATGTTCGCGGTGAACTCGACGTCGCGCGCCCCCAGCCATCCGGCCAGTTCGCGGATGCAACGCGCCACCGCCGCGCCCGCGCTCGTGGCGGCGCCTTCCTCGGCGTGGACCGCGTTGATATACAGGATGCCCGTGCCTCGATCGAACTTCGGGTCGATGCGGCCGATCAGTCGGTCCCCGTGCAGGATCGGTAGCACGAAATAGCCCCAGCGGCGCTTCGCCTTCGGCACGTAGATCTCCAGGCGGAAGAAGAAGTCGAACAACGCCTCGGTGTGGTCGCGATCCGACACGAGGTCGTCGAACGGCGAGAGCAGCACGCTCCTAGGCCCGAAGGGCAGGTCCAGCAGTCCCGCGTGGGCGAACCAGGCGGCGTTCAAGCCGCGCACCTCCGCCGGCACCGCGATCCCCTCGCGCACCAGTTCGGCGAGTGCGCGCTCCCAACCTGGCGGCCGTCCGTCGAAGGCCCAGCCGAACTGATCCGCCGTCGCGATGCCGCGTGCCCTGAGCTGACGCTCGACGATGCGGCGAGCCACCTCGCGCTGCGGCAGACGCGGCTCCTTCACCGGCACGCTCCGCTCGGCCAGGTCCCACAGGCGCTCCTGGCCATCGCGGCCCACGATCATGATCTCGCCGCGGTGCCACAAGAGGTCCAAGAGCATCGAAACGTGACGCGGCAGGTCGTCGTTCCACCCGCCGCCCCTCCAGGGCACCATGGCGCGGTCCTCGAGGTCGCGCGATCGCAGCGGTCCTCGCCGCCGTAGCTCACGCAGCACGTAGCGCCGGAAGGTCGCGTTGGCCGCGAGCCACTCCTTCACTTGGCGACGGCTCGCGAGATCCCCTCGAGGCCCGTCCGGATAGCGGCGCATGGACTCGCGGTGCACGCCGAAGTCCGACGTCGGCACGATATGCACCCAGTACTCGAACACGGAGCGTTCGTCCCACAGGAGCCGTTCGAGCTCCTCGATCCGGAAGGCTCGTCCCAACCGCGAGAACAGGACGAGATGCTCCGTGCGGGCGACCGCCCTCGTGGGGTCGAGCTGGACCATCCACAGGTCGTGCACGACCTCCTCGATGGAGGCCGGGCGCGGCGACGACAGCCGCTGGCCCTGGACGCACAACCGCCGCGCCGCGCGGGCGTCGAGCACCAAAGGGGTAGGCACGCGATGCAGGGTAGCGGCCGCTACTTCGTGATCGCCTCGGCGAAGCTCGCGAAGTTCTCGACGTAGCGGGCAGCGTCACGATCGCTCATGACGATCGAGGCAGTCCAGCTCTCCCACTTGGAGCTGGGTGATTTGAACACGCCCCGATTGAGCTGCCAGAGCCACGCGAGCTGGGGCACCCTGTCGTCGATCTCCCACAGGTCCCGGTACTCGTGGATCGGCTCCGCGCGCCAGTCGATCGAACCTTTCGCACCGATCGACTTCATCGACGCCGGCAGCCGGCGCTGGACGATGACCTCGATGCAGCCGCGCAGGATCGTGTCGATCTCATCGAGGCGTGCGTACGCATCCTTCGTGAGGACCTCCGTGAGGTTCATCTTGGCCGCCGCCATCGTGAGCGGGTTGCCGTTGAACGTGCCCACCTGCTCCAGCTCGCCGCGAAGGATCATCCCCATCGCGTCCGCGGTTCCCCCGATCGCCCCGCAGGGCAGCCCTGCGCCCAGCGCCTTGGCGTACGCCACCAAGTCCGGCTGCACACCGAAAGCCTCGATCGCGCCGCCCCACGCCACCGTGAAGCCCGTCTTCACCTCATCGAAGGCGAACATCGCGCCGTGCGCGTGGCAGATCTCCTTCAGCCGCGCGAGGTATCCCGTGTCCGGCAGCACGACACCGCAGTTCGTCATGACGGGCTCCACGATCATCCCGGCGATCTCGGCGCCACGTTCGGCGAACACGCGCTCGGCCGCCGTCGCGTCGTTGAACGGGACGACGAGCACGAAGTCGGCGGCTCCCGGCTGGAGTCCGGGGGTCTGCGGCACGGATCGCGGACGCTCGCGCGGACCCGCCGCCTCGGGCGAGGGGAAGACACTCACCATGAGCGCGTCGTGGTGCCCGTGATAGCTGCCCTCGATCTTCACGATGAGGTCCCGACCGGTCGTCGCGCGCATGATGCGCACGGCGTCCATCGTCGCTTCGGTGCCGGAGTTCCCGAAGCGCCAATACGGCAGGCCGGTTCGCTCCGCAAGCTGTTCGGCGACGATCAGCGCGTCCTCGGTGGGCTGCGCGAAGTGGGTCCCGAGCGCGACGCGACGCTGCACGGCTTCCACGATCTTCGGGTGCGCATGTCCCATCACCATGACGCCGTAGCCGTTGTGGTAGTCGACGTACTCGTTCTCGTCGATGTCCCAGACGTGGGATCCCGCGCCACGCCGGACGTAGATGGGATGCGGCGGCCACAGCTGCCAGCTGCTCGAGACCCCACCGGGCAAGTGGGCCTTGGCTTCCTCGCGGTACCTGAGACTCCGCGCGTGCTTCCGGTCGAGCGCCGCCGTCTCCCTTGCGATCAGACGCTCCACGAGCTCCAGGTCGACTTCGATCGTTCCGGTGGTCATCGGGAACCTCCGTCCTCCAGCAGCGCATCGCAGATCTCGCCGACGTGCGCGAGGCCCAGGGACAGGTGGCCGTCCCCCTGATGGATCTCCGCGCGGGCACCCGGGATCTGCTCAGCGAGCCATCGGCCGTGGCCGACGGGAACCATCCGGTCCTGCTCGCCTTGCCATACTCGGACCGGCACGCGGATGGAGGAGAGCTCGAACCCCCATGCCCGCGTGAAGGCGATGTCGTCGTCGAACCATCCGTCGATCCCGCGAGAGATCGCCGCGCGCAACGTCGAGGCCATGAACACTGCGTACTCCCCCGTCAAGGCCGCAACGTCGGGCTCCGACACAAGTCCTCCGAGCGCGGCCGCGACCTCCGTCCCGGAGACCTCGTCGAGGTCTTCGGCGGCGTGCTCCAAGAAGGTGCCGAGGGCCCCCGGACCGTCGAGGGCGGCACCGAACTCGTCGACGTTCTCCTGCGCCATCCCTTCGAGGAAGTCCAGCCCCGCGACGTCCGACGGCCCGACGCCCGCCACCGTCGCGCACGCGATGACCCGCTCGGGCAGCAACGCCGCGCTCGCGAGCGCGTGCGGTCCCCCACCCGAGGACCCGACGGTGAAGAACCGCTGGACGCCGAGGCGATCGGCCACCGCCAGGGCGTCGGCGGCACAGTCGGCCACGGAGCGACCCTCGTGGCGCGTGGAGCCCGCATAGCCCGGACGCGAGTAGGACACCCATCGCAGTCCTCGGGCCGCCGCCTCGGTCGCGACGGGTGCGTAGATCGACCCGTCCGAGGGCGTGCCGTGATGGGCGAGCAGCATGGTGCCGCCGGGCGGGCCCGCCGCCCACACCTCGAGCAGGCGTCCATCGGCGAGCTCGACATCGAAGCGTTCCACGTCCACCGAAGGCACCCCTCAGGCGGTGATGGCGGTGGCGAACTCCTCGAAATTGGCCACGTAGCGAGCGGCGTCGTCCTCGGTGTGAAACACCGAGAGCGTCCAGGTCTCCTGCTTGGTCCAGGGCGACTTGAAGACGCCGCGGTTCTGCTGGAAGAGCCAGGCGAGATAGCTGATCCGCTCGTCGATGCCCACCGTGTCGCGATATTCGCGCACGGGCGTGCGGGAGTAGATCACCGAGCCCTTCGCGCCGACGCCACTGACGTACGCGGGCAGGCCGGTCTTCTCGATCACCGACGTGAGGCCGTCCTTCATCGCCTTGTCGACTCGGTTGAACTGCTCGTAGGCCTCCTCCACCAGGACCTCGGTGAGCGCGGCGCGCGAGGCGGCCATGGTGAGGGGGTTCCCGTTGAACGTGCCCGCCATGTCGTACTCGTCCTCGACCACGAGACGGTAGAGCTCGCGCGTGGCGCCGATCGCGCCGCACGGCGTGCCGCCCCCGATCGCCTTCGCGAGGCACACGACGTCGGGCACCACCCCGAAGACCTCGATGGCGCCGCCGTAGGCGAGTGTGGCGCCGGTCTTCACCTCATCGAAGGCAAGGTAGGCGCCGTTCGCGTGGCAGAGATCCTTGAGTCCCTGCAGGTAGCCGGGCTCCGGCAGGATGACGCCGCAGTTCATCATCGCGGGCTCCACGATCATCCCGGCGATCAGTCCTTCGTTCTCCTCGAAGACCCGGCGCGCGGCCTCGAGATCGTTGAACGGCACGACGCGTACGAGCTCACCGAACGCGTCGGGGATGCCCATCGCCTGCGGTACGACGTTGGGGTGCTCGCGCGGGCCCATGAGCGCGGGGCTGGGGGACACGCTGAACATGAGTGAGTCGTGGTGGCCGTGATAGCTCCCCTCGATCTTCACCAGGACGTCGCGGCCCGTGTTCGCGCGCATCAGCCGCCCCGCCTCCAAGGTGGCCTCCGTACCCGAGTTGCAGAAGCGCCACAGCGGCAGTTTGAAGCGATCGGCGAGGTTCTCGCCTATCACGTCGAGGTCCTTCGTGGGCTGCGCGAAGTGGGTCCCGCGCGGGGCTTGACGCTGGATGGCCTCCACGATCTTGGGATGCGCGTGGCCCGCGACCATGGCGCCGTAGCCCAGGTGGAAGTCGAGGTATTCGTTCCCATCGATGTCCCACAGGTGGTTGCCCTGCCCGCGGTCGATGAAGATCGCATGGGGCGGGGAGTTCTGCCAGCTGGAGGCGACACCCCCCGCGACGTAGCGCTCGGCGATCGCACGGTAGGCGATGGATGCGGCACGCGTGGGCTCGAGCGTGGCCTCCTCCCGTTCGATGAGGCGGTCGATCAGGTCGAGGTCGAACTCCATCGTCTCCCTCGTCGCCATGGGGTGTCTCCTCCTTCGCGAGCCGCCGTTTGAACGGCGGTTCAACTTTCCGGATGATACCCCACCTGCACCCCGCCAGGGAAGAGGCGCTCCGCAGCCCCGCGCCGGGCGGTAGGGTCGCGGCCGTGAGCGCGCCCTTCGCCTCCCACGAACTCGACCCCCAGTCGACCCTCGAGATCCCCTGGACGGCACCGGGGATCGTGCGCGTGCTCGGCCTGCGGCTCGCCGATGCCTTCGGGGCCTTCGGCCTGGCCCGCCGACCCGCCGCAGCGCAAACCGTCGATGGGCGCGCGTGCCTCGTCGGTGGGTTCCTCGCGTTCGACGTGGGCGGGTTCGCAGACGTGGATGTCGACGTCGACCTCACCCTGGTGTTGGACCGCACGGCAGCGGATGCCGTCCTGGTCGGCTACGACGCGAACGGCGGCCCGGAGAACCTGCGCCGGGTGGCCCTGCCCGGGACGAGCCAGCGCTGGGTCGAGGTGACGATCCGCCTCGCCAGAGCGCGGTTCGCAGGTCGGGGTCCACACGGCACCGACCTGCTCCTGGGAGCGCCCGGCGCCGACTTCACGGCGGGCCCCGGTGAGAGCGACCGCATCGCGGTCGCGTCGATCGCCCTGCATCCCGCCGGTCCGATCGTGCAGGCGCCCGCCGCCGGGCGTCTCGAGCTCACGCTCCTGGACGAGCACGGGAGTACCACGGCGGCGCGCGTGGGGATCTACGACGCGACCGGCCGCGAGGTCCTGCCCGGCTCCGACGCCGTGCCGATCCACCGCTACGGCGACCGCGTCCGCGAGGTGGCGTTGCGGTCGATCTCGGCCGAGGAGTCGGGGCCGGGGGGACCCCGGGAGCCATGGCCACACGCGAACCGGTGGTCGATGTACGTCGACGGGCGCTGGAACGGCGACGTCCCGGCAGGGACCTACGACATCGTGGCCACGAAAGGCCCCGAGTACCGCTGGGCGAAGCGGCGGATCGACGTCCGAGCGGCCGCGACGCATCGAGAGACGATCGACCTGGAGCGCTGGGTCGACCTGCCGGCCTCCGGCTGGCGGTCGGGCGACGCCCACATCCATCTGCCGCGCGGCGAAGGAGACGACGACGCGATCCTCGCGGTGGCACGGGCCGAAGACGTTCACGTCGCGAACCTGCTCCGGATGGGGAACCTCGCAGGCACCGCCTTCGAGCAGCGGGTCTTCGGAGCTGCCGGGTGGGCGGAGGAGAACGGCCACCATCTCGCCACGGGACAAGAGGATCCGCGGACGGGAAGGCGGGGCCACACGTTGCACCTCAACGTGGCCGCACCCGTGCGCGACCCATCCCGGTACTTCCTCTACCACGAGACCCTCGAGCGACTGCGGGCCGGCGGAGCCCTCACCGGGTACGCGCACGCCGGCACGGGTTGGTTCGACGAACTCGCGGGCCTCGCGCTCGACGTCCCCTTCGGTCTCGTGGACCTGATCGAGGTGGCGCAGGCGGGCCTGCGCACCGACCCGTGGTACGACTTCCTCAACCTCGGATTCCGCCTGACGCCGGTGGCGGGGTCGGATTGGCCCTACATCAACGTGATCGGCACGGTGCGGTCCTACGTGCAGGTGCCGGACGGACCGCTGCTGCCCGGATGGTTCGAGGGCCTGCGGGCAGGACGAACGTTCGTCACGAACGGCCCGCTGTTGGAGCTCGCCGTCGAGGGCTGGGACATGGGAGGGGAGATCGCGAGCGTTCCCCGGGCCGGACTGTCGGTGCGGGCGCGAGCGCGGTTGAGCCCCGACCTCGGGCCGCTCGAGCGATTCGAGCTCGTCGTCCACGGTGACGTGGTCGCCGCCGGATCCGTCGATCCGGGCGGCGCGAGCGCGACGCTCGAGCGCCGGATCGAGGTCCCCCACGGCCTGTGGCTGGCCGTGCGCGCCTTCGGTGCCGAGCGCACGTTCGCGCATTCCGCGCCCGTGTACGTACCGGTGGGTGGAAACACCTGGCGTGCCGACGCCGCCGAGCCGATCGTCGCGAGGCTGCGGACCGCCCTCGCGGAGCTGTTGTCATCGGAGGCCGTCGCTTGGGGCGAGGAGCTCGAGCCCTGGGACACGGAGGGGGCCTACGAGGAAACCTGGGCGCGACTCCTGCCGGAACTCCGGGAACGGGTTGCGGCGGCGAACGAGATCTACGACGAGCTCCTCGTTCGCATCGCGCGGTCGGGATCTTGACCGGGCGGCACCTCGGGCGTTGGTATCGTGGAGTTCGCACGTGGTGGCCGTAGCTCAAGTGGTTAGAGCGCCGGGTTGTGGTCCCGGAGGCTGGGGGTTCAAGTCCCCTCGGTCACCCTCTTCTCGTCCTCGCCACGACGCA
Source organism: uncultured Actinomycetes bacterium (assembly GCA_963850315.1). Taxonomy (GTDB): domain Bacteria; phylum Actinomycetota; class UBA4738; order UBA4738; family HRBIN12; genus JAOUEA01. The sequence continues at coordinate 492,887 of CAWKKN010000005.1, forward strand.
GCCTCGTCCGTGTCGTGCGGATTGCTAGACTGCCGCGGGCCTCTAGCTCAACTGGCAGAGCAACGGACTCTTAATCCGCAGGTTCGGGGTTCGAGTCCCCGGGGGCCCACCACTTGACCAGCGGTTTCCCGTCAAGGGGCACGGGGGCCGCGGGGCTTGCTGCCACTCTTGCTGCCACTCCGGCGTAGGATCGCCGCCGTGGGAGAGGCCGAGCCCCGCTACTGCATGACGATATCGACCGATATCTCCACGGCCGGAATCGTTCCCTTGTTCTCGAGCCAGTGGATCGTGTTCCGATCCTCGGGCCAGCCCACTCCCGGCCCATAATCCGTAGCGACCCCGTTTCGATGGTCAGTGATCGTTCCCTGCAAGATGTAGACGGTGCCTGGTCTGCCTCTATGGTCGTGAATCGGGCCGAAGACGCCTCCAGGCTCCATGGTCACCATACGCATTCGAAGTTGGTGCCCTGCCATGCCCTCTATCTCGCGGGCAAGGTCAACCGTTGCAAGTACCTTCACCGCGACACCTCTCGTCTCAGGTGCCACCTGCTCGTTGCTCATCGTGCTCTCCTCTCTGTACGCCCGGGTGGGCCAGTGTTCGGGAATGTCCCCTGAGTGTGTGGTCTCTGCGTGCCGCGGTTAGCGGTGCCGGCGGTACTGCAGCTCGACGATCCCGTTGCTGGAGGCGGTGCTGGGGACCAGGTCGAGTCGGTAGGACTTGGGGACGCCCTCGAACAGCCGGGTGCCCTCGCCCGCATGGTGTTCGCCCACTCGGCCGTCTTCAGGGTCCGGGAGAAGACGACCTTGCGTCCCGCGTTCAGGATGTCGGCGAACGGATGGTTGGTGGCCGTTGTCATGGACCGGGCGATGGCCTCGTAGGCGGTGCGGCCCATGATGTGGGCGTACGCGCTCTGGAGAAAGTCGAGTTGCGCCGGGTCGTCGGGCTCACGGTTTTCGGGCAGGTCGAAGCAGAACTTCCAAAACTCGGTGCCCTCGTCGGCGAGAAGGCCGTCGAGCGAGTAGTTGAACACCGTCGCTATCAGCTTCCGCATGATCAGAACTCCATGGTCTCGGGTCGTCTGGGGACCACCTGCTAGGGGAACGTGCCTGTCCCGGGCCCGCAGCGCTCGTGTGGCCGCGGCGGTCGCTGCCCGAGTGGAGCTTGACCCAACCCGCGAGCTGACATCGTCCCCTGGGGGTCCCCGAGGGTTCAGCTATGTCTCCCGAGCTTCGCGACTGAGAGCTAGCGTGGCCTGGAATTCGTCACCGGTAATCCGAACGACGCTCATTCGGAAGCCGGCGGCGACGTTCGCTTGGACGACCGGGTTCGACGCCGTCGGGTCGATCCGCGCCACGGCGGACTCCATCGGCACAGCGGGGTCCCATTCCTCGACATCAGACAGCAACACGCCGCTCGGCGAATGGCCCGGATAGGCCTCAGCCTCCGAGGGTGTCCACTCGTGGACCGCGGTCGCAACCTCGGCGCGACCGATGAACTCTCCCACTGTCGCCACGTAGATCAGCGCCACGTCGCCCGGGGCAAGCTCGTCGCGATGTCGCTCGTCGCCGCCGATTCCCCACATCTTCGCATCGAGAAGCGCTGCGGCCTGTTCTCGGTCTCCGTCGGAGAAGTTGAACAGATAGTGCGCCATCCGCGGAAAGTACAGGGGCCTTCAAGAGGAGCACAAGACCCCCTCCGCAGGTTCGGGGTTCGAGTCCCCGGGGGGCCCACCAGGATCTGTTTGGTTCCGATCGCGCCTCGAGCGTGCACGCGACAGATCTTTCGGTTCCGGGGCGGGTCGCGCCATGCCTGGAAGCGATGAGAGCGATCGTGGTCCAGAGCCCTAGGTCCAATGGGCGTTGACCGCCCACCCGTTCTACCCACATCCTTAGCTCGTGATCAGGATCGTCGACGTCGCGGATACGGAACGAAACAAGCAGCGTGAACGTCCCACGGTTCATGCCGAGGGCCGCATGTGCGTCGAGCCCGGATGCACGACGAAGCTCTCCCGCTACAACTCGGGCAGAGAGTGCTTCCTGCACGACCGCGACAAGCTCTGGGCCTCCCTCCGCGTCGCGAAGCGCCCGTCCTGATCGTTGAGGAAGAGGGCGCGATGGCAGAGCCGAAGACACTGAGCGCGGAGGAACTCGCCGGATATCTCGGCGTGAGCTTTCAGCGCGTGTACCTGCTCCTCAGTGAGGGCAAACTGCCCTCCCCGATCCCGGCGCATGGTCCAGGGTTCCGATGGGAGCAGGCTCAGATCGAGCGATGGGCTGATCGGGAGTGGTGGGGAACCCCACCCGTCGCCCCGAGGCGCCGAATGAATGCATGGCGCAGGGCGGCGACCACAAGCCAAACCTAGCGCCCGGGTTTGCGGGCTGCCGTGGGTGTCGCAGCGGCCCTTGGCATCTTCTGGCCAGCGTCACGCCTCCGCGACCGATCGCCTCGATCAGATGGATCTTGACCGGCACGAGAGAGGTGAGATTGGTTTCCGTTGCTCGATCCTGCGCCCAACCCCCGGGAGAGCCGAACCGAAGGGTCAACAGACGCGCGGTGGCTACGAGCTCAGCTCGGTTTCCACGAACACCTCGGTCTGCACCACGGTGCCCGAGCAGTCAGAGGCAGGAACCGAGCCTCCGGGGTTCGAGAACTCCGTCTTCAGCTCGTATGAGCCCGGGAAGAGCACCCCAAGCGCACTGGCGGAATCACTGCCAACGGCCGGGAAGTCTTGCGTCTGCGCCGGTCCGATGTCTGCATTGGTCGGGTCCTGACCGAGGTCGGTCGTGTTGTTGAGCCAGAACTGGAACGCGCCCACGTGCTCGGCCACCGAGCTCAGACACGAGCCTCCCGGGGTCGTGACGTTCACCCGCCAGAAGACGTTGGCGATCGTGTTGGCGGGCTGGGTCCACGACGCGATGCTGGATGTGTCGGTTCCAGGATCGAAGGTGGCGACGATACGGGTCACCGTGACGCCTGGGGTGCCGGGAGCGCCTGGGGTGCCGGGGGTGCCGGGAGCGCCGGGTGCTCCAGGGGCACCGGTGTCACCCTTCACACCTTTGAGCCCACGGCGGCCGATGACACCCCTGGGTCCACGACGGCCGGTGGCACCCTTGAGTCCACGAGGCCCGGCGACGCCCTTGAGGCCTCTGGGCCCGATCCTTCCCCGAGCGTTCCAACTGAGGGAGGACTCCCCCGCCCCACACGAGCCCTCGTGCAGGGGATCGACCACGCGGAGCTGACCGTCGGACTGACGGAAGCAGGCATGGATCACGCCGTCCGAGCCCGGGATCGACGCGGACGCAGCGACGCTTCCCGCGAAGATCAGCGCGGCGATCAGCGGGACCATCTGCTTCTTCATCGGGTTCTCCCCTCGGAGCCAGGCCATGCCTGCGAGTTATCGACCGTCCCGAAGGAGCCTTGAGCGACGCCCGAGGATCGGGAGCCCGCTCGGGCACGTCCTCGAGCTCGGCGAGCCGATCCCGACCGTTGCTGAGCAACGGTTGCTCCGAGTGGATACCATCCCCGCATGTCGGAGAGTTCCGGGGTCGGCGGAGGCGACGCGCGAGCCGCGGAAGGCAAGACGAGGGGAACCGTGGCCGTGGTCGCCACGACCGTCGTGCTGGTCTCGTTGCTCACCGTGACGGTGGCGCATCGGACCGCTCATGCGACGTCGACACGGCCCAACGTCGTCATCCTCATGACCGACGATCAGCGCTGGGATACGGTGACCGCTCGATACATGCCGCAGCTGACAGGGATCTTGTCCCGGAACCCTTCCATCACCTATCCGAACGCGTTCGTTCCCAACTCGCTCTGCTGCCCCAGCAGAGCATCGACGCTCACCGGCGCTTACTCGCACACGACCGGCGTCTACGGCAACGGCGGTAAGTGGGGCGGCTTCCGATCCTTCACGCCTCCTCCCATAGGCCACAGCGTCAGCACGATCAACGACACGACCACGATCGCCGTGGATCTGCACAAAGCGGGCTACAGAACGGCGCTCATCGGCAAGTACCTGAACGGGTACGAGCCCGGATCCTCCCAGTACGTGCCTCCCGGGTGGGACCGTTGGTTCGCCGTCGCAACGGGCGTCTACTACAACTACTGGGCCACGGTGTCGTACCCGGGGGTGCCCGCGGGGACTCCACGCCATCGATACTTCGGTGCGGCGCCGGCCGATTACATCAGCCGGGTGCTGTCCACGAGGGCGACAGGGTTCATCGACGCCCCGAGCACCAAGCCGTTCTTCCTGTACTTCGCCGCCACGGCACCGCACGGGCCGGCGACTCCGGACCCGCGCGATATGAACCGATTCGATCTGCGAGGCTACGTGCGGCCTCCGTCGTACGGGAAGGCGGAGGCCGGAGCTCCGAACTACATCAAGGGTCTCCCTTGGGACGCAACCAGGATCCAGGCGGTCGATGACTTCCATCTGCATCAACTGGACGCCACCTTCGGCGCGGACCGCGCGATCGGGCAGCTCTGGAACGTCCTACCGGACAACACGATCGTGCTGTTCATGTCCGATAACGGGTATTCGTGGGGCGAACACAGGTGGAAGGGCAAGATGCTGCCCTACAACGAGGATCTGCGGATCCCGATGATGCTGGTCGGCAAGAACCTGGACCATCCGCTGACCCCCGGGACGGATCCCTGCCCCCCGATGTACGCGTTCACGACCAGTTGCGACACGCGCATGGTCTTGAACGTCGACGTTCTGCCGACCCTGGAGGGACTGTCCGGAGTGGCCACGGCACATCCTGTCGAGGGGCTCAACATGCTCGGGCGGGCCGCGAGGTCGGACTTCGTCCTCGAACACTGGAACAACTACGCCCCCCCCACCTACTGCGGGGTCCGCTCAGCCGGTTGGATGTACGTGCGGTACAACAAGTCCGAGGAGCCGGTGAACGAAGGGCTCTACGACGAGTCGAGGGACCCCTTCGAGATGAACAACCTCTCGGTGACCGCTCCCAACGACCCCAAGGTGTCGGCCGAGCTCGACGCCATGCGCCACCGCGCGCGGACACTGTGTTCGGTCGGCGGGGGGATCTACCCCGACGACTGGCCCTACCCATAGGCGGATCGTCGGGCCGGCTCGTCCCGTTCGGCCGACACGTCAGGCGTTGATGAGGACGGGGGTTCCCATCGGGACGTGACGGAGCTCGTCCATCTGCGGGTTGTAGACGCGGACGCATCCGTGGGAGATGCGACGTCCGACGTCCGCGGGGTCGGAGGTCCCGTGGATCGCGATGCGCCCTCCGCCCGGCCAGTACGTGAGCACGCGCGAGAACCCGGAGAGCCCCAGCACATACGAGCCGTAGGGTCCCGACGGCGGCGCCGACAGCTTCGCCCACACGAAGAACACGCCGGCGGTGGTGGGCGTGCCCGGCGCACCGATCGCGATCGTGAACCGATGGACCACGCGACCGTTGTGGAACTGCCGCAGCACGCGCCTCGACATGTCGACGACGATGCGGTCCCGGTCGGGCACCACACGCACCTGCGCACCACGCACCCAGCCGGAGGAGCCGTTGGGCGCCAGCCCGAGCATGAGGTGCACCCAGATCCCCCCGTCGGCGTCCCTCGCGAACCGCGTCACGAGGAACCGGATCGGTTGGTTCCACGGGTTGAGGGCCGAGATCCGGTGGTGCGGAGCGAATGCGTCGGGATGCTCGTAGACGTCCAGGTGGAACGTCAGGGGCGCCGCGGAGTACCAGCCATCCGACGATCGCTCCGACGCGATCGGGGTGGAGAGATGCCCCAGCGCCGAGGATCGCGTTCCGCGGACCGCCGCGGCCACCACGGACCGCACCGGCAGCAAGCTCCGGTGATCGATCGTCGTGAGCAGGGAAGCGAGCAACAACCCCACCCCGGCGAGGACGGCAATCGACCGTTTCGAGACCAGGCGAGGATTCTCTCAGGGTCGGCGCGAACGGGCCAACCGACGAAACGCCGCCGACGGACAGGCAGCGTAGGCTGAGCACGGGCGAGAGTGGCGGAATGGCAGACGCGCTGGGTTTAGGTCCCAGTGCCCGCAAGGGCGTGGGGGTTCGACTCCCCCCTCTCGCACCCCTTCTGACCTGCAGATCTTTGGTTCGAGGCTCGGAGGCGCTGACCCCGAGAAGGCCGTCTTGCTCACACTTGCTCACAGAACTCCACGGTCCGATCCGCAGCGGATACCGTGGAAGCTGCGCGGCGTCCCGTACGCCCCCGCGCTCGTGACAGGAAACGGCCGTGTTCATCCCCCGAGTGTGGGGCAGGGGACACCTTGAGGCTCAACGACCCGCTCTTATATGGGACCAGTGGCCGCGAGGCGGATGCCTCGGTGGTCTTGTCGCCTGGATCCCTCTCGGTGCGACTCTCCCTTTGACGGTGGCCGCCTATGCTCCGCCGCATGAATGCCACAACCCCCGACCGGTACGAGGTCCGACCGGTCGTTGACCGCGATCTCGACGACGTCGTTCGAATGATCGATGAGGCGGATAGGGCACTCCGTGTTCCGCCCGACCCCGCCCGGGAGTTCCTCACCTGGATCTGGCACCTGCCCACGACCAACCTCGGACGCGACACGAGGATCGTCTTGGACGGCGAGGCTGTCGTCGCCTTCGGGCAGGCGACCTGGAAGCCAAAGGAGGGCGGGCCGCTCGACCTCATCGTGCGCGTCCATCCAGATCATCAGGGCGCTGGCCTCGGCGCCTGGTTCCTATCGTGGGCCGAAGACCTCGCCCGTGAGCGTGGCTCGCAGGGGGTCAGGACAGAGGTGGTCGATCTCGACGGCCCGGGCCACGACCTTCTGCAGGGGCGAGGCTACCGGCAGGTCCGCTCATCCTTCACGATGTGGAAGAGACTCACGGCCGACGAGGACCGGGGCACGGTCCCGGTCGGTGTGACGATCAGGCGCTACCGAGATGCCGACGAGCGGGTCCTCTTCAAGGTCCACGAAGCGTCGTTCGCTGACCACTGGGGGTTCCGACCGACGTCGTTCGAGAGCTTCAATGAGGAGTTGCACGGGGAGGACTGGGACCCTTCTCTGGTCTTTCTCTCAGAGATCGACCGACAGCCTGTTGGACACGTCGTCGCGTTCATGTTCGAGAACCATGGCTACGTTGGCATCCTCGGCGTCCTGAAGCCCTGGCGGGGTCGCGGCATCGGCAAGGCGCTGCTGCGGCGGTCCTTCGCGGAGTTCGCGAGTCGTGGGATCAGCGAGGTCCGACTGGGAGTGGATGCCCAGAACCCCCATGGCGCCGTAGCGCTCTACGAGGGCGTCGGCATGACGGCTCGTCGCCGCTACGACGTGTTCGACCTCGGGACCAACGAGACGGCGGCAGATAGGTAGGCGATAGCCCGGACGGGCGAGCGGCATATCATTCCCCGTATCTGGGAGTTCGAGTCCTGAGCGGTCCGGGACTCCCCCTGCTTCTGGATGGGACCCGCAGGCGCGAGCCGGTTGCCTCCGTGCTCCGACGCGAACCCCAAGATCAACGTGGCGATGCCCGGCAAAGCTCAGCCCTATCGCAGTCGGTGGTCGCTCAGAAAGCTCTCCATGTCATCCACGAGGAGTTGAACAGATCGTGCAGCGACGGCCTCGGGAGTCGAAGCGAGGTCCCTTCCTCGGGCCAGCAATACGCCAGGGACGTGCTTGATCGTGGCGTGCCACTCTGGGGGCACCTCTTGATAGGTCGAGGTCGCGGCGCAACGGTACAGCTTGAAGCTGCATGCTAGTTCGTCGCCCTCAGTGTGGGCGCACAACATCAGGCCGAACTTCTCCTCACCTCCTACGGAACGTCGACCCTCCCACAGCACCCGCTGCCCAACCTCGGCCAGCAGGGAGCGGGCGGCTAATCGATCCCCCGACCGGATCGCTTCGATGGCGGCCCGCAAGTCATCTACGGGTTGGCCCTCCAGCTGCCTGTGAGTAACAGGCTGCGGCTTGGACGATTCCCACGCGTCAAGGGACAGATCATGGATCCGGTTCCTCGGGAACGCGCTTTCAAGGTCGAAGTCCCGCTTGCAGTAGAGCTGACCCGGCGCGCAGTGGTCTGGCGGTTCTTCGTCGTGTGCTTCCAGCTGCAGGGAAACGAGTCTTCGACTGGTTCTGAGCCGCAACGCGAGGGACAGGCCCAAGATCCCGAGCAACAGCGCGGAGGCTACAGCGAGCACGATCGCCGGCCATGTGCTGCCACCACCATTCCCCGTTGAAGTCGAGCCCCCTTGAGTCTTAGACGACGTCGATGTCGTGGTCGGCGGAGTCACTGTTGGAATCGGGAACTCCCTACTAAGTGTGTTGTTGTCCTCGCGCCATTCACCGATCAATCCACCGGGATCTATGGTGACCGCGACTGTGACGAAGGTTCCTCGGGCCGAGTCGGGTATGGGGAACTTGAAGACCGCCTGCATCGTTTCCCCAGCGGTAAGGACGGGAACCGATCGGTACGTCGCTCCTAGGACGGAACTGTGGGCCGCGACCATTACCTGCTGCGCGGCGTGGTTCCCGATGTTGGCAATCGTCGTTGTGATCGTTAGCACGCCGTCGGAGAGGCCCGAGATGTCCTGCACAGTCAGATCGCAACCCTCGCGAGTCGGGGTGCCACATATCGACGTGCCGGGCGTTGTTGGAGACGTTGTTGTAGGCGTTGGCGGCGGAGGCGTCGTCTGAGCCAGGAAGTACTGTGCGTGCAAAGACCGAGGATGTAGGAGGGCATCCCGGGCGCTCGTCCCTCCGCCAAATAGGATCGCGCCCGCTAACACCGCTGAGATCAAGGAGAGACGCGCGCCCCATTTCGACGATCCCTGGCCAATCTTGAGTGGATGCTCCATCGATGCCCCCTGCGCCGCCCAAAGAGACTCCGAGGTCGACCAACCGTCCCCGAGTCTGCCTCCGCCGCCAGCGCAACAGCGAGGAAATACAGACCACCTTTAGGGCATCTGCGCTGGAGCACAATCAGGACTTAGGGTGTTGCCCTTCTGGCCTACAGCTCTTCCCCCGTCCCTTAGGTGACCGACGACGTGAATGGACCTCTATTTGGCATTAGGGAGGGTCGAGAACCTGATCTCTTGGCTCCTGGGGAGTAGGACCGCTTTGCACTCACGCGGGTGGGGTATACTCCGCCGCGAGATTGACCCTGGCCTGAAACCCCCGCAGTCTCTGTATGGGACCCAGTGCCGTGAGCCGGTTGCCTCCGTGCTCCGACCTCAGGCCTCAGGCGGCACGCTCCGGCCGCCACACCGCGCCTCAATCCCGCGGGGTCACTCGTGATGCGGGCGAGGCCGTATTGAACGTCGCCTCGTAAGGCTGGGCGATCTGAAGATCCGTCACCGCACACGCTTTTCTAAGAGCTATCCAATAGACGCCCTTGAACACCTTGTTGTTGTAGGCCGCCCGAGTCGCGCCTCAGCCCGTAGCGGCCTACGCCGAAGAGTGGACTCGCTCACCACTGTCCGTTCGAATATCACACGAGCAGAAGCTGCGGAGATATTTGGCGATCGAATCCTTCTAGAAGAAGGGCGAACACTCGGTCGCGCAGCAGTTGCTCCCGAGGCAGGGGTCCGATCGTCGGCGCTCAAAGCTGGCATAGGAGGTTCACAGATGGCTCTAGAGTGTTGGCTCGCTACGCCTGGCTTGTTCCTTACCGCGGAGCCCATGAGTCCTGCCCCGAAGACGCTCAAACCTTCGGGTCGAACTGTCGCGGCCACGACCGTACCGTTCGGCAATCTGGGTCAATACCAGGTGCAGATCACGGTCGACGGTAAACACACACTCCTCGATGACCCGGTGACGATGACGGCATTCGATTTCCAGGGTCAGACCCAGTTCATGGTGTTGGCAGCAGCTGAAACGATCGTTGTTAGGTATGTCGGTAAAAGCCTGACTCCCGGCGACCAAGTGCGTCTCCTCGTTGTCGATCTCTCGGCCGCTCCTACCGCCCACAGCATTGACCTCGGGCAGTTGCCGCTGCAGTTCGGTGGCATCCCAGTTGTCAACGTCCACCCGTCCATGGATGGCAGGCTTCTGTTCGTCTACGTGCAATCAGAGGTTGAGGGCGCTCCCGACACATTCAGTACGCACTGGCATCGCATCGTCTGTACGGGCGATGGCGCCGTGATCTGCGAATTTGCCGATCTTGTTGTTACCACCAGCCCTACATCGGCCATGTCTGCAGTTCAACGGTACGCGCGTGTGACTCCGGCCCGGTCTGTCGAGATGATGCACACGGGTTTGCCCCCGGATGGCACCGTGTTCGAGAGTTGCCCGCTTCCCAATCCACCTGGAGGACCTCGTACTGTCGAGATCGTCCACATCGATTTCAACCCACAGGGTCGTGACGTTCTGCATGAGCGAGCGATCCTCCAGAACTTCAGCCAGCAAGCTGTGTCGGTCGCTGGGTGGACGCTTCAAGACGCCGCCAACCATGTCTTTACCTTCCCTCCGAACTCCGTATTCGCCGCTGGGCCGAATGCTCAGGTGTCGATATGGACTGGCAACAAGCCAGCGAACGCACCGGCCTCAGATCTGTCGTGGGGTTCAGGCACTGCGATCTGGAACAACGCTGCATCTGGGGATACTGCGACGCTGCGTCGCGATGATGGGAGCGACGTTTCTATCTACGTCTATATGAGGCCAACCGGAGGGGGATCGGGATCGGCTCAGATACCGTCATCTTCCTACCCTTCCCTCACCAGCCAAATCTTCGATGAGTTCTTCGTGCGGGTGAGCGGCACGTCCGCGGTCGTGGATGCTCTGGTGCCATGCAAGGTTGGAGAGAAGCTGAGGATCACGGCCGAGGGCGACATCTGGACTCGGTTCCCAAGTGGTGGGAACGGCCCAGATGGCTGGGACACTCTGGAGAATGGATCGGGATTCCCACTAAACAGCACGCTGGATTCGCATCCATTCTCATTGATTGGCAAGCTGGGACCCAATGGGCCAATTCGCTACGTTGGATCGTCCAAACTCTGGCCTCTCGTGCAGCCGGAGTTCTACTTCCATGACTCAACCGATTCACTATACCTGGGCATCAATGATGACTACCTCGTGGACAATGCGGGAGAGTTCTATGTTCGTGTCCAAAAGATCGGTTCGCTGGTTCCTTATGGCAGCTATCGCAGCGCGCCGGATGTAGATCAGAGCTTTCCCAACGCGTTGACGAATGGTGCCTCAGATTTCGACACCGGACTGACGGTGCGCAAAGGCGATCGGGTCTTGATTGATGCGACCGGTTCCTACACACCTGGCGGGATCGCGGGCGGGGGCGCCACCGGACCGGAGGGCTGGGAGGATCTTGCTGTTCGGGATGCTGCGTTCCCGCTAGGGTCCGGTCCCAACGCTCGAAAGTTCGCTCTGTTGTTCAGATACTCGGAGAGTCCTTATTACATGCTGGCGGGGGCCTCAACTACCGACGTCTACGAATCCGTCATACCGTCAACCCTGTTCTTGCGGATCAACGACGACACCGTGGGTGGTGAGTCGGGAAGCTTCTCGGTCCGCGTGCGGATCAAGCATCGTCGACCCTAGGATCTCAACCGGTCGCTTCATTTCCCTTATCTGTACTCCCCCTACCGCGTTGACGGGCGGATTCGGGGGCCGGTCCGAAGACCGGCCCCCTCTGCATCTGATTCATTCCTACGGTGCCTGCCTACGTCACGCGGAACGCATTGGACTTCGTGACGACCCCGCCATCAGGGTTCGTCACCGTCACGCTGCGGTACCCGGTCGCGGCGGCAGCGGTGACCGACAAGCTCAGCGTGATCGTCGTGCGATCGGCGCTGATCGAGACGACGCTCGCGGTCACTCCGGTGCCTGAGAACGTCACCGTGGCACCTGCGCGGAACCCGGTCCCGGTGACGGTCACCGTCGCACCGGGGGTTCCCCTCGGCTGAGAGACCGGCGAGAGCACCGTGACGGTCGGCTTCGCGTTGACCGTGAAGCAACTGCCGCACGTGACCACACCTCCGTCCAGGTTGGTGACCGTCAGGTTCCGCGGACCTGCAGCGGCCCCTCCGCCGACAGTGATATCGAGCGTCAGGGTGTTCGGGTCGTTGAGCGTGGTCGAATTGACCGTCACACCGCCGCCAGGGATCAGAGCCTTCACACCTGGCTGGAACCCAGAGCCCGTGACTGTGATCGACTGATGCGGTGCACCCGCCGCCCGTGAGTCTGGGGAGATCGTCGCGATCGTCGGTGCGGCGTTCACAGTGAAGCACCCGAAGCAGATCACGCTGCCCGCGTCGGCGTTGGTCACGGTCACGTCTCGCATTCCGACGAGGGCTGCCGGATCCACGACGACATGGGCGGTGAGCTTCCCCGCCGTGCGGGTCACCGAGGTCACCGTGACACCCACACCGAAGGAGGCACCCGCGCCCGCGGCGTAGCCGGTGCCGGAGATCACCACGGTGGCGGTGACCCCTTGGGCGCGGCTCGCGGGAGCGACCGAGGTGATCGTCGGGAGCGCGTTGACGGTGAAGGCACTCGTCTTCGCGGCGAACCCACCGTCGGGATCGGTGACCGTCAAACTGCGAACGCCGGTAGCAGCACCGACGTCGATGCTGACGTTCACCGCCAGCGACGTCCCGCTGCCGCTCACCGAGTTCACCGTGATCCCTGACCCACCGAAGGAAACAAGCGCGCCCGGCGCGAAGCCCGTGCCGTTGATCACCACGTCCCTGGTGGCCCCCTGCGGTGCGGAAGATGGAACGACCGTCGTGATCGTGGGCTTCGGGTTGATCGTGAGACAGCCCGCGCAGATCGCGCTGCCACCCCCGGAGGGTCTCGTCACGCGAACATCGTGGGCACCGAGCGTGGCGTTGTTCCCGACGCTGACGTTGACCGTCAGATGCGTGGAATCAACGAACGTCGTGCCACCGATGATCGAATACCCGCTGCCGCCGAGGATCGCGACGGTGGAGCCATTCGTGAAGGCGCTCCCGAGGACGGTGAGCGTCGTGAGGTTGACCCCGCGCCCGACGCTGGAGGGGGTCACCGAAGTCACCCCGAACGTCGGGGCGACAACGGTGTAGTTGTGCGTGGTTTGCGAGTGGTGCCCGGCGTTGTCGTAGGCATCCACAGTAAGCGAGTAGGGCGCGACGGTCGAAGTGTCGATCGCGGTCCCGCTCGTCACGGTGCCGACGATCGTAGTCCCACTCATCACGGTGCCGACGCACGACGCGAGACCCGAGCCGCCAGGCTCGTCTGCGCAGGAGTAGTCGGCGTTCACCTGTTGGCCAAGGGTATAAGAGGCGCCGTCGGGTGGGGTATTGAGTGTGATGGTCGGCGCAGTCGTGTCGGTCGACGCGAACAGCACGTCAACTGGGGCAGAGCGCAGCGTCGTTGTCCCGTCGCCGAGCTGGCCGAAGATGTTCCAACCCCAGCACTTCACGCCACCCGAGGTCATCAGTGCGCAAGCATGGTGGCCGTCCCTGGTCACTGAGATCCCCACGACCCCGCTCGTAAGACCTGAGACGTCGACCGGGGTTGGGCGGTCGGTCAGGCTACCGTCGCCGACCTCCCCGTTGCCGTTCATACCCCAGCACTTCACGCCGCCGGACCCCGTGAGGGCGCATGCGAAGGCGGAGGCCGACGCGATTCTCGAGATCCCGCTCGTGAGACCGGAGACGTCCCCCGGGGTGGAGCGGTCGCTCTGGGTGCCGTCGCCAAGCACGCCTGAGTCGTTATGACCCCAGCACTTAGCATCGCCCGATGTGGTGACGGCGCACGTGGCATATCCGGCGGGGCTGATCTGCTGGACCCCGCTCGTGAGCCCCAAGACGTCACCCGGCGTGATGCGGTTGGCGGTGGTGCCGTCGCCGAGCTGCCCGTAGGGGTTGTACCCCCAGCACTGTGCTCCACCTGAGCTCGTGATCGCGCAGGTGTGATCCTGGCCAGCTGAGATCGAAACGATCCCGCTCGGGAGAGCGGAGGCATCCACGGCGGTCAGTTCGCAATTGCAGCCGGTGGTTGTCGCGGTCCCCGTTCCGAGCTGCCCGAAGTAGTTGAACCCCCAGCACTTCGCACCGCCAGAGAGCATCAGGGCACATGCATATTGGTTGCCTGCGGAGATCGCGGCAACCCCGTTCGTAAGGCCGGAAACATCGACCGGGGTAACGCGGTCGGTCTGGGTACCGTCGCCGAGCTGGCCCATGAAGTTCGAGCCCCAGCACTTCACGCCGCCCGAAATCATCAGGGCGCATGTATAGCTGCTGCCGGCGGAGATCGCGGCGACCCCGCTGGACAAACCGGAGACTTCCACTGGGGTGAGGCTATCGGTCATGGTACCGTCGCCGAGCTGGCCGTTGGCGTTACCACCCCAACACCAGACGGCACCGCCGCTCGAGAGCGCGCAGGTGTGCACGCCGCCTGCCGCGATCTGGACGATGAACGGTGAGCCTGCGAGTGCCGCCAGGGCGGGGTCGCCCGGTCCGACATCGTAGTTATTCGTGGTCGAGCCCAGGGAGCTCCAGGCCCACGCGAGGAACCCCACCACCCCTGCATCGAATTGCGCCCGCATCTTGGCAGCGAAGGCGTCGGCCCGATCCTGGAGGGTGCCTCCGACGTCGTCGGGGATGATGCCGGCCTCCCCGACGAACAAAGGCTTGTTGATGGCGGCGCACTGATTGAGACGTACTTGGAGACCGTTGAACTGGTCACCGGGGATCCCCACGTTCGGCGCGCCGTAATCGTGAAACTCGCAGAGGTCGATCTGAGGGATGTCGTGCACGTACTGGTACTGCGCACCCTGGGCGCCGCACTGCCCGCTGCCGATCGTTCCGAGGCTCACGAGGTGGTTCGGATCGATCGACTTCACGAGGCCGCCCACGTCCTGTGCCCACGTCCTCAGGATGTCCGCAGGCCCGTTGCCGGGTGGGCAGGGCTGCGGCACGCCGCCAACGACTTCGTTCACCTCCGCCTCGTTGATCAATTGCCAGAAGGCGACGTTAGGATTGTCCTTGTATCGAGTCACAACCTCCGACACCCAATCCCTGTACGGAACGGTCGAGTCTGGCAGGACGTCAGTGGCATACCCGCTCTCATACCAAGCTCGATCTTTGTAGGGGCTGGTCGATGTCGCTCCGCATTCACCCCATTGATCCGTAAGGGTGACGATCACCCGGATCCCATGTTGCCCCGCGATCTGCAACGTGCGATCGAATCGGGTCCAGTCACGCTGGCCGCTCGGCGTGGTGGCAAGGGGCTGGAAGAACCAGGCCCGGATCACGTTCGTTCCTGGCCCCATGTCACTCAGCGCCTGATCGAACTGGGCGTCGCTGTACTGGAACCAACACCATCCATCGCTGTTCGCGTTGTAGACGTTCAGGCCGCTAAAGCGGAACGGCGCGCCGTCCAGGGAGAGATGGGTCCCGTTCGCAGAGATGAAGCCTGGTGGTGGAGAGGTGGTAGCCAACGCCGTGTTGGGGTCGATGACGAGGATGCTGGCGACCAGGCCGATTGTCGCCAACATCGCGAAGTGTGGCCGGTGATGCCTTCCCGAGCCAGCCATTCCGTCCCCCTCCAGGAGTGATTGACACCCTGTTTGGCGTCTGCGCCTCCGGCTCGAGCTTGCCGAGGACCGGTCCAAGGTTGCATGTCTTGTACACCCCCCAGACGGCGGAAGTCAAACGGCGTAGGCCGAAAGGGGGATGACATCCAGGAAGCTCGTCAAACGTCCAACGAGTTCCCGCTCCCTGCGGCGTTGCCATGCGAACCCGCCGTGCCGTTCGTCGCCCAGGGCGGGACGTTCGAGGGCCGCCGCGGCTTCTTCTCTTCCGTCGGTTGGCGAGGACGAAGGCTTCAGACTCAGCGAACAGTGTCGCCATCACCAAGTCCCGGGTGAGGCAACGGATCAAGTGTCCCTCATTGTCCGCCCTCGTCCAGTTCTCTGATGAGCGCGGCCCGCCGGACTTTCGCCTCCACGTTGACGGTCATCTTCGACGACGGTCCCATCTCCGTGCGATCGAGGACTACCGTTGCTGCGCGTTGCTGCGCGGGTCTGTGCCGCATGATCCGGGCCAACCTCGACGACCTCGCCACGTCGGTGGAGCTGACATATCACGGCGTTCAGGGCTCGCTCCAGAGCGTCCCCCGAGGGTGGCTGCCCAGCGCGGTCCCATCCATTGGACCCGCTTAGAGATCCAGTTGCTTCCGTGATGTGGGCCAGCAACACCGCTTGAAGATCGAGCGGGCTGCGCTGGCGTCGCATTGTCTCCCGCTGATGACCACCTGCCCTTCGTGCGCTCACGAGAACCCGATGGGCAGAAGTTCTGCGGGGAGTGCGGAACACCCCTCGTCGCCGGTGCCCCTCCGTCCCCAGAGGTACTCAAGGCCAAGGTCGATCTAGCGATACTCGAGGGCGAGCGCATCCCGCAGCGCGTTCACGAGGGCAATCCGCTTCCAGCTCCAGATGGGACCCCGAAGCCAAGAATCGAGTGGGTCGGTGCGCTGGGAATCCGGAATCGTCGCGAGGACCCGTCGAAGAACGTCACGGTCGTCAGTCTCCGAAATCGGATCTGGTTGCCCCGACGACACGGCCCTCGCGGCGGCTAAGCTAGCCTTTCGCAAACGGCTCTTGTGAGCGTTCGCCGCGATCCGATAGAGGTACCCGGCGCGATTGTCCATCGCTCGGATCCTGTCCCAACGTTCAAGGGTCTTGACGAACGCCTCCTGAACGATATCCTCCGCCTCCTGCAGATCCCCTGTGGAGAGAACCATGACGTGCAGGAGAGTCCCATAGTTCGCCACGAAGAACGACTCGAAGCTAGCGGCCTGGTCTGATCCCTGCTTTGGGTGGCAGACCGCCGTTGTCGCCAGGGACCCAGCCATGTCCTTCCCTTTCGTGGCCAATGTGCCGTACGTGCAGCGTCGGTCAGGATTGGGGCGGGAACAGTCGCATCAGCGACTATTGAGGTGTCAGATTGCCGACACTGTTCGACAAGCCCGCGCCCGGGGAATTCCCGGCTCGGAAAGCCCGATCTTCGCCAAGTACGCCTCCTCGCTCAGAACGCCCTTGCGAAGATTGCAGGAGGCACACGACGGAACGATGTTGGCTGCCCCGTGCCTTCCTCCGCGAGCTAGGGGGACGACGGGATCCTTGTGAATCTCGAGGAGCTCATTGCCACAGTGGTACCAGCGGGAATGCGAGAGCTGAAGGAGGTCGCCCAGGCGCGGTCGGCAAGTCTCCAATGGGCACTCGGCGCACGGGATCACCGGGAGTGCCGGGATAGCGCGACCGAGCTTTGGCCATCTTCCTGCGGGAAAGCCGCCAGCTCCCCTGCTGCAGGTGCCTTAAGGAGAGTGCGGCGCAGCTCCTAGCGCCTCGGCTGATGTGCAGATGGTCACAGACCCAAACGACGCCTCCGCTTTGAGTGACGAGGACCCCGCGATAGTCGTGATCCTTCGAGCCGCGGGGTCGACCCTTGGCCAAGCGGTAGTCCGAGCGGAACCGGCACGAGCGGTGAAACGGGTGCGGCCCCCGACGTCGGCGATGAGGAAGGTGCGCAGCTGAGGGTTCGATAGCCTTGCTGTGGAGGTCATGGAGCCGCCCAAACCATGACTGCAGCGAGCCGACGATCCTCCAATCGCCGCGTGCGTGCTCACGCGGGGCTCCCAGAACAGACATGTTCGTACGGTCGAGCCGGCAGAAGCTGGTGCCACTCGACACGACTCAGGTCCCGCCGGCAACCGGGCTAGAGCGACTTGGTCAGAATCGATGGAGCGCCGCCAGCCTCGATCACGGACGCTTGAAAGGCGACCTTGGGCAGCGCCTCCCGGAGCCATTCCCTCTCGTCGTCGGCAAGCGGGGGCGCTTTGCTCCAGAACTTCCGGACGTGGTCCGGATCATTGCGGGCGCTGAGCTTGGCAATGTCCTCGAGGACATTCCCCGATACCAAGAGATGCCTAGCCGCGTCCGCCTCCGTGCCGAACTCGAACACAAGCCGCGTGTAGAAGAGGTAGCTCGAGACAAGGAGGCGGCCGCCTTCGCGTGTCTCCCTGACGAACCTAAGGTCGTCTACCAGGTCGGACGTAGCGGACGCCACCTCCGGCGGATCCGGGTACCTCGCCGGCTTCACCACGACGAACGCATTGGCGCTCATCGTCACGATGTTGGTCAGCATGAGGTGGGGCGTCGTGGCCGGTGACTTGCTATGTGCGCTCGCGGAGTCGAACACGAAGATGATTGGCCTGTTGTCGAGTAATTCAGCCTTCATGGACCAGGACTCGAGGTAAGGCTCAACGGCAGCGCGTCCTTCCTCAACCGAACCGAACTCTGAGGTCGGGATTAGCTTCTCGTCCCCGAGGTTGCCGTCGAACTTGCCGAGCGTTCCACGCCAAGGTGCGGTGTCGGAACAGTCGAACGACCCGTTCCGCCAATCGACCCTGTAAACCAACTCATCGAGGACCAAATCGCTCACGGCTTAGAAATCTAGGATCCCCTCGCTGAGTGAACGCCTGCGGCCATCCGAACGTCTTGCAGATCGCGAAGCAAGCGTGCGATGCTGTCAGCGCGGCTCGCCAGTCTGACGATCGATCTCGCGCTTGATCTCGTTCTCTGAGATCGGCTTGCGGAAGTAGACGGACCACGCGTGTGCAGCCGTCAGGAACAGCCAACCGAAGACCGGATAGACGATCCACATGTTCCACACGTCGTGGATCCCAGAACTCTGACTGAATCCCCCGCTCGGCCAGCCACCCGCGTTGTGGTACTCCGAGATCGCCCAGATGCCCACGAGCAGCATCAAGCCGAGCGTGCCAACAACCGTTTGGTACCAGAAGTGGCGCTTGCGCTCGATCTGCTTGATCGCCTGCTCGCGAACGGACTGGTCCTCGTCGGCAGGAACGATCGAGCCGATGTCGGTGGGCCTGTCATCAATCATGACTGGCATCTCGACCCCCACCAGGCGGCGTGATCGCGAGCGGATGCGGGCAGGCCGCCAACGAGGTCCGAGACGTCCTCGAACGTCCACTCGATCTCGTTTGTCGCCGCCCTCACAGGATGGCCGAGCTTCGCTCGGCCATCCTTCTTGCGGTCGGGAATGGCGGCGGGTCGTTACGAGTCGACGGCGTCGACGATCTTCTCGCCGCCTTCGTTGACTGCCTTCACGACGTCGTCGTAATCGCCTTTGTCGATCGCCTTGTTGACCTTCTTCGTGGCGTGGTCGACGGCGGAGTCGATCTTGTCCAGGTACCGGTCGTCCACGACCGCGACGATCGCCGAAGAGTTCGCTGGCAGCCACTGTTCCTCATCGACGCTGGAGGCGATCTTCTTCTCGTCGTGGCGTTTGGCTATCTTGCCGGCCACCCCACCGGCGACCGCACCGACGGCCATCGCGCCCAGCAGCGGCGGGGCGAACAGTCCGACCACGAGTCCGGCGACCCCACCAAGCGTCGCGCCCGCTGCGACCTGCCCGCCGCCGTGCTCCTCGACCTTCACCTTGCCCTCGGCGTCCCTGTCGAGCACGACCGAGGCCACGACAACCGTGTCATCGAAGCTCTTGAGCGACTGGTAGTCCTGTTTGGCCGTCGCTGCGTCGCCGTAGGACGCCACGTACAAGACGAGGTTCAAGTCGTCATACATGCCCATGCTCTCTCCTTTACGAGGCCGGTCTCCCACTCGTAGTGCTATCGCCAACTCACCCTCATCCTGCTCTCGTCCGCTGTCAAGCCGGGCGACGGCCTCACCGGGTCAGGGCGCGGTTCGGGGCCAGAACGGTTGCCAGCCCTCAGCCGCGGCAGGATCCAGTCCCGGACGCCCACGTCTCGAATCGATCCGACCGGCTTGCCCCGAGAACGCTTCGGCGCCGTGCTAAACCGCCGACTCCATGTTGGGGTTGGACGTCTCGGACGTGGAGCGTTTCATGGGGCTAAGCGAGGTGGGCGTCGTCTCGTCGAGTGACCTCGCGCCGGCCTCTCTCCGATGCGGCCGCCCCGTCGTCTTGACCGACCTTCAATCTGATCTCGCTGGGAAGCATCAGGTCGATGGCGGAGGGGTTGCGGAGGATGTGTCCTCCCGGCTCTGAGCTCGTCGCACACTGGATTCGTCTAGTCCGGGTTCCGCGGTTCGCACCCGACCCGTTCTGCTCACATCCTGCTCACGACATACCGACACACGTGGACACGAGCCGACACTAGGTGACACACGGGGACCCGTGGCTTAAGGATCCGTACGTAGCGGCAGGAGCTTTAGGTCCCAGTGCCCGCAAGGGCGTGGGGGTTCGACTCCCCCCTCTCGCACCCTTTCTGACCTGCGGATCTCTGCCCTGAGCCCCGGCGACCAAGCCGTCCATATCACGCGTCGAACAAACCCTGGCGTGAATCTTCTCGCCTTTGCGTTGCTCCTACAGGAATCGCCCCTCTCATGTGTTGACCCTAGTGAGATGGGCGAGGTGGCGCGATCCCGACCGACGTGGAACCCTCCCGAGGGGAACCTGCCTATGGAGTCGCCCACTTTCGAGGAGTTTTTCGAGGCCGAGAAGGACCGCCTGCTCCGAGTCCTTTGCGTGATCACGGGGAGCCGGTCCGAGGCCGAGGACCTTGCCCAGGACGCGTTCACCAAGGTGTTCGAGCGGTGGGACATGGTCGGAGTAATGGACGAGCCGGCTGGCTACCTGCACCGCACCGCGATGAACCTGTTCCGGAATCAGTTTCGGAGGGCGACGATGGGGTTCCGGCGGGCCATCCACCTCACTCCCCAGCCGGATGTCTTCAGCGTCGTCGAGGATCGCGATACGGCCGCCCACGCGATGAGCTCACTCACTCCGAGACAGCGAGCGGCCCTCGTGCTCACCGAAGCGTTGGGGTATTCAGGCGAGGAGACGGGCGAGCTGCTCGGCATCAAGGCGTCGACCGTCTGGGCTCTTACCCATCAGGCTCGAACCATATTGCAGGACGCCTTGGAGGCAAGCGATGTCTGACGTGGGGCGCCTGCTCGAGGGTGAGATCCAGCGAGTCCCGCTTCGTCCCTATACCTTCGAGGATTTCTTGCGCCGGCGCGACCGCGCGAACCGGAACCGGAGGATCGGCGCCTTCGTCGTGGTGGCCGCCCTGATCGCAGGTCTTCTCACGCTGTTCCTCGCCGGGGGCCTCGGGACGAGGAACGTTCCGGCGACTCCGCCCAAGAAGTCGGCCGCCGTCGCGCGACCGCTCGGGGCAGCGATCATCGGGCTCGACGGCAAGGTCCGCCCGATCTCCGGGCTGCCGAAGGTCTCGTATTCGACGACGCTGTCTCCCGACGGTCGAACGATCGCGTTCGTCACGTTCCTCAGCCGGGGGAGTCCGCAGATCGCAACGATCGGGACCGACGGGAGCGGGTACCGGATCCTCACGCACGAACGATTCGAGGCCGTCCTACCCGCCTGGTCGCCCGACGGCAAGCAGATCGCCTACGTGGCGATGAACACGAACGCGAACGAGGACATCTATGTGATCGATCGCGATGGCTCGGACCGGCGTCGGCTCACCACGAGCCCCCGCCAAGACGAGTCCCCAGACTGGTCGCCGGACGGAGCCACGATCGCCTACTTCAGCGGCCCGGGCGCCACGAACCTCGCGTACGGAGAGCCGAAGGAACAGATCTGGACGGTGCCTGCCAGGGGCGGCACACCCACGAGGCTGACCCACGAAGGGATCTCACGGATCCAGCCCTCTTGGTCGCCGGACGGCACGCTGATCGCCTACGGCGACGACCACGGGATCTCGGTCATGAACGCCGACGGCACCGGCCAGCATCGGGTGGCAACCGTGCCGAGAACAAGCGTGTTCCTGCCGAAGTGGTCACCGGATGGCTCCAAGATCGCCTTCTTGGCCTTTGACTCGTGGGGCGGATTCTTGCCTGCCCTAGGGACGCCCGCCTGGGCGCCCGCGCCGATCCTCCGCGTGCACGTCTTGGATCTCGGGACCGGGGCCACAACCCCGCTCAACACCACGATCGCCGCCGATGCCGGAGGGCTCTCGTGGCTCCCCTCGAGCGACGCGCTGCTCGTGTACAGGTGGCGATGACCCATCGGGGGCCGAACGATGAACGAACGGTGGGCGGAACCGTGGGCGAGGGGATGGGCCGGATGAAGGCACCGATGTGGGATCGAGACATCCCCACGCCGACCGCTGGAGGGGCGCGATGAGGCGACCGAGTTCGCGGTGGAGGCCGCCTGGGTCCCCTACGTCCTTGCCGGGCGGGGCGCGTAGCCGCTCCCGAGCTCCGCCAGCCGCCGCTCGAGCCGCTCGGCGTCGTGGTGAACAGCGACGGCGCACGGGGGCAAGCAGATCTCGATCCGCCTGGAAAAGCCGCGTGAGTTATCGAAGAGGGGGGTGGTCGTCGTGAGGCGACTGAGGATGTTGTTGGCACTGGCCGGGATCGTGACCCTTTGGGGAGGGTTCCTGTCTCCAGCGGCGCGAGCCGCCTTCCCCGGTCAGAACGGCAGGATATCGTTCGCCCGTTTCAGCAATGGCGGTATCTCGACGATGCGCCCGGACGGGAGCGGCGTGAGGAGGCTCACGCATTCGTCCACGACGTTCGACGTGCACTCAGACTGGTCCCCCGACGGGCGATGGATCGCGTTCGACCGGTTTCGCAACGACTCGTTCCAGGTCTTCATCATGCGGGCCGACGGCAGCCACGTCCGCCGGGTCACGCATCTCGGCGGCTTCAGCGCCGATCCATCCTGGGCTCCGAACGGGAAGCTCCTCGTGTTCGAGCACGGCCCCAACAACGGAAGCCGCACGAACATCTACACCATCCATCCAGACGGCACGCGGCTTCGACGGCTCACCCACTTCACGACCCAGACGGATCCCGCCGAGCCGGAGTTCTCCCCGGATGCCCGCTGGATCGCCTTCGAGCAGTTCCCCCACCACTCTGCGACCTCGGCCATCTTCGTGATGCGGGCCGACGGGGACCACCTCCATCGGATCACGCCGTTGCCGATGGACGCCGCCCACCCGGAGTGGGCACCGGACGGCTCCGTGATCATCTTCAACAACGACTTCACGCTCCTGATCGGAGACATCTTCACCATCCATCCCGACGGCACGGGCCTGACGCGGCTCACGCACGCGATCCCGCAGGGTAAGGCGGACTTCCGTCCCGACTACTCCCCCGACGGGAAGAAGATCGTGTTCAACACGCTCAGCTCCAACGGTCCGGATCGAGTGCTCGTCATGAACGCCGACGGCACCCACATCAAGGTCATCTCCCTGAACGGCTTCGCGCCAGACTGGGGGCCGCGTCCAACGAGATGACTGAGCGTCCGATGGCGAGCGCTAGAAGATGACCTTGTAGGGCGCGCAGCGGGAGAAACAACCGGCATGGAGCGAACCGTCGGCCACGGCCCTCGTTGAGCCCGGTTGGCGACGAGCTCATGTAGGGACGGTGTATCCCCGCTACCTGATGTCGCAGCGGATCCTCACGGCCTCGTATCGGTCCGACTCGACAGTGACGGACCGGGAGGGGCAGCTCGCATCACCACTGATCGCGACCAACCGGTACGTGCCAGGCGCGAGCGGCAGGACGAAGCCCTGGCCTTCGGGGAACTCGGTCGCCCCCCTTTCGGAGCCGTCCTGCGTGTAAGCCAGGACGCTGCCACCTTCCAGCTGCAGTGAAGCGGGGGACGACAGGGCAGGCCCGCCGACATACGTGAGATCGCCCTTGACGCCGGTGGATGAGGTAGGGGTCGCCTGCGATCCCCCCGGCGGGCCGGGCACCGTCGAGTTCGTGCAAGCCGTCAGCGCGAGCGCGGCGACCACGCCAACCAACATCCGCCGCATGGGTAGGAACTCCTTCCAGGCCGAACGTATGCCCCGTCTGCATCCTCATGCCCCGGAAGAGCTTCGGTGTGACGGGGTGCGACGGGTTGAACGCCGCAACCCGTGGATTTCGTCTCGGGGTCCGAGGTGCCTCGCCGACCCCTGTCACGGAAGGCCCAGAGTTGACTGAGCAATAGCCCCCACATCGAACTCACCTGGAGGTTACCTGTTCTGGTCGACACGAAGTAGACCTGTTTTGGCGTCGGGAGCGCTAACCAGGGCGCCCGGTCGACGATGGAGTGATCGACGCCGGCCCACGCCGCGTTGGCCGCGGCGGGATCGCTCGCCTGCAGGGCCAGAGCGTTGTTCATCTCTGGCTGAACCACCCGTCGATCACAGAAATGCGACGTGTTGACGTCCAGCACAGACGTGTTGTAGCCAAGCCCGGGGCGGCAGGAGAACAAGTAGAACATGAACTCCGATGGTGCCAGGTAGTCGGTCCCCCACGCGAGACGATCTGCATCTTGGCACTCTTTCGGGTCCTGGACCTGGTTGAAATAGTGGTCGACAGCTGAGACGTGGGTCCCAGTTGCGCCTACATAGCCGTGGGGCATGTGCACGTTTACTACTTTGTAGCCGAGGCCCTTGGATCTTGCGGAGATAGTGCGCCCAGTTCTTGCCGGGAAAGCGTTCGGCGCCCAAACGGTCAAGTCGGCATTGTTGTCGTGCCCGAGGCCGTCACGAGGCTCTCCGCCCGCCTGGATCCTGTGCTGACCACCTCCCCGATGGACTCTGGTCCAGCGTGTAGGGACAGTACGGGTGGTAGCCGGGGAAGTCGGGGGGCAGGACCTGACACGAGACCTGGTTGAGCTGGGGTCCGCCGGAGAGTCTCACCAGCTCGTTCCGGTCGACCGCGTAGTTGAGCGCCTGGCGGACGCCGAGGTCGTTGAAGGGAGCTCCAGCTGCGTCTTGTTCATCACGAACCCGTAAGTCTGAGGAAGCACACGTCGTACAACTGACTCCGAAACCTCGTGTCGAGATGACTCAGCTGGTCTGCGGGCGGGGAGTCACCCGTCACGTCGAGCTGCCCTTGCTCGACCTTCGATACCTGCTGGGCGGGCGAGATGCCCAAGGAGCCATCGATCTGGTCCGGGTAGCCCTCGGGCTGGGCCGCCTGGGACCATTGGACGAAATACGGATTGCGCACCAGCTCGATCTTTCCTATCGTCTCGACCGCGCCGCTCTTCTTGTTCGTCACCTCCGGCGTGTACGAGTGGATCATGTACGGCCCAGTCGCCGGGATGAAGGGCGACGCGTCGACGGGCTTGAAAGGGGTATCGGCGGGAACGGCATCCGCGAAGGGCAGCGCGAGCTTGTAGAGGAAATCGGGGTCGGGATCGGTGAGGTGGAACGTGATCGTCGGCACCGTGCACGGCGATCCCCTTCGAGAGGTCACACGATGGGTTCGAGACACATTCCGCTGCCCCGACGATCCCGGTGTAGTAGAGGTAAGGGAGACCAGGCCTATCCATCACCAGCATCCGCTCGATGCCGTGTCGGACGTCCTCCGGCTCCACGTTGGCTCCGTTCGAGTAGTGGATCCCCGGACGTAGCTGAAACGTGTAGGTCTTACCGCCATCCGTCGGAGTCGGAACCTTTAACGCGAGATCTGCCACGATCGCTCCGCCTTGGGCTCCACCGACCCGCGCGAACCCCACGAGCCCATCGTTCGTGATCGAGAAGATCTGCCACGACGTACGGGAGTCGGTGGTCGCGGGGTCGATCGAGTCGAGAGCATCAAGGCCGAGAGGATCGTTGGATGCGAACCTGAGGTTGCCCCCTCGGTGTGCCGATGGGGGCGCGGAGGCCGCGACCCAGAGCTCGTCCCCGACGAGCGCCATCGCGACGGGTGCGGCGTCCATCTGGATCGGGGCCATGCGTGCTCCGCTCGTCGGATCGACCCGAGCGATCGCTCCGCCGAATTGATCAGCCACCCAGACTGTTGCGTTGTCCACGGTGAGGCCGGTGGGTCCGTCCCCGATCGAACGGATCGTCTGGAGCACGTTCTCAGTGCCGGCGTCGATCTGCGACAGCGTGTTGTCCAAGCTGTTCGACACCCACACCCCTGTGGCCCCGATCGCGATGCCCGAAGGCCCGTTGCCGACACCGATCGCCGTGGTTGCCTGCCCGCCCAGGATCGGGGTGACGCTCCCGTCGCCCGAGTTGGCGACCCATGCTCCGTGCGGCGTTCGCCGCCACGGCTACGGGTCCGCTCCCGACCTTGACCGTCGAGACGACGTGGTTCGTCGTGGCACTGACTCGCATGACGGTGTCGTCGATGTAGTTGGTGACCCATACGGAGCCGGAGGAGGTGGCAACCCCTGTCGGACCGTCGCCGACGCTCACGTTGACGGGGGTGTCCGTCGATGGATCGATTCGCGCGAGTTTGCCATCTCCGCTCAGCGCCACCCACACGGCACCATCCCCGAACGCGATCCCCGCCGGGTCCGACCCCGACCCAACCGAGATCGTGTCCACGACCCTGCGGATGCTGGGGTCGACCTTCAAGACGGTGCCGTCTTGTGGATCGCTCACCCATACGTACATGGCCCCGGATGCCGATCCCCGCCGGAGCCTGGGTAAGCGCCATACCTCCCACGCGCCGACCCGATGTGGCATCGAGCAGTTGGATGCCGTTGGAGGCCAGAGCGGGGCTTGGGCGTGGTGCAGGACGAACGGAAGCGTCGCCGCGACCAGCGCGATCACCGCCACGGCGGAGACCAGGACGAGCGTGCGCCGACGGGATCGGCCGTGCCGGACGGGCGCGACGTGCGCACGTCGTTCGAGGGCCTCTTCAGGATCGAGGTTCGGGGC
This sequence comes from uncultured Actinomycetes bacterium, assembly GCA_963850315.1. GTDB lineage: Bacteria > Actinomycetota > UBA4738 > UBA4738 > HRBIN12 > JAOUEA01. The sequence continues at coordinate 519,486 of CAWKKN010000005.1, forward strand.
GAGCGGTTCGCCGTCGATCCCGCTGAGCGCGAGCAGGCGCCACTCGCCGGGGACGCCCTTGAGCTCGTGCTCGCCCCGATCGGAGAACCTGAAGCCGGAGCCCGCGACGAGCTCGGCGAGGGTGCGGGTGACGAGCACCTCGCCCGGCCCGGCGAGCGCGGAGACCCTCGCCGCGGTGGTGACGGCGATCCCGGCAGCCTTCTCCCCCGTGAGCTCCGTCTCCCCGGTGTGCAGGCCGGCTCGGATCTCCAGGCCGATGCTGTGCACGGGGTGGCGATCGCTCCCGCGCAGCGCACCCCGTCGGCGGGGGCCCCGAACGTCGCGAAGAACCCGTCGCCGGCGGTATCGACCTCGTGGCCGTGGAAGCGTTTCAGCTCTTTACGGACGATGGCGTGGTGGCGGGCTTGGAGGGCGTGCCAGCGCTCGTCCCCGAGTTCGACCTCGATCGCGGTCGATCCCACGATGTCGGTGAACAGCGAGGTGGTGAGACCCCGAGAAGGGGTGCGCCTCAACACACCGGCAGTGTGTACCCACCTGGTCGGGTCCACAAGCTAAGGGCACGGCGGCTGGCTCAACAAAGCCCTGAGTCCTGCCCGGATGCGTGGGGGGACTACTTCCCCTGCGGGCTGCGGATCTCGTTCTCGCGGCCCCCGTGCCGCCAGGTCAGGCTCCGGACAGCCGGATGGGCCGGCGATCGGGCCGACCCATCCTGCCTTCGTTCGATCGCCCCCGGCCCACCGGCCGCCCCTCGCTAGGGAAGCGGGTGGCCTTGGAAACGGCCCCTCGTGAGGATCGGGTTGGAGACGATCGGGGTGACGCCGTTCCCAGGGTTGACGATCACGGAGTTAACTCGGTGGTCAACGACCGGTGCTGGGCCCGTGGATCCTCCGCGCTGCATCGCGAAGAGTGCGAGCACGAGCGCGGATGCCGCCACGAACGTGATGATCCCGAGCCAGATCGTCTCGCCCATCCCCCGCTTGGTGCCTGTGGTGCCGGTGTAAGTGCTCATCGGATCCTCCTTCCTGTCGTTTGGGTCCGATGCATCGCATCATCGGACCGGGCGGGAGATGCGCCTGTCGGGGATGTGACGAACCGGGTGTCGGGTTCCCGACGTGGGCTAGGGGCGGATAATCAGATCGAGCCAAGGAGTGGTCGGAACGAACCGAACAGTTCATGGCGGCTTACGACGCTTCGTCTCGGAGCGCTGCGAGTCGAGTCTGCGCGCGCTGCGCCGAAACGAGGTTGCCCTTGCGCTCGTAGCGCTCGAGCGCCTCGCTCGAGCGCGACGGCCGCCTCGTCGGGCTTTCCGCCCAGCAGGAGCACGTCGGCGAGGTCGGCGTACGCGTCGCCCTGTCCGTTCAGATCGTCCGTTCCTTCGCCGATCGCCACCGCCTCGCGCGCGAGCCGCTCCGCCTCGGCGTGCTCGCCGCGGCGCGCCGAGCACCTTTGCCCGCACTTGCCGCCAGAGCCGCTGCGTGGCCGCATCCTCGCTCGCGCCCAACTCCTCCGCCCGGCCGGCCCAGGCGTCGGCCTCTTCGAGCCGGTCGAGCGCGAAGAGCGCCCGCGCCAGGCTGGCGGCCGCCGTGGACAGGAAGCTCTTGTCCCCCAGCTCCTCGAGCAACCTGCACCCTTCCGCTCCCAGCTCGGCGGCGACCGCGGGATCGCCGGCAAGGAGCTCGAAGTCGACGGACTCGATGCCCGTCGTCACCGCCAGCCGGATCCCCCCGCCGCGCTCGGCCAGCTCCGCTCGAGTTCCGGCGAGCATCGGTCGCGCCTCGTCGAAGCGACCGAGCATCGCCAGCGCCAGGGCCCGGTACATGCGGAGCCAGTGGTCCGCCCCGCTCGTGGCTCGTGCTCGTCCAGCCACGCCAGCACTCCCGACACGGGTGTCGTGCCGTAGAAGCGGCACGCGGCGCGCCATTCGAGGAACTCCTGCGACATGCCCGCCGTCAAACCGTACGCGGCAGCCCGCTCGTATGCCTCCAGCGCCGCGTCCGTCTGCGCATGCTCGAACGCGACTTGCGCGAGACCCTGGTATGCGGTGTGGAGGGCGAGGTCGTGGCCCGCAGCCTCGAATACCGGCAGCGCCTGCTCGAGCAGCGCCGCCAGCCTCTCGGCCTGCGCCCTCCGGCTCGAGGGACATGCGAATGATGCCTGCCTGGATCCGCCCGCACAGCTCGCTCACCTGGTCCCCGCAGCCGAGGCCCGTTCGGCGACGGAATCGGCGCGCCGGAGCGCGTCGCTCCCTTTGCCTGCCCAGAACAGGGCGTCGATGAGGTCGGTTTCGAGGGCGAGGTCGAGCTCGGCCGGTGGTACGAGTGAGGCGGCGCGCTCGAGCAGCCTGGCGGCGGCGCCGTAGTCCGCCCGAAGGTGCGCGCGGCGGCCGGCGGCGGTCAGGCGGCGGCGCGCAGCCGCGGCCAGTTCGTCGTCGCGGGGCATGCCCGAGCTCGGCGCGGTAGTTGCAGGCCAGCTCGAGGTGGTAGCCGACAACCTCGTCGAACTCGACCAACTCGGTCCCGTGCTCCATCAGCCACGTTGCGAATCGACCGTGGAGCTCGGCCCGGGTCGCCTTCGGCAACGCGTCGTAGGCGGCGTCGCGGATCAGCAGGTGGCGGAAGCGGAAGCCGTCCTCGCTCGCGAGCGGCGACCGGTCCGGCCTGATGAGTTCCTTGCGCACGAGCGCGGCCAGGCGCGGGGTCACCTGGGTCTCCTCGGGTGCGAGCGCCTGGACGGCACCCCGGTGGAAGATCTCCCCCTCGATCGCACCCCGCTCGAGCACGCTCCGCTCGGCCGTCTCGAGTTGATCCAGGCGCGCCGCGAGCAGCGCCTGCAGCGTGGGCGGGACGACCACCTCACCATGCGCCTCGCCGGCCATCGCCAGCATCTCCTCGAGGAACAGCGGGTTGCCGCCCGCTGCGCGAGCGATCCTCTCGCGCAGCTCGCCGGCGATCCGGCCGGCGATGAGCTCGTCGACGTCTTCGGCGCCCATCGGTTCGAGCCGAAGCGTCACCGGCCACGTGGGCCGGCGCTCGGTGAGCTCGGGCCGCGCGATGCAGAAGAGCAGGATCGACGCGCCCGAGGACAGCAGCGCGATGTGTTCGATCAGGTCGAGGAACGTTTCCTCGCCCCACTGGATGTCGTCGAAGACGACCACGACCGGCCGTGCGGCGGCGGCTTCCTCCAGCGTCTTGCGGAAGGCCCAGGCGATCTCCTCCGCGGACGTCGGCACGTCCGTCTCGCCCAGCAGCGACCGGATCGCGGCCGCGGCGGCCTCGTCCCGAGGGGACCAGATCGAGCTGCTTCAGGACCTCGACGACCGGCCAGTAGGTGATCCCTTCGCCGTAGGGGAGGCAGCGGCCGCGCAGGACCGTCGCCTCGATCGAGGCCAAGAACTCCGCGGCGAGCCGAGACTTGCCGACGCCGGCATCGCCGGCGACGGTGACAAGCTCGCAGCGCGGCTCGGCCTGCACGCGCTCCCACGCCTCCCGGAGGATCGCGAGCTCGCGTTGACGCCCGACGAACGGCGCCTCATGCCGTCGCTCCGGCGCGTCGTGCACGCGCAGCAGCCGGTAGGCGGGGACCGGCTCCGCCTTGCCCTTCAATTCGAGAGGGTCGATCGGCGCGACATCGACCCTGTCGCGTACGAGCTCGAGCGTCGGCTCGCCGATCAGCACATCGCCCGGCTGCGCCGCCTGTTCCAACCGAGCGGCGACGTTGACCGCATCACCGGTCGCGAGTCGCTCCTCCGTTCCCGTCACGACCTCGCCCGTCATGACGCCGATCCGTCCCTCCAGCCCGAGCTCGGGCAGTGCGTCGCCGCATCTCGACGGCCGCGCGCACTGCGCGCAGCGCGTCATCCTCGTGCAGCACCGGCACGCCGAACACGGCCATCACGGCATCGCCGATGAACTTCTCCACGCTGCCGCCGTGACGCTCGACGATCGCCTTCATCTGCTCGAAATAGCGCGCGAGCAGCGCGCGCAGCCGCTCGGGGTCGAGCGCCTCGCCGAGCGCGGTCGAGCCGGTGAGGTCGCAGAACAACACGGTCACCGTCTTGCGCTGCTCGCGGGACTGCGTCGCGGCGATCCACTCCGCACCGCACTCCGGGCAGAACCTGAGCGTTCCTTCCGACTGGAAGCCGCACTTCGAGCACGCCGGCACCCGGCCAGTGTAAGATCTCCGAGCCTGCCCAACCGCGCGGGTTCACCCGTGGACGGGCCGGGCACTCCCTTCTACGACGGCGCGGGGCTATCGTTGCCTTGAGGGGAAAGGAGCTTCGCGATGAGGAAACGACGCTTCGTCGCAACGTCGCTGCTGGCGGTGCTTGCGATCGTTGGGACCGCCTGCACCGTTGGCGGCAGCGGAGCCTCGGCCACGCCGCCCCCGGGGGGAGGCAACGGCGGCACGTATCGCACCGCCACCCAGGATTTCCAATACACCGACGCGTTCGACCCCACGGGTGAGTACTTCGGGGCGGCATGGGGCCTCTACGGCCAGCTGCTGCTGCGCGGACTCATGACGTACAACCACAAGAACGCGACCCAGGGGGGGGACACCCCCGTGCCCGACATCGCCACGGCGATGCCGCAGGTGTCGGCAGACGGCCTCACGTACACGTTCACGCTGCGGCCGGACGTCATGTTCGGCCCGCCGGTGAGCCGTGCGGTGACCTCGCACGACATCGAGTACGCGTTCAAGCAGATCAACCTCGCCTCGCTCGCGGCGCAGTACGGCAACTACTACGACGGTGTCATCAAGGGCATGACCGGCGCGGAGAAGTCGCTGCA
>CAWKKN010000006.1:0-402936 GCA_963850315.1 uncultured Actinomycetes bacterium
GCGGCCCACTTCGCGCGCGCCGCAAAGCGCGCTGGGGTGGAACGGGTGGTGTACCTCGGCGGACTCGGCGCCGACGACACGGGGGCGATGTCGCCGCACCTCGCGAGTCGGCAAGAGGTCGGCCGCGTTCTCGCGTCGGAGGGACCGACGGTACTCGAGTTCCGCGCCGCGATGGTGGTGTCCGCCGAGAGCGCCTCGTTCAGGATGCTGCAAGACCTCGTGAACCGCTTACCCGCGATGGTGGCTCCCAGATGGGTGGACACGCGGTCGCAGCCGATCGCGATCGACGACGTGATCGACTACCTCGTGGCGGGGGCATCGGCATCCCTTGAACGCCACCACACGGTGGTGGAGATCGGTGGGCCCGAGATGATCACCTATCGCGAGATGCTGCGGGCCTACGCCGCGTCGAAGGGCACCCGTCGACCCATTATCGGTGTCCCTTTCCTCACTCCGCGGCTCTCCTCGTTTTGGTGCGGCCTCACCACGTCGGTCCCGACGGAACTCGCCCGGCCGCTGATCGAGGGTATGAGCACCGAGGTGATCGTGCGCGATCGTTCGGCGACCGAGCTTTTCCCCGACATCGTTCCTATCGGTTTCGACGAGGCGATGGCGCGAGCCCCCCACGAGTGAGCCCTCCGCATCCCAGACCCGCTGCGGCGGGCACCCATGCATAGGTTTCCACCCGAAGAGGGCAACCATGAAAAGGTTTCGCCCCGAAATAGAGGGCTCCCATACGGGAGGCTAAGTAACGCACCTGATAGCTGAATGCGTCCGAAAGGAGCGGGATGCCCATCGCGAGATGGGCGAAGGGAGGAACGCACCATGCGCAAGAGATACCTCGCGCTCGGGCTCAGCGTCGCCACTGTGGTGACCATGTTCACAAGCGGGGTCGCCATCGCGACCACCGCCTCGGCCTCAGGGGGCAGGCCGGCATCGATCAACGTCGTGCACGGGATCCCCGGGTTGACGGTCGACGTCTGCGTCAACGGCGCCAAGGCGATCAAGAACTTCATGCCCGGCCAGGTCGTGACCGGTGTCCCGCTGCCAGAGGGGACCTACCACATGGGCGTCGTCGCGGCCGGTGCTCCATGCACACCTGAGATCCTCGCGGCCGACGCGACCCTGGCGGCGGGCCATAACTACACCGTCGTGGCCAACCTGGACGCCTCGGGGACCCCGAACCTGAAGATCTTCACGAACAACGTCTCGCGCGTGCCCGATGACACCGCGCGAGTGTCGATCCGCCACACCGCTGCGGCCCCGGCCGTCAACGCGTGGGTCAACGGTGCGAAGCTGATCGGCGGGAACAAGTTCACCTGGGGCCACCGCAGGGTCTTCGTCGCGGCCGAGGGCAGGTACACCGCCGTCGTCACGCTGCCCGGCAGCAAGACGCCGGTGATCGGGCCCGCCACCCTGAAGCTGAAGGAGGGCTACGCCTACCAGGTGTACGCGTACGGCAGCGCCAAGGCCGGCTACGGCCTGGCGGTCGTGGCCATCAAGGTGGGCGAGGAGTAACGCTCTGACGAGATCGCACGAACGGCGCCGGCGACGTGCTCCGGCGCCGTTCGTGCGTTCGAACCATCCGCAACGGAAGGAAGGCGACATGAAGCTCGACTCCAAGACATCCGTCCTCATCATCCTCGCGGCGGCGTTCCTCTCATTCCTGCTGTCGGTCAACCTGTGGTTCGGCGTGATCGGCGAGGACGACCGCTCGCGTGGAGAGCGGTGACCTCGATGGACATCGGAACTCCCGTCGCCACCGGGGTCACCGACGCCCGCCTCGCCGGACTACGTCGGTGGAACCTCGGCCTCACCGTGCTGCACCTGGCCCAAGCCGCACTGATCCTGGTCCTCACCGATGCCTTCACCATCGCCGTCACCTCGTCGTTCCCGGAGGGGCCTCCGGGAACGCCCGCTCCAGCGCCCACGACGTTGTTCGACGTGCGGATCGGATGGGCCGTCGCGGTGTTCCTCGGTCTGGCGGCGCTGGACCATCTGCTCACGGCGACCCTGTCGCGCGGCGTCTACGAGCGTGACCTACGGCGGGGGATCAACCGGTTCCGGTGGGTCGAGTACTCGTTCAGTGCCACGTTGATGATCATCCTGATCGGCTTCTACTCGGGCATCACTTCGATCAATGCTGTCATCGTCGTCGCCGGCGCCAACGTCGCCATGATCCTGTTCGGCTGGCTCCAGGAACGGATGAACTCGCCGGGTCGCAGCTCGACCACGATGCTCCCCTTCTGGTTCGGCGCGCTCGTGGGCTTTGCCCCGTGGATCTCGATCGCGGTGAACATCGTTGGGGCCCAAACCGTGCCGGGGTTCGTCTACGGCATCGTCATCACCCAGTTCATCTTGTTCTTCAGTTTCGGCGTCAACCAGTGGCTGCAGTACCGGGAGGTCGGAAGATGGACCGACTACGCTTATGGTGAGAAGACCTACTTGGTTCTCAGCCTGGTGGCGAAGTCACTGCTCGCGTGGCAGATCTTCGCCGGCTCACTCGTCAAATGAGTCCGCGCCCCCGCCGTGCCCGAGATCGCGCGGATCACCGGAACGGGCTCCTCTCGTTAGCGCAGTTCTGAGATGTCGGGGGCCTCAGTTATGAGAACACCCCTGGGTTGGGTTGGAAAGGTGAGTGGGGTGATCTCAGAATCCCCGTACCACGGGAAACGACACCCTCTCGCGCGAGGACCCACAGGCTAAGGAGGGTAGTACCCACAGCAGGTCAGAGGCATCCCAGCTGTGTGACGGCGATCGAAGCGGGACCGTTCATCGTCCGCCCGACCACCCACCCTCCTGGGGCTTCGGGGCCGTCGACTTGCTCGTCTCAGCGGTGTTCCAGACGTCCTTGATGGACCTCGGTGTCGCCCTCTACTCGTGGGCCGAAGATGAGGACGTTGCTGGCACGCTCACTTCCGGGCATCCACCGTCGCACGAGCGAATGTGACGTGACTGTGCCGCTCTCGGCGGTCTCGGCGTGTACCTGGTAGCCGTCCTCGAACCCGCGGAGGCCGTCCCACAGGTTGATCCCGCGACCGAGGAGAACGGGCGAGATCGCGACATGCAACGGGTCGACGAGACCGGCTCCAGGACTCGCGCACCGTGCTGGCGCCGCCCCCGAGTCGCACGTCCTCCCGCCGGCGGCAGCGGTGGCCTCCGCGAGGACCTCCGGCGCAGTCGCCGCTACGAAGTGGAACGTCGCGCCGCGGCCATTTCGATCGACTCGAGCTTGCGGTGCGTGAGTACGAACACTGGCACGCGAAACGGTGGCTCGTCGCCCCACCAGCCCTTCCAGTTCGGCTCGTCAGGAAATGTGTGGAACCCGAACATTCCGGCGCCCATATCTCGGCGCCGACGCCCTCGAAGTAGGCCGCTGCGTACCTGTCATCGACGCCGGTCGTGCCCTCGCCCGACGTGTCGTGGAGGACCCGCTCGCGGAACGTGCGCGTGGCGACATAGGCCGCGGTGAGCTTGTTCCAGTCCTCCCGAACGGGTTGTCCGGCGTGCCGCCTTCGGTCGTGGCGTAGCCGTCCAGCGAGACGTTCAGGTCGACGCGTACGCCCATGCCAGCCTCCTTTCACAGTGATTGTCATCTGACGAGCGGTAGCATCTCAGCGTTCGTTCCGTGTCTGATTGGCGCCGCCCCGACCTCTAACCGACCCTCGATCGCGCATGACACTGATCTGGGCCTTCTTCAGCAAAGCTCTGAGATGTCGGGGGCCTCAGTTCTGAGAACACCCTCTGTCGGTGGAGTGAGTGGGGTGTTCTCAGAACTCCCTGACCTGGGGGAACGCCACCCTAGAACGAGAGTGCCCACAGGTTAAGAGAGGTAGTACCCACAGCAGGTCAGAGGCCCTTTCGGGTGCGGCGTCTCCCATGTCGGCAGCCGGATCCTCCGGCGGCTCGAGAGAGATGTACCGGCAGACCTCGACGAAGACCCATCCCCTCGATGGAGCTCCACTGCCATCTCGCTGAACTGGAGCACTGGGAGGCTGCAAGCGGTTCCCCTGCCAGCCCGAATCGCAGCCCATTGGATGGCTTGCCCGAACCCGCGGCGACGGAAGTGCTCCGCCGTGCCGACGCGCGTAGATACCGGCAACACGCCACGTGGACAAGCTATTGCTCTTGTTTGCCTCAGCGATCCGTGGCGAGCGTCTGTGCTGTTGCCGACGTCCCGAAGATTACGGGCCCTTCGACCCGCATCGGATCCGAAGGCCTCGTCCATCGTGAGTGCGTTCGCAGTCTGAGCTGGAGGTCACATGCGCGCCGCACCGGACCGCAAGGACGAGTTTGGTGCTTCGACCGAACCGCAGGTCGGGCGGAGCGAGGGGCCAACCCGTACACGCGCCGCCATCGCCGCTGCGACGGGGTTCGTCTGCATGGCCGGGTTCGAGATCGCGCTTGCACTGGGCGCGCCGCTCGGGCGCGCTGCTTGGGGCGGCCAGAACACGGAGCTACAGCCCGGCCTCCGGATCGCGAGCGTCGGCTCTGCCGCGCTTCTGTTCTTCGCCGCGCTCATCGTCCTCGGACGGGTAGGTTCCCGCTTCTCACCACTTCCCGCAACGTTCTGTCGTCGCGGGGCCTGGGTGCTGGTCGGCATCTTGACGCTCGGTACGCTCATGAACCTCGCTTCGCCGAGCGCGTGGGAGCGCTTCCTCCAGGCCCCGATCGCCGGGGTCATGGCGGTGCTGTGCTTCGCCGTGGCTCGCGGCGCACCACCGGCTCGGCGACGGTGATCACGACGTTGCCGATCTTCCGCCCCGTCTCGACGTACCGGTAGGCCTCGACGATCTCGTCCAAGGGGTACCGGCGGTCGATCACCGGCTTGAACGCCCCGGACTCCATCAACCCCCTGAGGTGGCGCACCTCCTCCTGCCCGAGCCTCGGCGGGATCGGCATCTTGACCCTTTCCCGCCGAAGAGAGGCGTGACGAGCCCGAGGATCGGGTTCTGGGACAGCGGACCCAGGTCCGAGGAGATAGATCCCGAGGCTTCAGCAACTGCCTGCATCGCCCGAACGAACTCTTGCCGACCGCGTCCAGGACCAGGTCGTACCGCTGCTCGTCCGCCGTGAAATCCGCGACCGTGTAGTCGATGACCCTGTCGGCGCCCAGGCTCCGCACGAGGTCGACGTTCTCCGTGTCGCAGACAGCGGTCACCACGGCTCCCAGACTCTTTAGGAGCTGGATCGCGGCGAACCGATCGCCCCCGTCGCGCCGTAGACGAGCACAGCCTGCCCGCTGCGGATCTTCGCCTTCCTGATGTTCGAAGGGCGTAATGCGAGCCCTCGGTGCTCGGAGCCGTCTCCTCGTAGGTCAGGTTCGCCGGCATAGCTGTGACCGACCGTCCTCGGGGATCGACAGGTACTCGGCATGTGCGCCGAACCTCCATTCGTGGAACCCGAACACATCGTCGCCGACGGCGAAGGACGTGACGTCGCTGCCGACCGCCTCGACCGTCCCTGCGAACTCGGTCCCGAGTATGGTCCTCCGTGGCCTGAGGAGCCCGGTGAAGACCCGGATGAAGAACGGATGAGCCGCCCGGAAGCCGCAGTCGGTGCGATTCACCGTCGTAACGTGCACCTTGACGAGCACGTCGTGCTCCCCAACCGCCGGCATGGGGACGCCGACGATCCGAACGACGTCGGGCGGGCCGTACCTGGTGTGAACCGCGGCCTTCATGAACGAGATCGGACCGTCCATCTCCCGCGGACTCTAGTGCAGGCGCTCCGACACCGGATCTGCCCTCCCCTTCAACGTGCATGTCCCGCGGATCACGCTTGCTCAGGCCGCGCGAGCTGTCCACCGTCGACCGAGACCACGGTTCCCGTTACGAACGCTGCGTCCTCCGAGCACAGCCATGCGGCCGTCGCGGCCACCTCTTCGGGGCGCCCGATCCGGTGCATCGGGATCGCCTGCACGATCGGCGCGCGCTGTTCCTCCGGGAGCGCGCCGATGCGGTCCGTCATGATCGAACCCGGGGCGATCGCGTTGATGCGGATCCCGCGACCGGCGTAGTCGAGCGCTCCGCTCTCGGTGAGCCCGATCACTCCGTGTTTGGCGGCGACGTATGCGCCGATCCCTTGCCAACCTCGAAGGCCAACGGTTGACGACATGTTGACGATCGCCCCGCCTCCGGCCTCGAGCATCGCCGGGATCTCGTACTTCATGCTGAGGAAGACCCCGCGGAGGTTGACACCGACGATGCGGTCGAACTCCTCAGGGTCCAGAGTCGCGAGCGGCACGGGCGGGTGACCGCCGCCCGCGTTGTTCACCGCGGCGTCAAGGCGGCCGAACTCCTCCATCGCCCTCCCAACGAGGCGTTCGACCGAGGGAGCATCGTTGACGTCCGTTGGAACGACGAGCGCTCGACCTCCCTCAGCTTCGATGGCTTCAGCGACGCCAGCGAGCGCCTGCTCGTCGCGCGCCGCGAGGATGACCGTTGCTCCCCGATCGGCGAACACCTGTGCGGTGGTCGCACCGATCCCGCGACTCGCCCCCGTGACGATCACGACCTTGCCCTCGAGCGAACGACCGTTCCCACCCGTCCGCTGTGGATCTTCAGCGTTCACGTCTTGCTCCTTCCGCTCAGCTCACCCGCCCGACTCACCCATAGCACGAGCGACTCACTTCACATCTGGTCGTTGCCTCTCGACGTTGCTCTGTCCGGATCGCTGACCCGCCATCGCACGATGGCGAACCCGTGCCTGAGAGCCGCGTTGAGCTTGTTCCGATCGATCTCCGCATCCGGACCGATGAACGGCACGAACGATGTCAGCCGAGGATTCGCCGCGATCATCCTCTGAAGCAGCGACTCGACCTCGTCCGGATCACGAACGAGCTCGGGTCGAGCCTGCACGTCACGGCCACGCAGACGCACCCGGATGGGCTCGCCATCGTGGAGATTGAGCTTCCATCTCCCTCCGCCGGGGGTGAGCAAGACGCCGCCGTCCTCCACGTAGCTGACGGGTTGGCGATAGTTCCGTCCGGTCTTTCGACCCGTGTAGAACAGCAGCATCAACCGTCGACCGATGGGCGTATCCACCGGCAGCCAGAGGAGCCATCGCATCGGGACGTTCGCGATGCGCATCAGACGCGCCCGTCGCCGGCCAGTGCGTGCCGATATCTGAGCCTCGCTCATCGACGCTCTCCCTTCGTGGTCTCTCACCCTTCAACCTAACGATAGAGTGACTCTAAGTTTTTGGCAACCCTAAGGAAAGGTGCTATCATCCAGCCATGAGCAGGTCGACCGGACTTCGCGAACGGAAGAAGCGTCAGACACGCGAGGCGATCGCCGACGCGGCGTGGCAGCTGTTCCTCGACCGAGGCTTCGATGACGTCACCGTTGCAGAAGTAGCTCGCGCGGCAGACGTCTCAGAGGCGACGGTCTTCAACTACTTCCCGACGAAGGAGGACCTCGCCTACCACCGGATGGAGGACTTCGAAGATGAGTTGCATGAGGCGATCACGAACCGTGGTGCGGGGACGTCGGTCGTCGACGCGTTCGGGAGCTTCGTGCTCGAGCCGCGAGGGTTCTTGAAGGCCGGCGACGAAGTTCGTCACGACGATCCTGTCGCGGTGACGAAGATCTTCACGGACAGCCCGACGCTGCTCGCCCGCGAGCGACAGATCTACGATCGCTATGCGGAGCACCTGATCGACCTCATCGCCGAAGAACGGCATGCCCATCGGGACGATCTCGAACCACTGGTGATCGCGCGAGCATTGATCAGCCTCCACCGGGCCATGATCGATCACGTCCGTCAGCGCGTGCTTACGGGCGCGACCACGGAGGCGATACGGCGTGAGATCCGCAGCCGTGGCCGACAGAGTTTCGCCCTCCTGAAGGAGGGACTCGATCACGGACTCACATCGGCGGGGTCGAGCGCCGGCGATCCGCGACGGTGACGTACCCCGTCGGCGCGTGGCATTTATCGCTTCGTTGAAGGTGGGGCTCTCAGAGCTCCGTGACTACAGGCCTTTCCGGTGGCACGGATGAGCGCGAGCGACCTTCGCCATCACGCCGAGGAAAGGAGGGCACCGAAGCGACGCGATGTCCCTAGGGAAGACCCGAGCGTGGGCCGAACCCTCGACGCTGGAGCCAGCGATCACCGAACGGCCAAGCAGGAAGGCACACCTCGCCTGATCCACGCATGCGAGCCAGCGCCACGTGGCCAGCCAAGGTTGGACCCGAGCACCTATTTTCACATCCGGTCACGCAGTTGATCCCCTGCACTCCTGTAGGTGGATCTCAGTGTCGTCAAGCGGCGCTGTCTTCTGGCGACGGCGATTCTCTGGAGATGCAATGAGTCTGATCTGGCACGCGACGATGTCACTCGATGGAATGATCGCGGGGCCGCGGTGAGGGCCGAAGGGTGATGCAACCCCTTCCTCGGCCGACGCACCCGACCCGTAGAACGGCGCTGCGCCCGATCTCAGCAGCCTCAGAAGCCTGGAGCCGCTCCCACGCCGGGCACCGCTCTCGCCCCTTGTTGTTCATCCGACGGCAGCGGTCCGGACGGTAAGAGGGCCTAGGGTACCTGTTGCAGTCCTCTCGCTTCACCGATCCATGGCCACAGGCCGTCGCCGGCAGGGCGATCTGATCGGCTCCGAGAGCCTGCTGAAGTCGGGACGACCCCCTCACCCCGGGCCCTCTTCCGGTCCGGTTCCCAAGGGGGTCGTTTCGCGTACGAGGGCACCATCGGATTGAGGAGCCTAGGCCGGCACCTTCTGGCGGCTCATGGCCCTCAGCTGGTCCCGAGCCATACGCTCTGCGATCATAGGGATGTAGTTCGTGATCCGAGCCTCACGGCTGAGGGTCGATGCCTGTTCTTCGAGGCATCGCTGCACGGTCTCTTCTGAGAAGACTCCCGTGAACCGCTTGGTCAGACGTTCCTCCGCAGCCGACAAGTCCATAGCTCCTCGCTTCCTAGCTCCAACGCTACGTCGTCAAGGTGTCGGGGGAGTATGTCCACGCCTTCGAGCCTCGCTAGCTGGTCGTGGAACCCTCCTCGCCGGTTAGGTCGCCGGGTTAGCCGATCACCTCGCTCCACTCGACCTGCCGATCTGCAGCCCGCCGATCAAGATCGCCCAGGTTCCGATGACGCACGGGAGCGCGAGCGCCGACAGGTCCGGCCAGAGCCAGACGACCGCCTCCGTACCCTATGACGATGGCCTTCGGGACCAAGCGCGGCATCGGACGATCGTCCCGGCCGTCCTCTTCGCCCGGACGCGCGGCCGCGCCAGTCGGCGGATGAGCGGTCTCGGCCTCCGCGTTCCGCATGTGCTGGGCACCTCCACAAGTGCGACGCTATGTCTGGGTCTCGATCTCAGCTTCCACCGCGCGCGACTCACTGGCATCCGTCGATCGACCAGCCGAACACCGGTGGACCAGTAGCTGCAAGGACGACGGCTCGAGCATGCACACGCGGGTCAGTGCGCAGGCTCCGCCCCGGACCGGTCGTCTGATCCCGTCGGCTCCCCCCGTGTGGTCGAGCTCGATGGCGAGGGGACGAGCAGATGGGCGAACGGATCCAAAGGCGGGTCCATCTCGCTCGCACGTACGATCGACACTGAAGTCGCTCGCCGATCTCCGAACGGGGAGACCACGAGCAACCGCTCGCCCGTGCCCGTGAGTAACGACGTGATCGTCGAGCTCGGAAGACCCGAGATTGTCGCCGCGAGGTCCACCAGCGCCTCGCCCGGTCGAGGCTCCGAGATGACCAGTCCCGCATCGGTGCCGGCGCGCGCCTCGTCCGAGAGCCTCGACGGGTGCGCGACGAGCAGGCAGCAGCCCGAAGCGGGGAGAGCGGCGTCGACGAACCGTGGCTCGCGATCCCGGTCCTCGGTGAACACCCAGTGCGGCAGTCCTGTCTCCCGACGCTCGCACCGGACCTCCATCCACAGGTCTTCCAGATACCGGCCGCGTGAAGCCTGATCCAGGTGCGAGAGATCCGCGACGGCGATGCCCGCATGCCGAAGCAACCACAGCACCGCGGTCGGTGCCTGGATCGAGCGATCCGCTCCGACAAGGACGCGTTCCGGCGTCTCACCGAACGGGAAGTCGCCAGAGCCATCGACGACGAGCACCGAGTAGCCGAGCGTAGTCAACTGCTTCGCGAGGAGGCCGGCAAGGCTCACCCGCTGCTCGCGCGCACCGCCAGCCACCAGCACGTTCCGAGGCTGCGCCGGGAGCCAGACGGCGTCGCCGCGATCGTCGACGCCGATGACGAGGTGCCGTCGCTTTGAAGCGAAGCGGGTCGGATCATCCAACAGTCCGCCCGCGAGCAGGTGCGCCACTCCAGCGCCGTCTGGCTCGTCGAGGACCAGATCGGCTCGATCCCTGAGCGAGCTTACGGCATCGGCCACCGCGACGCCGAACTCCGCCACATCGAAGAGGGAGTGGTCGTTCTCGGCGTCGCCGATCGCGAGCGTGTCGTGCGGCGACACTCCGAGATGCCGAAGCGCGTTCAGCAGCCCGCTGCCCTTGTTCACGCCGGCCGGGAGGATCATCAGGAGGTTGCGGTTCCGGACGAGCTGGTACTCGAACCCCAGTCGACGGATCTCGTCGAGCACGGCGTGCTCGTCCCCAGCGCCGGTGAATCCGATGACTGCACCCCTGCCCATCTCGACTCCGCGATCAGCGAGTGCCGCGGCCATGGAACCGTCCACCGGGGCGGACAACGCCTGACGGCGATCGGGGGCAAACAGGACGGCGCCGTTCTCGGCGACCACCGCGTCCACGTGGTCCAGGACGTCGGAGATGACGTCCCGTACCCCGCCGACGGTTCGACCGGTGACCAAGATGACGCGCCGTCCTTCGTTCCGGGTCCGCCGGAGCGCCGCGAGCACGTGTGGCGGTAACCACGATCCGTCCGCCAGGGTCCCGTCGATCCCGACGGCGACCGCCCGGAACGAAGGCACGCTCCCCGAACGGGATCCCTTGAGAACGCCAGCGTTCGTCATCGCGTCACGTCTCCTGCTGGAATCGCATCAGCCCGGAGGGCCGGCGGTGCGCCGCGGGATGCGGAGGCGAGAGACGTCCGGCGAGCCAGACGCCCTGATGACGCGAGGAGATCCTCACGCGGAGCGCTGCGGGCTGGATCACGAACTCCAGCGGCGGGATCAGATCGACCGCCTCGCCGTCGATCCCCGCGTGCACCGGGCCGGAGGCGTCGGCCTCGAGACGCGGGGTGGTCCACGCCCGCCCCCGCGGAGGACGGTCGAGGCGCGGCGCGGCGAGGACGACCACCCCGAGCCGTCCGCTGTCGAGCGTCGGACGCGCGCCCGCCGCCACCGGCCGGTCCAGCTCGTACGGGTTGTTCGACACGATCAGGACGGCGGGGTGGGTGTGTTCGCGGCCCAGATCGTCGACGAGGTGCAGGTCGGGGAGCGCTGCGCTCGGACCTAGCACCTCCTCGGCAGTCTCCAGCAGTGTCCGCACCTTCGCGTCGCGGTACGCCGGTCGCCTGACGGCGTCGGCGTAGATGCCGAGCGAGACGTTGTTCAGGAACGTGCGGCCGTTCACTTCCCCGACGTCGATCCGACGCTCGATCCCGTCGGTGAGTGCATCGAGCGCGCCGAGCAGATCGTGTCGGTCGATCCCCAGATCGAGCGCGAAGTGGTTCTTCGTGCCAGCGGGAACGCACGCGAACGGAAGTCCATCGGCCGCGGCGATCGCCGCGACAGGCCCCAGCGATCCATCGCCGCCCGCTACGGCCAGCGCATCCGCGCCGCTGGCCACCGCTTCCCGGACCAGTGCAGCCAGATCCTGATGCGGGGTCAGGACCACCACCCGGATCCCTCGTGCTCGCGCCCGATCGACGAGGCCTGCGCGCGTCGCTCTACCGCCGCCGGAGGACGGGTTGACGAACAGGAACGGTCGTCGCGGCAACTCGGCCGGCTCACTCTCGCGCCCGACCGCCGCCGCCTGGGGAGGGTTCATGGCTCGGACCTATCCGTGTCGCCTACGCCAACGAGGAGGCGGCGCCTATCTCCTTCCCCGCGTCTCGAACCCCGAACGCGAGCATGATCTGCGTGATGCCCTTGAACAGCGCGAAGAAACCGACCCAGAACAAGATCAGATACGTCCGTTGAGCCAGCGTGTATACGCGGTCGGATCCGGACACCCAGAACGCCAGCAGGAGGAGGAGGACGCCCGTGATCAGACCGACCCACCAGTAGGGATTCGTCGCGCGCGTGCTCACCGCCCGAGCGATCTCGAATACGCCGTAGAAGACCAAGATCAACCCCAGCACGGATGCGAGCGCGAAGAAGGTCTCGATCGGCGTGATCAAGCCCCACAGCCCGCCGAGGAGGAAGATGAACGCCATCACGTAGTGCCAGACCTTCCATCCTCCGGGTATCAGGGTGGCCACGGCCACCTCGTTCACGGCGGCGACGATGAACACCGCGCCGATCAACACGCCCACGGTCGCGATCGAGGTCGCGTTCAAGCGCAGCACGATCCACGCGATCAGCAGCCACGCGATCCCCGACACGAGCAGGATCCACCAGTAGCGGGCTCCTTCTCGAACGATCCTTCGTTCCTCGGCCATCATGACCCCTCCTCTCTCGACCCTTCGTGGATGGACTGGCGATGGCGCCGAGCCGCGGCTCCGACCACGCGCTCCGCCTGATCCAGCGCCGCCTGCATCTCCTCCAAGCCCTCCTTCGCCTTGGCGATCCGCGGCGAGCGGATGCCAAGCCCTCCTTCGCCTTGGCGATCCGCTCGCCGCGCGACCCATCCACCGCCACCTCCTTCATCCCCTTTCATCGGGACCTGGCTCCGACGGCGAGCACTACGTCAGCGACTCGAGATCGCCCATCAGCTCGTCGCCACGTCGTCGGCGTCCATCTGCGCAAGGATCGCGTCTAGGACTGCGTACTCGGCCTCCTCGACGGCCCCGAACGCGAAGTCGATCGCATCCTCCGCATAGCCGCTGGCGATGTCCGCATCGAACTGAGCCGACTTAGCATCGGCCTTCGCCTTCTTCGCCTCGACGTGTGCTCTCGCGGTCCCGATGTGCCTGGCCCAATCCGATTGGACGCCCGCCCACCAGTCCGAGGCCTTGCCCTCCGCAGCTTCGCCGCGCTGCTGGAGCTCATCTGCCTTCTGCTGTGCGGCCTCCGACGCCTGGTTGACCTCGGATTGCAACTTCTCCCTGGCAGTGCTCGAGGCGGCGCGAGCACGATCCTCGGCTTCCTTCGCTCGTTGCGCCAGCTCCGCCAAACGATCTGACAGTGCCATCGTGGCTACTCCTTCCTCCAGGCATCGGTAGATCGGCTACTCTCGCCTGGTCTCACGCATCCTTAGGCTCACTACCCGGTGACCAAGACGGCAGGCACGATCGTGCCTTCGTCCGTACGGCGTACTCAGATCTTCGTTCCTCGCGTCTCACCTCCCTTGTCAGTCGTGCCGGGCCCGACCTCCCACTCGGGATCGGATCGGGCGGGTGCCCCCCGGCCCCGGCGAAACATGCGTCGCCACCATCTCTTGGCGGCCTCCGCCTCCACCTCATGCAGCTGGATGTCGGCTCGCATCTCCTGGCGGGCGTCCCCCCGTTCTTCCGCCGTCGCCGACGCGAGCTCGGCGAACGTCACAGCGATCTGGTCCTCCAAGGAGCCGAGATCCCGCTCGAACGTGCGCCGCTCGTGGGTGCCCGCCAGCGGCATCTGTCTCGACCGTTCGTTCAGGTCGACCACGACCTCGTGGAGCGACTCGAGATAGCGCGCTTCGCGGAACTGCACGACGTTCCCGGACCGGTCGTTGGCCTCCCGGAGCCGGTCGATCTGCTCGCTCGCCCGACCGAGGCGGGCATCGAGCTCACGATCGCGACCGTCATGGGTGGTCATCGCGAGACCCCATCCACATCATCTCGACCACGCAGCGCGGCCCGATGCCGACGCCGCGCACCCCGGTGGACTCGTTCTGCACCGGATCCGATCGCTGGGGACTTCGGCCGCCCCGTGCAACGCCGATCCCATCGACCGTCACCTCCCCTCCGACGCCACATCTCCCGCGTGTCCAGCGTGGGACCCAGCCGGTGCGCTCGCATCCGTGGATCGACCAGGGGACCACCGGTCGGCATGGGGTAGATCCGCCCGCGGAGGTTCGGCCGTCTACGCGGCGCTCGGGCCGAGGTACGGCTCGCCGTCGAGCCGCATGCGAACGAGCTCCGCGCGCGAGGAGATCCCGAGCTTCGTGAAGACCTTCCGCAGGTGGTACTCGATGGTTCGGGGGCTCAGGAACAGCTCCGCCGCGGCGTCCCGATTGCTCGCCCCTCGGGCGACGATCCGGGCGATCTGCAGCTCCTGCGGCGTCAGCTGCCAGATCGCCGCGGGGTCACGCCGCCGCACGACCTCCCCGGTCGCACGGAGCTCGTTCCGCGCACGCTCCTCCCACAGGGCGGCGTGGACGCTCGCGAACGTCTCGATGGCAGCACGCAGGTGCGGGCGGGCGTCGGTGCGCCGGCGGGCTCGGCGGAGGAACTCCCCGTACAGGAGCTGCGTCCGCGCGCGGTCGAACGCCGAGCCCGTGGCCTGATGCAGGAGGAGCGCCTCCTCGAAACGGCGCTCCGCCTCGGTCCCTTCAGCGAGCAGGGCGTGGCAGCGTTCCACGAGAGGGAGCGACCAGGGCGCGCGGGTGTGATTCGTCCACCGCTCCAGGTCGTCGAGGCACGACTCTGCCATCTCCCGTCGCTCGGCGTGGAGCGCCGCTTCGACCGCGTCCGCCGCGGAGACGAGTCGAGGTTGGGGGATCCCGGCCGGCCGCCACATCGTCTCGAAGCGGTCGCACGCTTCCGGGCGACCGAGGGCCAGCTCGAGATGACCGATTGCCAGGTTCGCCCAGTCGACCGCGTCCCGGTTGCTGCGCTCGATCGCCCCCAGCAGCGCCGTATCGGCTTCGTCGCGGCACCTCTGCTCCTCGCCGCGAACCGCCGCCACGACGGCCAGGAGGGCGTGGTGGACGAGCGCGACGTTCTCGTTGCCCGTCTCGACGCCGAGCCTGAGCCCCTCGGCCGCGTGGATCAGCGCCTCGTCGAAGCGGCGGGCCCAGATGTCCAGTGCCGCGAGCTGCCGAAGGCCGAACGACAGCATCCCGAGGGCGCCGCGTGCCCTCGCGTCACGCACGACGCGCTCCCCGTTGATCCTCGCGGCGCCGAGATCTCCGAGGTACGCCGCCGTCGGGACCGCGAACGGGGCGAGGACGGGGTCGTCGAGCCGTTCGACGAGCGACGAGAGGTCATCCGGGATGCGCGGCGGCGGCCGCGTCGCTCCGTCGGCCATCCACTCATTCACCCTGACGACGGAGACGAGCCCGTGGTACTCGCCCGGGAAAGCGCGGTGAGCCAGCTGCTCGAGGCAGTCCAGTTCCGCGGGGGGCGCGTGCCGGCCGGTGAGCGAGATGACCATCATCGCGCCCAACAGGATCCGCAACGCCATGTCGGGATCAAGGTCCTCGACGGCGTGGGCAGCATGGAGCAGGATCGGGACGGCGTCGCCCGTCACGCCCCGCTGCGTCTCCCACGCGGCGCGTACGAAGTCGACCCTCGCCTGGGTCTTGGCGTCGCCGTCGTTCGCCTCGGCTTCGGCTGCGAGCGCCATCGCAGAGTCCGGCTGTCCCCCCAGCCACGCCATCTCGGCGGCCCGCGCGAGGCGTCCGGCTCGTCCCGGCAGGTCGACACTCAGCTCCGCGGCCCGTTCGAGCGCCGAGGCCGCGGCGGTGCACCCGCTCCGTGCGGCCGCTCGATCGGCGGAGCGCTCAAGCTCGCCCGCGACATCCTCGTCCGGTCCGAGCGTCGCGAGGGCCCGGTGCCACACCCGCAGATCCTCGTCCCCCCGGTCGGCGTGGACCGATGCCAGCGCGTCGTGGACGCGCCGCCGGTCGGCCGACGACGCGTTCGCGTACACGGCCAAGCGAACGGCGGGATGCGAGAACCTCACGCGATCCGCCACGTGGACCAATCCAGCTCGCGCCGCGTCGTCCAATGCGTCCTCCTCGAGACCAAGGACCCGGAGCGCGGCAGCGATCAAGTTGAGGCTTCCTAGCCGCGTCGCGGCCGCGACGAGCAGGGCCATTTGGGACGCCTCGGGAAGCGCCTGAACGCGGCCGAGGTAGAGCTCCTCGACCGCCGGCGATAGCGGCAGCGCGATGGGCAGTGGGATCCGGCCCTCGAGTTGATCAGGTGTCAGGGAGGCGACGAGCTCCGCCAATAGGAGCGGCACGCCGGCGGCAGCGCCGACGATCCGATAGGCGACCGTCGTCGATACGTTCACCGGCGCGGCGTCGCGCACGAGCGCGAGCGCGTCCTCCTCGCCGAGCGGAGAGAGCCGGATACGGACCGACTTCGGCACCTCGAACCGCTGTGCCTCCTCGTCGGTGAGCCCGACGAGGAAGGCGATGGGCTCGGCCTCCAGGCGGCGCGCGACGAACGCGAGTGTGTCGACCGACTCGTGGTCGAGGAACCCGACCTCGTCGATGATGCACGCGAGCGGCATCTCTTCGGCGGCCTCGCTGAGGAGGCTGAGGACGGCGACCGAGATGAGGAACCGGTCCTCGACGCGATCCTCGGACAGGCCGAACACGCTGCGGATCGCCGCCGCCTGTGGCCCCGGCAAGCGGCTGATCAGGCCGAGTAGCGGACGCACCATCTGGAGGAGACCGGCGAAGGCCAACGCCGCCTCTGCGGGTGCGCCGACGCACCGCAACACCCGCATGTCGTCTGCGCGTGCGGCAGCGTGCTCGAGGAGCGCCGACTTGCCGAAGCCGGAGCCGCCGATCACGGCCATGATGCCGGCTCCACGTCCCGCGCGGGCGTCGTCCAACGAACGCTCGATCGCCGCGATCTCGGCGTCACGACCGAGAAGCCGACGCCGCAGCGCGGCGGAACGGCCTCGATCGTCGGCCGGTCCCCGGTCCATCTTCCCCCGTCCCACGGTCTCGGTACCGGGCAGGTCCCCAGAGGCATGAGCCTACGCCCCCGCCACCCACGAGTCATTCCCGCGCTGGCAGAGACAGCCCTCCTCGATAGCGTGGAGCGCGACCTCCTCGGCTGGCAATCGGGGCGCCGAAGGATCAAACGGGACGGGCGATGCCCGCGTTGCGCTGGATCACCTGCGACGGATAGCGTCTCCGTATCCGAGATGCATGCCCGATCCGCTGACCGAAGGTTCGCCCAGTCGTTCCGTCGGCGCGCTGCCGCCGCGGCGGCGACCGCGCTCGTGGTCGCCGTCGTCGGGAACACGGTGTGGCAGATCGCCGACGACCTCAGACGCCTGCTGGTGCAGCACGACGCCCGGAGTCAACACCTGCTGGGATGCTCTCCGCTCTGGAAGCGAGGCACGTTGCGACCATCGACCCGGCCACGTAGTGTCAGCCGTGCAGCAGCGGTTCGGGTATCCACTCGAGATCGGCCGCGCCGGGTCGCACCGATCGTAGGCCTCCCCATCGACGATGCCGCCGAGGAGAGGCACAGAACATGGCGGTAGGGAGACGCGCATTTTGGCGGATGACGACCTTCGACGCTCAGTAAGCGACGAGTTGTCATCGGATCCGAAGATGACCGTCGACGCGGACATTCGCGTGTGGGTCGCTGACGGCGAAGTCACGCTCCGCGGTACCGTCGCGAGCTACAGTGACAAGCGCGAGGCGATGAAGGCCGCCCAACGCGTCCGTGGCGTCAAGTCCGTGAGGGATGAGATCGAGGTAGTGGGTCGCACGGACGCCGATCTGCGAGGCGATGTCGTCGATGAGCTCGAACTCGGTCATATCCCCGCGGGGGTCACCGCCGAGGTGCATGAGGGAATGGTCACGCTGACTGGCGCTGTCGAGCGACAGCACCACCGTGACGCGGCCGCGTTCATCGCGAAGGTCGTCCCCGGTGTTGTCGGCGTGGAGAACCAGATCGAGGTGAGGGGTCACTCGCGGAACAGCGAGGATGTCGAGGTCTCGACGCCCGCTGAGGTCAGCCAGATCGCGGAGCTCGATGCCGGGGGGGGCGTGGCTGCCGGCGAAGACGAGGGACGTCGCGAGCTCGGAGCTCGACTCGCAGCGGCCGCGCGGAGGATCGAGCAGATTCGTTCAGCATCGGAGGCCGCCGGAAACGTGGTGCAGTTCCGGCTAGAACGCTACCTCGAAGCGCTGGAGTCGGATGCGATCGATGCCCACAGCCGGCTGGCCGCGATCTCAGCCGTTCGATCGTACGAGGGGAAGGTCTTGCAGCGGGAGATCATCGCCCTGGAGAGCGGCGTCGCCGTTGCGGAGGCGAAGCTCGACGCAGCACGTGCCGCAGAGCGGGACGACCACCGCGGAGAGGTCGATGCGAAGATCCGAGCGATGGAGGTGGAGGCTCGTGGGATCCGCGCTCTCTTCGACCGCACGTTCGGGACGAAGGAGCGAGCAAGCGACCCCGCCACCTCTGAGGAACGTCCAGACCCCCATTGAAGTCGCGGTCCCACAATGGGGCCAGAAGGCCCAACTACGCACGCGAGGTTCGTCAGGATCGTACCTGGAGGCGCCGTACGAGATGCGCCACGCGATCGCGCCGGAGAAGAAGCGCCGCCCATGCTGAAGTTCGCTCCGAGCATCGGCACGTGACTCACGATCGGCGCGCGGGCGCGCTTCCGGTCCGGAGCGCCCGCCGGAACAGGATCTTGAAGGGCACGTTGACCAGCAACGACGTCACGCCGATCGCCCCGATGCCCGCGATCGCCGCCAGGCGGCCACGCCGACCGCCAAGCAGCGCCATCGCCGCCCCGCGGCGAGCTAGAGCTTCGAGTGGTTCGCGACTTCGGACAGCGATCGCATCGTGTCGCGAGCGCCGGCGACGGCTTGGCGGCGACGGCGCGGTAGATCGCGAAATCGATCGCTTCGACGTCCCGCAGCATCCCGCCGTCGGCGCAGGGGCCGAACCGTTCGATCATGATGTGCTCCTCACCTGCACAGGGCGCACCGGACGCCCGATCGCCACCCAGACGACGCCGCGCGCGGCGTCGCGAGGCTCCAGCGATTGCGCAACCGGCGATGCGCCGATCGCGTGCAACGGAAGCCGGACCCGCAGCGCTCGCGGCCGCGTCCTGAATGCCAGCGGAACGCCGAGCGTGACAGACTCCCCGTCGAGACCCGCTGCGACGGGCCTCGGCGCGTCGACCGCGAAAGTCGGGGCCACCCACGACGCGAACCCCTCGAAGCGCTCCGGATGCCCCGCGGCCGCCGCGGCGATCAGCGACCTCGCGGCCCGATCGTCGCGGATCTCGACCGACGTCAGACCGAAGACGCCGGCGTCGAACAAGATGAGGTACGTCCGCTGGGCCAACGCGTACACGCCGGCTGTTGCCGAGGGGCCATCGGCCACCAACCCCTCCTACGCCACGCTCGCGGTCGTGTTCTTGCTCCCCGGTTCGCCTCGTTGTCTGCGGGTCCGGGCAGCTCATCGGCGGCCTCTTTCAGTTCATGACCGCTTCTCGCTGACGTGGGCGCGATCGTAGGAGCGCAGAAAGTGAAACGCTTGAGCGAAGAGCGCCTCCCACAGGATGCTGGGTGAGGCTGACGTGCCTGCTCGCCCTCCTTGGCTGCCGCCCAGGCCGATCTGTCTTCGCAGGGTAGCTAGACACTCGTCACATGTGGTACGTAGAGACATCGATCCTTTGGGCGGTCCTGGTCCCCGGCCTCTGGCGCAAGATCGCCCCCCCCGCGCGCGGGAGGCGTTCCATGGGCGTGGATGATGCAGGAGCCAACACCCTTCGTTCCGATCCGGCCGTCTCCGACCAGACCCCGAGGCGTGAGCAAGGACGCGACTCCCCTGCCTCGACCGTTGAACACCCCAGCCGGAAGGAGCGGCAAGCACGGGGGAAGGCTGCCCGGAAGGTCGTGCCGCGCGAGAGCCATGCCGAGTTCGCTCCCGAAGTGCGCCTCGACCCGATCGATCTCCTGCAGGAGCACGCGAGGGTCCCCGAACTCGGGCCGATCCGTTACGGGCGCATGGAGGTCTCGGCGTTCACGTTCTACCGCGGCGCTGCGTTGATCATGGCGGCAGACCTCTCGACCACGCCCACCTCCGGGCTGATGGTCCAGCTCTGCGGTGATGCCCACCTGTCGAACTTCGGGACGTTCGGCTCGCCGGAGCGTCACCTCGTCTTCGACATCAACGACTTCGATGAGACTTCGATCGGGCCCTGGGAGTGGGACGTGAAGCGTCTCGCGGCCAGCTTGGAGATCGCGGGACGCGACGACGGCTTCTCCGACAAGCAGCGCCGGAGAGCGGTGTTGGCGGGCGTGAAGGAGTATCGGAAGGCGATGTGTTCGTTCGCCGACATGACCAACCTCGACGTTTGGTATGCCCACATCGACGTCGACCAGGTGCTGCCGGAAATCAAGGCGCAGATCCATCCCAAGCGCGCGAAGGAACTCGACGAAGCGCTGTCGAAGTCGCGGACGCGCGACAGCATGCAGGCGTTCACCAAGCTCACCGAGGAGGTCGACGGTGAGCCCCGGATCGTGAGCCGGCCGCCCCTCATCGTCCCCCTCAACGAGCTGCTCACAGGGCCTGAGCGAGACGCGGTTGAACAGGGTCTCATTGCGATCGTGGGTTCCTACCCCAAGACCCTCGAGACCGATCGCCGACACCTGTTGGGCGGGTTCCGGTTCGTCGAGGTCGCTCGCAAGGTGGTCGGTGTGGGTAGCGTCGGCGCGCAGGCATGGATCGTGCTGATGCTCGGCATCGACGATCACGATCCGTTGATCCTGCAGGCCAAGGAGGCCGATGAGTCTGTCGTGGAGCGGTTCGCGGGAAAGAGCGGGTACGCGAACCACGGCCAGCGAGTGGTGGCGGGCCAACGCCTCATGCAGGCCACCAGCGACATCTTCCTGGGCTGGGATCGGATCATCGACATCGACGGAACGCACCATGACTACTACCTCCGTCAGTTCCGCGATTGGAAGGGCTCGGTAGAGATCGACTCGTTGCGACCGGCGGCGCTTGCGATCTATGCACGCCTGTGCGGCGGGACCCTGGCCCGGGCGCACGCTCGTTCGGGCGACAGGGTCGCTCTCGCTTCCTACCTAGGGAAGTCCGAGGCCTTCGACCACGCGATCGCTGAGTTCTCCATGACCTACGCCGACCAGAACCAACGCGACTACGAGGCGCTGCAGGCAGCGATCAAGCAGGGCACGATCAAGGCCGAGACCGGGATCTAGAGGCCCTGGCGCGACGTCTCCTCGGAGACCAGATACCCGGCTACGGTCCCTCCAACGGAGGCCTGAAGGGGTCCGAACTCGCGACCCATCAAGCGACCACCGTTCGGTACTCATTGATGAGTCCGTCGACTACGGGCATCCGTCGGATGTCCTCGATCGGAACGACCACCTTCGCGATGCTGGCCGGCTCCGGCGCCTCGAGATCAAGCCCTCGATGCGGCCGGTGGGAGTTGTAATGCGTCTCGTAGTCCGCAAGCAGCTTATGCAGATGACTTCGCCCTACGACGAGCGTGCGGTCGAGCAGCTCGACGCGGATGGTGCGGACGAACCGTTCCGCAAACGCGTTCGCCTTCGGGGCCCGGACAGGAGCCAGGATTACGTTGGCACCTTCAGACCTCGATCACCTCGTCGAACGAGGCGGTGAACTTCGAGTCGCGATCGCTGAGCAAGAAGCGCGCTCCTTCCAGGTCGCCCGCCATCGCGAGGTTCCGCGCCTGCTGGGTCACCCATCGGCCGTCTGGGTTCCGTGTTGTCCCGACGATCCGTACGCGGCGAGTCCCGACCTCGATGAAGAACAGCACGCAGAGCGTCCGCAGGAACACGGTTTCGACCGTGAAGACGTCACACGCAACGATGCCGCGGGCCTGGGCTCGAAGGAACTCGGCCCAGGTCGGCCCGCCTCGCCTTGGGGCAGGAAGGATGCCAGTCTCGCCGGAGGATCGTTCGGATCGTGGTCGCGCCGACCCGGTATCCGAGTCCTTGCAGCTCACCTTTTATCCTCATCACTCCCCAACTCGGGTTGTCCCTCGCCATGCGCACGATCAGGCGCACGAGTTCGGGATCAAGCGGCGGCCGACCTCCCTTGCGGTTGTGGAAGGTCCATTTCCGACGCACCAGCTTTCGGTGCCAGCGAAGGATTCGTCGACGGGGATACGACGAACACTGACCATCGATCGCGTCCGATCACCCCCGCTAACGCAGCGATGACCATCCGGTCGCGACGACGTAGGCGCGGGCGTGGGTTCGTCCGTTTCAACACTGCCAGTTGGTGACGAAGGACGAGGATCTCGGCCTGGCGCTCACGCACGTCGTGATCGGGAGCGATCCGAAGCACAGCTCGAAGGATGAAATAGCAGACGGAGAAGAGCACCGCCGGAGGATACAGAAGTCCTGCTCAACAGCCGGAACGTTGGTTTCCGCCGACCGCTGAGCGCGCCGCCTTAGGCCTCGAGGATGACAGACGCGTAGAGGCCGAGCAGGCGTGCGCGCTCGCGTCGAGCCCGTTCGGATCGGAGATGTCATCGCTCTGCGGGATGACCGTCGTGTCGGTCGGCCCGGCCCAGACGGGTGAGCAGTGCCCCTGCCCACCCTCGGCAAGCAGCTCGACCAGCGCGGCGAAGATAGACTCCGGTCGAGCCAGGCGTGTCCATAGGGCCGTCGTCGCAGCCGGCCCCGAGGGCACGTCCATCCCGAGCTTGCGCGCGACCAAGGCTTGCCGGAACGCAGCAAGCGACGATGGACACCCCCCAGCCGTCGAGTTGCCGGTCCAGGCTCGCGACCGACGACGCCGCCGTCGAACGTCATCCCGCGCCGCCGCAGGTGGCTCGTCCCGACCAGCGCGTAAACGTCGTCGATGAGCACCACCGTCGAGCGGATCGCGGACCACCGCCCTGGGAACCCCACCGGCGAGAACGCCACCACCCGTCCCGGCGAGTCCTGCGCTAGCTTCTTGACAGCCGCCGCGCGCTGCGCGAACGCCGCACGCACCCAGTTCGCCTTCGTCGGGCGTGAAGTCGGGCAGCCGCGGCACGCACATGATCACCTTCAGCCGAGGCACGTGGGATAGCCGCTGGCCGATCAGCGCCACGAGATCCAGCCCGCCGTCGTCGCCGAACGACGTGGCCGAGAACGCCGGCCCCTCGACATAGACGTAGTCCTCGGCCTGCGAGATGGCGCGCGCGAGCGAGAGCAGCGCATCGTGCTGCCCGGCGCATCGCGGTCTGACTTTCGCGCTCCAGCTCGCGCAGCAGCTGCGCCTCGTTCGCGACGCTCACCTGCGGCGGCGGCATCCCGATCTTCGCCGCAATCGCGTTCACCGCGTTCTGGACAGTATCGCCGGGCGTCGGTGCGGGCAGCAGCGACAACTCGGGGCTGTCGACGAACGGCGCGATCGTCTCGAGCATGACGCCGGCGACCGTCCCGGTGGTGTCGGGGGCAGGCGGTGACCAGTTGTCGCCGTCGGTCACCGCGAGCCAGCCCAGCGCCGCCGCTCCGACGGGCAGGATCGGCTCGGCGCGGTTGAGAGCATGCAGCGCGAGGTCGTAGCCGAGCTGCCCGCCGACCTGCACGCCGCTCGCGAACACGTCCGGCCCCGCCGGGTTGCCCGGATCGGCAAGCTCGGCACGGGCGCTGCGCGTCTCCCACGTCCACCGCCCGCCGGTGAGCACGCCCTGCCAGACGTAGCGCGGGTCGCCGGTGCCGGCGGTGCCCAGGGCGAGGATCGTCTCGAACCGGCGCCTGCGTCGGCAGGTGCGGGCCGGTTCGCGGCGCGGGACGACTCGTTCGCGAGCCTGCGCACCGCGTCGAGGATGTCGGTCGGCGCCGGGCCTGGCGGAGGCGGCGGGGCCGGGATGCCGAAGACCGACCGGGGCGACCGCGGTGACACCTAGAGCGCCCGTCGCCGCCTGCACCACAGGCGTGGTGAGGAACGCCGTGCCACCGAATTGCGCGAGCGTTCCCGTCCACGACTCCGCGGCACTGCTCTGCGGAGCCAGCACCACCGAGCCTCGCATCCGACGGCTGCCGTCGCGACCGGTCGCGACGATGTCGACCGTCAGGGGCAGACTCGACAGCGGGTCGTTCGGAGCGAGGTTGTACGGGTTGACGAGCAGC
Source organism: uncultured Actinomycetes bacterium (assembly GCA_963850315.1). Lineage (GTDB taxonomy): Bacteria > Actinomycetota > UBA4738 > UBA4738 > HRBIN12 > JAOUEA01. The sequence continues at coordinate 24,090 of CAWKKN010000006.1, forward strand.
AGCTTCGTCGGCCCGCTGCCGACAATCGCGGCGCCACCGTCGCCGCGCACGAACGACGGCTGCTCCGACGTGATCGCGGTGATCGTCTGGAAGCTGCGCGGGAAGGCGCGCAGGTGCGTGCCGGCCGACAAGCCGGAGTCGGCGGCGAACGTGACGATCACGTCGCGGTTGGCGCCGGCGCCGTCGGTCGGGTTGCGCCAGGCCGCGGTCGCAAGCTTGGCGAGGTCGAAGCCGGTGGCCACTCCGGTGACCGGGGTCGGTGACGGCGGCGGGAACGCGGGCCAGTGTCCGGCCTGCCCGGGCGCGGGCGGCAGCGCCAGAGTCGGATCGATAGCCGGCGAGCAGAGCAGCGGCAGCACGTCCCGGTTCGGCGTCGGGAAGTTCGCCGAGATCTGTCCCATCGCGCCGACCACGTCCATGCCATCGGGGAGGTAGGCGAAACCGGGCACCCGCGGACGGACCACGGGCAACGTGTAGGACGGCGGCGGGGCCACCGGGTCACCAGGCACACCGCGGGTGGCGGTCGCGGCGCGATTCCCCACGAGGTGCCAGTTCAGGTCCACGACCACCACGCGGAAGAACTGCCGGGACAGGGTCACCCCGGCGGGCAGCGAGGGAGGCGCGAGCGGCTGCTGGTCGAGGAAGCCACCCGGCGCGAAGCCCCAGTACAGGGAGCCGGCCGACCCACCAGCGGCCGGGCCGAGGCTCTGCCCGGCGGCGAGCGAGACCGTGCCGGTGCTCGGGTCGACCGTGTCTGGGTTCGCGCCGCCGCTCACGGCGAGATCCATGTCGGCGGTCGGGGTGCAGAGCACTCCGTGCGGCGACACGAGGTGGTAGCGCACCGCAGCCGCGGACAGCGCGATGACCTTGCTCAACCCGCCGGCGCCACCGACCTGGCCCACACCGAGACCCGGTAGCCAGCTGATCAGCTCGGCGAACATCGCTGCGACCGCGACCGGGTCGACGGGCAGCCCGCGCGCGTCGTGGAACGTGATGACGAGCTGGTTGACTCCGGGCAGCGGCGCGAAGACGTCACCGGCCCGCACGGACTGCACCGGTGGCTTGGCACCGGGCGGTGAGTTCGGCGGGGCCTGCCACGTCAGACCGTGGACGAGCATCGCCACGGGCACCGGGCGGATAAGCGGAGCACCGAGCCGGCTGGTGACGAGCGACACGAGCCGGCGCGCCGCTTCGGGGAGCATCTCGATCGCGTACACGGCGTCGGTGATGGGCTGCCCGGTCACATCGCGCCACCGCTCGCCCGAGTCGAGGTAGCGGGCGGCACCGTGAAACGGTGCCTTGAGCCAGCCGCCGAGTTCCAGCGAGAGGTGGTCCTCGTCGAGCGCGCCCGGCTGGGTGTCCGACCACTCCGCGCTGAGGACGGGCATGACGAGCCCGAACGCGTCGAGCTTATCCGCCGTCATCTGGTTCGCCGCGGACGCCGGCGTCAGCACGCTGACCGGAGGGATGAGCTCTACCACTTCACATCACCGCCCGGGTGATCGTCGCCTGGGCGCCATCCGGCGCGATGACATCGACGCGCACCCACCCCGTGCCCCGCAGCACTGCCCCGATCGTCCGCCCACCGCTCGTTGCCGGGACCTGGCGCAGCGGGATCGGTGCCGGGTCGGCGAAGACGTCGTCGCCGGGTTGGAAGACGCGGATCGTCCCGATATCGTCGGTGACCTCCAGTAGGTGGGGCGGAAGCGGTAACGGCGGGAACTCCGACAGCCCGATGTGCACACGGTATGGACCCATGCCCGCCACGTCGTCGGGCACCGACGTCTCGAAGCTGAGCACCCGTCCGCGGCCGACGATGTTCACGATGTTCACGTTGGTGATGTCCGGCGGACTCACCGGGTCGGTCGGCGGCACCGTCACCACCTGCTCGGTGAGCCGTCCGAGCGGGTCGGTGACACGGAGTCGCACCGCGAGCTGATCGGTGAACGCGGCCCGTGCGATCTGCAAGTGCAGGTCGGTGCTCGTTCCCGTCGACGGGTCGCGCCATAACCCGGATGCGTTCGCTGCCGGGGCGATCTGTGGGCAGTGGTCGAAGTCGGTGTCCGGTGCGGAGCCTGGCACAGGCGGGGCCGGGTAGCGGAACAGCAGCTCGCTCGTCCCGTCGTCCTGAGTGACGATGACCTCGGCCTCGACCCGGTGCGGGCCGAGCGGCGTCGGCGCCACCGGTGCGCCCGTGACGGTGTCGATACGTACGTGCGGCGTGCCGCCCATCGGCGTCGTGACGACGAGCGGCGCGAGATCGGGATTGCCGGCCGGCGGCACGACCACCTGGCGGATCGTGCTCGGCTGCGACCGCCCGCCGTACTGCCCGCGCGTCGGGTCGTCGGCGGCCCAGGCGACGGCGCGGTAGTAGACCGGCTGCCACGATCCGGGCACGGGGTCGATGCCGTCGACGCGGCCGAGTGGCTGGTTCTCGCCAGGGTTTCCGGACACCGTCGGCGTCACGGTGACCGTCGAGCTGCTGCCCGAGACGGAGGCGACCGGCGGACCCATCGTGTCGAGATCGATCGCCGCCTCGGCGACGCGGGTGCGGTAGAGGTCGATCCGGCCGACCGTCACCCCGGGCCGAGCGCTGAGCCGGAACGCCGCCTCGGTACGCCGCCGGGGTGACCGCCGTGTCGGGGCGCCCGACTACCTCGATGGTCGGCGGGTTCGGCGCAACGACGTGCGGCGCGGCATACGCGATCGGCCGCTTGCGGCGATCAGGGTCGCTCAGGTCGGGCCAGGCCGACTCGATCTGGCCGGCGCTGAGCCCGAGGACCGCGAAGAGGTGGATGTCCTTCGTGCCGCGGGGCAACGTGACGGCGAGGCTCGTTCCGGTGACCGGTGTGGCGTTCACGCGGGTGAAGACACGCCGCGTCGGGTTGTCGCGGAACGCGTCGCGGAGGGTTGTCAGCCGGTCGCTGAGCGTGTCGGCGAACGACGGGTCGCCCCGCCCGCACGCGTCGAGGAGGTCCGTCTCGCTGCAGGCGTAGGCGAAGTAGCCGACGGCACCGGGCGCGGCCGGCCACTGCAGGAGCGCGTGGTACTCGCCGGCGGCGTCCGCCATGCTCGTCAGCAGCACGTCCTCGTGCTCGATCGTCAGCACCGGCGGACGCGGGTCCGCCGCCGAGGCGATGAGCGGGCTGGTGCTCCACGAGCCGACCCGACCCGGTGCGCGTGCCTCGGTGCCGCGAGCCCACAGCGCCATTCCGATCGCGCCGGCGGCCGAGTAGTCCAGTCCGAAGCCGGTGATCGTCAGTCGATACCGCCGTGGTCCCGCGATCGCGCCCTGCAGCCCGGACGAGAGCGTATGCGCCTGCTCGTCGAAGTACTGGATCGACGCGCTCGAGGCCACCGCCCGCGACGACGGTGGCGACGCCTGTGCTGTCGAATTCGATCGCGACGGGCACGCCGCTGCCTCCGGCCAGGGACGGGGCCAGGCCGGCGGGGACGGAGAGGTCGCCGGGCGGGTCGTCCAGGCGGGCCTCGGTGTACATGCGCCCGACGAGGTCGATACGGCACGGGCTCCGGCTCGCCCAGTTCCACGCGATGTCGACGCTGAGCGCGCCCGGGCAGACCGCCGCGGCGGCGGTGACGTCCCAGCTCGCGGCGATCAGCGACGCGACCCCCACCGGCGGCTCGCCGAGGGCGGTGCTCGCCGAGGCCCAGTCGCTCCACTGCCCGAACAGGTCCTGGTGCGCGACGCCGTAGCTCAGCTGGTTCGGGTTCGGCGCCGAAGCCAGGTGATACCTGTCGTCGAGCGCGCTCAGCCGACCCGAGCCCGCGAGCGCCTCGCTGGTGGACGCGCCGATCGGCTGCACCGCGGTGTCGTGGGGTCGTGGGTCCATGATCGCCTCGACGCCGCCGGCAGGCGCCTGTTGAGTGCGAACCAGGGCGTAGCTGCCGACGCGGAGCGGCAGATCGTCGGCGAGGCGGTCCCAGCCGGGGCGGATGACGCCGATCCAGTCGAGATCGATGTCGTCCGGCGCCGCGAGGCCGTCGACGGTCGCCGCGACACCGGTCGGCGTGGGCGGCATGAGCGCCATACCCGGTGCGAACACGATCGCGGCGTACTCGAGCGGGCCCGGCTCGTTGTTCGTCCCGTTCTCGTAGTGCGCGGTGACCATGTAGTCGTAGCGGGTCGACGCCTCGTACAGCACGGAACCCTGGTCACCGACCGGCTCCTCGAAGGCCGTGCCGAAGCCGGCGATCAGCGACGCGAGCGGGTCGGTCGCGGCGCCGTACACGAGCGTTCTGAGCGGGCTGATCGTCGCCGTCGGGTCGTTGAGGTTCGGCGAGGCGAGGCTCTGCGTCGTGGTGAACGCGGCCTGCTGCTCGGCGGGCACGTTCACCATCTGCCGCAGCAGGGGCAGCAAGCTCTCGTCGACCACCTTCAACATTGCCTTCGGGTCGGCGAGCTCGCCACGCCGGGGCGAGTGAACCCGTGTCGAGCAGCGGGCGCCACCCGTAGAAGGGCGCGCCGCGGCGGAACCGGTCGAGCGCTGCGTCGGGCGGGTCCTGCGGCGCCCCGACGAGCCCCTGCTGCTCGTCGAGGTTCAGCACGTTGTTGAAGGTCTGGTCGACGGGCAGCCCGACGATCTCGATCTTCTGCCAGTCGAGGTCCTGGGCAGCGTCGCCGTCGAGGCCGCTGAGACCTGTGAGCACGACGCCGGGCGAGATCAGCAGGCACTGGATCGCCGGCGCCGAGAAGGCGTACTGCGTCTGTGCGGTGCTTAGCGTCTGCGGTGAGATCATCGGCGAGGCGTAGGGCGCGCCGGCGAAGGCGATCACGTAGCCGGCAGGGCCCTGCAACCCGGCGCGGACGAACACGCGAGGCCGGTCGAACACGATCAGGGTGGCGCCCATGAAGTCCGCGGTGCCGTAGGGGATCGGCGCCTCGTTCTGAGCGGGCGCGGACCCTCGGCGCCACACGGTGAACGGCTCGGTCGGGTACCCGAGCGCCGGATCGGTCACCCACCGCAGCTGGACGAGCCGGCTGCCCTTCAGGCCGCGATCGGCGGCGACCTTCTGCGGTGGGGGGACGTGTTCGATGTCGCGCCGGTAGGCGAGCGTCCAGTCGACGACCGATGCGAGCAGCAGGAACCTCGTCGGATCGACGACGCGCGGTGCCATCAGCCCTCCTCCCATGGCGCGCTCGCGAACGTCATGTCGAAGACCGTGACGCTGCGCTCGGCGGGGTCGAGGAACGGCAGATCGGCGAACGCAGCTGCGACGAGGTCGAGGCCGAGCTGCTTGCCCCGTTGGGTCGGGGCGAGCACGACGAGCGCCCGCTGCCCACCCGGCGCGACGACGATGCCGTTGGGCGCGACCGTCGCGGCCGTCGCGGCGCTGGGCCGCAGCAGCAGCCACTCCCGCGCGGCGAGGATCCACCGCTCCGCAGGAGCCGGGCCGGTCGAGTCGGTGACCTTCGACGGGTAGCTGCGGGTCCGCAAGAGCGGTTCGGTCGCGTCCACCAGGACGGCCGCCGGCTGCGGGTCGGACGAGCCGCTCTGCTCCCAGAAGACGACGACGCGGGCCCGGGTCGGTGTCTCGAGCGGCTCGATGCCATGCGCGCGCAGTTGGTCGTCGAGCTCCGAGCCGGCCGGCCGTCGTCCGGCGAAGAAGCCCGCGATCGCACCGAACGCGCCCGCCGGTGCCGAGCGCGCCGTCGGCGTCGGGGAGATGATCGATGCGGCAAACTGCTCGAACGTCCCGTACAGGCCGGTGCTGAAGTGACGGCGGAAGATGCTCGGGCCGGCAGTACCGTCGGGTGCACCGGCGTCGACGAGCTCGACGTCGAGGAGATAGTCGGTGCAGCTGTTCAGCGGGATCTTGATGTCGACCTGGCTGTGCCGGGAGCGGGCACCGTCGACCGGCACGCAGGTGCCCTCATCACCGAGCTGGGCGACCGCCTGGGCAATCGCGTCCTCGAACGGCGACAGCAGGGTCGCCGGCACCGTCACGACCGTCGACGGGTCTACGGGGTAGGGGTGCGGCACCGCCGGGGTTGACTGCGGTTGCTGCGCCGACGCCGCCTGGAAGCGGACCTGCATCTTCTTGCCGTAGCGGGTCAGCAACCGGTCGAGGTCCTGCGTGTTGAAGACGAGCTTCACGTCCTCCTGACCGAAATACCCCTTCTCCGCCTCGTCCGGGACGGTCATCAGCAGCCAGGAGTCCAGGCGCACCGGAACCGGCGGTGTGGAGGCGAACTGCAGCTTGGCTGCGTCCTGCGGGTCGGCGACGATGCGGTCGGTGCGGAACCAGAAATGTTGCGTGAACGTCGGCGCGTCGGAGTCGTCGAGCCGCTTGCCGGTCGAATCCACCGTGATGCGGTAGAGCGAGTCGGCGTACAGGAACGCGTTGGTGTCGCTCGCCGACCCGAGCAGCTGGGTCAGCACCTGCTGGTCGCTGTTGAGCTGCGTGGTGTCCCAGTCGACGCGCAGCTTCTCCGACCAGCGCGTCTCGGCCGCGGCGGCGACGTAGTACGGCGGGGCGATCTGCGGGCGTTGCTCGGCGAACTCGGCGATGACGATCGGCGTGCCCAGCCCGTGGGTGCCCAGCTCGACACGGTCGGCGAACTCGTCCGGATCGAGTGCTACGTACACGGGGACGGTCTTGCTGCTCTGCTGCCAGCGCAGCAGGTCGTCGATGTCATCGGCCCAGGGGCCGGCCGGGTCGGTCCAGCGCGGGGGCAGCGGGTTCGACCAGATGAGGTTCGCGGTGGTGACGACGGCCCGCTGGTGCTCCGCGCCGTCGGAACCGAGGGCGCGCACGACGATGTGGCCGCCCTCGAGCATCGCGCGTGGGATGAACAGCAGCACGCCGAAGGTGGCGAAGGCTCCTGTGGAGATCACGACGACGTCGTCGAGCTCGCCGTGCGTGACACCACGTTGGTCGAGCTCGACCGCGACCTCGTCGGACCTCGACTGGTCGCCGATCGCGATCGGGCGGCCGTCGTCGAGCATCGGCGCCTGCAGCAGGTGGACGGCGCAACGGGTACGGATCGGCACGAGGGAGGTGAGGTCCGGGGCCAGCACCGCGGTCGAGGCGGCGAGCTGGGCCGGCGACAGTGCGGCCTTCAGCTCGGCCACGCCGATGCCGGCTCCGGCGTGCAGCGCGCGCAGCGCGTCACCGACGGACATCGCGGGCGCCTCGCGCTCCCCCCGCGGGAGTGCGGTGCTGACCTTGCGGTGCAGATCCGCGGAGATGCGCAGCGGCTGCTGCCCCGGGCTGCGGACGAGCGCAGCGTGCACCGGGTCGTCGGGCGCGACCGCCGCACCTGTTGTTGGCACCTCGGTGACCGGCCCGTGCCCGCCGACGACGAGCCGGGGCGGCAGCGGGCCGGGCGAAGCGGCGGCTGCGTGTTCGGCATCGAGCAGGTGCAACCACGGGTTGACGTCTAGTCCGCGTTCGCACGGAACGGTGCCACCGAGGACGAAGGCGGGGAAGATCCCGCGCTGAGCGTCCAAGACCGGGTCGCCGCTGCGCCAGCGCTCGCCGACGTGCAGCGCGCTTGGCGGGGCCGAGCTGCGCACCGACCCGAGCGGGTCCGGCCACGCTATGCCCTCCAGGTCCCACCCCGTCGCCGAGAAGCCGAGCGGCTCGAACCGGAAGGTCCACAGCTGCTCGGCGGCCGGAGCGGCCGGAGCGCAGATCGTTCCGTAGCGCTCGGTCAACGAGTCGGTGAGACGGTCGGTCTTCTCGATCGCCTTGGTGGCAGGCGACGGTGCCCAGGTGAGAAGGGCCAGCTGCGCGACCGGGCTGGGGTCGGTGGGCCCCGCGAGTGTCCACCACACGGCCGGCCCGCTCGGTTGGTCGATGGCGTCCCCGGCAGGCTGCCCCGTGGCCGGGTCGATCCGCTCGAGGGTGACCACCGAGACGACGTACTGGTACCGGTCGCCACCGTGCTCGCAGTAGGCGGCCTTCGGATCGGGCGACGCCGGGTTGGGCGCCCCAGGCGACGAGCCGATCCCGGTGTTCAGTCCACCGATGGTCAGGTTGTCCGTCACGGCAGGGGGCACGGCCATCGCGATGATCGGGATGGCGTCCACGGGTACCACCGGCAGCGCGTCTCCGGCGCCGGGCACGGCATCCGACACGAGGGCGTCGCCGAGGCTGACGTCGATGCCGCGGTCGACGCCGGTGCCCTGCGCCAGGGCCGGCGAGCGGCTCTGCAGCGACACCTTGGTCACCAGCGGTGGGATCGGTGTGGAGGTGTCGCCACCGGTGCTCAGCGAGATCTCGACGCAGCCGGAGACCTCGAAGAAGAGGAAGCTGACGTGCCCGCACGCCTTGCCGTCGACCGACATCCCGAAGCTGCTGTCGTCGTGCTCGGCCACCACGACGTTCAGCTCGGCGTCCGCTCCGATGGAGACGATGAACAGCCGCAGCTCACCCGAGACGTAGATGACGCCGGCCAGCGTGAACGGCTGGAAGCCGAGCTCGGCGTCCATGCCGCCGCCGATGCGCAGGTAGAGCCCGACGTCGGTGTCGCCCCACGTGAACGACGCGGCCACCCCCAGGCCGAGCGAGAACCCGGTCAGCGCCGGCAGCGTGAATCCGTGCACCGGGTAGGCGGGCAGGCCGTCGCCCTTCGCCATCAGGTAGCCGGTGCCCTTGACGATGCCCGAGCACGTCGACCTCGACCGGCTGGCCGAGGTCCTTGCGCGCGCCGAGGTAGACGTGCCATTTGGACGCGTCGGAGCCGAACGGGAACATCGCCTCGACCGGGATCTTGATCGTGATGAGATCGGGGATCTCCCAGGAGATCAGCACGCCGATGAGGAAGTGATCCGGCGTGATCTCGATGACGGCGAGGATGCCGCCCGACCCGCCGATCTCGTCCATGTCCGGCGGCAGCGAGATGATCCGCGCATTCATCATGATCACGATGCGCGGGCCGGGCAGCTGGATCAGCAGCGTCCCGTCCAGGTTGAGGATGAAGCCGCCCTCCATCGTCCCGATCAGGATGCCGGCACCGAAGGCCCAGTGGTCGAGGTACGGGGACCCAGAGCTTCTCGCCTTGCTTGTTGGCGAGCTTGTTGGGTTCGCCGTCGGCGTGCTCGAGCCAGGTGAGCGCGGACGAGGGCGAGCCAGGGCTGTCCCACTGCGTGCTGCGGTCGTAGTGCATGCCGAAGATGCCGCGGAAGCCGAAGATCCCGAGTCCGGACGTGCCGAGCGGGATGCCCACGGGAAGCACGATGTCGAGTCCGACGTAGACGCCTGTCGCGGTGCCGCCGCTCGGCAGTGTGATGGTGGCGATCTCGACCGCCGCGGCGACGCGCAAGTCGATCGGCCGCAGCGTCAGGTCGAGCTGGCCGCCGATCGTCGCGACGGGGTGGCCCTGCGGGTCGGTGCTGTGCGCCATCTGGACGAAGCCGGAACCCACCAGCGCGCCAGCGATGTCGACACTCACGCCGAGCGCGGTGAGCTCGGGCGGCCGCGTCGGGTCGTCGAGGTAGACGCGCACCCCGGCGCGGTCGACACTGACCACACCGAGGTCGACGCTCATCCCGATGTCGATCTCGAGGGTGAGCGGGTTCGTCCGCGACAGGCGTGCCGCGAGGATGCGCAGGATCTTGCCGAGCGGATCTGCGACGACGAGCGACCCGCTGCCCTGAACGTCGATCGTGTAACCGCGTGAGGAGTCGAAGATCGGGTGGAGCTGGAAGGCGGCCGCGCCCATCGCGTCGCGGTTGGCCGTGTGCACGCCGATCGCCTTGTAGCGGACGGTGAGGGGCTTGTCGGGATTGATGGAGAGGACGTCGACGATCGGTTCGGTGGTCGCCCAGGCGACGGCGATGTCGACGAGGATGTCGGTCTCAACCTCGTCGGTGCCGCGTCGGAGTCCGACGTGCACCTCGCCCCCGTACCAGACGACGCGCTCGACCTCGAGGAATGGCAGCGCCCCGATGACGGCAGGAATCGCCATCGCCGCGGCCGAGAGTCCGACGTCGACGATCGCGGCGCCCGGGCTCTCGCTCGACGCCTGCTGTGCGGCCGCGTCGAGTGGCAGATCGGCGAGCAGCGGCCAGAACGTGAGGTAGCTGCCCATCAGGTTGCGCACGACGTCGCGCGGCGCTCGCTGCTCGCCCGGGAGCCAGCCCCACACCATGAGGCCGGACGTGTCGGCGGGATCAGCACCGATCGAGCCGACGATCTGCTCGCGGCCTGTGCTCGGATCGGTCTGCACCAGGAGGCGGAAGTTGGTGATGCCGTCGGTGGGGTTGTCGGGCCCGACCGGGACGCCCTGCTGCAGGCTGCGTCCCTTCGGCGAGTTGTCGGTGTTCACCGCGGTCGGCGCGAGCGACTCCTCGACGAACGCCTGCAGGTAGAGCTGCAGGTCGAACTCGGCGGCGATGAGATCACCCTTGACGTACCGGACTATCAGCTTCGCCGAACGGAACGTCGCGGGCGGGTCGGGCTCGGTCGGGGTGGGGTCGACCGGGACGATGTTCTGCGGCGGTGGCGGAGCGGCGGGTCGGCTGATCGTCACGCTCGAGGAGTGCTCCGGCGTGCTGACCGCTGGCAGACTCACGATCGCGCGCCAGTAGTCGCGGTCGTTCGGCACCTCGTGCGACGGGTCGTTCCAGTCGGCGTCGCTCACCCACTGGTCGATCTCGGCCTTTGTGGGCGCCGTCTTGTCGGGCGTGATCGTGGACTTCAGGTGCGGCTCCGGGTACGCCGCCGCGATGAGGTCGCGCGCGGTCTGGGCTCGGCGGCCGGCGAGCAAGTAGTTGTGCTGCCGGTGCCAGTCGTCGTCGATGCCCTCGAAGCTGGCCCGTCCCTCGATCGTGATGGTGATGTCCTGGGCGGTGTCGTGAGCGGTCCTCGCGACGGCGTCGAAATGGTCCTTGTACTGAGTCAGCGGGTCGACGTCGGGCGGCTCGAAAACGTTGACCGTCTTGCTGATGGCCTTGGACGAGGAGTAGGAGCGCGGGTAGGAGTCCTCCGGCTTCGACGGCGGACGGTCGAAGAAGAAGTAGACGGTGTCGGCGCGGGCGGCCGCCGCGGTGCCCGGCTTGCGCGCGGTGACGGTGTGCTGCTCGCCGGCAGCCAGGGGAACCTGCACCGACGCCGACGGCCCCGTCTCGGCGCCATTGTCGACCTTCCACATCAACATCGGGTCGGGCGGCACGCTGGTGAGCACCACGTCGGCGTCGGTCTGTGTCTGCAGCGAGATCGTGGGCGTACCGGTCGGCGGGGTCATGGTCGCCGGTCGGGTCGGCGGCTGCGTAGGCGCGGGCGACGGCAGCAGCGCCGGCGCCACGACTAGTTGCGCTGTGATCGTCAACGTCACCGTTTTCGGGACCGGACCGGAGTCGGTGACGCTGATCGCGATCTCGGCCGTGTTGTCGGGCGCGTTCGACAGGTCGACCACGAAGATCGTGCCCTGCTCTGGCGCGCCGCCCGCGATGGTGACCTTCCGCGTGTAAGGCATTCGTCCGCCGGAGACGTCGACGATCATGCGGGTGTGCGCGGGCACCCGGGCGGTGGCGGTCGTCGCGCCGGTCGACTCAATGCCGTACGTCTTGTTGTTCGCGTCGACGAACCGGGCGCTGACCTGGATCGTGGGATCGCCCTGCTCGATGATCGCGATCTCGAAGTCGCCCCAGACCCCCGCGCTGTCGTGCCCGATTCCGAAGAGGAACTCGTGCGCGCCGGCCTCGAACGCCATGTTGCGCACCCCGTTGGGCGAGAAGAACACCCGGGCCTCGGGCAGGTAGAGACCGGTCCAGTCGTCACCCACCCCCGCCTTGTCCTTCAGCGCCGGCGGGGTGTTGTCAGCCGACAGGTCCAGCGTGGCCGAGCGGAACCCGATGCCGACCGTGTTCGAGCCGGATCCGCCGACGTAGGCGTACGACGGCGACATCGAGACCAGTTCGGCGACACCGAGGTCACCCGGGTCGTCGAGCCCGGTTGCACCGAGGGAGACGAGCTCGAAGCGCAGCTGGCTCGGATCGGCGTCGCCGTGGGTGAGCCGGAAACGCAGCTTCGGCAGGCTGAGCGTGACCTCGTTCACCGAGTCGTCCGGCACGAGGGTGCCGGTGTCGGCGAGTCTTGCGGGGTGGAGGAAGGGGGGGCGCAGGCTCGGCGCGTCCAGGATCAGGTCGAGGACGAACCCGGTGGAGGGGTAGTCGGTCGTCGGGCCGTTCGCCGGGCCCGCGAGCGCGTCGAGCACGGCCTTGGTTTGCTGGAAGGCCGTGCTGGTGGCAATCGAGCCCTCGCCGGCGAAGACGATGTCGCTGCGGATGCGAGGGACCAGCAGCTCGAACTCGATCGCGGTTTCGGCGAGGTCGATGATGGGCTGGCGGTTCGCCGGGTCATACACGGGGGCCGCCTCGTCCACGCCGCCCGTGACCGAGAACGCGCCGTTGGGGAACAGCTGCGCCCAGCCGTTGAACTCGCCGCGCCCGCGAATGGTGACGCCTAGATCGTCGCCTGCCTGCTCGTAGGTCGTGACGCGTAGGGCGGAGGCGAGGGCGTGGAAGCTACCGAGGGTCTCGCCGCGAAGGACATAGGGGAGCACTAGGTCCAGCAGGGCGAGGTTCGCCATCATTCATCGCACCCCGACCTGTAGGTCGTCCTAGGTACTGACCCTGGTTGCGAGGGCCTCCGCATTGCCGAGGCTCTCTGGGGGGTTCCAGCTCGTAGTGCTGCATATGAGTTTGGGGTAGACGATCCGCGAATTCGAATGGGCGTCCGCCGACAACCCCTCGGGCACGATGTAGAAACAGACCGCGAGCGACGAGCGCCACTTCGGCTGAATACCTGGTCGCTGAAGTTCGTATCGATCATGTCGCGTGCGAACGCCATACGGGTCCAGCTGACGTCCTGTGGCGGCATGAGAGACATAACGGTTGACATTGCTTTCCCTCTCTCGAACGGAAAGGTCGAGCGTCAATTGCGTACCTGCGTCTCTCACACATGGCACTCACCCCAGATCGCCCAGGCGGGCCGGGCACCTTTCCCCGGGGCCGCCTCCGATACCACTGGCAACGGCGGGGATATGCGGATCACCGTTACGCCATCTGCCCTGGGGCGCAATCAGGATTTTGGGCGTCACCTGTCTGGCCTACACCCAGTCGATATGCCTCGATGCAGCGCGACCCTCTCGGTGAACGTCGAGGGCGACCAACCGCCAACCCTTGTGGAGTCCGTGCGCGACATTGGGAGGGTGGCGCGCAGCTACGGGCAGGACCCAGACGAGCTGTTCGCCTACCTCGCCGACTTCGCGGCGGGCGCGCTCGGGTAGAGAGCGCAAGTTCGCGGCGATGTTGTTGGGGTCATCGAGCAGCCGGGTGAAGGTCAGCGGCGAGATGTTGTAGAACTGCTCGCCCGCCACCGAGCGCAGGACCGGCTCGACATTCTCGACCTTGCCCTTGAGCGTCTTGGCCCGCTTGAGGACCGCGTCCTTGGTGGGCTCCAGGACGCAGTCGAGCCGGCGGATGACGGCCAGAGGCAGGATGACTTTGCCGTAGTCAGACTGCTTGTAGGTGCCCCGAAGCAACTCGGCGATGGACTTGATGAACGCCGCGTGGTTCCTGATATCCCCGTTGCTCACGCCTGGTCTCCCCTACTTGATCCGTCCGGTCTTGCGCGCCCACGCCACGATCTCGGTCCGCAGCCACAGCAGCGTTCGTCCGCGGCCGAGGGTCACCACCGGTCGGGGGAAGTCCTCGTATCGCTTCGAGTACGTGGACACGCTGTTCGCGTGCTTCAGCCCGAGCACCTCCGCCACAGCTCTCGCGTCCACCAGATCATCGATGTTCACCCGCCTTCCCATAGGGGCAGTCTAAGGATATTGACAGACACGGTCAAAGACGCTAGCCTGTGTCTAAGGTTATAGACATCCCAGCAACCAGGAGGCCACGAGGACCACCGAGAACACCGCGGATCGCGGCACAAGACAGACAGATGGCCCCGGCGGCGCGTGAACGCCCCGGGGCCCGGACGGACCTACATAGGAGGCCCGACATGGAAAGCGTACGTCACCACCAGGGCGCCAGCATGACGCGCCCCGCAGAACTCGCACCCGGCGAACTCGTCTGGGCGAGCATCGTGAACGGCATCGAGAACCCGCTCGCGCGCGGGAAGGCGAGGCCGGTCGTCCTGGTCGAGCCCAGCGGCTGGGCGTGGAAGACGATCGGGCTCACGACCCGCCCGCGCCACTACGACGGGACCCCGAGGGTTGCGATCCCGAACCCGCACGCGGTCGGTCTCAAGTTCCCCGGATGGCTGTGGAGCGGCAAGCTGTGCTTCACGTCCGGCATCGACATCCAGGACCACATCGGGTGGGTCGACATGCCGTTGGCGTTCGAGGTCACCAAGCTCGCGGGTCTCGGGGGGCCGACCATCCACGAGCTGCTCGCCGCAGCCCGTGAGCACCACGATGCGCCGGTTCGCACCGACCTCTCCGTGATCGAAAGGGGGTCGGCATGAGCGGCAGGAACGGATCCACCAACGTGGTGAAGCTCGCGCCGAGCAGCCTGACCTTCCTGTGGGATGAGTGCCAGAGGTGCTTCTGGCTCTCCGCGCGCGGCGTGTTGAAGCGTCCGGCGGGGATCTTCCCCAAGGTCTTCACCATGCTCGACAACCAGACGAAGGACTTCTTCTACAACAAGCGCTCGGAGGTGATGGCCGAAGGGCTGCGCCCAGGTCGCGTCGCCTTCGGCGACCGTTGGGTCCGTTCGAGGCCGCTGCCCGTCCCGGGACACGACACCAAGGTCACACTCCAGGGGAAGATCGACACGGCGCTCGCGTATGACGACGGCTCGTTCGGGATCGTCGACTTCAAGACGTCGGAGCCGAAGGCCAGCCACGTCGACTTCTACGGACGCCAGTTGGCCAGCTACGCCCTGGCAGCGGAGAACCCGGTCGAGGGTGCCCTCGATCTGGCCCCGGTGAGCCAGTTGGGTCTGCTGTGCGTGGAGCCGGTCGCCATGATCGGTGTCGGGGACGACGTCGCCTACAAGGGAATGACGCACTTCCTCGAGATCGAGCGTGACGACGACGCCTTCATGGCATTCCTCTCCCAGGTCCTCTACGTCCTGGAGAAGCCCGAACCACCGCCAGCAGGTGCGAAGTGCGGGTACTGCGCGTACCTCGCGAACGGATCGCTCGTGCTCCTGACGGGGAGTTTCGGCCCCTGACCGGTCTTGCTGTTAGCCACGCGCAGGGTCGCCATACCTAGTAGAGGCCAACGCCTGGGCCTCGACCGACCTGAAGAAAGTTTCCAGGCCGTAGTGCAGAACCCCGCCCGTAGCCGCGGGAAGGGGTGAGGGGCGACGTGCGCCCCACATGTGAGGTTCACCATGAGCAGCAACAACAAGAAGGACATCGAGCGCCGCATCGAGGGGTACATCCCCCGCGACATCCCCGCGCCGGTGTGGGAGGAGAAGCTCCGCCCGTTCGTCATACCGGCCCTCCACGCCGCAGCCCCCGCTGGCCTGCCGGCGATGGAGCGCGATGCGAGGGTCCTCACCCTGATCGCCGCGTGGTGCGTGAAGGAGGGGATGCCGCTCGAGATCGAGCTCGTGCTCGACCCCGACACGGTAGAGCGTTTCTGCTCGAAGGGGCTCAAGAAGACGGCGTCCCGTCCCTCCTACCGGGCGACGCTCCGCAAGCTCGGCCGCGAGCTGACCACGACGGCGCCGTGGGAGCCGCGCCCGGAGCCCATGCCGGCCCGTCTCCCCGCGCCGCCGTACTCCAAGGCCGAGCTGGTGGCCCTCATCGAGGACGCCGCCCGCCAGTCGACGCCGGGAAGGAAGCGCAAGGCCCAGACGCTCATCGCCCTCGGCGTCGGCGCCGGCCTTGACGGCCGCTGGGCGAGGAACGTGCGCGGCACCGATGTGATCAGGATCGGCTGGGGTGTGGGCGCCAAGGTCGGCGCTCCCAGCCCGCGTGTGGTGCCGGTCCTCGCCGCCTACGAGGAAGAGATCGTCCGCCTGGCCGAGGAGGCCGGCGACGAGTACCTCGTGGGCGGCAGCACGACCCACAGGAACCGCACGAACGAGATCGCGGCACGCTTCGAGGACGGCCACAACCACCCGAAGCTGTCGTCTGCTCGCCTGCGCTCCACGTGGATCGTCACGCACCTCACCATGGGAACCCGTCTGCCGGAACTTCTCGCCGCGGCCGGGACGAAGCGCATCGAGACCTTCGACGCTCTCCTCAAGTACGTGCCGGAGATGGACGCGGCGAAGGCCCTGGACATGCTGCGGGGGTCGGAGTGAGCGACACGACCCGCCGCTCGAGGGCGCCGATCGACACCTCTGGGAGTCGCCCACCGACGCCGGCCGAGTTCACCACTGCGAGGCGCATCATCGCGAGGTCCGGCGTCCTGCCCGTGCTGCAAGACCGCCTCGATCATGCCGATGGTCGCCCGCGCTCGCTGAGCGTTGAGGGCCTGCTCGTAGCGATGCAGATCAACGGCCTCGTTCGCCACCACCAGGGGATCCTCGCTGGGTTCGCCCGCGTGTTGAACTCCCTCACCGATCGCCAGCGCACCACCCTCGGGATCAGGAACTGGAACCCGGCCCAGGCGTACGACCGCGTCGACCAACTCTTCAACCTGCTCGCCAAGGCGACCGAACAGGGCTGGGATGCGGTGATCGATGGACAACCTGTTCGCATCGATGACGACTGGGTTCCGGACAGGCTCGTGGCCGCGAGCCTCCAAGACCTTCCAGCCTGGAGTAGCAGCATCGCTGTGGACGGGACCGACATCGACACGTGGGCGAAGAGGCCCGCGTGGGTCGATGACGTGGATCTTGAGTTCGATGGGGATCACGATCACCAGATCCCAGCGGTCCTTGCTCCCAGTAGGAAGAAGGGGGAGAAGAAGCCAATCCCCGCGTACGGATACGACGAGCAAGGAGAGCCGATCTTCACCAGGGATCGCGACGCTCGCTGGGGACACCGCTCAGCGACGAGCAGCCGCAGCAGCGGCAGCTACATCGGTTACGAGCTGCACACGGCCGTGCTCGCCCGTGACACAGCGTGGTCCGACGGGATCCGCAAGCTCAAGCTGGGCCCCGACGTCCCGCCGGTGATCACCATGATCTCGCTGGTGCCCGCGGGCTCGAAGCGCGACGCCGCGGTGGTGCCCAAGCTCATCGCGGCGAAGGAGACTGGCTTCGATGTCGACGACCTCATCTGGGACCGCGGGTACTCGCAGCTCCTCCCGGAGAACACCTCACACCCTCTGCACCGCGCGGGGATCGGGCAGACCTTCCGCCCGAAGGACCACCAGCGGGGCCGCAAGCCGTTCCGTGACGATGCACTCTTGATCGAGGGGCAACTCGTGAACGCCCATGTCCCCGAGGAGCTCCAGGGTCTGTTGCCGATGCCGTCGATGAAGGCCACCGCCGAGGAGAGCGCGAAGTACGAGGAGCCGTTCAACCGCCTGGCCCGGTACCGCCTCGAGCGCCACGCCGGCCCTGACGACGAAGGGGCGACCAGGTGGAGGTGCCCGTTCTGCGCCGGCCGCTTGCGCTCACGCCAGATCCCAGCATCCATGCGGAGGTCACGCACCACCCCGCTCGTGGACCTTCCACCCGGCGCGACATGCTGTAACGGCATCGTCACCGCTTCGGCGGAGGAGCTCCCCCATCGGCAGAACTTCTTCCCGGGGACGACCGCGTGGCGCAACTCGTACAACCGCCGTCAGGTCGTCGAGGGCGTGAACGGAATGCTGAAGGGCGGTTTCGTCAACATCCAGCACAAGTTCTTCCGCGTGTTCGGTCTCACCAAGACGAAGCTCCTGCTCGCGTTCACCGTGGTCGGGTACAACCTCGAGGCCATCCGCTCGTTCCTCGCGAAGAAGGCCGCCAAGGCGGTCACCTTCGCGAAGAGCCAGGTGAACAGGAAGAAACGCCGCAAGGGAACGTGGACTCAGATCCTCGGATCACCTGATCAGTCGGTATCCGACCTGACGGAATCCGGGCGCGCACCTCCGACGACCTGATCCGCACCGGTCCACACCACTCGTTCTTGATCAAGGACGTCATCGGCATGTTTCGACGACGTCCTTCGTGCTTTCAAGCGGCTGACACCGACCGAATGGACGACGCCGGCGCCCGGCTCGGTGCTGTTCGTGCCTCCAAAGGACCCGCGATCGCGCTGGACGCTGATCCAGTGCTTCTTCAGCGGAGTTCTGAGATGTCAGGGGCTCCAGTTATGAGAACACCCCTGAGTGGGAGGAGGAGTGTTTGGTTTCACGACATAGTTGACAGATGTCTCGTGACATCGTTGACACCCCTGGTGAGGGGGTGGAGCGATGTCGGAGTCGTTGGCTCGGGTGGTGGTCACCGCTGTGCTGGTGGAGGGCCGGTCCAAGGCGGAGGTGGCCCGGGACTACGGGTTGTCGCGGCAGTGGGTCCACGAGTTGGTGCGACGATACGAGGCCGAACGGGACGAGGGTCTGGTTCCCCGCAGCCGGCGGCCGAGGTCGAACCCGAGGAGCACACCCGAGGCGCTCGAAGACCGGATCGTCGCGCTGCGGAAGGAGCTGGACGACCAGGGGCTCGATGCAGGCGCCCACACCATCGCCTACCACCTGGAACATCGCGGGATCACACCACCGTCGGTTGCGACGATCTGGCGGATCCTTTCGCGTCGTGGCTTCATCACCCCCCAGCCCCAGAAGCGTCCGAAGAGTGCCTCGATCCGGTTCTGCGCCGAGATGCCCAACGAGCGTTGGCAAGAAGACACGACGCACTGGGCCCTGGCCAACGGCACCGACGTCGAGATCTTGAACGCGATCGATGACCATTCGCGGTTCCTCGTCGGATCGGATGCCCGGGTGGTGTTCAAGGCTGCCGACGTGGTGGCGTGCTTCCATCTGGCCGCTGCGGCCCACGGCTTCCCGGCGGAGCTGCTCACCGACAACGGGGCGGTGTTCACGGCTGCTCCCCGGGGTGGGCGCTGCGCGATCGAGCTCGAGTGCGACCGGTTGGGGATCCGCGACATCAACTCCCGTCCCTACCACCCCCAGACCTGCGGCAAGGTGGAGCGGTTCCACCAGACGTTGAAGAAGTGGCTCGCCAAGCAGGACGCACCCGCGACGATCTCCGAGCTCCAGGGGCTGCTCGACCGCTTCCGCACCTACTACAACGACGTGCGTCCCCACCGGGGCATCGGACGGCGCCCACCGGCGGCGGCATACGCAGCCAGGCCGAAGGACTGCCCGCGGGGACCGGTGATCGAGGGGACCTACCGGGTGCGGAGGGACCGGATCGACGGCGGTGGGGCGGTCACCCTTCGATACGACTCGAAGCTGTTGCACATCAAGGTGGGCAGGCGCTACGCCGGGGTGCGAGTGCTCCTGCTCGTGGCCGGGCTCGACGTGCGGATCGTGACCGAAGACGGTGCGCTCCTGCGCGCGCTCACGATCGATCCCGCGCGGAGCTACCAGGGACTCGGGAAGCGATGACGTGCAAGGATGTCGTGAGACAGGTGTCGTCGATGTCGCGAGACATCAATGAGTGGGAGGAGGAGGATTCGAACCTCCGTAGGCTACGCCGGCGATTTTACAGACCGCTCCCTTTGGCCGCTCGGGCATCCTCCCGTCGTACGCACCAAGGATAGCGAACGCCGCCCTGGGCTATCCTGCCGCTATGGCCAAGGATCAGTTCAGCTTCGACATCGTCTCCGAGGTGGACCTGCAGGAAGTGCGCAACGCCGTGGACCAGGCCTCCCGCGAGATCTCGCAGCGCTTCGATTTCAAGGGCACCGAGACCACCGTCACGCTTGCTGAGGACAAGATCGAGCTTCACTCTAGCACCGAGGACCGCCTCAAGGCCGCTTGGCAGGTCCTGCAGGAACGCGTGGTGAAACGCGGCGTCCCCCTGAAGGCGCTCCAGCCCGGCACCGTCCAGGATGCCGCGAAGGGCACGGCCCGACAGACGATCTCGATCCTCACGGGCATCAGCGATGAGAAGACCAAGGAGCTGTCCAAGTTCGTACGGCAGGCCGTGCCGAAGGTGCAGACCCAGATCCAGGGTGCCCAGGTGCGCGTCCTTGGCAAGAACAAGGACGACCTGCAGGCCGCGATCCGTGCCGTGAAGGAACACGACTTCGGGATCGCCCTGCAGTTCACGAACTACCGGCCCTGATCGACCTCGTTGCCCAGCACTGGACGCGAAGGGTAGGCTTCTGCAACTCAGGGGGTGATACGCGTGGACCTCGACCGGTTGAAGGCGCGCGCGGCGGAGATCGCCGAGAAGGAAAGCAAGCAATGGCTCGTCAAGACGCAGGCGTCCGAGCGCCTATTCCAACGAGCGATCAAGAGCCTGCCCAGCGGCGTGGTATCCAACTTCCAGGCGGGAGACCCCTACCCCGTCTACCTCGCCCACGGCAAGGGCTCAACCGTCACCGACGTCGACGGCAATATCTATCGCGACTTCCACGGTGGCTTCGGCGTCAACGTCGTCGGCCACGCGCATCCCAAGATCGTCGAAGCGATCAAGGCTGCGGCCGAGGACGCGATCCACTTCGCCGTCACCACCGAGAAGACCGTCGCCCTCGCGGAGGCGATCTGCGAGCGCTTCCGGTGCGAGCAGATGCGTTTCGTGAACTCCGGCACCGAGGCCACGATGGACGCCATCCGCGTCGCGCGCGCCGCCACCGGCCGGGACAAGCTCGTGAAGATGGAGGGCTCCTACCACGGCCACCACGACTCGGTCTTGTTCTCCGTTGTCCCGGAGGCCGACGTCCTGGATCTGCGTCACAACGTCAACGAAACGGGGAAGCCCTGGTACACCACACGGCCCACCTCGAAGGGGGTGCCGAAGGCCCTTTGGGACACGACGATCATCGTGCCGTTCAACGACGCCTCGGCCGTGGAGCAGGCCTTCGTCGACAACCCGGGTGAGATCGCCGCGGTGATCCTGGAGCCCGTGATGATGAACATCGGGATCGTCGTCCCGAAGGACGGGTACCTCCAGGCGTTGAAGGACGCCTGTGAACGTCACGGCGCGATCCTCATCTTCGACGAGGTGAAGTGCGGCGGCACGATCGCCTACGGTGGCGCCGCCGAGCGCTTCGGCGTGCAGCCGCACCTAGCCGCGTGGGCGAAGGCGATCGGTGGTGGCTCCACGATCGGCGCCTTCGGCGGCGACGCGGGCATCATGGACTTCGTCACGAAGGGTGCCGCGCAGCAGGGCACCTTCAACGGCAACCCGCTGTCGGCCTCTGTCGGCCTCGTGGCGCTCACCCAGGTGCTCACGCGCGACGCCTACGACCACCTCGGGAAGCTCGGCACGCTGCTCGCCGAGGGCTGCGACCGTGCGATCGAGGAGGCGGGCATCCCGGCCCACACGGTGGACCTCGGCGCGAAGGGCTGCGTGTCCTATCGCGCCGAGCCGCTCACGAACTACCGGGACTTCCTGGAGACGATCCCCGAGATCTACTGGGGCTCCTACCCGTGGATGGTGAACCGGGGCATCTTCATGACGCCGGGCGACGAAGAGCAGTGGACGGTCTCCGTGCAACACACGGAGGAGGACGTCCAGGTCTATGTCGACGCGTTCGGGGAGTTCTGCCAGGAGCTCACGAGATAGCCGTAGCGGGTTCCATGAGCCCGATGCATCGGTACACGGAGGAGACCGACGCGCTCGCGCGCGCCATCGAGGCGTACGCGCGCGAGCGGATCGCCGAACCACAACCCCTGGACCGAACGGTCCCGGCCGATGAGCTCGACCGGTTGGCGGGTGCGACGATCACGCCGGAAGGACTCGGCGGACACGAGGCGCTGCGCCTGTGGGCCGAGGTCCTGGCGCCCGCCACGATCTCCACCGACCACCCTGCCGCGCTGTCGTTCGTCCCCGGAGCGCCGACGAAGGCATCGGTCCTGTTCGACCTCGTCGTGGGGGCCTCGTCGACGATCGCGGCCGGATGGATCGAC
The DNA here is from genome assembly GCA_963850315.1 of uncultured Actinomycetes bacterium. Classification (GTDB taxonomy): domain Bacteria; phylum Actinomycetota; class UBA4738; order UBA4738; family HRBIN12; genus JAOUEA01. Next base: position 46,000 of record CAWKKN010000006.1, read on the forward strand.
GGCGCGGGCGCCATCTGGGCGGAGAACCAGGCTTTGCGATGGATCGCCGACCTCGCCGGCTTCCCACCGCACGCGGGCGGCGTGTTCGTGTCGGGCGGATCGGCGGGGAACCTTTCGGCCCTCGTGACTGCCCGGCACACGGCTTTCATCGCCCGAGGCCACAATCGTCCCGCGCGCTGGCGGATCGCCGCCTGCGACGCCGTGCATTCGAGCGTCGTGGCGGCGGCGCGGGTGATGGATGTCGACGTGTTGCCGGTGTCCCACGACGAACGAGGACGACTCACCGGCGACGGGCTGGCAGGTGCCCTGGAAGCCGACGCGGGCGAGGACGTGTTCGCGGTCGTTGCCAGCGCGGGCGCCACCAACGCCGGCACGATCGACGATCTGGCGGGGGTCGCCGATGTCTGCGCGGACCGCGCACTGTGGTTCCATGTGGACGGGGCCTACGGGGGCGCCGGCTTGGTGGCTCCCTCGGTGCGCGAACATTACCTCGGCGTGGAGCGCGCCGACTCGTTCATCGTGGACCCCCACAAATGGCTGTTCGCGCCGTACGACGCCTGCGCCCTGCTCTACCGGGATCCCACGCTCGCGCGCGCGGCCCACCGCCAGAACGCGTCCTACCTCGACACCGTGAACGAGAGGGAGGAATGGAATCCGGCCGACTTCGCCTTCCACCTGTCCCGGCGCGCGCGCGGCCTCCCGTTCTGGTTCTCCCTCGCCACCTACGGTACCGACGCCTACCGCGACAGCGTCGAGCAGGTCCTGACGCTGACGCGAGACACGGCTCAACTCATCGGGGAGACCCCCGGGCTCGAGCTCATCATGGAACCCGAGCTCTCGGTCGTGCTGTTCCGCCGCACCGGCTGGAAGGCTGAGGACTACGATCGATGGTGGCGCCGGCTGCTGGATCTGCAGATCGCGTTCGTCCAGCCGACGTCGTGGAACGGCGAGAAGGTGGCGCGGTTGTGCTTCGTGAATCCTCGTACGACGCTCCAACACGTCCGCGCCGTACTCGATGCCATGAGGTGAGGCAGGCAGGGCGGCTCAACCGGGCGACCCTTCACGCCGAGCAGTACGGTCAGATGCGCGAGCACCAGGTGGGTGTGGCGGCTCGCCATAGCCTCTTAAGGAAGCGTGGAGTGCTGCGTTTCCTCGATCCGCGTCATCACGATCTTCTTCACGAGTGCGGCGGGGATGGGTTCGTCTGCGTCGAAACGGATCGTCCCTTTCCCGGAGAAGTAGGGCTTCAGCTCTTCCCCGTGTGCCTCGAGGACCTTCCCGCTCGCGGGGAAGAGGCTGCAGTGGTGCTTGAACGCCGCATAGGACACGAGGAACCGACCACGCAGCTTGAAGGCCGGCATCTGGTAGCTGATCGTCTCGGTCGCTTCGGGGGCGGCTGCCTGGATCGTCTCGCGAAGCCTCTCCAGAGCGGCGCGCGGCACCTCTGGAAGGCCGGCCAGGTAGTCCTCGACGCTGGTCGGCGCGGCCATGCCGGTCTCCTTTCCGTAAGAGGGACAACCCGTCAAGGATCCTCCCACGTCGGACGTGTTCGGCTGAGCTTCAGCGCTCAAGAGGTCTTGTCACGCGCCAGAGCCGGTCGCACGATGGCCGAGAGGAGGTGCTGACGTGGGATCCCGTCGTGTGAACCCTAGGAGCGTGCTCGTTGTCGGCATCGTGTTCACCCTCCTGAGCGGGGCCACAGCCGTCTGGCGGTGGTCGAAAGGAGAGTCCGCACAGGAGCTCCTCGGTCTGTTTACGGGCGGCTTGATCGTCCTGGAGTTCGGTCTCTATCTCGAGCTGCGACGGGATCGGCCGTCGAGACGATGAACCCTGCGGACGCCGATCGTCCCATCCCTTCGAGAACCTCGGGTCGTGCGAGGTCCTCGATGACCCTTCATCATGCAGTCGTGACGGACGACCCCATCACGGTGAGTGACGTCGACGACGGACTGGCCGACACGCTCTCGGAGCTCATCAACGAGTTCAACATCGATGCGACTGGGTTCGACCCCGGACGGGTCCTGAGCGCTGCCCAGCGAGGGGGTGACGGAAGCCTCGAAGCGGGTCTGGCGGGCTGGACATGGGGGGGATGCGGCTACATCGACTACCTCTGGGTGAGCGTTGACCTGCGGGGTGCGGGCCTGGGGAGTCGACTGCTTGCGGCAGCCGAGGCTGAGGCGAGGGCTCGTGGCTGTACGCAGATGATCGTTTCCTCGCACACCTTCCAGGCTCCCGACTTCTATCGGCGGCACGGCTACGTCGAGTACGCCAGGACCGAGGACTCCCCGCGCGGCCACGCCGACCTTCATTTCGTCAAGAATCTGCTGTCCCACGAATGACGGAACCGCGGCGTCATCGTGGAGCGCGTTCGCCGCCTTGTGACCGCTCGTGCCGGCCTGACCCGTCAGAGCTCGCGGAACTGCTGCTCGTCCGGCCGGGCAGGCGGAGCCCCGCTGATCCGCGCGTTGATCGCCTCGAGGCGAGCGATCCGTTGGGCCGTCGGCGGGTGGGTGGAGAAGAGGTTGCCGAACCCGCCATTGCCGCGGAGGCCGGCCATCGGATTCATGATGAACATGTGCGCCTCGGCCGGTGACACCGACTTCGGCGGGGCCACCTGTCGCGTGGTCTGGTCGAGCTTTCGGAGCGCGCTCGCGAGGGCCTGGGGGTCCTTCGAGAGGTAGGCGCCCGACTCGTCGGCCTGGTACTCGCGGCTGCGCGAAACTGCCATCTGGATGATCGCTGCCGCGATCGGCGCGAGGATCCAGGCCACCAGGACGCCCATGCCTCCCCCCTCGCGGTCGTTGCCGAAGAACAGCCCGAAGCGGGCGAGGAACGTGATGCTCATCCCGATGCCGGCGGCGATCGAGGAGATCAAGATGTCGCGGTTCACCACGTGGGAGAGCTCGTGGGCCAGGACCCCGCGGAGCTCCCGGTCGTCGAGGATCTGCAGGATGCCCTTCGTCACGGCCACCGAGGCGTGCGCGGGGTTGCGACCGGTGGCGAATGCGTTGGGCTGCGCCATGTCCGCGACGTAGATCTTCGGCATGGGCATGTCGTGCTGGGTCGCCAGCTCGCGCACGATCGCATAGAGCGCCGGATACTCCTGCTCCGTCACCGGCTTCGAGTGCGTGGTGGCGATCGCGATCTTGTCCGAGAACCAGTACATCGAGAAGTTGAATACCAGGCCGATCGCCAGCGCGATCAGGGCGCCGCTGCTGCCGCCGATCCAGGCCCCGACCAGGACGAACAGCCCGCCCATCGCGGCGATCAGGATCCAGGTCTTCATGCGGTTGATCCCGGGTGTCACGTCACATCACTCCTTCGATCACAGCGTGCCACAACCGGTTCGATACGTCCCTCCCCCCGGTTCGACTCACAGCATCTTCACAGCCCCGTCGTTCCTAGCAGGTGCTCCTGGATCGAGCGGGCTGAGACCTTGTCCCGGACCTCTGGTCTCGGGACCTGGGGTCAATGTGGCAGGAGGGTGGAGAGGTCGGCCATGCGCGCGAAGGGGTTGGGCAGGATGAAGAGGGCGAGCAGGGCGAGCGCGGCGAGTCCGACGACGGCGGAGACGAGGCGAGAGGCTCCCAGAGGGGATTGGTCGGCGGCGGGCTTGAAGAGCATCTGCCGGGGCACGGCGAAGTAGTAGAAGATGCTGATCACGGTGTTCACGAGCATCGTGACGGCGAGGAAGACGCCCAGACTGCCGCCGCGGTCGATCGCGGCGCGGAAGATCAGGATCTTGGCCCAGAAGCCTCCGGTCGGCGGGATCCCTGCGAGCGAGATCATGAACACGGTCATGCCGACGGCGAGCAGCGCCGAGCGCCGAGCCAGGCCCGCGAAGTCCGTGATGAGAAGCCGCGGCGACGAGCGACTGACCCCCACCGCCACCGCGTAGGCGCCGACGTTCATGATGCCGTAGATCAAGATGTAGGCGACCGCGGCCGAGAACGCCGAATGGTTCGACGACGGGTTGTTCGTCACCAGCGCGAAGGTGAGCAGGATGTAGCCGCTCTGTGCGATGCCCGAATAGGCGAGCAGCCGCACCACCTGCGTCTGCCTCAGCGCGATGAGGTTCCCGATGAACATCGTCGCCACGGACAGGAACGCGAAGATCGGCACCCAGAAGTGATACTGGTGGATGAAGGCCACGAACATCAGCTGCAGGAGCCCGGCGAAGCCTGCCGCCGCCGACGCCACTGCCAAGAAGGCCGCCACCGGGACCGGAGAGCCCTCGTAGGTGTCGGGAGCCCAGAACTGGAAGGGGAACGCGCTCACCTTGAACGCGAAGCCCACCACCACGAACAGGATCCCGGCGAACGCCACGGTCTCCGGCCCGCCGGAGATGTGCGCGAGCTTCGTCGCGATCCCTTCCAGGCGCGTCGTGCCGGTGAGCCCGTAGATAAGGCTCATCCCGTAGAGCATCACCGCCGTGGACAGCACGCCGATGAGGAAGAACTTGAGGCCCGCCTCGTTCGACCGGAGGTCGTTCTTGCGGAAGGCCGACATCAAGAACCCGGGCGCCGACACCAGCTCCAGCGAGATGAACAGCATCAGCAGGTCGCGGGAGGCCGGCATCAGCAGGCAGCCCAGGAACGACGTCAGCAGCAGGAAGTAGTACTCGCCCTGATAGAAGCCACCCTCTCGGAAGTAGCGCAGGGAGATCGCCAGGATCACCACGGCCACCGTGAGGAAGAAGATCTGGAACAGCAGCGCGAAGTTGTCCTCCACGAACATCCCGCCGAAGACCGCGCGCGGAAGGTCGCCGATCAGCGTGAGCGCCGCGACGAGCGACGCCAGCACGCCGAGCAGGGCCACCGGCATCCCCAGCCACTTGTGGCGCGGTGACAGGAACACGTCGACCACCAGCACGAGCAGGACGGTCCCTCCAGGATCAGCTCCGGGAGGACGGCGTGGTAGTCGATGGCGCTCATCAGGTGCGCATCACCCCCGGAAGAGGAACCCGAGCGCGTTGACCCCTTGCTGGGTCACGCTGAAGATCAGTTTCGGGAACAGCCCCAGCGCCAGGATGCCGACCAGGAGCGGGATCCAGGACACCCACTCGACGGCCAGGATGTCGCGCAGCCCCTTCTCGCGCCATCGGTCGGGCATGACCCCCATGTTCACGCGCTGGAGCATCCACAAGAAGTAGCCCGCGGTGAGCACGGTGCCCACGCCGCCCGCGATCATGAAGGTGCGGAACAGCGCCGTCGACATCCCGGCCGCGGGGTTGAACGACGACAGCAGCGCCATCACCTCGCCCCAGAAACCTGCGAGGCCCGGAAGGCCGAGCGAGGCGATCGCGACGAACGCGAAGACCCCGCCCATCCTGGGCAGGCCCTGCATGAGCCCGCCGCCGAAGTCGGCGATCTGGCGCGTGTGGTAGCGGTCGTAGATCGATCCGACGCAGAAGAACAGCATCCCGGTGATGAGCCCGTGGGCCACCATCCCGAAGATCGCCGCCTGGATCCCGATCGTCGTGAGGGTGGCGATGCCGAGCATCACGAATCCCATGTGGCCCACCGAGGAGAACGCGATGAGCCGCTTCAGATCCTTCTGCGCGAGGCACGCGAGAGCCGCGTACACGATGGCGATGGCGGCCAACAGGCCGATCCAAGGCGCGTAGGCACGGGCGCCCTGCGGGAGCATCGGCAGGGCGATGCGGATGAACCCGTAGGCCCCCATCTTCAGCATGACCCCGGCCAACAAGACCGAACCGATCGTGGGCGCCTCGGTGTGCGCGTCCGGCAGCCACGTGTGGAAGGGCCACATCGGCACCTTCACGGCGAACCCCAGTGCGACCGCCCCGAACACGACGAGCTGGAACGTGTGGCTGAACCCACCGGCCGCACCGAACGCCTGCAACGCCACCATGTCGAAGGTGTGAGGAGCCGGGGACTTGAAGTACATGGCGAGGAACCCCAGGAGCATGAACACCGACCCGAACAGCGTGTACAGGAAGAACTTGATCGATGCGTACTCCTTGTTCGCCGAACCCCAGATCCCGATGAGGAAGTACATGGGGACCAGCACCATCTCCCAGAACACGAAGAACAGGATCAGGTCGAACGCGATGAACGTTCCGGCCATCCCGGTCTCCAGCAGCAGGGTCATCGCCAGGAACGCCTTCGTGCGTCCGGGATCGGGCACGTAGCGGAGCGTGTAGATCGCGCACAGGAACGACAACAGGAAGGTGAGGAGATACAGAGGCAGCGAGATGCCGTCGATCCCGACGTGGTAGTTGACGCCGATCGAGGTGATCCAGGGAACGTTCAGCTGGTACTGGAGCCCCGGCCTGCCGTAGTCGAAGCCGATCGCGATGGCGATGGAAAGCGCCAGGGCGATCCCGGTGAACAGCACCCCGAGCCAGCGGACCGTGCGGTCCTTGTCCTTCGGCATCATCGCGATGACGACGAGGCCCAGGATCGGCATGAACGTGGTGATCGTGATGGCCGAGTTCTGCCAGGTCATGTGTCGCTCCCTCTCACGCGATCTTGATGAAGACGATGGCCATCGCGACGACGCCCATGAACAGGCCGGCCGCGTACCACTGCACGTTCCCCGATTGGATGAACTTCAACAGGCCTCCGGCCTCGCCGATCGCGTCGCCGATCCCGTTGATGACGCCGTCGATGACGGTGCGGTCGAACCAGCTCACGGACCTCGACACGCCGCGGGCGAGCCCCGCCGCGCCGTTCACGACAGCGTCCAGGACGTTCTGGTTGAACCAGTAGACGCCCGCCGACAGGTTGTCGCGCACGGGCAGCACGATCGCCCGCATGTAGAAGGCGTCGATGTAGTAGCGGTTCTGCAGGACGGTCCAAACCGGCCCCAGGTTGGACTCGAGCGGGTCACGCACCTGGTACCGACGGTAGAGCGCGTAGCCGCCCGCGATGCCGCCGAGCGCCGCAACGGTGCCGAGCACCGCGATCCAGGCCACGAAATGCTCCGCCTCGACGTGTCCGAAGTACACCCACTTCCCGAACGCGAACTTGAAGATCGGCGAACCGAGGAACCCGACGAAGAAGGTCGCGAGCGCCAGCGCCACGAGCGGACCCGTCATCGACGGCGGCGACTCGTGCGGATGCTCGGCCCCGCGGTAGTCCCCGTAGAAGGTGAGCAGGATCATCCTGGTCGTATAGAAGGCGGTGATGAGCGCCGTGAGGGCGAACACGACGAAGAGCCACATGTGGTGCGTGTCGTAAGCCGCGACCAGCAACCCGTCCTTCGACCAGAACCCCGCCAGCGGGAAGATGCCGGCCAGCGCGAGCGCGCCGATCAGCATGGTCCAGAAGGTGACGGGCATCCTGTTCCTGAGTCCGCCCATGTCGCTCATGTTGTTCGAGTGGACCCCATGGATGATCGAGCCCGCGCACAGGAACAGCAGGGCCTTGAAGAACGCGTGGGTGAAGAGGTGGAAGAACCCTGCGGTGACGCCCGCCGGGCCCATCGAGAGCGCCGCGATCATGTATGAGAGCTGCGAGAGCGTCGAATACGCCAGCACGCGCTTGATGTCGTTCTGCACGATGGCCAACAAGGCGGCGCCGAGCGCGGTGATGGCGGCGATGATGCTCACCGTCGTCAGCACCCACGGCGACGCCTGGACGAAGACCTCGAACAGGCGGCCCACCAGGTAGACGCCGGCCGCCACCATCGTGGCGGCGTGGATGAGTGCGGAGACCGGCGTGGGGCCGGCCATGGCATCGGGCAACCAGACATGCAGCGGGAACTGTGCCGACTTGCCCACCGTGCCGCCGAACAGCAGGATCGCCGCTACCGAGACATACAGCTGGGAGATCCCGGGTCGGCCGATCGCCACGCCGATCGCCTGGATGTTGGTGGTCGTGAAGCCCGTCGCCGCGATGAGGGCGAAGATCCCGAACATGAAGGGCACGTCGCCGATGCGCGTGGTGATGAACGCCTTGATCGCGGCGTCGGAGTTCTCCTTCTCCTCCCACCAGTGACCGATCAGCAGATAGGAGCAGACCCCCATGATCTCCCAGCCGATCAGCAGCTGGATCAGGTTGTTGGAGATGACCACGGTGAGCATCGCCGCGGTGAACAGGGAGAGCGCCACGTAGAACCAGGTGTAGCGCCGGTCCCCTTGCATGTAGCCGATCGAGTAGATCTGCACCATCAGGGAGATCGACGTGACGACCACGAGCATCGCGGCGGTAAGTCCATCCACGAAGACGCCGAGCTCCAGGTGCAGCGGCCCCACCTGGAACCAGGGGATGGACGCGCTGTATGACCCGTGACCCTGCACGAAGTTCCAGAGCACGCCGATGGCCATGACGAACGCCACACCCACGGCCGCGATGCCGTAGACCGACCCCTTGCCCGGAGTCCGCTTCCCGAAGAACAGCGTCACCCAGGCCGCGATGAAGGGCAGCAGCGGGATCAGCCACACGTAGCGGACGAAGGTGCTCACCACTTGAGGAGGTTCACCTCGTCGACGTTGATCGACTCGCGGTTGCGGAAGAGCAGGATCACGATGGCGAGCCCGATCCCGACCTCCGCCGCGGCCACCGCGATCACGAACAGCGCGAACACCTGCCCCGTGACGTTCTTCAGCGTGGCGGAGAAGCCCACGAGGTTCACGTTCACGGCGTTCAACATCAGCTCGATCGCCATCAGGACCATGACCGCGTTGCGTCGCGCGAGCACGCCGTAGACGCCGGCCGAGAACAGCAGGGCCGAGAAGAACAGGATCAGCGGGAGCCGGATCACGCGTCGTCCTTGCGCGCCAGCACGATCGCGCCGATCAGGGCCGCCAGCAGCAGGAACGAGATGGCCTCGAACGGCAGGACGTAGTCTCGGAACAGGGCGACGCCGATGGTGCCGGTGTTGCCGGAGAACCCCCCGAGCGCGTTCGACGCGTGCTGGAGCGGCCAGGCCTGCTGGATCAGGAACACGAGGCCCGCGAAGATCAACACACCCACCACGGCGGCGATCCACCGCTGATGGTTGTCGAGCGAGTCGCGTCCGATCGGCGCCTTCGTGAGCATGAGCCCGAACAGGAACAGGATCACGATCGCGCCGACGTAGATCAGGATCTGCACCCAAGCCACGAACTCGGCGCCCAGGATCAGGTAGACGCCCCCCACGCTCAGCAAGGTGACGACCAGGTAGAGCGCGGCGTGCACGACGTTGCGTGCGGTCACCACCGCGATGGCGCTCACGCTGCCAACCACGGCGAGCACCAGGAACGCATACTCCTGCGAGGTCACGAGGCCTCCTGGCTGCTCGGCTCTTCCAACGGCGCCTGCGCGCCATCCTCCAAAGCGGGCGGGGGAAGCACCGTGTACGTCCACTCCTCCAGGCGTTCCTTCTCGTGCGTCAGCTCCGCGAGCCCGTACTCCGCGTATTCGAACTCCGGGCTCCAAAAGAGCGCGTCGAACGGGCATACCTCCACACAGATGCCGCAGTACATGCACAACGCGTAGTCGATCGCGAACCGGTCCAGGATCTTCGCCGAACGGGCGCGACCCCCGCCGGCGGGGTCGTGCGACTCCTTGTGAGCGTCGATGTAGATGCACCAGTCGGGGCACTCGCGCGAGCACTTGTAGCAGACCGTGCAGTTCTCCTGCATCAGCGCGATGACGCCCCGCGAGCGAGGCGGCAGGTCCGGCTTCACGTGCGGGTAGGCCTGCGTCATGGCCGGACGCAGCATCGCCTTGAGGGTGACCGCCAGGCCCTTCACGAGGCCCACGCCGATCCCCGACTCCGGCTGATCCAGCTCCTCCGTCACCATGTGCCTTCCCTTGCGTCGGTGCCTACCGCGTCGCGACCTTCACGACGGCGGTCACCATGATCATCACGAGCGCGAGCGGGATCAGCAGCAACCACGAGAACCGCTGTAGCTGATCCTCACGCAGGCGCGGGTAGGTGGCCCGCAGCCAGATGACCACGAACGATAGCGCGATGATCTTGCCCATCATCCAGATCGGACCCGGGATCGGGATCCCCGCGACGCCCAGGTAGCCGCCCAGGTACAGCGTGGCCGCGACCCCCGACAGGGCCACGATCCCCCCGTACTCGGCCAGCAGGAAGAAGGCGAACTTCAGCCCCGTGTACTCGGTGTAGGCGCCGAAGATGATCTCCGAGTCGGCGATGGGCATGTCGAACGGCGGCCGCGTGAGCTCCGCCAGCGAGGCCATCATGAAGATCAGGAAGCCCACCAGCTGCCAGGCGCAGGATGTTCCACAGCCCCGCTGCGACTCCACGATACCCACCAGCGACAGCGTGCCCGCCTGCATCACGACGGCGGCGGCCGCCAGCACCAGCGGCAGCTCGTAGGCGATCAGCTGCGCGGCCGCGCGCAGCGCGCCGATCAGCGAGAACTTGTTCGCGGAGGACCATCCCGCCATCAGCACGCCGATCACCGAGACCGAGGCCATCGCCATCACGAAGAAGATGCCGATGTCGAGGTTCAGCGCGAACACGTGGGGCTGAACGGCAGCACCACCAGGATCGCGATGTAGGGGATCATCGCGACTGCCGGCGCCAGGGAGAACACGTTGCGGTCGGCCGCCTCGGGGACGATGTCCTCTTTCTGGATGAACTTCACGCCGTCGGCGACGAGCTGCGCCCACCCGTGGAACGAGCCGGCCTCCATCGGCCCCACGCGCGACTGCATGTGCGCCAGCACCTTGTGCTCGATGTAGCCCACCACGAGCGGCACGACCAGGAAGAACATCAGGACCACGACGGTCTTCAGGATCAGGACGATCCAGAAGTTGTGAGACCAGCCGTCGAAGATGGAGGTCCGTCGGGGTGGCGATCACTCGTCTTCGTCCTCCTCGCCCTCGACGGCGCCCGGCCACGGCTTGGCCTCGCGCGTCATGAGGGGGAAGTCCTTGCGGAGCGGATGGCCCTCGAAGGGCTCGGGGAGCAGCAGCTTCACCGGCTTGGGATGGCCTTCGAACGCGGATGCCGAACATCTCGTGCGTCTCGCGCTCGTGCCAGTTCGCACGTGGGAACAGGTCCGAGACGGTGGGACAGCGCGGATCCTCGTGCGGCAGGCGCACCTTCAGCCGAACGTTGTGGTGGTGCGTGGTGGAGAACAGGTGCGTGACCACCTCGAAGCCGCCCTCCGGGGCCCCAGTCCACCCCGCCGTGAAGTCGCAGTAGTCGCAGGCGAACTCGGGCTCGTCGCGGAGGAACCGCACGACGTCGCGGTAGCGGTCCGGCGGTGACGGTGGCGACGGCGTGCCCGTACTGATCGGCGAGTCTCGATGACGTCCTGACCGAACTGCGCGCGCAGCCGGGAGCCGACCTCCTCAGGAGGAGAGCGGGCTGGGTGAGCTTGCCACTGAACTTCTCCTGGATGTCCTCGTCCTTGATCTTCTCCTGCAGCTTGATGATGCCGTGCAGGAGCGCCTCGGGGCGCGGTGGGCAGCCCGGCACGTAGACGTCGATCGGCACGATCTGGTCCACGCCCTTCGTGACCGAGTAGGAGTCCCAGTACGGACCGCCGCAGTTGGAGCACGAGCCGAACGAGATCACGTACTTCGGCTCGGGCATCTGGTCGTAGACGCGCTTGAGGGCGGGCGCCATCTTGTCCGTGAGCGTGCCGGCGACGACCAGCAGGTCGGCCTGGCGCGGGCCGTGCGCGAACGGGATGACCCCCAGGCGGATGAAGTCGTTCTTCGAGGTGGAGGCCGCGATGAACTCGATGGCGCAGCACGCGAGGCCGAAGTTCATGACCCACAGCGAGTAGCGACGGCCCCAGTTCAGGATGAACTTGACGGGCTGGATTCGGCGACGGCGTCTTCTCGGTGATCACGCCCATCGCAGCACCCCCTTGCGCCAGGCGTAGAGGAGGCCCAACGGCCAGGATCGCGATGAAGATGCCCATCTCGACGACCGCCGTGTAGCCCGAGGCCCTGGAACACGCGGGCCCACGGGAACAGGAACACGCTCTCCACGTCGAAGATCACGAACAGGAACCCGTAGACGTAGTAGCGGACCTGGCTCTGGGACCAGCCCTCGCCCACCGGGTCGATCCCGCATTCGTAGGTGGTCATCTTGCTGTACGTGGGGTGCTGGGGGCCACGAGGCGCGCGGCGGTGAACGCCACCGCCACGAGCAGGGCCCCCGCCACCAAGACCGCCAGGACGCACGCTGTAGGACTCGATAGTAGTCTAGGCATGACCCCTCTCTCGCGCGCGGATTCTAGCAGATCCCACGTCGCCGCCAGCTACGGCGCTCATGCCGGCTGCTCCGCGCCGCAGCGCGCCGCGAGGAACCGCGCGAGCTGGATCAGGGCGTGGCTCGCCGGGCCCTCGGGGAGGCGTCCGGCGAGCGGCCGTCGCGCGCGGCCGACCTCCTGCGTCACCGCCGCCCGCGCGTGATCGATCGAGCCGCCCTCGCCGGATGATCTGCAGCGCGCGATCGAGCAGCTGGCCGTCGGGCGCGCCGTGGCTGAGGATCCGCGCCAGCTCCTCGCGGCCGCTCGTCGTGAGCCAGAGCGTGCAGCACGGGAAGCGTGTAGACGCCCTCCCTCAGATCCACTCCGGGTTCCTTGCCGAGCTCGATCTGGGTCGCCGTGATGTCCATGATGTCGTCAGAGAGCTGGTAGGCCATGCCCGAGCGCGCCCCCGAACTCCTCCAGGATGTCGGTGTGCTCGGCCGGAGCGTCGGAGAACATGCCGCCCAGCCGGCACGAGGTGCCGATGAGCGATGCGGTCTTGCGCCGGATGATCTCGAGGTAGTTCGCGACCTCCTGCTCGACCTTCGCCGAGCTGTCGACCTCGCGGATCTGCCCGTCGCACAAGATGGCGATCGTCCGGGCCAGCAGCCGGCATACATCCGTGCCCAGGTCGGTGGAGATCTCCGAGGCCCGCGCGAACAAGAAGTCGCCCGTGAGGATGGCCACGGTATTGCTCCACCGCGTGTTCGCACTGGGGGCGCCGCGGCGCGAATCGGCCTCGTCGATCACGTCGTCGTGGTAGAGCGTGGCGAGGTGCACGAGCTCGATCGAGACCGAACCGGGGATCAACCGGGGATCGCTCGGGTCCCCGAAGTAGCCCGAGAGCAGCACCAACATCGCGCGGAACCGCTTGCCGCCCGCCGCGATGAGGTAGGAGGAGGTCTCCGAGAGCAGGCCGGAGGCCTCCACGTTGACCGACTTCTCCAAGGCCTGCTCGACGTGGTCGAGTCCGGTGCGCACGTCGGACTCCAAGACCGCGTCCGGCGGCTCGAGCCCGGGGATACGCGACGACTCATATCCTTCGTCCCTCCCAGTTCCTCTGCCCGGTGCTCACCATCGCAGCACCGAAGCCTTGTCGATGACGCCGACGACGATCCCGGGGAAGACCCCCAGCGCCAGGGTCAGGACCGCGGGGATCACGAGCGCCACGCGAGGCATGATCGACGCGTCCTCGTCCTGTTCGCCGGCGGGTTCGCGCATATACATGTATACGATCACCCGCAGGTAGAAGAAGGCGGCCGCGACGCTCATCACGACCCCGAGCAGCACCAGCGGCCAGTTGCCCGCCTGGATCGCCGCCGTGAAGACGCTCACCTTCGCGATGAAGCCCGCCGTGGGAGGGATCCCCGCCAGCGAGAGCAGGAACAACGTCATCAGGACGGCGAGTGACGGGCTCCTCCGGTACAGCCCCGCGTAGGACGACAACGACGTCTGCTCCTCTCCCTTGGCCGAGACGAGCATCACGACCCCGAACGCTCCGAGGGTCATCGACGCGTACGCGATGAGATAGAACATCGCGGCGCGGATGCCCACGCTGTTCGCGGAGGTCAGCCCCGTGAGGATGAACCCCGCGTGCGCGATGCTCGAGTAGGCGAGCATGCGCTTGATGTCGGACTGCGCGATCGCGAGCACCGATCCCACCACGACGGAGATCGCGGCCAGAACCCAGATGACCGGCGTCCAGGTCCACGAGAGCGGCTGGAAGGCGACGTCGAGCACCCGGATGAACGCCATGAACGCCGCCACCTTCGTCGCCGCAGACATGAACGCCGTCACCGGTGTGGGCGCTCCCTGGTACACGTCGGGCGTCCACATATGGAACGGCGCCGCCGAGACCTTGAACCCGAACCCGACGGCAAGCAGGGCGAAGGACAGCAGGGCGAGGGCCTGGTTGCCCGTCTGCCCGGACAGCGCGTGAGCCAGAACGGTGATCGACGTGGAGTTCGTTGCGCCGTACGCCATCGCCACGCCATAGAGGAAGAACGCCGAAGACGCGGCGCCCAGGAGGAAGTACTTCATCGAAGCCTCGTTCGAGCCGCGGATCCCGGTGATCCCCGTGAGCACGTACAGCGCCAGGGAGAAGATCTCGAGGGCGAGGAACACCACGATGAGATCCGCGGCGGCCACGATCAGCAGCATCCCTGTCGTCGCGAACAGCACGAGGGGCGTGAACTCCCCTTTGGGCTCGACCCCCGTCCGCCGGCCGCGGGGCTCGACCGCCTCCGCGCCCTCGACCGTCCCCTCGCCGTCGGTTCGCGTCCCGGCGAAGTAGTGCGTTCCCAGGAGCAGCGCCATCGCCGCGATCGCGAGCAAGACGACGTAGCCCACCACCGCGAAACGGTCCGTGTACACCATGCCGCCCATCACGGTGGCGTCCTTCGTCCAGTTCCACAGGACGAGCGACGCCGCGGCGGACGCGGTGAGGCCGGCGAGCCCGATCGCGAGGTGCACGGCGCGATCGGAGCGGCGCACGAGCGCTTCGTAGAGGAGGCCGATCATCGCGGTACCCGCCAGGATCAGTTCGGGCATGATCGGCTGGAAGACGAGCTTCGGCGTCGGCAACGTTGCGGCGGCGATCACGGGGCCGCCGTTCCCTGCGCCCGGGCCGGAACGCCGACGTCGGTGGGCTGGCCCTGTGGCTGAACGTGCGCGATGGCGGCCTTCGCGGACGGATCGATGCGATCCGTGAGGAGCTTCGGATACACGCCGAACACGAGCAGCAGCGCGAGGACCGGCGCCAGCACGGCGACCTCGCGCAGGCTCACGTCGGGCAGGTGCCGGTGCTCCTCATGCACCGGGCCGTACGCCATGCGCTGATAGGACCAGAGCAGGTAGATGGCGGCCAGGATCACCGCGAGGGCGGCGAGCGAGCCGAACCAATGGCTCACGGCGAACGTCCCCACGATCACGAGGAACTCCCCGATGAAGCTGTTGAGACCCGGCAGGCCGACGGAGGCGAACACCGCGAACAGGAAGGCGCCGGTGAGCCACGGCATCACGCTCGCGAGCCCCCCCATCTTCGCGAGCTCGCGCGTATGCGTGCGTTCGTAGACCATCCCCACCAGCAGGAACAACGCGCCTGTCGCGAGGCCGTGGTTCACCATCTGCAGCACGCCCCCGGTCAGGGCCTGCTGCGTGAACGCGAAGATGCCCAGCACGACGAAACCCAGGTGCGACACCGACGAGTACGCCACCAGGCGCTTGATGTCCGTCTGGATCAACGCGCAGACCGCCCCGTAGATGATCCCGATCACCGCCAGGATCGACACGAACGTCGCGAAGTACTTGGAGGGGTCGGGAAACAGCGCCAGGTTGAACCGGATCAACCCGTACGTGCCCACCTTCAACAGGACCCCGGCCAGCAGGACCGATCCCGCCGTGGGCGCCTCGGTGTGAGCGTCTGGAAGCCACGTGTGCAGCGGGAACAGCGGCACCTTCACGGCGAACGCCACGAAGAACGCCAGGAAGAGCCATCGAGCGGCCCCGGTGGACAGCGTGCTCGCCACCACCTGGAGCTGACGCAGGTCGAAGGTCCCGTGGCCGAGCACGCGGCTCGACGCCGCGTAGAGGAACAGCGTCGCCACGAGGAGGAACGCCGAGCCGCCCATCGTGTAGAGGAAGAACTTCACGGCCGCGTAGACGCGGCGCTCGCCGCCCCAGCCGCCGATCAGCAGATACATCGGCACCAGGATCGCCTCGAAGAACAGGAAGAACAGCAGGAGGTCCAGCGAGAGGAACGAGCCCAGAACCGCGGTTTCCAGCGCCAGCATCGCGCTCATGTACAGGCGCACGTTCTTCTCGATCTTCCACGAGGCTAGGATCGCGATCGGGAACAGGAACGTGCTCAGCAGCACCATCCACAGGCTGATCCCGTCCACGCCCACGAGGTACTGGAGCCCTATCTCCTTGACCCACGTGGCGGATTGCACCATCTGGAAGCCCGCCACGGAGCCGTCGAAGCGCCCCAGCACGACGAGCGATTCGATGAACGTGGCGAGCCCGGTGAGCAGCGCGATCCAGCGCACCGCGTCGTCGGGCACGCGCCGCCCCGCCACGCCGATCGCCACGACGCCCACCAGCGGCAGGAAGATCGTGACGGTGAGCAGCGCGCCGCTCACAGCCGGAACCCCACATACACGAGGAGGCCCACGGCCCCCGCGAACAGGGCGAGTGCGTAGGTCCGCACGAACCCGGTCTGCACCTTGCGGCCCGCGTCGGCGAGGCGGCGCACCCCACCGCCGACACCGTTCACGATCCCGTCGATGAAACCCATGTCGAACGGGTAGGCCGTGAAGGCCGCGACGGCCTTGCCGGGGGCCACCAGCACCGTGGAGTAGTACTCGTCCACGTACCAGCCGTTAGCGAACAGGCGGTGCAACGGGTCGAGACGGACGCGCAGGGCCATCCAGTCGACGCGCCCGGATCCGTAGATCAGCCAGGCGATGACGAGCGTGGCGACCGAGATCACGGCAGCGATCACTGTCAGGACCCCCGGCTGCAGACCCACGTGCAGGTCGGGGACGTGGCCCAGGATCGGATCGACCCACTCGGTGAACACGCCTTCGGGGGTGCGCTGGACCGCCAGTCCCAGGAACGCCGCCCCGATCGACAGCAGCACCAGCGGGATCGTCATGATGGCGGGCGACTCGTGGGCGTGCTCCGCCGCTTCGGTCCGTGCCGTGCCGAAGAACGTCAGGAAGATCAACCGCCCGATGTAGAGCGCGGAGATCAGCGCGCCCACGGAGCCCAGCACGTAGACCCACTGATGGCCGGTGTGGTTGGCCACCTCGAGGATCTGGTCCTTCGCGAAGAACCCCGCCAACGGCGGGATGCCCGCGAGCGCGAGGGCCCCGATCACGAACGTCCACCCGGTCACGGGCATCCGCTTGATGAGGCCGCCCATCTTCTTCATGTCCGTCTCGTCGTGCATCCCGTGCATCACCGAGCCGGCTCCCAGGAACATCAGAGCCTTGTAGAAGGCGTGCGCGACCAACAGGAAGAGCGCCAGCGTGTACGCGCGGAGTCCCGCGGCGACGAACATGTACCCGAGCTGGCTGACCGTGGAGTACGCCAGGACGCGCTTGATGTCGTCTTGGCCGAGCGCGCAGGTGCCCGCGAACAAGAGCGTGACGAGGCCGACGACGGTGACCACGACCAGCGCGACGCCGCTCAGCTCGAACAGGACATGCGTGCGCAGCACCAGGTAGACGCCGGCCGTCACCATCGTCGCGGCGTGGATCAGGGCGGAGACCGGTGTGGGACCCGCCATCGCGTCGGGGAGCCAAACGTGAAGGGGAACCTGCGCCGACTTGCCCACCGCCCCAGCGAACAGGAGCAGCGCGATCGCGGTCGCCGCATCCTTCGTGAGGACGTTTCCGGCCGTGCCGAACACGACCTGGAAGTCGAGCGTGCCGAACTTCGCGACGATGAGCGCGAGGCCGATGAGCATGGCCGTGTCGCCGATGCGTGTGGTGATGAACGCCTTCTTCGCGGCGTTCGCGTTGTCGGTCTTGTCGAACCAGAAGCCGATCAACAGGTAGGAGCAGAGGCCGACCCCTTCCCAGCCCAGATACATGACCAGGAAGTTCTCCCCGAGGACGAGCATCAGCATGAAGAACACGAACAGGTTCATGTAGGCGAAGAACCGGCCGTAGCGTGGGTCGCCGTGCATGTACCCGATGGCGTAGACGTGGATCAGCAGCCCGATGCCGGTGACCACCAGGATCATCGTCGCGGACAGGGCGTCCAGGCGTAGATCCACGGTCACGTTGAACCGTCCCACCGCGATCCAGTCGTAGAGGTGCCGCAGGTAGAGCCGCGACCCGGGCGGCGAGGTGCGCAGCCCCATCACCGCGGACAGCGCCAGCGCGAACGCCACGGCGACGGAACCGACGGCGAGCCACCCCGCCGCACGGCCCAGCCGCTTGCCCACGAACAGATTGGTCGCGGCCGCCGCGAGCGGCACCGCAGGCACCAGCCAGATCAGGTGCATCGCCGGGGTCACGTGCGTCACCACCGGAGCGACCTCGCGTCGTCGACGTTCACGCTGTGGACCCGGCGATAGACGGACACGATGATCGCGAGGCCGACGACGACCTCCGCCGCCGCCACCACCATCGAGAAGAACGCGATCACCTGCCCGTTGAGGTTGCCGTGCAGCCGGGAGAACGCGACCAGCGACAGGTTCACGGCGTTCAGCTGGAGTTCCACCGACATGAAGATCAACAGGGCGTTCTTGCGGATCAGCACGCCGGCCGTCCCCATCGCGAACAGGATCCCCGAGAGCAGTAGGAAGTAGGCGATCGGGGTCCTCACGGCGTCAGCGCCTCTTCCTGCGGCGCGTGCTCCGCCCTCGCGACCTCCGCCGCGGCGTCGATCTCGGCCTGGGTGACGGCGCGCGCCTTGCGGTTCGCCAGCACCATCGCGGCGATCGCGGCGACGATGAGCAACAGGGAGGTGACTTCGAAGGGGAAGAAGTACCGCGTGAAGAGCACCTTCGCGATGGCCAGCGGGTTGCCGCCGGCGTTCGCGGTGGTTTCGAACGTCGCGGACGCGGTTGTCGCGAACCCGATGCTCGCGCGCAGCGCGAAGAAGACCTCGAGCGCGAAGCCCACGGCGAGGACGACCGCCATCGTCCGCTGCCCGAAGAGCCGCTCGCCGGTGCGCTCGGTGCGGTCGACGCCCAAGAGCATGATGACGAACAGGAACAGCACCATGATGGCGCCGGCGTAGACGATGATCTGGACTGCGAACAGGAACGGCGCGTCCAACAGCAGGAACATCACCGCGATCGTGAAGAAGTTGACGATCAGGAACAGCGCCGCGTGCACGGCGTTACGGCGCGTGAGCATCAACACCGCCGACGCCACCGAGATCGGAGCGAAGACCCAGAACACGACGTTGTCGAGCGGCATCAGCCCTCCCGCGTGATCGGGTCCGAGCCGATCGGGGGTGGCGGCTCCAAGAGCTGCTCCTTCGTCCAGATCGCGTCCTCGCGTGTTGTGAACGACAGCTCGAAGTAGCTGGTCATCGTGAGCGCCCGCGTCGGGCACGCCTCCACGCAGAGGCCACACATGATGCAGCGGAGGTAGTTGATCTGGTAGTCCTTCGCGTAGCGCTCACCGGGGCTCGTGGGGTTCTCGGGATCGTTGTCGGCGCCCTCCACCCAGATCGCGTCGGCGGGACACGCGAACGCGCAGAGCTCGCATCCGATGCATTTCTCCAAGCCGTTGTCGTGCTTGTTCAGGCGATGGCGTCCCGTGTGCGCGCGCTCCGGGATCGGCGCGATCTCCTTCGGGTACTGCTCGGTGTTGTCGTGGCGGAAGGTCTGCTTGAAGACCGTCCCCATCCCCTTCGCGATGGCGACGGCGGCGTCGATGAAGCCGCCCTCAGCCTGCTGGGGTCCTCGCTCCTCGGGCTCGTCGCTCACGCGTCCACCTCCTCGACGGGGGTCGTCTTCAGCTGTTGGACGAACGCGGGCAACAGGAGCGACAGCAGCGCCAGGACCCCGAGGATCGCGGCGCCGCCGACGAGGATCGACCGACGGCTGAAGTGATCGGGCAGCACTACCACGGCCCCCGTGACGAGCACCCACACCAGCCCGAAGGGGATGAGCACCTTCCAGCCGAAGTTCATCAGGCGGTCGTAGCGCATGCGCGGCAGCGTCGCCCGGATCAGGATCAACAGGTAGATGACGGCGGTCAGTTTGAGCAGGAACCACAGGAATGGCCCCAGCCACGGCACGAAGCTGTGGAACCAGGGTCCGCGCCATCCGCCGAGGAACAACGTCACGGCCACCGCCGACACGGTCACCGTGTTCACGTACTCGCCGATATAGAAGAGCGCGAACTGGAAGCCCGAGTACTCCGTGTGGAAGCCCGCCACCAGCTCCGTCTCCGCCTCCGCGAGGTCGAATGGAGGGCGGTTCGTCTCGGCGAGCGCCCCGATGAGGAACACGACGAACGCCGGGAACTGCGGGATGACGTTCCAGTAGTGGCTCTGCGCCGCGACGATCTCGGACATCCGCAGGTGCCCGCTGTACATGATCACAGCGACGAGCGCCAGACCCATGCCCACCTCGTACGACACCATCTGCGCGCTGGAACGCACCGCGCCCAGGAGGGGGTAGTTCGAGCCGCTCGACCAGCCGGCGAGGACCACGCCGTACACGCCGATCGACGTCATCGCCAAGATCCACAGGATCCCGATGTTGAGGTCGGCGAGCTGGAACGGGATCGTGCGGCCGAAGAGGTTCACGCTGGTGCCGAACGGGATCACCGCGAACGCCAGGAACCCCGGGATCATCGCCAACACCGGCGCGATCAGGTAGACCCACCGGTCCGCGTTCGTGGGGTCGATCCCCTCCTTGAAGAACAGCTTGATGCCGTCGGCGAGCGTGATGAGGATGCCGCGGGGACCCGCGCGCATGGGGCCCTTACGCGTCTGCATGTCCGCGATGACCTTGCGTTCCATCCAGATGTAGATCATCACGGCGATCAACATGCCGAAGAACACGATGACGACACGCGCAACGAGGATGACCCAGTCGACCCAGTTCACCCCGCCGGCACCCCCTCGGGGACGGCCTCTCGTGCGACCGACTCGAGGGACGTGGTCGTCGTGAACGAGCCCGAAAGAAGGGTGTTCGCTGCGAACCCCGGCTGATTGAAGGGCACGAACGCGGAGCCCTGGGCGATGTGGGGGCTGACGCGGACGGGCAGCTCCGCCTCGCCCGCCTCGGTGCGGACCGTCGCGCGGCCCCCGTGAGTGAGGCCGAACGCCGCGGCATCCTGAGGGTGAACCTCCACGAAGGCCTCGTCCAGCAACACAGCCTTCAGCTCCTCGGCGCGTTCGGACAACCGACCCTCATCCACGAGGAGCGGGTAGGAGAACAGGATCAGGTTCCCCTCGGGGACCACCGGAACTGACGACCCCGGCAGCGCGAACCCGGAACCCCCGAGCTCACGGGGGGCCAGCAGCCTCCCCATCTCGTCGCGGAGCTCGTCCAACGTCTCGAACCCGAGGTCTCCACCGGCCGCGAGCCCCAGACTCGCGAAGATCTCCCAGTCCGGCAGCGCGATGCCTTCGGGCCCGCGCACGGGCCGCAGGCGTTGGCTGCGACCCTCCCACGTGGTGACGTGCCCGTCCTTCTCCAGGAACGGGGCGGCGGGCAGGAAGGCGTCGGCGAACGGCTCCAGGGATCCCAGCTCCAGGGACTGCACCACCTTGGTGGGGACGTTCTGCAACGCCCGCAGTGCGAGCGCCGCGTCCGGGTAGTCGCGGAGCGGGTCCACACCGATCAGGAACAGGACGTCGATCTCGCGGTTCGCGCACGCCTGAAGGATCCCCCGCCAGTCGCGTCCCTCCTCGGCGGCCATGATGGGTCCCCACAGCGCCTCCACCTCCCCGCGCTCCTGCGGGTTCGCGAAGGCTCGGCCCCCCGGCAGCAGTTGGGGCACGACGCCAGCCACGAGCGCACCTCGATCGTTGGCGCGGCGCGAGACGTAGGCGAACCTCGCCGCGGGCGAGACCATCCACGCGGAGAAGACGCCGGCCGGCATCTGCGCCAGCCGCGGCCCGGCGATCACGACGCCCTCCTCGCCGGCTTCGCGGAGCGCCACAAGCGCCTCGGCAACCTCCGGTCGGTCCCGGCCCTCCTCGGGTTCCAGCAGCTGGACCTCGTGGCCGGGCCGGCACAGGATGTGTTCAGCGACGTCCCAAAGACGCGTGCGTCGTGGATGCAGGACGAAGATCTTCGCGCCGCGCCGCGCCGCCTTGCGCAGGCGCAGGTGAAGGATCGGGACCTCCTGCTCGGCGTCGAGTCCGGCGATCAGGATGACCTTCGCGCGCTCGACGTCCTTGTAGGTGGCACCGCGACCGCCCGCCAGCACGTGCTCGGCGGCCGGACCGGGTCCGAAGTCCCGCCGATGGTCGAGGTCGTTCGTGCCGAACACCGTGCGGGCCAACTTCGACAGCGCGTAGTAGTCCTCGTCCATCAGCCGGCCACCGGTGAGGAACGCCACGCGCTTGCCGCGAGCCCATCCTGCGACGGTGGTGAGGACCTCGCCGAACGACGCCGGCTCCAGCCCGCGGTCGCGGATCAGCGGCGTCCTGAGGCGCTCGGGCGCGTCGGGGAACCGGAACGCGAACCGCCCCTTGTCACACATCCACGCGTCGTTGACGTCGTAGTTGTCGCGCGCGAGCTGGCGCACGACCTCGCCCCTGCGGACGTCCACCTTGATGTTGCACCCCGCGCTGCAGTGCGGACAGACGGAGTCCACCGTCGACAGGTCGAACGGCCGCGCGACGAACCGGTAGGGTTCGGCGGTGAGCGCACCCACCGGGCAGATCTGGACGGTGTTGCCGCTGAACGGGCTCCTGAAGTCTTCTCCCGCCGCGATCGAGACGCGCTCACCCGCACCGCGGGCGAACAGCTCGATGAAGCGGTCACCCGAGATCTCGTCGCAGAACCGGGTGCAGCGCGCACACAGCACGCAACGCTCGCGGTCGAGGTTCACGAGCGGCGAGAGCGGGATCGGCTTGCGGAATGTCCGTTTCGCCTCCCGGAAGCGGCTGTCGCCGGGGCCATAGGCGAGCGCCTGATCCTGGAGCGGGCATTCCCCGCCGCGGTCGCACACCGGGCAGTCGAGCGGGTGATTGAGCAGGAGGAACTCCAGGTTCGCTTCCTGCGCCTGCTGCGCGGCCTCGCTCGTGTTCTGCGTGTTGACCACCATGGCGGGCGCCACCGTCATCGTGCAGGACGTCGCCAGCTTCGGCTGACCCTCGATCTGCACGTAGCACTGGCGGCAGGCACCGGCCGGCGCCAGCAGCGGATGGTCGCAGAACCGCGGGATCTCGATGCCGAGCTGCTCGGCGGCACGGATGATCAAGGTGCCTCTCGGCACCGTGATCTCCTTACCGTCGATCATGAGCGTGACGCCGACGCCGCTCATGCCATGACCTCTTCCTCAGGCGCCAGCTCTGCGGGCGCGCGCAGCGGGCACCGGCCCAGGCGGACGTGCGCCTCGTACTCGTCGCCGAAGTGCTGCAGGCTGGAGTTGATGACCGAGGCCGTGCCGTCGGCGAGCGCACAGAAGGCGCGGAAGAGGATGTTCGAGCCCATGTCGTGCATGAGCGGGACGTCCTCCTCGCGACCGTAACCGGCTTCGAGGCGGCCCAGCACCCGCGTGGCCCACCACGACCCCTCGCGGCACGGCGTGCACTTGCCGCACGACTCGTGCGCATAGAAGCGCACCATCCGCTCGGCTGCTTCCACCACGCAGTCGGTCTCGTCCATCACCATCACCGCGCCGGTACCCAGCAGCGAGCCCGCCTCGGCGATCGACTCGTAGTCGAGATGGACGTCGATGGCGTCGGCCGTCAGCAGGGGCGTGGACGAGCCTCCGGGCGTGAACGCCTTCAAGGCCCTGCCGTCCAGGACGCCGCCGCCCAGCTCCTCCAGCAGGACCCGGAACGGCGTGCCCATCGGGATCTCGTAGTTCCCGGGCCGCTCGACCTTCCCGCTGATCGTGAACATCTTCGTGCCCGGGGACTTCTCGGTTCCGAGCGAGCGGAACCAGTCGGCGCCGTTCACGACGATGTCGGGGACGTTCATGAGGGTCTCGACATTGTTGATCACCGTGGGGGAGGCGTAGAGCCCTTCCACCGCAGGGAACGGCGGGCGCAGGCGCGGCTGACCACGCAGTCCTTCGAGGGAGTTGAGCAGCGCAGTCTCCTCCCCGCAGATGTAGGCGCCGGCGCCGCGGTGCAGCACGATGTCGAGGTCGTAGCCGCTGCCGCAGATGCTCTCTCCTAGGTACCCGCCCGTGTACGCCTCCTTCAGCGCGCGTTGCAGCACGATGCTCTGCCAGAGGTACTCGCCGCGGATGTAGATGAACGCGGTATGACACTCGATGGCTCGTGCGGCGATCGCCGCGCCCTCGATCAGGCGGTGGGGCTCCCGTTCGCCGAGCTCGCGGTTGTTGCAGGTGCCCGGCTCGGATTCGTCGAAGTTGACGGTGACGTAGGTGGGCTTGCCGGTGTCCCGGGGTACGAACGACCACTTCATACCTGTGGGGAACCCGGCGCCACCGCGCCCGCGCAGGCCGGAGTCCTTCACCACCTGGATCAGCTCCGCGCTGTCCATCTCCAGGGCCGCGCGTAGCCCCTGGTAGCCGCCCTTCGCGACGTAGCCCTCCAACCCCACCGCGGCCGGGTCGTCCCAGTTGCGCGTGAGCCGGGGCTCGAAGTCCAGGCTCACGCGTCCACCTCCTCGAGGCCCGCCAGCACGCGGGACGCGTGCTTGAAGCTCTCCATCCTCGGGCCCCGCGACGGCTCGGGGACCTCGCCGGACCGCAGCCGAGCGATCAGCTCGCGCATGCGATCGGGCGAGACGTTGTCGTGATTGGCGAGGTCGATCTGAACCGCCGGCGCGAGATCGCATACGCCCAGACATTCCTCTTCGTGCAGGGTCAGCAGCCCGTCCTCGGAGACCTCTTGGCCGCGGGTCATCCCCGCCGCCTCGTGCGCGGCCGCGTACACGTCCTTCGCGCCGCGCAGCTGGCAGGCGAGGTTGGTGCAGACGTTGACGAGGTGCTCACCCGTCGGGCGGAGACGGAACATCGTGTAGAAGGACGCGACGGACTCGACCTCGGCGGTCGTGAGCCCCAGGATGTCCGCCACCTCCCGCAGGTCCTCGCGCGTCACCTGTCCGTGCACGGATTGCGCGAGGTAGAGCAGCGGCATGATGGCCGAGCGCGCCCGCCCCTGCGGGTAGCGAGCAACGATCCGCTCGGCGTCCTCGCGTACCGCCCCCTCGAACGTGGGCACTAGCGATCCACCCCTCCCATCACGGGGTCGACGCTCGCGATCGCGGCGATGGCGTCCGCGACCAGACAGCCTTCCACCATCGTCGAGGTCGCCTGCAGGTTCGCGAACGACGGGTCGCGGATCTTCACGCGATAGGGGCGGTGCTCGCCGTCGCTCACCACATAGAAACCGAGCTCGCCGCGCGGGGACTCGACAGCCTGGTAGACCTCCCCGGGCGGCACCTCCACACCCTGCGTCACCATCTTGAAGTGATGGATCAGCGCTTCCATCGACTCCTCCATGATGTGGGCGAGGTAGTCGGGGTCGTTGCCGATCCCGTCGTCCATGACCCGCAGCTTCGCCGGCCACGCCACCTTCGGGTCCTCGATCATCACGGGACCCGGCTCCTCCAGACGGTCGAGGCACTGCCCAACGATCTTCATGGACTCGCGCATCTCGGCGAGGCGGATGACGTATCGCGCGTAGGCGTCGGCCTCGGTGCGCACCGGCACGTCGAAGTCGTAGGTCTCATAGCCGGAGTAGGGGAAATCCTTGCGCACGTCGGCGGGGACACCCGCGGCACGCAGCATCGGTCCTGTGACGCCGAACGCCAGTGCGTCTTCGGCCGAGAGCATGCCGACGCCGACGTTGCGCTCCAGCCAGATCGGGTTGTCGTTCAAGATGCGCTCGTAGTCGTCGATGCGCTTGGGCATCTGGTCCAGGAACCCGCGGATCTTGCCGGTGCCGGGCTCGTCGAGATCCATGATCACGCCGCCGATCCGGATGTAGTTGTGGTTCATCCGCAGCCCCGTCGCGCCCTCGAAGACGTCCAGCAGGACCTCGCGCTCGCGGAAGCCGTACAGCATCACGCTCACCGCGCCCAGTTCCAGCCCTGCGGTGGCGAGCCACACCAGGTGCGAGGAGATCCGGTTCAACTCGTTGAACATCACGCGCAGGACCTGCGCCCGCGGCGGGGCCTCGATGCCCAGGAGCCTCTCCACCGCGAGGCAGTAGGCGAGCTCGTTGAAGAACGGGCTCAGGTAGTCCGCGCGGGTGACGTAGGTGATGCCCTGGGCCCAGGTCCGGTACTCGGTGTTCTTCTCGATGCCCGTGTGGAGGTAGCCGACGATCGGCTTGACCGTGATCACCGTCTCGCCGTCGAGCTCGAGGAGCAACCGCAGCACACCGTGCGTCGACGGGTGCTGCGGACCCATGTTGATGATCATGGTCTCCTGGCGGATCTCGCCGGAGCCCGGATCGCGGTAGGGGATATCGGAGGGGAGCTCCTCGAGGGGCGTATCGGCCATCGTTCCCCTTCCTCAGGTGCCCAGGCGGGTGTCGATCGGCGGGACGAACGCTCCGTGATACCGCGTGTTCACGCCTCCCAGCTCCTCCGTCTTGCGCAGCGGGAAGCCCTCCCAGTCCTCCGGCAGGAGGATCCGCGTGAGGTCGGGGTGTCCGTCGAATACGATCCCGAAGAAGTCGAAGGTCTCGCGCTCGTAGAAGTTCGCGGTGGGGAACATCCCCGTGACGGACGGCACATGGGGGTCGGCCTCGAACACGCCCACCTTGACCCGCGCACGATGGTGATGCTCGATCGAACGCAGCTCGTAGACGACCCAGAACCGTGGGTTCGACTCCGGCCAGTCGGTCGCCGTCACCGACGAAAGGAACCCCAACGACAGGTCCGGATCGTCCCGCAGGAAGCCCAACGCCTCCAACAGGCCGTCGCGCGCGACGAGCGTCGTGACCTCGCCACGGGCGACGATCGTGTCGGGGTAGTGGGCGCCGATCCGCTCGGCGATCTGCTCGGCGTTCACTTGAACGGCTCCGAGGTACGGACCTTCTCTTGCAGGGAGAGGATCCCGAACATCAGCATCTCGGGCTTCGGTGGGCATCCCGGCACGTAGACGTCGACCGGCACGATCGTATCGACGCCCTGCACGATGGCGTAGTTCGTGAACATCCCGCCGGCAGAGGCGCACACGCCCATCGAGATGACCCACTTCGGGTCCGGCATCTGGTCGTAGATCCGGCGCAGGACCGGCGCCATCTTCTGGCTCACCCGGCCCGCCACGATCATGAGGTCGGCCTGGCGCGGTGAGGCGCGGAACAGCTCCATCCCCCACCGCGACAGGTCGTACTGACCGGCCCCGGCCGACATCATCTCGATGGCGCAGCACGCCAGTCCGAAGGTGGCCGGCCACATCGACTGCTTGCGCGCCCACCCTACGGCGCGGTCCAGGCCGGTCAACAGGACCCCGCGCTGGACCTCCTCCTCCACCTCCTCGGGGGTCTTGCCAAGTTGACCCAGGTGGACGCCCTCGACGCGTTCAACGGGCATCGATGGGCTCCTCGTTCGGCGTGACCTCAGTGCTCCAATCGAGGCCACCCTTGCGCCAGATGTAGACATAGGCCACGAAGACCAGGCCGATGAACACCGCCATCTCCACGAGCCCGAAGACCCCGAGTTGGCGGAACGACACGGCCCAGGGGAACAGGAAGATGGTCTCGATGTCGAAGATGATGAAGAGCATCGCGACCACGTAGAACTTCACGCTGAATCGTTCGCCCCGCGGCAGCCGGACGGGGTCGTTGCCGCATTCGTAGGCCGAGAGCTTCACCGCGTTGGGATGGTTGGGGCGCAACAGGCGCGACGCCGCCAGGGACACCACCGCGAACGCGACCGCCAGCACCGCCATGATCAGGATGGGCAGGTAGGCCGTCATGACGGCAGGCATCCTACTGTCACGACGCCCGACCCAGTCGTTGGAGGAGGTAGAAGAGGCGGTCCGTAGCGTCACCGTCCCGGCCGTCGCTGAGGTTGGCCATCACGCGCATCGCGAACCTCATCACGCGCGGGTTCGGCAGCATGTACTTCGTGGCCCGGCCCATGACCGCGGGCTTGCCGACAGCCCGCGCGAAGCCGCGACCGATGGAGAAGTACCGACCGTAGCGCTCCCGCAGCAGCGTGGGGTACATCATCGCGATACCGGGCCGGTCCTTCACGAGGGCCTCGTGGATCACGTCGGCGGCCATCTCCCCCGTCTCGATCGCGTACGCGATCCCCTCCCCGTTGAACGGGTTCACGGCGCCGGCGGCGTCACCGATCAACAGGAGCCCCGGCACGGCCGCCGGGACGCGGTTCATGCCCATGGGCAGCGGCCCCGAGAGCACGCGGCCCTCGGCGTGCTCCTCGTCGATGTTCCAATCCGCCGGGAGCATCTTCGCGAAGGCGTCGAACAGTCGCTGCGCCGACACCTCCTTGAAATGCTTGAACGTGTTGAGCAGGCCGCCGCCCAGGTTCAGCCGGCCTCCCGCCACCGGGAACAACCAGCCGTACCCGGGGAGCAGCATGTCCCCCTCCCACAGGTCGAGCCACGACTCCAGCCACGGGCGCGGGTCATAGGGGCTCCGGTAGTACCGGCGCGCCGCGATCCCCAGCGGCCGGGTGTCGTCGCGCACGACTCCCGCGTGCGACGCGAACCGGCTGGAAGCCCCGTCGGCAGCGATCGTGAAGCGTGCCCGGATCTGCGTGGGCTCGGCATCCTTGTCCCCCGCGGACCGGACGGTCCCCCCGAGCACCCACCCGTCGGCCCGGATGGGCCCGAGCGCTTCGGTGCGCTCCATCACCCGCGCACCCGCCTTGCGAGCGCGCTCGGCGAGCATCGCGTCGAAGTCCAGCCGGGGCATCACGAGGCCGTAGCCGGGCCAGGAGGACAGCTCGGGCCAGGGCAGGTCGATCGTTGCGGCACGCGAATGGACCCGGAGTCCCAGCACGCGCTCGAAGCCCGGCTGGTCGGTGTCGATGCCCATGTTGATCACGGCGGCGACGCTGCGTGGGGTGAGCCCGTCGCCGCACACCTTCTCGCGCGGGAACGAGGCCTTGTCCACGACGGTGACGTCGATGCCGTGGCGAGCGAGATGGTAGGCGGCGGCCGCCCCTCCCGGGCCCGCCCCCACGATCAGGACATCGGTCTCGATGCGCTGCGCGTTCAACGCGCTCCCCTCACGAACCAGCCGGCGAGATCGAGGATTGTGAAATCATTCACAAGGCCTCCACCCACGGTACCGCACTTCGTGAACGTCTTCACGAGCGAGGCTACGACGGGGTCCACGCGACCGCAACGTCAACGGGCGCGATGATCCCACGCGTCGATACGTGCCGGCGCGACTCGTAGGAACCCCAGCGCCGGGACGGCGGCCGCGAGCCCCTCGAACCCGTCCCCCGAGAGCATCGATCGGTACTTCTCGTGCCAGGCGGACATCGGGCTGCGTAGGTCGGGATGTTCCGCCGGCAGCGGCTCCGCCACTCCCTCGATGCGCACGCCCGCGAGCTCCCTCCAGTCCCGTCCTCGGTCGATCACCACGCAGATCCGCGGGTCGGCGGTCGCCTGCTCCCAGGTCCGGTCGCCGATCCGGGTCGCCACGTAGAGAGCGTCGTCGCGCCAGACGAACCACCGCGTGGAGACGTGCGGCCCGCCGTCGGGACGGACGGTGCCCACCCGGCAGGAGGGCACATCCACGAAGGCCCGCCGCAGGAGCTCGAGATCGTCGGTCACGGCATCGCGACCGAACGGGCGAGGTCGTCGAGGGCGGCAAGGGCGATCGGCCCGAGGACCGCGGGATCCAGGGCCGCGCGTGCGCGAGCCACCAGGTCGTTCACGTCCGCGGGCGTGACGTCGTGGGCGCTGTCGCCGTCGGTGAGATCGTCGTGGAGCTGGAAGGCCTCCCCGAGCGGGTCGCCGAACGCCACGAGAGCGCGCGCGATCCCGGGCCCGGCACCGGCGAGTGCGGCGCCCACGAGCAGTGGCCCTTCCACGGTGTACGCGCCGCCCTTCAGACGCGCCGCGCGACGGGCGACGGGCGGTTCCTCGGCCAGACCCGACACGTCGAGGTACTGGCCCTGGGCCATCTGCGTCCGCATCCGGTGGTACGGCGCAAACGCGGCCGTGAGCCGGTCGGGCGGGAAGCCGGCTTCCAGCAGCAACCGGTCGGCGAGGACGGCCGAGAGGTCCCCTGCCAGGATCGCCGCGGAAGGGCCGAACGCTTCGGGATCGACGCGCAGACCCAACCGCCGGGCCTCCGCGGTCAGGTGCGGGGCGCTCGAAGGGATGCCCCGCCGCTCGGGGGAGCCATCCATCAGGTCGTCGTGGATCATCGCCATGGTGTGCAGGAGCTCCATCGCCGCGCTCGCCCGCACGATCGCCTCCCCGTCGGCCCCGCCCCCGGCGCGGTGGCCCCAGTAGCAGAACGCAGGACGCAGCCGCTTCCCCCCGGCACGCACGAGCCGGCGGATCTCCTCGAGGGGGAGAGTGGCGTCGGGCTCGGAGGCGGCCATCTCGTCGTGCACCTCTCCCAGGAACGCCTCCAACACACGGTCGACGCGGTCGTGGAGCGCGAGCAGCGCGTCGGCGTCGGTGGCGTTCACGGCGCCAGTATGCCAATCCTCACCGCTGCCTCGGGTTGGCCACGGCCGGTTCCGCAACGCGACCCCCGAGGACTATCATCGTGGCGCCTTGGACCGGCTCTCGCGCTTCCGCAAGCTCTCCGCGATCACCGCCGTCGCCACGATCGTGCTGTTCGCCGTCGGTGGCCTCGTCCGAGGCAGCGGATCCGGTGAGGGCTGCTCGAGCTGGCCCACCTGCTTCCCGGGCGAGCTCTTCCCGTCCGGCACCATGCACTCGCTGATCGAGTTCTCCCACCGTCTCATGGTCGTGGTGTCGTCCGTCCTGGTGTTCGCCACCGCGATCCTTGCCTGGGTGGACTTCCGCGCGGTCCGGCGGCTCCTGTGGCCCGCGACCGCGGCGGTGCCGCTCGTGCTCGGACAGGCCGTGCTGGGCGCCATCGTCGTGAAGTCCGGCCTCAACCCCTGGTGGGTCACGGCGCACTTCGCCGTGGCGCTCGTCTTCGTCGCCGACGTGACCTACGTCGCGGCCGCCGCCTACGTGCTGGGTCGTCCGGCCCGGCCGGCGCCCGTCGACGACGGTTTCGCGCGGCTCGCGCTCGTGACGACGCTCGCGACGGGAGCCCTCTTGGTGGTTGGCACGTTCGTCCGTGCGAAGGGAGCTGGACTCGCGTTCACCGACTGGCCGCTCATGAACGGCCGGCTCGTCCCGGCGCTCGGCGGTGCCGCGACCACGATGTTCGCCCATCGCGTTCTCGCGGCGCTCGTCTTCGTGCTGGTCCTGTACGTCGTGGTGCGGGCGCGCACGATGTCCCACCGGTCGAAGGATCTGGTGATGCTGTCCACGACGGCGGGGGTCCTCTTCGTGGCGCAGATCCTCGTGGGAGCGGCGCAGGTGTGGACGAGGTTGAAGCCGTGGGCGGTGACGCTGCACGTCGCGCTGTCGGTCCTGATCTGGGCGACGCTCGTGACGCTCGCCACCGTTGCGCGCCGCATCGGGGTCCCCCGGGACGGGGAGGCGCTTTCGGCCTCGCCCGCCCCCGAGGAGGCCGGCGACGAAACCCCGACCCCGTTCAACGACAAGGTCACGGCGTATTACCGCCTCACGAAGCCCGAGATCATCTTCCTACTGCTCGTAACCACGGTGCCCGCGATGTTCCTGGCGGCCCACCATGTTCCGTCGTTGTGGCTGATCCTCGCGACGCTGATCGGCGGCACGCTGGCGGCCGGCTCGGCCAACGCGATCAACCAGTACCTCGACCGCGACATCGACGAGAAGATGAAGCGCACCCGCCGCCGACCGCTCCCGTCGAACGCCGTCACCCCCGACCAGGCCCTGCGCTTCGGTTTCGTGCTCGGCGCGATCTCGTTCTTCTTCCTCGCGACGACGGTGAACGTGCTGGCGGCCGAGCTGTCGCTCTCGGCGATCGCGTTCTACGTCTTCGTCTACACGATGTGGCTGAAGCGCACGACGACGCAGAACATCGTGATCGGCGGCGCCGCCGGCGCCGTGCCCGCCCTCGTAGGGTGGGCGGCCGTGACGGGCTCGCTCGCGCCGCCAGCCTGGGTCCTGTTCGCGATCGTGTTCATGTGGACGCCGCCGCACTTCTGGGCCCTCGCGATGCGCTATCGCGGCGACTACGCGGCGGCCGGGGTCCCCATGCTGCCGGTCGTCAAGGGCGAGGAGGAGACCCGACGCCAGATCTTCCTGTACTCACTCGTCCTGTTCGCCGTCACGCTGCTGTTGGTCCCTGTCGGACACATGGGCCTCGTGTACCTGCTCACGGCCCTCGGACTGGGCGGCGCCTTCGTCTATCGCGCGCTGCGGCTGTGGAGGCTGGGCGATCCGGCGCGCTCGTGGGGCCTGTTCAAGTTCTCGATCTGGTACCTCGCCGCGCTGTTCGCGGCGGTCGCGGTGGACGCGCTGTTACCCGCTTCCCGGGTCCTGCGCTGAGGAAGACGCGCTCGAAGGACCCGCCAGCACCTGATCGATCGCATCCGTGACCTCCGCCCGGTCGATCTGCCCAGGAGCTTCCGCCGGATCGTGCCCCCCGCGTCCACGACGTAGATGACCGGCAGGAACGGGAACCGGAGCGGAGCGGCGAACTTCCCGCTGGGGTCGAAATAGGACGGGTAGGGCACCCCGAACTCGTCGTTCCAGAAGTGGAGGGCCTGCGCGCGATCGTCGCGATAGTCGATCCCCACGAAGCGGACACGTGACCCGTAGCGGCGGGCCAGCTGAGCGAGGATCGGCTGGTCGTGGCGGCAGGGCCCGCACCAGGTCGCCCAGGCATTGATCACCGTGACGTGTCCGCGGAAGCCGTCCGAGGTCATGGGCTTGCCGTTCAGCGACGCCCCCGTGAGCGACGGCATCGGGGAGTCCAGGGCGATCGGCCCGGTGACGTCGGGGTTGCCGGAGCGGTGGTCGATCACGAGCCATCCTCCTGCGCCCAGGACGACGCCGGCAAGGACGATCGCAACGACGGTGGACCGGCGCATCAGCCCGAGGGCGACGCGGTGGGACGCCGGAGCTCGACGAGGCGCTACCGGAGGCCGAGGTACCGCCCGCCTCCACCACGAACGTTCCGGTCATCGTGGTGGGATGCACGGTGCATCGGAAGTAGTAGGTGCCGGGCGGGAGCGCAGGGATGTCGTACGTCGTGTTGGCCGGTCCGGTGATCTGATCGCCGGTGAAGATGTTGTCGGTGTACGCGCTGTCCTTGTAGAGGGCGAAGTCGTGCGGCACCCCGGCGTCCTTGTTCGTGAACTCCAGATGCGTCGCCGTGTTGGGCGTGGTCTCCGTGAGCTTGTTCGTGTTGAACTGGATGTTCGCCGCCGTGATGGCGAGCGCGCTCGCACCTCCGGCGGACCCCGACACCGTGATGGTCCCGAACATCGTGGTGGGGTGCACCTCGCAGTGGAAGTAGTAGGTGCCCGCGGACAGTGCCGGCACGTGGTAGGTGGTCTTGGCGGGGCCCGTGAGCAGCGAGCCGGAGAACACCTGAGGACCCGTATCGCTGGAGCCCTGAAAGATCACGACGTTGTGCTGGACGCCGCTCTCCTGGTTCTCGAAGGTGAGGTCCGTTGGGGTCCCCGCCTTGAAGGTGAGGGCCTTCGTGTCGAACCCCTTCACCGACGCCGTGGGCGGCGCGACGAGCGCAACCGTGATCGGCGGCACGACCGTGTGCTCCTTCTTCTCCGCCACCAGGATCGCGAGTCCTCCCAGCAAGAGCACGGTGCCCGCGATCGCCCCCAGCATCGGGAACACAGCCTCGCCCGAGAGCCGCTTGCGGTTCGCCACGAACGAAGCGACCCCCAGGATCGTGGCGGCCGTCGCGAAGGCGAGCGCCGTGGCCGCGTGCTTCGTCACCAACAACAGGATCCGGGAGAAGCCGAACAGCACCACCCCGATGACCAGGAGCCCTCCCACCGGCAGCAGGACCGGCAACAGCAGCCCCTCGCGGTTCGGGGACCTCGGCTCGCTCAACGATCCACCTCCGCGCGGATCTCCCGTTGGACATCGAGGTACTGGAGCGCGTCGAGCTCTCCGCGCTGCTCGGCGCCGTACCAGCGGAAGAAGATCACGGCGATCACGGTCCAGATGATGCCCGCCCCGACGAGCTTCATGATGAGGCCCGCCATCACCTGGTCCGTCATGGCGCCGATCCCCCAGATCCGAGGGAACGTCGCGTAGATCGGGTAGAGCGGATGCCGCCCGAACGTGAGGAAGGAGGCCGGGATCGAGGGCGCCAGCGACTGCAGGAAGAGGTACAGCATCTGTCCCGGCGCGGGGAGCGGGGGCATCTCCGGCAGCGGCGACATGACCGGCCACCACATGCACAGTGACGACGACACCAGGAGCAGGTGCAGCAGGAAATGGGGCCACGCGCTCGTCGCCGTCACCGACAGGGTCACCACGGCGGGCCAGTGGATGAACAACAGCACCCCGTTGAAGAAGAGGAGCGCGACCAAGGGCCGGGTGAAGAAGCGGAACACCACCCGAATAGGCTTGTGCCGCAGGTATCGCCGAAGCAGCCATACCGGCATGCCGGCGATGAGCAGCGGCGCCGCGACGAAGGAGAACAGCATGTGCTGCACCATGTGCACGCTGTAGAGGTAGTGCTCGGCCAGATCGTGGATCGGCCAGTCGGCCCCCAGCCACAGGACGGCGATGCCGGCAAGGAAGAACTTCTTCTTGCGCCGCGTGGTCGCCTCGCCCGTGTCGGCGAGGTGACGCCGGCACGCGATGAGGTAGGCAGCGCCGATCGAGGTGAAGAGGATCCAGACCTCGGGGTGGGCCTGCCAGGGAGGGAGCGCCATCGTCCCGGCTACCTCGAGAACACGTGGAAGGTCATGAGCACGATGAGGTAGAGCGTGAACGCCCCCACGAGCCCCATCACGAAGAACCGGGAGTACGTGCGAGCGTCGAACCGCAGGTGCATGAACCACAGCACCACCAGGACGAACTTCGTGAAGGCGAGCAGGAGCAACGTGGGGATGAGGATGGAGTGTCTGATCTGGGAGTAGGCGGTGGCGACCTCCAGGCCGGTGAGGACGGCCAGGATGATCCCGATCCGGATGTACTCCTTCGCGCTGGGGTGTTCGTGGACCTGCACCTCGTTCGGATCCCGCATCGGGTCACCCAGCTCGTGCTGATACGCGGACTCGCGCTCCACCTCGGGCTGCGTCTCGCTCGTCGGCAGGTCGCTCACCTCGCTCCCACCCCCCTGCCCACGGGGATCAGGTAGACCACGACGAAGATCACGATCCAGACGATATCGACGAAGTGCCAGTACAGCCCGACCATCTCCACCGGGAACGCGGGTTCGTCGGGGAGGCGGTCGGTCATGGACATCCCCACCAAGGACAGCAGCATGAGGATCCCGACCGTGACGTGCACGCCGTGGAAGCCCGTCAGCACGAAGAACGTGGAGCCGAACAGGTTCCCGCTGATGGACAGGCCCTCGCGGTAGAAGGACGTGAACTCATACACCTGACCGCCGACGAAGCTCATGCCGAGCATCGCCGTGGCGAGGAGCCAGATCCGCATCCGCACCATGTCGCGCTTCTGAGCCGCCGCCAGCGCCAGCACCATCGTGAGCGAGGACGCCAGCAGCACGAACGACGACACGGAGGTGTAGCCGATGTCGAACACGTCGGGCGGGTAGGGGCCTTTCACGCTGGCGCCCCGGTACAGGACGTACGTGGTGATGAGCGCGCCGAACAGGAGGCACTCCGAGGACAGGAACACCCACATCGCGAGCTTCGTGCTGGGCAGACCGGTCGTCGTCCGGTGCCCAGCCGTGTGCGGCTTCGAGGCGGGCGTGCCGGCCGGGGTCTTGGCGAGGGAGGCGTCGGCCATCGTCTATCCCTGCGCCACCGAGGGCTCCAGGGCCCACCCGTAGAGACCCACCAACGTCACGATCGCGCCGGCCCCCACCAAGAACCATGTGTACATGACGCCGTAAGCCATCATCGGCAGGCCGATCGAGGCGACCAGCGGCCAGAACGACGGACTGGGAAGGTGGATCGCGTGCCCTTCGGCCCCGTCGTGGCCGGCTTCGTGCGCGGCGGCCCCCGCCTGCACCGGGATCAGCTTGCCCGTCTTCTCGTCCTCCACGTACTTGCGGTGCCAGAACTCGTCGAGCGCGTGGACGTGGGGATCTCTTCGAAGTTGTAGGCGGGCGGCGGGCAGCAGGTCATCCACTCCACCGTGCGGGCGTCCCACGGATCTTCGTTCGCAAGGCCGACGGCCTTGCGCCTCGTGAGGAGGCCACGTTCAACGATGAAGATGAGCACCGCGACGGCGATGATCGCGGACCCCGCCGAGGCCACCTGGTTCCAGAACGTGAGGCCGAGCGAGGCCGGATAGGTGTACTCGCGGCGGATCATCCCGTTCAGTCCCGAGGACGTGCATCGGCCCGAACGTGAGGTTGAAGCCCACCAGCATCACCCAGAACTGAACCTTGCCCAGTCGCTCGTTCAGCTGTCGCCCGAAGATCTTCGGCCACCAGTAGAACATCCCCCCGAACAGCCCGAACACGGCGCCGCCGAACAGGACGTAGTGGAAGTGGGCCACGACGTAGTAGGTGTCGGTCTGCTGGTAGTCCGACGGCACGATGGCGTGCGTCACACCGGACAGACCACCGATCACGAACATCGTGACGGTGCCGATCGCGAACAGCATGGGCGCATCGAACTTCAGGTCCCCGCCGTGCATCGTCGCCATCCAGTTGAAGATCTTCACTCCGGTGGGGATCGCGATGATCGCCGTGGAGATCCCGAACGCGCTGTTGGCGACCGGGCCCAGGCCCACCGCGAACATGTGGTGCGCCCACACGCCGAAGCCGATGAACCCGATCGAGATCCCGCTGAACACCACGAACTGATAGCCGAACAGCGGCTTACGGCTGAACACGGGGATGATCTCGGAGATGATCCCGAACGCGGGCAGGATCAGGACATAGACCTCGGGATGCCCGAACAACCAGAAGAGGTGCTGCCACAAGACGGGATCACCCCCCGCGGCCGTATTGAAGAAGTTCGTGTGCCACCGGCGGTCGAACAGGAGCTC
Organism: uncultured Actinomycetes bacterium; assembly: GCA_963850315.1. GTDB lineage: Bacteria > Actinomycetota > UBA4738 > UBA4738 > HRBIN12 > JAOUEA01. Next base: position 83,002 of record CAWKKN010000006.1, read on the forward strand.
GAACAGGTCGACGGTGATGATCGGCAGGGAGAACGCCAGCAGGAACTGCACCACGAGGCCCATCCAGACGAACACCGGCATCCGGAACAACGACATCCCCGGCGCGCGCAGGTTGATGACCGTGACCGCCAGGTTGATGGCGCCCGCGCTCGAGGCGATGCCCGTGATGATGAGGCCGAGCGCGTAGAACGTCATGCCGGGGCCCGGGTCCACCACGGAGTTCGGCGCGTACCCGAACCAGCCGCCGTCGGGCGCGCCGCCCAGGAACCAGCTGGAGTACAGGAACAGCCCGCCCAGGATGAACGCCCAGAAGCTGAACGCGTTGAGGCGGGGGAACGCCACGTCGCGCGCTCCGACCATCAACGGGATGAGGTAGTTGAAGAAGCCCGCCGACATCGGCATGACGAAGAGGAAGATCATCGTCAAGCCGTGCATCGTGAAGATCTCGTTGTACACCCGGGCGTTGACCACCTGCCCGTTGGGCTGAGCGAGCTGCGCCCGGATCACGAGGGCTTCGAGCCCGCCCACGATGAAGAAGAAGAACGCGCTGCCCGCGTACATCAGCCCGATCTTCTTGTGGTCCACCGTGGTGAACCAGCTCCAGAAGCCGGTGGTCGCGCGAGGACGGCGGAGCGAGCCCCTGCCCGCCGTCGGCACCGTCACGGTCGCCATCTACGCCGTCCCATCATCTCGGCTCATCATTTCAAGGTGTACAGGTAGGCCATGAGCGCGTTGATCTCGTCCTGGGTCAGGTGGTAGTCGGGCATCTTCGCACCCAGCTTCACCGCGTTGGGATCGCGCAGCCACGCGGAGAGGTCCGTGGTGTTCTCACTCCCGTCGGGGTTGTACACGTTCCAGTTGCAGCCGGCGAAGCATTGGTGGTTGGTGTTCGCGAAGTGCGTGAGGTTCGGCGCCGCCGTCGCCGCCGCCGCGGTGCCTCCGATCGCGTGGCATGCCACGCAGGTCCCTCGGTCGTTCGACAGCGGGTTCAGGAAGATCGTCTGGCCCTGTTTCGCGAGCGCGTCGGTCGGGGTCGCCGCCGGCTGTTTCTGATCGGCGACCCACGTGGCCCAGTCCGTCTGGTCCAGGGCCACGATCCGGAACTTCATGCGGCCGTGCTGGAGCCCACAGAACTCCGCGCACTGACCCGTGTAGATGCCCGGCTGCCATGCCGAGAACGTGATGTGGTTCGTGCGGCCCGGCACCACGTCCTGCTTACCGAACAACCTCGGATTCCAGAACGAGTGGATCACGACGTAGTCGGGCGTCCCGTCGGTGTTGTGAGCGCCACCCCCTGCGGACTCCAGCGAGAGATACACCGTGCGGCCCGCGGGGATCACCATGACGTCCGCGGTGGTGATGGGGCCCGGGGCGGTCCCGTAGTCCACCTTCATGTCGGGGTCGGTGTACTGGAACCCCCACCACCATTGGAACCCCTGGACGGTGACGTGCAGGCGCCCCCGGAGGGGGCGGCGCCGCGAGCTTCCAGATCAGCGACACCGTCGGCACCATGACGACGGCGAGCACGAGCGCGGGGGCGATCGTCCATCCGATCTCCAGGCGAGTGTTCCCGTGGGTCTGCTTCGGGATCCGCTCCCGGTGCTTGCGGTGGCGGTAGCGGACGGCGATGTAGAGGATCCCGCCCTCCACCAGCACGAACACGCCGACCGCGATCCAGAAGACCGGGATGAAGAGGTTCTTTTCCTCCGCGGCTGTCGGCCCGGCCGGACGGAGCGTGGACTGCGTCGCGTGCGGAGCGCAGGAGACCAGCAACAGGGCGAGGGCGAGGATCCCCAGGGCCCAGATCGCCTTCTTCCGCACGGTTCCTCTCTTCCCGGGGCCCGACATCACGCGGCCCGGCCGGGCGCGAGACGCGCGCACTGTATCACCGGCGTCCCGGCCGCCCGAGAAGCCGCCGGGGTTCGCTCAGGAACCCCTTGTACGAGTGCAATCCGACGATCCACAGGTTCACCGCGTAGTACGTGATCAGGAGCGATACGAAGCCCACCAGGGCGATCCATGCGGCCTTGCGTCCCCGCCATCCGGACGTCGCCCGCGCGTGCAGGTAGCCGGCGAAGATCGTCCACGTGATGAACGACCACGTCTCCTTCGGATCCCATCCCCAGTACCGACCCCACGCCGACTGCGCCCAGATCGCCCCCGCGATCACCGCGAAGGTCCAGATGGGGAAGGCGAACGCGATGATGCGATACGCGACCCGGTCGAGGGTGGCCGAGCTGGGCAGCATGCCCGTGCGCGGGGCACCGCTCGAGCCCGACGGCTTCCCCGGCGTCCACGACCAGGTCGTGCGGCGCATCGACGTCGATCGACGCACCCATGATCGGCGGGGGCTGTTGGCCTCGCAGGCTGATCCGCCTGGGAGCGTTCGCGGTGATCCTGGATGAGATAGAGGATCGTGACGATCCCGCCGAGCGCGAACAGCGAGGACCCCGTGATGGCGGCCACAACGTGGATCTTGATCCAGTAGGAGTTGAGCGCCGGCACCAGCGGGCCCGGGGGCCACGTCGAGGAACAGACACCGCGACCGCCATCGTGAGGACCACGAACCCCAGGACGAACCCGCCGAGGACCCGGATCTTGTAGACGCCTTCGACGATGAACAGGTAGCCGGCCACGACGAGGGCCGCGAGCAGCACCGAGAACTCGTACATGTTGCCCCACGGCACGCGGTGGGCGGCCATGCCGCGGGACACGATGGCCACGACGTTGGCCGTGAGCCCCACGAAGGCGATCACTCGGGCCAGGACCCACACGGGGTCGCGCTTGAACGCCAGGTAGGCGAAGTAACCGACCATCGCGGCGATGTAGCTGAAGATCGCGACGTTGAACGCGTCGTTCGAGACACGGGCCAGCTGAAGGTCGCTCACCGAGTTCCCACCTTTTCCTCCGTTGGCTCCGGGCTGGGCTCGCCGTCGGTCGTGTGGGCCTTCCGTTCGGTCGTGGGGGGCTCGCCCCCCGCCGCTCGCACCATGGCGTTCACCAGCTTCGCGAACTCGTCCTCGAACTGCGGTTTGCGCTGCAGGGCGAATCCACCGACCTTCAGCATCGCACCTTCCCCCTGGGGCTCGGCCCGGACCCAGACCTTGCGCCGGGAGGTGTAGAGGGCCGGGAGGAGACCCAGGAGGATGAGGATAGCGGCGGCGAGCACGATGGGCACCCCGCGGTCCCGCGTGATCTCGAGCACCGTGTAGTGGGGCAGCGCCGAGAACGTCATCGTGAGGCCCGCTGCCGAAGAGCGTGCCGAAGGACCCGGGGGCACCATCTTGCCCGTCAGTAGGCTCACCGTGCGCCTGCCGCCCACGAACCCGGAGGCGGTGTCGCGCATGCCGGTGGTGTCGAGACTGGTCGGTGACGGGTCGGGGATCGGCCCCCGCCACACCGTGAAGCGGATGATCGGATCGAACTCCGTGAGCATGGGCACCGGCTGTCCCGTCCTCAGCTGCTCGTAGAAGGCGGCGCCGTTGGGGAAGAGCTCGACCTCCACCGCCGTCTGGGGACGCGTCGAGGTGATCTTCTCGAAGCCGAACCAGGGCATGGCTGCGGCCGGGATCCCCGCAGGTGGCGGCTCCTGCTGCAGCCGTAGGGGCCCGTTCGCGAGGACCTCCCGGCCCTGGTTCACACGCAGGACCGGCGCCCAGCCGAAGCCGCTCTGGTAGATGTTGAGCCCGGCGAACTGCGCCGGGTGATTCACGCGGATGTCGTCGCTGCGCACCGGTTTGCCAGAAGGATCCAGCAGCACCACGCGCGACACGAAATCCTTCGGGATCCCCGACGACCGGTAGGTGCTCTGGAACCGGATGAGATGGATGCCGATGCCCGTGAACCGGTCGTCGAAGAAGCGGCCGGCGGTGATCTGCCCGTCGTAGTTCGCCTGTGCATCCACCCACGTCTGGCCGTCGACGATGGCGATCACCCCCGAGTAGCCCGTCCCCTTGCCGAGGACGACGCCCACCAACAGGAGGATGAACGCCCAGTGAAAGAGCAGGCTGCCCACGTCGCGCGCCGCGCCCTTCTCCGCAGCGAGGCCCGGGTGGGCGCCTTGTTCTGACCCCGGGGCACGCGCGACGCGGAACCCGCGTCGACGAAGGGACCGACGAGCGGTCTCGACGGCGGCTTCGGGAGCCATAGCGACCGGGCGCTCCACGTAGTGACGGAACACGTCGAGCTCCCGCGCCTGGATGGGCTCCTGCCGCAGCGCGCGCCAGGTCGCGCGCGTGCGCGGCACGAGGCACGCCACCAACGAGACGAACAGCAGGGTGACGATCAGCACGAACCACCAGGAACCGAACACGTCGAAGAGCCCGGCCCGCAGGTAGAACTCGCCCCAGAACGGGTGCTGCGCCTGGTAGAGGGCCACGCGCGCCGGCGAGCTCGGGAGCTGCGGGATCAGCGATCCCGCCACCGACGCCAGGGCCAACAGCAACAGCAGGATGAGGGCGGTGCGCATCGACCGGAGCGTGCGCCACACGAGGGCGACCGACTGCGGGAGCGAGGGGCGCTTCGCGGAGGAGGACATGGACGGGTTCCGATTCTAGGTGTTGAACGTCGAAAGCATCGAGGCCCTTAGAGTCCCACCGTGTAGCGCGCCAGTGGCGCGAAGACCCGCGTGAACGCCCCGGTGAACAGAAGCACTCCCACGAAGACGAGGAAGCCGCCGGAGACCGCGGCGATCGGCCGGTAGTGCCGCTTGATCCACCCGAACGCGCCCATGAATCTGCTGATGCCGAGCCCCACCAGCAGGAACGGCACGCCGAGGCCCAGCGAATAACACACCAACAAGAAGGCGCCTCGGGCCGCCGAGCCGTTGCCCGCCATCGTGAGGATCCCGCCGAGCACCGGACCGATGCACGGCGTCCAGCCCGCCGCGAACGCCATCCCCAAGGGCAGGGCCCCCACCCGTCCCGGCTTCACCCGCTGAAGGAACGGCCTACGCTCGGCATAGAGGGTGATCGACCCGCGCCGGAACGCGTACCCGATCATGAGCATGCCGAACACGATCACGATCGCGCCCCCGACCCGCTGGCCCGCCGTCCCCCGCAGGAGATGGACGAACGTGGAGGAGAAGGCGCCCAAGAGCGAGAACACGATCGTGAACCCCAGGATGAACAACAGGATCGGCACGAGGGGGCGCCCGGCCTCGCCGTCCTCGATCACCTCGCCCGAGATGAACGAGATGTACCCGGGCAGGAGCGGCCACACGCACGGGCTCGCGCACGAGACGATCCCCGCCACGAACGCGAGCGCCGGCGCCCACCAGGACGACAACCCGGTTTGGACCGTAACCGCGACCATCCGGGGGATTGTGGCAGGGGCTCGTTGGGTTGCGGTTCGACCGGGCCGGACATAGGGTGCACCGGGTGCGCTTGTGAACGGATTCACGAAGGACCCGGTGTCGTTCCGCCCACTTCGCTCCTCGCTATAATCGCCCCGCCCACGGAAGAGACGAAAGCGGATGAGTCAGGTCGACACGCTCAAGGAGTCGAAGATTCACATCGCCAGGGAACGCATCGAGGCGTTCCTGAGAACCTTCGAGTGGACGTGGACGCGAGCGGTCACCTTCTCGTTCGTGCTCGTCTTCTTCATCACCATCAGCACCGCGGTCATCCCGTCCTTCTGGCTCTACTTCGCGAACACGAAGTTCCAGTGGGACGGCGGCTCTCCGCACACGCTCCTGTTCTGGAACATCAGCGGGTTCTGGCTCTCGGAGCTCCGTGACTTGATCGCGGTGACCCTCGTCACCGTTCCGTTCGTCATGGTGCTCGTCGTTTCCGCCATCCTGCAGAACTGGCGGCGCAAACTCCGTGGTACGAGCGGCGACACGCGGCCCACCGGCGGCTATCGGTAGCAGGAGCGGACGATGCCCTTCACCAAGACCGAGGTCGACATCCACGATGACTACACCGTGGAGGCCGTCGACCCCTCGTGGCTCGCCCAGGGCGTGAAATCCCCGAAGCACCTGATGCTCGATCCCGACAACTGCATCCTGTGCCGCGCCTGCGAAGACGTCTGCCCGTGGAACTGCATCCTCATGCTCTCCACCGGGATCGTCGAGGGAGCCGACGAGGAGGCCGTGGGCGCAGAGATCGGTGTCGCCACGGCGATCTTCGTCGTGGACGACAACGCCTGCACTCGCTGCTCGGTATGCGTCGACCGGTGCCCAACCGACACCTTGTACTATGCGCGACTGCCCGAGGGTTCCGGGGGGAAGCGCACGATGGCCGAGGTCCCGGCGTCGCAGGCCGCGGACGCCTAGGTAAGGAGGGAAGCGGGTGAAACTGAAGCCCCCTTCGCCCAGTGAGCTGGGCGATCGGATCCGGGAGACCGAGGTCTGGAAGTCCGTTTTCCGGCCGGGCTCCATCTTCCGGAAGGGCTACAAGGACACCTCCCGCGATCGCGCGCTCGCCACGATGAACAACGTGCTGTACCACCTGCACCCCGTGAAGGTGAAACGGCACGGGTTGAAGCTGACCTACACGTTCTGCCTGGGCGGTCTCTCGTTCTTCCTGTTCATCCTGCTCACGATCACGGGCATCTTCTTGATGTTCTTCTACCGGCCCATGGCCGACATCGGCGGCGCCATCGCTTACGCCGACATGCAGAACATCAGGACTTCGGTCTACTTCGGCGACCTGGTACGCAACCTGCACCGGTGGGGCGCGCACCTCATGGTCTTCTCCGTGTCGCTGCACATGGCGCGCGTGTTCTACACGGGCGCTTACAAGCCGCCGCGCGAGTTCAACTGGGTGGTCGGCGTCATCCTGCTGTTCCTGACGCTCGGTCTGTCGTTCACCGGCTATCTGTTGCCCTGGGATCAGCTCTCGATCTGGGCGGTTACCGTGGGAACCTCGCTGGCCGGCTACTCCCCGCTCATCGCCAAGCAGGCCAACTTCCTGCTGCTGGGCGGAGTCGTCGTGGGGCCGAACACGTTGCTTCGCTGGTACGTGCTCCACGTGCTCGCGCTCCCGTTCGTGCTGGTGATCTTCCTGGCGGTCCACTTCTGGCGGATCCGCAAGGACGGCGGCATCTCCGGACCGCTGTAGAGGAGTCGACGGATGGGCAGGACGCGATGAGCTGGGAAGAAGCCGGCAAGGACATGGAGGTCTATCAGCAGACGCTCGACGCCCAGAAGGCGGCGGGCGCCGACGGTCGTGTCGCCGAAGGGCGTGCTCGTTCGAAGGCGATCCGGGCCTACCTGGCGGCCCACCCGGAGGAAGCCCAGGAGCCGGCCGCCGCCGTCCCCGCCGCAACGGCGGCTGCGGCTCCCGCTGCTACGGCCGCTGCCGCCGCTCCGGCCGCCGTTGTGGGAACGATCGCCCCCGCCGCAACCATGGTGACTGCCGCGCCGGTCACGACACCGCAACGCGAGGCGCCGCTGCCTACCGGCAACATCCCCACCCCGAAGAAGGGTGCTCCCGACAAGCACCGCCTGCTGGCGCTCGTCCCGCCCGAGGGGATCCAGCGCGTCGAGCGTGAGCAGGGCGACCGCGTGAACGTGTGGCCCCACCTCCTCATCGAGGAGTTCGTGGCGATGTTCATCATGCTGGCCGCCCTGGTGATCTTCTCGACGTTCGTCAACGCGCCGCTGCGCGAGCTCGCGAACCCCAACCTCACGCCGAACCCGTCGAAGGCCCCTTGGTACTTCTTGGGTCTTCAGGAGCTATTGCGTTACTTCCATCCGATGATCGCGGGGATCACCATCCCCACCTTCATCTTGATCGGCCTCGCTGCGGTCCCCTACGTCGACCGCAACCCCAGCGTGAAGCCCGGCGACCGCAAGGTGGCCATCACGCTGTTCACGATGCTGTTCATGTTCGGCGCCACGATGACGATCATCGGCTGCTTCTTCCGCGGCCCCGGATACAACTGGGTCTGGCCGTGGTCCCAAGGGGTGTTCTTCGAATTGTGAGTGCGTTCATCGCTCCCTTGGCGGTGTCCGCCGGACTCGTGGCCGCGATCGTCGTGCTCCTGGCCCTCAACGTCTTCGCCATCACGTTCGGGCTCTCGTTCATGCGGGCGAACAAGGCCGCGAAGGCGACGGCCGACGGCGAGCTGCCTCCCAAGCCCGTCAGATCGATGTCGCGCCGTGACTTCTTCCGCGACTCCCTGCTGGTGTCGCTGGCGGTCTTCGGCGCCGAGTTCGGGCTCGCCTCGCTCGCGTTCTTGTGGCCGAACCTGCAGGGCGGCTTCGGGTCTTTGATCAACGCCGGGGCGCTCGCGGACATCAAGGCCCAGATCGTGCAGACCGCCCAGCCCGCCTACAACGGGGCCGGACGCTTCTACCTCGTGCCCTACGACGGGAAGCCCAGCGGCGGGGTCGACTACGCGCTGGCCGGGGTCACGATGGACGGGATCATGCCGCTGTACCAGCGCTGCGTACATCTGGGATGCCGCGTGCCGTTCTGCACGTCGTCGAAATGGTTCGAATGCCCGTGCCACGGCTCGAAGTACAACGAGGCCGGCGAGTACCAGCTCGGCCCCGCGCCGCGCGGGATGGACCGTTTCAAGCTCACCATCGACAACGGCAACGTGTTCGTGGACACCTCGACCGTGGTCCTCGGTCCGGTGCGAGGCACCAACACGATCGACGAGCCCCCGCAGGGACCCTTCTGCGTGGCCCCGGGCTAGGAACGATGTCCGCGATGCTGGCCACGACGAGCTACACGGGAGTGATCCTCCTCACGCTGGGCGTGATCCTGCTGGTCACGGGGGGCGCCGCGCTCTACCTGCGCAGCCGCACACGGGAGCAGGGGCCCGACATCCCCGACGTCATGAAGCCGGGTCCCTCCGACGCCGCTTTGGAGACGCCGCGACTCCAGAAGCTGCAGGGGTGGAGCGTCGTATTGCTCGCCTTCTTCGTGATCTGGATCCCGTACGCATGGCTGCGCGAACCCTCGGTCAACCTGAAACAGACGCAGGACCTGAGGACCCAAGCCATCTTGCGCGGGCATCTCGCGACGCAGTTCTATTCCGAGGACAACCAGCTCGGGGTCGGGTGCGTGCGCTGTCACGGACCGGCGCTGTCCGGCGGTGTGGTCCAGGCCGGGGCGGGCTACGCCTACCCGCCGAACCTGCAGACGGTGTGCGCCGGCCCGTTCGCGACCCCACCACACAGCGCGATCTTCTCGGTCGCCGACATCTATCAGGTGATCGAGGAGGGGCGCAACGTGATGCCGTCGTGGAGCATCCGCTTCGAGGGCGCGCTCAACGATCAGCAGATCAGCGACATCGTGAACTACATCGTGTACATGAGCTCCCAGCACGTCCCGTACAAGGACAACGTGTGCATCAACCCGGATGCGAGCAAGCGGGCGCTGGCGGAGAACGCGGCGTCGGCCGCCCCGCTCGATCCGAGGGATCCCTAGATGCCCCCCGTGAGCCACTGCCTCGGGTTCACGGTCGACTGCGCCACGATGTTCAAAGGCATCGGGGTGGTGGTGATGGCGTTCACGCTGTTCGTCGGCAGCATCTACCTTCTGCTGACCGCCATCTTCGGCCGCTGGATGGCCTACCTCGTCATCGCGGTGGCGTTCACGGGCTGGCTCATCATCCAGTCCTCGATCTGGGCCTTCGGCTACAAGTCGCAAGGTCCGGTCACGCCGGTCTACCTGGGGCCCAAAGGAGCCGTGGCGGCCTGGGTGGTGCTGAGCGCCGACAACGGTGGCACCTCGACGAAGTACGGGACGTACAAGGAGTACCCGGGGCCACCGTGGAAGTTGCCGAACATCAACGACCCACTCCAGGCCGCCGACGTGCAGTCCGTCGACGGCGCGATCCAGACGTTCCTCGCGGCCCAGATGAACGAAGCACTGAAGATCAACCCCGACGATCCGAACGCCATCCAGACCACCGCGATCACGGTCGACGACGGGACCCTGAAGTTCGCCACCGCGAGCGACGGCAAGACCCGCCTCGCGGTGGCGCAGGCCCAGTACAGCGGGGGCGGTCCGCTATGGACCGTCTCCCTCTACTTCGATCCCGGGAGCGAGGGACGGTACTCCTTCATGTTCCTCTTCGCCTCGATCCTGCTCTTCGGGATCCACGTACCTCTGCTCGATCGCGCAGAGAAGAAGCGGAAAGCGTTCCTCACCGGCGGCGGCGCGCCCGCCTGGTACGGCCCGGCTTAGGGAGGACGAGATCGAGATGATGATCGCCGATGTGCCCACACCGCTGCTCGATCAGGGCAGCATCCAGTTCATCCTGTTCGGGGTGATGGTCCTGGCCATCCTCGTCGCCCTGTGGATCACGATCGCCAAGTAGGGGTCGTCGGGTCCCCGCGCTAGCGTCCGGTAACGTCGGCGACGGCGCGACCGCGGCGCCTGACCTCGGCGAGGGTCGCCTTTCGTTGCTCGTAGAACGCGAGGATCTGCAACTCCACGGCGAGGTCGACCTTGCGTAAGGACACGCCCGGCGGCACGGTGACCATAGCCGGTGCGAAGTTCAGGATCGAATGGATCCCGGCCTCGACCAGCCGGTCCGCGATGTCCTGCACGGCGGATGCGGGCGTCGCGATGACCCCGATCGCGATGTCCTGACCCTGAACGAGGTCAGGCAGGTCGTCGATGTGGTGCACCACGAGACCGCCCACCCGCAGGCCGACCTTCGCCACGTCGGCGTCGACGAGGGCGGCCACGCGGAAGCCCCGTTCCGCGAACCCCTTGTAGTTGGCGAGAGCGTGACCGAGGTTCCCGACGCCGGCGATCACGATCGCCCAGTGCTGCGTGAGCCCGAGCTCGCGGCGGACCTGGTGGATCAGGTAGGCGACGTCGTAGCCGACCCCGCGCGTCCCGTACGAGCCGAGGTGCGACAGGTCCTTGCGCACCTTCGCAGAGTTGACGCCGGCGGCCTCGGCGAGCACCTCCGAAGAGACCGTCGTCGCCCCCTGCTCGGCGAGGTCCACGAGGGCGCGGAGGTAGACGGGCAGGCGCCCCACCGTGGCCTCCGGGATCGATCGATCCCTCGCCAGGGCGGGCGTGCGGCCCCCTTTGGCCGAGCCCTTGGCCGGATCGCTGGCCGGATCACTGGCCGGACCACGGGGTCGCATGGCGCGAAGCCTAGCGCGGCGCTTCTCAAGTGCACAAGCGTCCGCGAGGGCCCCTCACTGGCCGCGGAGGAGGGCGGCGAAGGCGTCCGCGTCCACCGTGATCTCGAAGCGCTCGACGCCGTCCATCGTCACCACGGGGATCCGGACGCCGAAATCCCTCGTGAGGTCGTCGGTGGCCTCGATGTCGACCTCTGCGAAGGCGAACGAGATCCGGGCGCGTTCGGCGAGGATGACGTCCCGCGCGACGTCGCACAGGTGGCAGCCCGCCCGCGTGTACAAGACGACGTCCACGCACGCGATGGTAGCGTCCCCCGGCTTGCGGTAGAACGTGGTGGTGCGCGACGCCGACCGGGAGGACCTCGAGTTCCACCGTCGTCTCTCGGGAGGCGATACCGATGCCTTCGACGAGCTCTACCGACGCTACTCCGCCCCGGCCTACGGCTTAGCGTATCGGCTCACGGGACAGCAGATCCTGGCCCAGGACGTGGTCCACGACGCGTTCATGGCCCTGTGGCGCGCCCCCGAGGCCTACGATCCGGCCCGCGGAGCCTTCCGGACCTTCTTCCTGTCCCTCGTCCATCACAGGGCCGTCGACACGGTCCGCAGGGAGGAGCGCCTGCGCAAACGCCAGGATCGAGCCTCGAACCTCGAACCCAGGCATGACGAAGATGTTGCGGAAGACGTGGTGGATGAGGCCTTCCTCGGGGATCGCCGACGGCAGGTCCGGGCGGCGATGCGAACGCTCCCGCCGGAGCAGGAGCAGGTCCTGGAGCTGGCGTATTTTCGAGGCATGACTCAGGTACAGATCGCCGAGGAGGTCGGCATCCCGATCGGCACCGTGAAGACTCGAACCCTGGCGGCGATGAAGAAGCTCCGCCGGGCCCTGTACCGAGAGGATGAGGCGTGAGCGAGGACCACGAGCGCATCGACGAGCTGCTGGCCGGGTACGTGCTGCGCAGCCTTTCCGGCCCCGACGCCGCCGAGGCCGACCGCGTGCTGTCCGATCACGTGCCCACGTGCGCCCGCTGCCGCGACACGCTCACGGACTTCCAGGCGATCATGGCCGACCTCGCGCTCGAGGCGGTGCCGATCGAGCCGCCCGAGACCCTGCTCCCGCGACTGCACCGTGAGCTCGGCACGCCCCCGACGAGGCGCCGACGGCCCCTGCAGGCGATCGCGGTGGCGGCCGGCGTGGTCCTCGTGGCCGGTCTGGCCGGACTGTCCGTGAGCCAGGGCCTGCGCGCGAACCACGCGCAGGCACGCGAGGCCGTCGTGAAGGACGCCATCGACATGGCGGCGCGGCCGAACGCGAACCTCGTCCCGGTGGGAGCCGTCACCGAGATCGGGGCGCCCGGGCTTGCGGAGTTCTACCTCTACGGCAGCAACGTGCCTGACCCCACTCCCGGGAACGTGTACCGGATCTGGTTGGAACGCGTTGGGACCACGACCTACGTCGGGGAGTTCCGACCCGACCGCGGCTTCGTCGCGATCGGGGTCCCCTTCGACCCCAGTCAGTACGACGCGCTCTGGGTTACCGAGGCTCCCGAGGGGTCCCCGCACACGCCTCCCTCGGTGGACGACGCGATCTGGCGCAGCGACACGACCCCGTAGGCGGGGGCTTGCGGCCCGCCGCACCTCATCCTGTTCCCTCGGCCGTCGCTCGGGCCGCGGTGGGTACCGTCGAGGGGCGCGACGCCCGCAGGAACCCCAGGAACATCACGACGATCCCCACGACCAACGTGACGCAGAATCCGGGCAGGTTCCCGAAGGCGGCGAACGTGGCGCCGCCCGCCACCACCGACGCACCCAGCGCGATCAGCAACGTCCCGTAGAAGCGGTCGCGGAGCTCCGGGCGGCCGCGCATCTTCCAGGCGGACCACAGCGTGCCGAGGAGCAGCAGCGTGAACGACGGGATCGAGATGAGCTGCGGAAGGCCGTGCGCGGCCGACGCGGCTCCGAACACGTCCTCGCCGGACGGGAGGCGCTCGGCGAGCGCCGCCTGATCGAACGTCGCGTTGCGGAGCACGGCGACGGTATAGGCGGTCAAGAAGATCAGGACGAGCGCCACCGCGATATCGACCGTGCGATCGCGCGCCAGGAGCTCGATCTCCCCGGCTGCGAGGAACGGGACGTTCAGCACCGCCCCGAGTGCCCAGTACAACCCGAACCAGAACGACGTCCAGCCACTCAGTACGCCCACCATCGCCGCGAGGGACGCCAGTGCGTACATCGAGAGCGCGAGCGTCCACAGCAGCTGGTAGGGCCGGCGGCGCGCCGCGAACTGGCGGGCCAGCGAGAGCGCGAAGGCGGAGGCGACCAGGGCCGCAACCAGCGGGAATACCCACATGATCACCAAGCATACGGGCCGACGAGCCGACCCTGGGACCCGTACGATGAGGGTATGCGACGCACTCCCGTCCTGTTCTCCTCGGCCGCCTTCTTCGCGCGCCCGCTCGACGAGACGTTCCGGCTGGTCGCCGAGGCCGGCTATGCGGGGGTCGAGGTCATGGTGACGAAGGATCCCACCAGTCAGGACCCGCGCGCGATGCGCGAGCTCGCGAAGGAGTACGACCTCGTGGTCGGCGCGATCCACGCTCCATCGCTGCTGCTGACCCGCAAGGTGTGGGGCACCGACCCGGTCGGCAAGATCCATCGCGCCGTGGAGGTCGCTCAGCAGGCCGAGGTTCAGACCGTGGTGATGCACCCGCCCTATCGATGGCAGCTGGGGTACCGGCGGTGGCTCGACGAACACCTCCGTGGTCTCGAGGAGGCGACCGGGGTCACGGTGGCGATCGAGAACATGTTCCCGCTCCGCGTTGGCGGGCGCGGCGTGACGTTTCACGCGAACCAGGACCTCGAAGAGCTGGAGGGGCTGAACGACCTCGTCCTCGACACGTCGCACGCGGCGGTCGCCCAACACGAGTTGGCGGAGGTGCGCCGGCGCTTCGGCGACCGCCTGCGCCACGTGCATCTGTCGGACAACGCGGGACGCGGCTGGGACTCGCACCTCCCCCCGGGCGAGGGGATCCTGCCGCTCGACGCCTTCCTCGAGGACCTCGCCGCCGACGGCTATCGTGGCGCGGTGTCCCTAGAGGTAGACCTGCGGCGCTACCTCACCGACGCCGACAAACTCCGCGACGTCATGGTCTCGATGCGCGAGGGCGTCGAGGCGCGCCTGGCGGTGGGGGGCGCGGGGGGCTCAAGGAGCGAGGCCGCAGGGCTCGCGTAGCCGCTGCTAGCCTGCATGCAACGTGCGCCGGCCCACCTTCATCGTGATCGTGATCCTGTTCGTCGTGATCACGGTGGCCGCGATCGCGCAGATCGTGATCGCGTCGGGGAACAAGCCACCGCTGCCGGGCCCGACGAGCCCGGGTCAGCTTCCCTCACGCTCCGCGGCCCCCTCTGCCTAACGCCCCCCCCGGTCACGAAGCCGGGAACCGCGCCACCCGCACGACAGGCGTGTGGAACGTGCAGTTCACACTGCTGGCCTCGATGATCTTGTTCGACGGCTGAACGGCCAGATCCACGACGTCGGTCACCATGTCCGATGGGCCGAGGGCGAGGCCGTTGCCGCTGAACGTCATGTCCCTTGCTCCCGTGGCGCTGAATCGGGCCAACGCCGGGCGTGACACGACCTCTGTCCAGTCGGCGCACGCTTCATCCCATCGGGCGAACACGGAGGCTCCCAGGATCAGCTTCCCCGTCGACTGTTGGACGAGCCCGCCGGATCCGTCGATGGAGCCGTCGAAGAAGAGGTTCGGGCCCTTGCGGAACCCGGTCATCCCGTCCCCGCTGAACGTGAGATCGGGACTCCCATCCGCGAGGCGCCGAAGGATGCGTGCCGATCGATACCCCGAGATCGTGTGGGTCCCGCCTTGCGCGTCCTTGACGACCTGCTTCCCCGGCTGAGCCAGCCCGCTGAACAGAACGCGGCCGTTCGGTAGCGCGATGACGTCGTCCACGGTGGACAGCTGCGGAAGGGCCAGACGCCCGTTGGCGCCGAAGGTCGTATCCACCTGACCCGTGCTCCGATAGCGAACCGCCACCCCTCTGCCCGAGAGCAGGTGTCCGGCCACGACGGGCTTGCCGTCGCTCTGGATCGCGAGCGAGTCCGGCAGGACACGGGTGCTCGAGGGATCGGCATCGGTGATCCTGTACCCGCCCGGACCCCACGTCGGATCGGGTCCACCGTTCGCCGTGAGCCCCAGCGTGATCCATCTCTGCGTTATCGCGCCACTGACCTTCTTCACGCCGCCGAAGACGACCAGGATGCGGCCGCCAGGCCGAAGAGCCGCGTCGGTCGCGCCCGCGTGATACCCGGCGGGAGGTGCGATGAGGGCGCGGCCAGAGTTGCCGAAGCTCGGGTCCAGCTTGCCGTCGGACATGTATCGCACGAGGGCGACGAACTCCCCGGCCGTGCCGTTCGCGGTGCCCACCTCCACGATCCGGCCGTTCGGTTGCAGCAACGCCGTGCTTCCCGCTGCGTACTTCAGCGAGGGGCCGAAGGACATCGTTCGTATGCCGTCGCCGCTGAACGTCTTGTCCAAGACCCCACTGGACGTCAGGCGGTACAGGACGAAGTTGAAGATCCCCTCTTCGGCATCGACGATGCCGCCGGACACCAGGATCCTGCCGTCCGGCTGTACGACGGCTTCGCCCGGAGCCCATCCTGCGCCCTGCCAGTACCCGGTCCCATTCGGGCCGAACGTCGTATCCAGATCGTTGGCCGGCGCCGCCAAGGACGGGGCCGCCAGTACCCACACCGACAGCACGACGATCCAAACCACGCTGCCACGACCACGCATCGTGACCCCCTCCCTCTCGCGATCGGCCGTACGCCGCCTTCGTATCTCCGCGACGGACCGATCGAACTGCACGCCGCGTCGAGGCACAACCCCCGATCGGGCGTCACTCGTTCGGGGGAGATCGTCGCTCCCCTTGTGTCAACCTGGGGAAACGGCCGTGACTTGGAGTCCCGTGGGAGGACACACGTGAGGGTGGATACGGGCTTCCGGGACCTGTACGAACGTGAGTTTCCGGCCGTGTTCCGCGCGGTCTTCCTGCTCTGCGGGGACCCTCAGCTGGCGGAGGACGCCACGCAGGAAGCGTTCGCACGCGCACTCACCCGGTGGCGCCGGCTGCGGGATCAGCCATGGGTGGCGGGCTGGGTCGCTACGACGGCCTTCAACGTGGCGCGGCGGCAGCTCCGCCGGGCCCCATCGTCTCAGCCGACGCCCCAGGACCGGCACGAGGGCTCCCACGACGAGCGCCTCGACCTGTACGACGCCATCCGCGAGCTGCCCGCCCGCCAGCAGGAGGCGGTGGCGCTGCACTATCTGCTCGACCTGCCGGTTGCCGAGACGGCCGCGGCGATGGCGTGCGACGAAGGCACCGTGAAGACGCACCTTTCCCGAGCTCGCTCGGCGCTCGCGCTCGCCCTCGCCGATCCGCGCCCCGACGACGAACCCACGAGGAGCCCTCATGTCTGACGACACCCGATTGAAGGAACGGTTGCAGGCCGCGAGCTCCCAGATCGCCCCTCCGCCCGGGGAGCTCCCGCCGGTGCTCCGGCGCGCCCGCCGGCTGCGGGCGAGACGATGGGTGGCCGGCGCCGTCGCCGGAGCGCTCATCCTCGCGGCGGTCGTCGTGCCGATCGCCGCGCTGCGCCATCTGGGGCGGGGCGCCGGTCTTGGCGCTTCGCCCATCTCGGAGCTCGGTCTCTCGGCGGAGGTGCCGGCGGGATGGCATGCCAGGATCCTCGATCTCCCGGGGCTCGGCGGCCCCGGCCTGCAGGCTGCATCCGGACCCCTCCCCGAGGTCGGCGCCTTCTTCGATGCGTCTTCTCCTGGTCACGGGGTTCGCGTGGGCGTCACGGAGATCAGCAACCTGTGTCCGTGCGGGGCGTTCCAACGCGAACCTGCGGTGGCCGGCTTCCGCGCGAGCGACTGGTATCGACCCGATCCGGTGGGTTCGGATCGCCTCACGCGCGTCTTCCAGAACGAGGGCGGCTACGTACGCCTCGCCCGGATCGGCGGGCGGTCCCTCGTCGTCTGGGCGAAGTTCCCCAGCCGCCCGGCCCCGCCGGCGCTACTGCAACAGGCGAACGCCTTGCTGGACTCCGTCGAGCTGGGGCCGAAACCCCCGCCGAGACCGCCGTGGAGCGCCGGCGCACGCGTCTGGATCGCCCCCGGTTCCTCCTACGGCAGCGCCTGGTCCGCGGCCACCGGCGAGAGTCCGACCGAGGCTCCGACCGCCACGGCATGGTCCCTCCCGCTCGCGACGAGCGATCTGACGGAGACCGGCCTGGCGGGAGCCTTCTGGTTCTACCCCCTGATGTCGGTGGATCACCTGCCCCGTGACGGGGTGATCGTCGTCGCCACATCGCTGCCCCGCGGCCAGCAGGACGGCGGCCGGCCGCTGCCCAACACGCCGATGAGGTTTCAGCTCTCCTCTGCATCCGTCGAGCAGCACTGGGAGGGCGCGGAGCTCCCCAGGGTCACCCGCTACACGCTGCAGGGGCGGGTCGGGGACCGCTACGGGATGGTGCAGGCCTACTTCGGAACCCCTCATCCGACGGCCTCCCAGCGGGCGCTGGCCCAGACGATCGTCGACCAGGTGGCGTTCGCTCCCCCGAGCTGAGGGTTATTCCAGGACAACGGCGGAGCCCTCCTTGAGGTTGAGCATCTCGGCGGCGCTGCCGTGGTTCACCACGAGCGCCACGTAGCCCTGGGAGTCGACGATCGCGGCGAGGACCCCTTCGGGCACGTCGGCGAAGATGCCCACCTTGGGCACCGGGCGCCCCGCGACCTGCAACACCTCCCCGACGCCGGCCGCCTCGAGGTCGCCCGCGCGCGCGTTGAGCTGCACGTTGCCGAATCCGTCGACGCCGATGACCCGGCAACCGAGCGCCCCGGCCGCCACCATCGGGCCGGGCATCTCCAGGGTCCGCAGATCCGCCGGATCCAGGGAGGGGCCGAGGGCGTCGAGGCCCGCCCCCATCGCGAGATGGGCCGCGGCCGGAGCGAACACGTCGCGCCCGTGGAAGGTCTTGGAGACCGGGAAGAGCATGACGCGCGAATCCTCGATCGAGGCCGCCGCCTCGGCCCCGCCCAGCGCGGCCCACGCCAGCGACAGCAGCCCGTTGTCGGGCCCCACGAGCCAGGCGCCGGTGGCCGCACGCACCGCGATCGACCGGCGCTCGGAGCCGACGCCGGGGTCGACCACCGCCACGTAGACCGCGTCGTCAGGCATGAACTTGGTGGCACGGCCCAGGATCAGCGCGCCGCGCATGATGTCCTGGCGCGGCACGTCGTGCGTGAGATCGATGATCCGAACGTCGGGAGCGATCGAAGCGATGACGCCGTGGCACACCCCCACGAACTCGTCCGAGCGACCGTAGTCGGTCATGAAGACGATCGGACGGCTCATGGGCTCGCCGACGGCGTGGTCGTGGGCACGTACTGCTCCAGCTCCAACATGATGGCGTTCCCGGCCTGCTCAGCCTGGCCCCCGCTCAGCAGGTCGGTTCCGCGATCGGCCGTCGTGAGGAACGTCACGGCCTTCGGCGCCAGGCTCTCGTCGTAGAAGGCCTGCGCCGCCTGATCGCCCACGACGTCGTCCTCGCCCGCGATGAACCGCTTCGCCGCCATGATGGCCTGGAGCACGTCCGGCCCGGCGGCGAGCCCGTCGGCGGACTGCGGCGCCGAGAGCGTGATCACCGCGTCGAGTCGCTGCTGCGGCTGGGACGCCACGATGAGGGCTGCCGTCCCCCCTTCCACCGCTCCGATGACGGCCGTGCGCAACGTGCCGATCGATCGCAGGTACGCGAGCGCCGCCGAGAGGTCGTTCGTCATCGCCGAGGGATCCTTCGGTCCCTGAGAGCAGCCCCCGTCTCCGCCGGGGCACACACCCCGGTAGTTGAACGCGAGCGTGCGGTAGCCCTGAGCGGCCAACCGGTCGGCATAGTCGAACCAGCTTCGCTGGTCCGCGGTGAACGCGGGGGCGAGCACGACCCCGGCGGCGTCGCTCGGGGATCCGAACAGACGGCCCGCCAGGCGCACCCCGCCCTTGGCCGTGAACGTGACGGGCCGGGAGTCCTTCAGCGCTTGATCGCGCGTCTGCTGCTCGGGGTTCCCGCAAGCCGCGGCGCCGAGGGCGACGGCGATCAACAGCGACGCCGCCGGGCCGAGGAACGAACGGCGCGTCGGCACCTACGCCCTCGCGTTACTTGCCGAGCTTCATGCGCTGGTGGCGCGTGCGCTTCAGAAGCTTCTTGTGCTTCTTCTTGCGCATCTTCTTGCGGCGCTTCTTGACTAGCGAGGGCAAGCTTCCTGGCCTTTCACTCGGTTCCGAAGAGGTTCCGGAGGTCGACGCGCCTGGCGCGGAAGTTCTCCTCCAGACGAACGGAGCCCAGTCTAAGCGCTTTCGGCGGGTCTGCCACCGGCGAGATCAGCCGCAACCCCTGGTCCTCGGGCACGTGTTCGAGGTAGCCGAGCCCCGTGAAGCCGCCGTGTCCGTCGGATAGTCCCACGAGGAGCCGGTGCAGCTGCGCCAGGTCGAACAGGGGCGGCAACGTGGGCATGAACACCGTCGGCTTCACGCGGAAGCGTTGCAGCCCGTCCCCGAAGTAGCGCGCCATCGCACGCTCGCGCTGATCCATCCGCTGCTCCGCACTGGTGGGCACGACGTTGGGATGCACCGGCAACGCTGCCACCTCGACACCGAAGAATCGCTCGACGACACCCAGGATCGGCTCCAGCTCCTGGCCGCGCTGCAGACCCACCACGAGGTCGGGCTCCAGCAGGTCCACCTTGTAGTACTTCACGAGCTGGCCCCAGATGCCGCTCACCATGCCGCTGGTGTCCACCACGACCAGGTCCGAGCCCTCTTCGTTCGCCCTCAGCCGCAGTCGGCTGAGGGCTCCCACCATCGGCAGCAGGTGGTCCTGCGGGCTGGTGGAGCCGACGAACCCGAGCGCGTCGGCGGTGGCCATCCGATCCAGGGTGAGGTCGTCGGCCTCGCGGATGTGCTTCAGCCCGACCGTCGCCGGGGGACCCACGGTCTTCTGCGCCACGTCGGCGTCGAGGTAGGCGACGGTGCGGCCGAGCCGGAGCGCGTAGGCGGCCGTGGCGCGCGCCAGCGTGCTCTTGCCCGCATCGAGGCCGCCGACGAACAGCACGGTATGCGCGTCCCTGGCGGCCCGGTCTACGAGCCGCTCGTGTTCGTCCACCACGCCCCCTGTAGCACCTTCTGAAGGAGGCTCGGGGCGCCAACGTTTTCGCTGGGCGGTGCTCGGGGCCGCAGGTTCGGTTATCCGGCCTCGGTGTACCGCTCCATCAGGAAGCCATGGACGTCTTCCTCGCGGAGTCGATAGTTGCGGCCCACCCGAAGGGCGGGCATCTCCCCGGTCTTGATCAGTCGATAGACGGTCATCCTGGATACACGCAGCAGTTCAGCGACCTCGTTGACGGTCAGCAGCCGAGCCTCGGTGAAAGGTTCTCTTCGCATGTGCTGGGCGGATTGTAGGGGCTCACCCCCTCCCATGGATAGCCCCGGCTGCTGCCTCGCAGGTCAGACGGGGTGGGCGAGGGCCTCATCCAAGCGGGCCACGATCGCCTGGAAGCACGGCCAGTAGGCGTCGGGGGCAACGTGGTCGTCCATCACCGCGACCACCTCGGTCCGGCCCTGCGCCTTCGCGACGATGAGGGCGGGGTCGTTCACGTCGGCGATGCTGAGCGTGTCGACCCCCGCCTCGATCGCGGCCCCGGCGAACCCGTGATCGGCGACGACCAGGTCCGGCGTTACCTCGGCGAGCATCCGCCGCATCGCGTGCGGCCAGTGGGTGTGGCGTGGCTCCCGCCCGTCGGTGAGCATCCCCACGCCCCCCCAGTGGTCGATGAACCAGTCGTGCGGGAGACCGGGATCGCGCCACGACGCACCGTGGGCGGGGGTGAGGACGTCGGCTCCGCGATCGCGCAGCAACCGGTCGAGCTCCGCGTAGAACAGACCCAGGCCTATGGGATGGCCCGTCGCGAGGACGACCCGTTCGCGGCCTGAGGCCGCGAGGGCGAGACGGTCCCCCATGGCTGCGCAGGCATCGACGATCGGAGCCGGCGCGATCTCCACGACTCCGAACCGGGCCTCGTGGTCGATCGGAACCCCCGCCCCCGCGGCAACCAGGTCGAGGATCTCATCGAGGGTGAAGCCGCCGGGGAGCCCGCCCAGTCCGAAGAGCTTGTCGGGATCGCCGTCCATCAGCATGAGGATGTTCCCCCGCACGTTGTCCAGCGGATGCGTCGCGGGCCCGGCGACCCCTCCGAGGAGCAGCCCACGTTGGAGCTCCTCGTGGGAGCAGGCTCGAGGAGCCCACCGGTCGTCGGCCCTCGGCATCCGCCGCGCGTAGGCTTCGATGACGTTCACGCTCGGGAGCTTACGGGGGGACGCTCGATGTACGCCGCGAGCAGGCACGGGGTGATCGCCTTGAGGCCGTGCCGGTTGGTTCGATCCCGCGCCGCGCGCCGCGGCGACCAGCCGCGGTACCGTTGGGGGGTGAACGAGATCACGTTCACCGGGACCCACGAGGGGACCGGGCGGGAAGGGCGGGTGGATCCATGAGCGGCACGGCGCCCGTCGAGCTCGAGCGCCCCGAGACCGAGGAGATCACGGAGACCCACGAGCTCACGGAGCGCGACATCCCCTGGATCGTCATCGTATGGAACGACCCCATCAACCTGATGTCGTACGTGACGTGGGTGTTCCAGAAGCTGTTCGGCTACCCCCGCGCGAAGGCCGAGAAGCTGATGATGGACGTGCACACGAAGGGCAAGGCGGTCGTGTCGAACGGCGCGAGAGAGAAGTGCGAATCCGACGTCGCGAGGCTTCATGCCCACGGCCTGTGGGCCACCATGCAGAAGGACGTGTGAGGCATGGCGAACCCCCGCCTCCTGCGCCGCACGCGGGGCGGCTACGACCTTCGTCTTGACGGTACCGAGCGGGACCTGCTCCGCCGCCTGCTCGATGAGCTGCGAGCGTTGCTCATCGCCGAGAGCACGGCGAGCGATCCCGCCGTCGCGCGACTCTTCCCACCGGCCTATCCGGACGACCTGTTGGAGAACCTGGATTTCGAACGCGGCGCCGGCAGCGGCTTGCTCGCCGAGCGTCTCGCGGGGCTCGACGGGGCCGCCGCCTCGCTGGATGCGAAGGCTCCCACGGAAGACCAGCTCATGGCGCTGCTGAGGTCGGTCAACGACCTTCGCATCGTGTACGGGGTCAAGCTCGACATCACCGAAGAGACGGGGCCGGATGACTTCGGCGACGAACGCGAGCGTGCCACGTTCGAGCTGTACCTGTGGCTCGGCTGGATCGTTCAGAACCTCGTGGAAGGGCTGGCGGAGGGCTAGAGGACCGGGGGCTCCGATAGGGTCACCGGCACGGCGCCCCTGATCAGGAACTCGGTGCCCTCGATCCAGGACTCGGGCAGGGCGTCGAGAAGCTCGACGCCGGCCATCTCGGCGAAGTAGATCGTCCAGGCGCGCGGCACGACATGCGCCCACTGGTACCCGCCGCCCCCGGTGGCGACCCACCGCCCACCCGCCGCCCCGTGCGCAAGCGTGTGGAGCTCTCTGGCGGTTTCCCGATAGGCGTTCGTGGTCAGGCGCAGATGCGCGAGCGGATCGGTGTGGTGCGTGTCGCAGCCGAGTTGCGTCACCAGCACGTCGGGGTTGAACCGCCGGACGGCGTCGGGGACGACGTCGCGGAACGCGCCGAGCCAGACGGCGTCGGTCGCGCCCGGCAGGAGCGGCACGTTGAGGGCGCTCCCCTCCGCGCCGGCACCTCCTCGCTCCGTCGCACCACCGGTTCCCGGGAAGAACCCGGGCGCGTACTCGTGGATCGAGACGGTGAGCACGCGCGGATCGTCGTAGAAGATGAACTGCACCCCGTCGCCGTGGTGCACGTCCACGTCGACGTAGGCGATCCGCTCGGCGCCCTGGGCGAGGAGCCACGCGATCGCGACCGCGGGATCGTCGTACACGCAGAACCCCGACGCGCGCGCGGGCATCGAATGATGCAGGCCACCGGCGGCATTGAAGGCGTGATCCGCGCCCCCGCTCCACACGGCCTGCGCCGCAGCGAGCGACGCCCCCACGACCAGCGCGCCCGCCTCATGCATGTCGTCGAAGATCGGGTTGTCGCCCGGACCGTATCCGAAGCGGCCCCACGGTCCGTCCTCGCCGTGACCGGCGCGCCTCGTGGCGTCGATGAACGCGGGCTCGTGGACCAGCTCCAGCAAGGCGTCGGCGGCGGACTCGCACACAAGCGTCTCGACGTTGGGGGCGCCGAGGAGGCCGTACGCCTCGATGAGGTCCCAGGTCAGCAGGACGCGTTCCGGCCGGAGCGGGTGCTCGGGGCCGTGGTCGTAGATCCGAACCCCTCGATCGCGGACCAGGCCGACGCGCTCGCTCACACGACCGAACGTATCGCGAGGGCCGTCCGTTCGACGAGCAGGGATGCCTCGTCGTCGGTGAGACAGAAGGGCGGCCCGAGCATGACGAGGTCGCCGTCGGCCCCGTCGACGTGGCCGGTGGAGGAGTAGAGGAGCAGGCCGCCGTCGCGGGCTGCCGCCACGATCCGCTCCGCCACACGATCGGAGCGCGGGAACGGATCCTTCGTGACGGGGTCGCGCACCAGCTCCACGCCCACCATGAGGCCGAGCCCTCGCACGTCACCGACGGCCGCGATATCCGAGAGCGCCGAGCCCAGGTCCTCGACCAGACGCTTCCCGAGCCTCGCGCTGCGATCCACGAGCCGATCGTCCGGAGCGTCTCCAGCACGGCGCGGGCCGCGGCTGCCCCGAGTGCGTCGTGCGACCACGTGAACCCGTGCACGAACCCGCGCTGCGACACCGTGTCGAAGACCTCGCCGCTGGCCGCCGCGAAGCCGAACGGGACGTAGCCGCCCGTCGTCCCCTTGCCCGCCGTCAGGATGTCGGGCCGCACGTCCCAGTGATCGGCGCCGAACCATCGCCCGGTGCGGCCGAAGCCGGTCATCACCTCGTCGGCGATCACCAGGACGCCGTGCGGCGCGACAGACCTCCACGACAGCGCGCCAGTAGTCCTCGGACGGAACCGCCGCGGCGAGCGTGGCTCCGGAGACGGGCTCCGCGAGGAACGCGGCCACCGTCTTCGGCCCTGTTTGCTGGATCATGCGTTCGAGCTCGGCGGCGTGCCACGCGCCGCATCCGCTCGGGTGCTCCGGGTTCGGGCAGCGGTATTCGTAGGCGGCGGGCGCGTGCAGATGACGGCCGAGCCATGCCGTATAGGGACGGCGCAGGGACTCCTTCCCGCTGGCGTCGAGCGCGCCGATCGTGTTCCCGTGGTAGGAGCTGCGGCGCGCGATCACGGTGACCCGCTGCTCCTCGCCGCGCGCGAGGTGATACGTACGCGCGAGCTTCATCGCCGTCTCGACCGCTTCGCTGCCACCGCTCACCGGGTAGATCCGCGCGTCGTGCATCGGCAGCAGCGGCGCGACCTCCTCTGCGTAGGCCTCCACCGCCTCGGTCGTGAACATCGTCCCGTGGACGTACTGCGTGCGTGCGGAGTTGCGCCGCGACCGCCTCGATCACGGCGGGCACCCCGTGGCCGACGTTCACGACGATCGCGCCCCCGGCGCCGTCCAGGTAGCGCCGCCCCTGCGCATCGGTGATCCAGACCCCCTCCGCCGAGACGGCCTTGGGCAGGGTGCGATCCAGCACGCGTGGGAAGACGTGGCTCATCGCCGGAACTACCGGTTGTCCGGCGGGGCGCGATGGTCGGCCCGCCCCTTCGGGGTGGTCCTCGAAGGTGGCGAAGATCTCCTTCAGGCGCTCTCCCCTCGCCCTGCGGCCGGCGCGGATCTCCTCGGCCCAGTCGGGCTCGGGCTCTCCGGGCGCCGCCGACTCCCACGGGGGGCGCAGGCTCCTCGTGCGGGCGCGGCTTACGCTTGCGGTCCGGCAATCGGGGCTCCCCCTCACCTCGTGTACACGCCGCCCGGGTCAAGCTCCTGGCGGAGGAGCCGGAGCTCCTCATCGGTCGGCGGCATCGTCTCCCCCAAGTCCGGTGAGACTCCTCGGCTCCCACCCCATGCTCGAACGGACGTCCTCGAGCGTGATCCCGGGGTGCAGCGTAGCGAGGGTCATCTCGCCGGTCGACCCGTCGAACACGTACGTGCCGAGGTCGGTCACGACGTTCGTGGGCCCGCTGCCCGACCAGCCGCGGGCGGCGTCGTGGATCGGGTCGCCGCTGTGTCCCGGCGAGGTGCGGAAGTCGAGCCGCTCGCACGAACGACCGCTGCGCCTGACGCATGATCACCAGGATCCGCCGCGCGTGGATCGCGATCTCGCATGCGCCCCCGGAGCCCGGCAGCCGCACCTTCGGGTCCGCGTAGTCGCCGATCACCGTCGTGTTGAGGTTCCCGAGCCGGTCGATCTGTGCCCCGCCCAGGAACGCCACGTCGATCAGCCCGGCCTGCAGGTAGAAGGCGAACAGCTCGAACATCGAGGTGATGGCGGTGGCACCGGTCACGAGCGTCGGATCGCCGATCGAGAGGGGGAGCCGCTGCGGCCGTGCCCCGAACACCCCGGACTCGTACACGAGTTGCAGCTCCGGCGTCACCGTCCGTTGCGCGAGGTTGCACACGATGTTCGGCAGCCCCACCCCCACGAAGCAGTTGCGGACACCCAGAGCTGACGGGCGCTTGCCGCGATCATGATCTCCGATCTCGAGTAGCCCAGATCGGGGGCGGCGACGCTCACGCGTACCTCCCGTAGTCGACCTCTCCGGACATCGCCGGCCCGGGCCGCAGCGAGTCCCAGTGGGCGTCGCCGAACTTCGCCAGGTACTCGCCGTGGTTCGCGACGCCGTACACCCACTCGTGCAGCCAGGCCTCCAGGGTGACGGGGTCGCGCGCGATGCGATCCCAGTCCAGGTAGAAGGCGTTGTCGCGGTCGTAGTAACCCTGCGCGAAGCTCGGGTGGCAACTGAACGGCTCCTCTACCACGGCATCCACGATGGTGCCGGGGATCACCGTGCGGTTCGGATCGGCCCGGATCACCGACTCCTCCACGACCTCCTCCACGACCACGATCACCCGGTCCGCGGCGAACGCCGCCTCCTTCTGACAGCCGAGCAGCCCCCAGATCTGCGTGTCGCCGTACTCGTCGGCCCGTTGTGCGGCGACGATCGTAACGTCGGGCCGCAGCGGCGGCACCACGTAGACCTCGGTGCCGTCGGCATAGGGCGACGTCATCGGCACGATGTTCGGATTCACCTTCGGGATGTCGGATTCGTAGTAGCTGCGGAGCGGGAAGAACGGCAGGTTGGAGGCGCCCGCGACGTACCGCGACACCATGCCGAAGTGCGAGTACTCCTCGATCTCGAGCGGTGCCGGATCGTGGTCCTCGATGCGGCGACGGATCGCATGGAGCGAGCCCACACCCGGGTTGCCGAGCCAACTGAAGATGAGCTTCGAGGCGACACCGGCGCCGATCAACTGGTCGTACACGACGTCGGGCGTCATGCGCGCGAGCGTGAGGTTACGCCGGCGTTGACGGATGATCTCGTGGGCGGCGGCGAAGCAGATGAGGTGAGTGAAGCCCTCGATCGCCACCGTGTCCCCGTCGCGGACCAGTTCGGTCACGGCGTCCTTCATGGTCGTGACCTTCGACGTCATGGTGCAGGCGGGGCCCAACCGTCCGCAGGCGTGATGGAATCGAAGGACAGGCTCACGCGCGGGACCCTTCTACGTCGTCCAGGACCGATCCGAAGATCTCGAGCGCGGTGCGCGCCTGGCCCTCGCGGAAGTTGAGCGCCGGCGACATGCGGATCGCGGCGTCCCCGCAGCCGAGGATCAGCAGGCCCTTGTCGAAGGATCTCTGTTCCACCGCCGCCGCCGTGGCGTGATCGGTCAACTCGACGCCGATCATGAGAGCCAGCCCTCGGACCTCGCGGATGAGCTCGTGGCGCGCCTGGATGTCGCGCAACCCCTCGAGCAGCACGTGGCCCACCTTGTCGGCGTTCTCCACCAGATGCTCCTGAGCGATGACGTCCATCGTGGCGAGCGCGGCGGCGCACGACACCGGGTTCCCGCCGTAGGTCGACCCGTGCGTTCCCACCGTCCAGGTCATCTTCGAGTCCTTCGCGATCATGGCGCCCAGTGGCATCCCCGACGCGATCCCCTTGCCGGACAGCAGGATGTCGGGCTCCACGCCGGAGTGCTCCACCGCCCACATCTTGCCCGTGCGGCCCATCCCCGACTGCACCTCGTCGCAGATCAAGTAGATGCCGTGGCGGTCGCAGAGCTCGCGCAGCCCCAGGAGCCAGCCGTCGGGCGGCACGATGTAACCGCCCTCGCCCAACACGGGCTCAACGACGACCGCCGCCACCTCGCGGGGGGCTACGATCTTCTTCATCAGGAAGTGCTCGATGTAGTCCAAGGTTGGGAACCCGTCCTCGACGGAACCGGGCGCCATGTGCATGTCGCGACCGTCTCCGTAGTAGGCGTGCAGCACGCCCGGCAGCAACGGGCCGAACCCCGCCCGATAGGTGGCCTTCGACGCGGTGAGCGACACCGACCCGTAGGAGCGTCCGTGGAACGAGCCGTAGAACGCGATGAGGTACTGACGCCCTGTTGCCCAGCGGGCGAGCTTGATGCCGGCCTCCACGGCCTCGGTCCCCGAGTTCGTGAGGAACGATCGGGCCGGACCCGACATCGGCGCGATCGAATCCAGCCGCTCGGCCACCTCCGAGTAGATCGGCAGGAAGAAGTCCGACGCGGAGTAGTGGATCAGCTCGGCGGCCTGCTCCTGGATGGCCCGGACGACGCGGGGGTGACAATGGCCCGTCGAGGTCACGGCGATGCCCGCGTTCATGTCCAGGAACCGGTTGCCGTCGACGTCCTCCACCACGGAGCCGGAGCCGCGCTTGGGAACGAAGGGGTAGACGCGCGGGAGCGAGGGGGAGGTCGTGCGCCCATCGCGGTCCAGGACCTCCTGCGCGTTGGGACCCGGGACCTCCGTGATCAGGTGGGGAGCGTCCGCGTTCGCGAGCCCCTCGAGCTCCATGTCCTCCAGGCTCACTCGCTGATCACCGTCCGCGACTGCTCCCGCAGGTACTGCGTGACGTAATAGGGGCCGCCGCCGGCCTTGCCGGTCGTGCCGGACCCCTTCCAGCCGCCGAACGGCTGCACTCCAGGCCAGGCACCCGTGGTGGAGCCGGCGCGACGGTTCACGTAGACCACGCCCGCCTGGATGCGGTCGAGCCACTCGTCGATCTCGCCCTGATCCTCGCTGAAGAAGCCTGCGGTGAGCCCGTACTCCGTGTCGTTCGCCCGGTCGATCGCCTCCTCGAGCTCCTCGAAGGGGGCCACCGCCACGAACGGCACGAACAGCTCCTTGCGCCAGATGAAGCTGTCATCGGGCGCCTCGACGACCGTCGGTTCCACGAACAGACCGCGGCCGAAGTCGCCCTCGGTGATGCGCTGGCCGCCCGTCACGATGGTGCCGTGCTTGCGTGCCTCCTCGGCGGCCGCCTCGAACGTGTCGAGGGCGGCCTCGTTGATGACCGGCCCCAGGTAGACGTCGCGCTCGATCGGGTTGCCCACCTTGATCTTCTCGGTCTTCGTCTTCAGGCCCTGCAGGAAGTCGTCGTAGACCTCGCGCTCCACGAAGACGCGGCTGCAGGCGGAGCACTTCTGCCCGCCGAAGCCGAAGGCGCTGCGCAGCACGCCGTCCGTCGCCTTGTCGATGTCGGCGTTCTTCGTGACGATCGTCGGGTTCTTGCCGCCCATCTCGCAGATGACGGGCTTCGGGACGTCGGACGCGAAGTGCTTGTAGATGTCCATGCCCACCGGGTAGGAGCCGGTGAACGTGATGCCGTTGACGTCGGGGTGTTTCCACAGCGCCTCGCCCGCCACCACGCCGCGGCCGGTGACCAGGTGGAACGCGCCGGGCGGCACCCCGCCGTCGCGATAGCACTCGTAGAGCTTGTAGCCCAGGAGCGCGCCTTGGTTCGAGGGCTTCAGCACGACGCAGTTCCCCGCCACGAGCGCACCCGAGGACGGGCCTCCGGAGAGCGCCATCGGGAAGTTGAAGGGGCTGATGACGGCCCATATGCCGTGGGGCCGCAGAACGTCGTAGTAGTCGCCCGCGGCGCCCAATCCGCTCATCGGCACGCGGAAGCCGTCGTGCTTCTCCATCTCGTCGCAGTTCCAGCGGATCAGCTCCGCCGTCTCCTGGACATCGCCGAGCGCCTCGAGCCGACTCTTGCCCACCTCGTAGGCCATCATCGCGGCGAGGTCGAACAGACGGTCCTCCATGACGTCGGCGGCGGCCCGCAGGATGCGCACGCGCTCCTGCCACCCGATCCGATCCCATTCCAGCTGGAACGCCCTCGAGGCCTCGACGGCATCGTTGACGTCCGAGGGCGCGGCCTGAGAGAAGCGGCCGATGACGATGTCCTTGTCGATGGGCGAGGGCTCCTCGTACTTCTCCTCGGTCCAGCGCTCCTCGCCGTTGACGATGACGGGATAGTCCTTGCCCAGCTCCGACCTCACACGCTCGGCGGCCTCGTCGTAGGCCCGCTGAAGGTCCTCGTTGTCGGCGGAAAGCGTCGCATAGGTGATGCGGAACTTCTGGGCCATCGCGATCGACCTCCTCGTAGGTGGACAACAGCGCGCAGAACCCGCGGGTCGTGCTGCCGGCATCGTAGCCGAGGGGCCTTCCCGCCGCCCATGCGGGCATGCGGAGGCGATAACCGCAAGTTCGCAGGTGAAACCCGGGATACCGGCACCGCGCGGGCGTATGCTTCGGCTCCCAATGAGGCTCGTGACCTACGACCGGGGGGGGCACCGGCGGCTGGGAGCGATCCTCGAGGGTGAGGTGCTGGATCTGCCCGACGCGGTCGGGCACCCGGCCTTCCCCATCACCCTCGAGGGCCTGGTCTCGAGTAGCCGAGGCACCGTGATGGATGCCGCCAGGGCTGCCCTCGAACGCGACGACGTCTGGAGCGCGCGAGTGAGGCGTGCACGGATCCTGACGCCCTTGTTCCCGGCATCGCTGCTTTCCCCCAGCGCGATGGACGTCGAGCGCCGGATCGTAGGTCCGGAGGACGACGTGCCCTGGCCCGGGGGAGCCGCATGGCTCGACTACGAGCCCATGGTGGCCGCCGTCTTGGGCGCCGAGCTCTCCGTCGTGGAGCGCGCCGAGGTGAGGGACGCGGTGTTCGGCTACACCCTGGTGAACGACTGGCGTGCGCGGGCGGCGGACGGCGATCCCGTGGATACCGGGGAAGGGGTGCCCATCGCGATCGGTCCGTGCGTGGTCACCGCCGACGAGATCGATCCCCAGGCGATGTTCATCCGGGTGAAGGTGAACGGTGAGGAGCTGGCGAAGGCGAACCTGAACGGGGCGGCAGCGTCGCTGTTCGGCCTCATCAGCGACGTATCGCGCCAAGCGGTGCTGGAGCGCGGCGACGCGTTCGCACTGGGACCGTTCGGCGACGGCGACGGGGCGGACCCGTCGCGCCAGCTGTGGCCGGGGGCCCTCGTCGAGCTCGCGGCCGAGGGCATCGG
Organism: uncultured Actinomycetes bacterium; assembly: GCA_963850315.1. Taxonomy (GTDB): domain Bacteria; phylum Actinomycetota; class UBA4738; order UBA4738; family HRBIN12; genus JAOUEA01. The sequence continues at coordinate 113,666 of CAWKKN010000006.1, forward strand.
CACGTTGCGCAACCGCATCGCCCCCCGGGACTAGGAGCTACTTCCGCTTGGCGGCCTTGCGGGTGGCGGCACGCTCGGTGGCCTGCCGCTTCTGCCGGGACTTCTTCCTGCGCTGGCGATCCTTCGCGTCGCGCACTTTGCCGAGATCTCCCTTACCCATGACCTGCTCGCTCCATGACCTCACTCGCTCCTTCGTTCCCCCATGGGGCGGGGCTCGTCCCCCCGCCTAGGATCCGTCGTCGCCGCCTTGGGCGAGCTCCTGGGACCGGTGGCGCGCGGCGTCGATGGCATTCAGGAACGCAGCCCGCACGCCCGCCTCCTCGAGGTGGCGGATCGCCTCGATCGTCGTGCCGCCCGGCGAGGTCACCATCTCGCGCAGCTCCACCGGGTGCTTGCCCGTGTCGCGCAGCATCTTCGCGGAGCCGAGCATCGTCTGGATGATCAGCTCCGTGGCGACGTCGCGCGAGAGCCCCAGCAGGATGCAGGCCTCGATCATCGCTTCGGCCAGCAGGAAGAAGTAGGCGGGCCCGCTGCCGCTGGTCGCGGTGACCGCGTCCAGGTGCTGCTCGCCCAGCCGCAGGACCTTTCCGACGTAGCCGAGCAACTCCTCGGCGATCGCGAGGTGATCGTCCGTGGCGAGGGCCCCCGGGCTGATCACCGACATCGCCTCGTCGACCATGACCGGGACGTTCGACATCACACGGACCACGGGAACGCCGTCGGGCAGATGCTTCTCGACGAACGACGTCTGCACCCCGGCGGCGAAGCTGATCACGAGGTCCTGAGGGCCGACGTGCCTGCGGATCTGACCGAGAAGCGTCTCGATGTCCTGGGGCTTGGCCATCAGCACCAGCACCTCGGCCCACCGCGCGGCCTCCCCGTTGTCGAGCGTCGCCGTGACCCCGTACTTGCCCGCCAGCTCGCGGGCGCGCGCCTCGCGACGGTTCGTCACCATGATCTCGTCCGCGCCGCGTCCGCCGGAGCGGATCAGTCCGGAGATCAAGGCCTCGCCCATGTTGCCGCCACCGAGGAAGGCTACGCGTCGTGCGTTGCTCATCGTGTCCTCATCGCTCGAGTTCATGGCTTGGCACTCCTCAGCAGGTTAGAAAGGAAGAACCACATGTTCGCGGGTCGCTCGGCGAGACGGCGCGTGAGATAGGGATACCACTCGGTGCCGTAGGGTACGTACACCCGGAGCGGATATCCCTGCCTGGCCAGCTGCGCCTGGAGGTCCCGCCGGACACCGTACAGCATCTGGAACTCCACCCGTGACCAGCCGTCCTCGAGGGCGTCGACCCGCGCCCGGACCCCCTCGATGAGGCGCGGATCATGCGTGGCGGCGTCGACCGCGTGACCGCGCGCCAGGAGGGTGGTGAACAGCCGCGCCCATGCGGCGTCGACATCGTCCTTGTCCTGGTAGACGACGTCGGGCGGCTCGAGGTAGGCGCCCTTCACCAGCCGAACCCGCATGCCAGCCGGCAACTCGAACACATCCCGTTCCGTTCGCCGGAGGTACGCCTGGAGGCACACGCCCATCCTCTGGTATCGCTGGTAGGCGGCGTGCAGCACCTCCAGCGTGCCGTCCACGTACGGATGGCTCTCCATGTCGATCATCACGAGCGTGCGCGAGGACGCGGCCGCAGCGAGGATCGGTACGACGTTCGCGAGGCAGGCTTCCACCGAGACGTCGAGCCCAAGCTGGGTGAGCTTGATCGAGATCGCGCAGTCGAGCGTCGGCGCGTCGTTCACCGACCGGATCGCGGCGAGGTAGGCCGCCCGCGCGGCCTCGGCCTGCGCGGGCGTCTCCACGTTCTCCCCGAGCAGGTCGAGCATCGTCAAGATCCGCTCTCGGTCGAGGCGACGGGCAACGGCCATCGCCTCCGCGAGTGTCTCCCCCGCCACGAAGCGTCCGGCCACGGCTCGACCCGGCCGGGTGCCGGTCGCCAGCCCCCGGAACCAGGGATGGCTCGCGAGCCGCACGATCGTGGGCCGGAACAGCGCCGTGGACAGATCGCTCACGAGGACCCTTCGCGATCGTTGCGAGGTCCCGGCCGGCCCGCGGCGATCGATCCTGCTGCGAGCAGCGCCGCAAGGGCGAACAGGAGCACCCGCCACGCGATGACCCCCAGGCCGGAGGCGAGGACCGCGGCACCGGCGACCAGCGCGGCCGCACCGGTCCACAGGGCGGGGCGCGATCGACGATCGGCCCCCGTCCACAGAGCGACGGTAGCGGCGAGCATCGCCGCTACCCATGCCGCTCCCAGGATCAACCACGCTGGATCGGCGTGGGATCTGCCGAAGACGACACCTCGGAAGATCTCCGCCACCACGACCGCGAGACCGGCCGCCGTCACCAGGGTCACGGGGACGGCGACGATGCGCCGCGTCGAGTCGCTCATACGGTCCGGTCCTGGCCCTCGTCCTCCGGCCTCGATGCGATACCGCCGTGCAGGACCTCCACGAACTCCTTGATCCGCATCTCGCGGCGCTCGGGCATGCGGTGGATCAGCCCGGGGTCGAGGTCCGCCTCCGACAGTGCGTCTTGGAAGCGCTCGGCGACCCAGTCGAGCATGGACGCGATCATCTCCGCGTCGACGTCGCCACGGATCTCTCCCCTACCGACGCCGAACTCCACGAAATCCAGGGTCCCGTAAGGGTCCTCGCTTCGCATGAACCGCCCGATCGGCCGACGCAGCTCAAGGCCGGCGTCGTAGCGCCCGATCATCGCGATCCGATTCGGGACCCAGTCCTCCGCGTTGAACTGCTCCGTGCGCGCGAGCCACCAATCCAGCGTCGCCCAGAAGCCTCGGTCCACGACGTCGGGCGGCGCGTCCAGCCATGCGGGGAGCAGCGACACGGCCCGCTGGTACGTCGCCAGGAACAACCCCTCCTTCGAGCCGAAGTCCAGGAACACCGTGCCCTTGGCGACGCCTACCTCGAAGGCGATGTCCTCGACCCGGCCCTTGCGGTAGCCGTGCTCGGCGAAGTGCCGCATCGCGACCTCGACGATGCGCTCGCGGCGCACCTGGGGATCGAGCCCGCGCCTCGTGGCCGTCATGACGTGGAGGGTAGCGGGGAATCAGGGGTCGGCGCCCCGTCGGCCGGGCTCGCCCCCGGCCCGCACACAACTCGTGCACACAACTAAAGAACCCGAGGGACCTCCGGCTCGCCGCGACCGAAGTCACAGCCACCGTCAGCCCCTCGGGCTCTGGTGCCCCAAGCAACCTCCGCGACCTCCGCACACGACCCGGACCGCCCGGCGGCGGCTCACCTTTCGGCGCTCCGGCCGCCTCGCCGACCGAGGCCTGCCTTGCGGCGGTTCCTCCTTCGGCGGGCTTCCCCGGCGGTTCCACCCTTGCGGGCTTCCCCGGCCGGGGCCGCCACGCTCGCCTTGCGGCTCCCGCGGCGCCAGGTCCGTTTCGAACCTTGCGGCTCTCCACGTTCCCTCGGCATCGGATCGGCCTTGCGGCTCCTCCTCTGCGTTCGTCCGGCTCCCGTCCTTCGGTGCTTCGACTGCTTGGAGCGAGGCGAACTCTACGGGCGGCGTGACCACGCGGTCAACTTCGCGTTTGTGCAGGTCAGACGGCAAATGTGCAGGTAGTGGGGTTGGGACAAAGTGTGACAAAAGGATGAACGGAGTGACATCGATCACATCGGCGCAGGTCAGGATGCGTATGCGGGGATGCGAGCGCGTCCCTCGAGCACTTCTTCGTACACGTCCAGCAGGGCGGTCGCGGTGGCGTCCCACGTGAATCGCAGGGCCAGACGCGCGGCGTCCCTCCCCAGGCGGGCGGCGAGCGGAGGGTCGCGCAGGACCTGCAGGAGCCGCTCGGCATGGTCGGCCGGGTCGTGTCCTTCCACCAGGAACCCCGATCGGCCGTCCTGCACGACGTAGCGCAGGCCACCCACCGAGGCCGCGACCACCGGGGTGCCACATGCCTGCGCCTCCAGAGCTACCAGGCCGAAGGACTCGGATCGCGACGGAACCAGGACGACGTCGGCGGCCGCATAGAAATCCACGAGCTTGGCCTGAGGCTGCGGAGGGAACAGGATGACCCGGTCGCTCACGCCCAACGCGCCCGCCATCACCATGAGACGGCTCATCTCGGCTCCGTGGTCCGCGCCACTGGGGCCCCCGACGATCCCGAGCACGAGGTCGCGAGCCGCCTCGGGATCGCGCGCGACGGCCTCGGCGATCGTGCGCACCGCGACGTCCGGCCCCTTGTGCGCCTGGAGGCGCCCGACGTAGAGCGCGAGCCGAAGCCCGGCGAGGTGCAGCCGCTCGCGCGACGCCGCGCGGTCGCGTGGCTGGAAGATCGTATGGTCGACGCCCGGGGGAACCATGCGGATATGGCCGGGATCCGCCCGGTACAGGCCGACCAGCTGGGACGCCTCGAGCGGCGTCGGCGCCAGGATGCGGTCGGCGTCTGCGATCACACGCTCCTCACCGGCCAGACGCTCCGGAGGCTCGGGCCGCTCCCCGCTCGCGAGGGAATAGTTCTTCACCTTTCCCAGCGTGTGGAAGGTCGCCACCAGCGGGACGCCCCACGACGCCTTCGCGGCCCGCCCCACCCAGCCGGACAGCCAGTAATGGCTGTGGACGATGTCGTAGCCGAGGCCGTCGTCGCGCGCGATCTTCAGCACACCGCCCAGGAACTCCGGCAGGAACCGAGGGAGCACGCGCTTGGGGACCGGGGTGCACGGCCCGGCCTTCACACTCACGACACGGATGCCTGGCGCGATCTCTCGGACCTCGTGATCGTCCCCGCCGCGGCATCGAACGAACAGGTCGACGGCGACCCCCTGGCGGGCGAGCCGTTCGGTGACGGCCCGGATGTACACGTTCATGCCGCCGGAGTCCCCCGACCCGGGTTGATCCATCGGCGAGGTGTGCACGGACATCACGGCCACGCGAGGAGCTGCCATACGTTCGATGGTAGCCGAGCATCCGCGAAGGGCCGGTGACCCTCGTCGGCCGCGGCCGCGTCAGCTCATCATGTCGAGGAAGGCCGACGCCACCGAGGGGTCGAACTGCGTCCCGCTGCCCTGTCGGATCTGCTCGAACGCGCGCTCACAGGACATCGAGTCTCGGTAGGGCCGGTCGTTCGTCATCGCATCGAACGAGTCCACGACGGAGAAGATGCGGGCCGCGAGGGGGATCCCCTCGGCGGCCAGACCCGACGGGTAGCCGCGCCCGTCCCAGCGCTCGTGGTGGCAACGGACGATCTCGACGGCGTCGGCGAGGAACCGGATGGGCTCGACGATCTTCGCGCCGATGGTGGGGTGGGCCCGCATGATGTCCCACTCGTCGGGATCGAGCGGGCCTGGCTTGCACAGCACGGCCTCGGGGATACCCACCTTGCCGATGTCGTGCAGGAAGAAGCCGTAGCCGACCTCGGGCCGGGCGGCGAGCTCGGGGTCCACGAGCTCTGCCAGACGCATGCCCAGCACGTACGTCCGATCCAGATGACCTTTCGTCGTGTGGTCCTTCGCCTCCACGACCTCGGCGAGGGCCGTCATCGTGGCGACCGCGGTCTCGCGCACGGAGTCGAGCGCGCCCTGCAGCTCACGGCTGCGCGTGCGCTCGGCGCGGTAGAGGACGCCGATCTCTCGGGCGAAGACGCTCAGCTGGGCCTGGAGGATGGGGAGGTCTGGATCGGGCGGCGTCATGGGGGCGGGCGAGGCAGGCGGCGGCACGAGGGGAACGATCACGGTGGCGGGACTCCTGGTCTTCGAGCCGGACGGTTGCGTGATAGCCGATGGCGCAGCGAAGGCATTCTTTCGTGCGGGCACGGCAAAGGTCCATCGGCCCACAAGCGGATTCAACGCCCCCGAGAGAGTGAACCCTATGTGGCCCGAGCAGTGTAGGGCTCCGGGGGGACGGTACAGGACCCTGCGCCCGCGAGGGTCAACGCAAGGCGAGGCTCGGGTCGTCCTTGTAGCGGCGCTTGAGCTCGTCCTGGAGCGTATCGAGGACGACGATCACGCCGGATCGGGCCCCCGAGACCTGTCGTTCCTCCTCCTCCAGGGTCTGCACGGCAGCAGCGAGGGCGTCGTCGTCCAGCGCGGAGGGGTCGGAGATCCCCGCGTCGGACACCAGTCGCTCGACGCGGCGCCGGGCCAAGAGCAGCTCCTCCTCGGGGACACCCACGCGGACGGCCTCCCCCCGGGACGTGGTGGGTCCTTCGTCGCCGGCCAGGATGGAGGCGAGACGATCGACCAGAGGGGCGGCGTCCTCGCCGGTGTCGCGCGAGGTCAGCTCGGCCTGGAGGATCTCGGCACGTCCCTGGACCAGCCGGCGCAGCAGCGACAGGTACTCGCGCTCGGCGAGGCACTCGTCGCGGCGGGCGCGCAGGTCCTCGAGCGACAGCTCGCTCAAGGCCTGCACGAAGCCCACATCAAGGATGCGATCGATACGTCGGTGGCCCCGCGAACGCTCGTTCACGAGTCGCATCCTACCGGCGCGGGGCGCGCCGTGGTTCCGGCATGAGGGTTCGGATCAGCCCTGATCCTGCATCGCAGCGATCAGGATGTCGGCGACCTCGGGCCGGGAGAACTCGGGGGGCGGGCGCTCGCCGTTGCGCAGCATCTCGCGAACCTTCGTCCCCGACAGCGAGATCCGCGCCTCCTCCGGATGGGGACACGTCTTGGGCGAGGCCATCCCCTCGCACGCCTGACACCAGAACGAGTGCTCGAAGTTGAGCGTGGTGATACCGAGCTCATCGGGGGCGAACTCCCGGAAGATCTGTTGGGCGTCGTAGGTTCCGTAGTAGGTGCCCACGCCGGCATGGTCACGACCCACGATGAAGTGCGTGCAGCCGTAGTTCTTGCGAGCGATGGCGTGCCAGATGGCCTCGCGCGGGCCCGCGTAGCGCATGGCGGCGGGGAACACGCTCACCATCGCGCGATCCTTCGGGTAGTAGCCGTCGAACAGCGCCTCGTAGCACCGCATGCGGACGTCGGCGGGGACATCGTCGCCCTTCGTTGCGCCGACGAGCGGGTGGACCAGCAACCCGTCCACGATCTCGAGCGCGCATTTCTGGATGTACTCGTGGGCACGGTGGATCGGGTTGCGCGTCTGGAAACCCACCACGGTCTTCCATCCGCGCTCGCGGAACGCGGAGCGCGTCTGGGCGGGCGTGAGGCGGTAGCTCTCGAAATCGTCGTGGGACGGGAGCGCGATGACTTCGAGCGTGCCGGCCGCGCAGTTGTCCCCGGCCTCGAAGAGCGCCTTCACGCCGGGGTGCTCGGCGTCTTCGGTCCGATAGACCGCCGCCGCCTCTTTCGGCTTGTCACGCTGATAGATCTGGCTGATACGCAGGACGGCGAGCGCGTCGGCGCCCTCCGAAGCCAGCAGGGCGACGGAATCGGCACCGCCCAAGCGGTGCGCTTCGTCATCGGACAGGGAGAGCGTCACCGGGATCGACCACGGCAGGCCGTTGTTGAGGTGCATGGTCTCCAGGACCGAGTGATAGTCGTCCTGCCCCTGGAATCCGGTGAGGGGCGAGAGCGCGCCGACCGCGAGCATCTCCAGATCGGACAGCTCCCGTTGCGAGACGACGAGCTTCGGCAGGTGGGCGGCCTCGCCGGCCAGTGCGCCTGCCGCGTCCCCCTCGGTCAGCAGGTTGACGAGCGTGCCGCCGTGCGGCGCGATGGGGTCGGTTTGGGTCATCGTGAGGATCAAGCTCCTTCGAGGGTCGTGTGCAGAACAGCGCGTCGAGTGTACGCGGCGGTATGCTCGCCGCGACCCGAGCCGAAGGGCCCTCCACTGCAGACTCTGCTTTCCGACGAAGACCTGGTCGCCCTCAACATCGCGTTCGAGGACGCCCATCCCCGCGAGATCCTGTCATGGGCCCTGGAGACCTCGGGCCTGGAACGCATCGCGGTCGCTTCCGCGTTCCAATCCGAGGGCACGGTCGTGATGCATCTCGCCACCAGGCTGCGGCCGGGGATCCCGATCCTGTTCCTGGAGACCGGGTACCAGTTCGCGGAGACGCTGGCATTCAAGCAGCAGATCACGGAACGACTCGGGCTGAATGTCGTGGACCTCTACGGCGAGTACACGGTGGAGCGCCAGTCGGCGGAGTTCGGTCCGCGTCTGTTCGAGCGCGACCCGGAGATGTGCTGCGAGCTGAACAAGGTGCGTCCCATGTTCGAGGCGCTCCGCGGCTTCGACGCATGGATCACTGCGCTGCGCCGCGACTCCTCGCCCACCCGCGCGAACGCGCCGTTCGTGGACCAGTACCAGATCGAGCCGGGGCGCTGGATGGTGAAGATCAATCCGATGGCCACCTGGACGCATCAGGATGTCTGGCGATACCTGAAGGACAACGACCTGCCCAACAACCCCCTCTACGACCTCGGCTACTCCTCGATCGGCTGCGCACCCTGCACACGGATGCGGTTCGCCGGCGAGCCGGAGCGCGCCGGCCGATGGGCCGGCAAACCGAAATGGGAGTGCGGGATCCACACCAACGAGTCCGCAAAGGACAGCGCCCGCCCGGGCCCGTAAACGCGTAAGCACGTGCCTTGCTCGGCGTCCTGCGGAGCGGCCGTGGCCTCCTCCTGCGATACTTCCTGGTCCATGCGATTCCAGCGTGTCCTGCTGATCGTCAACCCCGTTGCTCGGACGGTCTCCAAGCCGACCCTCGCCGTGATCGAGAAGGCCCTGTCCGCCGACTTCCGCCTCGAGGTCACGGAGACCAAGGAGCGTGGCCACGCATCCGAGATCGCGGCGCAGGCCGTCGACGACGGCATCCACCTGGTGGTCGTCTTCAGCGGCGACGGCACGATCAACGAGGTGTTGAACGCCCTCGCAGGCAGTCCGACGGCGCTCGGCCTGCTCCCCGGTGGCGCCACCAACATCCTCGTTCGCGCGCTCGGCCTGCCCACCGAGCCCGTGGAGGCCACGGGGATCCTCATCGGCAAGGCACTCGACGACGACGCCTTCCGGCTGCATCTGGGGCGCGCCGACGGGCGCTACTTCGCCGTGAACTGCGGCGCCGGAGTGGACGCCGCCGCCATGCAGCGGATCGACGCGAAGTTCCCGAAGACGAAGGCGAAGTTCGACCGGGTCGCCTTCCGCTCGGTCGCGTGGGAGCTCATGGTGGGCTACGCAGGCAAGCGGCCGGATCTGAGCGTCGTGGTGGATGGCGCGGAGCCGGCGCCGTCGCTCTCGGTGATGGTGGGGCGGACCGACCCCTACACCTATTACAAAGACCGAGGCCTGCGGATGACGCCCCAAGCCTCGCTCGACTCCGGCCTCGACGTCTTGTCCGTGCGCAAGCTCGCGCGGCGGAGCCTCCCCCGGATCGCATGGCAGGTCTTCGGTTCGGCGCGCCATGTCCATGGCCGCGACATCGACTACGCCCACGACGCGTCCCACGTCGTGGTCACCTCCGAGGAGCCGTTCCCGGTCCAGGTGGACGGCGACTCCCTCGGCGACCGCCACCGGTTGGACGTCGAACTCGCCCGCGAGGCCCTGTGGGTCGTCGCGTGAGGGATCAGCCGCCGCTCACCGGAGGCAGCAGAGCGACGTCGTCGCCGGCGGCGACCGGCATCTCGGCGTTCGCGCGCTCCCCGTTCACGACGCACGACCCCACGGCCGCGATCCGCGCGAATCGCTCCCCGTATCGCCCCGACAACGCATCCACGATCTCTCCCACCGTCGCGCCCGGCGCCTCCACATAGGACGCCCCCGCCTCCTCGCGCAGCGCCGCGAACAGCCTCACCCGGACCACGGCGGCTCCAGGATGATCTCGGTGAGGCGGGCGGCGAACGCCGGCGTCAGCCCGTCCTCTGCGTGGCCGAACCGATCGCCGATCAGCAGCCGCTTGGGGTCGTTCGCCGCCGAGAACAGACGCTCCGCGTGGTCCACGCTGAACAGCGCGTCGTCGCGGCCGTGCACGATCACGATCGGTGTCGGTGCGATCTTGCCGATCACGTCTTCGGGAGACTCCGGCGCGACCCACCGCTCCGGCACCCGCACGCCCCATGCGCGCAGGGCACCCCGGCCGGCCGGGGTGCCCACCCGAGCTTGGAAGGCCTGCCGCGCCCAGGGCGCGGCTCCGTCGTGCCAGTCCCAATACGCCAGGGACGAGATCGACACGACGGCGTCGACACCTCCCAACAGCCCGGCGTGCCTCACGGCGGCGATGGCGCCCATCGACGTGCCGGCCGTGACGACGCGGCCATGCCCCTCGGCCCGCGCCAGGCGCACCACGGCGTCGATGTCCCAGATCTCGGCGCCTCCGAAATCGCTGATCCCCCCACTCGCTCCGTGGCCGCGCAGGTCGGGCGAGTACACCACGAACCGCTCACTCAATCGTTCGGCGAACTCCGCGAAGCGCGGCTTGCGGTGCCATCCCATCAACCCGTGCGCCCACACGAGCGCCGTGGCGTCGGGGCCGCCGTCGCCGAGTCTCGTGCCGACGATCCGAACCCCGTCGTCCGTCACGATCGTGAACGGGTCGGCTGGAGACCGCCAGTGGTGCGAGGTAACCCGCTGAACCGTCGTCATCGCAGGTCAAGGGTACCGGCCGCCGAGCCGACCGGTTAGGGTGGGAGAACCGATGACGCCCATCGCGTTGCTCGCGGATCGCCCGCCGCACTCGGCCCTGCCGGCCCTTGTGGAGCTCCACGAAGACCTCAAGCTCCAGCCGCTGGCGATCTCGTCGCTCGCCCACGTTGCGGAGCTCGAGCCCGAGGTCGTGCTGGTCGATGCCGGTGAGGATCCCGAGCGAGCATGGTCGGTCCTGCACGAGCTGCGAGCGCAGGATCCTCGCGCGCCCACCGTCGTGATCCTCGAGCCCGCGGAGCTGGAGCGCTACCCCTGGCAGGAGGTGGCGGACGAGTTCGTGCACCCCGATGAACCGGCCTCGGCGCTGGGCCTGCGGCTCGCGATGCTGCGGCCCCGCACGAGCGTCGATCCCGGCGCGCAGATCCGTCTGGGGCCCCTCGCCCTCGACACGGACTCCTATCGCGTCACGGCGGACGGCCGCTCGCTCGACCTCACGTTCAAGGAGTTCGAGCTGCTGCGCTTCCTGGCCTCGCACCCCGGGCGCGTGTTCACCCGACCGGCGCTGCTCCGCGAGGTATGGGGATACGACTTCTACGGGGGCACGCGCACCGTGGACGTCCACGTCCGTCGTCTTCGCGCGAAGCTCGGACCCGAGTACGAACAGCTGATCGAGACGGTCCGAAGCGTCGGCTACCGGGCCGCCGATATCGATTGACGACGGCCGTCCTACGCGCCGCTGAGGTGGGCTTCGGTCGTCTCACCGTCGCGGACGACCACGGTGGGGGTCGGCTCGTCGCCGCCGCTCCACAGCCGGTAGCTCCCCGCCCGCAGCGTCGGGAACACGGCCGCGTACACGAGGCCGGCCCCCGTCCGCCGTCGGTGGAATACGGAATGCACGCGGGGCTCCGGAGCGCCGGCCGGGCTCAGCTCGATCTCGAAGCCGCTGAGCTCGGCCGGCGCGTAGACGACCAGTGCGCCCATCCCCCGCCCGACGTCCACCGCCACCCCTTCGGGAGCTCCCGGGGTCTCGTGGTGGTCGCCCACGGCGGCCTACTTGGGTGGCTGCGAGTCGAACCCGGAGCGCGGGATCCCCAGGTAGGGGAACTTCGACAGGAACTTGATCGGGTTGCTGGCTGGCGTGGTGCCGTCCGTCACCAGGGAAGCGGCGCCGTCCGGCGAGTAGCTCGGGTTCACCAGTGGATACGTGACCCCCGCGATGGCGCGCAGCTCGATCGCCACGGTGTCGTCCTGCACACGGCGGCCGTTGGGGAACCCCGCCAGGTCCCCGCCGAGGAGCCCGTAGATGTCCGGTTTCTTCGACGGCGGGATCGCCATGTTGAGCCGGAGCTGGTCGGCGGGCTTGGATCCCGTGAAGTTCTGGAACCCCGGGATGAGGCCCGACGGGATCCCCGTGAGCAGGATGGCCGCCAGGTCCGCGCGCGCCGCACTGAGGCCCGCGAGGTGCGGGAACACGCCCGGGTACAGGATCGGCAGCAGCTTCGCCAGCTCCGGGTGCTCCACGTACGACAGGAACTGGCCGTCCGCCTTCGGCGGCAGGGAGTTCCAGCGGTCCTTGTGTCCCATGGGAACGATGACCTCGTTGAACAGGGGGTTCCCCAAGCGCGACACCTGGACGAACGGTCCGGACTCCACGATCTTGCCGCCGGCATCGCGCATGGTCGCCTTGCGTCGGCTGGCGCCGGCCCACACCCCCACCACCGCGTTCGCCTTCGTGGGGTCCGTCGGTGTGCCGCCGTTGCGGGACAGATGCTTCTTGGGCACCTGGAGCGCGATCGAGTGAACGCTGAACCCGCGCGTGCCGTTGACGCCCGGTGCCGCCGGGGTGGGGATCAGGTGCAGGTTCTGGAACGGCCGCAGGTCGCCCAGATCGAAGATCGACCCGAGGTCGACGTAGAAGCCGTCGTCGCGCTGTCCGGCGAAGACGGTCTCTCCGCTCGGCAGCTTGTGGATGGCCTTGTTCGCGAGCGACCCGTAGTTCGGGGTGGAGCGTTCTCCGATATTGCACGGCGGGCACGCGAGGCCGTTGGCGATGATCTTCGACTTGCCCTTCTCCCATTTCGTGACCGAGTAGAACTGGCGCCGGTTCCAGCTGGGGCTGTTGAGCGACGCGATTGGGCCGGTGTTGTAGAGGAACGTGTCGGGGTTGCGAAGCTTGGTCGTGAACCGGAACTGGTAGGTGATCTCCGGCGCGCCGTCGCCGTCGTTGTCGACGTGGATCTCGTAGAGCACGTCGTCGCCGAACTCGAAGAAGTTGGGGCCGCCCGCGGGGTACTCCAGCGGGATGTAGTTCGCGATGATGGTCACGAGGTCGGGCTTGTCGGGACTCACGAAGGCATACAGATCCGTGTTGTCCGCGACGGGGTCCTGCGAGATACCGGGGGCTTCACGATGCGATGACATGGCTACCTCACGATCTGACGGGCGCGACCGAACATGGACGAACTACCTCGCGGCACGCAGCATCCGCCGGACCAGCTCGGGATCACGATGGACGATCTCCCGGTGGCCGACGAGAAGCGTCACCTCGCCGCGTTTGCGATCGCGCACGAACGCCATCACGGGCTCGGCGCCGGTGTCGGCGGCGGACTCGTCCGCCCGCGCCCTCGACGGGGTGTGGGCCCCCGCCTGGGGCATCCCGAGCGCTCCGACCGCGGCGACGCCTGCAGCGCCCACCGACACCTGCTTGATGAACGTACGCCGTGACACCTCGGACATATCCGCCTCCCCGTCCTCGTGACACCGAACGGTCGCTCGGCTGGGACGTATACGCCGCTCGGACTACCCCGGATCGATCCGAGGCGGGGACCGGAGGTCGTAGCCAGACCGGGCCAGAGGAAATGACTCGTACGGGCTCTGCGCTGTAAGCGTGCCGGGGACGATGACTGGGACATGAACGGAGTGCTCAGGACCGCGATGCTCGTCCCAGCTCTGGGACTCCCTCCCCTCGGTCTCGCGCTTCTGGCCTCCGTTCGCCGGCTCGTGCCGGCGGTCGCCCTGGCCTACCCCGGGCGTCCGGCCGGCACGGGCCGGTAGCCCTCCCGCCTGTCCTCATCCTTCAACGCGACAGGAACGGGAGCATCACCCCAAAGCGCAGCGGGAGCACGGCCTCCCAGCGCACGATCACGGCATGGGAGATCGCCGAGAACCCGCTGCCGGAGGCGCCGTCCGGCGGTCCGCGACGACCTTCCTCGAGGAGCCCGATGGGATGAAGGGTAGGGTTCCGCGAGCATGCGAACCACCGCCGACCACGATCGACTGGTCCGCCGCGGCCTTCGCCTCGAGTACGTCACGCTGGCGTGGAACGTGTTCGAGGGCGCGGGCGCGCTCGTCGCCGGCGTCCTCGCCCATTCGGTGGCGCTCACCGCCTTCGGCTTGGACTCCTCACTCGAGGTGTTCGCATCGCTCGTGGCGATCTGGCAGCTGAAGGGCGCCTCGAGCCGGCGGGACCGCGCGGCCCTCCGGCTGATCGGCGCGTGCTTCTTGCTGGTGGCGGGCTACATCGGCGCCCAGGCGACGATCGACCTCCTGCGAGGGCACCATCCCGGCTCCTCCGCCGTGGGGATCGCGCTGACGGCGGCGGCCGCGATCGTGATGCTGGTCCTCGGCACGTTGAAGAACCGCGTGGGCCGGGAGCTGGACAACCCCGTCCTCATGGCGGAGGCGCGCTTCAGCCTCGTCGATGCCGGACTCTCCACGACCGTGCTGCTCGGTCTGGTCCTCAACCTGGCGCTCGGCTGGTGGTGGGCCGACGCCGTCGCCGCCCTGGTGCTCGCCGCCTACTCGCTCAAGGAAGCGATCGAAGGGCTCCGCGCCTAGGTCGACATGGGCCGCCGCCCAGCGCCTCGTAGGCGATCGTGGCATGCCGCTCCACGCCCGCTGGACGTCGCTGCGCGCATCAGCTCAGCACCCGATAGAGGTGCCAGCGGTCCGGGACGCCCTTCAGCTCGTGTTCGCCGGCGTCCTCGAAGCCAAGTCCCGAGCCGGCCACCAGGTCCTTCACCGTGGAGGACACGAGCACCTCCGAGGGACCGGCGAGCGCGGCCACCCTGGCTCCGATGTGGACCGCGAGACCTTGGACGTCGTCGGCGGCGAACTCGATCTCTCCGGTGTGACAACCCGCGCGGATCTCCAGTCCGAGATCCCGGATCGCTCCCCCGATCGCCTGCGCGCACCGCACGGCGCGGGCGGGACCGTCGAACGTGGCGAGGAACCCATCGCCCGCGGTGTTGACCTCCGTTCCCCGGTAGCGCCCGATCATCGCGCGAGCGGCGGCGTGATGTCGTTCGAGCAGGTCCTTCCAAGCGGCATCACCGAGCTCGGCCGCTCGCTCGGTGGAGCCGACGATGTCGGTGAACAGGACGGTCGCAAGGACCCGGTCGAATTCGGCTTGCTCGTTCCGCAGAGAAGCGAGGAACCGATCGACATGGGAGAAGACCGCCGAGGAGCTCATCCAACCGTGATCGGTCCCGGGAAGCTCGACGAAGACGGCCCCCGGGATGTGTTCTGCGATGTAGCGCCCCTCCTGCACCGATTCCATCTGATCCTCTGCGACATGAAGCACAAGGGTGTGGGCCTGGATCGCAGGAAGGACGTGGCGCACGTCGGTCTCCTTGTACATGCGCTCGGCCGCCACGGCGTCCCCGGGACTTAGAGAATGGCGCACGACTCGCCAGTAGGCGCGTACGAACTCGGCATCCTCCATGTGTGAGGGGAAGATCGAACGCACGAGGTCCCGGACGAACGCCGCCCTCCCCCAGCCTGCCTCGATCCGGCTCAGCCAATCGGTCCATTGCTCCTCGGTCCAAAGCCAGGGGCACTCGGGCGCCCAGGTTCCCCGCGACGTCACCCCGACCGTGATAAGCCCGGCGGTGCGCTCGGGATAGGAGGCGGCGAACAAGAAGCACTGCGCCCCCTCCAGCCCGTAGAGAACGGCTCGCTCGGAGTCCGCCGCATCCATGACAGCTCTGATGTCGTCCATCCGGGTGTCAAGGGTCGGGAGACGCTCCCCGCTTACGGCGTCGGAGAGACCCGTTCCGCGACGGTCGAAGAGCAGCAACCGGCCTCTGGACGCCAATCCGCGGAAGAAGGTAGCCATGTGCTCCCACTCCCACGCGATCTCCATGTTGGAGGCGAAGGTGGAGGTGACGAACACGATGTCGACGGGCCCGTCACCTACGACCTGGTAGGCGATGTGGACGCCGTCGACGGTCTTGGTCCACCGGGTCTCAGGGATCTCCATGGGATCCATCCTCGGGCTCCTCAGGCGTGGGACGCAAGCTGCTGCCCTCGCACCGATCCTTTGTGGGCTCCCCTCGTGTTCCTGTGATGCCCCCCCACCGGGCCCCGAAGTTACGCAGAGTTAACGTGGCGGAAACAGTGCTGCGACCGTCGCGGCCTAGCCTTGCCGTAAGTCGTCGAGCCTGGGGAGGATCAGAGACGTGGCAACGGCCAACGAGGTCATCGCGCTGGGGAAGGAGCATGGGGCGGAGATCGTCGATTTTCGCTTCTGCGACCTTCCGGGACTCATGCAGCACTTCTCGGTACCCATGCACGAGCTCACCGAATCGGTGTTCGAAGACGGCATCGGGTTCGACGGCTCGTCGATCCGTGGGTTCCAGCAGATCTTCGAGTCCGACATGCTCCTTGAGCCGGACCCCGACACGGCGTTCATGGACCCGTTCACAGAGCACCCCACGCTCAACATCAACTGCTTCGTGAAGGACCCGGTCACCGGCGAGATGTACAGCCGGGACCCCCGTTACATCGCGAAGAAGGCCGAGCTCTACCTGAAGCAGTCGGGCATCGCCGACGTGAGCTACTGGGGCCCGGAAGCGGAGTTCTACATCTTCGATTCGATCCGCTTCGACCAGAGCCAGAACGAGGGCTACTACCACATCGACGCCGAGGAAGGGGCCTGGAACTCCGGGACACCCGACGCCGACGGCGACGGCAAGAACCTCGGCTACCGCCCTCGATACAAGGAGGGCTATTTCCCGCTGCCCCCGATGGATCACTACCAGGACCTGCGCAGCCAGATGGTCCTGAACCTGGAGAAGACCGGCATCCAGATCGAGGTGCACCACCACGAGGTCGGCACGGCCGGCCAGGCCGAGATCGACATGCGCTTCGACACGCTGCTGAAGACCGCCGACAACGTGCTCAAGTACAAGTACGTCGTCAAGAACACGGCGTGGAAGGCGGGCAAGACCGTCACCTTCATGCCGAAGCCGATCTTCATGGACAACGGCTCGGGGATGCACACGCACCAGAGCCTGTGGCGCGACGACGAGAACCTGTTCTGGGACGAGGTGGGCTATGCCGGCATCAGCGACATGGCGCGCTGGTACATCGGCGGGCTCCTCACGCACGCGCCGTCCCTGCTCGCGTTCACGAACCCCACGACGAACTCCTATCGTCGCCTTGTGCCCGGGTTCGAGGCGCCGGTGAAGCTCGTCTACTCTCAGCGGAACCGCAGCGCCTGCGTGCGGATCCCGATGATCTCCAAGTCCATGGCCGCCAAGCGCCTGGAGTTCCGCACGCCCGACCCGTCGTGCAACCCCTACCTCGCGTTCCCCGCCATGCTCATGGCGGGTCTGGACGGGATCAAGAACAAGATCGAGCCGCCCGAGCCGATGGACAAGGACCTCTACGACCTTCCCCCCGCGGAGCAGGCGTCGGTCAAGCAGGTGCCCGGTTCGCTCGAGGAGGTGCTCGACAACCTCGAGGCCGACCACGCCTGGCTGCTGGAGGGCGGTGTGTTCACCCCCGACGTCATCGACACCTGGATCGACTACAAGCGGACCGTGGAGGTCGACGCCATCCGGCAGCGTCCTCACCCGCACGAGTTCTGGCTCTACTACGACCTTTAGATGCTGACCTAGCTCGCGCGAGTCGATAGGGCTCGGCTGCTCGTTGGTTGCGGCCTGCGGATCCTCGGTCGATCATCGGCAGTGAGAACTGTGGCGGAGTAACCTTCGCCGGTGGACGCCGAGGCGCTCGCTTGTTCCGCATGTGGCACCGCGAACGAGGCGGGGCGGAAGTTCTGCAAGGAGTGCGGCAAGCCGTTGTCCGTGCTCTGCCCGTCGTGCTCGTCCTCCAACGCCCCCGACAGCAAGTTCTGCGGCGAGTGCGGTGCGACGCTCGCGTCGCAGCCGACGGCGACAACGACCGCAACGGCGACCGAACGCCGTTTGGTGTCGGTGCTGTTCGCCGACCTGGTCGGATTCACCACGTTGTCCGAGCACCGGGACGCCGAGGACGTGCGGGATCTCCTCTCCGGCTACTTCGACGCGGCCCGCCAGGTGATCGAGCGGCACGGAGGCCTCGTGGAGAAGTTCATCGGCGATGCGGTGATGGCCGTGTGGGGCACGCCGATCGCCCACGAGGACGACGCGGAGCGCGCCGTCCGCGCGGGACTCGAGCTGGTCGACGCCGTCGCGGGCCTCGGTCGCGATATGGAGATCGCTCTCGCGGCCAGAGCCGGGGTGCTCACCGGCGAGGCGGCGACCACGACCGGGGGCCTCGCCGAGGGGATCGTCGTGGGCGACATGGTGAACACGGCCTCGCGCCTACAGTCCGCCGCCGAACCGGGGACGGTGCTGGTGGGCGACGCCACATACCGGGCGGCGTCGAAGGCCGTCGCCTTCAGCGACGTCGGCGACGTTTCCCTGAAAGGCAAGGACGAGCCCGTCCATGCGTGGCGCGCCCTGCGGGTGATCGGGGAGCGCGGGAGCGCGGGCCGCGTGGCGGGGCAGGAGCCGCCCTTCGTCGGACGCGCGGAGGAGCTGCGGCTCGTCAAGGAGTCGCTGCACGCGTGCGAGCGTGAGCACAAGGCGAAGCTCATCTCGGTCATGGGAGTGGGCGGTATCGGGAAGACCCGGCTGGCCTGGGAGTTCCGCAAGTACGCGGACGGGCTCGCCGACGACGTCTACTGGCACCAGGGCCGGTGCCCCGCCTACGGGGACGGCGTCACGTTCTGGGCGTTGGGAGAGATGGTGCGCATGCGCGCCGGCATCGCCGAGACCGACGACGTCGCCTCGTCGCTGGCGAAGCTCGGCGACGCTGCGGCGACCTACCTCAGCGACCCGGAAGAACGGCGCTGGGCCGAGCCGAGGCTCGCCCACCTCCTAGGCCTCAGCGATCGTCCGCCGGGCGAGAGCGAGGAACTCTTCTCCGCGTGGCGGACGTTCTTCGAGCGGATCGCCGATCTCGGGCCCACCGTCATGGTGTTCGAGGACCTCCAGTGGGCCGACGCGGGGCTCCTCGACTTCATCGAATCAACGCTCGAATGGTCGAAGGACCGCCCGATCCTCATCGTGACGCTCGCCCGGCCCGAGCTGTCGGAGCGGCGACCCACCTGGGGAACGAGCCATCGCAGCTTCACCTCGATCCGGCTCGAGCCGCTTCCCCCACCGGCGATGAGGGAGTTGGTCACGGGGTACGTGCACGGGCTGAAGGAGGCCGACGTGGAGCGGATCGTCCTGCGCGCAGAGGGTGTACCGCTCTACGCCGTGGAAACGGTGCGCATGCTGGCGGATCGCGGCGTTCTGGAGCCGCGCGCTCCAGGGTATGCCGTGGTGGGTGACGTCGGCACGCTGGAGGTGCCCGAGACGCTGCTCGCGTTGATCGCCGCCCGGCTGGACGCCCTGCCGTCCGAGGACCGCGTGCTGCTGCAGGACGCCTCCGTGCTCGGCAAGAGCTTCACCGCGGGGGCGCTCGCCGCCGTGAGCGGCAGTGGTGCGCCCGACGCGCTCCAGGAGCGCCTGCGGGAGCTCGTCCGCAAGGAGTTCGTGATGCACGAGGTCGACCCCCGATCTCCCGAGCGAGGCCAGTACACCTTCCAACAGAGCTTGATCCGAGAGGTCGCCTACTCGACGTTGCCGAAAGCGGAGCGACGCCGACGCCACCTGGCCGCCGCGCACCACCTCGAAACCGTGGGTGACGAGGAGCTCGCAAGCGTCGTCGCGACGCACTATGTCGAGGCCTATCACTTGTCGCCCGAGGGCCCCGACGCGCAGGCACTCGCAGCGCGGGCGCGAGACTGGCTCGGACAGGCCGCGGACCGAGCGCAGTCGCTCGGCTCACCGGAGCAGGCGCTCGGGTACGCGAGACAGGCGCTGGAGATCACGCCCGAGGGATCGGATCGGGCGGTCGCGCTGGCCCGGGCCGCGGAGGCGGCAGCCAACGTCGGTCGGGAGCGGGAGGCCGTCGACCTGTTCGACGAGGCCATCGCGATCCGCCGGGCACGGGGCGAGGCGGCGGAGGTCGCGAGATTGATCGGACGCCAGAGCCAGCGACTGATCTTCTTGAACCGTCGCCAGGAGGTGATCCAACGCGCCGAGGCGGCGCTCGCCGACCTGGGTTCGCAGGACGAGGACGCGGCGGGCGGGCTCTACGAGGCCACGGCTCTGGCCTACTACTTCCACGGCGAGCTGGAACTGGCCCTCGAGCATGCCGAGAAGGGGCTCGCGATCGCCGAGCGCCACGACCTCGAGGACGTGTTCGGCCGCATGCTCGTGCGCAAGGCGAACATCCTGTTCAGCCTCGGGCGCCATCGCGAGGGCGTGATGCTCGCCCAGGGCTTCGCCGCGGCGGCCCGTCGACGCGACGACCACGCGGAGATCTGCGAGGCCCTCATGAACCTCGGTGTGCTCTCGTCCGAGGAGCATCCCCGGCTCGCGCTCGAAGCGTTCCTCGGGGCCGCCGAGGCGGCGAAACGATGCGGCAGGCGGTTCGAGGAGATCATGGGGATGGCGAACGCGACGGAGTCCGCGATCGACGTCGGTGAGTTCGACCGCGCGGATCAGCTGCTGGAGGAGCTGGCGGGCCGGGAGATCCCCGAGGTGAATCGGCCCGCGATCGCCATGGACCGCGCGCTCCTGGCCGCCTACCGAGGATCGAGCGAGGCCGCGGCGGCCGAACTGAACGGCATCGCCGAGCGGATAGAGCAGAGCGACGTCATGCCACTGAAGACGTGGTACCTGCGGACCCTTGCGTCCACGCGGCTGCTGGCCGGCGATCCGGACGGTGCCTTCGAGTCCTCTCGGGAGGCGCTGGAGCCCGACCCCACGGGCATGAACGCACCGAGCTCGGTGTGGGCCGGGGTGCACGCCGCGCTGTGGGCGCGCGACGCGGATCGGACTCGGCAGATGATCACGTCCGCCCAGGCCCTTCGGGGCCCTTGGATCACCGCGGTGCGCATGACGGCCGAGGCGGGGCTCGCGGCGATCGAGGGCCGAACCGAGGAGTCCTCAGAGGGCTTCGTGCGGGCGTTCGACGCCTGGGACGAGCTTGAGCTGCCGCTGGACCAGGCCCTGTGCGTCATCGACGCGCTCGCGGTGCTCCCGCCGGATGCCTTGCCGGCCGCACGGATGGAACGCGCACGTGCGACGCTCACCGAGCTGCGTGCGGCGCCCTTGTTGGACCGACTGGTCGCCGCCGTCTCGGCGCCACAGGCCGCTCAGATCACGTAAGCGCAGCCGTTCCAGAGGGCTTCGACGCGCCGGCGGAAGCGGCCGGCGAGACGGAGATCGAGCACGTCGGGCAGGGGCATCGCTCGCGGCGTGAACAGCAGCAATCCCTTGATCCGGATGCGCCGCCACTCGAGGGCATCTGGTGGCGGCTCGGTGCTGGTCTCCAACAGGGTGATCCGACAGCACGACCGTCCGAAACGACGCATGTGGACGAACAGCATGCCGCCACGCTCCCTCACGAACGACCGAGCCTCGGGGCTGACGGTGATCTCCACCCGCCCAGTATCGGCCAGATGGCTCCGAAAAGTGGAGCCCGATCACGATCGCGGACCACTCGCGGGCAAAGCAGCGCCGACGCCGGTAGGCGTTGTGCGCAGCTAGGGACGAGGCCTGGACCTCTGAGCCCTCATCGCCACGCGAGCCGTGAGCGGCCGCGGACCGAGGCGAGTGGCGAACGCCACCACACGGTTGCGCCTGCCTTCAACCGCGATCGGCGTGCCCGCCTTCATCGCTGCGAAACCCACCTGCGCCACCTCGGACGCCGACGACAGCTTCCTGCCGGCGACCAGCTGCGACTCCTCCATCGCCGCCCGCGCTTGGAACCCGCTCTCGGTCGAGCCCGGGCATAATGCGGTGACGCTGACGCCGGTCCCCCGCACCTCTTCGTTCAGCGCGATCGACAGGCTCAACACGTACGCCTTCGTGGCGTAGTACGCGGCCATCAGCGGCCCGGGCAGGAAGGCGGCCGTGGACGCGACGTTCAGCACGCGACCCCAGCGCCGCTCGACCATCGGGAACAGCAGTTGGCGCGTCAGCTCGGTGAGGGCAGCCATGTTGACCTGCAGCATGCTCATCAACTGCTCCAGGTCCGACTCCGCGAACGGTCCGTATTGGGCGAATCCCGCGTTGTTCACGAGGACGTCGGTGTGGATCTCGCGCCGGTTCAGCTCGGCGGCGATCCGCGTCGCGGCACCCGGCTTCGCGAGGTCCGATGGGATCACCTGCACGTCCACGGCGTGCCGCTGGCGGAGCTCCGACGCCAGCGCCTCCAGCTTGTCGGCGCTTCTCGCCGTGATGACCAGGTCGATCCGATCGGCGGCAAGGAGCCGTGCCAGCTCCAGCCCGATCCCGCCGGAAGCGCCCGTCACGAGCGCGGTCCGGCGCGAGCTCATCGCTTCGCGCCCACGAATGCGAGCATCCGGCGCCACGCGTCCGCACTTGCCTCCGCGTGCTCTTCGAAGGAACGGTCGAAGAACGAGTGGGGAGCTCCCTCGTACACGACGATCTCGTGCTCGACGCCGGCTCCGGTGAGGGCGTCGTCGAACGCCTCGATCGCCTCCTTCGGGATCACCTGGTCGGCGCCGCCGAACAAGCCGAGCACCGGGCACGCATACGACGACGCCAGCAACGTGGGCGCGTTGGTGTCGCCCGGCTCGCGAGGCTGAGGAACGCCGTAGAACCCGATCACGCCCGCCAGACCGAGGCCGCGTGCCGCCTGGTTGAACGAGGTCCGGCCGCCGAAGCAGAAGCCCACGGTGAAGACCTCGTGCGCACCGCCGCCGGCCTGCGAGCGCACGTGCGCCACGGTTGCCGCGACATCGGCCGCCACGGTGTCGGGGTGGGTCTGGTTCACGTGGTGCCTGAAGTCGAAGTCGTCGTCGCGCTCACCGACCCCCGCAGTGCGGCCGAAGTAGTCCATCGCCGTCGCGTGGACGCCGGCCTGCGCGAACCGATCGGCAAGATCGCGGAAGAACGGATGGAGCCCACGGACGTCGGGAAGGATCACGACGCCGGGAGCGTTCGGGTCACTCGCGCAAGCGCCGTAGGCCTGGAACTCGTTCCCGTCCGCGGCTTCCAGGATGAACATCTCGCCCGACACCAGTGCGGCGCCGCCCGCGATCGGCGGCAGCGGAGGTCGGGCGGAGGGGTCGAAGCACATGGCTCCGCCATCCTAGTGCGACGGTCCGAGACGGGCCGGTGGGCAAGCCGGCCACTGGACGCAGCCGACCCGACTACTCCGCCTGGAACACCCGCTCCATCGCTCGGCGACAGCGCCTGGTGATACGCAGGTAGTCGTCGAGGAACGCCTGTCTGGGGTACTCCTCGTAGCCGAGGCGACGGGCGAGGGCGGTCTGGGCGTCGGGGTCGGGCGGGATCGCCTCGGCGTGCAAACGGCGGTCCACCTCCAGCGCGTTCTTCACGTCGGAGCAGAACACGAAGGCCGCTCCCAGGTCGTGCGCGACACTCCCTTCCAACAACCGCGCCTCCGCCAGTCGGTCGATCGCCTCCAACGTCTTGCGTGTGCGCACCTCGGGATGCGCCCCTCCGTGACGCATCAGCGACAGCTCCACCGCGAACTGCACATCGGCGAGCGACCCGACACCGAGCTTGAAGTGGAACTTCGCGGCTTCGGGGGGCTTCACGCGTTCCTGTTCGATGCGGGCGCGCATCGCACGGATCGCTTCTTCGCGGTCGATCGTGAGCCCATCGGGCGGATACGCGAGGTCGGCCGCGTTCAGCTCGAACCGACGGCCGAGATCCGCGTCGCCTGCCACGGCGCGCGCTCGCAGGAGCGACTGGAACTCCCACAGCTCCGCGTAGCGCTGCCAGTACTCGAGGAATCCGGCGATCGAACGAGCGAGCGGCCCGCCGCGACCCTCGGGCCGAAGGTCCGCGTCGGGTTGCCAGCCGGCCGCGCGGACGTGCTGCATCACGCGCTCGGCGATGGCCGATGCCTTCCTCAGGTCGTCGGCACCTTCCCCTTCGTAGACGAACACGAGGTCGAGGTCGCTCGCGACGTTCAGCTCTCCGGCGCCGAGCTTGCCCAAGCCGATCACCGCGAACGGCAGGTCGGGGCCGGCGGCGTTCACCGCCTCGAGGAGCACGCGGTCCGCCACGTCGGCGAGCGCCGCGCCCGTCTCGCGCGGCGAAAGCTCCCGCCCCGCGTAGCGCGCAACCGCTGCCACGAGCGCCGCCTGCGCGTCGGCCCCTGTGACTCCGTCCTGCAGTGCGAGAGCCGTCCCGGCTCCGCCACCAGCAGGTCGACGGCGAACGAGCTCGCAGCCGCGACGTGCGCGAGGCGGCGCGCGGCGCCCGGGTCGTTGGCGAGGGCATCGGCGGGCGCGTCCCGCTCCCCCACGGCCTCGGACACCCGCTCCAGACGGACGAGGGCGGCGTCGGGATCTGCCGCGAGGGCAAGCGCCGGCGCCATCACCGGGAACGCATGAGCCAGCACCTTGCCCATCCGCGTCACGGGATCGACGAGGCGACGCAGCACCTCGTAGGAGCGCGCCGGTGAGATGAAGCCGAGGCCGGCCAACAGCTCCAGCGTCGCTGCTCGGTCGACCCCGGGCGTCAGGTTGGCCGGCCCGGCGAAGGCCTCCAGCAACGGGCGATAGAAGAGTCGTTCATGGATCCCACGGACCGTGCCGGTGGTGCGCTCGTACTCGTGCTGCAGCGCGTGCGGCGTCGGAGAGGCCGAGCGACCGCGCGATCGTCGTGCGCGCGTGCGGGTCGGCCGGGAGATCGTGCGTCTGCAGGTCCCGCACCATCTGCAGCCGGTGCTCGAGCCGCCGCAGGAACCGGTAGGCGTCGGCGAGGGCGTCGGCGTCGGCCTGCGCCACGTAGCCCTCCTCGGCGAGGGCGGCGAGCGCGCCCAGCGTGTTCGGGTCCCGCAAGCGCGGGTCTCGATGACCGTGCACGATCTGCAGCAGCTGCACCGCGAACTCCACATCCCGGATGCCGCCGCGGCCGCGCTTGACCTCGGTGAGCTCCTTGCCGCGCTGTCGGATGTACTCCTCCAGGCGCACCTTCGTGCGGCGCACCTCGTCGATCGCGTGCGGCGCGAGCCGAGCCGGGTAGACGAACGGCGTGACACCGTCCACGAACGCGGTTCCCAGCCACGGATCCCCGGCGGCCGCGCGGGCCTTGATCATCGCCTGCCGTTCCCAGGTGGCTGCGCGTCGCTCGTAGTACTCGAGGGCGGCATCCACGGCAAGGCTGAGTGGCCCACCGCGGCCACCCGGGCGGAGCGTCGTATCCACGCGGAGCGCGATGCCCTCTTCCGTGGGCTCGGACAGCAGCGCGATCATCTGCGCCGCGGCGCGCTCGGCCTCGACGTGGTCGCCCGCCGGGTCGTGAGCGAACAGCACGTCGACGTCGCTCGCGTAGTTGAGCTCGCGGCCGCCGAGCTTGCCCAGCGCGATCGCGGACAGGCGCACGGCAAGGGGCGTGGCCGCCTCGGCGATCGCACGCTCGAGGCACGCGTCCGCGACGGCGCTGATCTCGCCCACCACCTCCTGGAGTGCCGCGCCCGCCAGGTCGCGCGCCGCCACGCGCAGCAGGGCGCGACGCCGGAAGAGACGGAGGCCGCCGCGGGGCCCGCGCCGCGTCACCTCCAGGGCCAGTTCGGCGTCGAGCGCCTCACGACCGCGCCACGACACGTCGGCGAGCATCAGCGTCTCTTCGGGATGCCGCGCGAAGAAGTCGGCCGCAGCGGTGGAGAAGCCCAGGAGCCTTGTCGCGACGAGGGCCACCGCAGGATCGGCGACCACCCCGCCCGCCTCCCCCACGCGCTCCAGGGCGACGCGAGCGAGCGCGGGATCGGGCGCGGCCGCCACGATGTCGGGATCCACGATCACCGGCGGACGGCCTCCACGACCGAGCCCAGCAAGAACGCCGCCGCGCACACGACGGCCAGGAAGGTCCCGCCATGAAGGGCGCTCGACATCGCGCCACGCTGGCCGACCACCCAGACGTGGAAGACGAGCACGATCGCCAGGAAGCACACGTATCCCCCACCGACCGTCACGGCGATGAGCCGCAGGCGCGACCTCCAGCCGGCCCCGGGGCGTTCGGGCCGTCCCGCGCCGGGATGGCGCGCCGCGTAGACGACGACCGCCGCCAGCAACACGTAGGCCGACACGATCGGCACCACGACGTCGCGCACGACATGCACCGGCTCACGCCTTGAGGAAGAAGGTCCAGCCGCGGATGAACAGGTGCCAGCCGATCCACAGCCACAGGCCGAACAGGACGATCCGGCCCGCAACGGGCCGCATGAACGCGCGCAGCATCGACGACATCGTCGGCCACGGCGGGCCGTGCGCGAGCATGAGTCCCTGCCACCCCAGCAGACGCGGCGAACACGACGAGCCAGCCCACGACCGCCACGGCGTCCATCCGACCCCTCCTTCGTCCACGATGGCGAGCCTACGCCCGGACGCGCGGAGCACGGCAGAGTTCACACGAGCGTAACCGTGCCGCTCGTGGTCCCGGCTAGCCTTGGGCCGTGGCTCTTTCCGCGGAAGCCGAGTACGTCCTGCACACGATCGAGGAGCGCGGGATCCGGTTCGTCCGGCTCTGGTTCACCGACGTCTTGGGGTTCTTGAAGTCGTTCACGATCACCTCGCAGGAGCTCGAGGGCGCGCTCGCCGAGGGCATGGGGTTCGACGGCTCCTCGATCGAGGGCTTCAGCCGGATCCAGGAGTCCGACATGGTGGCGGTCCCCGACCCCTCCACCTTCCAGGTCATCCCCTGGAAGCTCGAGGCCCCCGTCGCCCGCATGTTCTGCGACGTCTTCAACCCGGAGGGGACACCGTTCGACGGCGATCCGCGCGGCGTCCTCAAACGGCAGCTGAAGCGGGCCGCCGACCTGGGGTTCACGTTCTACGTCGGTCCGGAGCTCGAGTACTTCTACTTCCGCAGCGCAGAGGACCCGAGCTTCCTCGACCAGGGCGGCTACTTCGACGAGACACCGCTGGACGCCGCCACCGACTACCGCAAGCGCACGGTGCAGTACCTCGAGTCGATGGGCGTGCCGGTGGAGTACGTGCACCACGAGGTGGCGCCCTCCCAGCACGAGATCGACCTGCGCTACACCGACGCGCTCACGATGGCCGACAGCGTCATGACCTACCGCCTCACGGTGAAGGAGGTGGCGCAGGAGTTCGGCATCTACGCCACCTTCATGCCGAAGCCGGTTGCGGGCGTGAACGGCAGCGGCATGCACACGCACCAGTCGTTGTTCGAAGGCGACCGCAACGCGTTCTTCGACGCCACCGACGAGCACCACCTGTCGAAGACCGCGAAGTCCTATATCGCGGGGCTGCTCCGACACGCCCCCGAGATCACGCTCGTGACGAACCAGTGGGTGAACTCCTACAAGCGCCTCGTCCCCGGCTACGAGGCCCCCGTCTACGTCTGCTGGGCCCGGCGCAACCGCAGCGCGCTCATCCGCGTCCCCATGTACCAGCCGGGGAAAGAGGGTGCCACGCGCATCGAGTACCGCTCGCCCGACCCCGCGTGCAACCCCTACCTCGCCTTCGCGGCGATGCTCGCGGCGGGCCTCGCAGGCATCGAGGGCGACTACGAGCTCCCGGCGGAAGCCAGCAACAACATCTACGAGATGACCGACGGGGAGCGCGAAGCCGCAGGGATCCGCTCGCTCCCGGAGGACCTCGTCGAGGCGATCCACCTCGCCGAGGGATCCGACGTGCTGCGCGAGGCGCTCGGCGAGCACGTCCACGAGTTCCTGATCCGCAACAAGCGCGTCGAGTGGGACGCCTTCAAGGCCTACGTCACGCCCTACGAGCTAGAGCGCTACCTCCCGATCCTCTAGCCACTCTCTCAGCAGCCCTTTGGCCTAGGCCTCTTGCCGTAAGTCGAACTTGACGAACGACCCCCGTATGGTGGACAGTCATGCGTCGTATGCCCCCGGATAGAAGGAGCCATGTACCGATGACACTCGCATCGTTCCGCCGGTCCCGCTGGTCGGGAGTCGCCACCGTCGCCACCCTGGCCGTCGTGACATCGTTGCTGGGAGGGGTAGCCGAGGCCGCTTCGTCAGCGGGGACCTTGGGTGTCACGATGACCCCCTGCGTCAGCCCTGGCCCGACCACGATCACGGCCACGATCACGAACAAGAACAGCAGCGGTGGCCAGAAGATCGGCTCGATCTTCCTCGACGCCACGAAGACGAACTTCTCGAACATCCAGCCGGCATCGGCATTCGCGATCAACAATCCCAACTGGACGGGCCACCTGGAGTCGTTCGTCAGAAGCAGCGACAGCGGCGACCTCGACGGCCTCTACCTGACGGCGAACAACTCGACGTTCTCCTTGTCGGGCGGATCCTCGATCACCGTCACCTTCCCGGTCACGGTGGGACCGAGCACCGGGCTCAAGCCCTGGACCATCTCGGCGTGGACGGGGAACACACCGAAGTCAGGGTCGTCGTTCACGAGCTTCTCAACCAAGGTGGATGTCGAGAACGTGTGCCTCGGAGCTCCCTCGAAGCTCGCGTTCAGCGTCCAGCCGCCGAGCAGCACGCAATCGAATGTCGCCATGGCCGGACCTGTTTCGGTCGCGATCCAAGACGCAAACGGACACACCGTGACGACCGATAACACAGACTCCGTCGCCCTTTCCTTCGGGACCGACCCGTCCAGCGGTCACGCGCAACTGTCCGGCGCCACAGCCACAGCTCAAAGCGGGATCGCGACGTTCCCCAACCTCAAGGTCGATCTGCAGGGGACCGGATACACGCTGATCGCGAAGTCCGGCACCCTGACCGACTCGCCTCCCTCGAGCCCATTCAACATCACGTTGGGGGCGTCACGCTCGATCTCATATCAGGTTGGACCATCCACAACCACCGCGGGCGCAACGATGAGCGCGGTTCAAGTCCTGGTGACGGACGGCATCAACCCTGTGAGCAACGACATCGTTGCCCTGAGCGGTGACGCCTCCTCGCCGACCGCGACGACCGACGGAACCGGTGTGGCGACGTTCAACTCGATCACCGTGAGCCAGACCCCCAAGTCCGGCGCCTCCCTGACCGCCACAGAAAACAACGGCACCGGGCAGTCGATCAGTCAACCCTTCGACATCACCGCCCCGACCGTCGCCTTCACCAATGGCCCGCAGGACACGCAATACAACAAGTGCATCAACAGTGGGGCGAGTAGCAACGTCGTGCCGTGCAGTGACGGCGACGTCGAGGTGACGGTAGGCGACCCCAACCACGCCGGTCTGGGGATCCCGAACGTCCCCGTTACGATCGATCTTGCGACGAACCCGACGAGCGGCAACCTTGACCCCGGCGTCCTGCACGGAACGCTCACCGTCAGCACCGACTCCAGCGGTGTCGCGACCTTCACGGACCTGAACATCAGTTCGGCTGTGAAGGCGAGCGACGCCACGAGCTCGGGCTACATCCTCCGAGCCACGGCCGAGACCACCGCGGTTTCGAGCGATCCGTTCGCGATCACCAACACCGATAACAGCTGCAACACCTGCACCGCAACCTTCCCCAACGGAGGGACGGTCTCCGCACCTGCGGGGACGACGCTCATCATCGAGAACAACCCCATCGTCACCTGCGGTGGAGCGATCACCCTCCAGAGTCAGTTGGCGGGGACGGTCACGGTGATCCCCAGCCAGCCGGAGAGCATCACGTTCACCGATCCCTACAACGCAGCGACCTTCCTGCCGATCGAGCCCTCCCATACCTATCCGGTCTGCAAGGGCGGCCTGCGACGAAGCCGCAGATGGTGCGATCCTCCAGTCGTGCGCCACGAGCGCGGTGCCGTGCGTGGATTCCCAGACGATCGACGTCCTCGGGGACTTCCACATGACGACCGTGGTGAAGGTGACGCAGGACGACCCGCCGATCCACCACTGACACGCCAGCTAGCGAGAACGGATGAGGCCGGCCGCGATGCGGCCGGCCTCATCGCGTCAGGGCAACGCCACGTGAACCCGGCCGCCGTCCTGGATCCCGAGGCGCGAGAAGAGTTCGTCACGCTCTGAACGTATCCGTGACATCGTGGCCGCATCTTCCTGGAGGTACCTGGCCCAGACATCCAGGGTGAGCGCAACCTCGTGCTCGGCCTCGCGCTCGCGCGCGGTGGCCAGGCTCTCCTGCAAGGCCTCCCGGGCCGCCTCCTGCTGGCCGCAGCCGAGCGAAGCCAGTGCCAGCACGCGATGCAGCATCGGCACCTGCGGGCCCCCAGAGCCCTGCGCAAGGAGTTCCCTGGCGGAGGCGGCGGCCTCGTCGAACCGCCCCTCGAGCACGATGCACTCCGCGATGAGCCCGTCGATCTCGTGGACGTGATCCGCCTCTCCGATGTCTGCGTACTCCTCGCGGGCGGCACCCAAGTAGGTGTGCGCCTCCTCGACCCGCCCACGGCGTGCCTCCACGAGGCCCAAGAGCCCGTTCACGAACGCCAGGATCGTGCGGACCGACGACGCTCGCATGACCCGGAGGCCATCGCGGAGGGCCTCCTCGGCCTCGTCCAGGTGCCCCTGGTACGCGAGGATCTCGCCGATCCCGATCGTGCCGTAGGCGGCATCGACGCGGTTCCCCGTGCGGAGACACGCCTCGCGGCCCCGCTCCCACAGGTCGAGGGACTCGTTCCAGTTGCCGCGCCAGAACTCCAGCGCCGCCATGTTCCCCAGCACGATCGCCTGCTTGCCCAGATCCCCGAGCTCTTCGTAGATCGCGAGGGCTTTCGGCGACCAGACCGCATCGCTCACCCGGCCGACAGAGACGTAGGCCTGGTCCATCACGTAGTAGGCGTGAGCGAGCGCGTCTCGTTCGCCGGACGCCTCCGCCTCGGCGATCGCACGCTCGCACCAGGCGATGGCATCGTCGAACCGTGCCTGGGCCCAGCGGATCACCCCATACTGCACCATGAGCTGGGCCCGTTGGCGGGCCGCCTCCGCATCTGGGACGTCTCCGAGGAGGTGAATCCCTCGGCTGAGCGTCCGCAGCGCTTGAGGGTATCTGCCTTGCCAGTCGGGCGCCTGGGCCTCTTTGAAGAGCAGCCTGGCCTGGGTCGCCGCGTCGCCGGTGAGGAGCCTGCGCGCGGATCGATATGACCCCGCCGCGGGATCGTACTCGCCGAGGCGCATCTGGAGATCGCCCAGCGCCTCGAAGACCCCGGATAGGGCCCGCGGATCCATGTCGGGCAGGTGGCGGGCGGCCCCCAGCGCGCGACGGTAGAACTCGCGTCCCTCGACGTTGGCGTACAAGGAGGCGGCCCACCGGCCCGCGATCTGCGAGAACTTCCACGCCTCCTCGAAGCGGCCCGCGTGGAAGAAGTGCATCGAGAGCAGCTCCGCGTAGGCCTCGTCGTTCGCACCTGCCCGGCGGCAGATGGTCTCCCCCACCCGAGCGTGCAGATCGCGACGGCGCCGGAACGGGAGTCCCTCGTACGCCGCGTCCCGCATCAGGCCGTGACGGAACCGGTGCACACCCGGCTCGGTCTCCTCCACGAACTCTCCCAGGCGCTGCCACGCGGCAGGGTCCAGGGTGGCATGCTCCCCTTCCAGAACCGCCTGCATCAGGTCGTCGGTGAAGCTCATGCCCAGAACCGAGGCGAACCGCAGCAGACGGAGGTCTGCCGCCGGCAGGCGGTCGATCTGCGCCGTGACGATGCCCTCGACGGACGTGGGCAACCCATCCACGCCCCCCGCCGCCCGGGCCGCGCCCAGGAGCTCAAGGAGGAACAGCGGATTCCCGCCGGAGCGGTCGATCAGCGTCGCGATCTCGTCGGGCAGCATGGGCGCGGCCTCGGTCGCGGTCTGCAGCAGCGACTCGGCATCGACACCCGCAAGCGGCGTAGGGCGCACCACCGTGGCGTCTTCCAGGCCGTCGGCGACGAACCCGGTGTCCTGGTCGCGGCGGGTCACCGCGATCACCCACGGGCCCGCGCGCACATCCTGGGCGATGCGTCGCAGGAGGGAGGCCGACGCCTCGTCCATCCAGTGCACATCCTCGATCTCCACGAGGGTCAGGGACTCGGCGAAGACGTGGGCCAGGAACTCGCTCACGGTCTGTTCCAACCGCTCGCGGCGGAACTGCTGGTCCAACGCGTCGACTTCGGAGGTGGCCTCCACCTCCACGTCGAGCGGAACGGCCAACAGCGGCAACCACGGCAGAAGTTCCGGGGCCACGAGCTCCACGCGGTCGCGGAGCAAGGCGGCGACCTTGTCGTCGCCCGTGTCCTCGGAGATCTCGAGGGCTTCGCGCATGATGCGGCGGACCGGGCCATAGGGCGTCGAGGCTTCGTAGAGCTCGCACGCGGACGACACCACCGAGAACCCGGCCGCACGGTCGCGCAGCGCACGGAGCAGCCGCGTCTTCCCGATGCCCGGTGGGCCCACGATCTCCAAGAGGCGCCCGTGTCCGGCACGCGCGCCCTCCAGCACGTCGTCGAACGACGTCAGTTCGTCTGCGCGGCCCGCCAGGGGCAACTCGTAGGTGGCCCCCGCCTCCTTCGATCCCACCGCGCGCCCGACCTCGAACGCACGCACGGGGTCGCGCTTGCCCTTCACCATGAAGGGCTCCAGCTCGGTGGTCTCGAACGTCACGAGGGACGCATCCAGGACCGTCCCCGTCGCCAGGAGCTGACCGGGCTCGGCCTTCGCCATGACCCGGGCGGCAAGGTTGACGGCGTCGCCCATCACCGTATAGGTGCGCCGGTAGGGCGGCCCGATATCGCCGGCGAAGACGGGGCCTTTGTTGACGCCGATCCTGATCGGGATGCTCAGCGAAGCGTCCATGACGCGTCGAAGGGTGAGGAGCATGCGCTCCTCGTCGTCGCCGAGCGCGCTGGGGACGCCGGCCGTGAGGATGATCTTGCCGCCGTCGTGATCGATGTCGGTGCCGAGGAACGTCACACTGTTCTCGTCGGCGGCGGCCTGGACCGCCGACACCAGCTGATCGAGCCCGAACGCCACCGCATCCGGTCCCTGCGCCTCCACGAGGGCGTCGACGCCGTCGAAGTGGATGAACGCCACGGTGACCTGTCGGTGCTCGGGCTCCGCCTCGCCGGCCAGCAGGTGTTCGCGAAGCGCGACGGGCAGGCACGGAGTCGGGATCGATGCCGGCCACCGGGATCCCGACATCGACGGCGTCGACAACCAACCCCGGCGGCTCGGTCCGCAGGAGGACACCGTCTCCCTTGGGATGACCCAACACCTTCGGCGGGAGCATGCCTGCGGTGTCCCGGCTCACCAGGATCTCTCCCGCCACGGCGGTCCCTTCCATCGTGACGATCTCGCTCGCCGCGGGACCCGTGACGACGAGCTCACGATGGGAGGACCCCACCAAGAAGAACAGGAACGTGCCGCTGTGCACCCCCACGGACATCCGCAGCGTGATCTTGCCGGCGGAGCTCTCGATCGCACCGATCTCACGCAGCGTGCGACGCATGCCCACCGCCGCACGCGCACCTTTCGCCGGGTGGTCGTCCCCTGTGAACAGCAGCAACAGCGCGTCGCCGCCGAACTTGATGAGGCCGCCTCCGTTCCCGTAGGCGACCGCCAGCATCCTGGCGAAGACGGCGCCCAGCACCTCGGAGACCTCCTCGGCACCCACCTTGCCCTTGCGGGCGAGTCGCTCGGACATCTTCGTGAAACCGGAGATGTCCACGAAGACGACGGTGCCGTCGACCTCCCGCAGGATCGTCCCGGGCGAATCCGCCAGCCATTGCAGCAGCATCCGCGGCAGGTAGGGCCGTAGCAGGTCTGCGGTGTCGACGGTGGGCTCTGACATGAGATGCCTTGCGGTGGTTAGGTAGGGACGCAGCGTGAGTCTATCCCTCGGCGCGCCCCTCGGATACGGCCATCCGGCTACTTGCCCTTCGGCACGACGCTCGGATACCGTGCCGGGATGGAACCCGTCGATCCGATCACGCCGGCACTATCCGAGGCGCGGGCGCGCCGCGCGACGCTGCACGATGCGCTCGTCCACCTGGAGCACGCCATGTCCTCGCCGGCGGCGGGCCGCATCCCCGAGTGGTCCGCGCTCGTCACGAAGGGCCTCACGGGCGTTCGCGACGCGTTCGAACAGCACATCATCGTCACCGAGAAACCAGGAGGCCTCTACGAGGAGATCATCATGCGCGCGCCGAGGCTGGACGGCAACGTGCAGCGCCTGAAGGGAGAGCACCCCGAGATCTCCGAGAGGACCAAGCTGCAGATCGAGCGGATGGAGTCGGTCCCCATCGGGGGCGAGGAGTGGCCGTTGGACAAGGCTCGCGACGATCTCCAACGATTCATCGGCACCGTGATCCGCCACCGCCAGCGGGGCGCCGACCTCGTGTGGGAGGCGTACAACGTCGACATCGGCGGCACCGAGTGATGCCGGCCGTCCCACGGGAACGGGTGACGTAGGCTTCCGGGGTGCGCATCGCCCTGGGGCAGCTGAACCTCACCGTCGGGGACCTCGATGGGAACGTCGCGCGCATGGCCCAGGCGACGGCGACCGCGACCGAGGCCGGCGCCGACCTCATCTGCTTCCCCGAGCTGGCGATCACCGGTTATCCCCCCGAGGATCTGGTGCTGCGGCCCGAGTTCGTGCGCGACAACCTGGAGGCGCTCCAGGCGCTCGCCCGGCAGACGGCCACCAGGTGCGCCGTGGTGGTGGGCTTCATCGATCGAACAGATGCGGGGATCCACAACGCCGCCGCATACGTGCGGCGGGGCAGCGTCCATGCCGTCTACCACAAGATCAGCCTCCCGAACTTCGGCGTCTTCGACGAGGAGCGCTACTTCACACCCGGCACCGAAGGCGTCTCCGTCGAGCGCCGCGGCGAGACCGTGGGACTGTCGATCTGTGAGGACGCCTGGCACGACGCCGCGCCGTTCACGACGTACGCAGGACTGCAGTTCATCGTGAACATCAACGGTTCGCCGTACCACCGAGGCAAGACGTTCGAGCGTGAGGACGTGCTGAGGGAGCGCACCCGTCGCACGGGTGCCTGGATCGTGTACGTGAACACGGTGGGGGGACAGGACGAGCTGGTCTTCGACGGTGGCTCGATGGTGATGGCGCCCGACGGCGGCGTCACGCACCGCGCGAAGATGTTCGAAGAGGACCTCCTCATCGTGAACATCTCGCAAGGGATGGCCACGATGGCCGAGCCGCCGCGACCGGCGTGGCCGCAGGACATGGAGGAGACCTACCGTGCGCTCGTCCTGGGCCTTCACGACTACGTTGACAAGAACGGATTCACCGATGTCGTCCTCGGACTGTCGGGTGGGATCGACTCGGCGTTGGTGGCGACGCTCGCCACCGACGCGCTCGGCGCCGGCGCCGTCCGCGCGCTCGCGATGCCTTCGGCCTACTCCTCGCCCGAGAGCATCGAGGACGCCCAGGACTGCGCCCGACGCCTCGGCATCCGTCTCGACGTCGTCCCGATCACCGACGTGTTCGATCGCTACCGGTTCGCCCTCGCCGAACAGTTCGCCGGCACGAAGGAGGACGTCGCCGAGGAGAACCTGCAGGCACGGATCCGCGGCAACCTGCTGATGGCGGTCTCCAACAAGTTCGGCTCCATGGTGCTCGCGACGGGGAACAAGAGCGAATACGCGGTGGGGTTCTCCACGCTCTACGGCGACATGGCGGGCGGGTTCGCGCCCATCAAGGACGTGCCCAAGACACTCGTCTACGAGCTGGCGAGGTGGCGCAGCGCCCAGGGCGACGAGCCACCGATCCCCGAACGCATCTTCACGAAGCCGCCCAGCGCGGAGCTGCGTCCGGATCAGCGCGACACCGATACGCTCCCGCCCTACGAGCAGCTCGACCAGGTGATCGAGGCCTACGTCGAAGACGACCTCGGCGTCGAGGAGATGGTGGCTAGGGGGCTGGAGCGTGCGCTCGTCACCGATGTGGTGGGGATGATCGATCGCGCGGAGTACAAACGCCGCCAGGCAGCGCCGGGCGTGAAGATCACGCCCAAGGCCTTCGGCCGCGACCGCCGTATGCCCATCACCGACCGCTACCCGAACTGAGGCCCCTAGAATCCGTCGCGAAAGGGCCTGTAGCTCAGCCCGGTCAGAGCAGGGGGCTTTTAACCCTCGTGTCGCAGGTTCGAATCCTGCCAGGCCCACGGCGCCACCCAAGCGTCAGCTGGACGCAAGGGCAACTTGGGCCGAAGATGCGCGGGGAATGACCGCCGAAGGGACGATCCTGTTGCGGCCGGGGCGGGCCGGGGAGGCGGCGGTGCTTTCGGCGCTCGCGCTTCGTTCGAAGGGGCACTGGGGCTATGACGCCGCATTCCTGGAGGCGTGCCGCGACGAGTTGACCCTTACCCCGGACGACGTCGCCTCCTTGCGGGTCACGGTCGCGGAGGTCGACGCGATCATCGCGGGGTTCGTCGGGCTCTCAGGCGAACCGCCGGTCGGTGAGCTCAGCCACCTGTTCGTGGACCCGCCGTTCATCGGCGCGGGGATCGGGCGTCTCCTGTTCGACGCGGGCGTGGGAACGGGGCGCCGAGCCGGGTTCGCCGCCCTCGCCGTGGACGCCGACCCAGGAGCCGAGGCCTTCTACCTGCGTATGGGCGCCATACGGATCGGCACGACGCCATCGGGCTCGATCCCGGACCGGCGGCTGCCCCGACTTCGCTACGACCTCTAGACGTGTCGTCGCCGGCACCTACCCTCAGCGCGTGGAGGGGCTGGAGCTGATCGATCCACGCCGGCATCGGTGGCGGGTCGAGGTGCCGCTGAATCATCGTGAGCGAACCGGCGGCCTGCGCGGGCGGAGCTGGTTGCCGCCCCGCCACGCCATGCTCTTCCGGCGCTGCCGCTCGGTCCACACGGTGGGGATGCGGTTCCCGATCGTCGTCGTCACGCTGGACGCATCGTTCCGTGTGATCGAGCGCCGGCCGCTCCTTCCGCGCCGCGTTCTGCTGCCGCGCTCGCGGGTTCGACACATCCTGGAATGCCCGGTCGGCGCCGATCTATGGCCGGGAGACCGGCTCGATCCCGCCCCTGGCTATACTCTGTCGGCTGCCCCCTTAGGCCGATACGCTCGGGAGTGACGCCCCCATCGTCCAGCGGCCCAGGACGCCGCCCTTTCAAGGCGGAAACACGGGTTCGAACCCCGTTGGGGGCACGGCACCACGACAACCACATAGATCCATCTGCGCCCGTAGAGGAGTCCGGTCGTCCTCACCTCCCTGTCAAGGAGGAAATCGCGGGATCGAAGCCCGTCGGGCGCGCAGCGACACCGCAGGTCACAGGCGGTTTCCCCCTACGCCTGCCGCCCCGGCGCCCGGTCAGAGGGCTGAGCCTCCTCACGGTCCTACGAAGCCCGCCGGCTCGAGATTCTGGAAGGCAACGCTGAGCGCCACCAAGAGGCCGGCCGTGAGTGCCGCGATCATCCCAAGGCGGCGCAGCGACCATCGCTGGATCCGGATCTGGCCGTGGTGCGGGGCGAGCGCCTCGAACCGCGCCATGATGTCGCGCCCGTCATCGTGAAGCGCGGTCCGGAGCTGGCTCGGGACCGTGACACCGTGCGTCGCCGCGAACGCCTCCGCCACCTCGTCGGGAGTGAAGCGCTCCAGCGCCACGCGATACACGAGGTCGGGATCGGATCGGAGCGCCAACGTCAGCATCATGTTCGCTAGGTCCACCGCCTGACGCCACGCCGAGGGCCGCACCTGGCAGAAGAAGGCGTCGATCAGGACCACCTCGTGGCCCCGCACCAGGACGTTGGAGGGCTTGATGTCGCGGTGCGCGAGCCCGGCTTCCCACAGCGCCGCAACCGCGTCGATACCG
This sequence comes from uncultured Actinomycetes bacterium, assembly GCA_963850315.1. Classification (GTDB taxonomy): domain Bacteria; phylum Actinomycetota; class UBA4738; order UBA4738; family HRBIN12; genus JAOUEA01. The sequence continues at coordinate 151,250 of CAWKKN010000006.1, forward strand.
CTGCGAGCCACCGTCTCGTCGACCTCGGCGTCCTTCAGCTCGACGGCCCCCTCGATGAACCCCGTTACGAGCAGGTACTCGCGCTCCGGCGTAAGTTCGACGAAGCCGACCGGCGGTGCCGAGGGGACCTCGTGGTCGTGCAGGTACCGGAGCATGTAGTCCTCGTACTCCACCATCCTCCGCACCGAGTTGAACGACCGTTCGTCCTCGAGCGCACCGTAGAGGACCGCGCGACCGAGCTTGTACCAACGGTCCGCCCGCATGTGGTTGACCGCGTACAGCTTCCCGAAGCAGGTCCTGCCGTCGGCGAGCTCGATCTTGAGTGGGGTAGAGGCCCCCGAGCCGGCCAAGCCGAAGGGTGCGACCGAGACGCACCGCAATCCGAGCTGCTCGTCCAGACCGGTACGGATGGCGTCCTCGCGGGCCGGATCGATGATCAGGTGTGCGGTCCGGCGGCGCCGGTAGCTCACGGGGAACACCGCATCGGGCGCGAACACCCGATAGCCGACGGCGGGGATCGCGTAACCGCCGACGAACCCCACCAGGAGCTCGACCGGGGTGAACATCCGGGTCAGGAGGAGGACCGCACCGAGCGCGGCGCTCACCGCGATCGAGCAGACGACGGCGAGGCGTCGCCAACCGCCGCGCGGGGCCAGACCCCAGATCACGCCGGCGAGCGTGACGGCCAGTCCGGCGGCGGCGAGCGACGGATGACCCGCCGCGCCCGAGCCCTCGACGCCGGCGCTCGGGAACCATCGTGCGAGCGCGGCCACCCCTGCGACTGAAACGACGAACACGGCCAGGTGCCGCCAGCGTTTCCACGCGATCAGCGCCGCCACGACCGCCCAGCGCAGGACGACCAGCGACCACATGACCAGACCCCCAAGCAGGTCGGCGGCCTCCTGGGTATGCAGGTGATGGTCCGGGATCCGGGACTCCACCCATCCGTCGATACTTCGCTGCGTGATCCCGGCGCCACCGGAGCTCCTGCCCCAGAAGTAGACGGCCGTCATCACGAGGATGACCGCGATCCACAAGGGCGCCGAGCCATGGAGATCGCGCGGCAACGGCGGCGGCTCTCCCGATGGTCGCCGCCGATGCGTCGCGTGCGCGGTACGAGGCCCCACGACCGGCATGGAGCACCTCCCAACCCAGCGTGCGCGCCGCTCCCCCTCATCGACCCGGGCCGCCCGTCTCCCTACGGGGGGGACGTATGTCACGTGGCGCGACGGCCGCGCTCGGTGTTTGGCCCCGATGGCGCGGTGGGCCGGTCGGCCCACCGCGGAGACCCGCCCAGGATGGCGTTACCGCGCCCGGACCCGCCTCCACTCGCTACACTCGAACGCGCTGGTGATCACCCGGCGGCGACGGGCCTTGTCTGCCAGGGGGTCATCCGGCCCGGCCAGGCCAGGTAGCTCAGTTGGCAGAGCACGCGGCTGAAAACCGCGGTGTCGGCAGTTCGATTCTGCCCCTGGCCACGTCCTAGTTCATGATCTCGCGGCCACGAACCTCGGCCCAGCGGGACAGCACACCCTGGTAGACGTCGGCTGCTTGCGGGAACTCCTCGCGCTCCAGCGCCTCCAGCGCGTCGCGGATGTCGCGGACGCTGTGGTCGTCGTCCAGCTCGTCCCACGTCAGGAAGTCGCAGAGCTCCGCGTAGTCGAGCTCCAACACCGAGGAGGACTCGAAGTTCACCATCCACTGATGGAGATCGACGATGAGGTCACTGATGGGGCCGAGGTCGGATCTGCGCAACGGCTGGACCGCGAGCTCGGCTCGCCGCATCGCACGGCGGGTCGTCGTGCGGTACCGCAGCCGGAGCCGGCCCGCCTCGTCCTCGGCCAGCGTGCGCTCCTCGTCGCGAAACAGGACGAACCAGCGGATCGGCACGTGCCACGGACTCTGGTGGCAGAAGGCCACCGCGCCAGGATCGCGCCGGCGCAGACGCCGCAGTTCGCGCGCCGCACGGCGGCCGTCCTGCTTCGGGATGAACTGGTCCCACAGCTCGAGGGGCTGAGCTTCGCGGAACGAGAGCATCGCGGCGAGGGTCCGCATGCGCATCCGCCGCGGGCTGACGTAGGTCCGGCCGTCGATCACCCGGAGCTCCGCGTGCTCCCCTCCGGCGGGCACGAGCATCCCCAACTTGCCTTGCGTCGGGCGGTCCGAGTAGCGAGGCCGCAGGGAGCGGACGGGCGCCCGCTCCACCAGGTAGCGCTCCCAGTGCAGCTGCTCCTCACGCTCGAAGGCATCGAGCGGTTGGAACACCCGGAGGTAGGCGCTGGGGACCATCTGCGGCGGAGTCTAGCGCGGTCGGAGAAGACCGTATTGCCTATGCTCTCGACGTCCGCGACAGGGGAGTTGAGCCGTGCACGAACCCGAGCACTGGTCCGGGACCGAGCCGTTGCGGATCGTCGATGCCGGTGGGGCGGCCGTGGGCGATCCCGATGTCGGCCTCTCCCCCGACGACCTGCGCGCGATGCTCCGGCACATGATCGTCGGGCGACGTCTCGACCGTGAGTGCATCGCGCTGCAGCGCCAGGGCGAGCTCACCGTCTATCCGGGGTTCGAGGGCCAGGAGGCCGCCCAGGTCGGAAGCGCATCGGCACTCGGACCGCACGATTTCGTCTTCCCCACGTTCCGGGAGCTCGCCGCCGCCCTCGTCCGCGGCGTCGATGCCGTGCAGTACCTCGCCTATCACCGAGGCACATGGCACGGCGGTCCCTACGACCCGCGCGCTACTCGGTTCGGCCCGATCTGCATCCCGATCGCCACGCAGATCGCTCACGCGGTCGGTCACGCGCTCGGTCAGAAGCTCGACGCCGCCGAGGGGATCACGTTGGTCTACTTCGGCGACGGCAGCACCAGCGAGGGCGACTTCGCAGAGGCGGTCAACCTCGCGGGCGTGTGGGAGGTCCCCGCCGTCCTGTTCTGCCAGAACAACGGATGGGCGATCAGCGTCCCCACCTCGCAGCAGACCCGCGGCGAGATCTGGAGGCGCGCAGACGGCTACGGGATCCCGGGGGTGCGTGTGGACGGCAACGACGTGCTCGCCGTGTACGCGGTGACTCGCGACGCGGTAGCCCGGGCACGCGCCGGCGAAGGGGCCACCCTGATCGAGGCCCTCACGTATCGCATCGGCGCTCATTCCACCGCTGACGAAGCGTCCCGGTACCGTGATGAGGACGAGGTCGAGGCCGCGCGCGCCGCCGATCCGATCGAACGGTATGCAACCTGGATGCGAACGGCGGGTCACGCCGACGACGCTTTCGTTGCTTCGTGTGAGGCGGAAGCCGAGGCGTTCGCGCTGCACGTCCGGGCCGGCGTCGTCGCCACGGAGCCTCCGCCGCCCGAGTGGATGTTCGACTGGGTCTACGCGGAGCCGCCGGGCGGAGGTTGGGCCCGCCAACGCGCCGAGGCGCTCGGCGCCAGGACCGCCGGTGCCGCCGGTGGTTGAGGTCGCCGCCCGAGCCTGGACGATGTCGGCAGCGCTGAACCAGGCGCTGTGCGACGCCTTGGACCAGGATCCCCGCGTGCTGGTGTTCGGCGAGGACGTCGGACGCTCGGGCGGCGTGTTCCGCGTCACCGACGGCCTCCAGGGCACGTTCGGCGCTCAGCGCGTGTTCGACACCCCCATCAGCGAGGCGGGCATCACCGGGGCGGCCGTGGGATTGGCGTTCGCCGGGTGGCACCCGGTCATCGAGATGCAGTTCGACGCGTTCTCCTACCCCGCGCTCGAGCAGGTCATCGACCACGTCGCGAAGATGCGTGAGCGCGTCCGCGGCCGAGTGGACATGCCGATCACGATCCGGATCCCTTCGTTCGGCGGCATCAAGGGCAAGGAGCATCACGGCGAGAGCCCAGAGACCTATTACGTGCACACGGCGGGGCTCAAGGTGGTGGTTCCCTCCTCGCCGCTGGACGGGTACCGGCTCCTTCGCCTCGCCGTCGCCGATCCCGATCCCGTGGTGATCCTGGAGCCCAAGGCCCGCTACTGGTCGAAGGAGACCGGCGACCTCACGACCGAGGGCCCCGGCATCGGTGAAGCCCAGATCCTTCGGGACGGCGACGCGTGCACCGTGGTGAGCTACGGGGCCATGGTGGCGCGCGCGCTCGCCGCCGCCGAGGCCGTGGCGGCATCCGACGCGCTGCAGGTTCGCGTGCTCGACCTGCGCAGCCTCTCGCCGCTCGACGAGGATCTGCTGGCTCGATGCGTGCGCGAGACGGGGCGCCTCGTGGTGGTGCACGAGGCGCCCCGCACGCTGGGGATGGCCGCCGAGATCGCCGCGCGCGTGATGGAGCTTGCGTTCGACTTCCTGGAGGCGCCCGTGGTGCGGGTGACGGGCTGGGACGTGCCCTACCCACCCGCATCGCTCGAGGACCGGTATCTGCCGAGCGTGGAACGGATCGCGGCTTCGGTGCGCGACGTGGTGGCGTACTGATGGCCGAGCGGGTGTTCGCGATGCCGGATCTCGGTGAGGGTTTGGACGAGGGCGAGATCGTCGCGTGGCTCGTGACCGAGGGTGAGGTGGTGGCGCTCAACCAGCCACTCGTCGAGGTGGAGACCGCGAAGGCCACGGTGGAGATCCCGTCCCCGTTCGCGGGCCGCGTTACGGCGCTCGGCGGTCCGGTCGGGGCGGCTCTGCCGGTGGGGGCGCCGCTCGTCACGTTCGAGATCGACGACCTCCCGGCAGCGACCGGGAGCGGACCCGTCGCGGCGACGCCGGCCGTGCGCGCCGAGGCCCGGGCCCTCGGGCTCGGCATCGACGCGATCGGCGGGACGGGGCCGGGGGGCCGCGTCACGTCCGAGGACGTCCGCGCAGCGGCGGCCGCAACGCGCCCGACGGAACCCGGGCAGCCGCGTACCGACCTTGCCCCCTACGATGTCGTCGACGTCGGCGCGGTCAGGAAGATGGTTGCGGAGCGGCTCACGAAGGTCGTGCGCGAGACCCCGCTGGTGACGACGTTCCGCACGGTCGATTGCTCCGCGGTGGACGCCATCCGGGGGGAGCTGCAGGTGTCGCCGTTGCCCCTCGTGCTCAAGGCGCTTGCGGATACCTGCACGCGCCATCCCCTCCTCAACGCGAGCTGGGTCGACGACCCGCCCACGATCCGGCGGTTCCGACGCGTGGACGCCGGCATCGGCATCGACACCGAGCACGGACTGATGGTCGGAGTCCTCCGCGACGTCGGTGCCGGCAGCGTCGCGGAGATCGCGAAGGAGATACGGGGCCTCGCGGACGCCGCGCGCGCAGGAACCCTCGCGATCGGCGACCGGGGGGGCTCCACGATCACGGTGAGCAACACGGGGAGTTACGGCAGCGAAGCGGGCACGCCCATCCCGGAGCCCGGCGTCGCGGCCGTCTTGGCGATCGGGGCGATCGCCCCGCGCGCGCTCGTGGTGGACGGCGAGATCGTGGCGCGGCCGGCCTGCACCTTCAGCCTCACGTTCGATCACCGGGTGCTCGACGGCGCCGCGGCGGGGCGGGCCCTCACGGACCTGGTCCAGCTCCTGCAGGACGGCACGCGCCTGCGAGACTTGGTGCGATGAAGATCGTCTCACTCCTGCCGTCGGCGACCGAGATCGTGTACGCGCTTGGGCTGGGCGACGCGCTGGTCGGAGTCACCGACGAGTGCGACTACCCGCCCGACGCCGTCACGAAGCCCGTCGTGTCGCGCAGCGCGCTCCCCCAGGGCCGCCCGCTCTCCTCCCACGAGATCGACCGCGCCGTGCGCGATCGGATGGACGCTCGCCAACCGCACTACCTGCTGGACCTCGACCTCATCCGGCGCGAGCAACCCGACGTGATCCTCACGCAGGACCTCTGCCGCGTCTGCGCGGTTCCTTCCGGCGAGGTGAAGGAAGCGCTCGCGAAGCTCGGGGTGGCCGCTCACACGGAGGTCATCTCGCTCGACCCGCACACGCTCGACGAGGTCGTGGCGCAGCTCGAGGTCGTGGGGAAGCGGCTCGACCGCGAGGAGCAGGGGCACGCCCTCGCCGAAGCGCTTCGGGCGCGCATCGCGAAAGCGAAAGAGACCGCCAAGCGCCTGCCCGACGTCGGCGTGTTCTGTCTGGAATGGTGGGAGCCGCCGTTCGCCGCGGGCCACTGGATCCCGGAGATGGTGGAGGCCGTGGCGGCCACGAACCTCCTGAGCGAGAAGGGGGCTCCTTCTCGTGTCGTGACCCATCGTCAGATCAGGGATGCGAACCCCGAGATCATCGTGTTCATGCCGTGCGGCTACTACCTGGAGGAGGCCGAGGAAGAGGGTGGGGCGGTCCTGCTCCATCCCGAGATCGCGGACACGCCGGCGGCGCGCAACGGCAACGTCTTCGCCGTCGACGCAACCTCGTTCTTCTCCCGACCGGGACCGCGCGTCGTGGACGGGATGGAGATCCTCGGCTGGGCGGCACACCCGGAGGCCTACCCCTCACCACCCGCGGGCACGATCGCCCGCCTTCGATGAGCGGCGGGGGGCGAGCCCCGAGCCTACGGAGGGAGTGGGCGACGCGGCCTGCTCACCACGAGCGAGGGCACACATCGTGGCGCGTTCACGCCTCGGGACTGGACGTTGTTCGGTGCGATCGGCGCCATCTGGGGGTCGTCGTTCCTGTTCATCGCGATCGGCCTCGAGTCGTTCGGTCCGGGGCTGATCACGTGGCTGCGGATCCTCTTCGGCGCCGCCGTATTGTGGCTCGTGCCGGCCGCCCGACGGAGCGTCGAGCGCGAGGACCGGCCTCGGTTGGTTGCGATCTCGTTCCTGTGGGTGGCGATCCCGTTCACGTTGTTCCCTCTCGCCGAGCAGCGGATCGCGTCGGGGCTCACCGGCCTCCTGAACGGATCGTTGCCGATCTTCGCGGCCGCGATCGCCTCACTGATGTTGCAGCGGCCGCCCAGCCGCTCGCAAACGGTCGGACTCGCGACGGGGTTCGCCGGCATCGTTGCGATCGCGCTCCCGGCGGCGACCGCCGGGTCTGCACAGGCGATCGGGCGTCACCCTCGCCCTCCTGGCGGTCGTCTGCTACGGCGTCGCCGTCAACATCTCCGCGCCGCTCACTCAGCGCTACGGATCGCTTCCCGTGATGGCGCGGATGCTGGCGCTCGCGGCGGTGTGGACGGCGCCCTTCGGGCTGTGGTCGATCCCGCGATCGTCGTTCGCATGGGCATCCCTCGCCGCGGTGGCGGCGCTGGGCGCGCTCGGCACGGGACTCGCGTTCGTCATGATGGGCCAGCTCGTCGCGCGCGTAGGGCCCACCCGCGCCTCGTTCGCGATCTACCTTGTGCCGGTGGTAGCGCTCGTTCTGGGGGCGGTGTTCCGGGGCGAGCGGATCTATGGGCTCTCCGTCGCGGGCATCGCGCTCGTGATCGCGGGAGCCATCCTCGCGTCGCGGAAGGAATCCATCGCATGAGCACGGCGCGTGATACCCCGGGCCGCCCGCCATCTTGGAGTTCGATCCGGCGCTCACGGCCGTGATCGAGCCGACGGAGGTGGTCGGGTCCCTGAAGATCCCTCCGCACGCCGTGCTCTGCTTCTTCCAGGACACGATCACGAAGGTGGTGGCGGAACACGACGGCCGACTGGTCGATCACATGGTCTCGGAGATCGGCCGCAATCCCATCTACCACCTCGACTACGGCGGCCGCCCTCTGACCGTGGCGCATCCCGGGGTCGGCGCCCCTCTTGCGGCCGGGTTCCTGGAGGAGCTCATCGCGCGGGGATGCCGTGCCTTCGTCGCGTGCGGCGGAGCCGGCGTGCTGGTCCCCGACGTGGCGCTGGGCCATGTCATCGTCCCGACGAGTGCGGTGCGCGACGAGGGCACGTCCTACCACTACCTCCCGGCGGACCGCAAGGCTGTCCCCGCGGCCGCGGCGGTCGAGGCGATCGTCGCCACGCTCGAGGATCACGGTGTCCCGCACGTCGCGGGCGCCACCTGGACCACCGACGCCCTGTACCGCGAGACGCGCGGCAAGCTCGAACGCCGGGTCGCGGCGGGGTGCCTCACGGTGGAGATGGAGGCGGCCGCGTTCTTCGCGGTGGCGGCGTTCCGCAACGTGACGTTCGGGCAGCTGCTCTACGCGGGGGACGACCTGTCGGGAGCCACGTGGGACGACCGCGGCTGGGACGAGCACACGGACGGGCGCGAGCGGTTGTTCCGGCTGGCGGCCGAGGCCGTGCTCCGCCTGCCGACGGGCTGAGCCCGCCGTTCGGTAGGCTGCCTGCGATGCAGTCCCAGAACCTCCTTACGCCCGCAGACATCGGCAAACGCGTGTCCCTCCAGTTCGAGTTGCCGAACGGCTACATCGGCGAGGCCGTGGGGACGCTCGAACGCTGGGACGATGCGGCGGAGACCTTCTTCGTGCGGAAGAAGGACGGCACGCAGGTGCGTGTTCCCGTGCGCGGGATCCGCTACGGCAAGGTCATCCCGCCCCCGAAGGACCGGGGGGCCGGCCGGGCATGAGCCGCACGACGGACGACGCCGAGCTCCCCAGCGCCTTCATCCGGCTGCGGCTGGGGGCCGAGGACGCCCACTACGGAGGGAACCTCGTGGCCGGCGCCACGCAACTTCGGATCGTGGGCGACCTCATCACCGAGCTCGCGATGAAGCATGACGGTGACGAAGGCCTGTTCCGCGCATACGAATCCGTAGAGTTCCTCGCCCCCCTTTACGCCGGCGATTGGATCGAGGCGCGTGGACGGATCGCGGACGTGGGGAACACCAGCCGCCGTTGCGAGTTCGAGATCCACAAGATCGGCTCGGCCCGCACCGACCTCAGCGATTCGGCCGCGGAGTTCCTCGACGAACCGATCCTCACGCTGCGCGCCGTGGGCACCACGGTGGTGCCGAAGGAGCATCAGCGCTTCGCGCGCGGGACACGCGGGACATAGCGGTCGTCAGGACACGCGGTCGAGGTCGTGGAGCACGTCCAACAGCTCGTCCACGTTGAACGGCTTCGGGACGTAGGCGTCGGCACCGAGCTCGGCGGCTTTCGCGCGATCGCGGAGCGAAGCGAGCGCCGAGACGATGACGACGCGCGGACGGTCCTCGGGCGCCAGCTTCATCATCTCTTCCAGCACCGACCACCCGTCCATCTTCGGCATCATGATGTCCAGCACCATGAGCTTGGGGTGATGCTCGGCGATCTCGGCGAGCGCCTCGACGCCGTCGTTGGCGGCGAACGTCTGGTAGCCCTCGGCCTCCAGGCTGAACTGGAGCACCCACACGACCTGCGGCTCGTCGTCCACGACGAGCACGCTGGCCCCGGCCGGAAGCTGATCCATCATCTGTTGGAAACAACGGTCGTTCTCGCGCCGCGCTGAATCGGTCGTCCGGGCGGTTTCCGAGATGGCCCGTTGCCCTAGGGTCGAGCCATCGGTCGGTGATTCCGGGGGACCCGGAGTAGTCACCGGTGAGCAGGCATCTTCACGTACGTATCGCGGCTATCCGATGCGTACGCCGGCGCCCGGCACGACCCGCCCGATCGCGAACGCCGTGTCCCGGCACCGTGCGAGCACCTCGCCGGCGTCGCTGTGATCCACGACCAGCACCATCCCGATCCCCATGTTGAACGTCGCGAACAGGTCATGCTCGGAGACGCCCCCCGCCTCGGCGACGACCTTGAAGATCGGGTGCTCCACCCATGAGCCGCGAAGGATCTGGGCGCCCAGTCCGTCAGGAAGCACCCGCGGTATGTTCTCGTCGAACCCGCCTCCGGTGATGTGGGCGGCGGCATGCAGGAGGCCGTCTCGCGCCAGCCCCAACACGACCTTCGTGTAGATCGCGCAGGGCTCCAGGAGCTCTTCGCCGAGGGAACGGCCGAGGCTGGGGTGCTCGACGGCAAGGTCGTCGCCCGATGGGAAGATGCTGCGAACCAACGAGAAGCCGTTCGCGTGGAGGCCGCTCGACGCGAGGCCGATCACCACGTCGCCCTCGCCCACCCTCGCGGGACCCAGCAGCGCGGCCTCGTCGAGGGATCCCACGCAGAACCCCGCAAGGTCGAACGCGTCCGCGTCCATCACGCCGGGATGCTCGGCGGTCTCCCCTCCCAGCAGGGCGCAGCCGGCGCGCCGGCAGCCCTCGGCGACGCCCTCCACCAGCGCCGCCACCCGTTCCGGCACGACCTTGCCCACCGCGAGGTAATCGAGGAAGAACAGGGGCTCTGCGCCTGTGCACACGACGTCGTCGGCGCACATCGCCACGAGGTCGATGCCGACGGTGTCGAGGTGGCCGAGAGCGCGCGCGATCTCGAGCTTCGTGCCGACGCCGTCGGTCGCGGCCGCCAGGAGCCTGCCGCCGCCGACCCGGTAGAGCCCGGCGAACCCGCCGACCCCTTCGAGCACTTCGGGACGGCGTGCCCGCGCCGCGAGGTCGCCGATCAGCGCGACGGCCTCGGCCGCCGCCTCGGTGTCGACGCCGGCGTCGCGATACGCACCGCTCACGTGGTGGGCAGGGGTTCTTCCAGCACGAACTTGCCGGCGAGTTCGGGGATCGCGATCGGATACTCCCCGTCGAAGCAGGCGGCGCAGAAGTCCGTGGCCGGGCCCCCCGCGGCGGCGATCATGCCCTCCTGCGAGAGATATCCGAGCGAGTCCGCGCCCACGTAGGCGCGGATCTCCTCGACCTCGAGGTCGGCGCCGATCAACTCCTGCCGCGTGGGCATGTCGATCCCGTAGAAGCACGGCCACTGAACGGGGGGGCACGTGATGCGGATGTGGACCTCGGTGGCCCCGGACTCGCGCAGCGCGGCAACGATCTGCTTCGTCGTGGTGCCGCGCACGATCGAATCGTCAACGACGATGAGACGCTTGCCACGGATCGAATCCGGGAGCGGGTTCAGCTTCAGCCTCACGCCGAGGTCGCGCAGACGCTGGGATGGCTGGATGAACGTGCGGCCCACATAGTTGTTCTTGTAGAGGCCGTCGCCGTAGGGGATGCCCGAGACCTCGCTGAAGCCCTGCGCGGCGCTGTGTCCCGTGGTGGGAACGGGGATCACCAGGTCGGCCTCCACGGGATGCTCGCGCGCCAGGATCCGTCCCATCTCGCGGCGCGCCTCGTGCACGCTGACGTCGCGAAGGCGCGAGTCCGGCCGGGCGAGGTAGACGAACTCGAACACGCACAGGGCGCTGCGGGGAGACTGCGTGAACCGGACGCTGTGCAGCCCACGGTCGTCGAAGCGGACGAGCTCGCCCGGTTCGACGTCGCGGATGAAGGTGGCGCCCACGATGTCCAGGGCACAGGTCTCGGAGGCGACGACGAAGCCGTTCGGCAGGCGTCCGATGGACAACGGTCGGACCCCGAGCGGATCGCGTGCGGCGTAGACGCCCCGCTCGTCCATCATCACGAAGCAGTAGGCGCCACGAAGGGTGGGCAGCACGCGGATCGCCGCCTCGTCGAGGGACCCGGTCGCCGCCATCTCCCGCACGAGCAGCGTCGTGACGAGGTCGGAATCCGTGGAGGCGGCGCCGGCCTTGCCGACCCGGGCGGCCAACTCCGGCGTGTTGACGAGGTTCCCGTTGTGACCCAGAGCGATGGTGTGCGCGCCGTCGTTCTTGAACACGGGCTGGGCGTTCTCCCAGGTGCTGGACCCGGTGGTGGAGTAGCGGGTGTGGCCGATGCCGAGGTCGCCGCGGAGCGTGGTGAGCGTGGCTTCGGAGAACACCTGGCTGACGAGTCCGAGCTCGCGATAGACGAGGATGTTGTGGGCGTCGCTCACGGCCATCCCGGCCGATTCCTGACCCCGATGCTGCTGGGCGAAGAGTCCGAAGTACGTGAGGCGTGCGACGTCCTCGCCGGGCGCCCACACCCCGAAGAGTCCGCATTCGTCCTTGGGTGATTCGGCGCCCACGAGGACTCAAGTCTACCGGGTGTCGCCGACGGACCGAAGCGCCGTCCCCAGCAGCCTCGGCGGGAGCACACCCTCGAGCTCCAGCAGGAGCTCCTTGCGGGGCAGGCCGCCGGCGTACCCCGTGAGCTTGCCGCCCGCCCCGATCACGCGGTGACAGGGGATCACGATGGGGATCGGGTTCGAGCCCAAAGCCCCGCCCACGGCCCGGGCGGCCTGGGGCCGGCCGATCGTCGTGGCGACCTCGCCGTAGGTGGCCGTGCGTCCGAAGGGGACCCGCCGGGTCGCGCGCAGGACCTCCCATGCGAAGGAACCGATCAGGCGGCGGTCCACCTTCACGTCGAACCGGGTGCGCGCACGCCGGAAGTACTCCTCGAGCTCCCGCCGCACCACGTCGGTCGGTCCGGCCATCTCCAGGATGCGGGGCGAGAGGTCCCGCGCGAGGCGCTCGAGCAGGACGTCGCGGTCCTCTGCGTCGAAGGCGATGCACGCGAGGCCGCGCGGCGTCACCGCCACGAGGAGCTCGCCGACCGGTGAGTCCATCGTCGCGACCGCGACGTCCACGAGATGCTCCCGCAGAGCCGACGCCGGCAGCGCCGCGGCGGCCACACGGGAGCGTCGCTCCGCGTCGGCGCCTTCGACGAGCCGTTTGAGATCCTTCGCGTTCATGCCATCAACTCCCTGAGTCGTTTGGTGCCCTGGTAAACGTTGGCCCTGGCCGCCTCCTCCGAGGTGTCCATCAGCTCCGCGATCTCCGCATACGGCCGGTCGAGGACGTGGCGGTGCACGACCGCCACCCGTTGCCGCGGCGGGAGCCGCCGCACCGCCTCCCACAGCGGATCGTCCCCGGCGCTCGGTTCGAAGGCGTCCACGGGCCGCTCCGGCACGTCCTGCGTCGGGATCGCTCGACGCGCGACCGACCGATGGTGATCGATCGCCTTGTGCGAGGCGATCCGCAGCACCCAGCGATCGAGCCGCTCACCGTCGACGAGCCGGGGGTAGGCCCGCAGCGCGGAGAGGAACGTTTCCTGGAAGCAGTCGTCCGCGTCGTGCGGTCCCACAGCGATCGTAAGGAATCGATAGACCCGCGCCCGGTTCGCATCCAGGAAGTCCTGGAACGGTGGCACCTGGCCTGTGCTCACCGGCGGCCTTTGGGGCGCCGGCCGGCACGCTCGCGGCGCCGGCCCGGGCGCGCCACCAACGATTCCCGCTCCTGTCGGATCCGCTCGGCCCGCTTGCGCTGCTCGGACTCGATCATCCACCGCACCCACATCTCACCGCTCGATGGAACCACATCGTCCTCCCCGTATCGCTTCGCGCTCATCGATCGAACAACGCGTTAAGGAAGCGAAACGTGAAAGGGGCGGCGGGCCCTCGCACGACGGGGGTAGACGGGGGCTTGGCCCCGACCGCGCGTCCGCACTACTCACCCATCAAACGAGGGATCGTCGACTCGTGGATCTCCCGGAGCTCGGCGACCGTCGCTTCGAACAGACCGGCAAAGACGACGCGAGGGCCCCCGGTCTCGCCGAGACGTCTCACGGGAACACCGTGCCGGGCGGCGAGCTCGGCGAAGGCCTCCTCGCGCTCGGGCGCCACGCTCACGATCGCGCGGGACGCCGATTCGCTGAACAGCTCCACGTGCGGGGGAAGGTCGGAGCCCACCGTCACCGCGAACCCCTGGCCACCCTCGAGCGAGGACTCGACGAGCGCGATCGACACGCCGCCGTCGCTGCAATCGTGCGCGCTCGCGAGCAGGTCCTCGGTCGCCGCCGCCACGAGGCATCTCAGCAACGCGGATTCGCGGGCGAGGTCCAGCGCCGGGGGACGGCCCGCCACCACCCCGAGCACGGCCTCGGCGAACTCCGAGCCCCCCAGCTCCGGGAACGTGTCACCCAACAGGAACACGCCGAGGCCGGGACGCGGGAACCCGGTCGGGACGCGCAGCCGGTAGTCCTCCAGCAGTCCCAGCATCCCGATCACGGGCGTCGGCCAGATCGCCGACCCCGCGGATTCGTTGTAGAAACTGACGTTGCCGCCCGTCACGGGCGTGGCGAACGCGCGACACGCGTCGGCGATGCCTCGGATCGACTCGGTGAACTCCCACATGACTTGCGGCCGTTCGGGGTCGCCGAAGTTCAGGCAGTTCGTGATCGCCAGCGGGCGCGCTCCCGTCACCGCGACGTTGCGCGCCGCCTCCGCCACCGCATGGGCGGCGCCGAGGTACGGATCGAGCGCTCCGAATCGTCCCCTGCCGTCGGTCGAGAGCGCCAACCCCCTCATCGTCCCCGGCACGCGGATCACGGCGGCGTCGCTGCCCGGTCCCGCCACCGTCTGCCCCTGCACCTTGGAGTCGTACTGCTCGAAGACCCAGCGCTTCGCGGCGACGTTCGGAGACGACAGCACGGTGAGGAAGGCCTCACGCAGATCCTTGTCGAACGGGGCGAAGGTCGGATCGTCCGCGAGGTTGCGCTGGACCGGCGGCGCCGCCGGCCGGTCGTACTCGGGTCCGTCGTCGGTGAGGGAGCGGGCCGGCACCTCGGCGACGACCTCGCCGCCGTGGGTGACGCGAAGCCCCCCACCCTCCGCCAGCGTGGCGATCACGGCCGTGTGCAGACCCCACCGCTCGCACACGGCCTGCACCGCCGCCACCTTCGAGGGATGCACGATCGCGAGCATCCGCTCCTGGGACTCGGACGTGAGGATCTCGAACGCCTCCATGTCGCGCTCCCGCAGCGGCACCTGATCGAGATCCAGGTGCGCGCCCAGCCCTGCACGGGCCGCCGACTCGCTCACCGCGCACGTGATCCCCGCGCCGCCCAGATCCTGCAGGCCCTCCAGGAGCCCCTGCCCGATCAGCTCGAGCGAAGCCTCGATCAACAGCTTCTCCGCGAACGGGTCGCCGATCTGCACCGAGGGGCGCGAGGCCGCCGAGCCCTCGTCCAGCGTCGCGGACGCGAGTACGCTCACGCCGCCGATCCCGTCGCGGCCGGTGGACGCGCCGTAGAGGACCATGTGCGACCCCGCCCGGGCGGTGAGCGAGGACGACGTCACGAGCTCGTCCGCCCGGGCGAGGCCGACGCACATCACATCGACGGTGGGGTTCGCAGCGTGCGGATCGGCGAAACGCACCTCGCCCCCAACGGTGGGGACCCCGATACAGTTGCCGTAGCCGCCGATCCCGGCGACCACGCCGTCGAAGAGCCAGCGGCTGCGCTCGTCGGTGAGGGGACCGAACATCAGCGGGTCGAGCAGCGCCACGGGACGGGCGCCCATCGAGATGACGTCGCGCACGATGCCGCCGACGCCCGTGGCCGCCCCCTGATAGGGCTCGATCGCCGACGGGTGAGAGTGCGACTCCATCTTGAAGACGGCAGCCCACCCTTCGCCGACGTCGACCGCACCGGCGTCTTGACCTGGGCCCACGAGCACCGCGGTCCCTTGCGTCGGAAGCCGGCGGAGATGGATCTTCGACGACTTGTAGGAACAGTGCTCCGACCACATGGCGCCGTACATCGCCAACTCGGCGGCGCGGGGCTCGCGCCCGAGCGTGCTCACGATCCGTTCGTACTCGTCGTCGCGCAAGCCCAGGCGACGATGCAGGAGGGCCTCGCGGTTCGACGCCGCGCCATCGAGATGCCGACTCATGCCGACCCCGCCATCGCCGAGGCGAGCAGCGATGCGATCAGCGCCTGCCCCCCGGTGGGCCCCACGTCGGGATCGACGGCGTGCTCGGGGTGAGGCATGAGGCCCACGACGTTGCCGCGCGCGTTGCGGAGTCCCGCGATGTTGTCGGTAGCGCCGTTCGGGTTGTGGAGATCGTCCACGACACCCTGGCGGCTCGCGTAGCGGAACAGGACCAGCCCTTCGTCCGCTATCCGGCGCAGCTCCTCGGGCCGCGCGATGAAGGCACCTTCGCCGTGCTTGATCGGGATCTCGACCGTTTCGCCGGCCGTCAGATCGCGCGTCACGACGCTCTGGGACGTCTCCACCCGCAGCCAGACGTCGCGGCAGACGAACCGCAGGGAACGATTGCGGATCAGAGCGCCGGGCAGCAACCGGCTCTCGCACAGGATCTGGAATCCGTTGCAGATGCCCAGGACCGGCCCCCCCCGTTCCGCGAACGCGCGCACCTCGTCCATGACCGCGGCGAACCGTGCGATCGCGCCGCACCGCAGGTAGTCGCCGTAAGAGAACCCTCCCGGCAGGATCACGGCGTCCACCCCCCGAAGATCCGCGTCCGCATGCCAGAGCGAGACCCCCTCCGCCCCCATGACCGACAGCGCGTTCAGGGCATCGCGATCGTCGAGCGACCCGGGGAACGTGATGACGCCGACGCGAGGATCCCCGCTCGACACGCCGCCCCTCAACCCTCCCCGGCGGTCTCGAGGATCCGGAAGTCCTCGATCACCGGGTTGGAGAGCAGGCGTGCGGCCATCTCCTCCACCTGTGTACGAGCGACGTCCTCGTCGTCGGCCTCCACGGTGAGGGCGATGTGCTTGCCGACGTGGACGTTGGAAACGTTCGTCCATCCGAGCGCCGGCAGGGCGGACATCACGGCCTTGCCCGCCGGGTCCGACAGGCCCGGCTTCAGCGACACCAGCACCTCGAACGTGAACGTCATCGTGGTTCCTCCCCGACGCCCGCCCTCACCTGGTAGGACCGCCAAGGTTCGCCGGTCACCCGCTCGTAGGCCTCGCGATAGCGCCGGGCCGTGCCCGCGACGACGTCGGCGGGCAAAGCGCGGCGGCGGCGGCTCGTGATCCCACCCGGAGGCATCGAGCCAGTCCCGCACGTACTGCTTGTCGTAGGACGGCTGAGCCCCGCCGGGCGCGAACGTGTCGGCGGGCCAGAACCGCGAAGAGTCTGGCGTGCCGACCTCGTCGATCAGGATCAGCTCGCCGTCGGAGAAACCGAACTCGAGCTTCGTGTCGGCGACGATGATGCCGCGCTGGGCGGCGAGCGCCACGATGCGCTCATAGATCGTGAGCGTCAGCTCCTTGAGGCGTTCGGC
Source organism: uncultured Actinomycetes bacterium (assembly GCA_963850315.1). Classification (GTDB taxonomy): domain Bacteria; phylum Actinomycetota; class UBA4738; order UBA4738; family HRBIN12; genus JAOUEA01. The sequence goes on from CAWKKN010000006.1 coordinate 168,101, forward strand.
GAGCCCGCGGCCCACCAGGTCGGCCGTCTCCTCGAGCGTGAGCGGGAGGTCGTGACCCTCGGCCGCCTTCGTCGTGGGCGTGAAGATCGGCTCGGGGAGACGGTCGGACTCGCGGAGGCCGGCGGGCAACGCCACCCCGCACACCGAGCGACTGCGTCCGTACTCCTTCCAGCCGGAGCCGCTGAGGTAGCCGCGCGCGACGCACTCCACGGGGATCACGTCGGCGCGTCGCACCAACAACGCCCGTCCAGCGAGCTCCGAGTCCTCGGAGAACGGCGCGGGGAAGGATCGACGATCGGCGCTCACGACGTGGTTCGCCACGAGGTCGCGCGTCCGCTCGAACCAGAAGAGGGAGAAGGCCGTCAGCACGCGGCCCTTGTCGGGTATCGGGTCGGGAAGGACCACATCGAAGGCGCTGATGCGATCGCTCGCCACCAGCAGAAGGGCGTCGGCGCCCGCCTCGAAGACGTCCCGCACCTTGCCCCGGGCGTGCAGGCCCCCCGCCGCGGTGCTCACGACCGCTCCACGGGTAGCTTCTCGAGCCGGTCGAACACCCCGCCGAGGTTGCGCAGGAACCGCCCTGGGTCGAAGAGCGCGTCGAGCTGCGCTCGATCGAGGTGGGCGGCAACCTGTGGATCGGCCTCGACGGCATCGCGGAAGGAGGCACCCTCGTCCCAGGCGGCCGCTGCGGCTCCCTGCACGATCCGATACGCATCGTCGCGCCCCAGCCCAGCATCCACGAGCGCCAGCAGGACCGATTGGCTGAACGCGACGCCGCCGAGCGAGTTCACGTGCTCGGCCATCCGTTCGGGGAACACGACGAGCCCGTCGAGCACTCCTGTGATGTCGTTCAGCATGAAGTCGAGCAACCCGGTAGCGTCGGGGAACACGATCCGCTCGGCACTGGAATGCGAGATGTCGCGTTCGTGCCAGAGCGTCACGTTCTCCAGGGCCGTCTGGGCGTACCCGCGCATCACGCGCGCGAGCCCGCTCACGCGCTCGGACACCACGGGGTTCCGCTTGTGCGGCATGGCACTGGAGCCCTTCTGCCCCTGCGCGAACGGCTCCTGCACCTCGCGCACCTCGGTGCGAGCCAGGTGACGGACCTCGGTGGCGATCGCGTCGAGCGTCGAGGCGACCACGGCCAGCGTGGTCACGAACTCGGCGTGCCGGTCACGCTGGATCACCTGGGTCGATGCCTCGGCCGGGCGCAGGCCGAGCCGCGAGCAGACCAGCTCCTCGACGCGGGGGTCGATGCTGGCGTACGTGCCGACGACACCGCTGATCGCCCCCACGCTCACGCTCTCGCGAGCGCGACGGAGGCGCTCACGATCGCGGTCGAGCTCGAACGCCCAGACGGCGAGCTTGTGCCCGAACGACGTCGGCTCCGCGTGGATCCCGTGGGTGCGCCCCATGATCGGGGTGTCCCGGTAGATGAGGGCTTGATCCTTCACGACCCCCAACAGGGTCTCGACCCTGGCAAGCAGCAGATCCGCGGCCCGCCGCAGCTGGAGCGCGAGACCGGTATCCAGCACGTCCGACGACGTCATCCCGAAATGGATCCAGCGCCCCTGCGGACCGATCGAGGCTGCCACGACGTCGACGAACGCCGCGACGTCATGACGGGTCACGCGCTCACGCTCCTCGACGGCTTCCACCGTGAACGCCGCGCGCTCGCGGCACGCGGCGGCATCCTCCGCGGGGATCGCGCCGATCTCGGACCATGCTTCGACCGCGAGGAGCTCGATCTCCAGCCAGTTCGCGAGCCGGGTCTCGTCCGACCACACGGCGGACATCCCCGGCAGGCGGTAGCGCGGGATCAAAGCTTGAGGCCCTCCGCGAGGTCGTCCTTGAAGCGCCACAACGCCTGCTGCACCTCGGGGTCGCTCACCCCGATGATCTGGGCCGCGAGCACCGCCGCGTTCACGGCGGACTCGACGCCCACCGTGGCCACCGGCACGCCGGTGGGCATCTGGGCCGTGATCGCGAGCGCCTCGTTGCCCACCATCTGCGGCGAGGTGGCGATGGGCACGCCGATCACCGGGATCACGGTGCGCGCCGCGACCGCCGCGGCGAGGTGGCCCGACAGCCCAGTGGAACACACGATCACTTTGAGGCCCCGTTCGAACGCCGTCCGGGCGTACTCGTCGACGAGATCGGGGTTCCGCGAGGACGACATGATGCGGATCTCGTGCGCGATCCCGAACTTCTCCAGGATCAGTCCGGTCTGTCGCATGATCCCCAACTCCGAGGGCGAGGCCGCCAGCACGCCCGCTCGGGGCGCTTCGTCGCTCATCTGCCCTTGTCCTCCTCGCGCGCGGACGCGTGGCGCCCGCTCACGGATGTCCGTCCGATAGGTCTTCCCGTCGAACGCGATGCGCCCCGCGGCCTCGTATGCGACGGCCCGGGCGTCCTGTGAGGTTGCGCCGACGCCCGTCACCGCCACCACGCGCCCACCCGCCGTAACCACTGTACCGTCCCGCTCCTGCGTGCCTGCATGGAACACGATCGCCCCCTCGACGGCGCCGGCCTCCTCGAGCCCGTGGATAGGGACGCCGGTGCGGTAGGCGCCCGGGTAGCCGCCCGGAGGCCAGCACCACGGTGACCGCGGCATCCGGCGACCAGGTCACCTTCACGTCTCGCAGGGTCGAGGTGGCGGTGGCGAGGAGGAGCTCGGCCGGATCCGAGCCCAGCCGAGGGATCACCACTTCGGTCTCCGGATCCCCGAAGCGGCAGTTGAACTCCAGGACCTTGGGGCCCTGGGTGTGAGCATGAAGCCCGCGTAGAGGAGTCCGCGGTACTCGATCCCACCGGCGGCCATCGCTTCGGCAGCGCGGCCCGTGAGCTCCCAGATCGCCGCCTCGGTACGCTCCGTCCACGAACGGAAGCGGCGAGTAGGCGCCCATCCCGCCGGTGTTGGGCCCGGTATCGCCGTCGCCGATCCGTTTGAAATCCTGGGACAGGGCCAGCGGCACCGTCGTCCCGCCGTCGCACAGTGCGAACGCCGACACTTCGGAACCTTCGAGCAGCTCCTCCACCACCACGGTAGCCCCCGCGTCCCCGAACACCCGGCCCTCGAGGCACTCGGTGAGCGCCCGGACCGCCGTCGCAGGGTCGCCCGCGACCGTCACGCCTTTGCCGGCGGCGAGGCCGTCGGCCTTCACGACGGCGCGCCCCCCGAGCTCGTCGACGAACGCGGCGGCGTCGGCGACCCTGGTGAATGCCCCGGCGCGGGCCGTCGGGATGTCCGCGCGCCCCATCAGCTCCTTCGCCCACGCCTTCGAGCCCTCGATCCGGGCGCCGTCCGTACCGGGGCCGAACGTCGCGACGCCGCGCTCCCGCAAGCGATCGGCGAGGCCCGCCACCAGCGGCGCCTCCGGGCCTACCACCACCAGCTCGGCGCCGAGCCCCCGCGAGAGCGCCACGAGCCCCTCGAGGTCTTCCGCCCCTACGGGATGGCACGTGGCGAGCCGCGCGATCCCGGCGTTGCCGGGGGCGGCGTGCAACTCGGTGACCAGCGGACTGCGCGACAGGCCCCAAGCCAACGCGTGCTCGCGGCCGCCGGCGCCGACCACGAGAACCCTCATCCGGAGACCGGGAGGCTCTGTTCGCGTGAGGGCCCCACGCTCACCACGCTCACCGGCACGCCGACGAGCTCCTCCATGCGCCGGATGTACTGCTGCGCCTGCTTCGGCAGGTCCTCGAACACCTCGGTCTCGTCGATCTCCTCGTGCCAGCCCTCGAGCTCCTCATAGACCGGCGCCGCGTCGTGCAGGACCGACTGGTGCGGCGGCATGTCCTCGAAGGTCTGACCGTACGCGCGATACCCGGTGCAGATCTTCAGGGTCTCCAGGCCCGAGAGGACGTCGAGCTTCGTGATGAAGAGCTCCGTGAGCCCGTTGAGACGCGCGGCGTAGCGGCCGAGGCACGCGTCGAACCAGCCGCAGCGGCGCTTGCGCCCCGTCACGGTGCCGAACTCGTTGCCCCGCGTCCCGAGCCGGTCGCCGACCTCGTCGAGCAGCTCCGTGGGGAACGGCCCGGCGCCCACGCGCGTGACATAGGCCTTCACGATGCCGACGACGCGGTCCACGTGGTGCGGCCCGATACCAGCGCTCGCGAGGGCGTAGCCCGCCACGGGGTTCGAGGACGTGACGAACGGATACGTCCCGTGATCGAGGTCGAGCAGTGTTCCCTGCGCTCCTTCGAGCATCACGCGCTTGCCCTCCTGCAGTCCCTCGTACAGGAGCGAGGACGTGTCCGCAACGTGCGGCTGCAGGCGCTCGGCGAGCTGGAGGTACTCGTCGACGATGCGCTCACCGTCCAGCGGCAGCCGGTTGTAGATCTTCGTGAGGATCAGGTTCTTCTCGCGCAGCACGACATCCAGCTTCTGGCGGAAGATCTTCTCGTCGAACAGATCCTGGATGCGCAGCCCGATACGCGCCGCTTTGTCGCCGTAGGCGGGACCGATACCGCGCTTCGTCGTACCGAGCGCGTTGCGTCCGAGGAAGCGCTCCGTAACCTTCTCCAGCTCCAGGTGATACGGCATGATGATGTGGCAGTTGCCGCTCAGCACCAGCCGGGAGACGTCCACGCCCGTCTCGTGGACGGCGTCCATCTCCTTGATCAGGTGCCGTGGGTCCACGACGACCCCGTCGGCGATCACGGAGGTGATGTGCGGATACAGGATCCCCGAGGGGATCAGCTGGAGCTTCAGGAGACGGCCTTCGGCGATCACCGTGTGGCCGGCGTTGTTCCCGCCCTGGTAGCGGACCACGAAGTCCATCCGGTCCGCGAGATAGTCGACCGCCTTCCCCTTGCCCTCGTCCCCCCACTGGGTCCCGAGCACGATCGAGGCAGGCATACCCGGCCAGTCTACCGACCCCAAGGCCCTGCGGAAGGCCAGCGCTCGCTCCGGCCTTTCTTCGTCCGGAGGGGAGCTGGTGAGGTGGCCCTTGCGTCGATCCCATCCCCGTGACACTCGCGAGGGCGTTGATCCGCGCCTAGTATCGGGCCGTGGCAGAGGAACCGGCGACCGAGTCGCCCACCGTCGACGACCCACTCGCCGTCCTCACAGAAGAGGAGCGGGCGGTCCTGGTCAAGGTCGCGGAGATCGTCCGCAAGATCCAGTTCGGCACCGTGGTCCTGGTGATCCAGGACGCCAAGGTCGTGCAGATCGAGATGGCCGAGAAGTTCAGGCTGCGGTGAGCGGATGACCGAGGGCTCCTCTCCCACCGCGGCGCTGCGACTCGCTCCCCAACCGGAGCCCGTCACGCCGAAGCTCGCCGTGCGCAACCTCGTGAAGACGCGGGTGTCGAGCTCGGGGGAAACGGTCACGGCCGTCGACGGAGTGAGCTTCGACGTCGCTCCCGGCGAATTCGTGTGCCTCCTGGGTCCGTCCGGGAGCGGCAAGACCTCGATCCTGAACATCCTCGCGGGGCTCGACGAGCCCACCTCGGGCGCGGCCCTGTTGGACGGCCGCCCGATCCCGGGGCCCGGGCCGGACCGCGCGGTCCTGTTCCAGGAGCCGGCGCTGTTCCCCTGGCTCTCGGTGGAAGCCAACGTCGAGCTCGCGCTTCGCCTCGTCGGCGTGCCGCCGGCCGAGCGCCGCACGCGGGCCCGCCACTGGCTGGACAGCGTGGGGCTCGCCGGTTCGGCGAACGTCCAGCCGCACGAGCTGTCGGCAGGTATGCGCCAGCGCGCGCAGCTCGCCCGCGCCCTCGCCTGCGATCCCGACGTCGTGCTCGGAGACGAGCCGTTCGGTCAGCTCGACGCTCAGGCCCGCGAGCTGCTCCAGAACGAGATCCAACGGGTGTGGGAAGAGCGCGAGGGCCGTCCGAAGACGTTCCTGTTCGTGACCCACAACGTACGCGAGGCGGCGCTGCTGGCGGACCGCGTCCTGGTGCTGTCGGCGGCCCCGGGACATCTGCTCGAGGAGGTCCGTATCATCGCTCCCCGGCCGCGGCAACTCGACGATGTGCTCGTCGCCCGCGTCGTGACCGAGGTGCACGAGCTGTTGATGAGCGAGGTCGACAAGGGCGACAAGGCATGAAGCGGGCCGCCAGGGAGATCGGACCGCCCCTCGCGGGGATCGCAGGGCTGATCGTCGTGTGGGCGGTGGCGTCGGCGCTCACGAACTCCCGAGCGCTTCCTTCGCCCGCTGCCGTGTGGACCGCGTTCGTGCACGGGGTCTCCAACGGGACGATCCCACGTGCCGCCCTGAAGACCCTGATCCGGCTGCTGTTCTCGTTCGCGATGGCGATCGTGATCGGAACGTCGATCGGAGTGGGGCTCGCGCTCAACGGGTTCGCGCGACGCGCCATCCGCCCGATCATCGTGGCCCTGCAGATCACTCCCTTCATCGCGTGGCTGCCGCTCGCCGTGGTCTGGTTCGGCGCCACCGAGCGGGCGGTGGTATTCGTCACGATCATGGGGGCGTTCCCGTCCATGACGCTCGCCACGATGTCGTCGATGCGTCAGGTCCCGCCGCTCCTGAAGCGCGCGGGCCTCACGCTGGGTGCAGACGGCTGGACGTTGTACCGGCGCGTGATCTTCCCGGCCGCGCTGCCCGGCTACATCGGTGGTTTGCAGCAGGCCTGGGGCTTCGCCTGGAAGGCGCTCATGGCCGCCGAGCTGATCGTGCGGGCGGCAGGTGCGGTCGGGCTGGGGCAGTTGCTCGATCGCAGCCAGCAGGACGTGCCCGAACTGCTGGCGGCGCTCGGGGTGATCGTGGTGATCGGCGTGGTGGTGGACTACCTGATCTTCAACCGCCTCGACCGCCGCGTGCGTAGCAAGCGCGGCCTGCTGCTGGAGAGCTGACGCTTCGGCCGGGGGTGGAGCCCTACGGGGCGGTCGTGCCTAGCCCTGTTCGTAGACGGTGATGAAGCGGCGGTAGTTGAGGGCGATCTTCTCGGCGGCCTCGGTCGCGCGGCAGCGCGCCGTCGACGTAAGCCTTGAGCGGGTCCCACCAGATCGAACGCCCGATCGCGAATCCGCAGTAGCCGGTGACGCCCCGGGCCGCACGGAGCCATGCGTCGACCGCCGCGTCGTCGGCTCCGCGGCCCAGCACGACGCAGGCCACATGATCGCGCCCGGCGATCCGGCATTGATCCACGATCGCCTGGCAGTCCTCCGTGGCGTCGATGCCCTCGATCTTCCAGATGTCCGCCTCGATGCCGGACTCCTGCAGCTCGGCGATCGCCACCTTCATCAGGCCAGGACGGAGCTCGCGGTCGTAGCGCCCGACGTCTCCGCCCACCGAAGCGAGCTGATCGGGCTCTGCCGGCACCAGGAGTTCGAACAGGAACCGCTGGTTGTTCGCGTGGAGCCAGTCGGAGAGCTCTCGCAGCCGCGCCGACTGGCGGGCATTCATGCTCCCGTCGCCCGCCGGGTTGTAGCGCACCAGCACCTTCGTGAAGTCGGGGTCGAACGTCTGGATGTGCGAGCCGAATGCCGAACCGTACTGGAAGTCGAACTCGTTCTGCCCGGACTTCTCGCAGGGCATCGCGAGCATGATGCCCGCCTGCTTCGCGCTGTTCGCGATCGACGTGCCGAACTGTTCGTCGACCAGGATCCCGGCGGCGCTCTGGTCGACACCGTCGGCGATCGCCTTGCTCGCGCCCTCGAAGATCACCGTCTTCGCATCGATGATCTTCTGCGTATCCTCGGGGGAAGGCGCTCCCTCCACGCCGAAGAACTTCTTCTGGAACGAACCGCGATGGTCGAACGCCAGCACGTAGAGCTTGCCGTCGTAACCGAGCGTCATCGTCGTCTCCTCACGAGTGAACGCTCTTGATGCTACCGGGCGACGGAGCTCGCGGGATCCTCCGGCGCCTCCTCCGCAAGGGTCCGACGCTCGTCCTGGATGAGTGAGGCCGTGCGCGCGAGACCCTGCGAGATCAACCCGAACAGCAGGACCGCCCCCGCCGCCACGGCGCCCACCCGCCAGGCGAGGCTCGCGATCAGGTCGCCGCACGACGACACGAACCCCGGCTCCGGCCCCCCGGGACACGATCCGCCCGCGAACCACCGTGCGGCGACGCCTACCGCGATCCCCACGGCTGCTGCCGCGAGGACCAGCGAGACGAGGTGCAGCGAGCGGCGGCCCGATGTGTCCGTACTCACTCCTGTTCGAACGGGTTCGTGGGTGCGAGGACCCGGACCTCCACCGGAGCGGCGGCCTCCTTGAACCGGCCCGCGTCGGAGGGCGACCCGACGACGAACCCATAGTGCATCGGCACCGCCAGCTGCGGCGCGATCGCCTTCGCGAGACCGGCGGCCTCCATCCATTCCATCGTGTAGTAGCCGCCGATCGGCAGGAACGCCACGTCGGTCTTCACCTCATCCAGCTCCGGCGCGTGGTCGGTGTCTCCGGCGTGGTAGTAGGTGGCGCCGCCCAGCTCCAACACGTAGCCCACCCAGCGATTCGCCTTCGGGTGGAAATCGAGCCGCTCCTCGTGGGTGTTGTACGCGGGCACGGTCGTGAAGCTCACTCCGGCCACCTCATGGGTCTCGCCCGGGGCCACCGCCGTGACGTCCCCGCCCAGGACGGCCGCCACGTCGCGGGGCGCCACCAGCTTCGTGCCGTCCTTACGGAGGCGCTCGATCTCCTCGGGCTGGAAATGATCTTCGTGGGCGTGCGTCAACAGGATCAGGTCCGCCGGAGGTGCGTTCTCATCCGTCCCCCACGGATCGATGTAGATCGTGCGTTCATCGTCCACCCAGCGGAGCGCCGACTGCCGGAACCACGTGAATCGGTCGAGCACCTCTGATCCCTCCTTCGGACGTCGCTTCCGTAGTCTGGCCATCATGGCGCACGCACGCGGATCCGACGAGCCGGTCGACGACGCAGCCGGCTCTGCCTCGCCACCTGAAGGTGGGGTGCGTGCTGGTGTGTCGCTCCTGCGACGCAACCGCGATTTCCGGAGGCTCTACGCGGCGTCCATGATCTCCCTGGGCGGGGACTGGTTCCTGCTGGTCGCCTTGTTCGGCCTGGTCCTGCAGCTCACCGGCTCCGCCGTCGCGGTCGCCTTCGTGCTGGCGGCGCAGGATCTCACCTACTTCCTCGTGTCGCCGGCTGCAGGACTGCTCGCCGACCGGCTGGACCGACGCCGCCTCATGGTCGTCGCCGACCTCGCGCGAGCGACGCTCTGCCTCGGGTTCTTGCTCGTGCGCGGCACGGCAACCGTGTGGCTCACGTATCCGTTGCTCGCCACGATGGCAACGTTCAGCGCAGCATTCGAGCCTGCCTCGCTCGCGGCACTTCCGAACCTGGTCGAGGACCGCGATCTCGCCACGGCGAACGCGCTGTCGGGTTCCCTGTGGGGCACGATGCTCGCCGTGGGAGCGGCGCTGGGCGGCATCGTCACCGCCGCGTTCGGTCGCGATGCCGCGATCGTGATCGACAGTGTGTCGTTCCTGCTGTCCGCGTGGATGATCGTGCGGATCCACCGGCCGTTCGCGCTCGCGCACGTCGAGGACCACACCGGCGTACGGGCGGCCACGACCGAAACCGTCCACTACGCACGACGCGACCACCGCGTCCTGGCGCTGCTGGCCGTGAAGTTCGGATGGGGCCTCGCGGGCGGCGTGCTCGTCCTGATCCCCGTGTTCGCTCAACGCGTGTACCACGCAGGCGATGTCGCGATCGGCTTGCTGATGGCGTCGCGAGGGATCGGAGCCCTGATCGGGCCGTTCGTGGGACGGAGCTGGCTGGGCCCGCAGGATCGCCGGCTGTTCGGCGCGATCGGGACCGCGCTGGCTGTGTTCGGTGTGGGCTACGCGCTCCTCGGTGTCGTGCCGGGGCTGCTGCTCGCCGCCCCCGCGGTGATGATCGCCCATCTGGGCGGCGGGGCGCAGTGGATGCTCTCCTCATACGGGCTCCAACGGATCGTGCCCGACCACATCCGGGGCCGGATCTTCGCGTTCGACGGGATGCTCGTCACGCTGACGTTCGGGCTCTCCAGCCTGCTGACCGGTTGGCTGGCAGACTCGGTCGGCGCCCGCACGACGGCGCTCGCCATGGGCGCGGTGGCCATCGTGTGGGCGATCGCCTGGACCTGGCTCACGACGGACGTGCGCCGGGCGACGCTGTTGGAAGGCTGCGGCGGGCCCGGGCCCGATGACGTCAGGGACGCCTCGATCGACCGATCCTAGAGCGGTGGCGGGGGCGGCGGCTCGGTGGAGGAGACCTGTTCGGCCTCCGCGGGCGCGGGGGGGGCCGCGGGTGTCGACTCGAACGAGACCGCGGGCCCGGGCTGGGTGAAGTTCACCTGAGGGGCGCCCGCCTCGCGCGTCGCCTCGTCGATCTCGAAGAACTCCTCTTCCTTGAAGCCGAACATGTTCGCGAGGACCACCGAGGGGAACGACTTCACGCGCCGGTTGTAGTCGCGGACGTTCGCGTTGTAGAAGCGGCGCGCCGTCTGTAGACGATCCTCGGTGTTCGTGAGCTCGCCTTGGAGTTGCAGGAAGTTCTGGTTCGCTTTGAGGTCCGGGTAGTTCTCGGCCACGGCGAACAACTTGCCCAGCGCCGCCACCAACGGGCCCTCCGCGGCGGCCTGCTGGGCCGGCGATCCGTTGTTGCCCGCCGCGGCCGCGCGCGCCCGCGTCACCTCTTCGAAGACCTCGCGCTCGTGCGCGGCGTAGCCCTTCACGGTGTTGACGAGGTTCGGGATCAGGTCGTACCGGCGCTTCAGCTCGGTGTCGATGTTGGCCCAGGCGTCCCTGATCAGGTTCTTCTGGGCGATGAAGCGGTTGTAGGACACCACGGCGCCGAGCACCGCCAGCACCACCAGACCCAGCACGATCCACACAGCGATCACGTCAGCACCTACCTCCCGCCGAAGCCTCAGTCTAGTGGAACCCTAGAACCACCAGAGCCCCGGATCCTCGCCGGTGTCCCGGCCCTCGGCCGAACCACGGGCCATGACGCCGCCGTCCGGGACGGGAGCGTCGCCCGGACGGAACCCGGGCCGCAGCGGATACAGGGACGAAAGCACGCGCGGCACCCGCCCCTTCAGGTCCGACGCTGCACGCAGGAGGCGCTCCACCCCCTCGGCGGGAAGCTGCCGCGAGATCAGAAGGAGCCGGTCTTCGGCCACGGCCACCGTGGCCGAGGCCGGAAGCGCCAGGAGCGCCTCCATCATCCGTTGGTCGAGCAGCGCCACCGCGAATCGCCGGTCCTCGCTACGCACCGCGAACCGGTGGTTGAACGCGTCGAGGTCCAGCTCGACGAGGTCGCCGCCCACCAGCTCCAGGAGGTGGTCGGCGAGGTCCCGGCGCTCCACGACCAGCCGCGGGCAGGAAGCGGGCAACGACACCCACGCGCAGGAGAAGCGTCGGACCGGCGCGAGGGCGCCGTCGCCGAGCGGGAGGCGGCTGCGATCCTCCTCGCGATACCAGTAGTCGAACGCATGGACCTCGCCCCCGTCGAATGTGCCGGAGATCACGTGCTCCACCCCTCGATCGACGCCCAGCCCGAAGAGCCGGAACGGTTGCCAGGCGTCGTTGAGAACGTCTACCGCCGCGTAGTCGAGGCCCAAGCGAGATGCGAGCGCGGCCAGGGCGCGCAGCCGCGAATCGCGCCGGCCCGCCCGCACGATCGCGAGGACCGTGGACACGATCGCGGCCAACACGAGCAGCGCGACTGCGGTCACTGCTCACCGTCGGGCCGCGCCGGGATCGAGCCCTTCGGGTAGAGGGATGCCACGACCGGAGGCACCGCGTCGTGGAAGCTCTTCGCGATCGCGATCAACGAGGGCATCCGAGCGGGATCGAGCCGGGCGGCGACGCACAGGAGTCGGTCGGCGACGATCTCGAACGAGAGGCCCTCGCCGTTCTGCAGGAGCCACTGCTGCATCCTGGCGTCGATGAAGTCGTTCGCGAACTTCTTGTCGGGCGACTTCACATTGAAGGCCTTGTTGAACCGTTCGGACTCGAACTCGATGTCGTGCATCGCCAGATGGTCCGCCAGCCGCGTCAGGACGTTCTCGTGCTCGATGGTGAGCGGCGAGCAGGCCGCCTCCGCCGGCACCATCACGCAATCGAAGCGCGAGTAGTCCCTGGAGGTGGCCCCGTGCGCGTCTGTGCTCTCCGTATAGAACCAGTAGTCGAAGGCGCGAACGTCCAGACCCTCGTACGGGCCGTAGACGACGTTCTCGATCCCGCGACCCTCGCCCTTGCCGAAGAGCTTGAAGGGCTCGCCCAGCATCCCGAACGGGTCCTCGGCCGTGTACGTCATCCCGAGACGGGCCGCGAGCGTGCCGAACGCCTGGATGCGCTCGCGCTTCGACCGGTAGCTGAGGTACGCGGCGACCCCGATCGCCACGATCACCCCGACGAAGATCAATCCCACGCCCATCGCCCCACAGTATCGGCTGCCCGGGCTCCGGGATGGATCGGGCCCGCAGGATCATCCCGATGGGGCCTCGGGACAACCGATCGGCAGGCTCGAGCGTCTCCCCCGCGGGTGGCAGCGATCCCTTCTGCGGATCCGGGGTCAGACCGTGGCGCCGATCGAGAGCCCTTCGGGCCCCGTGTCCACATCGACCGTGTCGCCGTCGTGGATCTCCCCGGCGAGGAGCTTGAGCGCCAAGGGGTCCTGGATCTGGCGCTGGATGAGTCGCTTCAGCGGACGTGCGCCGAAGGCCGGATCGTAGCCCTCCGTGGCGATCCAGTCGCGGGCCGCCTCGGTCAGCACCAGCGTGAGCTTCCGATCCGCGAGCCGCGCCTGGAGCCCCCGGAGCTGGATATCCACGATCTGCGCGATCTCGTCGCGGCCCAGCGAATCGAACACGACGATCTCGTCGATCCGGTTGACGAACTCGGGGCGGAAGTACGAGCGAACGTCGGCCAGCACCTTCTCGCGCCGCTCGTCGGCGGGCGCCGTGGGGTCGTTGAAGATCGTCGAGCCCAGGTTGGACGTCATGATCACGATCGTGTTGCGGAAGTCCACCGTGCGACCTTGGCCGTCCGTGAGCCGGCCGTCGTCCAGCAGCTGCAACAGGATGTTGAAGACGTCGCCGTGCGCCTTCTCCATCTCGTCCAGCAGCACCACGCTGTACGGGCGGCGGCGGACGGCCTCCGTGAGCTGACCGCCCTCCTCGTACCCGACGTAGCCCGGCGGCGCGCCCATCAGCCGCGACACCGCGTGTCGCTCCTGGTACTCGCTCATGTCGATCCGGATCATGGCCCGCTCGTCGTCGAACAGGAACTCCGCAAGCGCTCGCGCCAGCTCGGTCTTGCCCACGCCCGTCGGCCCCAGAAAGAGGAACGACCCGATGGGACGGTTGGGATCGGACAGGCCGGCACGCGAACGCCGGATGGCGTTCGATACGGCTTCGACCGCCACCGTCTGGTCGACGACCCGCGCGTGGAGCGCATCCTCCAGGTGCACGAGCTTCTGCATCTCACCCTCCATGAGCCGGCTCACGGGGATGCCGGTCCACGTCGCGACGACCTCGGCGATGTCCTCCTGGGTGACCTCCTCGTTGAGGAACTTGCGCTCCGCCTGGAGCTCCGTGAGGGCCGCGTTCTCCTCCTCCAACCGCTTCTCGAGCTCCACCAGCGTCCCGTAGCGGAGCTCCGCGGCGCGCTCGAGGTCGCCGTCGCGCTCGGCCCGATCGGCCCGTCCCCGCGTCTCCTCGATCTCGGCCTTCAGCTTCCTGATCGCGTCGATCCGCACCTTCTCCTGCTGCCAATGCGCCTTCATCCCGGCGATCGACTCCTGCAGATCGGCGAGCTCCTTCTCCAGCCGTTCGAGCCGCTCGCGCGACGCGGCGTCCGATTCCTTCTGCAGCGCGGCCCGCTCGATCTCGAGCTGCCGGATGCGGCGTTCCACCTCGTCGATCTCCACCGGCATCGAGTCGATCTCGATGCGCAGGCGCGACGCCGACTCATCTACGAGGTCGATCGCCTTGTCGGGCAGGAACCGGCCGCTCACGTAGCGGTCGGACAGCACGGCGGCCGCCACGAGCGCCGGATCCTGGATCCGCACGCCGTGGTGAACCTCGTAGCGCTCCTTCAGCCCGCGCAGGATCCCGATGGTGTCCTGCACGCTCGGCTCCTCGACCAGCACCGGCTGGAAGCGACGCTCCAGCGCGGGATCCTTCTCGATGTGCTGGCGGTATTCGTCCAGGGTGGTGGCACCGATGGCTCGCAGTTCGCCGCGGGCGAGCATCGGCTTGAGCATATTGCCGGCGTCCATAGCCCCCTCGGCCGCGCCGGCGCCCACGATCGTGTGCAGCTCGTCGATGAACGTGACGATCTCGCCCTCGCTGTCGGCGATCTCCTTCAGCACGGCCTTCAGCCGTTCCTCGAACTCGCCGCGGTACTTTGCGCCCGCCACCATCGCACCCAGGTCGAGCGCGATGAGCCGTTTGTGCTTGAGGGACTCCGGCACGTCCCCGTCCACGATCCGCTGTGCGAGTCCCTCCACGATGGCGGTCTTGCCGACGCCCGGCTCGCCGATGAGCACGGGGTTGTTCTTCGTGCGGCGCGACAGGACCTGGATCGTGCGGCGCACCTCCTCGTCGCGGCCGATCACCGGGTCGAGCTTGCCGCGACGCGCCTGGTCGGTGAGGTCGCGCCCGTACTTCTCGAGTGCCTGGAACTTGTCCTCGGGGTTCGGATCGGTGACGCGCTGGCGTCCGCGCACCTCGGCGAGCGCCGCCAGCACGTTGTCGCGCGTGAGCCCGGCCTCCAGCAGGATGCGCGCCGCCGCGGAGTCCCCGGCCGCCAACATCGCCAGCACGAGGTGTTCGGTGGAGATGTACTCGTCGGTGAGGGCCTCGGCCTCGCGGCCGGCGGCCTCCAGCAGGCGCCCGGTGGCAGGGGAGATCCGCACCTCCCCCGCCGCCCCGCCGGCATACACCTTCGGCAGCCGGTCGAGCGCCTCATCCACGCGCTGCCGCAGCCGCACGGGATCGGCTCCCGCCTCGTGCAGCAGCGGATACACGATGCCCTCCGGATCGCTCAGCAAGCCGAACAGCACGTGCTCGGGTTCGATCGTCTGATGGTTGCGCGCCGCCGCCTGCTGCTGGGCTTCCTGCAGCGCAGCCTGCGACTTCATCGTCAGCTTGTTGAGATCCATCTCGTCTTCGCTTCCTGGTAGTCGGCTCGCGTCATCGCGTAGAGGGCGTAATCGTGCGGGCCATCGTCCATGGGCATGAAGGCGCGCATCACGCCCTCGAACCCGAAGCCGAGCCGTTCGAGCACACGGCGCATCGCCACGTTCTGCAGGTCGGTGCCACCCTGTACCCGGTGCGCTCCCTGCTCGTCGAACAACAGCTTCGTCATCTGCATCACGGCCTTCGTCCCCACGCCATGCCCGCGATCCGACGCGTGGAACAGGCCGATCCCCAGCTCGAACACGCCGGGCGGCATCGCGTTCTCGGGATGCCGGGCCTGGATCTCCCCGACGAGGCGTCCACCGGCCTCGATGCCGAACAGGATCTCCCCGCCGAAGTATGCGCCCGAGTGGGCAACGCGTTCCCGCAGAGCCGGGCGCGCGAGGTCCGCGTCGGGCGCGGGACCGGGCTGCCCCATCGTGCCGGCCTGGTCGATCCTCGCGCGCAGCAGAGCCTCGACCTCGTCTTCTCGCAGCCTGCGCAGCCGAACCTCCGTCACGATCCTGCGTCTCCCCACGGGAACCGCACCACGCTCCTGAGGGGGACGATGTCCTCGCCGAGGCGACGGCCCGGCATCGCGATCGCACGCCGGCGATCGAGCTGCTCGCGCAGGTCCTCCATCTGTCGGTGCAGCCGCTCGAGCTCGGCCTGCAGCTCGATGATCCGCTTCACACCCGCCAGGTTGACGCCCTCGTCGGTGAGGGCGGCGATCGCCTGGAGACGCTGGATGTCCTCCTCGCTGTAGCGACGCGTGTTACCCGAGGTGCGCTGTGGGCGCACCAGGCCCTTGCGCTCGTAGATCCGCAGGGTCTGCGGGTGCACGCCCGCCAGCTCGGCCGCCACGCTGATGATGTAGACCGCCCGCGGACGGGGCTCGCGCTCGATGTCGTCAGCCATCCTCGATCACCTCATGTCACGCCCAGCTTCGCGCGCGGCGAATCCTTCCGCGCCTCCTGCAGCTGCTGAAGGAGCTGCTTCTCCGCTCGGGAGAGCTTCTCGGGCACGTCCACGTTCACGGTGACCAGAAGGTCGCCGTGACCGTGCTTCCTGGGGACGCCCTTGCCCTTCACGCGGAAGGTCGTGCCCGAAGGAGTTCCCGAGGGCACCTTCAGCGTCACCGCACCGTTCAACGTGGGGACCCCGACGTTCGCCCCGAGCGCCGCCTCCGAGTAGGAGATCGGCAGCTCCAAGGTGAGGTCGTCCCCCTTGCGTCCGAACGTCTCATCCGGGACGACGTTCACCCGGACGAACAGGTCGCCGGATTGACCGCCGGCCGGCCCCGGCTCTCCCCGCCCCGCCAGCTTGATGCGCGCACCGTCGCGGACTCCGGCCGGGATCTTCACCTGGAGCCGGCGCGTACGTCTCTCGGCGCCGGTGCCGTGACAGGTGGGGCAGGGGGTCTCCACGATCCGTCCGTTGCCGTGGCACTGTGGGCAGGGTTGCGACATCTGGAACAACCCCTGATTCACGGCGATCTCCCCGCTGCCGCCGCATCGGGGGCAGGTGATCGGAGAGGTCCCGGGCGCAGCGCCGGAGCCGTGACAGGTTCGGCAGGGCGCGGGACCGGAGATCCGCACCGGCACGGTGGTGCCGCGCATCGCGTCGTCGAAGGAGACGCGCACGTCGGTCTCGAGGTCCGCGCCGCGTCTGGCGCGCGATTGCTGCCGGCCGCCACGGCGACCCGCGGCCCCGAACATGCCGCCCAAGATGTCACCGAGGTCGAAGTCCACCTGCTGGTAGCCCACGCCTCCCGGCCAAGCCGTCCCCTGGCCGGTCCCGGCGCCGGCTCCCGGGAAGCCCGGCCCGTACCCGGAGGCGCCCATCTCCCGGACGCGGTCATAGCTCGCGCGCTTGTCCCGATCGCCCACGACGTCGTAGGCCGAAGAGATCTCCTTGAATCGCTCCTCGGCGTCGGCGTTGCCGGGGTTCGCGTCGGGATGGTATTGCTGGGCGAGCTTGCGGTAGGCCTTCTTGATGTCGGCCGCGGAGGCGTTCTTGGGCACGCCGAGGACCTGGTAGTAGTCCTTGTCGAACCACTCCCGCCGGACCTCCTCCGCCATGTGCGCTCCTTCGTTGCTCATCGGCCGGGGACCAGCCCCGGCCCACCTGGATCCGCCGCACCCGGATCGGCGGGGACTGTCCCCGCCCTCGCCTCACTCCGCCTGGGGCTCCACGCGAACACCCGCGTGACGGATCACTCGCCCCTTCAGCGTGTACCCGGGCCGCAGCACGTCGACCACGACCGGGGCGCCGTCGCCCTCTCCCGTCTGCATCAGCGCTTCGTGCAGCTCGGGATCGAACGATCGTCCTTCAGCGTGCATCCGCTCCAGGCCCTCGGCCTTCAGCGAATCGACGAGCTTCGCGTACACCAGCTCCACCCCGTGGAGGAACCGATCGAAGTCGGGCTTCTCGGTGGCATGCATCAGGGCGAGCTCGAAATCGTCGAGCACCTCCAACAGGCGTCGCACGACGGGCTCCGCCCCCCGGTCCTGCGCCTCGGCCATCTCTCGCCGGACGCGGTTACGGTAGTTGTCGAACTCGGCTTGCAGTCGCTGCAGATGGTCGAGGTACTCCACGGCCTGGGTGCGTGCGGCCTCGAGGTCCCCCGACACCTCGGCTGCCTCGCTGCCGCTCGTCTCGGGCGAAGGCTCGGGCTCTGAAGAGCCGTGGACCTCGTCCAGGTTCGCGAAGCGCCGCCGATCGGTGATGCGCAGCTGCGGCTCGCGGGGCTCGTCGGGGTCCGGCGCCACCTAGGACGCCTCCCCTTCGTCGACGATCTCGCCCTCGACGACGTCGTCGTCCGCCCCCTCGGTGGAGGAGGCCTCGCCGGCCTCACCGGCGTCGGGCGAACCCGGCTCAGGTGAGGACGCCTGGGCGCTCTGCACCATCGCCTGACCGATCCGCTGGAACACCGACAGGGTCGCCTCGGTGGCACCTCGCAGCTTCTCCGGGTCGGCACCCTCGTCCTTCAACACGTCCTTCAGCTCGTCGTTGACCTTGGTGAGCTCGGTCTTGTCGGCGTCCGGGATCTTGTCCCCGTTGTCCGCCACGAACTTGTCCACCTGATAGGCCATCTGGTCGGCGGCGTTGCGCGCCTCGGCCGCCTCGCGCCGCTGGTGGTCCTCGGCCGCGAACTTCTCCGCGTCAGCCACCATCCGCTCCACCTCGTCCTTACCGAGCGCCGTGCCGCCCGTGATCGTCATCGCCTGCTCCTTGCCGGTGGCGAGGTCCTTGGCGCTGACGTTCACGATGCCGTTCGCATCGATGTCGAACGCCACCTCGATCTGAGGCATGCCGCGCGGTGCCGGCGGGAGCCCCATGAGGTGGAACCGACCGAGCGACTTCACGCCCGGCGACATCACGGTCTCGGCCTCGCCCTGAAGGACATGGATCTCCACCGTGGTCTGGTTGTCGTCCGCCGTCGTGAAGATCTCGGACTTGCGCGTGGGGATCGTGGTGTTGCGCTCGATCAGCTTCGTGAAGATGCCGCCCTTGGTCTCCACGCCCAGCGACAGTGGCGTCACGTCGAGCAGGAGGATGTCCTTCACGTCGCCCTTGAGCACGCCCGCCTGGATCGCGGCGCCCACGGCGACGACCTCGTCCGGGTTGACGCCCTTGTGCGGCTCCTTGCCGCCGGTGAGCGACTTCACGAGCTCCTGGATCATGGGCATGCGCGTCGAACCGCCCACCATGATCACGTGGTCGACGGCGCTCGCGTCCTTGCCCCAGTCCTTGATGGCCTGCTCGAACGGCGTCTTGCAGCGGGCCACCAGGTCCTCGGTCATGCGCTCGAGCTCACCGCGCGTGAGCTTCTGCTCCATGTGCAGCGGGCCCTCGGCGGTGGCGGTGATGAAGGGAAGGTTGATGGTGGTCTCGGCCACCTGGCTGAGCTCGATCTTCGCCTTCTCCGCCGCCTCCTTGAGGCGTTGCAGCGCCATGCGGTCCTTCGACAGATCGACGCCGTGGGCGTTCTTGAACTCCTTCACCAGCCAGTCGATGACCCGCTGGTCCCAGTCGTCCCCGCCCAGGTTCGTGTCGCCGTGGGTGGCCTTCACCTCGAAGACGCCGTCACCGATCTCCAGCAACGACACGTCGAACGTACCACCGCCCAGGTCGAAGACGAGGACCGTCTGCTCGGTGTCCTGCTTGTCCAGGCCGTACGCGAGGGCCGCGGCCGTGGGCTCGTTGATGATACGGAGCACCTCGAGGCCCGCGATCTGCCCTGCCTCCTTGGTGGCCTGGCGTTGCGCGTCGTCGAAGTAGGCGGGCACGGTGATGACCGCCTGGTTCACGCTGTCGCCGAGGTAGGCCTCGGCGTCGCGCTTGAGCTTCAGCAGGATCTGGGCGCTGATCTCTTGAGGGGTCCACTTCTTGGCGTCGATGTCCAGGGACCAGTCCTTCCCCATGTGCCGCTTCACCGAACGAACGGTTCGGTCGGGGTTCGTGATGGCCTGGCGCTTCGCGACCTCGCCCACCAAGATCTCGCTGTTCTTCGAAAAGCCGACCACCGACGGCGTCGTTCGCGCCCCTTCGGCGTTGGGCACGACGGCCGGCTCGCCGGCCTCCAAGACGGCCACCACCGAGTTCGTGGTGCCGAGGTCGATCCCCACCGCTCGCGTCATCTCTTCATCCTCCTTGACAGCATTGACCCTTCGGCGTCTACCTGAGTTCCAACCCAGCATAGAAGTTGAGTATTCCATTGACAAGTTTGTTACGTGGCCAACAGGCTGTCTTTGCCCCGCAACAAGTATGGGAGCAGGTCAGCTGGCTCGCGCGACGTCGCCGAGGAGCTGCGCCGGGCCTCGAGCTGATCGGGGGGCCAACGGCAGCGGCCCGACCGTGCGCCGCGGCGTGCTCGGGCACGCGCCCGTCGAGCGCGCGTGCACGGTGGCCCAAGGCAGGATGGACGAGAGAGAAGCGCCGGCACCGTAGCCGGGCCGGACGGCCGAACGCCCGCTGCCGGATGGCGGTATGTCGGGCATCCACCAGGCCAACCCTTCAGCTCGAGGCCATTCGTTCCGAGAACGAACTAGAACGAACGGCCTCGACTAAAGGGACGAAGAGTGACGCTGAACGTGGATCGGAGCGACGTCCGCCTGCGCAAGGGGGCGCACCCCACCGTGATCGCCACGGTGGAATCGCTCATGCTCGAGGAACGTACGAAGTGGGCGATGCACATCCACGACGGTCTCACGCAGTCCGTGACGAGCGCGGTCCTGGAGCTCCAGATCCTGCGCCACAAGATCGAGACGGATCCGGACGCCGCGGTGGCCGAGCTGGGTGAGGTCGAGGACGCCCTGCGCCACGACCTCAAAGAGATCCGCGAGCTCCTGTTCGAGCTGCAGGAGGGGCGCCGGACGCCGGATCAGCCATTCGCCTCGTTCGTGGCCGACGTCGTGGAACGCTGGAAGCTTCCCGCCCGGGTCTCGATCGAGGGCGACATCGACGACGTGCCCGTGGAGATGCTTGAGACCGCGCACGGGATCATCTCGGAGGCGCTCGCCAACGCCGCGAAGCATTCCGGGTCGAAGGACGTCACGGTGCGCGTGCGTGCCGGAGACGGGATCTTGAGGATCGAAGTGGAAGATCGGGGCCGCGGGATCGCGGCCGCGACGGATGACGACCCGCATTTCGGGCTGCGCCTTCTTCGCGCGCGGGCCGAACAACTCGGCGGGTCGGTGGACATCGGTTCGACGCCCGGGAGCGGCGTCCGTGTGGTCGCTTCGCTCCCCGTCGGAGGGCGAGGAGAGACGCGATGAGGATCATGGTGGTGGACGACCACGCGCTCGTGCGGCGTGGGCTGACCTACGTCGTGAAGGAAGGCTTCCCCGACGCAGACGTCGCCGAGGCCGACTCTTCGGCGACGGCTCTGGAGCTCTTCCACAAGGGTCCGGACGTGGACCTCGCGCTCGTGGACGTGCGGATGCCCGATCTCGACGGGCTGGAGCTGCTCAGGGCGATCAAGGCCGAATGGCCGTCCGTGCCCGTGATCATGCTCTCGACCTACGAGAACGCGCCGTACGTGAAGCGTGCCCTCGCCGACGGTGCCTCGGGCTACCTGCTGAAGGACGCGACACCCGAAGACCTCTCGCAAGCCATCAACGTCGCGATGTCGGGCAGCGGCAACGTGCTGTCGCCACGCGTGATCCAGAACCTCTTCGACGATCAGGAATCCCACGGTCCGGGAGGTCAGAACGGCCGCCGCAACGAGTTCTCGCTCACGCAACGCGAGAACGACATCCTGGAGCTCCTGTCAGAGGGTCGGTCCAACCGCGAGATCGCACAGGCGCTGTTCCTGTCGGAGAAGACGGTGAAAGCGCACCTCGCAGCTATCTTCCGCAAGCTGGGGGTCACGAACCGCACGCAGGCGGCGATGATGGCGGTGCAGATGGGCGTGGGGCCGACGCCGGGCGCGTTGGTCAACGAATAGCCGCAAGGGCCGGCGGCCGGGGCGTCGGACCCCCCGCCGGCTCCTGCTCACAACCGAACCCCCCACGCCACGACACCGAACTAACGACATGGTGCAGACGACACCCACGAAACGTGAACGCCGCGAGCAGGCGCGCCAAGAGCGCGAGATGCTGTTGCGCAAAGCGGCGCGGCACAAGCGGATGAACCGGTTGGGGATCGTGGGGCTTGTCCTCGTGGTCGTCGCCGCCGTCGCTACCCTGGTCCTCACGCATCACAAGGCGACGGCGACCGCGTCGGGTGCCTTGCCCGGGCTTCAGACGGGGCCCGCACCGTGGGCGCCCGAGGACGCACATCTGACGCAGCGGCTCCAGACCATGGGCCTACCGATGGCCTCCTCCATGTCCACGCTTCTGCATCACCACGATCTCCTCCAGATCTACGTGAACGGACACCCCGTTCCGGTGCCGAACCAGGTGGGGATCAACCAGGCCGCGGGCTACCTGACCTCGCTCCACACGCATGACGCGAGCGGGGTGATCCACGTGGAATCTCCGACCCAACGCGCGTTCACGCTGGGTCAGTTCTTCGACGTGTGGGGCGTACGGCTGAGCTCCACCTGCGTGGGCGGCTACTGCCCGAAGGGATCGGCCACGCTGAAGGCGTTCGTGAACGGCAGGGCGTACACGGGCGATCCGCAGAACATCCCGCTCACGCAGCACGAAGACATCGTCCTCGCCTACGGGACGCCCGCTCAGCTGCCGAACCCGATCCCCGCGACCTACTCGACGTCGATCTCGCCGAGCTGCACCGGCGACTGCTGATCCGCTCGGACCTCGACGCTCTCGTCGTCGAAGTCCCGGAAGAACCGGCTGGGCGTCGGACCGCGCTGCCCTTGGTACTTGTTGCCTGCCGACCCGTAGGGCGCGTCCGCCTCCGTCGTGAGGCGGAAGAAGCTGATCTGACCGATCTTCATGCCGGGATACAGGGTGATCGGCAGGTTCGCGACGTTGGAGAGCTCCAAGGTGAGGTAGCCGTCCCACCCGGGATCCACGTAGCCGGCGGTCGAGTGGATCAGCAGCCCCAGTCGTCCCAGCGACGACTTCCCCTCCAAGCGCGCCACCAGGTCGTTCGGCACGGACACCCGCTCGAGGGTGGACCCGAGCACGAACTCCCCCGGGTGCAGGATGAAGGGCTCGTCGGGCTTCACCTCGACGAGTTCGGTGAGATCGGGCATCTCCTGCTTCACGTCGATGAACGGGTAGCGCGAGTTGGCGAAGACACGGAACTGGGCATCGACGTGGAGGTCGACCGACGACGGCTGGACGCACGCCGGATCGAAGGGATCGATCACGATGCGTCCGGCGGCGATCTCCTCGCGGATCGTGCGGTCGGACAGGATCATCGCGCGCGATGCTACCCGTTCGACGCCGCGACCCACCGCTCGAGGGTGGCCGCCGCGGCGCCCGTATCGATCGCCGAGGCGGCGGCCTCCATGCCCCCCGCGAGCGAGGCCGCCGAGCCCGACACCTCCAGCGTGGCCCCCGCGTTGAGCAGGACCACGTCGCGCTTCGGTCCGGGAGCGCCGGACAGGAGCGCACGCACGATGGCCGCCGACTCCCGGGCGTCGCCGCCCGCGAGGTCGGCGAGCGTCGCACGCACGATGTTCAGCTCGGCCGGATCCAAGCGGGTTTCGCGCACCTCCCCCGCGCGCACCTCGAAGACGGTGGAAACGCCGGTCGTCGTGAGCTCGTCGAGGCCGTCCTCGCCACGGAAGAGCGTGGCCCGGGTGCCCCGGCGCGCGAGCACCTCGGCCATCAGGGGAAGCATCCGAGCGTCGGAGCAGCCGACCGCTTGCGCGAACGGCCTCGCGGGGTTCGTGAGGGGGCCGAGGAAGTTGAAGACGGTGGGCACCCGTAGCTCGCGCCGTACGGGAGCGGCATGTCCCATCGCCGGGTGGTAGCGGGGCGCGAACAGGAACCCGATCCCGGCCTGCGCGAGGCAGCGTTCGACGCCCTCCGCGTCCAGGTCGATGTTCACGCCGAGAGCTTCGAGGACGTCGGCGGATCCGCAGTGGCTGGAGGCCGCGCGGTTGCCGTGCTTGGCGACCGGGACGCCCGCCCCGGCCACGACGATCGCGGAGACGGTGGAGATGTTGAAGGTGCCGCTGCGATCGCCGCCCGTGCCGACGACGTCGACGGCGGGCACGGGAGGACGCACAGGGTTCGCGAACTCGAGCATGGTCCGCGCGAGCCCCTCGATCTCATCGACCGTCTCCCCCTTCGTGCGAAGGGCCATCAGGAAGCCGCCGATCTGACCCGGGCTCGCGTCGCCCGACATGATGGTGCGCATCGCCTCGGCCGCCTCGTCGGAGCTGAGGGACTCCTTCGCCGACAGACGCAGCAAGGCCTGCGGCCAGAAGTTCGGGTCCGGCTCGGTCATGGCTTCGGAACGTAGCAGGTCGAACCCACGCCGGAGGCTCGCTACACTGGTGGCCCGGACGACCCGCATCGGCCGGGCCTCGCGGGCGTGGTTCAATGGCAGAACGTGAGCTTCCCAAGCTCGAGACGGGGGTTCGATTCCCCTCGCCCGCTCTCATGTGATGTCTCGCGACATCGACGACACCTGTCTCACGACATCCTTGCACGTCATCGCTTCCCGAGTCCCTGGTAGCTCCGCGCGGGATCGATCGTGAGCGCGCGCAGGAGCGCACCGTCTTCGGTCACGATCCGCACGTCGAGCCCGGCCACGAGCAGGAGCACTCGCACCCCGGCGTAGCGCCTGCCCACCTTGATGTGCAACAGCTTCGAGTCGTATCGAAGGGTGACCGCCCCACCGCCGTCGATCCGGTCCCTCCGCACCCGGTAGGTCCCCTCGATCACCGGTCCCCGCGGGCAGTCCTTCGGCCTGGCTGCGTATGCCGCCGCCGGTGGGCGCCGTCCGATGCCCCGGTGGGGACGCACGTCGTTGTAGTAGGTGCGGAAGCGGTCGAGCAGCCCCTGGAGCTCGGAGATCGTCGCGGGTGCGTCCTGCTTGGCGAGCCACTTCTTCAACGTCTGGTGGAACCGCTCCACCTTGCCGCAGGTCTGGGGGTGGTAGGGACGGGAGTTGATGTCGCGGATCCCCAACCGGTCGCACTCGAGCTCGATCGCGCAGCGCCCACCCCGGGGAGCAGCCGTGAACACCGCCCCGTTGTCGGTGAGCAGCTCCGCCGGGAAGCCGTGGGCCGCAGCGGCCAGATGGAAGCACGCCACCACGTCGGCGGCCTTGAACACCACCCGGGCATCCGATCCGACGAGGAACCGCGAATGGTCATCGATCGCGTTCAAGATCTCGACGTCGGTGCCGTTGGCCAGGGCCCAGTGCGTCGTGTCTTCTTGCCAACGCTCGTTGGGCATCTCGGCGCAGAACCGGATCGAGGCACTCTTCGGACGCTTCTGGGGCTGGGGGGTGATGAAGCCACGACGCGAAAGGATCCGCCAGATCGTCGCAACCGACGGTGGTGTGATCCCGCGATGTTCCAGGTGGTAGGCGATGGTGTGGGCGCCTGCATCGAGCCCCTGGTCGTCCAGCTCCTTCCGCAGCGCGACGATCCGGTCTTCGAGCGCCTCGGGTGTGCTCCTCGGGTTCGACCTCGGCCGCCGGCTGCGGGGAACCAGACCCTCGTCCCGTTCGGCCTCGTATCGTCGCACCAACTCGTGGACCCACTGCCGCGACAACCCGTAGTCCCGGGCCACCTCCGCCTTGGACCGGCCCTCCACCAGCACAGCGGTGACCACCACCCGAGCCAACGACTCCGACATCGCTCCACCCCCTCACCAGGGGTGTCAACGATGGCACGAGACATCTGTCAACTATGTCGTGAAACCAAACACCCTCGCCCGCTCTCATCGTCTCCCTGCGGTGGCCGACGAGGTATGGCGATCCCACCCTCGGCGAACGATACGGGTTGATCTAAAGGTGGTAGTTGATCACCCGCTAGGCTCTAAGACGCTTGAGGTTGTGTCGGAGTTGGAAGTCTGCTGCGTAGTCGAGATCCGGGTTAACGCTCGCCAGCGTGTAGTAGGTCCTCTTGTCGCGTCGGCCCCAACTTACTGAGAACCGGAGATCTCGAAGTTCCCTCACACGACGCTCAGTGTGGACTTGGTCACCGGCAAGCAACCGGGGGCGTTCCGCCGACACGTCTTCGCCGACGTGCCTCGCGAGATACTCGAGGATCAAGATTCCAACTCCAGCCGAGGTTCAGCGCCAACTGTCTTGTGTCCGGAGGTCTTGTGGACCGGTTCGTCGCCCATCCCGGCTACCAGCCAGAGTTCAGTCGCCTCCTGCCAGTTGTTGATCGCGCTCGTGCCGCGTTTCGGGCAGGGTGCCCTTCCGAGCGGATCACGGAGTGGCAACGGCTATCTCTGCGCGTAGCGCGCGTAGCCGCCGAAGTCGACAGCCACACAGGGCTCGTCGCCGACCACCCAGGCGTTATGGCTCGGGGGCGATCGAGACAACATCCCCGGGGCCGATCTCCATTTCCGATCCGTCGTCCATCGCGACGTGCATCCGGCCCGACGTGCAATACATGAGGTGGGTGGCCTCACACGTGTCCGTGCCGGCGATCGGCTTCAGATCTTCGGACCACTTCCAGCCGGGCTCGAAGGTTGCGTAGAGAACCGATGATCGCCGACCCTTACCACCGCGGCCTGCCCATGGCCCGCGAACGGTCGAGTCTCATCCGGAGACGAAACGTTCTTCACTTCTATCGATGCCATCCGTGCCTTCTCCTTGTTCAGACTGTCGCCGCAAGGTGGCACATCGGGTTCAAGAGCACGAGTCACGTTTACGGCGACAGCCCTCGAGTTCGGCGTGTGTAGGGAATCGCCAGACCCCCTGCGGCGCCCGGCCCGCGGTCCCGGCTAGCATGGAGCGGTGAACGGGCACGTGCAGCTCGCTCAGATCAACGTGGCTCGGTTGCGAGCCCCCCTCGACGATCCCCGCACGTGCGAGTTCGTCGAAGGACTGGAGCGCATCAACGCGCTCGCCGACGCCGCAGATGGGTTCGTTTGGCGCCTCCAGACGGAGGACGGGAACGCCACCGCCGTCCGTGCCTTCGACGACGACCTGATCATCGTGAACCTTTCCGTGTGGAGCTCCCTGGAGGCGCTCGCCGACTACGTGTACCGCAGCGGTCACGTCGAGTACCTGCGGCGCCGAGCCGACTGGTTCCACCGGATGGATCAGGGGCACCTCGCCCTCTGGTGGATCGTCCCGGAACATCGGCCCACCCTGCACGAGGGGGTCGAGCGCTTGGAGCACCTCCGGGCACATGGAGCCGGGCCGTCGGCATTCACGTTCCGGGAGCCGTTCGACCCCGGAGCTGCCCACGCAGAGGACGCGGACGACCGCAACGCCTGCCCCGCGTAACTGCGGGCAGCGCAAACGGCCCAGGCGAAGAAGCGACACAAGACCTCCACCCTTTGCCGTTTACGGCACCACGCCCGAGATGGGACTATCGTTTCGCCGTGGCAACCGTCGACTCCCGCATCCCCGTCCGGGCAAGCGCGCCCCGGAGCCGGCGCTCTCGCACGGCCGAACTCGTGCGCCGAAGCGACGCCTTCGTCATCTACGGCGGGATCATGCTGCTGATGCTGATCTCGTCCCTGGACGTGGGCGACTACTTCGACCGTCCCAGCGGCATCCTGAGGTACACGATCTTGATCCTGCCCTTCGGCGCGGCCCTGTGGGTGCGGGCGCGCCAGCCCTCCTGGGTGATCCGGCAGCCGGCGCTCGGGCACGCGCTCGTGGGTCTCATGGTGCTCCTGGGCGTGGGGGGCTCGATCTTCGGCATGACGTTCCGCAACACGAGCCAAGCTCCGCTGAACGTGTTCGTGCCGATGGGCGTCGGCTTGATCCTCTTGCTCGCGACGGACGGCCCGACCGATCGCGAGGTTGGCCGGACCCTGCACCTGCTCGGCCTCATCGGGTTTCTCTACGTCGTCATGAACTTCCTCGTGAACACCCATCTCCTGGCCGGGATCACCGGCCACCTGGGACCGTTGTCGAGCGCGAAGATCCAGTTGGCCATCGAGCAAACACTGAAGTACCGCAACGCGTCGGCGGCGTTCGTCGCCCTCGCGTTCGCGTGCGCCATCGTGGAGAGGCGGTGGCGACGCCTCGCGCTGTTGGTCGTGCTCTTTGCGGCGATCTTCGCCGGCTACCCCTCGGCGACCCAGGTGCTGATCGCATGCGGTACCGCGCTCACCCTGGTCTTGACGAGCCGCAGGGCGTCGGCCCTGCGCACGTTGGTGACCGCCTCGATCTTCATCCTCGTCACCGTCACGGCGCTGCTGAACCTCAACACGGTGCTGCGACTCACGTCGACCTACTTCGCCGAAGTCCACAAGGTGGACGCCAACAACGGCCGGCTCGACCTCGCCGCGGCCGGCATCGAGGAGTTCCAGCAGTCGCCCATCGTCGGACAGCTGTTCTCGACCCAAGCTGTTGCCGTCCGCCTGCGGGACGGCAGGACGCTGCCGTTCCACGACGACTTCATCCTGTTCCTCGCTGAAGGAGGCATCCTGGGGATCGGGCTGCTCGTGAGCTGGATGGCGTACACGGAGGTGACCCTGCTGCGGCGGTACCGGGAATTCATGAGCGCCGGCGACCTGGACCGCGCGCGGTTGACGCGCGTTCTCCTCGTGATGCTGAACGCGTTCTTCATCGCGATCCCGTTCAACCCAGTGATGGAGGGCGTCACGCGAACGGCAACGCTCTTCGGCGTCTGGGCGATCGCGATGTCCCTCGGCCGCCCACAGCGCGTGGACTCGGAACTGGAGACGCTCATCGAAGGTACCGCGGCGCCGTGGGACACAGGTCCCTCAACGGGCACTGCCGGCATCTCGGCGTAGGCGCCCTGCAGACCTCCCGGCCCAGCCGGATCAACCCGACGTGCAGCGCTGTGCGCAGGCCGTCGGGTACCAGGGCGTGCAGGAGGCGATCGGCGCGTTCGGCCGACGTCTTCGGTGGGATCAGCCCGAGCCGGGTGGCCACCCGGTGTACGTGCGTGTCGACCGGGATCGCGTCACGTCCGAGGGCGAACGAGAGCACGACTGCCGCGGTCTTCGGCCCGATCCCGGGCAGCGACACCAGGTAGTCGCGCACATCGGCGTCGGAGCGGGCGTGCAGCACGGAGAGGTCGTACGCCCCTTCGCGCCGACGCACCTCGCCAAGGATCGCCTGGATCCTCGGCGCCTTGGAGTCGGCGAGGCCGCCGCTGCGGATCGCGTCGGCGACGGCGTGCGTGTCGGCGCGCTCGATCTGGGACCACCCGTTCGGGAACGCGGTTCGCAGGCCCGCGAACGCGCGCTCGGCGTTGAGATCGCTCGTGTGTTGGGACAACACGGTGAGGATCAGCTCCTCGAGTGGGTCGGACACCCGGGGAGGCGCGAGCTCGCCGAAGTGCTTCTCGAGCCGTCGCACGATCGCGCGGATGCGGCGTCGGTCGGAGGTGGAGGCGCTGGCCCGCGGCACGTTCACTGAGGCGGCGGCACGTCACCTCGGGCCGCGTTGCGGAACTGCGTCAGCGAGGCCTCGAAATTCAGCTTGATGCTGCCGGTGGGGCCGTTGCGGTGCTTGGCGATGATCAGCTCGGCCTCACGCTTCTTCTCGGGGTCGGCGTCGTCGCGGTGGATGAACATCACGACGTCGGAGTCCTGCTCCAGGCTGCCCGACTCGCGGAGGTCGGAGAGCTGCGGGCGCTTATCGGCGCGGGACTCCGGGTTACGGTTCAGCTGGGAGAGGGCGATCACGGGGATGTGGAGCTCCTTGGCGAGCAGCTTCAGGGACCGACTGATCTCGGCGACCTCCTGCTGGCGATTGTCCGGCCGGCGCGTGTTGGGGCTCGTCATGAGCTGGAGGTAGTCCACGATGATGAGGTCCAGGCCGGTCCTGCCCGTGCGCATCCGACGCGCCTTCGCACGGATGTCGACGATGTTGACGTTGCCGGAGTCGACGATGTGCAGGGGCGCGTCGTGCAGGACCTCGGCGGCATGGACCACGTTGGTCCAGTCGGTGGGGCCGACCCGCTTGTTCCTGATGCGATCCCAGGGCACGTGCGCCTCGGCGCACAGCAGGCGCATCCCGATCTCGAACCGCGACATCTCGAGGGAGAACAGCGCGACCGGGTGGCCGTCGACGGCGACGTTGCGCGCCATGTTGGTGGCCAGCGAGGACTTCCCGATGCCCGGGCGCGCCGCGATGATGACGAGGTTGCCGGGTTGCAGCCCCGACATCAGGTCGTCGAGGTCGTGGAACCCGCTGGGCAGGCCGGTGTAAGCGGAGTCACGATTCTGGATGGACTCGAGGTCCAACATGGCCTGGTCGACCAGATCCTTCAGGACCGCGACCTCGTCCTTGTCCTCACGCCGGGCGACGTCGTAGATCCGCTGCTCGGCCTCGTCGGCGACGCGCTCGGGGTCTTCGGGCGCGGAGTAGGCCATCTCCATGACGTCCGCGGCGGCGCTGATGAGGCGTCGCAAGAGCGCGGTCTGCGACACGATGCGCGCGTAATGCCCGGCCGAAGCGGGCGTGGGGACCTGGTCCACGAGGTCGCGCAGATACAGTGGTCCGCCGACCTGGTCGAGGATGCCTTGGCGCTTGAGGATCTCGACGGCGGTGATGAGGTCCACCGGCTCACCGCGAGCGTAGATGCCTCGAAGGGCCTCGTAGATGCGCGCGTTGGCGCTTCGGTAGAAGTCCTCGGGCTGAAGGATCTCGACGACGTCGGCGATCGCCTCGGCGGAGAGCATCATGGCGCCGATGACCGACTCCTCGGCCTCGAGGTTCTGCGGTGGCACACGCCCGTCACCTCTGGGCATGCGCCGAACGTCCTCGATGACGCGCGCCAATCCTCACCCCCTCTCCGCCGATCCGAACCCCGCGTGGACCCTACGCCGCTCGCGGTGCATCCGGCAGTTGATAACCCCGGTGGATTGCAGAAGCGCAGGTGGCGCGCCGAGATTCCTTGTCACTCCGCCTCTGACCAGCGCTTTCCACATGTGGAGACCCATGTGGACAAGTGTGGATCCAGCCAGTGACACGAAGACGAGACGGGCCGGCCGGCGCTCGCGTGCGGTGTCGGCTACCGGGCGTCGCCGGGCCGCCAACCACATATCCGTCGACAGGACGTGGGCCGCCGGGCCCCACGATCACCACGACCGGCAGCCTACGGCGGAAGCGCGAGCGCCGCGCGGGCGCTTCGTAGACTCCCCCGATGGCCGGGACGATCGACGCCGTGATCTTCGATATGGACGGCACGCTCTTCGACTCGATGGACCCCGTCACCGAGGGGTTCATCGAGACCATCGTCGCCGCGGGAGGCCCACGCTACTCGGCACAGGACATCATCGACGCCTTCCCACAGGGGTGGGCGGGGCCGATGCTGGCCCATCTCCTGGGCCGAGCGGTGAGCGAGGACGAGCTCGCGGACTACCATGCCGGCCTTCACGCTCGGTCGAACGGTCTCATGCCGTACGTCGGCATCGAGGACGCCTTGCATGCGCTCCACGGCAACGGGCTCCGCCTGGCCCTGTTCACGGGGGCAGATCGGCGGAGCGTCGAGATCCTGCTGGGCCGCACGTCCATGCGCGAGCGGTTCGAGGTCACCACGGGTGGCGATGAGGTGAGCCGGGCGAAGCCGGCGCCCGACGGCATCTTCCTCGCGTGTCGGCGATTAGAGGTGTCGCCCGCCGCAGCCGCCTACGTGGGGGACAGTCGCGCCGACATGGAGGCGGCGCGGGCCGCCGGGGCGCGTGCGATCGGCGCAGGGTGGGGCCGGTTGTGGGGGCCGAACATCGAGGCCGACGCGGTGGCTGCTACGCCGTGGGACCTCCCACGGCTGTTGGCCCCACCGTAGGAGGTCGGGCCCGGGCCAAGCTCGGGCCCACGGCACGACAGGCCTGAGGACTACTCCTCGGCGGCCACCTGCACGGTGAGCACCGGCTCGACGTCGGTGAACAGATGCACCTTCACCTCGTGCGTTCCGACCGAGCGTATCGGTTCGTCGAGGTGCACGTCCTTCTTGTCTACCGTCACGTCCGCCTGGGCTCCGACGGCTGTGGCGATCTGGTCGGCGGTCACCGAGCCGAAGAGCTTCCCCTCCTCGCCGGCACGCGCCTTCACGACGATCGGACCGGCGGCGATCAGCTTCGTGGCAAGGGCCTCGTACTCGCCTTTGCGGGCCGACTGCTGCCGCTCATGCGTCGTCCGCAGGACCTGGGCCTGCTGGGCGGCGCCCTTGTGCGCCTTCACCGCCAGCCCCCGCGGTACGAGGAAGTTGCGCGCGTAGCCGTCGGCGACCTCCACGACGTCACCGGGGTCACCCAGCTTGTCGACGCTCTTGTGCAGGACGATCTTCATCGCGTCGAGTAGGGCAGGAGGGCCATCTCACGGGCACTCTTGACGGCTGTCGCCACGTCGCGCTGATGCTGCACGCAGTTGCCGGTCACGCGGCGTGCACGGATCTTCCCGCGCTCGGACACGAACTTGCGCAGCGTGATGACGTCCTTGTAGTCGACGTAGTCGACGTAATCCTTGCAGAAGATACAGATCTTGCGCTTCTGCTTCTTCTGCCAGGCTTTGTCGTCCTTCTCGCGTTTGGGGCGCCTGGCCCCTTCGCGTGAGCCTTTTCCTCTACCCGGCATCCAGCGGTGTCTCCTCGTTGTCGGGGGCCCCGCCCACCGGCGCGGCGACCTTCTCGCCCCAGTCGCCCGCCGAGGACGTGTTGGAGCGCGAGGTCTTCTGCACACTGGCGGTGGCCCACTTCAGGCTGGGACCGACATCGTCGGCCTCGATCTCGATCGCGGAGCGCTTCTCGCCTTCCTGGTTCTCCCAAGAGCGCTGACGCAGCCGCCCGGTCACGACGACGCGGGTGCCGCGCGTGAGGGACTCAGCAGCGTTCTCGGCGAGGCTGCGCCACACGTTGACCCGGAAGAACGACGTGTCGCCGTCCGTCCAGTTCCCCGCGGCGTCGCGGATACGCGTGCTGTGCGCGACCGTGAAGTTCGCGACCGCGGCCCCGTTCGCCGTGTAGCGAAGCTCGGGGTCGTCGGTGATGTTGCCCACGATCGTGATCTGGTTGTCACTCGCCATGTTGGCGTCACCTCTTCGTTTCAACTATCGCCCGGCCTCATCAGGCCGAAGCGGGGGAAGCGGCGGTCTGCTCGGTGTCGCTGGGCGTCTCTCTGGGCGCCTCGTTCGGCGTCTCCCTGGGCGCCTCGGCGGCCCGGCTCTTGATGGTGGCTCGCTTCGCGGGCAGGACCAACACCTTGTGCCGGATGACCTCATCGGCCAGGTTCAAGACGCGCTCCAGCTCGGCCTGGGTGTCGGCCTCGGCCTTGAAGTTGACCACCAGGTAGTAGCCCTCAGTGAGGTGGTTCAACTCGTAGGCGAAGCGCCGTCGGCCCCAGCGATCGATGCTGCCGACGTCGCCGCCGTGAACCGAAACGACCTTGGTGATGCGATCGACCGCAGCGGACACGACAGACTCGTCGGCGTCGGCCGGCAGGATGAGCATGATCTCGTACTCCCTCAAGCAGCCACCTCCTTCGGACTGGACGGCCCCCCCAACGAGAGGGGGAGCAGAAGGGATGAGGGTCGCCCAGCAGTGTACTAAGAACGTACATGACGCTAGCACGCGGGGCTGACACGCCGATCGGGCAGACGCCTCGGCCTGCGTCGGAGGTCTAAGGGGAGAGGCCGCTGCTCGATCGGCGCGCGATCAGTCGGGTCGGCAGGAACCTGGTGTGTCCGCGAGCGTGGATCCCTTCGAGCTGGTCGGTCAGCAGCTCGACGGCGGCCGCGCCGAGCGCCTCGGCATCGTAGTCGACCGTCGTGAGCGGTGGATCGGTATGGGCGCTCACGCCGACATCGCCGGCGGCCACGACGAGCAGGTCCTGTGGGATCCGGATCCCACGATCGCCCGCGGCTTGCAACAGCTCCAGCGTCAGCCCCTCGAACAGGCAGAACACGCCGTCCGGACGCTCGGGACGGTCAAGCAGATCCGCGATCGCGCGCTCGTGCCCCTCCCTTGGTGCGACCACCACGGTCGCCGTCCCTCCCCGCGAGGAGCACCACTCGCGGTAGGACTCGATCGACTCCCGGTGCCACGCGCTCGGCCATTCCACGGTCAGCAGGGCGGTGCGCCGTGCGCCTCCGGCGCGCAGGTGATCGAAGACGCCACGCACGAGGATCTCGTTGTCGTTGTCGACGAACCAGCCCTCGCCGTCGAAGGGCCTGCCCACAGACACCCAGGGCAGGTGGCGTTCGCGCAGGGCGGCGAGGTGTGGGTCGTCCTGTATGGGCTCGATGATGATGCTGCCGTCCAGGGGCAGCTTGGCCCACATGTCGGAACCTTCCGCGTGCGGCAGGAACACGAGGGCATACCCGAGGCGTTTCGCGCGCTCAGCGGCGGCATTCAGCACCGCGCCGTACCACGCGATCTCGGCGTAGCCTCCGGACCGGACGTCGACCGAGAAGGCGGATCCGATCACGCCGGTGCGGCCCTCCGCGAGACTCCTCGCGATCGCGTTCGGCCGGTATCCGAGCTCGTCGGCGATACGACGCACCCTGACCCGCGTCTCGTCGGGCAGGCGCCCCTTACCGGAGAGGGCGTGCGAAACGGTGGTGGTGGACACCCCCGCCGCACGCGCCACGTCCTTGATGCCGATGACCTTCACGCCTGGACCCAGGATACCGCCGGCATCTCGCGCTCCTGTGGTCCGTTCGGGTCGTATCGGACCCGCCGGTCGGTGGGTAGACTGATCGCAGGACGAACAGGCCGTGCACTTGCAGGAGGAGGCGCGAGCGATGACCGTTTCGATCCACGACCTCGCATCGTGGAAGGCCGAGGGCAGGCGTTTCTCCATGTTGACGGCCTACGACTTCCCCACCGCCCAGATCCTCGACCGCGCCGGGATCCCGGTCCTGTTGGTCGGGGACTCCGTGGGCCGCAACGTCTTGGGATATCCCAACGAGCTGCCCGTGACGATGGATGAGATCGTGCACCATGTGAAGGCCGTGGTGCGCGGCGTCGAACGCGCGATGGTCGTCGGCGACATGCCCTTCATGTCGTTCCAGACCTCGACGCAGGACGGGGTGCGAAACGCCGGCCGGCTGATCAAGGAGGGTGGCGCGCACGCCGTGAAGCTCGAGGGACCCCAGCTCGACCTCGTCCATCGGCTCGTGGAGATCGGGATCCCCGTGATGGCGCATGTCGGCCTCACCCCCCAGTCCGTGAACGCGCTGGGGGGCTATCGGGTGCAGGGGCGGGGAGAGGCCGCGCAGCGCCTGCTGGAGCAGGCCCATCAGCTCGAGAAGGCGGGGGCGTTCGCGGTCGTGCTGGAGGCGATGCCGGCCGAGCTCGGGGCCGAGATCACGCGGTCCCTGCACATCCCCACGATCGGGATCGGCGCCGGGCCGGGCTGCGACGCCCAGGTCCTGGTGATCCACGATCTGCTCGGTATCACCGAGAAGCCTCCCAAGTTCGTGCGTCCCTACGCGGACCTGCGCCGCGTCATGACCGAGGCCGTCGGGGCGTTCCAGCGCGACGTCGAGGCGGGCACGTTCCCGGACACGGACCACAGCTACTCGTAGGCGCGGCCCGCCGGCGCGAAATCCCTCGGAGGGCGTCGGGCCGACCCTAAACTCGGGCTCGTGACCTCCCGTCCGTGGTTGTGGCCCGCGCTCACGGCGATCCTCGCGATCGCGGCCGCGGCGCTGGGCGTGCACGGCCTGCGCGTCCCTCTCGGGAGGGTCGGCTTGGACGTCAGCCTGTCCGCCGGCTACCTGGGCGTCGCCGCCGCGTTGTTCGCCGCTGCAGCCGGACTCTCCGCCGCCGGCTACCGAGGATCTCGCGACCCCCGCCTCCTTTACACCGGCTTGGGGGCAGGAGCTATGGCCGTGCAACTGCTCCTGTTCGGCGGCTTCGGGCCCCGGAGCGGGCTGGTCGTCTACGGCGGCGGGGTGTCGACCCGTGGACTCGCCGATCCGCTGTACTCGATCACGGTTGGGTGGCTGGTGGCCGGCGGATGCTTCTTCCTACGTTGGCCCTGGCGGGATCGCCGTGGACGACCGCCCGTCAACGCGGTCCGCGCGTGTGCCGCCGGGCTGGCGGTGCTGGTGGCCGCAGACCTCGCCATCGCTGCGTGGGCGCCCCCGATCACCGTGAACGCGCTCCCTGCCGGAGTGTTCATGCACGTCGGGGCGGGATTGCGGATCCTCGGACTCGCGGCGGTCGCCGCGCTGGGGGCGGCGGGCCTCCGCGGCTGGCGCGTGGGGGGTACGGCCAACGCCGTCGCCGGGGCGGCGATGCTCCTGGGGAGCCTGAGCGTGGCCGGCACGCTGCTCGCCGGGGCCTTCGCCATCGCCTCGCGCCCGTGGAACGCGATGCTCGGTTGGACGTGGCTGCTCCCGACGGCGAGTGCCGCGCTGCTGTTCGGCGCGATCGTCGCCCAGGAACGCTCGGAGACGACCCGGATGCGGCGCGTCACCGATCGTGCCGAGGAAGTGCTGGGCGGGCGGGCCGAGATCGCCTCGATGATCGCGCACGAGGTGCGCGGGCCGGCTGCGACCGTGCGCGGGATCGCCACGACATCCCTCACCCACTACGATCGGTTGTCCGACGACGAGCGCCGGGAGTTCCTGGGGATGATCGAGCAGGAGTCCCGGCGGTTGATGAGCACGGTGGATCAGATGTCCCTTGCGTTGAAGGTGGACGCAGGCTCGATCCCCTACCACATGGGCACCACCGATCTCGCGCAGATCGCACTGGTGGCCAAGGACGCAGCCGAGCTGGGCGATCATCCCGTCGTCGGCTTCACGGATGCGTCCGTCTGGGTCCGGGCCGACCGCGGCCGGTTGGTGGAGGTACTTCGACAGCTGCTGGAGAACGCCGCCACCTTCTCCCCGCCCGAAAGCCCGATCCAACTGGTCGTGCGCAGAGACGGCGCACACGCCGAGGTGGAAGTGATCGACCAGGGCCCCGGGATCCCGCCCGAGCAGCGCGAGCACGTCTTCACACGATTCCCGAATTGGCGCCCTCCCGGCTACCAGGAGATGCCGGGAACCGGCCTGGGCCTGTTCATCTGCCGGGCCATCGTTGCCGAACACTCGGGAGAGATATCCGTTGAGGGGGGACGCGAGGGCGGTACCATCCTTCGGGTACGGCTCCCGGCCCTGGTGGATGCGGCCGGGTCGGACGACGCCCCAACGGTTTGAAGAGGGGTAATGACGGTGACCAACGAGGACGGACGGGTCACGCTGCTGATCTGCGACGACCACAAGATCCTCACGGACGCACTCACGATGGTCGTGGGTCTCGACGACACCCTGAAGATGGTCGCTCCCGCGGTTCACGACCCCGAGACCGCGATCGCGCTCACCACCGAACACCTGCCCGACGTCGTGCTGATGGATATCGTCTTCAAGGGCGGGATGTCGGGGATCGAAGCCACACGCCAGATCAAAGAGGTCTCCCCGTCCACGAAGGTCGTCATCATGACCGCCCACGACGAGGACCGGCTTCTGGTCGAGGCCGTCGAGGCGGGAGCCAGCGGGTTCCTGGGCAAGGACGAGGCCGCAGAGGAGCTGCTGTCGGCCGCGAAGGCCGCGGCGGAGGGCGAGGTCCTGATCGACCCCGCCACGTTGACCCGTCTGCTGGCGCAAGTGGCGCGCGAACGCGCAGCCGAACGCGACGCACAGATGCTGTTGGACGATCTCACCGAGCGCGAGCGCGAGATCCTGCAGCTGCTCGCCCAGGGCATGCGTAACGACGGCATCGCCGCGAAGCTCTTCATCAGCCCGCAGACGGTGCAGACCCACGTCCGCAACATCCTGGGCAAGCTTCGTGTTCATTCGAAGCTCGAAGCCGTCGCCTTCGCTGTCAAGTACGGCGCCATCAACGTCTGAACAGACTTACCCGAAGGCGGGTATGCAGACTCGGGCTCCTTCAGGCCGAAGCCTTGGCTAGACACGCGGAGCTGCCACCCCCTCGGCGGCGCCGCATGAACGAAGAGCCCGAGTCCACCCCTCCCGGACTCGGGCTCTTTCTTGTTCGTTGGGGGGCTACGCTCGGCCTTCGCTCGGCCTTCGGCCTCGCTGCTTGAGCCCCGCCTTCCGATAGGTCGAACGTAGACTCGCAGGGTCGATACCGCCGACCCACGAGGAGCGATATGACCCGTTTCGGCCTGCAACTTCCCAGCTTCACGTTCCCCGACCTCCCCGACGACCGACTCTTCGACCGCATCACGGAGATCGCGCAGGCCGCGGAGATGTCGGGCTTCGACTCCTTCTGGGTGATGGACCACTACCACCAGATCCAGAACGTCGGGCCCGTGACGGAGCCGATGCTGGAGGCGTACACGACGCTCGCCGCCCTGGCCGGGCGCACCTCACGGGTGAAGCTGGGGGCGATGGTTACCGGCGTCACCTATCGCAATCCGGCGTTCCTCGCGAAGGTCGTCACCACACTCGACATCGTGTCGTCCGGCCGCGCGATCCTGGGGATCGGCGCCGCATGGAACGAGGAGGAGTCCCGCGCCTACGGCTACGACTGGCCGACGGTCTCCGAGCGGTTCGAGCGGCTCGAGGACGCGCTTCAGATCTGCCGCTCCATGTTCACCCAACCCGAGACGACGTTCCGGGGGAACGTGCATCATGTGGACGGCGCGCTCAACATCCCACAGCCGGTGCAGCCCGGCGGGCCGAAGATCCTGATCGGCGGCGGCGGCGA
Source organism: uncultured Actinomycetes bacterium (assembly GCA_963850315.1). GTDB lineage: Bacteria > Actinomycetota > UBA4738 > UBA4738 > HRBIN12 > JAOUEA01. The sequence goes on from CAWKKN010000006.1 coordinate 206,405, forward strand.
GCGCAAGACGCTTCGGTTGGTCGCGCAGTACGCGGACATGTGGAACGGGTTCGGCGACCAGCAGATGATCAAGCAGAAGCTGGACGTGCTGGCCTCCCACTGCGAGGCGATCGGACGCGACCCGGGGGACATCGTGAAGACGCGTCTCAGCACACTCATCATCGCGCCCACGAAAGACGAGGCCGAGCGCCGCCGCGCCGCATGGATGGCGCAGGGCGGCGTCGAGGAAGCCACCCTTCCAGCGCGGCTCATCTGGGGGGATCCCGACGGCGTCGGCGACATGGCCCAGGCCTTCTTCGACGTCGGTCTCGACGGGCTCATCTTCAACATGCCGGCCGGCTCGACGCCCGAAGACGTGATGCTCGCCGGACGCACCTTCACCGAGCGCTTCGGGCCTGCCTAGGCGCACCGACTCGGGCCGTCTTCGCGGGCCGTCGTCGCGCGGGTCGCTCGATGGTCCATGCTAGGGGTAGAGAACGTCAGAGGCGCCATGCTCGGGCACGGACGAACGGGGGAACCAGGTGAACGTGGAGCGGGTGCAGGAAGCCCTCCGATCGGTGGAGGCCGGGGACCTGAGCCAGGCGGCGAAGCTGCTCGGCACGCTGGTGAAGAGCAAGCGCCTCGTGCGGGCGTCGACGTCGAGCGCGGTGTCCGAAGAGATCGACGAGGTCAAGCTCTGGCTCAAGAAGGTGATCGCGGACCCCGACGCCGACGACGCCGACTCCCTCGTGGCGCGCGCCTACTACAAGTTGCGCAGCCAGATGCCCTCCGATCGCCCCGGGCACCGGTAGACCGGCACCCGCCGGCACTATCGCTGGGTCTCGGGCCCCGGATCGGCAGCGTCGAGCGGCGCCACATCAAGGTAGGAGAGGTCTTCGGACTCCTCGATCGGCGTCCCCGGCTCGATGAGGCCAGCGGCGCGATCCTCGCGTCGCTGATTGCGTGCGACACGCCGCTCTTCCCGCGTCGCGGCCTTCTTCGCCTTCGCATCCCGCCGCTGACGTTTCCCGACGCTCTCAGGCATGCATCACACCTCTCGCTTAAGAGAGCCAGCCTACCTCGCCCCGGCAACGTCTCGACGAGGCGAGCGCGCGGCGGCGGAGGGGGCAGATACGGTATCCTCGTGGGCGAGGGCACCGATCGCGGTTCGCTTCGAGCAGTTCCCTCACGCGGCGAAGACGCCGCCCGCCCGACGGGCAGCCACAAGGCCCCGAGTGGCGAGGGAAGGAGGGAACGCACATGACGACCGGTTCGGTGAAGTGGTTCAGCGCTGAGAAGGGCTTCGGGTTCATCACCCCAGAAGACGGCAGCGCGGATGTATTCGTGCACTTCAGCGCCATCGTCGGCGAAGGCTACCGTGAGCTCGCCGAGGGTCAGCGCGTCGAGTTCGATGTGACCCAGGGGCAAAAGGGTCCCCAGGCCTCGAACGTCAAGGCCGTCTCCTAGGGCTTTCAGGAGACAACGCAACGTGAGACGGGGGAGGCATCTGCCTCCCCCGTTCTCGTTCCCGTAGCATTCGGACCATGCCCGGCATGGCAAACGTTCCAGCGGATGTCCATACGATCCATCTCGGTCAGTTCACAGCCGAGCACGCCGCCCGGATCGGCACGGGGCTCGATGTCCGCGGCATCGTGTGGTGGTCGAAGGAGCCCGGGTATCTCAGTCAGATCTGGCAGCGAGGGGTGGAGCTCTTCGTCGATCGCGCGAAGCTGGAGGAAGCCGAAGCCGTCGCGCGCGAGGTCCTCGGCGAGGGCGGGTAGGGACCGCCGTGGCCGGCCCGCTCGCGCTCGTCGGCGGGGACGAGCTGCACCCCGGGAACGAGCCGCAGGACCGGCTCTTGGTGGAGGCCGCGGACGGCGGCCCCGCCTATGTCCTGGCAACGGCCGCGGGGCGCCAGCGCCCCGACCTCGCGGTGGCGAACGCCCGCCGTTGGTTCGGTTCGCTCGGCCTGGAGGTGGGGGAGCTCCCTGCCGTGCGGGAGGACGACGCACACTCGAAAGCGAACGTGGCCCTCGCGCGGGTGGGCCGGTTCTTCTACCTGGTAGGCGGTGACCCCCGGCTCGTAGCGAAGATCCTCGCCGGTTCACCCCTTTGGGACGCCGTGACAGAGGCGTGGCGTGGCGGCGCGGCCCTCGCCGGGTCCTCCGCCGGTGCGATGGCGATGACGGACGCGCTCGGGCTCCTGCCCGGAGTCACGGTGGTCCCGCATTTCACGAGATCCCGACGCGAGCCGCCGCCCGGCCACGTGCTGCTGGGGCTCGAGGAACGAACCGCCGCCGTGTTCGCGGATCGTCGCTGGCGCGCGCTCGGAGCGGGATCGGTCAGCGTGATCGCCGCCGGCGCGCGGCGGCGATTCACCGCAGGCCAGGAGATCGAGGGGCTTGCCGCCCCGGATTGACCGCGAACCTCAACGGGGTCGGTCACGGTCGCGGTGCAACCCGGGGCGGTGGTCGTGTCGTCTAGCTGGCCTCGATCTTCCCGAACAGGCCGTGCGACTCGTCGTCCGGGCCGGCCGTGAAGAACAGCGAGTTCGTCGGACCGGCGGCGCCGCCGTTGCCGAACTCGATCGCCCACAGGCCGTCGATGGCGATCGGGCGGCCGTTGGCCATGCGCAGCGCGCCCTCGCGCATCCAGTGGCCGTGCTCCCACGCGTAGGCGTTGATCCGCCCGTTGCCGAAGTTGCCCACCAGCAGATCGCCGCTGAAGCGCCCGAAGTTCGAGGGCGCCCGTGCGAGGCCCCACGGCGCGTTCAGGGCGCCACGGCTGGCGACGCGCGCGAGCATCTTCCCATGGGCGTTGAACTCGTCCACGAAACCGAGACCGGCCCCATGGAGCTCGTCCCCGGCCACCGAGTCCTGCTTGCCGAAGGTCACGAAGATCCGTCCGCCGATCTGCTGGATCCCGAACGGCGCGTACCGCTTGGGCAGGCTCGGGTCCTTGAAGGCGCCCGACCAATGCACCTGGTGGAACATGCCGTTGAACACATCCACCTGGTTGTTGTGGAAATCGGTGGCGTAGAGGAAGTCCCCGTGCTTTGTGGAATCGATCGCGAGTCCCTTGAAGGACGACCCTCGACCGGACCGGTTGACGACGGTACGCGCCCTGGTGATCGGGGCGATGGTGGGGCTCCAACCGCGGATCATCCCGCCCTCACCGTCGAACAGGAACAACGCCGGGGCCGAAGTGCCGTTGTGGCTCACGACGAAGTCCGAGCCGCCGTTGAACGCGGCGCCGGTCGGATCTCCGGGCACCTGGACGGTCAACGGGATCTTCGCGCCTGTCCCGTCATAGAGCGTGGAGGTCTGGGAGCCGTTGTTCGCCACCCACCACGGGGTGGTGGGGCCGGAGACGAGACCCCACGCGTTCACGAGATCCTTGTCGCGGAGTGCGGCCTTGCCCGCTTGGTCCGAGACGAGTTTCGTCAAGTTGTACCTGTTCGCGTGCATCGCGCCGGCGTGCGAGGTCCGTGCGCCTGCCGCGGAGCCACCGAGCCCCAGGAACGCCAGCAGCGATGCAACCGACACCAACGAGATCGTTCGTTTGAGCATGCCAACCCCTCCCCTAACGAGCGACTAGGAGCCACTCGACCTACGTACTACGGACGGGCGACCCGATGGGTTCGCCTGCCCGGCCGAACGATCAGATGAAGGATCCGCCGTTCGGTGCGCGTCTCACCTTGCCGCTGGCGGTGCGCTCGATCTCGGGGACGAGGACGAGCTCCCGGGGTGCCTTGAACCGCACGAGGCGCTCGGAGACCCACTCCCGCAGCTCGTCGAGGGCCGGCGGGTCATCGATCGTAGCGGGAACGACCCGTGCGACCACCTGTTGTCCCCAAATCGGGTGAGGTGTCGCACCGACGGCCACGTCGCGGACCTTGGGATGCTCCCGGAGCACCCGTTCCACTTCCTCCGGCCAGACCTTCTCGCCGCCGGTGCGGATCAGATCGTCGGCGCGGCCGTCTACGGCGAGCCGTCCGTCCTCGAGGAGGCGCCCGAGATCTCCGGTGCGCAGCCATCCGTCCGTCGTGAACGCGGCGCCGGTGGCCGTCGGGTCGCCACGGTAACCCTCCATCAGGGTCGGGCCGCGCAGCTCCACATCGGCCTCTTCGCCGACCCGGACCTGCGTTCCGTGCAACGGCCAGCCGTCGTAGACGACCCCTCCGCACGTCTCGCTCATGCCGTACGTGGTCACGACCCTCGCGCCGAGCTCGCGAGCGCGCTCGGCCACGAGGGGGTCGAGCGCCGCGGCGCCCACGAGCATCGTGAGGCCCTCCAGCGGCCCTCCGGTCGCGACGATCCGCATCACCATCGCCGGCACCAACGACACGAACGCGCCCCCCTCCGCGCAGGCCTGCACGATCCGCTCCGGTTCGAACCTCTCGTGCACGATCACCGGCGCACCCAGGACCGCGCCACGCAGCAGGACCAGGAGACCACCGATGTGCGCGGGCGTGAGGCACACGATCCATGGAACCCTGTCGTCGGCGCCCAACGCCGCCGCGGAGGCCGAGACCGCCGCCTCGACGGCGCGCCGGCTCAGCTCCACCAGACGTGGCGCTCCCGCGGTCCCGGAGGTGGGCATCACCACCGCGACGGCTTCATCGACCGGCGCCCCCGCGTAGGCGGTCTCACCCAACCGGTCGATCACGCAGGTGGGCTGCGCGCGGTCGACCAGCGAACGCCGCTCCGAGGATCCCAGGCGCGTATCGAGCGGCAGGAAGGCAACGCCGCGCCACCAGAGGTCGCCCACGACCTCCACCCAATCCTCGCCGGGGGGCAGGTCGATCGCCACCAGCTCGCCCCTGCCTGCCGATCGATGCTCGGGCACCCGCATGCCAGGACAGGCTACGCGCGCTCCGGCGTCCCGATGCGTATCCTTGGAGCCGATATGGCGACCTACGAGTACCTGTGCCTGTCCTGCGAGCACCCCTTCGAGGAGCGCCGCTCGATGACCGCCTCCGTCGACACGGCGATCGCGTGCCCCGACTGCGGCAGCGACCGGGTGCGCCGGCAGTTCTCGCTGTTCGCCACGTCGGGCGACGCCGGCGCCGCTTCGCCCGCCGCCGGCGGTTGTGCCTGCGGCGGCGCGTGCGCGTGCGGCGGCCACTGATCGCGTCGTCGCTCAGACGATCCGCCTTCGGCGATCCTCGATGGCGTTAGGCTAGGGGCGAACCGTTCGAGTCAACGCTCTCGGAGTGAACGCTCACATGGACGAGACCGCCGGCAGCATCGCACCCGCCGTGGCATGGAAGGCCTCGGGCGACTACACGGACATCCGCCTCGAGATCGCCGAGGGCATCGCGAAGATCACGATCGCGCGGCCCGAGGTGCGCAACGCCTTCCGACCGCGCACCGTCCGCGAGATGATCCACGCGTTCGAAGCGGCCCGAGATGACCCCGATGTGGGCGTGGTGATCCTCACCGGGGATGGGCCACTGGCCTTCTGCAGCGGCGGAGATCAACGGACCCGGGGCGACGAGGGGTACGTCGACGAGCAGGGCATCAGCCGGCTGAACGTCCTCGATCTCCAGGTCCAGATCCGGCGCCTACCGAAGCCCGTGGTCGCGATGGTGGCCGGCTACGCCATCGGTGGTGGCCACGTCCTGCACCTGTGCTGCGACCTCACGATCGCCGCGGACAACGCCCGGTTCGGGCAAACCGGCCCGCGGGTAGGCTCGTTCGACGCGGGCTACGGCATCAACCTCCTGGCACGCCAGATCGGGGAGAAACGCGCGAAGGAAGTGTGGTTCCTCTGCCGCCAGTACGACGCCCCCACCGCGCTCGCCTGGGGGCTCGTGAACGCCGTCGTCCCGCTCGCCGACCTCGAGGTCGAGACCGTGCGCTGGTGCCGCGAGATGCTCGCCGAGTCGCCGCTCGCCCTTCGCCTGTTGAAGGCAGGCGCGAACGCGGGCACCGACGGCCTCGCCGGCGTGCAGCAACTCGCGGGCGATGCCACGCTTCTCTACTACATGTCCGAAGAGGCGCAGGAAGGCCGCGACGCTTATGTCGGCCGGCGCCCGCCCGACTTCTCGCGCTTCCCGAAGCGCCCGTGAGCTCCCCGGGAATCTGGTTGGCCGGGGCGCGACCCCGGACGCTCACCGCGGGCCTGGTCCCCGTCTTCGTGGGCACGGCGGCCGCCGGCCACGTGATCTGGTGGCGCTTCGGGGCGGCGCTGCTCGTCGGCGGCGGCCTGCAGATCGGCGTGAACTTCGCGAACGACTACTTCGACGGCGTCCGTGGCGTCGACACCCACGAACGCGCAGGCCCACCGCGCCTCACGCAATCGGGTGCCGCGAGCCCGAGGTCGGTACTGGCGGCCGCCCTGGTCTGCCTCGGCATCGCCGCGGTGGCGGGACTCGCGCTCGCGCTCGCCACCACCCCGGTCCTGATCCTGTTCGTCGGGGCGCTCGCGCTCGCGGCGTCGCTCCTCTACTCCGGAGGCCCTCGGCCCTATGCGGGCCTCGGGCTCGGCGAGCTGATGGTGTTCGTGTTCTTCGGCCTCATGGCGACGTGCGGAAGCGCGTATGTCCAGATCGAGTCGGTGCCGGCCGCGGCCTGGTGGGGCGGCTCGGTCATGGGCATCCTGGCGGTGGCGATCCTGGTCGCCAACAACCTGCGCGACATCCCCACCGACGAGGCCTCCGGGAAGCGCACGCTCGCGGTGCGCCTCGGGGATCACCGCACGCGCGTGCTCTATCGGATGTGTATCGTGAGCGCCTTCGCGACGATCGTCCTAGGCGTGTGCGTGTTCATCGTGAACGAGCGGTTCGGGATCACGCAGTGGGCGCTGTTCGGGCTACTGGCCTGGGTGCCGGCGATCCGCCCGATGGAGCTGGTGGGTGCCGCGCGCGGGCGGGAGCTGATCCCCGTCCTCACGGGGACGGCGGCGACTCACGCCGCGTGCGGGCTGCTGATGGCGTTGGGGCTTGTCCTGTGGCACGCGCAACAGGTCATCCCCGCCCACCTGGTTGGCTGATGGGCCTCGGCGACGTCGCCCTAGCGTGTGCCCAGACGCTCCTGGACTCGCTCGTGGAGGCGGGCGTCTCGCACGCCTGCATCTCCCCCGGCTCACGATCGACCCCGCTGGCCCTCGCCTGCGCGCGCGACGACCGGTTGACCGTCCACGTTCACCTCGACGAACGCTCGAGCGCGTTCTTCGCGCTCGGGCTCGCGAAGTCGCTCGACGCCCCCGTCGCCGTGGCATGCACGAGCGGGACGGCTGCGGCGGAGCTCTTCCCCGCCGTCGTTGAGGCGTTCCAATCGCGGATCCCGCTGCTGCTGTTGACCGCCGATCGCCCCCCACGCCTGCGCGGCACGGGTGCGAACCAGACGATCGATCAGGTGGAGCTGTTCGGCCGCTTCGCGCGCGCTTACGCGGAACTCCCCCTACCCACGGAGCCGGTGCCGGTCGCCCGCATCCGCGAGCTCGTGGCCCACGCGCTGGCAGCATCGGTCCGCCAGGGCGGTCCCGTCCAGATCAACGTCCCGTTCGACGAACCACTCGTACCGGCGGGCGATCCCGTGCGGATCGCGCCTTCGGACACGAACGGGCGCCGTCGCTCGCTGCCACCGTCCCCCAGCGAGGAGGACGAGGAAGCCCTGGCGATCGCGATCTCCGGCGCCCGCGGCGTGCTCCTGCTGGGTGGTGAGGCGGGGATCGGCGCCGGCCCGGAGACGGCCCTTCTCCGCTTGGGATGGCCGGTCGCCGCGGAACCCACCTCGCAGGCCCGGGTTCCCGGGCGCGCGCTCACGGCCGGCCAGGCTCTCGCGGGAAGCACCGGCTGGGTCGAGGCCCACCGACCCCAGGTCGTGGTCCAGCTCGGAGGCGCACCGACGACGCGGGCCACGCGGTCCCTCATCGAGCACGCGGAACGGTTGATCGTGGTCGACGCCCTCCATCCGGATCCGGACCCCGACGGCCGGGCGACGCTCCGGATCCACGCCGACCCCGGCGGATTGGCGATCGCGCAGGTGGAGTCGGCCCCACCTGGTTGGCTCGACGACTGGCGCCTCGCCGACACGCTGGCTCGGCGCGTGATCGACGACCATCTGGATCGTTCGGAGGCTCCGACCGAGCTCCAGGTGGCGCGTGACGTGGCCTCCGCCGTGCCGGGTGGGGGAACCTTGTTCGTCGGGAACTCGCTCCCCATCCGCGACCTCGACTTCGCGATGGCGCCCCGAACCGGCCTTCGCGTCCTCGCGAACCGGGGCGCCAGCGGCATCGACGGCTTGTTCTCCACGGCGATGGGGATCGCGGCGAGCGGTCGAGGGCCCACGGTCGCGCTGCTGGGCGACCTGAGCCTCCTGTACGACGCGGGCGCGTTGCTGTGGGGCGGCCGGCGCGGGCCGAACCTCACCGTCGTGGTGCCGAACAACGGTGGCGGCCAGATCTTCGCCTCGCTGGGCCAGCGGGCGTTGCCCCCAGAGGAGCTCACGGCCCTGTTCACCACGCCCCACGACGTTGACCTCGGCGCGCTCTGCGTGGCGGCCGGCGCGGGCCACGCCCGGGTCGAAGAGGCCTGGGCCTTCGCGCCCGCGCTCGAGCACGCGATGGCGCGCGACGGTGTGCAGGTCGTTGAGGTGACGATCGATCCGGAACGAAGCCGCGCTCAGCGCGTCCAGATCCAAGCCGCCGTCGACGCGGCCCTGGCGAAGCTCGCCCAGCCGTAGGCTGGCGCGGCCGGGGACACGCCCCGGCGCGGGGGGAGGTTCCGATGGAGCTGAGAACGGCGCGTCTCGAGGACCTCCCCCAGCTCGCCCGCCTGCGTTGGAAGCTCTACGACGAGGGCCATCCCGTCACGGGTGAGTCCTTCCAGGACTATGCCGCACGGTTCGGTGCCTTCGCCGAGGAAGCGCTGCGATCGGAGTCCTGGCGCGTGATGGTCGCCCACGACGGGGAGCGGGTGGTCGGCGCGATGTGGGTGCATCGCGTCCCGCGCGTCCCCCAGCCGGGCCGGGGCTCCGCCGCCCCGCTCGCCTACCTCACGAACGTGTACGTCGAGCCCGGCCATCGCGACGCCGGCCTCGGCGCCCGGCTGCTCGAAGCGGTCGTGGATCGGTGCAAAGAGCAGGGGTTCTCCCTCATCTTCGCCTGGCCGAGCGAGCGAGCCCAGGCGTTCTACGAACGAAAGGGCTTTACGCGCCCGCCCGATCCGCTCGTCCTGGACCTCGGCACCGACTGGCACGAGCACGCCCGCGGCTGAACCCGCACGAGGCCCGCCGACTTGGGCTAGCGTTCGCTCGCGGAGGAGGTGCACGCATGATCTTCACGAGCACGTTCCCGCCGATCGAGGTGCCCCGGCTATCGGTGCCCGAGCTCGTCTTCGAACACGCAGCCGAGCGGGGCGACAAGCCGGCGTTGATCGACGGACCCACCGGGAGAACGCTCACCTACGCCCAGCTCATCGGGACCGTCCGCGCCGTCGCCTCCGGCCTGGCGGCTCGGGGCTTCGGGCGAGGCAACGTCTTCGCGATCTTCTCGCCGAACGTTCCGGAGTACGCCGCGGTGTTCCACGGTGTCGCGATGGCCGGGGGCGCTGTGACCACGATCAACTCGCTCGCATCGGCAGAAGAGGCGGCCGAACAGCTGCGTGCGACGGGTGCCCGGTTCCTGCTCACCGTGCAACCGTTCCTCGACCGTGCCCTCCCGGGGGCCCACGCGGCCGATGTCGAGGAGGTCTTCGTCTTGGGCGAGGCGCACGAGGGAACGTCGCCGTTGCGGGACCTGCTGGGCGATCCCGCGCAGGCTCGGTCCGTCGCGCAGGATCCGGCCGAGGCGGTGGTGGCCATGCCGATGTCGTCGGGCACCACCGGCTTCCCGAAGGTGGTGCAGCTCACGCACCGCAACCTGGTGGCCAACGTGGTGCAGGCGAGCGCCGCGATCGACATCCGCGAGACCGACACGATGATCGGCGTCCTGCCGTTCTTCCACATCTACGGCCTGACGGTGCTCGTGAACCTCGCGTTGTGGCGCGGCGCCACCGTCGTCACGATGCCACGGTTCGAGCTCGACGGCTTCCTGCGGCTGATGCAGGACCACGAGGTCACCTTCGCGTGCCTCGTGCCGCCGATCGTCGTGGCGCTGGCGAAACATCCCGACGTCGACCGCTTCGACCTCTCGGCGCTCGCCCACATCATGAGTGGGGCGGCGCCGCTCGACGCCGCGGTCGGACAGGTGGCGGCCGAGCGCCTGGGGTGCAGCGTGTTGCAGGGGTACGGGCTCACCGAGACCTCACCGGTGCTGTCGGCTCCGGTGCGGGATCTCGCGCGGGGCCGGCCCGACTCCGCCGGCTTGATCCTGCCCAACACCGAGATCCGGGTTGCGCCCCTCCAAGAAGATGCCGACGAGCCGGGCCCGGGTGAGGACGGCGAGATCTGGGCCCGGGGCCCACAGGTCATGAAGGGGTACCTGGACGACGCCGAGGCGAACGCATGGATCTTCCGCGAGGACGGGTGGCTGCGCACCGGGGACATCGGCCACTGCGAGGACGGCTACCTCTACGTCGTGGACCGGCTGAAGGAGCTGATCAAGTACCGGGGGTTCCAGGTGCCGCCCGCCGAGCTGGAGGCCCTGCTGCTGCGCCATCCCGCGGTCGCCGACGTCGCAGTGATCCCCGCCTCCGACCCGAGGGCCGGAGAGGTGCCGAAGGCGTTCGTGGTGAAGGCGCCGGGTGTGGATGTGACGCAGGGCGAGCTGATGTCCTACGTCTCCGAGCACGTCCCCAGCTACAAGAAGGTGCGGCGGGTGGAGTTCATCGAGGAGATCCCGCGCTCCCTCAGCGGCAAGATCCTGCGCCGGGTCCTCGTGGATCGGGAGCGTGCCAGCGGATGACCCGGCGCCGCGCATACCTGAGATCGGGTGCAACGGCTCGATCGACTTCAGATGTGCGGTTGTGGGGCCGACCTTATGAAGAGCGTGTGAAGCAGCGCCCGGTTCCAAGGAAACCGGCCCTCGATGAGGTAACAATCGAAGAACATGGAACGAACCGAACTCCTCACCCAGATCGCAACGGCCTCCTCGCCGAACGACATCGCCTCCGCGTGGTCGGCAGCCCGCTACTGGCTCGCAGATCATCCCGATGACGACGCCATCCGGGCGCGTCTCCAAGAGCTCGCCAGGCTCGAGCGAGAGCGCCTCCACTAGAAGCAACGTCACGCTGCCGGACACGGCTGCGATGATGCCGGTCGTGAGCCAGGCGTCCCCGCCCAACCCCGAGGCCATCCGTCGCGCCCCCAAGGTCGTGCTTCACGACCACCTGGACGGCGGTCTGCGGCCCCACACGATCGTCGAGCTCGCGGAGCTGGACGGCTACCGCGCACTCCCGACCCGTGACGCCGACGAGCTCGCAGCCTGGATGACCCGGGGCGCCGGCCGCAAGGATCTCGTTCTGTACCTCGAGACCTTCGCCCACACCGTCGGCGTCATGCAGTCGCGTCGGGCACTCAGCCGCGTCGCGCTCGAGTGCGCGGAGGACCTCGCCGCCGACGGGGTCGTCTATGCGGAGGTCAGGTTCGCGCCCGAGCTTCACCTGGAAGGTGGCCTCGGGCTCGACGACGTCGTGGAAGCGGTGCAGGATGGGTTCCGAGCTGGGAGTGAGGGCCGCGGCATCCGTGTTCGCACCTTGCTGACGGCGATGCGGACGGCCGCGCGCTCGCTGGAGATCGCAGAGCTCGCGGTGCGATGGCGCGACCGCGGGGTCTGTGGGTTCGACATCGCGGGCGCGGAGGCGGGCTACCCCCCCACCCGGCACCTCGACGCCTTCGAGTACGTCAGGGGCGAGAACTTCCACCTCACGATCCACGCCGGCGAAGCGTTCGGTCTGCCGTCCATCTGGGAGGCCGTGCAGGTCTGCGGCGCCGAACGGCTCGGCCACGGGGTGCGGATCGTCGACGATATCGCCGTCGGGGACGGCGACCGTCCGCAGCTGGGCCGACTCGCAGACCTCATCCGTGACAAGCGGGTGCCGCTCGAGCTCTGCCCCACATCCAACCTCCACTCCGGTGCGGCGTCCTCGATCGCCGAGCACCCGATCGGCCTTCTCTCGCGCCTGCGGTTCCGGGTGACGCTCAACACGGACAACCGCCTGATGAGCGCCACGTCGATGTCCCAGGAGATGCGGCAGCTCGTCGACGCCTTCGGGTGGGGCTGGTCCGAGCTCGAGTGGGTCACGCTCAACGCGATGAAATCCGCGTTCCTGCCGTTCGACGAGCGGCTCGCGTTGATCGAGGGTGCGATCAAGCCCGGCTACGCGGCCCTGCGATAGGCGTCGGCGGCGGACGGTAACGCACTCCCCCACCTCACGCCGAGCCGGGTGTGAGTCCGGCACCGTCGGCCAACGGGTGGTAGCCCGGTGACTGACCACCCCAGACGAGCATGGCGGCTCCCGTCCACACGGCGATCGGGTTGATCCGGCCGCGCAAGGGGGCAGCCGGCAGCGGCGACCACGTGTTCGTCGCGGGGTCGTAGGCCTCGCCGTGCGGCGGCACCTTCCCGGCACCCGGCCTACCATATGCCGCTCCGCCCCACACCAGCAGCTGGTGATCGCTCCACACGGCGACATGCCCCTGCCGGGGGAACGCCATGGGGGGAAGCCATCGCCAGCGGTTGGAGGTGGGGTTGAACGCCACGCCGCGTGCGAGCCACACATCCCGGTCGCCGACGACGTGCCAGCCACCGATGACCAGGACCTCGGTGCCGTCCCACACGGCCGTCGCTTCGGTCCGCGACGCGGGCATCGGCGGCAGCGTTCGCCAGGTGCGTGTGGCCGGGTTGTACGCGGCGGCATCGGCGAAGAAGCGGCCCAGGTCGGTTTCACCGCCGGTCACGATCATCTCGGTCCCCGTCCACGCCCCGACAGCATTCGGCCGAGCCGCGAGGGGTGCGGCAGGAAGCATCTTCCACGAGTTCGTCGCCGGAGCATACGCCGCGCCGTCGGCGCTGGCCCCCCCACAGCAGCCGCCACCCCACCCGATCATCTGGCGTCCCGTCCACACGGTAACTGCGGGTCCGCCCGCTCCCGTCGGTGGCGGGGGCAGCTTGCGCCACCGGTTGGTGGCGGGATTGAAGGCCATGTTCGTCTGGCCCCACAACAGCATCTCCCGCCCGGTCCACACCGAGCGGTCGCCCCCCTCGAGACAGCCCACGGGCCCTTGGGGAGGCGAGAGCTTCCGCCACGTGCGATCCGCGGCGCGATAGGCCGCCGCGGTGTCCTTGCAGAAGGGAGCCTTGTTAACGTGGACACGTTCGGCGATCAGCAGCTCGTGGCCGTCCCAAACACCGGTCTGCTGCAGCGCGCTGGCGATCGGCGCCGCGGGCAAGAGGGCCCAGCTCGCCGCCCTCGATGGGGCGGTCGGGGACGCTGGCTCCGTGGCCGATGCGCCCGTCGAACCCGATGGGGAGGAAGCGGTGGTCGAGCCGGACGCCGGAGGGGACTGCCCCGAGCTGCAGCCGCCCGCGATCAGCGCCAACCCAAGGGCGAGGGCCATCCCAAGGCTTGAGCCCCTGCGTGATCCCATGAGCGTGAGCCCCCCTCGCCGTCGCCGAACACCAGCGTGGACCGCGCACCGGCAGAGGGCAAGAACCCTTGGGCCCTACCCCCAGCGCAGGGAGTCGAGGAACGCGCGGAACTTGCGATCGGTCTCCTCGACCTCCTCGGCCGGATCGGAGTCCGCCACGATCCCGGCGCCCGCGTACAACGTGGCGTGATCCCCGTGCAGTTCGGCGCACCTCAACGCGATCGCCCACTCGCCGTCGCCGTTCGCATCCATCCAGCCCACGGGGCCCGCGTACCCGCCACGGTCGAACGGCTCAAGCTCGGCGACGAGGGAACGCGCGAACTCGATCGGGGTGCCGCACACGGCGGGCGTGGGGTGCAGGGCCGCGACCAGGTCGACAGCGGTGGGAGCGGGATCACTCAACACCCCCTCGAACCGAGTTGCGAGGTGCCACACGTTCGCCGTTTCCAGCAGGACCGGCTCGGGGTCCCAGCGGAGGTCGACGCAGAGGGGTCGGAGCGTCTCCGCGATCGCCTCGACGACGATAGCGTGCTCTTCGCGATTCTTCGCAGATCCCCACAGCCCGTCGGCGTTCGCGCGGTCCTCGTCCCGATCGCCGGAGCGCGGCGCGGATCCCGCGAGCGGTGTCGAACGGACCTTACGGCCGCGACGCGCCACCAGCAGCTCCGGGGAAGCGCCCACCAGCAGCGACGCGAGGCTCGGGCTCGTCACAGGGGCGAGCGGCGTCACGAACGTATAGGCATGAGGGTCGACCGCGCGCAGCCGGTGCGCGAGCCGGAGGGGATCGAGCGATCGCCCTGCCACCACCTCCACCGTCCGGGCGAGGACCACCTTCCGCAGTTCGGAATCGTGGATCCGCCGCACGGCCTCCTCGACCGCCCGCGCGTACTGCGCCGCACTCGGATGCTCGCGCACCTGGGCGCCCGCGAACGCATTCGCGGGGACGCTGCCCATGGTGCGCGTCGGACGCAAGGGTTCGGGCTCGGAGCCCGGAGGGACGATATCGATCAACCAGGTCTGATCCGGGCTCGTGCGCCGCACGAGGCGCCAGGGCGTGTGGAGCCACGCCGTCCCGCCCGGATCGAACGGGAACTGACCAACGGCGACCGGCGCCGTCGCGGTCGCAACCGACCCGAGCCCTCGCAACGCCGAGAGCGCCTCGCGCCCGAGCGCGCGAAGTCCCTCCATGGAGGCCGTCTCGGTGGTGTGGCGGAGGCCTTCGCCGGGAGATCCGACCGCGACGCCCAACCCGTCTCGCTCGAAGAGGAATCGAACGGCGGCGTCCTCGTCACAGGCGGCCATCAGGTCGAACGCCGGTGCGAGCGGCGACACGCGCACGCGGGCACCCCGGGGCGCGGAGCTCACCCTCGGGTCCCCAACAGCAGCTGGGTGAGACCGCCAGACAGCTGGAGGCGCAGGGCGTCGGGAAACCCGGCGCCCCGCAACATCTCCACGATCTCCGCCGGAGGCGGCAGGTAGGCCATCGATGTCGGCAGGTAGGCGTAAGCGGGCCGGTTCGACAGCAGCCCGCCGATCATGGGCACGGCTCGGTTGAAATAGAGGCGATGGCCGGCGCGCAGCACGGCGTTGTCGGGGGCGCTGGCCTCGAGCAGCGCCGCCCGACCCCCGGGTCGAACGACGCGGGCAAGCTCGCCGAACAGTGCATCGAGCGAGACGACGTTGCGCAGCGCGAAGCCGCACGTGACGCCGTCCGCGGACGCGTCGCGTACGGGTAGACGCAGCACATCGGCCTCGACCAATGGTGCGTCCGTGTGCGCGTTCGCGAGCATCCCGTGAGAGAAGTCGAACCCGAGCGGGCGGTAGCCGCAGCGCCTCAGCTCACGGCAGAAGTCGCCCGTGCCGCAGGCGAGATCCAGGACGAGCGCCCTGCCGGGGAGCCGCAGCTCGCGCACGGCGCGACGGCGCCATCCCACGTCCATGCCGAACGTCATCACGCGGTTCACCAGGTCGTAGCGGGGGGAGATCGTGTCGAACAGGTCCCGCACGGTCCGGCGTTTGTCCTCCCCCTGCGGCAGCGAGCTCATGAGCTCCTCCGTGGGACCGAGCCCGGCCCGGCCCCCTCGCCCACCTCGATGTGGGCCTCGGCCGACTCGAGGAGCACGCGCCGGAAATGGTGGGACACCAGCGCCGTCACGGCGGGAAGCAGCTCGGCGAAGGCCTCCACCATCTGCTCGGCGGCCCGCGGATCGTCCCGCGCAGTGTCACGGATCGGTTTGCGGACGTGCTCGTCGAACAGGTCCACCGCGCGTTCGGCGAGACCGCGCAACGCATCGTCGGTGTCGTGGGCCAGCGCGAGGAGGTCCGCGAGCGGCAGCCCGAACTCCAGCAGCCGCAGCGCCGTCCGCACGACCTCGATGTCGGCGACGGTGTACCGCTCCTCACCATCGACCGTTCGGCCGAGGCGGATGCCCTCGCGTTCCACCGCTTGGATCAACGACGCCGGCACGCCGCTGCGGGAGGAGAACTCCTCGAGCGTCAGCGCCTCAGCCTCCTCGCCGGCCTCGCCGCGCGCCGCCGCGACGGCTGCCGCGAGGTCGGCATCGGCGGGCCCGAGCTCTCCGCTCACGACCCGCCGGATCGCCGCAAGGGTGAGCCCCTTCTTCTGGAGACCCCGGATCTGCCGGATGCGGGCGGCGTGCTCGGCGTCGTACCACGCCACGCGGCCCTCCCGTTCGGGCTGGGGCAGGAGCCCCCGCGACTGGTAGTAGCGCACCGTGTCGACCGACACGTCGCAGGCGTGTGCGAGCTGCTCCACTCGGTACCTCACGACCATTCACTCTACGAGTGCGCGCTCGGAGGGTCTATCGATGTGACCGATCGGGTCCTTCGTCCGGGGATGGATCCAGGGCTACGATGCGCCGCAGTGAGCCGGTCCGTGCACCTCGCGCTGCTGCTCGTCACGGTGGCCGCCACCATGACGATCGGCGCCGCGCTGAAGGCTCCCTGCGCGAACGCCCGCTGGGTGGAGCACCGCGAGGGCCCCACGACGCAGTGTTACTCCGACGTCGCCGACCTGCTGCACACCGAACAGCTGATGGACGGGCGCCTTCCCTACCTCGACCCGTGCCACCCCGCCACGAAGCCCTGCGACGAGTACCCCTTGATCTCCATGTACGTCATGCGCGCAACGGCGACGCTTTCGGGCGAGGGGTACGCGTCGTTCTTCTGGCTGAACGCGGTCCTGCTCTTGGCGTGCGCGCTGCTGATCGCGTGGCTTATCGACCGGCTCGGCGGCAACGCGTGGATGTTCGCGGCGGCGCCGTCGCTGGTCATCTACGGCACGATGAACTGGGATCTCATCGCGGTCGCCTTCGCGACCGCGGCGACGTTCGCCTTCCTGCGCCGGCGCGATGGCTGGGCGGGGGTGCTGCTGGGCCTCGGCACCGCCGCGAAGTTCTACCCGGCGCTGCTCGTGGTGCCGTTCGCGGTCGATCGTCTGCACGACGGCGACCGGCGGGGAGCCGTGAGGATCGCCGGGGCGGCCGCGGCCGCGTGGCTGGTCCTCAACCTTCCTTTCGCGCTCGCCGCACGCTCCGGGTGGTGGGAATTCTTCCGCTACAACGGCGCCCGGCCCTCGGAGTACGACAGTCTCTGGTTCGTGGCGTGTCGACTGGGCATCTGCACCGCCGCGGGCCTCGTGAACGCGCTCTCGATCGTGCTCACGGTGGGGGGCCTGTGGATCGTCTGGCGCGCCAAAGCCCGCGATGAACCCGGGTTCCCACGATGGACCCTCGCGTTCCCGCTGCTGATCCTGTTCCTGCTCACCAACAAGGTGTACTCGCCGCAGTACGGTCTTTGGCTCCTCCCGTGGTTCGCGCTCGTATTCCCCGATCTCCGCGTGTTCCTCGCATTCGAAGCCACCGAGGTCGCCGTGTTCATCACCAGGTTCTCCTACTTCGGGCGCCTGGGGGGCGGCCCGGGCCTGCCCTACGTCGCGATGGAGGTTGCCGTTCTCGCACGGGCCGCCGTGCTCGTGTGGTGTCTCGTGGCCTGGACCCGCCGCCGCGCCCCGCTTCCGCACGGCGAGCCGGCGATGCCGGACTACGATGCGGCCCGATGAGGCGCCTCGCCGGTTCCGCGATCAGCCTGGCACTGGTGCTCGGCTGCGTCGCCGGAACGATGCTGGTGGGCACGGCGCTGAAGGCGCCGTGCGCGAGCGGCGACTGGGGCGACCTGCGTCAGTACCACGAGCTGTGCTACTCCGACATCGTGCCGTTGCTCCAGACGGAGCAACTCCAGGGCTCGGGCGGCGCCCGGCTGCCGTTCTTCCGGCCCTGCGCACCCGTGGAGGGTCAGAACTGCGACGAATACCCGGTGCTCACGATGTACTTCATGCGGGTCGCCGCATGGATCTCAGGCCCCCGATACGCCGGCTTCTACTTCGTGAACGCGGCGCTTCTGACGGTGTGCGCGGTCGTCATCGGCCTGTGCCTGTACGTCATGGCGGGCGGCCGCCGGGCGATGTACTTCGCGCTCGCGCCGACCCTGCTCGTCTACGGCACCGTCAACTGGGACCTCCTGGCGGTGATGTTCGCGACCCTCGCCACCCTCTACCTGTTGCGGCACCGCGACGCTGCCTCGGGAGCCACGCTCGGCCTCGGCGCCGCCGCCAAGCTCTACCCGGGGATGCTCGTGGTGCCGTTCGTCGCCCAACGGATCCGGGAGCGCCGCCCCGACGAGGCCATCACGCTGGGATGGTCAACGCTCGCCGCCTACGTCTTGGTGAACCTGCCCTTCGCGGCATTCGCCTTCAGCAGCTGGACCCGATTCTTCACGTTCAACGCCCAACGCCTAGCCGACTTCGACAGCCTCTGGTACATCGGCTGCCGGCATGTCAGCACGTCGTGCGTGTCGGTGCGCACGGTCAACGTGCTGTCGCTGCTGCTGTTCCTTGCGGGATCGGCCCTGGTGTGGTTCCTGCGGGCCCGCCGCTTCCCCGACTTCCCGCGCTGGACGCTCGGCTTCCCGCTGATCGCGCTGTTCCTGGTCACGAACAAGGTCTACTCGCCCCAGTACGGCCTGTGGCTCCTCCCGTGGTTCGCGCTGGCGCTGCCCGGCCTTCGGCGATTCGTCGCCTTCGAGGTGGCCGATATCGCCGTGTTCGTGACCCGGTTCTGGTGGTTCTCCCGCCTCGCGGGCAGCTGGGGCCCCCCCGAGTCCGTGTTCGAAGCGATGGTGCTGGTGCGCACTGCCGTGTTGTTATGGTGCGTCGTCGCCTGGATCCGCACGCCGCACCAACCCCTCACGATCGAGGCCGACGTGCCGGCGCTCGTCGATCCCGAGGTTCAGCCCGCGTGAGCGAAGACGAGGGCGAGGGCGCGGTCGTGGTGCACCTCCGCGACGGGGTGAAGCACTGCGTGCTGGTGTTCCTCGCCGTACGGATCGGGCTGAGTCTGCTGGCGGTGGGCGGCGTGGGCCTCATCGCGCCCCGCGGCGCTCCCCTCCCCGGGGTGGCCGGATGGCCGATCGCCACCGTCACGACGGGCTGGCACAACGCCGTGACCGGCACGGAACGTCAGGACGCCGCGCGGTTCCTCGCCATCGCCACGCACGGCTACGCCCGCGACGATGGGAGCGCGGCGTTCTTCCCCGTATACCCCCTCGCCGTGCGCGTCGTGGCATGGCTGCCGGGGGTAGGCCCGCTCGGCGCCGCCCTCCTCGTGTCGAACGTCTCGTTCCTCGTCGCACTCATCATGTTCCACGCGCTCACCCGACTCGAGTTCGCCGGTTCCGCGTCGATGGCGCGCAGGAGCGTGCTCTTCCTCGCCGTCTTCCCGACGGCCTTCTTCTTCTTCGCGCCGTACACGGAGTCGCCGTTCCTGCTGTTGTCCGTTGCGACGTTCTGGTTCGCGCGCCGGGATCGATGGGCGTGGGCGGCGGTGGCCGCGGCGCTCGCCGCGGCTACCCGCAACGTGGGGATCCTCCTGGCCCCGGCGCTCGCGGTGGAAGCGGTTCAGCAATGGCACACCTCCGGCCGTGCGCTTGTGCCCCGGCTCGCGGCCGCGGCGGCGACCGCGCTGGGCCCACTCCTGTTCTTCTCTTACCTCGGCGCCCGCTTCGGCGCCTTCTGGGCGTCGATCGACGCGCAACGGCGATGGGACAGGAGCTTCACGCCGCCGTGGGCAACGATCGTCGACGCCACGCGCATGGCGATCCGCTACTTCTCCTACTGGATGGTCGACCTGCTGATCGTCGGCATCGTCCTGGTCGCCGTCGTCGCCGGGGTCCGGATGCTACGACCCTCCTACCTCACGTACGCGGGACTGAGCCTGCTCGTGGAGCTGAGCGTGCCGTTTCCCCCCCGGCCTCTTCTGTCGATGCCGCGGTTCGTCGCGGTGGTGTTCCCCGCGTTCTGGGTGATCGCGTGGGCCGTCGAACGCCGGCGCATCCCAGAACCGCTGGTCACGGCGGTGTTCGCGTGCGGGTTCGGCATCCTGGCCGTGCTGTTCATGAACTGGTGGCACATCTTCTGAGCGTGTGCGAATCGTGCCGTCGTTGCAGGTAGGATGGGCCGGACCGCCAGGGGCTCGCCAGTGAACCCGGAGGAAGCGTGACGATCAGGGTTGCCATCGCCGACGATCACTCATTGGTCCGCCAGGGCCTCCGTCGGTACCTCGACATGGCCGACGGGATCGAGGTCGTCGGCGAGGCATCGAACGGGCATGAGCTGGTGGCCCTGGTCGACGCAGAGCAGCCCGACATCGCGCTCGTCGACATCCGGATGCCGGAGATGGACGGCCTGGAGGCGGCGCGCGAGCTCCGGGACAAGCATCCGGAGGTCGGCGTGATCATGCTCACGGCCTACGACGATCGGCAGTTCGTCGTGGAGGCCGTCCGCAGCGGCGCGCGCGGCTACGTGCTGAAGGCTCGCGACGCGGAACACCTGATCCAGACGGTGCGCCTGGTGGCGGGCGGCAACATGGTGATCGATCCCCAGCTCGTGGTGGCGCTTGCGGAGGAGCTCTCCACCGCCAAGGAGCGCGACCGCAAGGCCGAGACGCTCACGGCGCGCGAGATCGAGGTGCTCCAGTTACTGGCGTTCGGCCACACGAACCGCGACATCGCCGAACGCCTCTACATCTCTCCCGACACCGTGAAGACCCACCTCGAGCACATCTTCGAGAAGCTCGGGGCCTCCGACCGCACGGCCGCCGTCGCAGAGGCACTCCGGCGCCGCCTCATCGAGTAGGGCGGCAGGCGTCAGACCGCCCGGCGCTCCGGCGCGATGGGCCAGCGGCCCGCTCCCAGGTCTCGCGACATGCCACGCGCGACGGAACAGACCTGCATCGCCAGACCCGCCCGCGGCTGACCTCGCGCTGTGAGGAGCCGGCCCGCGGGCCCCCGCACACCCACCGCCGCCGCGACGCCGCCTCCCGCATCGAACACGGGGCCCGCCACCCCGGCGACCCCGACCTCGAACTCCTCGCTCTCCACGGCCCACGACTGGCTGAGCACGTTCGCGAGCTCCCGGCCGAGGCGTGCCGGCTGGACCATCGTCGCCGGCGTGAACGACTCCAGTTGGCCGTCGGAGGGTCCGCCGTAGGCGAGCAGGCACTTGCCGAGCGCGGTCGCGTGCAGCGGAAGCGTAGATCCGATCTCTGCCCAGGCGATCGCGTCGACCCCCGCCACCTCATGCACGAGCAGCACGTGATCGCGGAATCGAACCGCCACGCGCACCTCCTCGCCGGCGGTCTTCGCGAGCCGGTCGCACCACCCTCGCGCAGTGGATCGCACGCGATCGACGTCCAGGTAGCTGCGTCCCAGCTGGAGCAGCGCAGGACCGAGCTGGTAGCGGTTCGACGACGGATCCTGTGTCACGAGCCCTTCCTGCTCCAGCGCCTTCAGCAGACCGTGCGTCGTCCCCTTCGCGAGGCCGATGCGCTCGCAGAGCTCGTTCAGGCCGAGCCCTCGCGTGCGTTCCAACTCACGCAAGAGGGCGGCGGCTCGCGCTATCGATTGGATCGCCACGGCCGTCCCGCCTCGCGCCCCGACTCCTCAGGCACGCTCGAGCTCCGCACTCTCATCGTCGGGCTCGAGCCAATCGAACGTGCAGCGCACCGCTTTCTTCCACTGGCGGTAGCTGCGTTCGCGCTCGGGCGCGCTGATCGCCGGGGTCCATTCGAAGTCCCGTCCCCAGTCCTCGCGAAGCTCATAGGCCGCCGACCAGTAGCCGACGGCGAGGCCCGCCAGGAACGCCGCGCCCAACGAGGTGGTCTCCGAGATCGTGGGACGGATGACGGGGACGTCGAGGATGTCCGCCTGGAACTGCATCAGCAGGTCGTTCTGCACCATGCCGCCGTCGACCTTGAGGGCCGTGAGATCGATCCCCGAGTCGGCGTTCATCGCGTCGACGACCTCCTTCGTCTGGAAGGCCGTCGCCTCAAGGACCGCGCGGGCGAGATGGCCCGGCGTCACGTACCGAGTGAGGCCGACGATCGCGCCCCTCGCTTCGGATCGCCAGTAGGGAGCGAACAAGCCCGAGAACGCGGGGACGAAGTAGACGCCCCCGTTGTCCTCGACCGTGCGCGCGAGGCTCTCGATCTCCCCTGCGCTCGACAGGATGCCCATGCTGTCCTGCAACCACCGCACGAGCCCTCCCGTCACGGCGATCGCCCCCTCGAGGCAGTACACGGCGGGCTCGTCTCCGATGCGATACCCGACCGACGTGAGGAGCCCCGAGCGCGACGGCATCGGTTCGGTGCCGACGTTCATGATGAGGAAATTGCTCGAGCCGTAGGTGTTCTTCGCCTCGCCCGGCGAGAAGCAGACCTGGCCCACCAGATCGGCCTGTTGATCGCCGATCAGGGCGGCGATGGGGACGCCCTCGAGCTCCGGCAAGATCGCCTTGCCGAAGACCTCGGCGGATGAGCCGATCCTCGGGAGCATGCGGGCGGGGATCCGCAACGTATCCAGGATCTCCTCGTCCCAATCGAGCGTGCCGAGGTCCATGAGCATCGTGCGGCTCGCGTTCGTCACGTCCGTGGCGTGGACGCCGCCGTCGACGCCGCCCGTGAGGTTCCAGATCAACCACGCGTCGATGTTGCCGAACAGCAGACCCCCGTCCTCGGCCCGTTCGCGGGCGCCCTCGACGTTGTCCAAGAGCCAGCGGATCTTCGGTGCCGAGAAGTACGTTGCGATGGGCAGGCCCGTCTGGGCCCGGAACCGGTCGGTGCCACCCACCTCGGCGAGCTCGTGACACAGCGTGGCGGTGCGAACGTCCTGCCACACGACGGCGTTCGCGATCGGCATCCCCGTGGCGGGGTCCCATACGACGGCCGTCTCGCGCTGGTTGGCGATGCCGACCGCCGCGAGGTCGGCGGGTGAGATCCCGGCGTGGTCGAGCCCGTTGCGCACCACCTCACGGGTTCGCGCGACGAGCGTCAAGGGATCGTGCTCCACCCAGCCGGGATGTGGCAGGAGCTGGTCGTGAACGAGCTCCTCGTTCGCGTACACGGTGCCCGCCCGATCGAACACCATGAACCGCGTGCTCGTCGTCCCCTGGTCGATGGCCGCCACGTAGCGCGTCATGTCCCCTCGACCCCCTTCAAGGATCCCCTGCACCGACCGCCACCGTAGCGCCTCGATTTGACGGGCATCGGGGGCCATCCTAAGGTGCAATCGACCCTGAGTCGATATTGTCGACCCTCGGTCAATGGACCGGATCGCATCGGGCCGCGGGCCATCGCCAGCGCCGCGACCGTCGCGGTCCATGGGACCAAAGGGGGGTGGTCACCGAGATGTTCCTCGGAGAGGTGGTCGGCACCGCGGTGCTGATCTTGCTCGGCGACGGCGTGGTCGCCGGCGTGTTGCTGAACAAGTCGAAGGCCCAGAACTCGGGGTGGATCGTCATCACCTGGGCGTGGGGCATGGCCGTGACCATGGGGGTGCTCGCGAGCCTGGCGGTGAGCGGCGGTGTGGCGCATCTGAACCCCGCCGTCACGATCGGCCTCGCCACGATCGACAAGTACCCGTGGAAGGACGTGCCGCAAACGATCGCCGGGGAGTTCATCGGCGCGTTCATCGGCGCCATCTTGGTCTACCTCGCCTACCTCGCCCACTGGGCCGAGACCGAGGACCCGGGCCTCAAGCTCGCGGTGTTCTGCACCGGGCCCGCCATCCGCAACACCCCGGCGAACCTGATCACCGAGTTCATCGGCACGTTCATGCTGCTGTTCGGCGTGCTGTTCATCGGCGGGCTCACGATGGCCCACGACGTGCTCAGTGGCTCCCTGGCCACGGGCGCCCTGCCCGTGGGACTGCTGGTCTTAGTGATCGGCCTGTCCCTGGGTGGACCCACGGGCTATGCGATCAACCCGGCCCGTGACCTCGGGCCGCGCATCATCCACGCGATCCTGCCCATCCCGGGCAAGGGCGGCTCCGACTGGGGCTACTCCTGGATCCCCGTCGTCGGACCGATCCTCGGCGGCATCGCGGGTGCGCTCGTCGCGAAGGCCGTCTTCAAGTTGTAGCGCCTGTTCGAACGACCGAAGGAGGCAAGGATGGCTGATTACGTAGGGGCCCTGGACCAGGGCACCACCAGCACGCGCTTCATGATCTTCGATCACGCCGGAGCGGTGAAGGGGCTCGACCAGAAGGAGCACGAGCAGATCTACCCCAAGCCCGGCTGGGTCGAGCACGACCCGAAGGAGATCTGGACCCGCTGCCAGGAGGTGATCGACGGCGCGCTGTCCAAGGCCGGCCTGTCGGCCTCGGATCTGGCCGCGGTCGGGATCACGAACCAGCGCGAGACGGCCCTCGTGTGGGACCGCAAGACCGGGGATCCCGTCTACAACGCCCTCGTGTGGCAGGACACCCGCCAGCAAGACATCGTCGACCGGCTCTCGGCCGATGGCGGGCAGGACCGGTTCCGCGACAAGACGGGCCTGCCGCTGGCGACCTATTTCTCCGGCACGAAGGTCCGCTGGATCTTGGACAACGTCGAGGGCGCCCGCGCCCGCGCCGAGGCGGGCGAGCTCGCCTTCGGCAACATCGACACCTGGTGCATCTGGAACCTCACGGGTGGGGTCTCCGGCGGGGTCCACGTGACCGACGTGTCCAACGCCTCGCGCACGATGCTCATGAACCTCGAGACCCTGGACTGGGACGATCAGCTGCTCGCAGCGATCGGGGTGCCCCGGTCGATGCTGCCCGAGATCCGGCCCTCCTCGGCCGTCTACGGCGAGGCCGTGGGGACGCTGGCCGGGATCCCGGTCGCGGGTGACCTCGGGGACCAGCAGGCCGCGACGTTCGGCCAGGCCGCCTATGACGTGGGGGATGCCAAGAACACCTACGGCACGGGCAACTTCATGCTGCTCAACACCGGGACCGAGATGGTGCCCTCCAAGAGCGGCCTGCTCACCACGGTGGGCTGGAAGCTCGGGGACGCCCCGGCCGTGTATTGCCTGGAGGGCTCGATCGCCATCACGGGCGCGCTCGTGCAGTGGCTGCGGGATAACCTCGGGTTGATCTCGAGCTCCGAGGAGGTCGAGACCCTGGCGAACACGGTGGAGGACAACGGCGGGATCTACTTCGTCCCGGCGTTCTCCGGGCTGTTCGCTCCGTATTGGCGCGGGGACGCGCGCGGGGCGATCGTGGGGATGACCCGCTACGTGAACAAGGGTCACTTCGCCCGCGCGACCCTGGAGGCCACGGCCTGGCAGACCCGGGAGGTCCTGGATGCGATGGAGGCCGACTCGGGGGTGAAGCTCAAGGAGCTGAAGGTCGACGGCGGCATGGTCTATAACGACACGCTCATGCAGTTCCAGGCCGACTGCCTGCAGGTCCCGGTGATCCGTCCCAAGGTCGCCGAGACGACGGCGCTGGGTGCCGCCTACGCCGCGGGCCTCGCGGTGGGCTTCTGGAACACCTATGAGGACCTGCGCGCGAACTGGGGCAAGGACAAGGAGTGGACACCGACCATGTCGGCCGAGGAGATCTCGGCCGAGTACGCGCTGTGGAAGAAGGCCGTCACGCGGACCTTCGACTGGACGCAGTAAGGGTCGCGGCCCGACCGCGAGAACACGACGTGGAGGCCGGCGGACGGACCGCACCGCCGCCCGCCGGCTTCCGCACAACTCGAACGCCGCGTAGTGGCCATGTAGGCCGGGGCCTGTCCCCCGGCCTGCCGGCCGAATGGGGTCCCGAACGGTGGTGCGATCGGGGGGTTGCGGGCTAGGCCTCGCGGCACCTCGGTTCCCACGACTGGGTGATGGAGCCCGGGACCACGAACCGCCATCATGGTTCCCGCATGACTGACGCCCCCTCGAACCGTTGGCGGCTCGCCGCGGCTGTGTTCCTCGTCGCCGTCGCCGTCGCCGTCGTCGCCGTCTACCTGCGGCTGCCTTCCGGATCGCGATCGCTGGCGCTCGCCGTCAACGCCCTGATCGCGGCAACGTGCATCGTCTCCGGTGTCGTGATCGCGCTCGCGATCCGCCGAGGGGCCTGGCGGGGTTCGGGATGGCTCGCGTGGGCGCTCCTCCTGCTGGGCAGCATCAACGCGTTGCTGTTCGTGCTGGACGTCTCCGATCTCGCCGTCCATCCGCGACATTCCGTGGAGTTCCTCTTCCTGGTCCTGCTGCTGCCGCTGGTGGGCCTCGCGGTGGCGGAGGCGCAGAGCGCACTTGGGCCCGTCCGAACGGCGCGAGCTCGGCATCGACTCGCTGCTGATCACGGCGTCGCTCACGGCGATCCTCTATCTCGTGATCCGCCCCGTGGGTGCGATCCCCGCGGGCGGCGTTGTCCGCGGGTGGCGTTCGCGCTCCTGGCCGCCGCGCGAGCTCGCCCTGTTCTGCGCGATCGCGTTGTGGGTCCCCACGCGCTCGCACCTCGTACAGGCGCTCACGTTCGCGGCGCTGGCTGCTGCGACCGCGGGATTCGGGTGGCAGATGGTCGCAACACCGGTTCGACACGCGGGCTGTCCAGCTGGATCGACCTCACTTTCGCGCTCGCACCGCTCGTCCTCGCGGCGATGGTGGCGGTGCCGCTCCCATCCGCCGACATGGCGGCGACCGGCCCCGCCGCTGGACCCGGCCCGTCCTCACGAGCATCGCCGTGGTGTCGGCCTGCGCCGCGCTGGCGATGGTGGCGATCTTCGCCGAGGCGAGCGGTATCCAGGGCCTGCAGTCGACGTTGATCATCGCCCTGCTGGGGCTGGCGTGGCGGCCCGGATCATCGCGAACCAGGTAGCCAGCACGCAGGCACACCGTGCAGGTCCGCTCCGCGCTCGCCGACAAGGACGCCGCGCTCAAGAAGACGGATCAGGCCTTGGAGCGCGTGCGCGAGACGAACGAGATCCTGCGGCAGTCCGAAGAACATCTGCGCCTGATCTTCGATGCTGCCGTAGACGGCGTCGCCGAGCTGGACGAGCGAGGCGTGGTGCTCCGCGCGAACGAGGCGCTGTGCCGCATGGTGGGCCTGGACCGTGGCGCGATCGAGCAGCAGCCATGGTCGGCGCTCGCCGCGGTAGTCACGGGAGCCGACGAGCGATTCGCGGCGTTGCCGAACGCGGTGAGGCGGAGATCCAGCGCAACGACGGCCAGCCGCTGTTCCTCGAGTCCCGCGTGTCGCAGATCCCCGCGACGACCCCTCGCACCTTGATGGTCGTCCGCGACGTGACTTCCGCGCGCGTCGCCGACCAGACGATCCGTTCGTTGTTCCAGTTCCTGCAGGACCGCGACGAGGACCGCACACGCCTGCTCCGCCGCACGAACTCGGCCATCGAGGCCGAGCGCAACCGCGTCGCGCGGGACCTGCACGACGGCCCCGTGCAGGGGGTGTCGGCGGCATCGCTGTCCCTGGAGGCGGCGCTGCTCATGATCAAGGCAGGAGAGACCGACCGCGGGTTGGAGGTCCTGTCTCGGGTCCGCGAGGAGCTGACCGCGGAGGCCGACGCCCTGCGGCGCCTGATGTCGGGGCTGCGGCCGCCGGTCCTTGAGGAACGTGGCCTCGTCCCCGCCCTGCGGGAGATGGTGGCACGCTTCGGCGAGGAGCGCGGCGTCCATACCGAGTTCTCGGGACGGATCGGCGTCCCCCTGCCCGAGGACCTCGAGACGCTCGCCTACCGCGTCGTCCAGGAGGCATTGTCGAACGCGTCGAAATATGCGGAGGCCTCGATGCTCACCGTGTCGGTGGAGACCGACACCGCGCAGCTACGGATCGAGATCCAGGATGACGGCCGAGGGTTCGACGTCGGACGCAGGTGCGGGAGTTCCTGCGCGAGGGCCGCGTCGGTCTCGCGTCCATGCGGGAGCGGGTGGAGCTCGCGAGCGGCACCTTCGTCGCTCGCTCGTCGCCGAACCGAGGCACCACCTTATGGCGAACCTGCCGATCGGCGCCACTGACGCGCACGACCGCGAACTGGCCGTCCACGAGGTTACTAGGCCCGCGGGCCCGAGGCGGCCTCGGCGGGGCCGTCCACGCGTCCGGAACGACGGATGACCCCGCTGCCGCGATGCGTCGTCGGCGAGGGAGTCGGGCTGGGAGACCCGCTCGGGGAAGGCGACGTGCGTGGGTGAGCGGCGAGCCGGTGGGCGAGGTCTGCCGAGGGCGTCGGCGAGCCGGTCGGCGTCGCGGTGGGACTGGGCGTCGGGGACAGGCCACGGGCGATCGCCGGGCCGATCGTGCCCGTGAACGTCGGGATAGGGGAAGGACGCGATCGGGTACTTCGCGGCCGCCACCTCCATGTAGTCGTGCCAGATCTGCGCAGGGATCGTGCCGCCGTACACCGACGGCACGCCCATGACGTACTGGAGCGGGATCTCGCCCTTGGGCCAGCCCACCCACACGCAGGTGGTGAGCTGCACGGTGTAACCGCAGAACCACGCGTCGACGTTGAGGTTCGCGGTCCCGGTCTTGCCGGCGACCGGCCGGGCTCCGAGGTTCGCGACATAACCGGTCCCGCCCAGCACCACGTACCGCATCGCATACGTGTCCTCGTTCGCGATGTTGGGATCGAGCACCTGTTTGCCCTTGGAGGCGACGCTGCCGACCGTGCCGCCCCGGCTGTTCGCGACCTGCACGAGCGGGGTGGCGTTGTGGTACTTGCCTTGGGCGTCCAACGTGGCGTACGCGTTCGTCATCTCGAGCGGGTTGACCGCCACGCTCCCGAGCGTGACAGCGCAGGCGTCGGGGAGCTTGGACTTGATCCCCAGGCGATGCGCCATCTCCACAACCTTGTCGGGACCGAGCTGGGCGATCACCTGCGCGAACACGGTGTTGACGGAGTGCTCGGTGGCACCCAGGAGCGTGAAGGTTCCGGCTTCGCCGTCGCCCGCGTTCACCACTTGCCACGGCCCGGTGGGGCCCGCGCACACCGGGTTCGGGATCGTGATCGCCGACGGCCCTTGCCAGTATCGGGATACGAGCGAATACCCGTTCTCGAGCGCGGCCGCCAGTGTGAACGCCTTGAACGCCGAGCCGGACTCGCGTCCGCTTCCGCCCTGCAGCGTGGCAAGGTTGAGCTTCGACTTGTCGAAGTTGCGGCCCCCCACCATCGCCAGGATCTGGCCGGTGCGTGGGTCGATCGAGACGACGGCGGCGGAGGGGTTGGGGTGCCCGAGCGAGTCGGTGGGCGGCAGGTCCTTCTGCACGGCGTCCCACGCCGCCTTCTGCATGGACATATCGATGCTCGTCTTCACCTGCAGACCGCCGCCGTACACGCGAGCGCTCCCGTACCTGCTGAATAGGTATTGGCGCGCGTAGTCGACGAAGTAGGCGGAGCCGTAGGGGGTGTCGATCGTCTCGGAGGTGTCCTTCACGGTTCCGCAACACGCCTGGGCCTTGAGCTGGGCCTCGCGGTGTGGCTTCAAGTAGCCGAACCGGACCATCTGGTCGAGCGCGTAGTCGCGGCGGAACTTGTTGTCGTAGGGGCTCACGATGGGGTCATAGAGCGTGGGAGCGTGCAGCACCCCCGCGAGCGTCGCCGACTGCAGGACGGTGAGGGCGCTCGCGTGCTCGCCGAAGTAGGTCTCGGCGGCGGCTTCGGCCCCGTAGGCTCCGTGGCCGAAGTAGACGGTATTGAGGTATTTCGCGAGGATCTGCTCCTTCGTGAGAACGTGCTCCAGCTTCACCGCGAGCAGCGCCTCACGGATCTTCTCCCTGATGGTGCGCGGGGGGTCGATGTAGGTCGTCGATCCGTTGGGGTTGCGGATGTAGGTCCCCGCGTAGACGTTCTTCACGAGCTGTTCGGTGATCGTGGACGCCCCCTGCGCGCTCTGGCGGTGGATGAGGTCGGTCCATGCGGCGCGGACGATGCCCTTGAGGTCGACCCCGTTGTTCGAGTAGAAGCCGGCGTCCTCGGTGGCGATCACCGCGTGCTGGAGGTTAGGCGAGACCTGCGACAGGTCCACGATCTTGCGGTCGACCGAGCCGTGCAGCGCCGCGAGCACGTGTCCGTCACGGTCGTAGAGGTAGGAGGTCTGGATCGGGGGGAGGGCCTTCGGCAGCTGGATCCGTTCATAGGCGATCACGAGCGCGCCGAACACGGCGCCCGCCATGAGCGCGGGGATCAAGATGAACAACCACCAGAATCGGCGGAAGAAGCCCTCGTCGAGGCTCGGAGCCTTTGGGGGCGGCGTGTCGGGGGACGTGTCGGTCCCCGGTGCGGACAGAGGTGCCGGTGGCCACGTCGCTTCATCCTATCCGGCCCGGCGTTCGCTCCCGTGCAAGACGATGGGACGGGAGCGTGACGAACCGATGAAGATTCCGCTATCGCGGGACGCCGCCGGTCTGGAGCTGGGCTCTCAGCCGGCGGCGACGACGGAGTGCCGCGCGGTGAAGGACTCGCGCAGATGGTTCCACTGGCACCAGGTGCAGACCTCGACGACGTAGCACGCGGCGCCCGGGCTGGAGGCCGCGAGCTTCAGGCCGGTCTCGATGGACCACACGCGGCCGTTCTGTTCGCGCAGGGCGTCCCCGAAGACATAGGCGAGCAGGACGAGCTTCGTCTTCGCGCACACTGGGCAGTCGTTCGGACGTGGGCTCGCCCACGTGCTTCGCTGCGCGGATCAGCTCGGGGTGGGCGTCGCAGATGTCCGTGAGGCCGATCACGCCCACCGTCGCATCGCGCAGCAGCGCCCGCTTCGCGAGGGTGTAGTCGATGACACCCAGCTCGGAGCGGCGGCTCCGGCCCAACGGCGCGCGGTTCGGATGCTTCGCCATGGTGGGCAAGTGTACCCCCGGTTGGCGACGTGGGGGACCCGTCGAAGGTCGGTAGCCTGAGGGTGCGGAGCGAGGGGATGCGGAGGCGGAGATGAGAGCGGGATCGAGGTGGTCGGGGGTCGACCGATCGGGAGGGCTGGACGCAGATGGACGATCCACCCGGGCGAGATCCCGTCGGCGTGGCGAGACCTGACGGTGTTCTCCTCCGGGGGCGGCGGATTCACGACCGGCCTGTGGGAGCGCGAGCCGGACACCTGGGCGTTCGAGCGAGCGTACGACGAGGTCGCCGTGATCCTGAAGGGCACTGCCGACATCGAGACTCAGGACGGCGAGATGCTCCACATCGGCCCCGGCGACGTGCTGGTGACGCCCAAGGGCACGAAGGGCGTTTGGCACGTGCACGAGACCCTGGTGAAGTTCTTCGCGATCTACGACGTCTGAGGATCGAAGGGCGCATGACGTGAGCCCATCCGACGCGAACCCCTGGGGGTCGTTGGAGCCGGGGTCGGGCCGCGGAGGGGGCGAGCCCCTCTATCCCGAGGTGGGAACCTGGCGGGCGCTCGGGCGCGGCGTGCGTAAGCGCTGCCCCCGATGTGGCGATCGCGGTCTGTTCACGTCGTGGTTCGCCCTGCGAGCGGACTTGCCCGCGATGCGCACTTCGCTTCGAGAAGGAAGAGGGCGGGTTCCTGGGCGCGATGACGCTCAACTTCTTGGCGGCGGTGCTGCTGTGGCTCGTGGTGATGGCGGTGGGGCTGGCCCTGACGGTGCCAGACGTGCCGGTGCTGCCGTTGCTGGGGGCGAGCGTCGCCGTGTTGGTCCTGGTGCCGCTGTGGTTCTACCCGCGATCTAAGACCATCTGGGCGGCGGTGGAGTTCCTCGTCCTCAAGAGCGACCCCGACTACCGGCCGCCGATGCGCCGCGACCCGCGAGCCCACGACCTGGAGTAGCGCCGTTCACCCGCGGGCAGGATCGACCACCGCGCGGGCCCGGGCCGTGACGGTCCGTGCGCCGGGCAGCAGCAACAGACGGCGAACGGTCACGTCGACCGTCACCACCGCTTCGGAGGATCCCGCCGAGCACGTGCAGGCCCTCAGCGTTCCTCCGTTGCGCGCGGCGAAGGTCGCCGCAACGGCCGCGGGGCCTTCCCCAGAGGGCAACACGAGCTCCTGGGCCGCGGCGAGGGCGGCGGCATCGGCCGCCTGTTGCGCATGGGCGCGGGCGATCAACGCAGTACCGACGTCGGCCGCTCCCATCGTGAGGACGACGACGAGCGCCATGACGGCGGCCGCAACGATCGTGACGGACCCGCGCTCATCCGCCGGGCTCATCCGAACTCCTGTCGATCGGTGGCGGTCGCGTCCATGTGGACCCCGGTCCTTCCCGCAAGCAGCCAGTTGATGAAGGGGACGCGCACGACCGACGTGTAGGTGACGGTCACCGTCACGGGGTCGCCCCGACCGCCCCTCACGTGCAACGGACACCCCGAGGGCACCGTCATCAAGCGAGGGCGCGGCCTCGATCACCGCCGCTCGGATCCCCGCGGGATCCTCGGCGATGGAGGCGGCGCGCGCCCCGGCGCGCGCTCCGGACTCGACCAGCAGCCGGTCGCGCACGACCAGGCCGACCTCCACGAGCCCCAACGCGATCACGAGGAGCAGCGGCAGCACGAGCGCGAACTCGACGGCCGCCGTGCCTCGCTCTGGTGCTTCAGGCACCATTGGCGTGGCCCATGACGTCGTCGATCACCTGGTCGAAGAACTGGGGCAGCTTGCCCGAGGAATGCGCCCACGCGATCAGCACCACCGCGATCGCGGCGGCCGCAAGGATCACGAGGGCGTACTCCGCGGTCGTCTGGCCCTCTTCTCGGTCCCAGAAGCCGATCGCGCGGAGCCACAGGACATGTGCGAACAGCATCCGATCTACCTCCTTCCTTTCTTGGGTCGCCCTCGGCCTCAACGGATGGACCGCAAGGTCGTGAGCAGGACGGGCACCACTGTCAGGAGGAGGAACGCGGGCAGGACGAGGAACACCAGCGGGAACAACATCTTGACCGGGGCCTTGCGGGCCCGCTCGGTGACGAGGGCGCGGCGGGCCGCCCGAACCGAGGCTGCGAGCTCGACCGTCTGATCGGTGAGCGATGACCCCAACGTGCCCGTGCGAGTGAGCACGGCGACGGCACGAGCGAGATCGGCCAACTGGAGCCTGGCGGCGAGCCCGTGCAGCTCGTCCCGCCATCGCCCGCCCAGATCGACGGAGTCCAGGGTGCGCCGGAGCTCGGCGCCGAGCGGTCCCCGCAGCCCGTCCCCGGCGCGACGCAGGGCGAGGGGCGCGGCGAGCCCCGCCGAGGACCCGGCCGCGAGGAGGTCGAGCAGTTGCGGGACCTCGTCGTCGATCGCTCTTCGGTGGCGCCGGGCGGCGCGCGCCCCTATGAACAGTGGGAGGCGTGCGCCCACGACTCCCAGCAACGGCGCCAGCAACGGCAGCGGCGGCGGACCGATCAGGGCGATCGCGACGCCGACGAGGCCCGCAGCAAGGCGGATCCCCGCGAACCGCTGCGGCGAGATCGACCACCCGGAGCCGCCGAGTGCGTCACGAGCCTGGTGTGTGTCGAGCCGACGCCCGAAGCGGGACCGGCCCCAACGCTCTAGGCGATCGCGCTTGGGCCCTTCGACGGCCCCGCCGCCGGGAAGGCGGGAGACGACGGTCCCCGCTGTGACCGATCGAACCCCGGCGACCAGGGTCGCCGCCGCGGCGATGGCGAGGAGGGTGGTGAGCACGGTCACTCGACCTCCAAGAGCTTGCGAATCCACGCGAATGCGAGTCCTTCCATGATCAGGCCCGTGGCGATCGCAGCCATCCCAGTGCCGGTGCCCAAGGCACCTGCGATGTCGTTCCGCGATATCAGCCACAGGAACCCGAAGAACGCGATGGGCAAGAGCCCGAGGATCGCGCCCGAGAGGCGGGCCTGCGCAGTGAGCGAACGGACCTCGCGCGCGCCGTCGCGACGGTCGTGCAACGTCCCCACCACCTGATCCAACACGGAAGGGAGGTCCCCGCCGCTGCGGCGGTGCAGGTGGATGACACCCGCCAGCAGCCGCGCGTCGCCGGTGCCGAGCGCCGCCGCCCAGCGATCCACCGCCTCCTCGAGCGACACGCCGAGGTCGAGCTCCCGCACGACCTCGGCGAGAGCCGCGGAGAGCGGTGGGGGTGTCTCATCCGCGGCGTAGGCCAAGGCCTGCGGTACCGATCGTCCGGCTCGCAAGGCCGCAGCGATGGAACCGACCGCGTCGGCGAGCTGCTCATCCCGCATGGCCGCCGCCCGCGCGCCGCGGCGGCGCAGCCTCAAGCGCATGGCTCCCACCCCGAGGACCGCGCCGCCGATCGCGCCCAGCGGCGGCCAGACGATCACGCCGGCCAGACACCCGCCGGCCATCCACGGCAGCCATGCGGGGACGCGTATCCCTGAGGGCCGGGCATGCAACGCCTTGCGACCGCCGTCCAGCCTCCGCCGTGTGTCCGCTCGCTTGGCCTCGCGGCCCGAGCGCTCGGCGAACCACGCGGCTACGGCGATCAGGCAGCCGGCAAGCGCGCTCACACGTCGTCCCCCGGCGCGAACAGATCGTCATCGACGGCTTCACCGAGGTCCGCCAGGGCCGTCGCGATCCCGGGCACGGCACCGGTTGCCTGGAAGGTGGCGTGGGTCGAGGAGCCCCGCCTGAACTTGAAGAGCGTGGCCACGACCGGCTCCCCCCGGTGGGTACCCTCGACGGCCGCGATCTCCCCGACGACCCGGCGGCCGTCCCGCAGACGGGCCAGGTGAACGACGACGTCGATCGCCGTCGCCACCTGATGACGGATGTGCGCAGCAGGCAGCTCGACGCCGGACATCATCGCCATCGTCTCGAGGCGCCACAGGAGGTGGCGCGCGGAATTCGCGTGTGCCGTGGACAAGGAACCTTCGTGTCCCGTGTTCATCGCCTGCAACATGTCGAGGGCCTCGCCGCCCCGGACCTCCCCGACGATGATGCGGTCCGGACGCATCCGCAGAGCGTTGCGAACGAGGTCGCGGACGGTGACCTCCCCTTTGCCCTCAACGTTGGCGGGACGCGCCTCCAAGGCCACGACGTGGGGCTTCGCGAGGCGCAGCTCGGCGGCATCTTCGATGGTGATCAGGCGCTCGCCGTCGGGGATGAATCCGGACAGGACGCCGAGGAGGGTCGTCTTCCCGCTCCCCGTGCCGCCCGAGATCATGAGGTTGATGCGTCCTCGGACGCACGCGGCCAGGAACGCGAGCATGCGCGGCCCCACGCTGCCGCCCTGCAACAGGTCCTCGGCCCGCAGTGGGACAGGTGAGAACTTGCGGATGGTCAACGTGGGACCGCGGAGCGAGAGAGGCGGGATGATCGCGTGGACCCGTGAACCGTCCGGTAGTCGCGCATCCGCCCAAGGCGATGATTCGTCGACCCGGAGGCCCAATGGTCCAACGATGCGCTCGATCAGATGCAGGATGGGCTCCTCCCCCTCGAATAACCCTTCCTGCGCCCTCTCGATCCGCCCCCCTCGCTCCACGTACACGTCGTCGGGTCCGTTGACCATGACCTCGGTCACGTCTGGGGTCCTTCAGGAGGTACTCGATCGGACCGAACCCGACGACCTCGTCGGAGACCTCATTCACCACGCGGGTGAGCTCGCGTTGCGGCAGGATCGCGCCGCTCGCCCGCAGCAACCGCAGCGCTTCCTCCCGCACGTGCACCCGCCGCTCCGTGCGCGGTGCGCTGGCCAGGCCGCGTGCGTCTACCCGCTGGCGCAACGCCTCCTGCAGCTGTCGCCGCACCTGGGCGAGCGTGTCGGCGTTCACGCGAGGTGCCCGCGCGATCGCTTCTTCGCCCTGCACCACGATCCCTCCACTCCTCGATCACGGACGTAGCCAGAGGGGAAGCGCGAGGGAGAGTCCCGCGGCGCGCATCCCTTACATCGGCCGCGGAGGGGAGTGCGAACGCTACCAGCGGTCCCATATCCGCGGAATCCCCGGTCCGGCCTATTCGCGGTTCTTGTCGGGGGACGTGGCCCGCCGAGGACAGGGGATGCGGCGGATCCTCCTGGGCGGCTTCACGGAGTTCTCGCGCCGCAACGTCGTGCCCTCGGACCTGGGGCGGGTAGCGGCTAGGCTGGCCCTCGATGACTGACGACGTCGATCGGTTCGATCTGGTGGTGGTCGGCGCGGGGCTGGCGGGCGAGAAGGGGGCCGCGCAGGCAGCCTATTTCGGCAAGCGCGTGGCGATCGTCGAGCGGGGGGCGGAGCCCGGCGGGGCGGCAGTGCATACGGGGACCCTGCCGTCGAAGACGCTCCGCGAGACGGCGCTCTTCCTCTCGGGCTACCGTCAACTCGATCTCTACGGCGTGACGGTCGAGGTCGAGCCTCACCTCGCGGTCGCGAAGCTGGTCGCGCGCAAGGATGCGGTGCGCCGGCTCGAGGTCGAGCGGATCGTCCGCAACCTGGAGGCGCACGGGATCGAGCGGATCGCTCGGTGACGCTCGCTTCGTCGACCACAGCGCCATCGAGGTCGCGAGCGCAGGTGGGGTACGCCGGGTCTCGGCCGAGGTCGTCTTGATCGCCACGGGCTCGCACCCGTTCCGCCGCCCATCCATCCCGTTCGAAGATCCGGACGTCCACGACTCGAACGACATCCTCCGGATCGACCACCTGCCGTCCTCGCTCGCCGTGCTGGGCGGCGGCGTGATCGGCTGCGAGTACGCATCGATGTTCGCGGCCCTGGGCGTGGAGGTGCATCTGGTCGAACGCCGCTCCTCACTGTTGCCGTTCCTCGACCACGAGATGGGGGAACGATTGCTGGCGGCCATGACGCAGCACGGGGTGATCGCGCACCTGGACGACAGCGCCGATGACGTGGGCCGCGAACCCGACGGAAGCCTCGTCTGCCGGTTGGGGTCGGGAACGGCGCTGACGTGCGAGCAGGTGCTGGTCGCGTCGGGCCGAAGTGGCAACACC
Source organism: uncultured Actinomycetes bacterium (assembly GCA_963850315.1). Classification (GTDB taxonomy): domain Bacteria; phylum Actinomycetota; class UBA4738; order UBA4738; family HRBIN12; genus JAOUEA01. The sequence continues at coordinate 243,107 of CAWKKN010000006.1, forward strand.
GCTAACCTCAACCTGGATGGCGCGGGAGTCGCGACCGACGCCCGCGGCTATGTCGTGGTCGACGACGCGTTTCGGACCGCGGCGCCGGGCATCTATGCGGCCGGGGACGTCATCGGATTCCCCGCGCTGGCGTCGACCTCGATGGAACAGGCGCGCGTCGCCGTGTGTCGCGCGTTCGGCTTCGACTACAAGCAGCAGGTGTCGAGCCTGCTGCCCTACGGGGTGTTCACGATCCCGGAGGTGAGCTGCGTAGGGCTCAGCGAGCAGGAAGCGGCGGCGCAAGGGGTGGACGCTGTAGTGGGCCGCGCGTTCTTCCGGGACAACGCGCGCGGTCAGATCCTCGGTGACCGGGACGGCATGGTGAAGCTGGTCTTCGATCGAGCGACCCGCGAGCTGGTCGGGTGCCATTGCATCGGCGAACGCGCCTCGGAGCTCGTGCATGTCGGCGAGGTGGCCATCGCGCTCGGGGGGACGATCGAGACCTTCATCGAAACCGTCTTCAACTACCCCACGCTGGGTGAGACATACAAGTACGCCTCGTACGACGCACTCGGCCGCATGGCCCGATCGGCAGGAGAGAACATGGAGGGACTCGCCGGTCCCGAAGGAGCGCCTGCCGGTCAGGGCTAGGCTGAGGACGTGGCCCACCGATCCGACGCTCACGCTGTGTTGATGACCGGCGCCTACGGCACCGGCAAGACATCGCTCGTGGAGGAGATCGCGGCCATCCTCGAGGACCGCGGGGTCCGCTACGGGGCGCTGGACCTCGACTGGCTCGGCTGGTTCGACCCCGGGTTCGGCGGCCACTCAGCAGGCAGACCGGTGATGCTGAAGAACGTCGACGCGGTGGTGGGCAACTACTACGACACCGGGGTTCGACGGTTCGCGCTCGCGGGTTCGATATCCTCGACCCAGGAACTGGGGGACCTGCGCGTGGCCCTAGGGATGCCGGTGGTCGTCGTCCGGCTCACCCTGTCGTTCGAAGAGATCGAGCGCCGGCTCTCGGCCTCGGTCACGGCAGGCCGCCAGGACGACCTGCGCGTCGCGAGGCAGTGGCTCGGTGAGGGCCGCGGCGACGGGATCGGGGATCTGGTGATCGAGAACGACCGACAGATCCGGGAGGTCGCCCTCGACATACTCTCGGCGCTGCGCTGGTGACGGTTTGCATCCTGGCGGATGAAGCCCCACGATAGGGTTCCCCCTATGACACGATCCCCTATCAAACGCTGCGCAGCGCTCGCGCTCGGAGCCGCCCTGCTGGTCGGGGGTCTCGTGGTTCCCGCGCTGGCGGGCGGCGACGCCCCCGTCGTGCTCATCGTGTTCGAGAACCACGCGTTCGGAGCGTCCGACCCGCACGTGAGCGGCGACACGACCAAATACATCGTGGGCAACACCGCCGACGCCCCCTACGTCAACGACACGTTGATCCCCTCGGGGACCCTGTTCACGAACTACGACGCGAACTACCATCCCTCGCTCCCGGACTACCTGGAGCTCACGGCGGGGACGAAGGCGGGCTGCGCGATCGATTCCTGCGCCCGGGACTCCGTCACGACCGACAACCTGTTCCACCTCCTGGGGCAGGCGGGCACTTCCTTCTCGTCGCTGGCGGAGTCGATGCCGGCGGACTGCTCGCTCAGCAACACGGGGTCCTACCTCGTCCGCCACAACCCGGAGGTCTACTTCACCGACGTCGATGCCGGATCCGGGTCGGCGTACTCCTGCCCGAGCACCGACCTGACCATCGCTCCCGCGACGACGCCCGCGACCGCCGTGGCGTGGCCCGATCCGTTGCCCGCCTTCACCTACGTCGCACCCAACTACTGCGACGACATGCACGGCTCGCCCAACGGTACGTGTCCGAGCGGAACCGACCAGATCATCAAGGACGGTGACGCCTGGCTCGGTGCGAACGTGCCCGCGCTGCTGTCGGAGGGAGCCACAGTGATCGTCACGTTCGACGAGGGAGCCTCCGGTGACGCCACGGGTGGAGGCGGCCACGTCGCGACGATCATGGCCGGACCGGGCGTCGCTTCCGGAGCGACCGACGCCACGTTCTACAACCACGCGAGCCTGCTGGCCGGACTTGAGGACTACTTCGGCCTCACGCCGCTTCTGGCTGATGCCGCCGCCGCCACGCCCCTACGGATCCCACGGGCGACGCCGTACCCGACGCCGGCGGTCTCCGGGCTGACGCCGGAGACCGGCGCCGCCGGCGACCAGGTGACGATCGATGGGACGGGGTTCACGAACGCCTACGCTGTGGGATTCGCCGGTGTGCCGGCATCGTTCTCGATAGGGTCGGATTCCTCGATCACGGCCTCCGTGCCGGCCGGCGCCACCACCGGGCAGGTGAGCGTGAGCACGATCGGAGGCACCTCGATCAGCCCCGACGCGTTCACCGTCACATCCTCCGGGCCGCCGCCGGCGGCGCTCGTGCAGCACGCCGTTGCGAGCGGGACGAAAGCGACCACGGCGGCCGTTGCCTGGCCGCAGACGACCGTTGCCGGCGATCTGCAGGTCGCGGCGCTCGGCTGGTCGGGCGCCGCGACGGTGACGCCGCCCGCTGGGTGGGCGCTCGCCGTCTCCTCCGGCGGCACTGCGATCTACTACCGCCAGAACGCACCATCGACATACGGGGCCTCGACGTTCTCCCTATCGGCGAAGGCGAACTGGGTGCTCTCCATCTCGGAGTGGAAGGGCGTCGCGACCGCTGGCGCGCTCGACAAGACTGCGCACGCCACCGGTGGCCAGACGAACGGCACGACGGCGTCCTCGGGCACCACAGCGGTCACCGCGCAGCCCGTCGAGCTCGCCGTCGCCGGGATCCGGGCGCTGGCGAGCGTCACGGAGTCCGGACCCACGAACGGATCCGCTCAGCTCGACCAGCGGATCGCGGGCACGAACGACGCGCTGGGGGTCTACTACCTCGTCACGATCTCGTCGGGCGTGCGTTCGACGTCGGTCGCACTCTCGGCCCCCGCGCAGTGGCGCGGCGCGATCGCGACGTTCCGAGGGGCGTGAGCTCACCCTCAGACCTGCGGTAGGGTCCGCCGCGTGAGCGAGCCCACCCACGAGGTTCCCCGGTCGGCCGCGTGGCTCTCCTGGACGCTGTGGGCGGTGGCCGTCGCCCTGGCGATCACCGCGACGGTCACCGTGTTGGCGCGACCCCAGGTGTGGCGAGGAGGCGCCGTGGTGCCGCTGCTGGCGGTGGGGGCCGCCCTCGCGAACGCCTGGGTGGGCGGCGTCGTGGCCGGCAAGACGGGGAACGCCACGGGGTGGTGGTTGCTCGTGGGAGGTCTCGCCTTCGCCCTCGGGATCGCGTCCGCCACCATCCATCGGCTCGCGCCGGCCGGCGGGTCCATCACACGGTGTACCGAGGTGGTTGCCCGACCCTGGGCCACCCTGGCCTGGGTCGCCGGCCTCGCCGTGTGGGCAGCGTGCGCGATCACCGCCCTCACGTTCTTCCCGTTCGGCTCGCTCACCCAGATCCGAGCACGGCACATCGGCGGGCGCCGGCTGCTCGCTGCGCCGGGGCTGGGGTGGCTGGGCGCCGGGCTTCTGATCGTGGTCGCGGTGACGGATCGCGATGCCCTGGGCCCGGGGAGTGCATGGTTGCGCTCGGCTTGCCTAGCCCCGGTGGGCGCCGGCGCCGTCGCAGGGTGCGGTCTCATCGGCGTGGGGTACATGCTGAGCGTCGCGGCGCTGTGGCGCCGCCGTCGCCTCGTATCCGGTCGCGATCGGTCGCAGCTGGGCCCCGTGGCAACGACCGCGCTCACCGTTGCAGTGGCGATCGCGGCGGCCGTCTCGGCGGCGTCGTTGCTCCATCCCGCGGCGGGAGCCTCCGCGTGGATCGTCGCCTCCTGGATCCTCGCGGGCCTCGCGATCCCGATCGCGGTGGCGGTCTCGATCGTCAGGTACCGCGCGTTCGGGATCTTCCGGCTCATGAGCTACATGGCGGACTACCGGATCTGGTCGGTCTCGTGGGCCGTGCTGGCGCTCGGTGGGGTCGTCGTCGCCACGTGGGGACTGGCGCGGATGTCGAGGCTAGGTGGCCATCCCGCCGCGGTCGCCGCCATCGCCGTGGCCCTGGAGGCGCTCACGTTTCCGATCTGGCGCCGGCAGCAGGCACGCGTGAACGAGCGCTTCGGCCAGCGCCGCGAGGATCCGGCCGCCACCATCGAGCGGATCGCCGTCCGGGCGCGCGCCGGCGAGCAGGACCGCGAGCCCCTACGTGGGCCGGTGTTCGACCTGCTGGAAGGGTTCGCACCCATCGTGATCGTGGACGGGACGGACGGCATGCGGTTCGCGCTACCCACGAGCGATCGTGAAGTCGGCCGTCACACGTTCGTCCACGGCGACTACGACCTCGCGACGATGCGCTGCGCGATGGAGATATTGAGCGACCGTGCGGGCGGCGGGGACGCCCGTCGCGCGCTGGCCGGTGCCACCGTCCTGGACGTGGGCGCCAACATCGGGACCTCGATCGTGCCGCTGATGGGGTACGGGGCCGAACACGGGATCGCGGTCGAGCCCGAGCCGCGCAACGTGGAGCTCCTTCGGTTGAGCCTTACCCTGAACGCTCTGTCGGACCGCGTCGTCGTCGTCGCGGCCGGCCTGTCCGACCGCGACGGCACGATGGAATTGGAGCTCTCCTCGGCGAACTCGGGGGACCACAGGATCCGTGTGCCGGGCGCAGTCCTGGACGCCCATCAGGCCGCGCGTTCCACCGTCTCCGTTCCGGTTCGCCGCCTCGACAGCCTGGTGGATGCGGGCGAGCTTGATCCGGCCCGGCTGGGGCTCGTGTGGCTCGACGTGCAGGGGCACGAGGGGCATGTGCTCATGGGTGGGCGGGCGCTGCTGGAGTCTCGCGTCCCGATCGTGACCGAATTCTGGCCCTCCACGATGGATCGTACGGGGGGACTCGCCCCGTTCCTCGCGCTCGTGGCCGCCCACGTGCGTCAGGTGGTGGACCTACGCGCGACGCTGGCCGAAGGCGAGCTGGTGGAGATGTCGGCGGCCCGGATCGCCGATCTGGTCGAGCGCTACGCCGACCCCACCACGTTCACCGACCTGCTCCTGCTTCGGTAGGAACCGGCGGGTCCTCCAGCAGGCTCAGCGCAAGGCGGTCGAAGGCCCGCCCCATGCGGCCGCGGGCCGGCAAGAGGCGGCCGTGATCCTGCGCCCGCGGCACGGCTCGGTCGAACGGGAGGACAGCGAGCGGCGCCGAGCCGAAGACCCGCGCGACGTCCGAGGGCGCGACCTCGTGCCGCGAGGCGCGGTTCACGACGAACGCCACTCGCTCCCCCGTCCCGCTCTTCTCCATCGCCTCGAGCGCCCGCGACGCCGCGCGGAACGACAAGACGTCGAGCGAGAGGACCTCGACGATCCGGTCGGCGATCTCGAATCCTACTCGCGTCCGCGGACCCAGCGCCCGCGGCAGGTGGAGCACGACGACATCGGCGACGGCGGCGGCGGCCTCGGCAACGCGGCGAAGGTCGTCCGCGCGTATCGCCGGTGCGTCCTCGGGCGACGGCGGCAGCAACATGCGGAACCCCTGCGGGTGGGGCCATAGGGCCCCTTCGAGGTGCGCCGGTGTGAGCTCGTTCACGAGCGGCAGCAGATCGGCGAACGTGTGGACGTCCTCGAAGGGAGCTCCCAGGGCCGCGGCCGCATCTCCGTAGAGCGGGTCGGCATCCAGCAGGATGCAGTCCCGGCTCGCCCGCGCATACGCCGACGCCAGGTGTGTCGCCACGAACGTGGTTCCCGCACCGCCGCGCGCACCGTGCGCCGCGACGACCGAGGCCCGTCGCGTGAGGGGAGCCGTCACATGCGCGGTGGCTGCCGCCGCCCCGGCGAGGGCTTCGCGGTCCGACGGCCACAGGAAGAACTCCGCCGCGCCCGCGCGGATCGCTGCGCGCAGCGACGTCACCGACTCCCGCGTGTCAACGGCCAGCAGCGAGCGATGCCGCACGGCACCTGATTGGACCAAGGAAGGCTGGGCCACCACGACGTCAGGTTCCAGCTGATGGACGGCGGCCTCGAGCTGGCGGTCGTCCTGCGCCGTGGCGACGACCCGCGCTCGGCCGCTTCGATCGAGGAAGTGCATCACCTCCTCGATGACGTCAGGCGCCTCGAGCGCCAACACCACCCTCGCCACCTGCTCCACCCCGACCTCCCCGACGACCTGGGGGGAGGCGATGTCGGCACGCTAGCCGAGGGATCGGCGACCGGCCGTGACCCCGGTCACGTTTCACGGCGTCGTCGTGCGGGCCTAGACTGCTCGGATGGCGGTGATCACGCTCCGTGCTCCTTTGAGGGAGCGCACCGGTGGGGTCGCGCAGCATCGGCTCTCCGGAGCGAGCGTCGTCGAGGCGCTCAAGGAGCTCGAGCGCCGCTATCCACAAGTGGTCGGCTGGATCCTCGACGAGCGGGGCAGGGTCCGGCCCAACGTCAACGTGTTCGTGAACGGCGAGCAGATGGGGCAGGACGTGCCGCTGGCGTCGGACGACGTGGTGCAGGTCCTACCGTCGATCGCCGGGGGGGTGGACATGACCGAGCTGTTGGTGGGAACGAAGAAGGGGCTGTTCGTCTTGCGCGGGGAGCCATCGCAGCGCCGTCCGTTCGCGCTTGCGGCGCGGGCCTTCCCAGGCGATGTCGTGGAGTTCGGCGTCCGCGATCCACGGTCGGGCCGCTACTTCGCCTCCGTGACGTCCGGGCCTTACGGACCGCGGCTGATGTACACGGACGATCCCGCGGGCGCGTGGCAGCAGGCCATCGGACCCGCGTTCCCGCCGGAGGCGGACGCCTCCGTCGAGCGGATCTGGGTGGTGAGCCCGGGCGAGGTGGATGGCCTCCTCTACGCCGGGGTCGACCCCGCCGCGTTGTTCGTCAGTACGGACGACGGCGCGTCCTGGTCCCTGAACGAAGCTCTGTGGAAGGAGCGGCACGTGGGCGACTGGCAGCCGGGCTTGGGGGGGCTGGCGTTGCATTCGATCTGCCCGTGGCCCGGGGACCCGCAGCGGCTCGCCGTCGGCATCAGCGCCGCGGGCGTCTGGATCACCGAGGACGGAGGGGCCAGCTGGCGCACGGGCTTTCCGGGCCTCGTGCCGCTCTACCTCCCCGAGGAGGCGCGGGCCAACACGAACGTCCTGTGCGTCCACAACATGCACCGCGCGCCCGCGAACGCCCAACGCCTCTTCATGCAGTTCCACGGCAGCGTCTACCGCAGCGACGACGAAGGCGCCACCTGGACCGACATCGCGCACGGGCTACCCAGCGGCTTCGGGTTCCCGTTGATCGATCGACCCATCCGATCCCGATAGCGCGTTCGTGATCCCGCTCGTGGGCCCGGAGGATCGCGTGACGCCCGAGGAGAAGGTCCGCGTCTACGGCACGCGGGACGCGGGCGCCACCTGGACCGCGCTCGGCCAGGGCCTTCCCGACAACGAGGTTTACCTCACGATCCTGCGGCAAGCCTTCGACCACGACGGGGAGGGTGCCGCGATGGGCCTGTACTTCGGCGCCACCAGCGGCGACGTGTTCGGCTCACCCGATGCCGGCGCTTCATGGTTCACGGTGCACGAGCGACTCGCGCCCGTGACGAGCGTTCGCGTCGCGTAGGGGCACCCGCCGCGTCAGGAGTCGGCCGCGGGGGTGGGCGGGTAGCTCTTCACGCCCGGGCACGGGCGCTGGCCGTTCAGGATCAGCTTCGGTAACGGCTTCTGCGTGAAGTCGAACGCCCCGAGCATGTTGTTCGCGACCTTGTCGCGGTACGGGGTTCAGCGGGGGGATACCCTTCAGGTCCTCGATGAACCGCATCGCCGAGTCGAGCGAGTACTGGGTGTGGTCGACGTAACCAGCCTTCACCCAGGGTGAGATCAGGAGGGTGGGGAGCCGCGGCCCGAACCCGTAGATGTCGGGATGCGGCGGCGCGACGTGGTCGTAGAAGCCGCCGAACTCGTCGTAGGTCACCACGATCGCGGTCGACTGCCAGTACTTGCTGCTCATCACGGCGTTGACCATCCGCACGAGCCAGTCCTGGCCCACGCACATACTCTCGGGCGGATGCTCGGAGTTGACCCACCGGGGATGAGCCACGACACGCCCGGCAACATCCCGTGGTGGATGTCGGTGCCCATCTGCGTGTCGGCGAACACGTGGGACCACTTGGCAGGCTCCTGGCGCACGTTGCGGACCATCGCGAGCGACTGTGTGAACGAGTTCACCCCGCGGTACACCCGCCACGTCATGTGTTTGGCGAAAAGCTCGTCGGGCAGCGTCCGCAGGTTGATGCACGGCCACTTCGCGGTCCAGAAGGACATGATCTTCTGGAAATTCATTGACGTTGGTCGCATTCAGTTGCTGGCTCTCGATGGCCTTCACTTGCACGCGCTGGTTCGCCGTCAGCTGCTTGAACGCCCACGCGCGTTCGGTGGGGTCGCCGCAGTATTGACGCGCGATGTTGTTCCTCCCGTACTGGTTCGGCCTCAGACCGGCGGCCTCGTGGCCCACGAATCCGCCGGAGCTGTCGGCGAAGTTCCACAGGATGTTGGGTCCCGTGGGCCCGTACTCGGCACTGAAGAAGTTGTCGTCGAGCACGAAGTGCCTCGCGTAGTTCCAGTAGGAGGGGATGGTGGTGCCGTCGTAATAGGCGTATCCGGGATGTGTTTGCCCATGGTTCTTGGTGGCGCGGGGGATCCGGTCGAAGCAGTTCATGTCGGGGAACCGCCGTTGATCGCGGTGATCCCCGAGAGGAACGAATGATCGACATCGGCGGGCTGGTCCGGCGCCTTGTGCAGATAGATCTTCTGGCCCGCGCAACCCAAGCCGTAAGGACCGGTGCCGTCCGTGGGCAGACCGTTGATGCTTTGGCCCCCGGAGGGTTGGAAGGTCCCGAACATCGAGTCGAACGTGTGGTTCTCGCTGACCACGAAGACGATGTGCTGGATGTGCTGGCGAGCGAGCGCGAGCTGGGTGGCTGCGGCGATCGACCGAGATGCAGCTCGCGGGGCGCGTGGACGAGAGCCTGCGCCGGCGGGCTGGGGCAGGACGGTGGCGGCGGCGGCGATCGCGAGGGCGATGACCGCCAGCGCCAGTGGACGGGCTCGGGCCGCGTGGCGGGTCACTGGTTGCTCAGCCTAACGGAAATGCGCCTCGCGTGGCCAGGGTAGCGTTTCCTCATGTCAGACCCGACCCTCATAGTGAGGTCCATGGCACAGGTCATCTCACTCAGCGACTATCGAGAGCGGCGGGATCCCCAGAACCGGATGCTGGCACGGCTGGACCACGCGGTCGGGCGGCTGGATCCGCTGGTGCACGGCCGCGCCGACCGTCTCGGCCCGGCGGTGGAGCGGGAGCTCGGGCGGATCGCCTCGGCGGTGTCGGCCGGACTCGCGCGCGAGGCCGCGGAGCGGGCGGAACGGCTCGCCGACATCCTCGAGCACCCCGCACACGGCTGAGGACCAGGCGCGCACATCCGGCCGCACGCGGTCGCGACGCCGGATCGGGCGTGTCGCGGACCCAACCCGGGATCGGACAAGGAGCGAGGGGAGCAGGTATCAAGCGTCTGTCTGCACGTGCTCGGGAGCCGGGGCGTACGCGCCCTGGGTCCTGAGCATGCCTCCCGCGGCATGACTCACGCGTGGGTTCTGCTCCCCTCGCGGCCGCCTCCCGGCAGCCACGACGACCGTACACCCCCGATCCCGCCGGAACAAACCGGCGTGCCGCTCAGGCGCGATCGGTGCCGCGCGCGCGGAAGATGACCCAGACCAGGACGGCCGCCAAAGCCGCCGCGGCCACGGCGGCCGCCGGGATCGTCGCCCTGGGCGAGCGGACCCGCTCGGCGAATTGCGTCCGCAGACGGACCGGCCGGCGGAAGTCGCGGATCTGCCAGCCACGCTCTTCGGCCTCGCGCCGCAGCTCCTTGTCGGGGTTGACCGCCACCGGGTTGCCCACGGCCTCCAGCATGGGCAGGTCGGTGACGGAGTCGCTGTAGGCGTAGGACCGTGAGAGGTCGATCCCCGCCCGCTCGGCGAGATCTGCCAACGCTTCGGCCTTCTGCGGGCCGTAGGCGTAGAAGGCCAGTCGCCCGGTGTAGCGATCCTCCTCGTCGACCTCGGCGCGGGTGGCGATCACCCCGCTGACACCGAAATGCCGCGCGAGGGGGCGCACCACCTCCTCGGGCGAGGACGACACGATGTACACACGCCGACCCTCGCTGCGATGCAGCGCCATCAGGTCGAGCGCCTCCTGATACACGTACGGGATCGATGACGTCGAAGATGACCTCCCGCACGAGCTGCTCCACCTGGTTGCGATCCCACCCCTTCGTGAGACTCAGCATCCCCTCCTTCAGGCGATCCATCTTCTGCTCGTCCGCGCCCACCATCAGGTAGACGAGTTGGGCGTACGCGCCGCGAAGCAGCTGCCCACGGCTCACCATGCCCGCGCGATACAGAGGGCCGGGACAGCGCGAGCGAAGAAGACCGGGAGATGATCGTCTTGTCGAGATCGAAGAACGCAGCTTCCATCCTTCTCATCCTACGGTCGGTCACCGACGAGGCGGCTCAAGGTCGTCCGAAGATCGCGCAGCCAGCTTGATCTCGGCGTCGGCGAGGATCTCGTTGGCGGAGCATCATCACGTCCGGCGACTCGCGGACGCCCTCGTCAGGGTCGTTCTCCCGGCTGCGAGCGGCGCCCAGGACGTCCATCAGCTCACCAAGCGCTCGCTCCCGTGCGTCGATCGCGCGCCGCGGGCGCTGGCTGCGGGGCCGAGGAGGTGCACGAACCCCAGTCGCGACGCCCGCCTCCGACTCGAAGGGCGCCGTGTCCGCGAACCGTTCCTCGAGTCCTTCGGCGAAGCGGACGCGCCCCGCGCGGGTGATGCGGAAGACGCGCCGGTCCGGGGCCTTCGGTGCCCGCGCTGCGCTCGGCCGGCGACCAGTCCCGCACGTTCCAGGCGTCGTAGGGACTGGTACACCGAGGCCTTGCCGACGCCGGCCCACAGGTCCATCCCGCGGGCCCGCAGGCGCTCGAGCAGCTGGTAGCCATGGCACGGCGCCTCCGCGAGGCACCCCAGGACCACCACGTCCACCTTCGACACCTGCATCCGCCCGTCCCGTCCGGCCCTCTAGTCTGTCTCGGACTAGCATAGGCTACCGCTCGTGACGATCGTCCGAGCCCAAGCGGTGCACATGGGTGTCGCGCGCCGAGCCGAGCATGCTCGCGTACCACGACGAGGAGTGGGGCGTCCCGGCCCACGACGACCGTCATCTGTTCGAGATGCTGGCGCTGGAGGGTGCGCAGGCCGGCCTCTCGTGGCGGACCATCTTGAACAAGCGAGAGGGATACCGCCGCGCGTTCGCCGGGTTCGACCCCGCGAAGGTGGCACGCTTCGACGCCCGCACGATCGAGCGGCTCCTGTCCGATCCCACCATCGTGCGGAACCGACTCAAGGTGGCGTCGGCGGTGACGAACGCCCGCGCGGTGCGGAAGGTGCAGCGCGACAAGGCTCGCTCGACACCTATCTGTGGGCGTTCGTCGGCGGTGCCCCGATCGTGAACCGCTGGGGGCGCACCGGACGAGTGATCCCCGCCGAGACCGACGAGTCGCGCGCGATGAGCAAGCCGACCTGAGACGCCGGGACTTCGCCTTCGTCGGGCCCACGGTCTGCTACGCGTTCATGCAGGCGACCGGCATGGTCAACGACCACCTGACGTCGTGCTTCCGCCATCCGGCCGTCTGAGCCTGCAACGACCCCTAGCCCTGGCCGGACCGGATCAGGTTGTCGTTGGACAGGAACGGAGGATGCCTGCCGTAGGGACAGTCCTGGCGAAGGGGCAGGATGAGCTTGTGCATGTCGGGCGGCTTCGAGAAGTCGAACGCGCCGGTGAGCGGATCGGCCTGACGGTCGCGCTGGGTCATGGCGGGCAGGTGGAAGACCTCCTCGATGAAGCGGAGGACCGAGGAGAACTCATAGACGTGATGGTCCACCTTGCCGCCCAGCCGGTTCGTGCCACGCGCCGTCCACGGGGACATGAACAGCTCAGGCACCCGGGCGCCGAGTCCCATGATGTCGTATTGGGGCGGTTTCACATGGTCGTAGAAGCCGCCGAAGTCGTCCCAGACGACGATCACGGCCGTATGCCGCCAGTAAGGGCTGTCCTGGAGCTCGTTCATCATCTGCACGGTCCAGTTCTCGCCCGCGCACGCGCTCTGGTCGCGGTGGGGTTGGGAGGGGTGCTCGTTGTAGGCGGTGGGGGGGTTCACCCACGAGACCTTCGGGAGGTGTCCCTTCTCGATGTCGGTGAGGAAGCTCTCGCTGGGCACGACGTGTGACCACTCGGGCCCGTAGCGCACATGCTTGATCGCCCGCATGATGTCGCCGATCGGGAACCACGGGTCCGAGTAGAACTTCCAGCTGATGCCGGCGCGCTGAAGCTCATCGGGAAGGATCTTGATGTTGAAGCAGTCCCGGATCGAGATCAGGTACTTCTCGATCTGGGTCATGGCGAAGGGACTCTGGTCGACGATGTGGTTCTCCAGACGCATGATCTTCTCCCGAACGGCCTGAGCGAGGTCCGGCGGGAACGCGACGGTGTAGGCGCTCGAACTGTCGCAGTAGTGCCCGGGTGTCGGCACGGCTTCGGCCTTGTTATCGACGATGCCGTTGGACTGGGCCGCGATGGTGTACAGGTGCTCCGGGTAGGTCGGACCGTACATCGACGTGAAGAAGTGATCGGCGAGAACGAACCGGTCCGCGTAGTCGAAGTAATGAGGGATGCTGGTGCGGGACATCTGCACATACCCTTGGAGGGCCTGTCCGCCGGCGATCGTGTTGAACCCGTCCATCCGGCCTCCGTCGACCGAGTACAGGCCCGACCAGAACCCGTGCGTGATGTCGTGATGCATGGTGTCCGGGGCTGGCAGGAGCGGCACGGTCTTGCCATCGATCGTCTTGCCGGTCGTGGCGCCGTCGGCTCCGGGGTACTTGCCGAAGTAGGTGTCGAAGGTGCGGTTCTCCTTGACGACGAAGATGATGTGGTCGATCGGGGTCTTCGCGGGGAGGTTCCGATGGGGCGGCGGCGCGGTGGGACGCGTGACCGGGGTACGCGGGCCCAGTTGGAACGTCTGGCCGTCGTAACCCTCGGTGCGCTTGATCCGTGCAGAGGAGCTCTTCGAGACGCTGGGCGTCGTGGTGGCCCTTTTCGCGCCGGTGGCGGAGCCGGTACAGGCCGCTGCGATCACCAACAAGCTCACCCCAAGCGACACGAGCAAGCGACGTGTGCGCGCGCGGACCGGGGACGGCATCGGCTCAGTATGGAGGGGATGTATCGTCACGCCAACCGATCGCCGGGAGCATGCCCGCCGCGCCCTCGTAGGCTCTATCTCGAGCGATGTCGGAAGACCTGCTTCCTCACCCAGTGCCCAACGACGTAGGGCTGGCCCTACTAGATCTCACGCTCGTCTGGGTTCAACCGGACGGCGGCGGCCATCTTGCCGAGTCGCCGATCTCGAAGAGGCCAAGCACGTTGCCCTCGGTGTCCTTGAAGTAGGCGAACGCTCCCATACCCGGGATCGCCGTCCTCGGGGTGACGACGCTGCCGCCACCGGCTTCCACCTTCTTCAGGGAATCGTCGACAGAATCGACGCCGATCGTGATCACCGGCGTGGAGGTCTCGGTCGAGCGTTGCATCATCCCGCCGTTTATCGCACCGGGTTCCTTTGGCCTCTGCGTCCGCTCGTCGACGGGGGTCGTCATTACGATCGTGTAGGCCATCTCCTCCATCGTCTGGAGCTGCCACCCGAAGGCGGAGCCGTAGAACCGCTTCGCTCTTGCAAGATCGTCGGTGGGGATCTCGAAGTGCACGACCTGGTCCATGGCCTCGTCGCTCCTTCATGGGCGCGTTGATTCAACCGATGAAGCCTAGTGCTAGACGTTCGTCCGCGCCACCGGAGACCCACCCCGTAGAGCGAGTTGTCCTTCCGACCTAGTCGAGCGCAACTGTAAGCGTCTGACTCGTCCACCTCGCGTGCTTCCACCGCCTGCCTGCGGCGTACCGCAGTCGCTCCGGGGTCACGGGTAGGCGCCGTGGCAGTGCTTCCACTTGCGGCCGTTGCCGCAGGTGCACGGGTCGTTCCGGCCCCGCCTGGCGTCTTCCGAAGCGTACGTCGCCATCAGATCGGCCGGGGCCGCACCGGCTCGAAGGAATCCGCTCATCGCCTGCATCGGCTGGCTCACGTGATGGAAGAACGCCTTGTAACTCGGACACAGGTAGTGCTGGCCCTCCTCGCCGTAGGGCGAAGTCGCGAAGCGGTCCTTGGGACACCCGCCGTTGCAGGCGAAGCGGACGTCGCAGTCCAAGCAGTACTGCGTGAGGGTGTCGAACTTGTCCTGGCCGAACTTGGTCTGCTGGGGGGAAACGATCAGCTCCAACATGTGCTTGTCCTTGATGTTGCCCAATAGGTAGTCGGGCTCCACGAAGTGGTCGCACGAGTAGAGGTCGCCCGTGTGCTCGATCGCGAGCTGCAGTCCGCAGGTCTTCGCGTGCACGCACATGCCGGCGGGCTCCCCGTAGAAGTTCGCGAGCGCCGTGTCGAACATCTGCACGTAGACGGTCCCGATGTCGCGGCGCACCCATTCTTCGAACACGTCGATCATGAACCGCCCGTACTGCTCGGGTCCGATCGAGCGATGGGTGACGAGTGAGCCCTCCTGCTTGTACAGCGGCCGCCCCTTCACGCCCTCGCCCCACCCCGAGTCGGTGACGGCGAAGTTCTCCTCGGTGGCGCGCTCGATGATGGGGATGAACTGGATGAACGTGGCCCCGAGCTCGTCGCGGAAGAACTCATAGACCTCGCGGCCGTGATCGCCGTTGACGGCGTGGATCGTGCTGAGCACGTTCCAGTCGACCTCGTGGCGCTTCAACACGTCCAGGCCGGCGATCGCGCGATCGAACGTGGGCTTGCCTCCCTTGTCCACGCGATAGGCGTCGTGCATCTGGCGCGGCCCGTCGATCGAGATGCCGACGAGGAACCCGTGCTCCTTGAGGAACACGCCCCATTCGTCGTCGAGCAGGGTGCCGTTGGTCTGCATCGTGTTCAGGACGTGCTGACCCGGCTTCGCATACTTCTTTTCGAGCTCGATGGAGCGGCGGAAGAAGTCCAGGCCCATCATCGTGGGCTCACCGCCCTGCCAGGCCACGACGACCTCAGGAGCGCGGGCGTGGGCTTCCATCAGTTGGCGGATGTAGGTCTCGTGGACCTCCTCGGCCATGCGGAAGCGGCTGCCGGGGTAGAGCATCTCCTTGGACAGGAAGAAGCAGTACTCGCAGTCCAGGTTGCAGATGGCCCCGGTGGGCTTGGCCATCACGTGGAAGGCCAAGGGGGCCCCAGGCATCGTGAGGACGGGACCGACGGCGTCGGGCTCGAGGTTGGTTGAACCCGCGAGATCAGGAGCGTCCGCCATGCGCCTTAGCGTCTACCTCCTCCTGGTCGCTCGACGGGGTCGGGCCCCACGGCCCGACTCCGTCCCCGGTTCCCTACTCGCCCTCAGCTGCTTCGATCTGCTTCGCCAGCTTGTCGGCGTTCGCGTCGATCTCCTTGGAGACGAAGCGGTTCTCCGCCTTGATGCTAACGGCGATCTGGTCGGCCATATCCGTGGCGTAGATAGCGAGCAGGCCCGCCTTGCCCTTGTCGAGCACGATGCCGAGCTGCTTGAGGTCCCCGTCGTCCATGCCGCCCTTGACGTGGCCCGTGACTGCCCCGATCACCGCGCCGGCGCCTCCGCCGACGGCCTGCTGTTAGATCAGGACGATCCTATAGGACTGACATCACCTGCTGATGTTGTTCTGAGGGTTTGGAGGCCCGCATGGCCCGGCGTAGGCTCGGCCGGGCGGGCAGGCCCCCAGGGCAAGCTCGACGCCTGAATTGGGCCGCTCCCATCCGCCGTAGAGCCGTTGAACGCCCCGCGCCGGGACAACCGGCGGGGCTACTGGACCGCGTGCTCCTCATCGCCGATCGGCTGGTCGCCGTCCTCGGGTCACCATCCTCCTTCCGTCACACCCGGTCCGGGGCGGGCTGTTGGACCCCGCGTCCACGGGACGATTGCCGCCGTCCGCAGCGGTCCATCCCGTCCAACTCACCGTCCAATGAACCGCGCAGCGCTCCGGGATGCGGCAGCAAACGACCGGAACGGATTCCACTGCACGGTAAGCTCGGCGGCGGAGGCGTCAGGGTTCCTGGTGGGCCCCTCGGTCTTCAACACCGACGTGGGGGCGCAAGCTCCCAGGCGGGTTCGATTCCCGTCCGCCTCCGCCAACTTCAGGCCGACGCCATAGGTCCTCGACGGAACGAAGTGTGACCCCGAACGCCCTCGCTGCGACCTGCGGATCGTCGGTCGCAACCGCATCGCGGAGCATCACGTCGACGAGCGTCGGGGTCAGCGCGGGGACGACGTGGGCAAGGCCCCTCGACAGCCAGGGACCCGTGTGATGGAGACGAACGGTGCCGAGGTTCAGCTGCTGCGCGAACTCGTCGGCCGTCACCGTCCGCGGCCCGGCCAGTTCGAAGGTCCCGGTAGGCGTCGAGGGATCCAGGGACCCGTGCACGATGGCCTCGACGACGTCGTGTTTGAAGACGGGGCTGAGACGCTGCGTCCCCTTCCCCAAGATCCTGACCCGCTTGCCACCCTTCGACAGGAACGCCGAAGCCGTAGGGCCGGGGTCACCGGGCGGGCCATAGATATGGTCGCAGCGGAAGATCACAGCTGGCACGCCACAACTCGAGACAAGCGTTTCAGCCTCGCCTTTGGCCCGCAGGTACTCGTTCGCCGATCGTGGGTCGGCGGTGATGAAGCTGAGGAACACCAGCCGCCTGACCGACGAGCCCACGATCGCATCCAGGGTGGAAAGGACCGTGTCCAGGTTCGCGCTCTGGTAGGTGTCTGCCCCGTGCACGACCAGCCCTCCGGCGAGATGGACGACGACCTCAGCATCGGAGACAGCGCTCCGCAGCTCGTTGCCCCGATCCAACGGCCGGACCTCGTTCCGCGTTTGCTTCAAGCGCTTCTGGAGCGCGGTGCCCACCTGCCCGTTCGCCCCGGTGATCGCGACCGGCCCTCGCCGCCACCCCTCGGTGCTCACCTGGCCTCCTCAGAGCCCACCGGGGGGACCGCCACCCTCACGGCCCGGGCCCCAGATCCGGACGAGCTGATCGGTGTGGGCGCGAACCCCCGCACGCCGCCGACCGAGCACCATCACAACCGCGGCGACCACGAACGCCGAGGTCAACAGGATCGAATCCAGAGGGAGCGCCTTGCTCCCGGGCACGTGCGCATGCGCCTGGAACACACCGGCGGACCTCACCCGCACCGGGGCACTCATCGTGAACCCCTCCTCGACCCATGGTCGAGGCTGCTCAGCGTCCGTCTCCGGCCGCATCACGGCGCATCTTGAGGAGCGACCGGATCACGAGCAGCGCCACGATCCCCACGACCTGGCCGCCCAAGATGACGCGATTCACGTCGACCGCCGGCCTCCATACGACGTCACCCTCCTTCACGGCGAACACCCCGAAGGGCTTCGAGTTCATCGCGAACCCCGTGCCCGTGCCGGTGCCCTGACCTCCGGGTGCCTCGCCACCGCCGCCACCGGCCGCGCCCTGGACATGCGCGGCAGGGATCACCGTCACGCCGTCCTTCTCGTAGGGCTCACCGAACACCCGCCGCACCGTGAAGGCTTCCTCGGCCTTCCCGATCTGCTCCAACAGATCCATCCCTCGCGTGCTCATGATCCGTTCCCCTTTCCGTAGCAAGCCTCTCCGCGCGGCGTCGGATGCCGAGGAGCTCATGGCGCATCATCAAGAAGTCGCCGCACTCCATCAGGATGAGATCCGCGACGACGTTGGGGCGGAACCACCGGTAGCGCATCCTCACCCGCGTCACGAGGCGGGTGCCACCGTCCGCAAGCTCGTCGAGCCGCCAGGACCACGTGCTCGCGGGCTTGCTCCACACCATCGAGCGTTCAGCGTCGAGATCGTGGACGCGGAACGCCGTCTCCTCGGTCACCATCGGCGCCATGGGTATCCGATCGCCCACCTCGAGCCGTTGCAGCTCGGGAACGATCCGCTCGGCGCTGCGGCCGTGGCCGAGGTTGTCGAGGAGGTCGTAGGCATAGAACCCCGCGCGCCCGTACCCCATCTGGACGATCCACGGCCACACCTGGTCGGGGCGGGCGCGGATCGTGATCGCTCGAGTGGGCGCGAACGTGGGGCGTTCCACCAGATCGTCGCCCGGCATCTCCCCCGCGACCTCGTCGTCGGTGGCTCCCCATCGCAGGTGCCACCGGCGGAACCTGACGAAGCCGGCCACGAGGCTTGAAGCCACGACCACGGATCCCGCGAGCAGCTCGATCCGTCCCGTTCGTCTCATCTCGTCCCCTCTCTGCAAGGCTCTCGCGTGCCCACGGGGGGAGGCAGGGACGAATGGCCCTACGGTCGCGGGACGGACGCCGGGACGCGGGAGCTCGGGGCGCCGTGCGCCGGTAAGCTTGGTCCATGGCGTCCAGACCTCCTCGATTCGACGTCCCGCGTTTCAAGGACATCGCGGAGCGCGCGAACATCACCCTCGAAGAACTGATGGCGTTCCTCGAGTCGCCGGCGGGACGGCGGATGCGACACGTCGTGGCCACCGGCATGATCGTCTCCGTGCCGTTGGTGATGAGGATCCCCGGGCTCCGCCGGTCGGGGATCGGGCGCGCCGTCGAGGTGATGGGCGGTACCGCACTCCTCGTGCGACTCGCCGAGGCGATCCGCGATTGGGAACGCGGCGGCGCGTCGAACGCGGGCCGCGGGCCGGTGATCGACGTCCCGCCGGCCCCCTGAGCCGATGCGCGCCACCTCGGACGTCGCTTCCGACGACCGGCCGTTCGCCGTCATCGACATCGGCTCGAACTCCGGTCGCATGATCGTGTTCCGCCTCCGCGAGGGCGAACACCTGGACGTGATCGAGGACGCGCGCGCTCCTCTGCGGCTGGCGCGCGACCTTCGCGACGCCGACGATCTCGGCCCGGAGGCGATCGAGCGCACGCTCGAGGCGCTCCGCGACTTCCTGGCGGTGGCGGAGGGGGCCGGCGCCACGCGGATGGTCGCCGTGGCGACCGCTGCCGTGCGCGATGCCGCGGATGGAGGTGAGCTGGTGGAGCGAGCGCGGAACCTCGGCGTCCCGCTGCAGGTCATCGACGGGGATCACGAGGCGCGGCTGGGGTTCTTCGGCGCCGTGCACGACCTGCCGGTCACCAGCGGGTTCACGATGGACGTCGGCGGCGGCAGCGTCGAGCTGACGCGCTTCCGGGAACGGAGGCTCGAACGCTCGTGGTCGATGCAGCTCGGCTCGCTGCGCGTGAGCGACCGCTTCCTGGAGTCCGATCCGCCGACGGAGAGCGAGCTGCGATCCGCTCCGCAGGTTCGCCGCAGCGGCGCTCA
Organism: uncultured Actinomycetes bacterium; assembly: GCA_963850315.1. Taxonomy (GTDB): domain Bacteria; phylum Actinomycetota; class UBA4738; order UBA4738; family HRBIN12; genus JAOUEA01. The sequence continues at coordinate 262,589 of CAWKKN010000006.1, forward strand.
ACGACGCAGGGATCACGAAGCTCGAGGCCGAGGAGGACCTCGTCGGGATCGGCGGCACCGTCCGCAACCTCGCGAAGGTGGACCTGAAGCGCGCCGACTACCCTCTGCCGCTGCTGCACGGCTACTTCCTGAAGGAGCGGCGCCTCGACGACCTGGTCGAAGATCTGGCCGGCCGGTCGATGAAGCGGCGCGCGCAGATGCCGGGGCTCAACCCGGACCGCGCCGACACGATCGTGGGCGGCGGCATTGGTGGTGCAGGGCGTGATGCACCACGTGGGCGCGCGCAAGCTCGTCGTGTCGAGCCGTGGACTGCGCGAGGGCGCTGGCACTGGATGCCGAGGTCGGCGCGTCATCCCCACACCGCGGTGGGTGCGCACCATCTCGGTCGCCACGCTCGCCGCGCGGTTCGCGACATGGACACCCGACCGCTGGCAGACCGGCGCGCCGCGCTCGCCGCCCGCCTGCACGAGGCACTGGATCCCGAGCGCCCGCGGTCGATCTCCGAGATGCTCGGCCACGCCGCCACGCTGCTCGATGTCGGACGCGCGATCGACTACTACGACCGGTTCGAGCACGCCGCGATGATCGTGACGGCGGCCGACCTCGCGGGCTTCACGCACGCCGACCTCGGTGCGCTCACGGCGATCCTTCGTCAGGCCGACGACGACACCCGGCTGGGGCCCTACGGACGGATGATCGACCCCGACGAGCGGCCGCGCCGTGCTGCGGGCGGCCTCGACCCTCACCCTCGCCGACGAGCTGAACCGGCGCATCGCCCCCGGCGCGCTCGGCGCCGCTGTCCTGCAACTGGCTGCGCGGCGGCTTCGAGGTCGTGGCGCCGGTGCCGTCGGGCTGGCACCCGCGCGGCGTGGCCGACCGATTCCGCAAGGTGTTCGGCCAGCCGCTGATCGTCGTGCGCGGAACGAGTCTCGGTGGTCCCGGACGGAGATCGCGCATGCCATCACTGACCGGCTGCGCTCTGGCGGATCTCAGCGGTGCGTTGCCGCTTCAATCGCTCGATCGACGCCACCGCGACCGTCGTGTGCGCTCCTGGTCGGCCGGCGCCCCGAGGCGTCCAGCGCCAGCAGGACCGCGCCCACGACCGGCGGGCGCCTCCAGCGGACCGGGATAGGCGAAGCGCGCCGACCGCTTCACGGTGGCCTCAAGCGCGGAGCGCATGATGCGGCTCTCCGTGCGGAACAGCCGGCCGGCCAGGACCAACTCGAACTCAGAATCGCTCCATCGGAGGCGCCGGGCGACGTGCCCGGCGCGGTCGCCCAGCATGACCCCGCGCCCTCGAGGATGTGTCGCGCCACCAGGTCGCCGCCCTCCGCGGCCTCGACGACCGTCGGCGTGAACATGTCGTCGGGGATCCGTCCGCTTGCGACAGCGCTTCGATGAGCGCCATCGGCATCGGACGTCCCGGTCGCCGTGCACATCTGCTCGGTCAGGGTCGTCGTGGGCCCGTGCCCATCAGCTGGGCCGCCACCGCGGTGACCGCCGCCTGGGAGACCTCGGTGGCGCTGCCGAAGTCGCCGAACATCGGGCCGAGACCGAGCGTGCGGAAGGATTCGCCCGCCGGGTTCCTGCCGGCTACGACCGAGCCGGTACCCGCCACGACCACGATCCCCCAGGGATGGTTCGTCCCCGCCCGCAGCGCCACGAAAGAGTCGTTGAGTACCTTGAAGGGCTCTTGATGCCCAGCGCGCTCCGTGCACGCCGCCCATCCGCGCCTCATCGGAGGGGAAGTCGATCCCCGCCAGGCCGTATCACGGCGGCCTCGATCTCTGCGGGCTCGACGTCGGCCTCGGAATCGCCTCTCGCGCCGCCTGCGGCGACGGCGGCGACGGCGGCCTCGAAGCCGATGTTCTCCCAGTTCGAGGGGCCGCTGATGCCGAAGCCCGAGCACGGCCCCTTACTCGTCGGCGATCATGGCATGCGTGCTGGTACCGCCGCCGTCGACTCCCAGCACTATCGTCACGCCGAGCTCCTACCGGTCAGACCGTCAGCCGAAGCGAACGCCCGCTCGACCACCTCGCATCACGATCCGCCCGTCCCGCCGCCGGGGCCGGGGGCGCGGCCTTGTTCGATGGCGTCGAGGAACTCGGCGATCTGAGCTGTATACATCGGTTGCGTGCAGTGCTCGTATTCCTCCGGCGGGGGCTCGGGTGGCCAGACGCGCGCATATCCTCGCGTCCCGTAGACCTCCGTGTCGGCTTCCAGGCCGCCCAGATGGGGCTGCCACCAGCCGGACTCCACGACGCTGTTCGTCCCGTTCGACCATGCAGATCAAGAGGATGCCGTCGTCATCCACCGTGTAGCGGCCTTCGGCGTAGCGGGTGCCGACCACGGCGCAGACACGCCCCGGCAGCGGGTCGCCCAGCAAGGAACCGCGCGGTATCGATCGCGTGCACGCCCATGTCCACCAGCGCGCCACCGCCCGCGAGCGCTGGATCCGTGAACCACCCCGAGGGGCCCCACCCGGCATGGACCCCGTATCCGCGCGTCTTGACGACCTCGCCCAGCTCGCCCGCCGCTATACGGTCACGTAGCGCGATCACCTCGTCGCGGAAGCGCCAGCAGTGGGCGACCATGAGCGGCGGCGCCGGAGGCGGACGCGGCCTCGATCATCGAGTCGGCACTCGGCCACCGAGGTCGCCATGGGCTTCTCCACCATCACATGCTTCCCGGCGCAGCAGCGCTATCGGTCTGCGGCGCATGCAGGGCGTTGGGCGTCGCCACGACCGCGGCGTCGACGCCGGGTCGCGCGCGAGCGCCTTCCCAGTCGGTGGTGACGCGCGGGATGCCGAACTCCTCGGCGAAGGCCCTGGCCGTCTCCTCGCGGTGGTTCGCCACCGCCACCAGCTCTGCGCCTGGCTGGGCGAGCACCCCGCGCGCGTGGAACTGCTGGATCCACCCGCAGCCGAGCAGCGCGACAGTCGGCGGCTGCTGCCACGAGTCAGCCTGGCTCAACCCTTCACGCCGGTGAGCGTGACGCCTTCGATGAAAGCCTTCTGCGCAAGGAAGAACAGCACGATCACCGGCAGCATGAACATCAAGCGAGGCCGCCATCTGGACGTTCCACAGCACGCCGCGCTGGGGGTGGTGAACTGCGACAGTCCGACCGATAGCGTGTAGATCTCTGGCGTTGCTGCCCGCGTAGACGAGCGGCCCGAAGAAGTCGTTCCAGCAGTAGAGGAACTGGAACAAGGCCCACCGCCATGATCGCCGGCTTCGCCAGCTTCACGACGATGTGCCACATGATCTGGAACTCGTTGGCGCCGTCGACCTTCGCGGCGTCGACCAGTTCCTGGGGGATCGTCAGGAAGAACTGGCTGAGCAGGAATATCGAGAAGGCGTCGCCGAAGAACGCCGGGACGATCAGCGGCTTCGAGGACCCGACCCAGTGGAGCCTGGTGAACATCACGAATAGCGGCACGATCGTGACCTGCGCGGGAAGCATCATCGTGGCGAGGAGCAGGAGGAACACGCCCTGCCGTCCCTCTCCACCGCATCCGCGACAGCGCGTACGCGACCGGGACCGAGGAGACAACGACGCCGATCGTGGCGAGCATCGCATACACGACCGTGTTGTAGGTGTAGAGCGCAGAAGGGCACGATCTCGAAGACCCGCTTGAAGTTCGACCACAGGAACGGGTGGGGCCACAGATGCGACGTGAGCGCTTGCTGCTGGGTCATGAGCGCGGTCAGCAGGATGAACACGAACGGCGTCAGGAAGATCACCGACGAAGAAGATGGCCACGCGAGTGCTTCGCAACGGTCATCAGGAAGCTGCGCGCGGCGACACCGGCCGGTGGCTTCGCGCCGGACTCGGGTGGCGACAGATCGCGCCGCCGCCAGTGAGGCCCCTTCGCCATCGCGCGGACTGGCAACGTCGCCATCAGCGGAAACCTCCCTGATAGAACACCCAGCGGTTGGAAGTCCTGATGAGCACCAGCGTGCACACCAGGATGATGACGAACAGGACCCAGGCCATCGCCGACGCGTAGCCGTAGTGGAAGTACGTGGAAGCCCTGCTCGTAGAGCCAGATGCCGTAGAAGAGAGTCGAGCCCTGCGGGTAGCCGAGGTTGTTGGTGACCTGCTTGTCGAGCCGCCGCCCGCGGCGGACGCCACGTAGGCTTCAGTGAAGTACTGGAACCCGTAGATCACGCCGATCACCGCCGAGAAGAAGATGACGGGGCTGATCATCGGCAGCGTCACGCCTCGGAACTTCTGCCAGACCCAGCTCCCTCGATGTCGGCCGACTCGTACAGATGCGCCGGGACGTCCAGCAGGGCCGACAGGAAGATGATCATCGTCTGTCCCACCCCCCAGAGCCCCAGGAGCACGAACCGGGCTTGGACCAGGTCGGGTCAGGAACCACAACGGGGCTCTGGATGTGGAAGAACCGCAGGACCGTGTCGAGCGGTCCGCCGGGGTTCAGCAGGAAGACGAACGCGAGTGCGGCGGCCACGGTGGGCACCATGGTCGGCACGAAGTAGATCGTCCGGTAAAGCGCCGACGCCCCCGTCGGGCAGGGTGAGAACGTCGCCGTGATATGGCGAAGAGGATGTTCAAGGGGGCTGACGAGCGATGATCCAGATCGGTGTTCCTGCAGCGACGTCCAGAAGAACGGGTCGTGGTGAACATCGCCTTGTAGTTGGCGAGCCCTACCCACTGGGGCTGCTGACAGCAGGTCGTAGTGGGTGAACGAGTAGTACAGGGTCGCGAGGCTCGGGTAGACGACGAAGATCAGGAACCCGAGCAACCAGGGCGAGAGGAAGAGCAGGACCGTGAGGTAGTTGCGGCGCGACCGGCGCCGGCGGAGCGCACGCGCTCCGCCGACACCGTGGTGCTGGCTACCACGTGCCGCTCACCCTCGACCCGGAGATGCCTAACCCAAGCGAGGACTGGTTGTCGATCTGGGTACGCCAGCGCCTGAAGACCCGCCTGCAGGATCAGGAATCTTGCCCGCCTCCCACTTGTCTACGAAGGCAGACCAAAGCGTCTGATCGCCGTCGCCGATCGGGGTCAACTCCTTGAACCCCGACTTCGGGTTGGCGAAGATCTCCATGAACGTCTTGAAATGCGGATCCGCCGTCAAGACGGGGTCTTTTAGCGCTTCGAACGTGGTCGGCACGTTCCCGAGGGTCTCGGCCAGCGTGCGTTTGGGCTTGCGTATCGGTTGCCAGGAACTTCGCCAACAGCCACGCCTCTGCGGGATGCTGCGCGCCCCGTGGGATGCCGATCGTATCGCCGCCGATCTGCCCCGCCCGTAAAGGCTCGCGATGTTGTCGGCGACCGGGAATGGAGCCGTCGCGTAGTTCACCGTCGACTTGTCGTCCTTGATGAACGCAGTGCGCCACTCGCCGTCGAAGAGCATCGCGATCTTGCCGACTTCGAAACCGTGACTCGTCGACCATTCCGAGTCTGGCCCACCGAGCTCAGCAGCGAACGCTGTGAGCTTCTTGTATCCGTCCGGGCCGTACACGTCGGCGATCAGCTTCTTCTGCCACTCCAGGAGAGCCGCCCAGGAGGGATCGGAGGCGAACGCAGACTTGCCGTTCGAGTCTGGTACCACTTCGACTGCGTGTTGTTGCCGAGGAAGAAGTTCGCGCTCTCATAGAACGAATTGCAGAGGCATGAAGCCGGCGACCTTGATCGAGCCGTCGGGGTTCATGACCGTTAGGGCTTTGGCGTCGGTCTCCAGCTCGGACAGCGTCTTCGGCGGCGCGGTGATGCCCTGCTGGGTGAACATGTCGTTGTTGTAGTAGAGGCCGTAGGCATCCGACAAGACTGGGAGCGTGCACTGGCACACCCTTGTAGCTCGTGTAGCGCAGTGCCTGTTCGGGGATGACCTTCGCTGATGTCGATCTCGTCCTGGCCAGGAACGGGGCCAGGTCCTGGTAGGCCTGGCTGGAGCAGAACTTCGCGACGTTGTCCGGACCAGCGCTGATCGTCATGTCCGGCGGCTGTGCCGGCGTTGATCGCCCGGACGATAGTCCTGGTCGCTCTTGGCCGGGGTGTGGACGATCGTGATCCACGGGTACTTGGCCCTGAATGAGTCGAGCACAGCGCTGGTACTGCTTGAACTCATGGTCCGTGTAGAAGCTCCACACGTTCAGAGTCACCGGCGCGTGTGAGGCGTTGCTCGCCGTGTCGACCGGCGACGGGGCGCCTCCGCCCGAACCTCCACAGGCAGTCGCCAGCACTCCAGAAACGATCAAGAGGATGAAGATTCTTTTCACAGTGGAAGACCTCCTAGGTCCGAGGATGGGAGTCCCTCGTAAAGCGGTTCTTTCTCCATTCGCCACGCCCCTCCGAGCGTTTCATGCCGTCTCGTCCGCCATGACGGCCGTACGCGCGAAGAGCTGTTCCGGGCGGATCCAGGGCCAGGGGACCGCACCGATCAACTCGGCCTCATCGCCCAGTGCCGAGACCTCGAGCGCGGGGGCGGAACGGGGAAAGCCCGGCCAACTCGGCCCGGATCGGCTCCAGCAGCAGGTCCACAGTGCGCCCCACACCTCCACCCAGTATCACGAGCTCCGGGTCGAGGACGGGGCCACCGCGGCGATCGCCAGCGCGATCCGCTCGGCCACAACGCGACGACCGTGCCGCCGCGGCCTCGATACCTCGCCGGGCGGCATCGAAGATGCGCCTTGGCGTGAGTTCGGCGGCAGGCCTCGGCCGCGCGAGCCAGGCGCACGACGCCGGACGGCGCCCAGCCCGCCCTCGAGCGCACCTCGGCGGCGGATTGGTCGCGCCGTGGGGGTCGGCCGACGGCGAGCGGCAGGTAGCCGACCTCGCCCGCCGCCCCGCTCGCGCCCCGGTACAGACGCGCCGTTCAAGGACCAGCCCCATCCCGACGCCGGTGCCCACGTGCAGGTAGACGAAGTCGTCCGACATCCTTGCCAAGACCACGCCAGCGCTCGCCGAGGGTCGCGAGGTTCACGTCGTTCTCGAACGCCAGGCCGCGTGCCCAGCTCCTTGCTGCAGCGCGTCGAGGAGGCCCTGGCGGCCCCACCCGGGCAGGTTGTAGGCGAGGGCCACCTGGCCGCTGGCTGGGCTCGAAAACGCCTGGGCTCCCCACGACCACGACCGTGACCTGGCTCCAGCGGATCCCGGCGTCGGCGGCCAGGCGGTGGCCGATCTGGCCCATCTGCGCGATCAGCGAGGCCGCGCTTCGGGCGCGGGCGCGCTCGTCGCGCCTGGCGACGATCTCGCCGGTGAGGTCGGCGATGGCGGCGCGCACGCGGTCCCGGCCCACGTCCAGGCCCACGACCCAGCCCGCCGTCGGGTTCAGTTCGTACAGAGACGGCCGTGGGACCCTTGCCGCCGGAGGTTCGCCCGGCCTCGCGAACGAGGTCCGGCGCGCTCCAGCGCCGACCAGCGCCTGCGACACCGTCGGCTTGGACAGTCCGGAGTCGCGAGCGATCTGCGCGCGGGACACCGGGCCGACGCGCCGGATGCACTCCAGCACGGATCCGCTCGTTGATCGCGCGAAGGAGGCTCGGCGTCCCGGCGGCGAAGGCCTGATCGCCGCCCGTGAGCCCTCCGTCGCCCTATGCCGAGGTGCTAAGGAAACTTTCCTAACTATTCGGGCGGATGCTACGCTGCCGGTTCCGGGCCGGTCAAGGCAGGTCCGTCAGGAGCGCGGCATCGAACCTGGGGAGGGAGGCGGCGTGCGCCGCGAGATACGCGTCCACGAGGCGATCGCTGCGCGATCCGAGGCTCCGGACCAGCGGATGGACCGCCAGGGCCTTCACCGCAGAGCGCACGATCGCCCGTGAGCGCGGCCTCGGCGGTGAGGGCGGCGTGGGCGGCCACCTGGCGGACGAGCCCGCTGACCTCGAGGGGCAGAGTCCCCTGCGGGATCGGCTGCCGGCCCGCCTCCGTCGAACCGCGCCGGCGTCTCCACGACGGCGCCGGTCGGGCAGGTCGTCCGACCTGGCCCTCGTTCGGCAGGTTCAGGATGAACCGCCGCGCGGGCTCGTCGAGGAGCGTCGCGGCCAGATCTGGACGGCGAAGTCGCCGTGCTCCTCGCTGGCCCGCGCCATGGACGGCACGCGGGAACTCGGCGTCGGCCTGCGAGCGGTAGCTCGCGACGACGTCGGGCAGGATCGCCATGACCTCCTCGGCCCGCGTGCGCCCGGCCGCCCGCTGCTTCGCAAGCACCTCGTCGTGGAAGAAGAAGTACTGCAGGTACTCGCTGGGGACGTGGCGCAGGATGCGGAACAGGCGAACGATGTGCCGGGTCTCCTCGTCGGTCTCCAGAGCAGCCGAGGTCGAGCCCGTCCAGACGTGTCCCACAGCTCCGCGGTGACGTCGCCGCCCGCGACGCGGACCGCGCGCGTGAACGTCATGTGGTTGGTGCCGCACGTGTCCAGCTCGACGTCGGCCGGCGTCCACGCCCATCAGCTCGCGCGATGAACGCCGCCTCGCCGGCGGTCTGATCGCAGAGCCCCAGGAACGGTACATCCGGCCCGAAGCGCGCCATCGCCTCGCTCACGACCTGCACCGGGTTCGTGTAGTCGAGCAGCACAGGCGCCCGCGGCGCCACTCGCTCGCGAAGCTCCTCGGCGATCTCCAGGACGATCGGCACCGAGCGCAGCGCCATCGCGAACCCGCCCGGCCCCGCGGTCTCCTGCCCGACGACCCCGTGGTCGATCGCGATCCGCTCGTCCAGGTGCCGCGCCGCGAAACCGCCCGGGCGGAACGCCGCCAGCACCACGTCGCCGCCCTCCATCGCGCGCAGGCGATCCGCCTGCGCCTCGACGCGGATGTCCGCCGGCGCCCCGCGGGATCGAAGGATGCCTTCGCTGTCAGGCGCCGCTGCAGTTCCATGGCGTCGCCGATCGATGTCCTGCAGCACCACGGTCGCGTCCGCGAAGGCCTCGATGCGCGTGCACGAGCCCGAAGGCGATCCCCGGCATGTAGGCGGAACCTCCGCCAACGATGCAACCACGTCATGCGCGCACACACGGCGCGCAACCTAGCAGCCCGACCGAAAAGGAGATGAGGACGATGGCAGAGCTCGCCATCAACGGCGGCACGCCGGTGCGGGCTACCGGCCTACCCCGCATGGCCCGCGCCCGACGACGAGTACGTCGCCGCGGTCGACCGACGTCGTGCGCAGCGGCGAGTGGGGCGGGTTCCCCGAGCCCGGCGTCAACGCGGCCGCGTTCGAGGAGGCGTTCGCCGCGTATCAGGGCGCCAAGGCACGGCGTGCTCGATGATGAACGGCACCGTCACGATGGAGGTGGCCTGCAAGGCGCTCGACATCGGGTGGGGCGACGAGGTCATCGTGCCCGCGCTCACGTTCTCGGCCACGGCGTACGCGCCCATGGCGGCGGGCGCGCTCCCCGTGTTCGTCGACGTCACCGCCGGAGACATGGACGATCGATCCCGATCAGGTCGAGGCCGCGATCACGCCGCGCACGAAGGCGATCCTTCCCGTGCATCTGGGCCATCAGATGGCCGACATGGACCGGATCATGGAGATCGCCGACCGCCCACGGCCTGGCGGTGATCGAGGACTGCGCCCACGCGCACGGCCAGCAGTGGAAAGGGCTCAGGGCGCCGGCTGCATCGGCGACTTCGGCTCGTTCAGCCACCAGTCCTCGAAGATCCTGACGTCCGGGGAGGGCGGCACCTTGCTCACGAACGACGAGGCGCTCGCGCTCGGCGCGCGCACTCGATCATCGACTGCGGCGCGCCAAGGATGCCGACGGAGAGCGAGTTCACGTTCGGTGCCAACTACCGGTCTGGGCGAGTTGAACGCGGCGCTGCTGCGTGGTCGCGATCGGCCGCTTCCCGGCGCAGCAGGAGGCGCGCGCGGTGACCGGCAAGCGGTTCGAGGCGCTGGCGGCCGAGATCCCGGGCGTGCGGGTGATGCCGCACGACGAGCGCATCACCCGATGGAGCTTCTACAACTACATCCTGGCGATCGACCCGGAGCGGTTCGGCGGCGCGACGAACGAGGTCGTGTGTGCGGCGATGGAGGCGGAGGGCATCCCCGCCGAGGTGCAGTACCCCTCGATGAACCGCTACGAGCTGTTCCAGCCGGCGCTGTCGCGACTGCCGGTGGCGGTGGAGCACGCGGATCGCCTGGACATGGCGACGATGTCCTTCCCCGTAGCCGAGGCCGCGGGACAGCGAGAGTCCGTCTACTTCATGGAGAACGTCTTCCGCGATGGCGACACAGGGCATCCAGGACGCCGCCGAGGCCCTCGCGAAGATCCAGCGCAACGCCGCCGAACTCCGCCGCCGCGTAGGTGGCTCCGGAGCTTGTCCTCGGCCCTACGCTTCGCGGAAGAACCGAGGGAGGTGGTCGCGGTTCTGCTCGAGCAGGTCGTCGAGCATCGGCTTGGCCACGTCGTAGTCCCCACCAGCGGGTTGGTCATGAGCGCCTTCAGCGCCGTGCGCCTCGGTCTCCCGTGATGGCGGCCTCGACGGTCAGGAGCTCGTAGGCCTTCGCGTGTTGGACCAGCGCCGAGCATCTCGGGCGCCAAGGGGTCCACCGGCAGCGGGTGGGCGCCGTCGACGTCGACCGTGGCCGCGACCTCCACGACAGCGTCGTCGGGCAGGTTCGGGATCGCGCCGTCGTTGCGCACGTTCACGACCTGCACGTCGCCGGTGCCGGCGTGCAGGGAGGCGATGAGCGCCGCCGCCGCGTCGCTGTAGAACGCCCCGCCGCGCTCCTCCAGCAGCTTGGGCTTCGTGTCGAGGGCGGGATCGCGGTACATCTCCAGGAGCCCGGCCTCGATCTCCATGACCTCCTCGGCGCGGGTCCTTGCCGGTCTTCTGCTCCTCCAGCACACGGCTCCGTCAGGTAGTAGTAGTGCAGGTAGTAGCTGGGGATCGCGCCGACGGCCCGGATCAGCTCCGCGGGCATATCCGTCTCCTCGGCCACCATGTCGATGGCGGTGTCCAGGATCTCGCGCGAGCCGGTCCACGCCGTCCACCAGCACCTTGCGCTCCCACGTCAGGTGGTTGAGCCCCACGTGCTCCAGTTGCACGCGCTCGGGCTCCACGCCGAAATGTCGCGCGAACGCTCGCTGGAACCCGATCGCCACGTTGCACAGGCCGATCGCGTGATGGCCGCGGTCCAGCAGCGCCTGCGTCACGAGCCCGGTGGGGTTGGTGAAGTCCACGAACCACGCGCCCGGCGCGCCCCGGCGTGCGGTCTCCTCGGCGAGCTCCAGGACCACCGGTACGGTCCGCAGCGCCTTCGCGAAGCCGCCCGGACCGGTCGTCTCCTGGCCGATGCAGCCGTACTTCGGCGGGATGGTCTCGTCCTTGAAGCGGGCGGCCTGGCCGCCCACGCGCAGCTGCACGATGACGAAGTCGGCCCCTTCGAGCGCGCGGCTCGCGGTCGCCGGTGAGCACCAGCTCGCCCTCCCAGCCCGCCTTGCGCATCATCCGTTCGGCGAGAGCGCCCACGATCGCCAGGCGCTCGGGATCGATGTCGAGCAGGACGAGCTGATCCACGGGGAGCCGGTCGCCGCGGGTCACGAACCCCTCCACCAACTCCGGCGTGTACGTGCTCCCCCCGCCCACGACCGCTACCTTCACACCCATCGCGCCGCATCGTACACTCGCGCCGATGAAATCGTTAGGAAAGTTTCCTGACCCATTCATCGCGGAGATCTCGGGGCAGCCGGACGCACTCCGGCGCGGCCGCCGAAGGGCTCACGGACCAGCGGCGAAGCGCTCGCGCGCATCGCCGAAACCGCGACCGGCCGCACCGTGGTCTTCACAGGGATGGGCAGCTCGTACGACGCCTGCTACCCGGCGGTGGTCGAGCTCGCGCGCGCGGGGATCGCCGCGGTGATGCTCGATGCCGCGGAGCTGCTCCACTTCCGAATGGACATGCTGGGGGCGCGCACGCTGCTCGTCGCGGTGAGCCAATCCGGCGAGAGCGCCGAGGTCGTGCGGGTCGTCCGAGGAGTGCCGTACGCGCGCCGGCGCGAACCGCCCGTCGTCGCGGTCACGAACGGCATCGGCGAACACACTGCGCGGCGCTGGCCGACCCCGGGATCGACACCCGCGCGGGCGAGGAGACCGGGCCCTCGACCATGACCTTCGCCGGGTCGCTCGTCGCGGTGGGCGCGCTCGGCCGCGTCCTGGCGCGGCGGCCCCGGCGAACGGAGGTCGCTCGCCGAGCTCGGCGCGGCCGCCGAGCGCGCCGCGCAGGCGATCGGAACGGCTGCTGGGCGACGCCTGCGCTGCCCGAGCGACCTCGTTGTCCTGGCTCGGCGACCGAGCGACCGTCGTGATCTTGGGCCGCGGCCCCGCCCGCGCCGCGGCCGAGATGGGGGCGCTCACGATCAAGGAGGCGGTCGGCATGCCCGTCGAATCGCTGCAGACGGCCCAGTTCCGGCACGGCCCTCTCGAGCTGGCGGGCCCGGGCCTCGCCGCGATCGTCATCGCGACCGAGCCCGAGACCCACGCCCTCGACCTGGGCCTGGCCCGCGAGCTCGCCGACGAGGGCGCCGCGGTCCTGCTGATCGCCGAGGAGCCGCCGGCATCGGCACGCCCGAGGAGATCGCCGAGGTCGCGACTCGGCGCGCTCGACCGAGCCATCGCCCCGGCCGTCTCGATCCTGCCGGCCCAGCTCCTGGCGTGGCGCCTGGCGACGCTCCGCGGTCGAGAGCCCGGCGCCTATCTACCGCGCCTCGAAGGTGACGACCCGTGAGTGACGACACGCCGGAAGGGTCTGCGCGTCGCGCTGACCTTCGATGCGGAACACCCCGACCGCCCTGCGGCTGCCCCCCGGGCAACGCGGAGCGCATCCTCGACACCCTCGCACGCTTCGGACGTGCGCGCGACGTTCTTCGTGCAGGGCCGATGGGCGGATCCCAGCCCGACACCGCCCGACGTATCGCCGACGACGGGCATCTGGTGGGCACATCACTCCCACTACCACGCCCGCATGCCGCTGCTGTCGGGTGAGCGGATGGAGTGCCGACGTCTCCGGAGGCGCGCAGCGGTCATCCAGCGAAACACCGGGCGCGACCCCCACCCGTGGTTCCGCTGTCCCGTTCGGCGACGGGCCACGACGACCCGCGCGTGCTGTCGAAAGCTCACGCGCTGGGGTATCGCAACGTCCACTGGGACGTGGAGCTGGAGGACTGGGAGCCCTGGCGAACCGGCGACGGCGATCGCCGCCGACGCGATCGACGGGGTGCGAGCGCACGGGGACGGCGCCGTCGTTCTGCTGCACACCTGGCCGGGCGGGACCGGCGACGCGGTGGGCCGCTGATCACGGGCCTGAGGGAGATCGCGACGCAACCTTCGTCGACGGTCGATGAGCTGGAGGTGCTTCCGTGACGCGGCGCCCGGCGCATCCTCGCGGTCGACGGCGGCGGCTCGAAGATCGACGCCGCCTTGCTCCGGCGCGACGGCACGGTGCTGGGCGCCGCCCGCGTCCGCGCCAAGGAGTAGACAAGAACGGCGGCAACCAGCACATGGGCCAGATCGTCGAGGCGGCCGAGGCGGCGCATGCCGACGCGGGGATCGGATCCTGACGGCTGCCCGATCGCCGACCTGGGGGTCTATTGCCTCGCCGGCGCGGACCTGCCCCAGGACGACCGCAAGATCGGTCGCTGGCTGACAGCGCCGCGGCATCACCGGCACAGGATATGGTCCGCAACGACACGTTCGCCGTGCTGCGCGCCGGCACCGACCGGCGCTGGGGCGTCGGCGTCGTCTGCGGCTACGGGACGAACTGCTCGGCGGTGGCGCCCGACGGCCGAATCACGCGTTTCCCGGCCGTCGGTGAGATCTCCGGGCGACTGGGGCGGCGGGGCCGACATCGGGCGGATGGCGGCCTGGTTCGCGGTCCGCGCCGAGGACGGCCGAGGAGCCCCGACACACACCTGGCCGAGCTGCGTGCCCGCCCACTTCGGTACCGACACGCCCGCGGCAGCTCATCGAGGCGATCTACTTCGACCGGCTCGACGCCGGCCGGCTCGTGGAGCTCGCGCCACTCGTGTTCGCGCGCCGCCGTGGCTGGCGACGCCGTGGCGCGCGACATCGTCGATCGGCAGGCCGACGAGATCGTCATGATGGCGGGCACCGCGATCAAGCGGCTGCGGATGACCAAGCTCGACGTCCACGTCGTGCTGGGGGGCGGGATCTTCCGAACCGACGACGCGGCGTTCTTCCATCGCATCCAGGAGGGGCTTCGCCGGCGTCGCCCCCGCGGCCGGATCAAGGTCCTGACCGGCGCCGCCCGTGATCGGCGCGGCGCTTCTGGGTCTCGACCAGCTGGAGGCGGGTCGCGCGCCGCGCACGAGCGTGCCCGGCGGGGCTTGACCCATCGAACGATTGAGCCGGAAGACTCAGCGCCCGAAGGAAGGAGTGACCATGGCCAAGATCGTGCTCGACGGCGTCACCAAGGTCTTCGGCAGCGACGTGATCGCCGTCAACGACGTCTCGCTGGAGATCGGCGACGGCGAGTTCATGGTGCTGGTGGGCCCCTCCGGGTGCGGGAAGTCCACGATCCTGCGGATCGCTGGCCGGTCTCGAAGAGGTCACGGCCGGCGAGATCTACATCGGCGACCGAGACAGGTGACGGACCTTCCGCCCAAGGACCGCGACATCGCGATGGTGTTCCAGAACTACGCCCTGTATCCGCATATGAGCGTGGAGCAGAACCTCGGCTTCGGGCTGAAGCTCCGCAAGACGCCGAAGGACGAGCGCACGCACCGGGTCGAGGACGTGGCGAAGATCCTGGGCCTCGAACCGCTGATGAAGCGCAGGCCCGCCGAGCTCTCCGGCGGCCAGCGACAGCGCGTGGCGATGGGCCGGGCGATGGTGCGCGAGCCGCGTCGCGTTCCTGATGGACGAGCCGCTGTCGAACCTGGACGCGAAGCTCCGCGTGCAGCTGCGGGCCCAGCTGTCACGGCTGCACGAGCGCCTCGGCACCACGACGGTCTACGTCACCCACGACCAGGTGGAGGCGATGACGCTCGGCCATCGAGTCGCCGTGCTCAAGGACGGCTTCCTGCAGCAGGTCGACACGCCGCAGAACCTCTACTAACCACCCTGCGAACCTGTTCGTCGCGGCGTTCATCGGGTCGCCGCCGATGAACCTCGTGGAGGCGCAGGTGAGGCGAGCAGGGGCTCACGTTCGGCGGCTTCACGCTGCCGGCGGCGCCCGACGCGGGCCTGAGCGCGATACAGCGGACGCGCGGTGATCCTGGGGATCCGGCCCTCCGACCTGGAGGACTGCGAGGTCTGGCAGAACGAGGACCTTCCCGTCATCGAGGTGATGGCAGAGGTCACGGAGGAGCTGGGCTCCGAGGTCAACATCATCTTCGCCGTCGATGCTCCCCCCGTGCTCACCGAGGACACCATCGCCGCCGCCGAGCGACGAAGGCGAGCAGGACAGCATCGCGCTGATCGCCGATGCGCAGAGCAGGCGCGGTTCTGCGCGCGGGTGGACGCGCGAACGCACTGCAGGCCCGGCGGCCGGATCCGGCTTTCGGTCGACCCCGCGCGATTCCATTTCTTCGATCCGGAGACGGGGAGCGCGGTGGGTGCAGTGCCGCCGGCGTGGCGGCGGGCGTCTGAGGCTCGGAGCTCACGCGGTGCGGCCGGGCGCCTCCTCGCCCGCACCACCCCATGGCAGCCAGCACTCCACCGTCGTGCCGAATCCCGACCCTGCTGTTGATGCGGCACCATCCGCCGAGCAGCTCGGCGCGCTCCATCATCGTGGCGAGACCCAGGTGGCCGGGCGTGGCACCACCGCCGCCGCAGGATCGAAGCCCACGCCGTCGTCGCTGACCAGCACCATGACGCCCTCGCCGGCGCTCAGCGCTCGAACCTCCACGTGCTCGGCGTTCGCGTGCTTGCGCGCGTTGCGCGATCGCCTCCAGCGCGATGCGGTAGAGCATGGCGCGGAGCTCGGGACCGGGCTCGGTGGCAGACCTCGATCGACGACCTTCGTCGTCCAGCCCGTCTCGCGGCGCGGTGTGCTCGAGGTAGAGCTGAGCGCCGCGCAGCCAGGCCGTCGCGATCCAGCGCCGGCGGACGCAGCTCGAAGACCAGCGAGCGCAGCCGCTCGATCGAGTGCAGGACCGTTTGATGCAGGTTCGCGAGCTCTGCGGCGATCACCTCGCTCGGAGACCGCGCCAGCATCTGCAACCGCAGGTCGACCGCACTCATGACCTGGATCGGATCGTCGTGGATGTCGGCGGCGATGCGGCGACGCTCCTCCTCCTGCGCGCGCTCCAGCCGCTGGGCCAGCTCGCGCCGCTGCTGGATGGTCCGTCGAAGGACCTCGAGGCTCCAGCGAAGCTTCTCCTCGGCTTCCTTCTGCGCCGTGACGTCCAGCATCAGACCGCGCCAGTGCAGAGGGCGGCCCTCGTCGTCGAACACCAGCACGGCCTCGTCGCGGATCCACACGATGCGGCCGTCCTTCGTCTGCATCCGGTACTCCGAGACGAACGGAGCGCCCGACACGTTCGATCGTTCGTTCTCTGCCACGACGCGCTCGCGGTCCTCCGGGTGGATCTTCGCGACCCACAGATCGGGCGTCGTCCCCCACTCCTCCTGGCTGTAGCCCAGGAGGCCGACGGCCTGCGGGCTGGTGTAGTAGTTCGTGGAGAGCTCGTCGGGGCGGTCGATGTAGAAGATCGCGGGGATGGTCTCGACGAGCGCGCGGTAGAGGTCGGCGTCGTCGGGGACGCCGGGACCGACGGTCGTCCGCGTCGCTCACAGCCGGCTGATGAGCCCGGCCAGGAGCGCCACGCGCGGGACCACGCTCGTGAGATCGATCCATTCCGCGGGCGCGTGGTCGTCGCCGCCCACCGGGCCCAAGTCCGTCGAGCGTCGGCGTCCCGGCGGCGCTCGTGGTGTTGGCGTCGGAGGCGCCGCCGGTGGAGGCGTCCCGCAGCTCGAAGCCAAGCTCGGCCGCGATACCGATCGCGAGCTCCGCCAGGCGCGCGGCCCCCTGACCTCTTCTCCATCGGGCGGTGCCAGCCGTTGCGCCTGCGACGGCTACCGTGACGTCGGGGCCGACCGACTTCGCGCAGATCCGCTGGATCTCGGCCTCCGCCGCCTCCAGCGTCGCGAGCGCGGGCGAGCGCAGATCCACCTGCAGCTCGCAACGCTCCGGCACCACGTTCGTTCGCGTGCCGCCGCGCGCCACCCCGACGTTCACGGTGACGCCGGGCCACCGGCCGTTCAGCGCCTGCAGCGCGAGGATCTTGTGGGCGGCCTCGAGCAGCGCAGTTGCGCCCCTTCTCCGGTTCGACGCCCGCGTGCGCGGCGCGCCCCCGTGATCGTGATCGCGTAGTCGGTGATGCCGTTGCGGGCCGAGACGATGTCGCCGTTCGCCCGTGCTGCCTCGAAGACGAAGGCCGCGTCGTGCTGCGGCGCGAGCTCGCGGATGACCGGACCCGAGAACGGCGAGCCGATCTCCTCGTCGGGATTGCAGACATACGTGATGCGTCCGAACCCGTCGAAACCCGACGCCAGCAGCATCTGCGTCGAGAAGAAGCCCGATGAGCAAACCGCCCTTCATGTCGGACACGCCGGGGCCGAGGCGCTGGTCCCCTCGATCCGGAACGGACGCTCGGCCACGGTGCCTTCGTCGAACACCGTGTCCGTATGGCCCACCAGCAACACGTCGGGACCGCCAGCGCCTCTCAGCGTGCCGATCACCAGGTCGCCGAGCTGCGGCTCGCCGTCGGCGGGGACGTGGCACGGCGGTCGACATCCCACCCGCGGCCCGCAGGCGCGCCTCGCACAGGTCGGCGACCGCGTTCACCCCGATCGGCGTGTAGGAACCGCAATCGATGTCGACCATCCGTCGGAGCGAGGCCACGAAGTCGTCGTACCGCTCCGCGGCGAGATCCCGCAGCGGTCGCGCGTCCACGCGCGGAACCTAGCACGACGCTGGGCAGCCAGCGTCAGGCCCGACGCGGCCGCCTAGCCCTGATACCGCGCGACGATCTTCGTGAAGGCGGGACGATACACTCCCCACGTTGCGACCGGCGCGCACCGCGAGATGAGTTGGATCTGGCGGTCGGCGCGCCGCTCGTGGGCGTCACGGCGCTCCTGTTCCGGGTGCGGGTCGAGGGCATCCAGCACATCCCGTCGTCCGGTCCCGTCGTCCTCGCGCCGAACCACGTCAGCGTGCTCGACGGCCCCGTGCCTGTCCATCGTCACGGCGCCCAGCGCCGTCGTCCGGTTACCTGGTCGCGGCCGAGGTCTTCTTCGGCGTGGATGGGGTGATCTTAACCAGCGCGCCAGATCCCGATCCGCCGGGGGCCGGCGACGGGAGCGCGCTCGCACGAGGCAGCGACGGTGCGCGCGGAGGCACTTGCGGGATCTTCCCCGAGGGACATGTCAACGAAGAGCCGGCGGGATCGCTCCAGCGCATCCGCAGGGGCGTCACCCGTGTCGCGATGCCCACCGCCGCGCCGGTGATCCCCGTGGGCATCTGGGGCACGCAGGCGGCGCTGGCCGAGCGCGGACCGGACTTCGCTCGCGCTCCTGCATCGCCGGAAACCTCGCGATGGTCTACGGGAACCGCTGTCTGCCGGCGACCCCGCACGACCGAAGTCGCTCGAGGCCTTCCGGCGCCGCTACGTCGGGGCGCTCCGGCTGCAGGTTGCGCGTGCGCGCGCGCTGGCGGGGGAGCCATAAGAGCCCCACGACGAAGGGCCGGCCCGCAGGCCGGCCCTTGCGTGATGCTGCGGGTGGCCGACTCAGCCGAGCGCGACCGCGTTGATCAGGTTCGAGTCGCGGAGCTTGCGCAGCGCCTCACGCTCGATCAGCCGGACGCGCTCGCCCGAGAGGCCGAGCACCTTGCCGGTCTCCCGCAGGCTGAGGCGGCTGGCCGTTCTCGAGGCCGTAGCGCAGGGCCACCACGTGGCGCTCACGCTCGTCCAAGCACGCGGTCGACGGCGCCACCGATCTCCTCGCGGAGCAGGGGGTCCTCGACCTCGTTGAACGCGGCGTCGGAATCGACCTCCTCGATGAGGTCGCCGAGCTCGGTGTCCTCGCCGACGGGCGACTGCAGCGACAGCGGCTCGCGACGGCCCATCTCGGTCAGGTCGTCGATCTCCTCCACCGTGGTATCCAGCGCCTTCGCGAGCTCCTCGCGGGAGGGCTCGCGGCCCATCGACTGCGCGAACTGGAACCGCGTGCGGTTCAGCTTGCGCAGACCGGTCGTGGATGTGGACGGGCAGGCGGATCGACCGCGAGCGATCGGCGATGGCGCGCGTGATGCCCTGGCGGATCCACCACGTGGCGTAGGTTGAGAACTTGAACCCGCGGCGCCAGTCGAACAGCTCGACGGCGCGCATCAGGCCGATGTTGCCCTCCTGGATCAGGTCCAGGAGCGGCAGCCCCTGACCCTGGTACTTGCGGGCCACCGACACCACCAGTCGGAGGTTGGCCATGATGAACCGCTGGCGGGCGGCCTCGGCCTCCTTCACGTCGCGGCGGGCCTTCGCGATGCTCTTCTCCGACCGCAGCCGGCCGGCGCGCAGACGATCCTCGGCCTCCTTACCGTCCTCGATGGTCATGGCGAGCTCGACCTCCTCCTCCTTGGTGAGCAGCGGCTCGCGGGCCGCTGCCTCCAGATAGAGGCGCAGGTCATCGGCGTCGTCGGTCCCTAAGGGACGCGCGGGCTCCGGCACTTCGTATCACTCTCCCCCTCGTAACCGGCGAACTGCTGGGCGCAGCGGCGCCGGTGTCGAGCACTCGATCCCTCGGTCAACGGCTGCTTGGGAAGGGCACGTGGAACGAAAGGCGTTGGCAGCCGCTCATGGATATGGTAGGCCCTCACCTGCACGTTTGTAAAGCTCAGACCATGTAACGGTCTTGTGAAGACGTACACAAGCGGGCTCGATCGTCTCAGCTCACTCCTCCCACCGTCTCAACGCTTCGGGGGCCCAAACCCTTCCCTGGGTGTTCGTGCGGGGCGGGGGCGCGGTTCGGTGTCGCCGGCCCGCTACCCTGGGAACGTGACGCTCCAGCTTCCCGAGGTCCGCACGATCGACCTCGACGGACCCGTGGCCTACCGCATGTGGGAGGGGCCGCACCAGAGCACCTTCGTCCTTGTCCATGGGCTGGGCGGGTCCCATCTCAGTTGGGTCCAAGCAGCCCCCCGACTCGCGGGGCTCGGCCGGGTCCTGGCCCTGGATCTGCCGGGGTTCGGGCGGTCGCCGCGAGCCGGTCGGCCCACGGGCCTCATGGACGCGCGGCGGACGATCTCGCGGTTCATCGCCGAGCTCGGGTCGGGAGATGTGGTGCTCTGCGGGAATTCCATGGGCGGGGCAGTCGTCGTTCTGCAGGCGGCGGTGGAGCCCTCGTCGGTGGCGGGCGTGGTCCTCACCGGGTCGGTCTTCCCCTGGGTAGGGCGGCACGCCCCCGCCCCGGCGATCGTTGCGGCCTTCGCCGCGTACCGGCTTCCGTGGGTCGGCGAGGCCCTCGTGACGTCTCGGTCCAGGGTCCTGGACCCCGAACGCGCCGTGCACCTGGCCTTCCGCTACGTCACGGCCGATCCCGGCATCGATCCCGCCCGACGTCGTGAGCCTGCACGCCGACCTCCTTCGGCAACGGCAGCACGACCCCGAAGCGATGCCGGCCTTCCTCGACGCCGCACGATCGATGCTGCGGTTGGGGGCGCGGCCCGGCATCGCGCGGCGAGCGTTGGATCGCGTGGACGGACCCGTCCTGATCCTGCACGGGCAGCGCGACCGACTCGTGCCCGCCGCGCTCGCGCAGGCGGAGCTCCGTCGACATCCCCCGTGGCGTGGCCGGTTCTTTCCGGACCTCGGGCACGTCCCGCAGATGGAGGCGCCCGGCCGATGGGTCAGCGAGGTCGCCGACTGGCACTCGGGTTTCTCGGCCGGCGCGCTCGGGTGAGCCGGCCCGTTCTCAGTGGGAGCCGGCGAGCGCGGCGAGCTCATCCGTCGCGCGCTCGATCCCGCGGGCGAGGACATCGATGTCCTTCACGGCGTCCCAGTCCGCCGTCAATCCGAACGCCATCGTGCCCGCGAGCGAGGTGCACGCGATCGACAGGGCGCAGTTCTCACCCAGCGGCATCGCCGGATAGCTCATCAGCAGCCGGGCCCCGGCGAGGTAAAGCGGGGCTTGCGCAGCGGGAACGTTCGACACCACGAGGTTGAACCACTGTCCCCGCGACACCAACCGCGCGGCCATCGCGTGCAGGGCGGGCGGCGCGTACGTGCCGAGGCGGATGATGGAGTCGGCGCTCATGGCGAGCCCCGAGTCCTTCAGCTCCTTCGTCGACGCGCGGACCCGCCGTAGCCGCGCCCGCGGCGTCATCCGTCCGATCGGGATGTCCACGAACGCGGGCGCGATGCGATTGCCCACATCGCCAATGTCGCCCTTGGACCGCATCGACACGGGCACCATCACGCGAAGCGTCCTAGCCTTCGTCGCCTCGCCGCGCGCGGTGAGCTGGTCGTGCAGGCCTGCGGCCACGGTTGTCAGCACGACGTCGTTGATCGTGCCGCCGAGCGCGTGGCGGATGGCGCGGAGGCGCTCGAAGGGGACCTGCGCCGTCGCGAACCGGCGCCCGGGACCGATCTTCACGTCGAACGGACCGTGCGGCGGCCCTCCCATCCCCACGAGATGACCGATCCCCGAGGCGATCTCGGTGACGCCGTCCCACGCAAGCGCGGGTGCCTCGGCTGCGCGCCCGAGGGCCTGCAGTGGATGCAGAACGAGGTCCTCGGCGGCGTCGCGGACGAGATCGACGGTGGAGGGCGCCGGCTCGGGGACCCAGGCGGCCTTCGCAGGCGGCCCGAGCGGGGCGTCGGGCTGGAGATCGAACAGGATCGAGGCCACGAGCATGCCCGAGATGCCGTCCGCCATCGCATGGTGCAGCTTGAGCAGGACGGCCGTGCGCTGCTCGGCGAGCCCTTCGAAGACGTAGAGCTCCCAGAGCGGCTTGGAGGGATCGAGCGGCCGCGACAGGATGCGACCGACCTGCCGCTCGAGCTGGAGGGATCCTCCCGGCGAGGGGACCGCAGCCCGGCGCAGGTGGAAATCGAGATCGAAGCGCTCGTCGTCCGCCCACAGGGGCCTCGCGAGCCCGAACGGGACACGCACGACGCGTTGCCGCAAGCGCGGTGCGAGGTGGATGCGCCCCTCCACCACCCGTTGAACGTCTTCGTAAGTGAGCGGTCCGTCGGCGCGCGGCGCGAACACGGAAAGGCCGGCGACGTGCATGTGCATCGCGGGACGTTCCAGATACAGGAAGCTCGCGTCCAGGCTCGAGAGCCGCTCGGTGTTCACGCGGCCACCCTACCTGGCGCACGGACGGGGACCCTCGGGGGTGCTAGCGTCCGCCGCGATGCGTCGCCCGACCCGCGCCGTGCTGCTCGCCGCCTCCGTCATCGCCCTGTGGCTGGGCCCGCTGGCGTCGGCCCGCGCCGCCGCGCCCGCCCACGTAGGCCCGGGGCGGGAGCCGGTTCCCACCGGGTTCGCCGCAACGATCCGCGTGCCGCAGCAGGCTCCCACGATCCAGGCCGCGGTCGAGCGTGCGAGGCCGGGCGGCATGGTGCTGATCGCTCCGGGCGTCTACTCCGAGGCCGTCGTCGTGCGGACGCCGTACATCACCATCCGCGGCGCCGGCCGCAACACCACGATCCTCGACGGTGGGTTCAAGCTCGCGAACGGGATCCACGTGGTGGAAGCCGACGGGGTCACCATCCAGAACCTCACGGCCCGGCACTACCTGCTGAACGGCTTCTACTGGTCGGCCGTGCACGGCTTCTGGGGCTCCTACCTCACGGCGTATGACAACGGCGACTACGGCATCTACGCGTACGGCTCGGACTGGGGCCAGTTCGATCACGTCTACGCCAGCGGTTCGCCCGATTCGGGGCTGTACATCGGCGGGTGCCAGCCCTGTCACGCGGTGATCACCGATGCGCTTTCGGAGCACAACGCGCTGGGATACAGCGGGACGAACGCCGGAGGCGAACTCGCGATCGTGAACAGCGAATGGCGCGACAACATGGCGGGGATCGTGCCGAACACCCTGGATACGGAGCCGTTCGCGCCGCAGCGCGGCATCCTGATCGCGGGGAACTACGTCCACGACAACAACTCGACGACCGCGGACGCGGAGCGGCTTCAGTTTCCGACGTTCGGCAACGGCATCATCCTTGCCGGAGGATCCGACAACCTCGTGGTCGGCAACCTCGTGCAGGATCAGGAGAGCTACGGCATCGCCGTCATGCCCAACATCGACGCACGCCTCTGGGTGAGCTCGGACAACGTCGTGCGCGACAACGTGGTGCGGAACACAGGACGGGCGGACCTCGCGCTCGGTGCGCCCTCGGGCGGCGGAGACTGCTTCAGCGGGAACACGATCCGCACGAGCGTGCCGCCGGCGATCCAGCTGCTGCGGGCGTGCGGAGCGCCGTGGATCCGGATGGGTGGCGGCGATCCGGCACCCACGCTCAACCTTGGGACGCGCTACATCCAAGCGCAGGGAGGGACGTTCCCGCACGGGGATTGGCGCACGCAACCGGCGCCGCCCCCCCAGCCGACCATGACGGAGCCCGCCAAGGCGCCGCCGCAGCCGGCGATCCCGCAGGAAGCGGTGCCGCAGCCCTATCGGGTCCGACCCCTGAGTCGGATCGAGGGTGTCTTATCCGAGGCCACGGTGGGCAAGCAGCTGACCGTGTTCGGGATCCCCATGGCGACATCGTGGTGGAGCCTGCTCATCGGCCTGTACGGATACGCGCTGCCGGGGTTCCTCTACGCGGCCTGGGTGACGATCGCCCTTTGGGACCTGATCCGCCAGGAGTCGATTCCGATCTCCTTCCGCGCCCGATGGATGGCGGTGGTGATCCTGGTCCCCTTCCTCGGGCCGATCCTGTACTACGCCTTCGGCCGATCCCCGATCCCGAGGCAGCTGCGGATGATGCTCGTCGTCGGCGGCGCGCTCGCATGTCTGCTGATCGCATCACTTGCGGCTCTGCTCGGCAGCTGAGCGGCTCAGGATGTGAGCTCGCCGCAAAGATCTTGCGCGACGAGCGCTCGGGCCGCCGCGGGAGTGTGGCCCGACCCCAGCAGGTACCAGAGCTTCGCGAGCGCGGCCTCGGCGGTCATGTCGGATCCACCCACCACCCCGATGCGGGCGAGGGCCGCCCCCGTCGCATAGAGGTCGAGCTCCACCGAACCTCGGAGGCACTGCGTACAGTCGACCACGACGACTCCGGCCTCCACCGCGTCCGCGATCGCCGATAGCAGCCCGGGTTCCCGGTCCGGAGCGTTCCCGGCCCCGTAGGCCTCCAGGACGAGTCCTTGCAGCGGCGGAAGCACGATGTTGCGCACCACCTCGGCCGAGATACCCGGGAACAACCGGAGCGCCGCCACGTCGACGCGGGGATCATCCGGCAGCGTCACCGGCCGGGAGGACGCAGCGCGCACCAGGTCCCAGCGGATGGACACCTCGACCCCCGCCTCACCCAACGCCGGGTGATTCGGGGACGCGAAGGCGTCGAACGCATCGGCGTCAACCTTCGTGGCTCGGCACCCGCGGAGGATCCTGCCTCCGAAACAGAGCACCACCTCCGAGAGCGGGCGCGACGAGCCCGCGATCATCATCGACGTGATCAGGTTGTCGCGAGCGTCGGTGCGGACCTCTCCCAACGGGATCTGGGACCCCGTGACGACGACGGGCTTGCCGAGGCCCTGGAGCAGGAACGCAAGGGCCGACGCGGTGTAGGCCATGGTGTCGGTGCCGTGGAGCACGACCGAGCCGTCGTAGCCCTCGGCGCGCGCGGCGATGTCGCCCGCGATCCGCAGCCAATCGCGCGGACGCATGTTCGACGAATCCAGGAGCGGATCGTATTCGACCAGGTCGAAACTCGGCAGGCTCGGGTGGCTCAGCTCGGGCACGCGCGCCAGCTGCTGCGCGAGGAAACCGGGCTCTGGGGCATACCCCTCGGACGTGGGGCGCATCCCGATCGTGCCGCCCGCATGCGCGAGGAGGACGTGCCGTCGACTCAGGGGTCGATCAGCTCGATCCGCATCCGTTTGTTCGCCTTGCCCTTCGACTCGGTCTTCACGACGCGGACGCCGCCGATCTCCGCGGTCGAGCGCACATGCGTCCCGCCGTCCGCCTGCTTGTCGACGCCTTCGATGTCGATGACGCGGATCGGGTCCACGGAGTCCGGGATGAGGCTGACCTTCGTGCGGATCAGGTCGGGGTCGGCGAGCGCCTCGGCGCGCGGCAGGAAGCTCACGTGGACGGGGTGGTCCTCCCCGAGGCGCGCGTTGAGCTTCTCCTGCACCTCGTGTCCGAACTCCTGGCTGATCCCGTCCAGCTCGAAGTCCATGCGTGCGCTGCCGAGGTCCATGTTCCCCCCGGTGACCCGAGCGCCGTAGTCCGCGAAGATGACGCCCGACAACGCATGGAGCGCGGTATGCGTCCGCATGAACGTGTGCCGCCGGCCCCAATCGATCTCCACGGTGACGGCGGTGCCCGCCGGCGGCGGTACGCCTTCCTCGACCACGTGGAGGACCTCGCCGTCCTCACGGGCCTTGATCGTCTCACCAAGCCGGCACGAACCGCCATCCCAATGCAGCGTTCCCGTGTCGCCCGGCTGGCCGCCGCCTCGCGCGTAGCAGACAGTGCGGTCGAGCAAGACCCCCTCCTCGCGCAGGTCAAGGACCACCGCGTCGCACGTCGTGAGGTAGGCGTCCCGCGTGTACAGCTCGTCGGTCATGGATGAAAGGGTAGCCCAGCGCCTGGAAGGCCGGGCCCTGCCCGCCCCGACTCACACGATGGGCTCGGGGGTCCTCGTGGTGCGGACGATGGAGGCGATGACGGCGCCCACGAGGATGAGTGCGCCGCCGGCAGCCACGGCCAAGGTGATGGGTTCGTCGAGGAAGAAGTACGCGAGGATCGCCACCGTGAGGGGCTCCAGCACGCCGATGATGGCGTTGCGGACCGCCCCGAGGCGCTGCAGGCCACCGAGCATCGCCGCGAACGCTCCCGCGCTGAACACGATCATCAGGGCGAGGCGCCACCAGTCCGCCGCAGCCGGAACGACGAGCGGACCGAGCACCACCCCGTACACGAGGTTCGCTACCGCGGCGCCGGCGCCGAGCCACGTCGCGGCCGTGAGGGGGTCCGTCACCTTCACGAAGCGATCGGTCGCGATCAGGTACGCGGAGTAGGCGACCGACGTGCACAGGGCCAAGACGATGCCGACGGTCGTCACGTCGGCCCGGCCACCGCCCAATACGACGATCGCGCTGCCGGCGACCGCGAGGCCGAGCGCGACGAAGAGCAGGCCGGGAGGACCTTTTCGGTCGAGGGCGATCGTCGCGAGCATCACCCAGACCGGGTACGTGTAGAACAACAGGGTTACGGCCGCCGCGCTGCCGTGGTTGAGCGCCGAGAAGTACAGAGCCGCCTCCGAGCCGTACCCGACCGTGCCGGCCAGACCCAGCGCGAGGCGCTCTCCACGCGCCGGCAGCCGCGGACGCCCCGTGGCCATCAGCACGCCGAACAGCAGGAGGAACTGGCCCCCGAACCGGATCGCGAGCATCCCGAAGGGAGCGCTTCCCGCCTGAACTTCCTTGCCGAGGATCACCACCACGGCGAACAGCGCCGCCATGAGCGCCGATAGGCCGGCGCCCGTCAGCTCGCCGCGTCGATCGACCGCGCGTCGGCCGCGGGGAGAGGCGATGGTCACGAGCCGCCGCCAAGGAAGGAGCTGACCCGCTGCACCAGCATCGGAATCTGCGCCATCAGCTCCTCCTGCGAGCCGAGCACGATCAGCTCGGCGTTCGGCATCGTCTCCACCAGCACCCGACCGACGACGGCGGGATGGATCGGGTCGCCCTCGCGGGAGATGACGAGCGCGGGAGCGGTGACGGCGCGAAGCTTCTCGCGATCCTCGATAGCGACGTCGCGCACGATCTCGCGGATCGCCCGCGCGACGCCGATCGGGTTCATGTCCTGCCACAGCAGTATGTCGAAGTCGCGGAGCCCGGGGTGGGCGTCGTAGCTCGCGGCGCGGTCCCCCTCCCTGAAGATCGCCTCGATCGCCTCGTCCTTCGGCAGGGTCTCCAGCACGTGGGCCGTGCGATCGAACGACGCGTGGTCGCTCATCGCCACGTCGAGGGAGGCGGGGAGCAGGAAGACCAGCCGCTGGAAACGATCGGGTCGATCACCCAGCAGATTCGTGAGCGCGCCCGCGCCGAGCGACGTGCCCACGGCGTTCGTGGCGCCGTAGGCCGTCGCCACCGCGTCCAGGTCGCGTGCGAAGTCCGCGAAGCGGAAATGGCCCGGCTCCGGGGTGCTGGAGTGCCCATGGCCGCGGAAGCAGAAGCGCACCTTCGTCCCCGGCGCGAAGGGCGTGAATGCGGCGAGCTCCATGCACGAGTTCGTCAGCCCGTGGGCGAACACGGTGACGGGATCGCCCGCTCCGTCGACCGCGACGTGCAGGAGGGCGTCGCCGGTCGTGACCTCGGGCACGGACCTACTCGGCCGGCACGGCCGGCTCGCCAGCCACCGTCACGAGATCGCCCTTCCCCGCGAACTGATCCTTGATCCTTCGGGCCCAGGCGGCAACCAGCGCCGTCAACACCAGGAAGACGACGCCCGAGGCGATGAGGATGAACCGCGTACGTGTCGGGTCGTCCTCGATCCAGATGAACGACAGGATCAGCGCCGGGACGATGAACCCCAGGTTGTACGCGATGTCGAACAGCGCGAACGCGCGGCCCCGGAAGTCGTCGGGCATCGTTTGCTGCACGATCGTGTCCGCCGCGATCTTCCCGATGAAGAACGCGAAGAACCCCACGAACAGCAATGCCGCGAACCCCGCCAGCGACACGGCCGCGCCGAACACGATCGTGCCGACCCCCAGCAGGATCATCGAGGCGAGCAGGAGACGGATCGGCGGCACGCGGTCCTTCCACTTCTGGGCCAGCACCATCCCGAGCGCGAGACCGACCAGGCCGCCGGCGCCCGAGAGGGCGAGGGCGACGGTGCTGGCGTTGCCGCCCTGCACCAGGTTCTTCGCGTACAACGCGAACGTGAAGAGCACGAATCCCCAGAACTGGTAGCGGAGCATCTGGAACGACGACACTCCCAGCGCTGCCGGCGCTCGGTGGGCAACCTCCTTCACGCCGTCCACGATGGTCCGCAGAACCTGCGACGCTTCTCGCGCGAAGCTGGTCTCGTGCGGCGACGCCTCTGCGTGCCGCAGTCGTCTCGCGATGTAGGCGGCGATCACGAGCACCGCAGCACCGCCCACGACGACCATCCACTCCGGCACGATCGCTCCGGCCGCAAGAGCGAACGCCACCCCGGCCAGCTGGGACAACGAACCGCCCGCCTCAGAGAGGCCGTTGCCCTGCAAGAGATCGCGCCCCGACAGGACGTCGGGGATGGCGGCGGACTTCGCCGCTAGCGCTACCCGCACGCAGCCCTGAGCCGCCAGCAACCCCAGGATCAGCCCGAGCGTTGCCGTCACGTCCCCTTCGCTCGTCCGCTTGCCCAAGGGAAGCATGATGCCGGCGGCGATCAGCGTAACGGCCACGGCCGTGATGATGTTCGCCCGGCTCACCACCTTGCGTCGCTCGAACCGGTCGATGAACACCCCGATGAACGGAGAGATGAGCGTGTAGGGAACGTAGAGCGCCAACACGACCTTCAGCAGGTAGTCGGCTGAGGGCACCGTCGACAGCGCGAACCCCTTCTCCCCGCCGAACGCGATCGACTTGCCGATCGCGCCCTGGATCACGCCCTGGCCCGCCTGCGTCATGAACTGCACGCCCATCAACGTGGCGAAGTCCCGGTTGGAGAACACCGCGAACATCCGGTTGAAGAAGTCACCGAACGCGAGGAGCGCCCCCGTCAGCGCGCGTCGCCCGAACCTGAGAGCGGCCGCGAAGCCCAGGGCCAGGGCGACGACGGCCCAGGCCTTGGTTCCGGTGAGGGGGCCGCGCCACACTCCGAGCAACGCGATGCCCGACAGCAGCGTGATCACGATGGACATGCCGGGGATCAGCGCGATCCTGCTGGGTGTGTCCTCGATCTCGAAGAACGGGGCCGCGATCAACCCGGGAAGCACCGCCAGCAGGAGGAGCCCGGCGAGCACACGGAGCGTGTGCAGCGGATCGCCCAGTGCGCCCGGATGGTCCTGGAAGCTCGCCTGTTGCGCCTGTGCGGCGGCATTCGCCTCGGCGATCACGTTGGGAGGTGGAACCCACAGACCGGGTCCGTCGAGCACCCAGACATCGGGCCCCACCGCAACGGCGTTGGCCGCCACCGCGGTCTCGTCGACGTTGCCCTTGTAGAACTGACCGATCACGAACGCGACGGGGGCCGCGGGGTAGGTCCTGCGCCGCGCGGCGATGTCCTCGAGGTACTTGCGCGACCATTCGTCGTACTTCTCGGCGCCGCTCGCGCTGGTGGTCGGCCGTCCGGCGAGGAAGTTCTCCAGCGTCCCCAGGTAGGTGGCGGCGTAGCGCGCCGAGGCCCCCGGCAGCCCGGTCCGGAAGATGTTCGTGTAGGTCTTCGCCCACCCATAGGCGACGTTCGTGCCGGTGGCATCCTCGGTGTCGTTGAAGTCCATGACCAGGATGTTGGGGCGCTCGCCGGCCGCCTCGGTGACGACATGCACCGACGCGAGCGACGTTCGGACGTCCTCGTTCGCCCACTGCGCCGACGCGCTGACCCAGCGGTTCGTGAGTCCGTCGTAGAAGAGCCAGCCGAGCGAGCCCACCACGAGCAGAGCCAGGAGCACCCCCGCGATCCGCGCGCGGCCCGGCAGCCGCAGGAAGAACCGCACCGCGACGAATGCGCCGAGACCAGCGAGCGCGATCGGCGCCGCCGTGGCGTTGACGAACCGGTAGTAGGGAAGGGTCTTCACGAGCACCGTGAGCGCGCCCCCCAGCGGCAGCAGCCACCACGCGGACACCATCGTGTACTCGTCGGCCGGCTCTCGCCGCCGGCGCGCGAGCATGACGGCGCTCACGATCGCCACGGCCACCAGGCTGCCCGTGATCAACGGGCTGAGCGAGCCGATCCACTGCGTCAGCCGCTCCACGAAGAACGACTTGGTGTACGGAGGGGGCGAGGCAGCGTCGGAGAACTTCGCGCGCTGACCCCAGATCCCGATCACCCACATCGACAGCCCGAGGACCATCCCGGCGCCTGTCGACATCAGCAGCGGTCCGTCGGATCGCAGCGCCGCCCCGAGCGAGAGCCGGCTCGTGATGAAGTGGAACACGAAGACCGCGAGCAGCGAGAGCCCGAACAGGCTCGCGCTGGTGGGGTGCGTGAAGGCGATCGCGACGGCGATCAGGAACACGCCAACCCGGGCACCCCAGGATGTTCGCGCCGCGCCTGAGAACGCGACCACGAGCGAGATGAGGAACAGCACCGTGATGTCGTCGAGATAGCCGACATAAGGGGTCGTGAGGAACAACGCGGCGGCGGCGAGCATCGTCAACAGCACCACCAGGGCATCCCTGCGTGCGCGAAAGGCGCCGGCCCCCAGGGCGAGCCCCGTCAGCACCGGCACCGACACCATGAGGAAGGCGCTGAAGGTGTACGGACTGATGGCGGCGATGCGCTGCAGCAACGCCCCGGCCAGGGGCACCGTGACGCGATAGCCGCCCGCGAACACGTTGCCCGGTCCCCAGTCCCCCGCGATGGAGCCGGGGCTCGACTGCAGGATCACGTTCGCGCGCCACGTGTACCACGCGGGATCGCGGGTAGGGGCGGTCCAGGTTGGGTGCGTGATGAGCCCCCATCCCAGGATCAGCAGCAGCAGCGCGGCGAACCCGCCGATCAACCACCAGGAGCCCAGCCAGCCTCCACCGGTGCCGGGCGCCTCGGAGGAGACCCGGACACGCCCGTTCGCGGTATGCGTGACTGCCATGGGTTGTCGGTTCTTTCCTGCTCGGGAGCCGTATCGCCGCGTCGAAGAAGGGCCGCTGGACCGGCCAAGGATAGACGACCGAGCCCCGGCCGCCCGGCAGCGCCGAGGCCCGCTCCCCTCGCAAGTTGACAAACGTATCGGAAACGGTTGTCATTTCGGTTATGAGAGATCGGCGCGCGATCTACACCCTCGCGACGTTCGCCGCGGGTACGTTGCTTCTCGCCGCCTGTGGAGGTGGAGGGGGAACGTCGTCCGGCGCCGCAGGAGGTCGCCTGGCCGTGGTGGCGGCGGAGAACTTCTACGGAAACATCACGCAACAGATCGGCGGTTCTCACGTGAGCGTCGTGTCCATCCTCAGCGACCCGAACGCGGACCCGCACCTGTTCCAGGCCAACACAACGGCGGGCGCCGAGGTCGCGGACGCCGAGGTCGTCATCGAGAACGGCGTCCACTACGACGACTGGATGGGCAAGCTGATCGCGGCTTCGCCCAACCCCAAGCGCCGTGTCGTGACGATGGCCGCGGTCCTCGGCGTGTCCGGGCCCGACGCGAACCCGCATCTGTGGTACGACGTGCCCCGTCTGCCGCAGATCGCCTCGGCGATCGCGGACGCACTCGGGGCTGCCGACCCGGCCCACGAAGCCTCCTACCGCGCCGGGGAGGCCTCGTTCGTGGCGTCCCTCAAGCCACTCGACAAGGCGGTCGCGGCGATCAAGGCGAGCTACGGCGGGACGCAGGTGGCCTACACCGAGCCCGTCCCGGGCTACCTGCTGGACGCGGCAGGCCTCGTCAACGAGACGCCGGAGGGGTTCTCCAAGGCGATCGAGGAGGGAACCGATCCGACGCCGCAGGCGGTTGCCGAGACCAACGCCCTGTTCACCGGCAAGCAGGTCAAGGTGCTGCTGTACAACGCCCAAGCCACCTCACCCATCACGGATCAGCTACGCCAGCTGGCACAGCAGAACGCCATCCCGATCGTTCCGGTTACGGAGACCCTTCCATCGGCGGCATCGTCGTTCCAGGCGTGGCAGCTCGGTCAGGTCGAAGCACTCGCGGCGGCGCTGCGCGGGTGAGCGCGACCGGGCCCGTCATCGAGTTGCGGAAGGCGTCGCTGAGGTTCGGCAACCGAAGCCTGTGGAAGGAGATCGACCTCGAGGTCCCCGCCGGAGAGTTCCTGGCGGTGCTCGGGCCGAACGGGGCCGGGAAGACATCCCTCCTGCGCGTGCTGCTCGGGCTGACCCCCCTCAGCGCGGGGACCGTGAGCGTGCTCGGATCGGCACCCGAGCGAGGCGACGCACACCTGGGGTATGTCCCCCAGCAGCGCGCGTTCGACGACGGCCTCCCCCTGAGGGGCCGGGACCTGGTCGCTCTCGGCGTCGACGGCCATCGATGGGGCATCGGTTTCCCCAGCCGCGCGCGGCGGGATCGCGTGGACCGAGCGATCGCGGCCGTCCACGCAGGATCCTTTGCAAGGGCTCCCGTGTGGATGCTCTCGGGCGGCGAGCATCAACGTCTTCGCGTCGCGCAAGCGCTCGTGTCCGACCCCGCGCTCCTGCTGTGTGACGAGCCGCTCCTCAGCCTCGACCTGAGCCACCAACGCACCGTCGTGGAGTTGCTCGATTCTCGGAGACGAGAGCGGGACACCGCGGTGGTCTTCGTGACGCACGAGATCAACCCGATCCTTCCGATCGTCGATCGTGTGCTCTACATCGCCCCCGGCTCGTGGGCCGTCGGAAGCACGGACGAGGTCCTCACCAGCGAGACGCTCTCACGTCTCTACGGGACTGCGGTCGACGTGCTGCGCGTCCGGGGCCGGATCATCGTGGTCGGGGCACCGGACGAGCCCGACGCCGCCCTCGGCGCGTCGGGCCACACGCATGCCGGTCACGATCATGAAGCCGGTCACGATCATGAGGACGCACGATGAGCTTCTCTGACCTCCTCGGTCATGGTTTCGTGCACAGGGCGCTGCTTGCAGGAGCGATCGCCGCGGTCGTGTCCGGGGCCGTGGGACTGTTCGTGGTGATCCGAGGCATGAGCTTCGCGGTCCACGCGGTCTCCGAACTGGGCTTCACCGGTGCGGCGGGGGCCCTCTACCTGGGCCTCAGTCCCGTCGCCGGCATCTTCGCCGGGTCGCTCGCGGTCGGCGCCGTGCTCGGTCTGCTCACCGTGCGGGGACGGGAACGCGACTCCGCGATCGGATCGTTCCTCGCGTTCGGTCTCGGGGTCGGCGTCCTTCTGATCTTCCTCTACCAGGGGTTCGCGATCCAAGCCTACGGGATCCTGTTCGGCAACATCATCGGGGTGAGCACGCAGCAGGTGGTCACCCTGGCCATCGTGGCCGGCATCGTCCTGGCGGCGCTCGCCGTCATCTACCGCCCGTTGCTCTTCGCGAGCGTCGATCCCGAGGCGGCGCAGGCGCGCGGTGTTTCCTTGCGGCTCCTCTCCGTACTCCTGCTGTTGCTCGTCGCGCTCACGACCGCGGAAGCGATCCAGGTCGTGGGCGTGCTCCTTGTGCTTACGCTCGTGATCACCCCGGCCGCCGCTGCCACGAGGCTCACGGCACGGCCGTCGCTCGCCCTGCTCCTGAGCGTCGTCATCGCGGTGGCGGCGACCGAAGGAGGGATCCTCCTGTCGCTGGTGAAGGACTGGCCTGCGAGCTTCTTCATCAGCGCTCTCAGCTTCATGGCCTACCTGACGGCGCTGTGCGTCGCGGCGCTGCGAGCGCGACGGGGGGGATCGTGGACGGACGGACCGATCGAGGAGGGGGTCGTGCTACCGTGACGCGGATCAGCGACATGTCGAACGAAGGACGGCGGACCCACGGCGCGCGCGATGTCGCCTCCCCCTCGGGACGCGTGCGTCATGCCACGCGCCAGGGGGAGCTGATCGGCGAGGTTCTCGACGAGGTCTCGGGATTCAGGTCCGCCCAGGAGATCCACGCGGAGCTTCGGCGTCGCGGACATCCCGTCGGGTTGACGACCGTCTACCGGCATCTCAACCTCCTCGCGGAGCGTGCGGGCGTCGACGTCCTGCGCACGCCTGAGGGCGAGACGATCTACCGTCGCTGCG
Source organism: uncultured Actinomycetes bacterium (assembly GCA_963850315.1). Classification (GTDB taxonomy): domain Bacteria; phylum Actinomycetota; class UBA4738; order UBA4738; family HRBIN12; genus JAOUEA01. The sequence goes on from CAWKKN010000006.1 coordinate 296,576, forward strand.
CGGCGGCCGCCCATCACCATCACCTGATCTGCCGCTCCTGTGGCAGGACGGTGGAGTTCGAGGGGCCGGAGCTCGAACGGCTCGCCGAATCGGTCGCTCGCTCCGCGAAGTTCCACGACGTCTCACACACCGTGGAGATCTTCGGCACGTGCCACGACTGCGCGGCCCGTCTGGGCGCCTAGTCGCCGCTGCCGAGGTGGACACGGCCCCCCGCGCGACCCGCGAGCGCGGCCCTCGTAGCCGCAACGACGCCGTCGCGGGCGAGCCCCGCCAACGCAGCGACCACGTCGTCTTCGCCGCGACCCGTCGCGGCGATGAGGCCCGCGACGGTCATCGTGGGGCTTTGTCGCAACGCCGCCACGACCTCGCCTCGCAGCTGCCGTAGAGATCCGTGGAACGCCGGTCGCCGACGGCTCGACGGCCCTCCGCGGCGGCCGGCCTGCCGGAACCGACATACGCTCGTGAGGGGGCATTCCTCGCATCGCGGCACGGTCCGGCAGACGCCGTGGCCGAGGTTCATGAGCGCCTGGTTCCAGTCACCTGGTCGGGCGGGGTCGAGCCAGGCAGCGGCCGCGTCGTCGGCCTGAGCCGTCGTGATCTCGTGCCGCTCGAGGCCGAACTCGACGCGCGCCATCAGCTTCCGCACGTTCGTGTCCACGGCGGCGACCGGCGTGCCGAATGCGATGGAGCCCACCGCGGCGGCCGTGTAGGGTCCGACCCCCGGCAGCGCGCGCAGCGCCGCGGGGTCACGCGGGACCGCCCCATCGTGGTCGCGCACGATCGCCCGGGCCGCCTCGTGCAGCGAGACGGCCCGGCGGTGGTACCCCATGCCCGCCCATGCACGCAGGACATCGGCCCTGCTCGCGGCCGCGAGCGAGCGGAGTGTGGGGAAGCGCTCCATGAACCTGGGGAAGGCCTCGACGACCCGGCTCGCTTGCGTCTGCTGCAGCATCACCTCCGAGACCCAGACGGCGTATGGGTCGTCCTCGGTGCGGCGCCACGGATAGTCGGGGCCGTTCGACGCGTACCACGCGAGCACCGCTTCGCGCAGGACGCTACGCTCGGGCACGGGAGGGCCAGGGGATGCACCAGGGGATGCAGGGGTCATGACGTCGATCCGGGAAGTGATGAGCACCGAGTTGGTGATGGTGGCGCCCGGGGCGACCGTTGCGGAGGCCGCCACGGTGATGGGGACGCGCCAGGTCGGCTCGGCGATGGTGATGGAGGGGGGCGCGCTCGTGGGCATCTTCACGGAGCGCGACGTGCTCCGCGCTGTGGGCGCCGAGTTCGACGCAGAGCATCACGCGGTATCGGAATTCATGACGCGCGACCCTCACACGGCGCGGGCGGACGAGGACACTCACGATGCCCTCGCGACGATGCTCGCCTTCGGGTTCCGGCACCTGCCCGTGATCGAGGGCGGAGCCGTGGTCGGCGTCGTCTCGATGCGGGATCTCACGCGCGAGCTCTCGGGCTAGCGTCCCGAGTGTTGCACTAGACACCCGCCTCCACCGAGCCGGATGCGAAGCCGGCGCGCTGCTCCTTGGACGGCATCTCGTCCGCCGCCTCGCGAAGCGCCGCGTGGATCGCCCGGAACACATCGCCGACGAACGACGCCTGCTGGCCTCCCTCGCCGCTCATCGTGCCGCGCACGGCCGACGCGGTGATCTCGCAGGCTTTCTCGAACACGTGCCAATCGGTCTCTCGGGACATCTCCAACCTCCACCTCGTCGATCCCCTTTCGGTCAGGCTACCGAAGGATCGAGATCGGGGGTTGTCGATCTCCAGAGGTCGCCGTTCGTCGCTAGGGTGGGAGGCGCGAGCATCGAGGCGCCGGCGACGAAGGAGCGGATGGCATGACCCAATACATGCTGCTGATCTACGGGGACGAGGCCAGGTGGGCCGGCGTCAGTGAGGACGATCGCAACGCGATGTTGAACCGCTACGGCGAGTACTCGAAGTGGCTCACCGAGAAGGGCTGGATGCGGGGAGGTGACGCGCTGCACGACACCCGTCTGGCCACCAGCGTCCGCGTGAAGGACGGTGAGCGCATCGTGACGGACGGCCCCTTCGCCGAGACCAAGGAGCAGCTCGGGGGCTACTACCTGATCGAGGTCGACAACCTCGACGATGCGATCGGCGCGGCCGCGCGTTGCCCCGGAGCCGAGAGCGGGACGATGGAGGTCCGACCGATCATGCCGACGTGACCGACGCTCTTGAGCCGGCGACGACCGAGACCGTCGGCCGGGTGTTCCGGCGGGAGTCGGGGCGCGCGGTCGCCACGCTCATCCGCGTGCTGCACGACTTCGACCTTGCAGAAGACGCCGTCCAAGATGCGTTCGCGGCGGCCCTCGAGCGGTGGCCGCGCGACGGCGTGCCCAGCAACCCCGGCGCCTGGATCACCACGACGGCGCGCAACCGCGCGATCGACCGCCTCCGCCGCGAGGCTCGGTTTCGGGACAAGACCGAAGAGCTCGGTCGGCTGGCCGAGCTCGAGGCTATCGGCGATGACATGACCGATATCCCCGACGACCGGATCCGACTGATCTTCACCTGCTGTCACCCCGCGCTGACGATGGAAGCCCGCGTCGCGCTGACCCTGCGGACGGTGGGCGGACTCTCCACCAGGGAGATCGCGCGCGCCTTCCTGCAGCCGGAGCCGACCGTCGCGCAACGGCTGGTACGGGCGAAGGGGAAGATCCGGATGGCGAGGATCCCCTACCGCGTACCTCCCGAAGACCTCTTGGAGGAGCGGACCGCCGGTGTCCTCGCGGTCCTCTACCTGATCTTCAACGAGGGCTACGCTTCCACGGAAGGTCCGCTCGTGCGGGTGGAGCTCTGCGATGAGGCCATCTGGATGACGCGGATCGTGGCCCGGCTTCTGCCCCACGAACCCGAGGCCTGCGGGCTCCTCGCGCTGATGCTGCTGCAGCACTCTCGACGCAACGCACGAACGGACCCCGCCGGAGGCTTGGTCCTGCTCGAGGATCAAGACCGCGCTCGCTGGGATCGCGCCATGATCGAAGAAGGGACCGCCGTCCTGCACGACGCGATGGACATGGGCCGCCCGGGCCCCTACCAGATCCAGGCCGCCGTCGCGGCGCTGCACGCATCGGCGGCGCGCCCCGACGACACCGACTGGCCCCAGATCGCGGCCCTGTACGGCGCCCTCGCCGCAACAGCCCCCTCGCCCGTCGTCGACCTCAATCGCGCGGTCGCCGTTGCGATGGCCGACGGGCCCAGCGCCGGCCTGCCCCTCATCGAGGCGCTGGGTGGTGAGCTGGACGACTACCACCTGTTCCACGCCGCTCGCGCCGATCTGCTGCGCCGGCTCGGTCGCGCCGACGAGGCGGCCGACGCCTACCGACGCGCTCTGTCGCTGGCGACGAACTCCGCGGAGCGGACGTTCCTAGCGCGCCGTCTAGCGGCGACGCGAGGAGCGTGGTGATGCGTCGGGCGCTGGCGGGCGGCGCCCGCTAGAGTTCTGCCGCGATGCTCTTCCCCACCATCGACTTCGCCATCTTCTTCGCCGTGGTGTTCCTCGGCCACTGGCTGCTGAACCCGAAGCCCCTGCCCTGGAAGGTGTTCATGATCGGGGCGAGCTACGTGTTCTATGCCTGGTGGGATCCGAGGTTCGTCGTGTTGCTGGCGGGCGTCTCCTTCTTGGCGCAGGTGGGCGGGTTGGCGGTGGCGCGCCAGCAGGACGACCGCGCGCGCCGCTTCACGATGGCGGTATCGGTGGCGCTGACCCTTGCCCCGCTCGCCTACTTCAAGTACTACGGGTTCTTCGCCCTGAACGTGACGAACGCTGCCGCATCCATGGGGCTGCACCTGTCGGTGCCGCTCCTGGAGGTGATCCTCCCGGTGGGGATCTCGTTCTTCTCGTTCATGGCCGTCGCGTATATCGTCGACATCTACCGGCGGCAATTCGAGCCGGTGCCGTGGATCGACGCCTTCCTCTACCTCTCGTTCTTCCCGCACCTCGTCGCCGGGCCCATCGTGCGCCCCGACGAGCTGATCCCCCAGCTCACGATCCGCCGCGACCCGCGTCACGTCGACGTGAGCGGCGCCGCCTACCTCATCTTCGGCGGACTGTTCAAGAAGGTCGTGGTCTCGAGCTACCTCGCCACCACGATCGTCGATCCCGTCTTCGCCGACCCGGGGCGCCACAGCGCCCTCGAGGTGTTGTTCGCGGCGTGGGGGTTCGCAGTGGTGATCTACGCCGATTTCAGCGGCTACACCGATATCGCCATCGGCATCGCGAAGCTCCTGGGATTCCAGTTCCCGCAGAACTTCGATCGGCCCTACAGCGCGCGGTCCCTGCAGGAGTTCTGGCGCCGTTGGCACATCACGCTGTCACGCTGGCTCCGCGACTACCTGTACATCCCGCTGGGCGGCTCGAAGAAGGGAGAGATCCGCACGTACGCGAACATCATGGTCACGATGGTGCTGGGCGGTCTGTGGCACGGCGCCGCCTGGACGTTCGTGTTCTGGGGCGCGTACATGGGAGCCGGTCAAGTGGTCGGCGCCTGGAAGCGCGCCCATGTGCCCGCGCGGGAGGACACCCCCGCCCTGCGATGGTGGCAGCGGATCGCCACGTTCAACCTCGTTTGCGTAGGCTGGATCTTCTTCAAAGCGGACTCGTTGGCGACCGCGTTCTCCATGCTGAGCCGCCTCGTGACGGGATGGACGACGCCGACCTCGCTCGTGAGCCCGCTGGTGGTCTTCGTCATCTTCGGGATGCTCGGGATGCAGTACCTGCCGCATCGGCCCGCCGTGCTGTTGCAGGCGCGCGTCTCACAGCTCCGTCCGGAGGTCATGGGGATCGTCTTCGCGATCGCGCTGTTCGTCATCGTCACGATGGGTCCCCAGGGCGTCGCCCCCTTCATCTACTTCCGATTCTGATGAGCGCAAGGACACCGACCCCGACCACGGATACGCCCGCCCGCAGGCAAGGCGAGCGGGGCGGTGCCTCCGCGCCACCAGGGCGCACCACGATGCCGGCCGGCAAGGTCTTGATCGTGATGCTCGTATGCCTGTCCGTGTGGGCCTTGCTCGCCGCGCCGGTGATGAAGCACGACTCCGAAGCCCAACCCCTCGGCACCCGACGGACGGTGTCACTGTGGATCCTCACGCCGCTCGCAGCCATCAGCAACGCGCTGCAGCTGAGCCGGCTCACCGACCCCGTCGAGGCCGCGCTCGGCAAGGCTCCCAACGCCCCCGCGGGGGAGCTCCGCCCCCGCTCCCGCACGTCTCGGTCTCCCCCACGCCCGACCCGCAAGCCGCCGAAGCGCACGACCAAGATCCGCGTCCCCACGCCGCACAACAGGCTGCGGATCGTCGTGGTGGGCGACTCGCTCGCCCAGGGGCTGGGGTTCTACCTGGACCGGGTCACGACCCCCTCGCTCACCATCGTGTCGAGCCAGGGCCGGATCTCCTCGGGGCTCTCACGGCCCGACTACGTGAACTGGCCGGCGACGATGCACCACATCATGGATGTCTTCCATCCCGATCTGGTCATGGTGATGATCGGTGAGAACGACAATCAGAGCCTGACCACGCCGGGCGGGCATCTTCAGACACAGATCGGCACCGGAGCGTGGCCGCCCGGGTACCAACAGCGCGTGCGGGACTTCGCGCACATCGCCTTGGCGGGCGGCGCCCACATCGTATGGGTGGGCCTGCCCATCGTGTCGAATCCCAAACGATGGGAGGTCATCCAGCGCCAGAACGGGATCTTCGACAAGGTCGCCTCGAGCACGCCCAACATGGTCTACGTCGACGTGTGGAACCGGTTCGCGACGGCCGATCACAAGTACAGCCCTTACCTCCACAACAACGGCCACGTCGAGCTCGTCCGCGAGACCGACGGTGTCCACTTCACGCCCGGCGGCTACCTCATGATCGCCCGCGCCGCGATGCAGGCGGCCGTCCAGAGCTTCAAGCTCACCCCGAAGGCCCTGCAGTAGCGGAAACCGCAGGGGGAGATGCGGGCGTCGAGCCCACGACCGGAGCCCAGCGGGAACCGGCCGCCTCAGACAGGGATCGAGACCTCCGGGAGGGCGGCGAGCGCGGCCTCCTCCGACGCGGGCTCGAACTCGACCTCGGGCAGCCTTCCGTTGAGGTAGTCGTCGTAGGCCGACATGTCGAAGTGCCCGTGCCCGCAGAGGTTGAACAGGATCACACGCTCCTCACCCGCTTCCCGGGCCTCGACGGCCTCGTCGATGGCGCCTTTGATCGCGTGGCTCGGCTCGGGTGCGGGAACGATCCCCTGGGTCTTCGCGAACAACGTCGCGGCCTCGAACACCTGGTTCTGGGTGTACGCCTTCGCCTCCATGTGGCCGTGCTTCACCAGCATGGAGAGCGACGGCGCGTCCCCGTGATAGCGGAGCCCCCCCGCATGCACCGGCGCCGGGACGAAGTCGTGGCCCAGCGTGTACATGGGAACGATCGGCGCGATCTGAGCGGTATCGCCGTAGTCGTACGCGAAGCGTCCCTTCGTGAGCGTGGGACAGGCCGCCGGCTCCGTCGCCACGAACCGCGCCTGAGAGGTGCCGCGCAGCCTCTGCGCCATGAACGGGTAGGACAGACCCGCGAAGTTCGAGCCGCCGCCCACACACCCCACGATCACATCCGGCTCCTCGCCCGCGATCGCCATCTGCTGTTGCGCCTCCAGGCCGATGATCGACTGGTGGAGCAGGACGTGGCCGAGGACGCTGCCGAGCGCATAGTTCGTGTCGTCGTGCGTGGCGGCGTCCTCGACGGCTTCGCTGATCGCGATGCCGAGTGAACCGGTGGAATCCGGATGGGACTTCAGGATCGCTCGGCCGCTGTTGGTCTTCTCGCTCGGCGATGCCACAACGCCGGCCCCGAACAGCTCCATGAAGATCCGCCGGTAGGGCTTCTGGTCGAACGAGGCCCTCACCATGTAGACGTCGCAATCCAGGCCGAAGAACGAGCACGCCATCGCCATCGCGGAACCCCACTGGCCGGCGCCGGTCTCGGTGGCGATGCGCCGGATCCCGGCCTCCTTGTTGTAGTGGGCCTGCGGGACGGCGGTGTTCGGCTTGTGGGACCCGGCCGGGGACACCCCCTCGTACTTGAAGTAGATGCGGGCCGGGGTGTTCAGCGCCTCCTCCAGACGGGTGGCCCGGAACAGCGGCGAGGGCCTCCACAACCGATAGATGTCGATCACGGACCCCGGGACGTCGATCCAGGGCTCGGTCGAAACCTCCTGCAGGATCAAGGCCTCGGGGAAGAGCGGCGCGAGGTCGGCCGGGCCGATCGGCTCCTTCGTCTGGGGGTTGAGGGGCGGCAGCGGGGGCATGCCCGCCGAAACCATGTCCGGCACCAGGTTGAACCACGCCGTGGGCATCTGCTCGGGCGTCAGGTCGAAGCGTGTGCGGACCTCGCTCATCGGTCGCCTCCTCGGTCGCCGGGACGGGGAGCGAGCGTACCGGCTCGCCGCGTGGGCGGCCATCCCTCGCATCGCGACCGAGCCGACGGATCCCATGCCAGGAAGCTCACGATCGACGCATGGATCGACACTAGGAGCGGGGGTCCACGGGGACCGTGGCTACCTCGACCCATCCGTCGAGGACGCGGACCTCGAACACCGACACGGAGTCACCGGCGGGGCCTTCCAAGGGCTCGCCCGTCTCCACGTCGAACACGCTGCCGTGACAGGGGCAAGTGACCGTGATCTCCCGATCGTCTAGCTCGCCCTCGGCGAGGGAGCATCCCAGGTGCGTGCACTCGTCGCCGAACGCATGCAAACGCGCGTCCAGGTGCGCGACGGCGACGCGGCCGTTCGGCGTGTCGTAGGCACGGAGCTCACCCTCGGGGATCTCCCCCAGCGCTCCCACCCGCGTGAACTCCATGCCGGCTCCCCCTCCCCTCTCGCTCGATCCTCAGGCTTGCGTGAGCGCCGAGAAGCCGCGCTGAAGTACCGTCAGGGCTCCCAGGGTGGCCAGCAGGACCAGCACGACGGGCATCGTGCCGGGGATCAACAGCCCGACCAAGAGGGCGAGGAACCGTTCCAGCCGCTGGAACAAGCCCTCCGTGAGCTTCACGCCGACCGCCTCGGCCTCGGCACGGATGTGACTCACCGACAGGCTCACGATGAGCGTGACGAGGGCCAGCGCCGCCTCCCAGGTCTCCCCGCGCGCGGCGAGCACCCAGAACAGGCACGAGAACAGGATCATGTCGGAGATGCGGTCCACCACCGAGTCCATGAAGGCTCCCGAACGCTTCGCCTCACCCCGTTGTCTGGCCACGGAGCCGTCGAAGACGTCGCACAGACCCGCCGCGAGCAACACGAAGCCGGCGACGAACCAGTTGCCGGCCAGGATCTGCCAGCCGCACACCACGGTCAGGGCGAGCGAGAGGAGCGTGAGCTGCCACGGAAGGATCCGGGTCCAGATCAAGAAGGCGAGGATCGCCCGGTAGGGCCAGGCGAGCGTCCGCTGCGCGGCGCCGCCCGCCGCGCTCTCGTTCTTGCGAGGAGCCGGCAGGTCCCGCACACGCGGGGCTTCGCGCTCCCGCCCACTCCGAGAGGTGACCACAGGTCCCTTCTAGCCCTCGTGCGGCACGAACCCCACCACGACGTAACGGAAGCTGCCGGCAGGCGCCTGGTACAGGATCTCCTCGCCCTCGGCGGCGCCGATGAGCGCCGCCCCCAGGGGTGACGTCGTCGTGACCGTCCTGGCTCCCGCGGCTCGCTCCTCTGCGTGCTCGGCGAGCAGGTAGGTCTCATCGTCGGGATCGTCTTCATCGAGCGGTCGCACGGTCACGAGCATGCCGGGCCCGACGGCGTCGGCATCCACGGGCGTCTCGACGATCTTGGGGTCGCGGAGCATGTGCTGGAGCTTGCGGATCTTCGACTCCATGAGCCCCTGCTCGTCCTTGGCCGCGTGGTACTCGGCGTTCTCGCTTAGGTCGCCGAGCTCGCGGGCGGCCCGGATCTTCTCTGTGATCTGCTCGCGTCCGGTGGTGGTGAGCACTTCCAGGTCCGCCTTCACGCGGAGGTAGGCATCGAGGGTGAGCGTGGCCGTCGGCTCCTGGCCCGGCTTTCGGGGCGGCCGGTTCCGGAGCTCCTCGGGGAGGTCGGCCATCCCGGGCAGTCTAACCAAGGGCGGGCGCCGCGCTTCCCTCAGGCGATAGCATCGCCACGATGGACGTCGCCGTGCTCGTCAAGTTCGTGCCTGCGCCCCAGGGCACCCCGGAGCTCGGCCCCGATCATCTCCTCGTGCGTGAGGGCGCCGACGGCGCGACTCGATCCCGGCGACGAATACGGGATGGAGGCGGCGCTGCAGCTGGTAGAGCGCGAGGGCGGCGAGGTGACGGCCGTCTCGATGGGACCCGACGCGGCCGTGGCGGCCGTACAACGGGCCCTCGCGATGGGCGCCCACCGCGGCGTCCTCGTGAGCGACGATGCGCTGCGCGGAGCCGACGCGCTCGCCACCGCGAAGGTCCTCGCCGCCGCACTGAGGCGGGGGTCGTTCGACCTCGTGATCGGCGGCGTGGAGTCGACCGACGGCTACACGGGCACGGTGCCGGCCACCGTCGCGGAGTTGCTGGGGCTCCCCAGCGCCACGTTCGCGCGGACGCTCGACGTCGCCGGGCGACACCGTGCGGATCGAGCGCCAGACCGAGACCGGCTACGACGTCGTGGAGGGATCCCCTGCCGCATGCTCGTCACGGTGACCGCGGGCGCCACCGACCCGCGCTATCCCTCGTTGAAGGGCGTGATGCAGGCCAAACAGAAGCCGCTGGAGCGTCTGACCCTCTCCGACCTTCGACTGTCGGCCGACGACGTCGCGCCCAGCCAGTCCGTCGTCGAGGTGACGGACGCGCCCGCGAAGGCGGCAGGCGAGGTCATCACCGCCGACGACGACGCCGCCGCGCGCATCGCGGATCTGCTCGCCGAGGCGAAGGTGATCTAGTGGGCGCGAGGACGTGAGCAAGGTCTGGGTGTACGCGGAGGTCGGGGCCGCCGGACCGACCGCCGCCACTCTGGAGCTGCTCACGAAGGCGCGCGCGCTGGGCGACACGGTGCGAGGCCGTCGGCGCTCGGCCCCGGCGCAACCGACGCGGCCCCGCCCTCGCCGGGTTCGGGGCCACCACCGTGTTCGCGGACGACGACGCGGCGTTCGCCGACTCGCTCGGACGGCTCAGCCGCGCACGCGATCGCGGGGCTCGTCGCCGAGCACGCGCCCACAGATGATCCTGTTCTCCACGTCCTACGACGCCCGCGACGTGGCGGCCCGGCTGCAGGCCCTGCACGGGCTCCACGCTCATGAGCAACGCCACCGACGTGCGGCGCTCGACCGCGCCCGGACCGAGATCCTGGGCGGCACGACGATCGTCGACGTCGAGCTTGCGGGGGCCCGACCCCGCGCTGGTGCTCGTGCGCCCGCGGATCGCTGCCGGCCGAGGCCGCCGGCGAACGGCGGCGCTCGCGCGGTCGTGCCGGTGCGCGCGGGATGCGCCGCAGGACCTGCGGACGGTGCGCGCGCGTCGAGCGGCACGACGAGGCCGCCGAGGGCCCGGGCCTGGACGGACGCGAAGGTCGTCGTCGCGGGCGGCCGTGGGCTGGGCGGGCCCGAGCACTTCGCGATGCTGGACGAGCTCGCCGCCGCGCTGGGGGCCGCGGTGGGCGCGAGCCGCGCCGCGGTGGACGCGGGTTGGGTCCCGTACCGCTATCAGATCGGGCAGACCGGCAAGACGGTCAAGCCCGAGGTCTACCTGGCCGTCGGCATCAGCGGCGCCACGCAGCACGTCGTGGGGATGAAGGGTGCGAAGCGCATCGTCGCCATCAACAAGGACGCCGACGCCCCGATCTTCCGGACTGGCGGACCTCGGCGTGGTGGGCGACCTCTTCCAGGTGGTGCCCGCCCTCACGGAGGAGCTGCAGCGACGCAAGGGCTCCTGAGCGCGCTCGCGCTGGCGGCCGCCGTGGCGCTCGCGGTGGCCGTGTTCGTGCGCCGGGCGCGGCCGCGGCTCGGGCATCCTGCGGCGGAGCGTCCCTCGGGGCGCACCGACCACGCCGGGCGCGCGGGCGCGTCGGGAGCTGACCCAGGTCCTGGGCCAGCGCAAGCTCTTCCAGAAGGCGGTGCCCGGGCCTGATGCACGCGTTCATCTTCTGGGGCTTCCTCGTGCTGCTGCCGACGATCGTCGAGGCGTCGATCGCGATCGTCGGCCGGACCGCGTCGTGCTGCCGCTGATCGGCGACGCGGGTGGTTCGCGCTCGTCGCCGACGTGTTCGCGACGCTCGTGGTGGTGGGCGTGGCGATCGCGTTCTGGATCCGCAAGGTGCAGCGGCCCGATCGGTTCCGAGGCAGCCACATGGGCGAGGCCGACCGGATCCTGCTGACGATCCTGGCGATCGTCGCCTCGCTGCTGCTGTGGAACGCGTCCCGGATCGCCATCGGCACGAACGCATGGCCGCCCGGCGTGGAGCCCGGTCGCGAACGCGTTCGCGGGGATCTTCCGCGCGATGCCCGCAGGGCGCGGCCGAGGCAGCAGAGCGCGCCCTTGCCTGGACGCACCTCCTTCTGGTGCTGGGCTTCCTCGTGTTCCTGCCGAAGTCCAAGCACCTGCACATCCTCACCGCCGCGCCGAACGTCTACCTCGCGAAGAACGGGCCGGGCGGACGGCTCGAGCCGCTGCGCATCGATCTGGAGGCGCCGCAGGACGGACATTCGGTTCGGCGCCGCCGTCGCCACGGACCTCGTCGCGCAAACAGGTGCTCGACCTGTTCTCGTGCACCGAGTGCGGCCGCTGCCAGGAGGTATGTCCCGCATGGAGCACGGGCAAGCCGCTTGTCGCCGAAGCTGCTGATCATGGGTCTGCGCGACCACGTGACCGCGGAGTGCCGGCGCGATCCTCGCCGCGGGCGGCGGCGCCGGGCGTGGTCGAACTGCAGCCGCTGGTGCCGGCCGCGGTCACGCGACGAGGTCGTGTGGGACTGCGTGACGTGCGGGGCCTGCGTCCGGGAGTGCCCCGTGGACATCGAGCACGTCGACACGATCGTCGACCTGCGGCGCAACCTCGTGATGGCCGAGTCGCGCTTCCCGGCCGAGGCCGGGTCGGCTCCTGCGCAACCTCGAGACACGGGACGAACCCGTGGGGCGAGCCGCAGTCGGCGCGCGCCGGACTGGGCCGAGGGGATCGACGGGGTACGGGTGCTGGCCGAGGGCGAGACGCCGCCCGAGTACCTCTATTGGGTCGGGTGCGCGGGCGCGTTCGACGATCGCGCCCGCGCCACCGCGCGCTCGGTCGCGCAGCTGCTTGGACGCCGCCGGGCCTCGACTTCGCGATCCTGGGTCCGCGCGAGCTGTGCACCGGCGACCCCGCGCGGCGGATGGGGCACGAGTACCTGTTCCAGATGCTCGCGGAGCAGAACGTGGCAACGCTCAAGGGCGCGGGGATCACGAAGATCGTCGCGAGCTGCGCGCACTGCTTCAACACGCTCGCGAACGAGTACCCCGACTACGGCGGGACGCTTCGAGGTGATCCATCACACGGAGCTGCTGGCCTACCTGGTGTCGAAGGGTGCGCTGGCCGCCGGCCGAAGGGTCCGTGACGCTGCACGATCCGTGCTACCTCGGGCGCCACAACGGCGTCTACGAGCGCGCCGCGCGCGCTGCTCGGCGGCGACCTCACCGAGATGCCGCGGTCGAAGGAGCGCTCGTTCTGCTGCGGGGCGGGCGGGGCGCGCATGTGGATGGAGGAGGACGACGGGCACCCGCATCAACGCCGCACGGATCGAGGAGGCCGCCGGCACCGGCGCCGACACCGTCGCGGTCGCCTGCCCCTACTGCCTCGTCATGCTCGACGACGGCGCGAAGGAGACCGGCACGCGACCTGCGGGTCGCCGACGTCGCGACACTGATGGCCGAGGCCAACGGCCTCCGGGGCGGTGCGAGACCTAGCGTGAACGCGCGGATTCCCGTGAGGGCCTCGCCGACGACCAACGTGTGGATCTCCTCGGTGCCCTCGTAGGTGAGGACGGACTCGAGGTTCGTCATGTGGCGCATGATCGGGTACTCCAAGCGTGATGCCGTTCGCGCCCAGGATCGACCGGGACAGTCCGTGCGATCGCGAGCGCCTCGCGGGTGTTGTTGAGCTTGCCGAAGCTGACGAGCTCGGGTCGCAGGCGCCCATCGTCCTTCATGCGGCCGAGGTGGAGCGCGAGCAAGCGTCCCCTTGTTGAGCTCCAGGGCCATGTCCGCCAGCTTCTTCTGGGTCAGCTGGAAGCCCGCGATCGGGCGGTCGAACTGCTGCGCGCGTGCCGGCGTAGCCGAGCGCCGTGGCGAAGCACGCCCGCGCCGCACCCATCACGCCCCACACGATCCCGTAGCGCGCCTCGTTCAGGCACGACAGCGGACCCTTGAGCCCCGCCGCTCCGGGAAGCATCGCCGAGACGGGCAGGCGCACGTCGTCCAGCACCAGCTCGGAGGTGACCGAGGCCCGCAGCGACATCTTGCGGTGGACGTCGTTGGCGCTGAACCCCGTCGCGTCGGCGGGGATCGAGGAATCCGCGGATGCCGTCGTCGGTATGCGCCCACACGACGCTCACGTCGGCGACGCTGCCGTTCGTGATCCACATCTTCGTGCCGGACACGATCCAGTCGTCGCCGTCACGCCGCGCCGAGGTCCGCATCCGACCCGGATCGCTCCCCGCATCGGGCTCCGACAGGCCGAAGCACCCGATCGCCTCCCCCGCGGCCATCCGGGGAAGCCATTCGTCCTTCTGCTCGTCCGAGCCGTAGGTCAAGATCGCGAACATCGCCAGGGATCCCTGCACGGACACGAGGCTCCGCAACCCGCTGTCTCCCGCCTCGAGCTCGAGGGCCGCGAGGCCGTAGGAGACGGCGTTCGCACCGATGCATCCGTAGCCGTGCAGATGCATCCCGAGGAAGCCGAGCGCGCCCAGCTCCTTGGCGATCTCGCGCGCCGGCACCTCGCCCGTCTCGTACCAGTCCTCGATCTCGGGCAAGACGCGGCCGACGACCCACTCGCGCGCGGCGTCGCGGATCCCGCGCTCCTCCTCGGAGAGCAGGGCGTTGAGATCGAGCGGGTCGAGCGGGTCCACGCTCGTCATGTTAGGGGGCCGGGAAGGTGGCGTGGACGGCACGGCCTCCCACCCTTCCCGTGGCGGTGGCAACCGCCCGCGTCTGCCAGTCGTTCCATGTGAGCATCAGATGGCCGGGGGGCACGCCGGTCCCTCTCAGCGACACGGCCGCCCGGATCGCGCCGCCGTCGAGGTCCCAGTGGACCATGCCGCTCACCGCCTCGTCACGGACCCATCGGATGCCGTTGAGGCGGAACCGGACGTGCACGAGCCCCACCGTGCCGAATCGGCCGCCTCGCAGACCGCGCCCGTGATAGCCGTACATGTCCCACCACCGCGCGATGACGTCGGCGACGCTCTCGGCCGCCACCTCGGCGGCCCGGCGCCCCGGCGGCATCGGACCGAGGCCCGCCGCGGTGACCGCGAATCGACTCACCATCCGGACCTCGTTGTAGCGCTGCGCACAACTCGTGTCTCCGGGAGACAGCGTCGCCACGAAGTGCACGACGATCGTGGACGCGCAGCGCCCCTGGTCGTAGAGCGCGGCGATATGGTTCATGTTCTTCACGTCGACGAACGTGGAGTTGGGGAATTCGGCCGCCACCTGATGCGCGCCCTCGGGGGAAGTGATGGAGTCGAGGTCTCCCGACAGGACGAGCACGGGGATCGAGGGGTAGACCGGGTGTGGCGGCAGCGGTGGGTTCGGGAACACCGGCCGCGGCCACAGGATGCATGAGTTGTACGGCTGCACGCCGGACAGCGGGGCCGTGAGCCACTGGTGGATCGTGAACGGCGCGAATGCCCTCGGGTCCGTGCGCTGTAATGTGCGGATCGCCGCCGCGTACTGGCGCTTCCGGGTGCGGATCGGGGCGTTGCGATCGAACACCAACGGGATGTCGTTGCAGTTCGTCGCGAGGTAGAGCCCTTCGGAGAACGAGTAGAAGCTGCCGGCCCCGCCGACCGGGAGGTTCTCCGCCGCGAGACGGAGCAGCGGCGCCGCATCGTGATCCGGACCGAGGTAGGCGCGGATGGCGGGATCGAGCTCTCGGTACACGCCGAGGCTGTTGGAGGCCGCAACGCCGACGAAGGTGATGAGAGCCCCGACGTTCACCGTGACGTGGCGAAGCACCCCGTCGGCGTCGTAGGCCGTTCCCACGATGGGATGGCGAGCCAGCACCTTCGCGAGCCGACCGATGCGGAGCATGGGCCCGCCGCGGAGGCGGGCACAGTCGGGGGCACGTTCGCAGACGCGGTGGAACGCGTTCCGCAACGCCCGGTTCGTGTCGCGGTACCAGGGGTCGGGGCCCGCAACGGGGTACGCGCTGTCCAGCACCAGCGACCTGAGCTCGTCGCCGTGGCGCACGGCGAACACCTGCCCGAAGAAGGTGCCATAGGAGTCGCCGTAGAGGTCGATCTTGCCGATGCCGAGCGCGTGCAGGACGTCGGATAGGTCGTCGGCGACGTCTGCCGTCCCGTAGTCCTCGGCCGTGACGCCCAGCTGGCGGCCGCAGGCGCCCGCGTTCCGCACGTAGTTCCCTCGGTAGGACTGGAGCGCGGGACAGTTGATCGCTCCGGAGGCGCCGGTCCCACGATTGTCCATCAGCAGCAACCGGAACCGGCCCAGAAGGGGGTGGAAGAGCGAGAGGTATTCGTCCCTCGATCGGCGCGTCGAGTAGCCCGGGCCGCCCTGCACGGCAACGATCGTGCCAAGCAGCGGGAGCGACCGGTCCCGGCGCGGGTGCATCTCCACATGGATCCCGATCGTGCCGCGGCCCGGATGCGTTCGGTCCAGCGGGACCCGCATGATGCCGCACCCGGCGTGCGGAACGTGGCGACACGGCCTCAGTCGTAGCGTCGGCTGCGAGGCTTGCGGGGAGGTTGGCGATGTGGAGGCGACCGATGCGATCGGCTCGAGGATCAGGGCCGCAACGACCAACGCAACGACGAGCCCCGCCGAGCGCCCGATCCGTTCCCGCACGTTCACGGTGCGAGCACCTGCAGGCGGAACGAGCTCGAGCCCAGACGACCCACCACGGTGGCCCGCGGGTCCGTTCGCTGGGTGTTCCATCGCATGTCGAGCCTCCAGGGCAAGACCCCCGAGCCGGAAAGCACGACGACGGCGTGCACGGATCCCAGGCGGGCGCGGAACCGCACCGTGCCGCTCACGGCGACGTCTTGTACCCATCGAACGTCGTGTAGCGTCCAGCGCCGGCGGTCCAGCCCGGTGGTGGAGAACGTGCCGCCCCGAAGGCCGACCCCGGTGCCTCCCACCATGGCATCCCATCGAGCCATGACGTCGGCGACCGTGTCGGCGCCCACGAGGGCGACGCGGCGGTCGGCGGGACCGGGAACATCCACGGCGCGCACCGCGAACGCGTCGACCTGACGCACGGGCGGGTACCGCCTCACGCACGACGTGTCGCCTGCGGAGAGCGTCCTCATGAAGCGCACGACGATCGCCGCAGCACACCCCGCCGGATCCCCCGGGTCGCCCAACGCCGTGACGTGGACCGCGTTGCGTACCTCGACGAACGTCGAGTCCGGGAACCGGGACGCGACCCGCCGGGCGCCCTCGGGTGAGGTGAACGAGTCCAGGTCGCTGACCAGCACCAGCGTGGGCACGGACGGGTACGTGTGCCCCGGGGGCAGGAGCGGGTGCGGATACGCAGGGACCGGCCAGCGCAGGCAGCTGTCGTAATCCTCGTCGGGCGACGTGACCCACTGATGCACGGTGAACGGTGCGAACGCCTTCGGGTGGGCCTTGGCGAGCGCGCTTGTCGCCTTCACGTATTGCCGGATCCGCGCGCTCGGCGCCGCCGACATGTCGTAGGGCTGCGGGGAATCGGTGCACGTCACAGCGTAGAAGAGGCCATTCGAGTAGTACTTCAAGGGGCCGCTGCCGCCGAGGACGAGGTTCTCGCGTGCGAGACGCAGTAAGGGCAGATCGTCTGGGCGCGGCGCGAGGGCGGCGCGCGCCGCGGCGTCGAGCTCTCGGTAGGGATCGAACGCGGTCCCCGCAGCGTCGTAGATCACCATGAGGACGCCCGGCGTAACCGTGACACGGCGCAGAAGGCCGTCCGCATCCGGCGCGACCCCGCTGATCGGGTGCTTGGCGACCAGGGCGTCCAGACGCGCGATCCGGTGCACGGGGTCACCGCCCAGCGAGGCGCATCCCGGGTCGCGTCGGCAGACCAGCCGATACCCGGAGGCGGCCGCGCGAGACAGATCTCGCCACCAGGGGTCGGCGCCCTCCACCGGGTACGCCCCGTCCAGCACGAGAGCCCGCAGGCGACTCGGGTGCCGGATCGCGAAGACCTGCGAGAAGAACGTGCCGTAGGAGTCCCCGTACAGGTCGACCTTCGCGAGGCCCAGCGCGTCCAGAACCGAGGCGAGGTCGTCGGCAGCGTCGGCCGTGCTGTAGAGGTTCGACGCTGCACCCAGCTGCCTCCCGCACTTGCCGACCGCCCGTTTCCAGCCCTTGTAGGGGTAGCCGATGTGCTGGAGCGGCTCGCAGTCGAGGTTGGCGGAGGTCCCCGTGCCGCGTAGGTCGACCAGCAGCAGATCGTGGTGGGCCATCATCGGGCGGAACAGGGGCACGTAGAAGTACCAACTCTGCGTCGTCGGATACCCAGGCCCGCCCTCGATCGCGACGATCGTCTCCCCGGACGGCGCGCTGTGGTCCGTGTGCGGATAGCGCCGGTAGCCGATGTGCAGGGTGCCGGGGACGTGGCCCGAGCGGTCGAGCGGGACGGTGACGTGCCCGCACATCGCGCGGTGTCCGGCGCCGCAGGATCGCTCCGCCGGCATCGTGCGTGTCGAGGTCGGTCTCGCGCCGGCCGGCGGGCCGAGGGCGGCCGCCACGAGCACCACGGACATCAGCAGCACCACCGACCGGACGAGCCGCCGCACCAGCGTCACTCCTCGGAGAAGTAGATGTTCTTGATCTCGGTGTAGAGGTTCACCGCGTGCATGCCCATCTCGCGCCCAGTACCGCTCAGGTGATAGCCGCCGAACGGCGCCTCGGTGTGCACGCTGGAGGACGAGTTCACGCTGAGGTTCCCGGTCCGGATCCCCTTCGCCACGCGGATCGCCCGCCCGAGGTCGCGCGTCCACACAGAGCCGGAGAGGCCGTAGGGGGACTCGTTCGCCAACCGGACCGCCTCCTCCTCCGTGTCGAAAGGGAGTACGCAAGCGACGGGGCCGAAGATCTCCTCCTGCGCCACCCGCATGTCGTTGCCGACGTCCGCGAGCAGAGCCGGACGCATGAAGAAGCCGGGGTCGTCCGGCACCTCGCCGCCGGTCACCCGGCGCGCGCCCTCCTCCTGACCGAGCGCAAGGTAGTCGAGCGAGGTCTGCCGCTGACCCGCGGAGATCAGCGGGCCCATCTCCGTCGTCTCATCCATCGGCTGGCCCATCGCGATCGCCTCCGTCGCCTGCGCGAAGCGCCGACGAACTCCTCGTAGACCGGCCGCTGCACGAACGTCCGCGACCGCGCGCAGCAGTCCTGTCCCGCGTTGTCGAAGACGGACCAGAGCGACCTGGGCACGCAGACGTCGAGGTCGGCGTCGGCGAACACCACGTTCGCGGACTTGCCGCCCAGCTCCAGCGAGACCCGGGCGATGTGCCCCGCGGCCGCCTGCATCACCTTCACCCCCACCTCGGTGGAGCCGGTGAACGAGACCTTCGCCACCCGCGGGATCCGCGATCAGGGCTCCGGCGGTCGTCGCGCCCGGTCCTGGCAGGACGCTCAACGTGCCTTCGGGCAGGCCGCATTCGTAGAGGATGCCGGCGAGGGCCAGCGCGGTCAGCGGCGTCTGGGACGCCGGCTTCACCACGGCGGTGTTCCCGCAGGCGAGGGTCGGTGCGATCTTCCACGACGCGATCACCGCGGGGAAGTTCCACGGGGTGATGAGCGCGCAGACGCCGACCGGCTCGCGGATCGTGAGATCGATGCCGGGGGGCATGATCGGGATCGTCTCGCCCATGATCTTGTTCGCGGCGCCCCCCCAGTACTCGAAGGTGTTGGCGGCGATGTCGATCTCGCCGCGCGCCGCCGTGATCGGCTTCCCCCCGTTACGCGCTTCGAGCCGGGCCAGCTCTTCAGCCCGCTCCCGGATCAGCAGGGACGCGGCCGTGAGAAGACGGCCTCGCTCCCGCGCCGTCGTGCGCCGCCACGCGCCTTCCTCGAAGGCCCCGTGGGCGATATCCACCGCCCGCCGAGCGTCCTCAGGGCCTCCCTCGGCGACCTCGGCCATCGAGGCGGCCGTGGCCGGCTCGGTGACCTCGAACGTCTTGCCGTCGGCGGCGGGGACCCGCTCGCCCCCCAGCACCATCAGTTCCGCCATCGCGCGCGCTGCCTCTCCCGTTGGACGACCGTGACCTACGGGACGTTACGAGGCTCGTCGACGAACACGCAACCGTTCCAGTAGGCCTCGACCCGCTTGTTCGCCCATCCGCGGAGGTCCAGGTGGAGCTCGTCGGGGGGGTCCAGCCGGCCCCAGTCGAAATGCACCTCGATCCCGTCCGCCTCGATCACGTGGAACCGATGGGGCTGCCGAGAGCTGCGCGTGAACTTCGTCTTGCGGCTGGACCGGGGCGGCTCCGTGTGTGCCTCGAGCCACACGTATGAGCCCACCAAGCCTCGGCGGGGGTCGAGCCATACCCAAACCCTGCCGCCCTCAGCGGAGATGTGTCGAGCGGCCCTCGGGGAGGTCACGATCTTCATCTCGGTCATGCAACCACGGATCGCCTCGCGAGTGGAGGGCGGCGCGGGTGCCGCCCTCCACCAGATCGCCATTCAGCCGGTTGCCACCGCGATCCCCGTCAGATCTTCGTCGGTGGGCACGACGGGGCTCCAGGGCTTCTTGCGTTGCACGGCTAGGTAGTAGATCGCTCCCACGACGATCACGATCACGAACACCAGCTCGATGAGCGGGATCTTGTTGAGGAACGCGACATGGAAGTTCACGAGGGTCTGGCCGGCCTTGTAGTAATCGGTCTGGACGGCCTTGGGATTCGAGAAGATACGCAGGTAGTTCGCGCCGCCCGCGTTCGGATCGAATGCCGACTTCGCCGAGGAGTAGGCCAGGAAGTTCAACATCATCGCGAGGCCCCACAGGATCGCGACGACGTTGACGACCTTCCCCCAGGCGCCCAGCGAGAACGGGGTCCTCGTCTTCGGCCACCCCTTGGTGCGGGCCCGCATCACTGCGAGGTTCCCCAGGAGGTAGCTCAGATAGATGGAAGCGGTGGCCGCGACGGCGATCGAGCTCGCGCCTGCGAACTGGATGAATGGGACGGCGGACAGAAGTCCCACGATGACGCACGCCCAGACCGGTGTGTGCAACCGGGGGTTGACCTTCGCCATCGCTTTCGACGCGGGGAGCTGATCGTCACGCGCCATCCCGAACGCCAGCCGGATCGTGGCGGTGAGGATCGCCATGCAGCAGACGAAGATGGCTGCAGACACCACCAGCAGGTACAGGGTCTGGAAGCCCTTCCTCAGGACGAGGGCGAAGATCGCGGGCGGTCCGAAGAAGCCCGTGACCGCGTCCTTCATGTTCGGCACGGCGATCAGCACGCCCCACAGGAAGATCGCGCCGATCACGAACGCTCCGATCACCGAGGCGAGGACCGCCTTCGGAGCCTCGGCCCGCGGGTTCCGCGTCTCCTCCGCCAGCGTCGAGGCCGTATCGAATCCGTAGATGACGTAGAGGCTCATGAACATGCCGACCAGGAAGAAGCTGAGCGTCGTCGGCGCCGGGAACTGCCCGTAGTTGCCGGAGGCGGCGGAGCTCGTGATGACTCCGATGCCCTGGTTGTTGTGCGCGACGCCCAGGAACACGGCGAACACGACCATCCCGAGGATCTCGAAGAAGACCCCCGTGTTGTTGACGATGGCGACGAGCTTCACGCCGTAGATGTTCAGGATGGTGATGATCGCCAGGGTGACGAGTGCACAGATCTTCTGGTCGACGCTCCCGAGCGTCGTGTTGAAGTGCACGTTGAAGACGTCGTTGAGCGCCGGCAAGAGCGCGATCGGCAATGTCGCGCAGACCGATGCCACAGTGAGGATCCCGGCGATCACGTAGAACCAGCCGGTGAACCAGGCGTACGAGCGTCCGGCCAGATACTTCGTCCAGGTGTACACCGAGCCCGCGACGGGGAAGTGACTCGAGAGCTCCGCGAAGTTGAGGGCGACGATGAACTGACCCAGGGCGACCAGCGGCCACGTCCACCACAACCGTCCACCGAGCGCGGCCATCCCGAGGAAGAACAGTGTGAAGATCCCGGTCGACGGCGAGATGTAGCTGAACGCCACCGCGAAGGAGCTGAAGGTTCCCAGCCCTCGATTCAGCTCCTGTTGGTACCCGAACTTCTCGAGATCGGCCGTATCGCGCGCAGCCTGATCGGCATGCTGATCACTCGACATCCATGCCCCCCTCCCTGCTACCGGTGCACCTGCCGGGCAAGCACGGTCCGAGACCGAGCCGGGCACACTTTGGCCCGCTCGAGACCGGAACGCAAGCCGGGAGTTGCGCTTCGACGAAGCGCGCTCCCGCGCGTGTTGCGAGCGCGAAGGGAAGCGACGACACTCCCCTGTCGGGTTCACGACCTGACGAGGGGCGTCCATGAGCGATGAAGTGAGCCGGGCACGCGCCGTGGTGATCGGTGGCGGCGTCACGGGCTGCAGCGTGGCGCTCCACCTGGCCCGGGCCGGATGGTCCGATGTCGTGTTGCTCGACAAAGGGGAGCTCACGAGCGGCTCGACGTGTCACGCTGCTGGGCTCGTCACCATGTACAACCCCTCGCCGACGATGATGCGGTTCCGCCGTTACTCGATCGAGCTCTATCGGGAGCTCGGCGTCTTCGACGCGGTCGGCAGCCTGCGGATCGCCTCGAGCGCCGCGCAGCTACAGGAGCTGCAACGAGGCGTCAGCCGCGCCCGGGCGATCGGGTTGGACGTGGACCTGTTGAACGCCGACGAGGCGCACGTGGTGCTCCCGGCGGCGAGCGAACAGGATCTCCTGGGCGGCGTCTGGATGCCCGGCGACGGACACCTGGATCCGCACACCGCCACGTACGCCCTCGCCGGGGCCGCGCGCGATCTGGGGGCACGGATCCGTACGGGCGTGCGCGTGACCGGCTTCGACCGAGGGAGGCACGGTGAGATCGTTGCGGTCCTCACCGACCACGGACGGATCGAGACCGAGGTGGTCGTGAACGCGGCCGGTCTGTGGGCGCCGCAGGTGGCGGCGATGGCGGGCGCCTGGCTCGCCTCCACCCCCGTCGACCATCAGCACGTCGCCCTCAGAGCCGTCCCGGGATGGGAGCTGCCGCGCGACATGCCCTGCTTCCGCGATCCGGACAACCTCGTCTACGGCAGGTCCGAGCACGGAGGGGTGGTGTTCGGCGGGTACGAGGCCGACCCCTCGGTGCGATGGATCGACGGCGCTCCCTGGTCCCACGGGGATGCGTCGATCGCGCCGGACCAAGACCGGTTCGAGCCGCTGATGCTGGGCGCGATCCGGCGATTCCCGTTCCTGGAGGACGCGCAGATGATCCGGCTGATCCGCCATCCCGACGCCATGACGCCCGACGCGAATCCACTGCTCGGGCCCATGCCGGGCACCCCCGGGTTCTACGTCGCGGCGGGACTGTCGTTGAACGGGTTCGGCGGAGCCGGCGGGATCGGCAAGACGGTCGCGGAGTGGATCGTTGAGGGCGAGCCGGAGTGGGACGTCTCGTCCTACCGGGCGTGGCGCTTCGGCCCGGGCCACCGCGATCCGGGTTACACGGCGGAGCAGGCGCGCGAGGCATACCGCTACTACTACCTGCTGCGCTACCCCTTCGACGCCGACGAGCTCGGCCGTCCGCGACGCACGTCGGCGCTGCACGTCCGCCTGCAGGAGGAGGGCGCGGTGTTCGTGGCGAAGCATGGCTGGGAGCGCGCCGAGCGTTTCGAGCCCGGACGGCCGTGGAGGCGGGCAGGGCCGGACCAGCGCGCGTGGGGTTGGGGCGAACCACCCTGGCTGCGGCGCGTGGGCGAGGAGCATCGGGCCGTACGTGACCGGGTCGGCCTGCTGGACCTGTCGTCGTTCGGGAAGATCGAGGTCTCGGGTCCGGGCGCCTTGGCCCTGCTGGAGCGCGTCTGCACGAACCGGGTCGACCGCTCGGTGGGACGGGTCGTCTACACCATGCTCACGAACCGGCGCGGAGGCATCCTCTCCGACGTCACCGTGACCCGACTCGCCGAGGATCGGTTCCGGGTCGCGACGGGGGCGGCCGTCGTGGACGCGGACCTGGGCTGGTTCCGCGCGAACGCGGGCGCGACCGGTGACGTCGAGTTGCGCGACGTCAGTGACGAGCTCGCGGTGATCGGGCTTTGGGGCTCGGCGGCGCCCGCTGTGTTGACGGTCGTAGCCGGAGTGGACCCGCAGGATTGCCCGCCCATGGCCGCGCGGACGATCACGGTCGGGGCCGCAGCCGTGGCCGCACTCGGCGTCTGCTTCGCGGGAGGGCCGGGGTGGGAGCTGTGGGTCGAGCCGGGCCGGGCCGTCGACACGTGGGACCGTCTGCGGGCCGCGGGCCGAGAGGTCGGGATCGAGCCCGTCGGGTATCGGGCGATCGACTCGCTCCGGATGGAAGCGGGCTACCGTGCGCTGGGCACGGACCTCACCGGCGCCGACACGCCGTGGGAAGCGGGGCTCGACGCCTTCGTGTCCCTGGATGGACGCAAGTTCGTTGGTCGCGACGCCCTCGCCGAGGCGAAGGCCCGGCCCTTGGAGCGCCGGATCCGGACGCTCGCAGTGGGCGAGGCCACGTGGGAACCGGTGTACGGGGGTGAGGCCGTCTACGCGGACGGCGACGTGATCGGCCGAGTGCGCAGCGCCGCCTATGGTTTCGGTGTTCGCCGCAACCTGGCAACCGCGTACCTGCCGGTCACCGTGAGATCGGACAGCGAGCTGGAGGTCGATCTGTTCGGGGAGCGGCGACCCGCGGTCGCGCTCGATGACGCGCCGCTTCGGAACGGGAAGGCGAGCACGTGACCGAGGGCGCCCTTTCGATCGATGAGGTCGTGCAACGTGTGGAGCTCTTCCGCGGCAAGGAGATCCGGACGTCGATGCTGTCCGGCGGGCTCACGAATCAGAACTTCCTGGTGGAGGCCGAGGGGACACGCTACGTCGTGCGGATCCCGGGACCCTCCACCGATCTGCTGGCCGTGGACCGGGCCAACGAGCGCCACAACGCTCGCGCGGCGGCCACCACGGGCGTCGCCCCCATCGTGCGCGAGGTGATCCCGGAGATCGACGTGATGGTCATCGACCACATCGACGGCCGCACGATGTCCCCCGGATCGCTCCGCACCGAAGAGCAGGCGCGCAGGATCGCCGGTTCGCTGCGCCGGCTCCACGCGGGCCCAAGGTTCCGGACGGACTTCGACATGTTCCGGACCGCCGAGGGCTACCTCCGCGTCTGCGACGAGCGCGGCATCCGCATCCCCGACACCTATCGGGATCGCGCGGACCAGGTCGCGCGGATCGAACGCGCTCTCTCGACCGACCCGGTAGCGAGCGTCCCGTGTCACAACGATCTCCTTGCGGAGAACTACATCGACGACGGGCAGCAGCTTTGGATCATCGACTTCGAATACAGCGGCAACAACGATCCCTGCTTCGAGCTCGGGGACACCGCGCAGGAGTGCGGCTTCGACGAGGACCTGCGCGCGGAGCTGTGCCGCGCTTACTTCGGCGCGGCCACCCCGCACCTGCGCGCGCGCATGGAGCTGCACGCGATCATGGCTGACGTCGGCTGGACGCTGTGGGCGGCGATCCAGGAAGAGATCTCCGACATCGACTTCGACTTCTGGGGCTGGGCGACGCAACGATGGGACCGTGCGGAGGGGGCGTTCGCCGCCCGGGCCTTCTCCCGTTGGCTCGCCGACGCAGCGGGCTGAGTCGTTCAGCGCGCCACATAGGAGAGGCCTTGGGTGAAGGCCGGGGGCCTGACCACGTCAGTGTTGGATCTCGTCGTCGACGAAGATGGCGCCGTTCCAGAACGCGTCGACCCGTCGCTTCGGGAACCGCTTGACCACCAGGTGCAGCTCCTGCGGCGGGTCGAAGGCGCCGTGGTCCAGAAGGATCTCGTATCCGTCCGCGGGGAACCTGTGGAACCGATGCGCCCGCCGTGCGCTCTTGAGACGGTTCGTCGCCCGGCTCGAGCCGGGGCGCTCGGTCGCCGTCAGCAGGTAGATGATGGCCGGCCCCCCCAGCCCGCGATGGGGGTCGAGCCAGATCCAGAGCTTGCCGCCGTGCTCCTTGACGAACCCGGCGACGTCCCCCTCCTGCACGATCTTCACGAGGCACACCGTAACCCCGCGGTCGTAGGCTTGCGCGCCGGATCCCCACGTGAGGCCGAAGTCCGAGGCCAAGGACCGAGGGAGGGACGATGCGTCTGGAGGGCAAGGTCGCGCTGATCACCGGCGGCGCCAGCGGCATGGGCATGATCGCGTCGAAGCTCTTCGCACGCGAAGGCGCACGCGTCATCCTCACGGACCTGAACGACGAAGCGGGTGACGCGGTCGCCGCAGAGATCGCGGCGTCGGGTGGCGAGGCCAGCTACGTGCACGCCGACGTTTCGAAGGAAGCCGACGCCGAGGCGATGGTGGCTGCCGCGGTCGGCCGATACGGCTCGCTGAGCGTGCTGTACAACAACGCCGGGATCATGCTGGCGGACGACGGCTCGGTCGACGCCACCGATGGGTCGGTCTGGGACCGAACCCTCGCCATCAACGTCAAGGGCGTCGCCTTCGGCTGCAAGTACGGGGTTCCCGCCATGATCGCCGCAGGAGGCGGCTCCATCATCAACGTCGCCTCGTTCGTGGCCTGGCTCGGCGCTGCCACGTCGCAGACCGCGTACACGGCGTCGAAGGGCGCCGTTCTCGCCATGACCCGGGAGATCGCGGTGGAGTACGCGCGGAGAGGGATCCGCTGCAACGCCCTGTGCCCAGGCCCGATCGAGACTCCCCTGCTGATGCAGCTCCTGTCGGACGAAGCGAAGAAGCAGCGCCGGTTCGTGCACATCCCGATGGGCCGTTTGGGACAGGCCGAGGAGCTCGCGAAGGCGGCGTTGTTCCTCGCATCGGACGACTCGTCGTACATGACGGGTGCGTCGCTCGTCGTGGACGGCGGCATCACGGCCGCCTACGTGACGCCCGAGGACTAGTCAGCCCGAGGCCAGCCGCCGACTTGACGGCTCCGCCGCCAGGGACTCTGATACCGGAAGCGTTTTTCCGTCTCAACCGCCTCAAGGGGGAAGGGGTAGAGCATGGACGATGCCTCGGGCACCGGCACGAGCGCCTCGAGCGGCGCCGGTGAGCGCACCGACACCGAGAAGCTCCACGAGCTCGGGTACGCGCAGGAGCTCAAACGAGGGATGGGGGCCTTCTCCAACTTCGCGGTCTCGTTCACGATCATCTCGATCCTGTCCGGGTGCCTCACGTTGTTCGGCTACGGCATGCAAGTGGGAGGGCCGGCGTCGTCCGCCTACGGCTGGCCGCTCGTCGGGATCCTGGTGACGTTCGTCGCGCTCGCGATGGCCGAGATCTGCTCGAGCTATCCGACCGCCGGCGGTCTCTACTACTGGTCCGCGAAGATCGCGCCCAAGAACGGACCGGCGTGGGCCTGGTTCACCGGCTGGTTCAACCTGCTCGGCCAGGTCGCGGTCACCGCAGGGATCGACTTCGGGTTCGCGGCGTTCTTCTGCGCGCTCCTGCACTTCGCGTTCAAGGTCGACGTCACGAAGATCGAGTTGGTGCTCGCGTACACCGGCGTCCTGGCGGTCCATGGGCTGATGAACACCTTCGGCATCAAGCTCGTCGCCCTGCTGAACGACGTCAGCGTGTGGTGGCACATCGGCGGCGTACTCATCATCTTCGTGCTCCTGTTCTTCGTGCCGGACCACCACACGAGCTTCGCCACGATCTTCAGCTTCAGCGAGACGCCGAAGAATGCCCTCGCCGTCCCCGGGTTCATCAACCTGACCGGGTTCTCGAGCGGCTTCTTCTCGTCGATGCTCTACATCTTCCTCATCGGGATGTTGCTGGCGCAGTACACGCTCACCGGGTACGACGCGTCGGCGCACATGACCGAGGAGACGCACCAGGCCGACATCTCGGGCCCCAAGGGCGTCTACAGGTCGGTCATCTACTCGGTGATCTTCGGCTACATCCTGCTGCTCGGCGTCTGGTACGCGGTGCAGGGACAGGTCGGGGTTACGCCAACGCCCTGGCCTTCCAGCCCGCGACCGGCACCATCGCGGCGCCCGCGCAGATCTTCTTCGACGCGGTGGGCAAGAGCTGGACGATCTTCATGCTGCTGATCGTTGTCGGCGCGCAGTTCTTCTGCGGGATGGCGTCGGTGACGGCGAACTCCCGGATGATCTACGCGTTCTCCCGCGACGGCGCCGTCCCCGGCCACAGTCACTGGCACAAGATCAACAAGCGCACCCGCACGCCCACCAACAGCATCTGGCTCGCCGTGGTCCTCGCGTGGCTGCTGGTGGCGCCCGCGTACTGGCTGGGAAGCCTCGTCGCGTACTTCGCCGTGACCTCGATCGCGGTGATCGGCCTCTACATCGCGTACGTGATCCCGACGTTCCTGCGGCTTCGCGCGGGCGACTCCTTCAAGCCGGGTCCGTGGAACCTCGGGAAGTGGAGCAAGCTGGTCGGCACGATCGCCGTCGTCTGGGTGGTGTTCATCTGCATCATGCTGATGATGCCCCAGTTCGCCCCGGGGCGTTCGGGGTGCAGGTGATCGACGAACTGAACTTCGCGCCGATCGCCGTCGCTCGTCGTGATCGGGTTCGCGGGCATCTACTGGCTCGTGTCGGCCCGCAAGTGGTTCAAGGGCCCGAAGGTGCAGGGATCCGCCGGAGGAGCTGAGAGCGATCGAACGGGAGCTGGAGTGCAGGCGTGAAGCCGGCCTGAGGGAGGATCGGACCCGGGCGCGGCGGGCCAGTTCGGCCGCCGCGCCCCTTTCGTTCGAGGAGGCACCATGGAGCGCAAGGACTCATCGACGCGGCCACCCTCGAGGAGCTCGCGAAGGCCGGCGAGATCGACACCGTCCTGTGCATGTTCACCGACCTCCAGGGCCGGTTCATGGGCAAGCGCGTCCTGCCCGACTTCTTCCTGGAGGAGATCCTCGGCGAGGAGGGCCTCCACGCGTGCCTCTACCTGCTGGCGATCGACATGGAGATGGAGCCGCTTCCCGGCTACGAGTACGCGAGCTGGGAGACGGGCTACGGCGACTTCCGGATGGTGCCCGACATGCCCACGCTCCGGTGGTGCCCCTGGCTCGAGAAGACGGCGATGGTGATCTGCGACATCGCCGACGAGGAGACCGGCGAGCCCGTGTCGGTCTCCCCCCGGCAGATCCTCAAGGCGCAGATCGCGCGTGCCGCGGAGATGGGCTACATGGTCAAGACCGGTTCGGAGCTCGAGTTCTACCTGTTCAAGGACTCCTACGACGAGCTGGCCGAGCGCGGATACCGGGACCCGCAGCCGTCGTCGAGCTACATCATGGATTACCACATGCTCCAGACCACCAAGGACGAGTGGATCATCCGCAAGATCCGCAACGGCATGCGCGGCGCGGGCATCCCGATCGAGTTCTCCAAGGGCGAGTTCGGCAAGGGCCAGCACGAGATCAACATCACGTACAGCGACGCGCTGTCGAACGCCGACCACCACTCGCTCTACAAGCACGGCGTGAAGGAGATCGCGGCCCTGAACGGCGTCGCCGCCACCTTCATGGCGAAATGGACGATGGCCGAGGCGGGCTCGTCGTGCCACCTGCACTCGAGCGTGTGGAACGCCGACGGCACGAAGTCGCTGATGTGGAGCGAGAAGGGCGAGCACCACATGAGCGACGACGTTCCGCTGGTACCTGGGCGGCCTGATGTCGACCGCGCGCGAGATGGCGTGGATGTACGCGCCGTTCGTGAACTCGTACAAGCGCTACCAGCTCGGCTCGTGGGCCCCGACGGCGATCGTGTGGAGCCGCGACAACCGCACGTGCGGGTTCCGCATCGTCGGCGAGCACAAGGGCTACCGGGTCGAATGCCGGATCCCCGGCGCCGACGCGAACCCCTATCTCGCGTTCGCGGCCACGATCGCGAGCGGCCTGTGGGGCATCCAGAACAAGCTCGAGCCGCCGGAGATGTTCGTGGGCAACGCCTATGAGGCGAAGGACGTGCCGCGTGTCCCCTCCTCGCTGCACGAGGCGATCGAGGTGTTCCGCAAGAGCAAGGTGGCGCGCGAGGTCCTTCGGCGACTTCGTGTTCGAGCACCTGTTGAACACCGCCGGTGCAGGAGCAGATCATCTTCGACAACCACTGCGTCACCGACTGGGAGCTGCACCGCTACTTCGAGCGCGGTTGAGGTGACCGGCGTACGCGACATCCCCGCCGAGGTCATCGAGCTCGCCCGGTCGGTGCAGGGATGGGCCGGGGCCGACCTCGACATCTCGCCGCTCGAGGGCGGCATCACGAACCGCAACTTCCGCATCGAAGTTGACGGCGACGTGTTCGTGCTTCGCGTTCCCGGGGCGGAGACGTCGCTCCTGGGGATCGACCGCGAGGCCGAGCACGAAGCGGCTCGCCGAGCGGATGCGGCCGGCGCCGGTCCCCCGTCTTCGCGTTCCTCCAGGACCAGGGGTGCTTGATCACGCGGTTCGTGTCCGGCGCGCACATCCCGATGGCCGACCTCGAACGCGAGCCGGTCCTTGCGTCGGTCGTGGGGTCGATCCGCGCGATCCACGCCTGCGCGCCGATCGGTGCCACCTTCCCGGTGTTCCGGATCGTCGAGGCCTATCGCAGGATCGCTTCTGACCGCGGAGTGGCCATCGCCGCCGCCTACGACGAAGCTCACGCGCTGGCCGACCGGATCGAGGCCGCGTTCGCGCACTATCCCGTGCCGCTCGCCCTCTGCCACGACGATCTCCTCAACGCGAACTTCCTGCTGGACGGCGACCACGCCTGGATCGTGGACTACGAGTACGCCGGGATGGGCGACCCGTTCTTCGACCTCGGTAACCTCTCCGTCAACAACGGGCTGTCGCCAGGATGCGCAGGAGATGCTGCTGCGCCTGTACTTCGGGTCGGTCCGCGACGTGCATCGCGCCCGCCTGGCCCTGATGCGGATCATGTCCGACTTCCGTGAGGCGATGTGGGGCGTGGTACAGCAGGCCATCTCGACGCTGGACGTCGACTTCGTCGAGTATGCGGAGCGCCATTTCAACCGGTTGCTGGCGACCGCGTCCGACGACCGGTTCGACGACTGGTGCTCGAACGCGGAGGCGCACGTCTAGCCCGCCGTATCATCGACCGCATGAAGCCGCTCCTGCTGGTCAAGAACGACCCGGTGGAGACGCTGGGAGTAGCGGTGCGCGCTCTGACCGATGCCGGCGCGAAGGTGCATATCCTGGATGCCACCGAGCCGGATGCACCCCGGCCATCGATCGAGGATCTGGCTGGAGTGGTGATGTTCGGCGGGACCATGAACGTCGACGAGTTGGACGAACACCCCTTCTTGAAGGAGAACCGGGACCTCACACGAGAGGCGATCGACCGAGGGGTCCCGTACCTCGGGATCTGCTTGGGCGCCCAGCTGCTGGCACGCGCGCTGGACACGCCGGTGCGACGTGCCGAGGTCAAGGAGGTGGGGTTCGAACCTATCCGCCCGTTGCCGGCGGCCGACAGTGATCCGCTCCTTCCGGTCTGGTCCGACGGCGACATGGTCTTCCAGTGGCACCAGGACACGATGGATCTGCCCGCGGGCGCCGAAGCGCTTGCTTCGGGCGACCGCATCCCGGTGCAGGCGTATCGGGTGGGGGCGCTCGCATGGGCCACGCAGTTCCACTTCGAGATCGACGCCGCCGAGCTGGAGCTGTGGGTGGACGAGGCGTCGCAGTGTCATGGACCTCGAGGAGGTCTGGGGCAAGTCCCCCGCTCGCATGCGCGAGGAGGGCGGCAGCTACATGGCGTTGCACGAGGCGAAGGGATCGGAGATGTTCGCGCGGTTCGCGCGCATCGCCGCGGAGCGCACGGGATGAGCTACCGGCCACTCGTGGCCGTCGTCGCCTATCACCTGGCGAACGACCGCGTCGGCGCGGTGGCCCGACGGCGGCTACGGCGTGCCCGGCGCCCTACCTGGACGGCCTGCGCCGCGCCGGCGCCCGAACCGCGATCCTCTCGCCCGGAGAGGTGGGCGAGCCCCCGAGAGCTCCTGGCCCCCTTCGACGGCCTGCTGCTGGTCGGCGGCGGCGACCTCGATCCCGCCCGTTACGGCGAGCGGCCCGACGCCGCGCACAACTACGGCGTGGAGCCCGACCGCGACGCCTTCGAGATCGCGCTGCTGCACGCGGCGGATCGCCTGCACATACCCACGCTGTGCATCTGCCGAGGGATGCAGGTGATGAACGTGGCGTTCGGGGGCACGCTTCACCAGCATCTTCCCGAGATGCCCGGACTGCTCGAACACGGGGTGCCGCTCGACGACACGCAGACGATGCACGAGGTCGCCCCGATCCCAGGCACGCTGCTGTCCGCCGTCACGAAGTCGGGGCCACTCGTGTGCTCGTCGCATCACCACCAAGGGGTGGATGCCGTGGGTGACGGACTTGTGGTGGCCGGGTACAGCCCCGACGGACTCGTCGAGGCGATCCAACGTCCCGTCCCCGACCCCGATCTCATCACCGTGGCCTCGAGCTGGATGCTCGGCGTCCAGTGGCATCCGGAGGAGACGGCCGCCGACGATCCCGCCCAGCAGGCACTGTTCGAGGCATTGAGCGGCCTCGCCGGGTTCCGCGGCTCTCGGGCGCGCCCGGGTGAGGCCGAAGGTCGGAGCCGCGCCTACGCCCTCGCCGAGCACGATCCCGCGTGGGCGGAGCGCTTCGATCAGGAGGCTCGACGGATCCGCGGCGCGCTCCCCGACGGCCTCGTGGTGCGCATCGATCACGTGGGCTCCACGGCGGTGCCGGGGCTCGCCGCGAAGCCGACCGTGGACATCCAACTGTCGCTGACCTCGATGGTGCCGCGGTCGTCCTACCTGGTGCCCCTCGCGCGCCTCGGATATCGATGGGGAGGCGATCCGTGGGACGACGAACACGAGTACTTCGCGCTCGATGAGGGCGACCGGCGAAGCGTCCAGGTCCACGCCTGTCCCGCAGGCAGCGCCTGGGAGCGGCGCCACCTCGCCTTCCGTGACGCGCTCCGCGCCGAGCCGGACACGGCCGCCGCCTATGAGCGGTTGAAACGGGATCTCGTCTCGGCCCACCCCCGCGACGTCATGGCGTACGTGGACGGCAAGACGCCGTTCATCCGGGACGTGGAACGCCGCGTGCTCTCGGAGACGGTCCGTCCGCGTTAAGTGCGGCGGCAGGCTGGGTCATCCGATGGGGCTAGTCACCGGCGGCGCTTTGCTGAATAATCCGCGGAGCTTCCCAGTGAATGCCGAAAGGGATCCGGTCCATACCAGCGTCGGGGGGAGATCCGTACGGTGAAGGTGTCATGAGCCAGGTGGCCGCGACCCGCTTCGGCCGACCGCTCCCATACGGCGGCACCGTGGGCGTATGCGCCCCGTCTGGCCCCTACTTCAACCGCAGCGACGTCCTGCGAGGTGTCGAGTGGTGGGAGGCCAGGGGGTATCGGGTCAAGCTGCGCGACGGGCGTCTGGGCCCAGGACGACTACGTGGCGGGCCGGCTCGAAGATCGCGCCGCCGACCTGAACGGGCTGTTCGCCGACCCGGAGGTCGACGTGATCCAGGTGCTGTGGGGTGGCACCGGCGCCATCGACGTCCTTCCCTACCTGGACTACGGGCTGATCGCCGATCACCCCAAGGCGCTGATGGGGTACTCCGACATCACCAACCTGCACGTCGCCCTGCGCCAGGAAAGTCGGGCTCGCAACGTTCCACGGCCCGGGCCTGGGCTCGATGGGGATCCCCGAACGCACGGCGTTCACCTGGGACTCCGCGGTCGACGCGTTCGCGAAGGGCGCGGCGGGCCCGGTGCCGCGGGACCCCGACGACGCTTACGTCCGGGCGATCGCGCCGGGGACGGCCACGGCGCCGATCGTGGGCGGCAACCTCTTCACGTTCGTGCACCTGATCGGCACGCCGTGGGACCCGGCGTTCGATGGAGCCATCCTGTTCTTCGAAGAGGTGGAGGAGCCGCCGTACGTGATCGAGGTCCACCTTCGGCAGCTGCGGCTGGCCGGCAAGCTCGACGGCGTCGCGGGCGTCGTCGTGGGCGAGATGAAGGACTGCGACTGGCGCGAGGAGCGCCCGGAGACACCCCGGACGCGGTCGCTCGAGGACGTGCTCGAGCGATGCCTGGGCCCGCTCGGGGTTCCCGTGCTATACAAGCTGCCGCTCGGCCACGGGAAGCACCTGGCCACGATCCCGTTGGGAGTCGCGGCCACGCTGGACGCGGATGCTCGGACGCTCACGATCGACGAACCGGGAGTGCGATCCGAGACGTAAGACCAGAGAAGAACCTCAGGGACGAGCAACGACGCGAACGGGAGGCAAGGGCATGACAGGGATCCGACGGACGTTGGCCGGCACTGCCGCACTGGTGGTGCTCGTGGGGCATGGCTCTGTCGGGCACCGCCCTCGCGCAGAGCTCGAGTCCGAGTGCCTCGGGCTCGGCCTCAGGCACCGCCTCTGCCAGCGCGTCGGGGGCGAAGGAACCGTGACCTTCACCTACGGTGACACGAGCGAGCCGAGCGGCCTCAACCCGATGGTGGGCTACCTCGGCACCGACTACACGTTCTGGGCCATGAACTACGACCTGCTCGTCAACTTCAGCACCAAGGACTTCAGCCCCGACTTCGCGCACTCCATCACGACAAGCGTGGACACGAGCTCGGACGGCAGACCTTCACCTACCACCTGCGTCCCAACATGAAGTGGTCCGACGGCAAGCCGTTCACCGCCGAGCGACGTCGCGTGGACGCTGAACTACTACAAGAAGAACGACATCACGAACTACTCGGCGGACCTCGCGCTCTTCAAGAGCGCCGTCGCGACCAACGCCACCACGGTCGTCATCACCAGCACGAAGCCGACCTCGCTCTTCTCGGGCAAGACGGTCTTCCTCTACGAGTACATCCTGCCCGAGCACATCTGGGGCAAGTACGAGAACGACTACAAGGCGGCGCTGCGCGACCCGAACGTGCCCTCCGTGGGGTCCGGTCCGTTCATCATCAAGAAGTACGTGAAGGGCCAGTACGTCGAGCTCGACCGGAACCCGTACTACTGGGGGAACTCGGACGGGCTCACGCCCCACGTGCAGCGCATCATCTACCGGATCTTCAGCAACGAGGACGCCGAGGCGGCCGCGCTGCAGAGCGGTGCCGCTCGACTTCGCCTATTTCACGTCGCCAACATCCTCAACACGCTGAAGAGCGGCGCGGCATCAACGTGCGTGGTGCCGTCGTGCCCAGCTTCGACGAGATCGGGATCAACAACGGCTCGGCCTACCAGACCGACACACCGGTGGGCTTCAAGAAACACGGAGACGGCGCCTATGCGCTCACCGACGTGGTGGTGCGACAAGCGATCCGCATGGCGGTCGACAGCGAGACGCTCGTCGACAAGGTGCTCCTGGGATACGGGACCCCGGGGATCTCGCCGGTCCAACCCAACGCCACGACGGGGCATGGACGCCCGGACCCGACCGACCCCGGACCTGTCCTTCAACATCGCCGACCGCGAACGAGATGTTGGACAAGGCCGGCTACAAGATGGGGCCGAACGGGATCCGGATCGACCCCAAGACCAACAAGCCGCTGGAGTTCCGGTTCTACAGCCGGAGCTCCGACCAGACCCTCGCAGGACATCGTCCCCTACGTGCAGGGATGGCTGCAAGCAGATCGGGATCAAGATCGACCCGCAGGTGATGACCATCGAGCAAGCTGGGCAACATCATCCTGGCCGGGCAACTACGACCTGTTCCAGTGGGGCTGGTACCCGAACCCCGACCCGAACTCGATCCTCGCCGTCTTCACCTGCGCGCAGCGCCCGCCGGACGCGAACACCTACCGCAACAGCGACAACTACTACTGCAATCCGCAGTACGACAAGCTCTTCACTCAGCAGGAGTCGATCCCCGACCCCTCGAAGCGCGACGCCATCGTGCACGAGATGCAGGCAGTCCTGTACAGCGACGAGCCCTACGTCGTGCTCTGGAACGACCACCTGCTGGAGGCGTGGACCGACCGGTGGACCGGACTACGTCTCCCAGCCCGCGAACGTCGGCGACCTGCTCGCCACCTACGGGCCCTTCTCGTTCATCAGCCTGCGTCCGTCCGGCGGCACCGGCGCCGGGCGGCTCGGCGGGGCATCCCCGGTTGGGTATGGCTCGGGGTTCCGGCTATCGTCGTGGCCGGCAGCATCGTGATCGTGTTGTTCCGCCGCCGGCGAGGACGAGGAAGACGGCGATGAGCCGCCCAGAGGGGAGGGCGAGCGTGAGCACGCGCCGGTACCTGATCGTCAAGGTCCTGCAGGCGATGCTCACCCTGGTCTTCGTCCTGGTCTTCAACTTCTTCCTGTTCCGAGGGCTGGGCAATCCCACACAGCTGCTGGCCAAGCAGCGCGGCAAGCTGACCCCCCAGGCCCTTGCGAACCTGAAGGCGCAGCTGGGCCTCGACCTGCCGCCTCGCACAACAGTTCGCCCACTACGTGAAGGAAACCCTCACCGGGAACCTCGGCTACACCTTCGACAACCAGCCGGTCTCCCAGGACATCGGCGTGGCGATCTGGCCGACGATCCTGCTGATCGGCACGTCGACGATCGCCTCGATCGTGCTGGGCGTCTGGATCGGCATCGCTCAGGGATGGAGATGGGGGACGAAGTTCGATCAGAGCTGGCTGGGCGTCACGCTCGTGCTCTACTCGATGCCGGAGTTCTGGTTCGGGTTGCTCATGATCATGCTGTTCTCGGTGACCTTCAACATCTTCCCCTCCGGAGGGATGCAGACCGCCCGCAGCCGACTACCACGGGGTCCAGAACTTCGTCGATATCCTGAATCACCTGGCGCTGCCGTTCTTCGTCCTGACCGTGTCGCTACCTGGCGGAGTACTCGCTGATCATGCGGTCCTCGCTGATGGAGATCCTGGGCGAGGACTTCATCACCACGGCGCGCTCGAAGGGCATGCGCGAGAAGATGGTCCGACGGCGGCATGCGGTGCCGAACGCCCTGCTGCCGACGATGACGGTGACGATCCTGTCCCTCGGCTTCGTCTTGTCCGGCGCCATCGTGATCGAGACGATCTTCTCCTGGCCGGGCCTGGGACACCTCACCGTATCGGCGATCCGGGAACCAGGACTTCGCACTCCTGGAGGGCCTGTTCCTGTTGTTCAGCGCCGCGGTCATCATCGCGAACCTCGTCGCCGACCTCTCTACTCCTATCTCGACCCGCGCGTGAGGGCAGGCTGAGATGGCGAACCGATCGAGGAGCGAAGCCCCCGAGCCGCGAAGAGGCCCCGAAAGCCATCCGGAGCCCGAAGGCGATCGCCCGCCAGCGCCGCAAGGATTCCCTCAGGCGCTTCTGGGACGCAGTATCCGCAAGAACAAGATGGGCATGGCGGGGCTCGGGATCATGCTCTTCTTCGTCCTCGTGGCGATCTTCGCCCCGCTCCTGGCCAGCAGGTGCGACCTGTCCCCGATCTGCCACCCCAACAACCCGTCCTGTCGCCACCGAACCGTGCAGTTCTGGTTCGGAACCGACTATCTCGGGCCGCTCCGTGCTGTCGCTCACGATCTGGGGAGCGCGCATCTCCTTCATCGTCGGCGTCGCCGCCACGCTCATCACCGTCATCATCGGCGCCGGCGTCGGTCTGGTCGCCGGCTACTACGGGGCATGGCGCGAGACCGGTCCTGATGCGCGTCACCGACTGGTTCCTCGTCATCCCGTTCCTGCCGCTCGCGATCGTGCTGTCGGTCATCCTGAGGCCGTCGCTCTACACGGTGATCTTCGTGATCGGGATCACGACGTGGCCAAGCACCGCCCGTGTGATCCGCGCGCAGGTGCTCTCCTCAAGACGCGCACGTACGTCGAGCGAGCTCGCGCGCTCGGGGCGAGCGACTGGCACCTGGTGACGCGCCACATCCTTCCGAACGTCGGGTCCGCTGATCTTCGCGAACACGATCCTCATCGTCGCCGTGGCGATCCTCACCGAGACCACGCTGTCCTTCCTCGGCCTGGGCCCCGACCCCACGACGAGCATCTCGTGGGGCACGATCCTGGAGCTCGCGTTCGGCCAGGGCGCGGCCTTCTCCGGCTACTGGTGGTGGATCGTGCCGCCCGGGGTCGCGATCGTGCTCGTGGTCCTGGCGTTCACGATGATCGGCTATGCGATGGACGACATCCTGAACCCGAAGCTGCGGGCACGATGAGCGCTCCTATCGGTTCGAGGATCTCCCCGTGACGTACAAGACGCAGGGCGGCGACGTTCCCGCGGTGCGCGGGATCGACCTCGAGCTGGACCGTGGCGAGGTGCTGGGGCTCGCCGGCGAGTCCGGATGCGGGAAGTCGACGATCGCGGGGGCGTTGCTCCGGCTGCTGCCCGCAGGCACGGAGGTCACCGGGCGACATCGAGCTCGACGGCGAGAACGTCCTGGGGATGAAGCCGGGACGTCTGCGCGCCGTCCGCTGGACGCAGGCCTCGATCGTCTTCCAGGGCGCGATGCACGCGCTGAACCCCGTGCAGCGCATCGGCGACCAGATCGCCGAGCCGATGATCCTGCACGGGCAGGCGGAACGAGCGTGAGGCGAGGCGTCCGCGCCGGCGCCCTCCTGGAGCAGGTAGGTCTGCCCGCCCGCCGCCTCAAGGACTATCCCGCACGAGCTCTCGGGGGGCCAGCGCCAGCGGGTCATGATCGCGATGGCGCTCGCCTGCACGCCCAGCCTGATCATCGCGGACGAGCCCACCACCGCGCTCGACGTGATGGTCCAGGCGCAGGTGCTGCGCCTGTTGAAGGAGCTGCAGAACGAGCTGGGGCTCGCGATGATCTTCATCACGCACGATCTGTCGGTGCTGGTGGAGACCTGCGACCGGCTCTCGATCATGTACGCCGGGACGGATCGTGGAAGAGGGGCCGTCCGAAGACGTGTTCTCCGACGCCAAGCACCCCTACACGCGCGCGCTCGCCGCCGCGTTCCCGGCGATCGGCGACCTGCGGTTCCGCAGGGCCCCCTCCGGGCCTGCCGGGGGACCCCCCTACCCGTCCGACCTGCCCGCAGGCTGCACGTTCCATCCCCGGTGCCCCGAGGCCTTCGAGCGCTGTCCCACGATCGACCCACGGCTGTACGACGTCTCCGCCCGGCGCAGGGCCGCCTGCCTCCTGGTCGAAGGAGCCCTCGCGACGGAGGGTGCTCCTGCGCCCGACCGAGGTCAGGCGTGAGCGACCTCGCCGTCCAGGCGGCACCCACGCAGCCGGCGCCGATCCTGGACGTCACGGACATCCACGTCTCGTTCGCGGGGCGTGTTGGGACTCGGCGCGGGGTTGTTCGGAAAGAAGGCGGCGATGGCGCGCGCCGTCGACGGCGTGAGCCTGCAGCTGCAGAAGGGGGAGATCCTCGCCCTCGCCGGCGAGTCGGGCTGCGGCAAGACCACCACGGCCCGGGCGATCATGGGCCTGGAGACGACCGCAGCGAGGCGAGATCACGTACCTCGGGGCGCCGATCTGGAAGGACCTGCGCGCCTACCGCCGCAAGGTCCAGATGGTGTTCCAGGATCCCACCGGGGCGCTGAACCCGCGCCAGATCGATCTACGAGTCGGTCGCCGAGGGCCTGCGGATCCACCAGGTCGCGGGCGAGGAGCGCGACCAGGTCGCGCAAGGCGCTGTCCAACGCCGGGCTGCGCCCGCCCGAGCGCTTCTTCCTGCAGTACCCGCACGAGCTGTCGGGCGGGCAGCGTCAGCGCGTCGTCATCGCCGGCGCCCTCGTGCTGGAGCCCGACATGATCGTCGCCGACGAGCCCGTGTCGAACCTGGACGCCTCGGTGCGGGGAGAGATCCTCGCGCTGCTGATGGACCTGCGGAAACGGCTCGGACTCACGATCCTGGTCGTGACGCACGACCTCGGCCTCGCCTGGACGATCGCCGACCGGGTCGCCGTGATGTACCTGGGACGCATCGTCGAGATCGGTCCCGCCGAGCAGGTGCTGCTCCGCCCGCGGCATCCGTACACGAAGGCGCTGTTGGACGTCGTGCCGGAGGCCGGGGGGCTCGGAGCGGCCGATCCTTCGGGGCGAGCCGCCGGACCCCACCCGTATCCCGGCGGGCTGCCGGTTCCACCCTCGGTGCCCGGTCGTCGCGACGGGGGAGGCGGCCAGCCTCGGCATCGAAGCCGCCTGCAAGGGTGATGACCCCTCTCTTACGTCGTTCCCCAACGCCACGTTCGCGGCCTGCCACAAGGCCGCGCTCGATCCCGGCGTGTAGCTGCTGTAGCTGCGATCCCCTAGTACCTATTCCCAGGGACATTCCGTGATGTAGGTCAATCCAATCACCCGTTTGGCCGATAGAGGCTCCCAGAGTGGAGCCGGATGTCGATGCGCGCAGACCCCTTGGAGCGGCCGCACGACGCGCCCTCGCCCTCGTGGCGGTGATCGCGTCGGTCGCTCTGCTCGGCCTGCCCGCGGCGCAAGCCCTGCCGCGGGTCCAGACGACCGTGGCGCAGGAGCATCGCATCCATCACCGGCTATCCCGGATCGCACGGGGTCATGGACGCCAGGTCGAGCGACTGAGCACCAAGATCGTCGGCCTGCGTCGGGAGCTCCGCGGCTTGGGCTCCCCGCGGCTGTTCGGTCGTTCCCGCTGGGTCGGAGCGCGACGGAGCCTCCGTCGTGCCATCCACGGCGTGCGAGCGAAGCTGCGGCGCCACGGCATGAGGGTCCGGCGGCGCGTGCTGCGACTGCAACGGGACCGCGCCCGTCTCGAGGCATGGCTCGCGGTGTGGGGCACGTTCCGTGCCTGCCCGGTGGACGGCCCGAACACGCTGGCGAACAACTTCGGGATCATGGTGCGGATCCCGGGCGTGCCCGTGCACCGGCACGAAGGCGACGACATCGACGCCGCCGTGAACACGCCGATCGTGGCGCCCTTCGACGGCTATGCCTTCGCGACCTCCAGCAAG
Source organism: uncultured Actinomycetes bacterium (assembly GCA_963850315.1). Classification (GTDB taxonomy): domain Bacteria; phylum Actinomycetota; class UBA4738; order UBA4738; family HRBIN12; genus JAOUEA01. Next base: position 336,855 of record CAWKKN010000006.1, read on the forward strand.
CTGGGCGGCCTGGAGGTCACCGTGCGCGGCAGCACCGGCTATGTCTACAACGCCCACCTCGTGTCCTACGGGACGCTGGGGTACGTGCACACCGGCGACGTGATCGGCTACGTCGGCACGACCGGGGACGCGACGGGGCCGCACGATCACTTCGAGTGGCACCCCGGCGGCGGGGACGCCGTCGACCCGAACCCGCTGTTGCTGCTGGTGTGCTGATCGGCCGGGGACGAGCCCTCGCGAGCGCCGGCTAAGCGCCGGGGCGGTCCGCGGGGACCCCGGGATCCGGTATCTCCTCTGAGGCAGTCGGCTCCCCGGCAGGCTCCTCGCCGCCCTTGAGCACCCCGAGGATCGCCTCCATCTCCGAGTCCGACACGTCCGCTCGCTTGGGGGCGTCCGTCGAGCGGGCGGAGGCGAGGAGGGTGCGCAGGTTGGACTCGGCCATCTCGGCCCTCGCTTCCAGCTCGCGAACGCGGTCGGTGAGCGTGCTCGCCCGGCGCTCGGCCTCATCGCGCGCCTGGCGAGAGTCCCTCGCCTCCTCGCGCGCCTGGCGCAGGCCGGCGCGCAGCGTACCCACCTCCCGGCCGAGGTCGATGAGTCGGTCGACGGAGGCGCGACCCACGTCGGAGTAGGAGAGGTGGTCGCCGCCGGCGCCCCCGGAGCGGTCGCGAGAGGACAGCCGCTCGCGGGGCTTTCGCGGCCGCCGCCCGATGGCCTCGCGCTCCGAGGCCTCCACCGGTCGAGCGTCCAGCAGCCGGTAGGAGCCCTGAGCCGGCTCGAGCCGCTTGCGAGCGATGAGCGCCCGGACCGCGCGCGCGGTCGACAGGGCATCGGGGAATCCCAGATCCCGGCCGACCTCGGCAGGGGTCACATCCATCACGGCGCCCACCTCGGTACGGCGGGCGACGGCCGCCAAGAAGGCGTTGACGCGTTCGAGGCTCTCGTCGTTCATACGCCAATCATGCCCGACGATCGGACCTGCCGACCAGTGCGCAAGGACGCATCGGGATGCACAAGCGGTCGATGAGGAGCATGGCTCCCCCCTGCCCGTTACGCTCGGCCCTATGAGCGACGTGCCTGCACCACTGCGCGGCGTGCGCGTGCTGGATCTCTCGCGCGTTCTGGCGGGCCCGCTCGCCACGATGACGCTCGGGGATCTGGGCGCCGACGTCATCAAGGTGGAGCGACCCGGCGAAGGAGACGACACGCGCCACTGGGGGCCGCCCTTCGCGGGCGGTGACGCCGCCTACTTCCTCTGCCTGAACCGCAACAAACGCTCGGTGGTCATCGACCTCAAGACACCGGAGGGCGCCGGCGCGGTGCGTCGGCTCGCCACCTCCTCCGACGTCGTGATCGAGAATTTCCGCCCGGGGCTGATGGAGGAGCTGGGGCTGGGGTTCGACGCGATGCGCGCGGCGCATCCGCGCCTGGTGACCTGCTCGCTGTCGGCGTTCGGCGACGACACGCCCGAGGCGGGGAGTCGGCCCGGCTACGACATCATCGTGCAGGCACTGTGCGGATTGATGAGCGTGACGGGAGAGCCCGGAGGCGAGCCGATGAAGGCGGGGGTCGCCCTGCTGGACGTGGTGACCGGGCTCTACGCGACCGTCGGGATCCTCGCGGCGTTGCAGGAACGGGAGCGCACCGGGCACGGGAGGCACGTGAGCGTCGCCCTCTTCGATGCGAGCGTCGCCGCCATGGTGAACCAAGCCGCCAACCATCTGATCGGCGGGATCGTTCCGCAGCCGTTGGGCAGCCAGCATCCCAACATCGTTCCCTATCAGCTCTTCCACGCAGCCGACCGGCCGTTCATCCTCGCCGCCGGGAACGACCGGTTGTTCGCGCGGACGTGCGAGGTCCTGGATCACACCGAGTGGGCCGTCGATGAACGCTTCGTGACGAACGCGGCGCGCGTGGAGCACCGGGCGGAGCTGATCCCGCTGCTGGCGGCGGCGTTCGCCGAACGCCCGGTCGACGAGGTGTTGCGCTTGTTGGAGGCTGCCGCGGTGCCCTGTGCCCCCATCCGCACGATGGACGAGGTGTTCGCGTCGCCCGAGGGTGCAGCGCTGGTGGAGACGGTGAAGGATCCGGGCCGGGGCCAGACCCTGCGTCTGGTCGCCGACCCCATCCGCTTCGACGGACTGCTGATGCCGACCCGATCTCCTCCGCCGCGGTTGGGCGAGCACACGCGGGAGGTGCTGGACGAGTGAGCACCGCGCTCGAGCGATGGCGACACGAGCTCGAAGCCCGCGCCATCCCCGAGACGATCCTCGCGGCCGCGCCGGAAAGCCCCTGGGGGTTCCCCGCGGAGGCGTTCCGCCGGCGCGCAGCGTTCGCCTCGGTCCTCGCCCCGACGCCGACGACCTCCTGCGCGCAGGCGGCGTTGCCGGACGGCGGAACCGTGCTGGACGTCGGCGTCGGCGGGGGTGCGACGTCGCTGCCCCTCGCGGCCCGCGCATCGATGATCACGGGCGTGGACGAGCAGGGTGACATGCTCGCGGCGTTCGAGGGGGGAGCCCGCGATCTGGGAGTGAGGACGGGCGTGGTTCTCGGCAGATGGCCCGACGTCGAAGACGATGCTCCGCACGCCGACGTGGTGCTCAGCGGCCACACGCTCTACAACGTGCAGGACCTGGAGCCATTCGTGCGCGCGATCGATGCGCACGCGCGCCGCCGGGTAGTGTTCGAGCTGATGGGACGTCACCCGCTCGGTTGGATGGAGGATCTGTGGACGCGATTCCACGGTATCCGGATCGCCGATGCGCCGGACGTCGGCCTCGCCGAAGCGGCCGTGCGCGAGCTCGGTTTCGTGCCGCAGCGACAGGACCGCATTGCGACCGAGGACCCCTCGGCGGGCGGCTTCGACGACCGCGCGGGGGCGCTCGCCTTCGCACGACGGCGGCTCTGCCTCACACCCGATCGCGACGAGGAGCTCGCGGAGGCGTTGGGCGATCGTCTCCAAGAGCGCAACGGGCTGTGGTCGGCAGGGCCTCCCTCGAGGACGTTCGTGACCCTGTGGTGGGACGTCGCGCCTCGCTAGGGCTCCTAGCAGCCTTGCACGCAGAACAGGTGGACGTGGTACGTGGCTACATAGGAGCCGCGATCTCCGTCACCGGTGCGGACGGACCCGCTCACCGCGGCCTCCGTGCCTTGGATCGGGATCGGCGGAACCTTCACCAGCGTTTGCGTGAGGCCCCCGAAGTCGTTGCTCCCCGCAGGCGAGAACGAGCCCGCCGCAAGCGTCAGGTGGAGGACGTCCCCTTGCTCACGTCCGCTCACGCGCAGCGCCACCGATCGGGCCTCGGCCTGCGCCGTCGGGAAATCGCACCGCAGCTTGCCTTCCAGCCGAGCGATCCCGGCTCCCCGGACCGCGCCTGCGGCCTCCACCGTGAACCGGAGCGACAGGCGCCAGTCCGAGGCGCACGTCCCACCCACGAACAGGATGTGCTGGGTCTTGGCGCCGGCCCCCCCGGACCACTTCGGCCCCGTCGGCCCCGTCGGGCTCGTGAGGGGTGTGGGCGTGGGGGTGAGTGTTCGAACCACGCCCGGGTCTTCGACTCCCGGCGGGAACGGATCCGTGTGGGCGGCCACGAATGCTCCGACGCCGGCGCAGGCCGCGAACGCGGCGACCCAGGCCACGATCTTGACCGTCCTGCGCACGCCGCGAGCCTATCGGCTGCGACGTGACACGTAGTCGCGGACGATGAACTCCCCGATCCGCTCGTCGTCCATCAAGAAGACGCGGCCGGAGGTCAAGCGGGCGAGCCGCTCCATGAAGCGCGCTAGCCCCTCGGACTCCTCCAGCATGAAGATGTTGAGCCGAACACCCGAACGCGACAGACGGATCGCCTCGGCCAACGTGAGGTGCAGCGTCTCGGGCACGGGCGGCCACGAGAAGAAGGCCTGATCGCCTTCGAGGTGCGCGGTCGGCTCCCCGTCGGTCACCATGATGACCTGGCGGGAAGCTCGGGGATGTTGAGACAGCAGCCGACCGGCCAGCATGAAGGCGTGCTGCATGTTCGTGCCGTACACGCGCTCGAACCCGGGAGCGGTGAGGTCCTCGGGTCTGAGCTGGCGGGCATAGTCGCTGAACCCGATCAGGTAGAGCGTGTCGTGCGGGTAACGCCCTTCGATCAACGCATGCAGCGCCAGGGCCATCTTCTTCGCGTGGACGAAGTGGCCACGAAGCGGCATCGAGAAGGAGAGGTCCAGCAGCAGCGCGGTCGCCGTCTCGGTCCGCTCCTCCGCCTCCACCATCTCGAAGTCGTCGGGGTGAAGGCGCACGGGCTCTCCCGGAGGGGATCGAAGCACGGCGTTGAACACGGTCTTCTGGACGGCGAGCTGACCGTGGTCGCCGAAGTTCCACGGCTTGGTGGCGCCGGTGGGCTCGGCGAGGCCGCCCGAGTCTCGCGCCTGGTGCGTGCCCTCGCGGTCCCGCTTCAGCTCCTCGAAGACCTGGGTGAGCGCGCGCTCACCGAGCTTGCGCGCACCGCGCGGCGTGACCTCAAGGCGCCCGTGCTTGCGCTGCACGAGACCCGCCTGCTCCAGCGTCCTTTCGATCTCCTTCAGCCGCCGCAGATCCCGGGCGGCCGGATCTCCCAGCGTGCGGCGCAACGCGTCTTCGTCGATGTCATCCAGCGATGCGCCCGGATAGTCGCCGCGGAAGGCGCGGTCGAGGTCCTCGTAGTCGTGGATCCGCTCCATCGCGTCCACGGCAGCCGACATCGGCATCGACGAGTCGCCGTCCCCCCAGACCGGATCGCCCCAAGGCATATCCGGGAACGCACCCTGTAAGTTCGCACCGAGCCGGTCGACCTCGAAGGCGAGGTCCATGTCCTGCATCATCTGCTCCGCCAGCGCCTGCAGCTCGCGCCGCTGCTCCGGCGATAGCGACTGCATGAGGCGACTCATCGCCGCCATCCGTCGTGCCATCTGCTCCAGTAGCTCATCCAGCGTGCGCGGGTGATCGGGGAAGAGGTCGCCGTGGCGCTGCATGAATCGATCGAAGTCTTCCTGGGTTTCCCCTCCGCGCTCCCGTTGCTCGATCAGCCGATTGAGATCGGCGAGCATGTCGCGGAACCGCCCGAGGTTCTCGGGCGTGATGCCCCGCATGCCCTCGGCCATGTTGCGGAAGTACGAGCCGAGGACGTCCTGGCGCAGCTGCTCCATGAGCTGATCGAACATCTGCTGGGCCTGTGGGTCGACGAACCGGTATCCCTGCAGCTCGCGGATCTGCCCCGGGGCGTCGGGGGGAAGGGTGTCGAGGGATGCCTCGCGCATCCTCGCGTCCTCCTCGTCGGAGAACGAAAGCGTCGTGCGTTCGCGATCGAGGATCTCCTCGAGCTGCTCACGAAGCTGTTCGAGGGGACCCGCGAGGCTCAGCGCCTCCTCCTCGCGCTCCCGCTGTTGTCCGAGGCGCCGGCGGAGGGCGTCGAGGCCGCTGAACCGTCCTTGCATCCCTCTGCGCAGGAGCCGGCGCAGCGCCGCGTCCGCGCTCCCGCCCATCAAGACGTCGTCGGAGAGCTGTTCCAGGACCTCGGCCGCGCCGATCTCCGGCCCGAACGGATCCTGCGAGCCGTCCCACCGGGAGTAGCGGAAGCGCATGGAACCAGCCTACGCGCGTTCGCCAAAGACGCTCGGGGCCTCAGCCGACGGCGAAATGACGACCGTCGTCGCCGGCGATCTGCATGCCCAGGACGCGCGCGGCCCGCTGTGCACGGGCCCGTTCCACGGTTGCGGAGCGGCCGGCGATGTCCTTCACGAGGTCGTTCGCCGTGAGGAAGCGGATGCCGCGGATCGTCCGCCCGGCACCCATGATCGCCTCGGTGAAGCACACGACGGGCTCGACCGACGCCGACACCGACCGAGCCACCAGCGTCGCCTCCAGGGACCTGGACGCGCGCTTCAGACCCCGGACCGGCACCGCCCGCCCGTTCACGTCCACCCCGGTCATCCCGAAATGGACGACGCCGGACAGACCACGGGGCGCCACGAGAAACACGCCGGTGGTGCCCACGACGACCACGTCACCGGGCTCGGAGTCCTGCGTCGGCAGGACCCAGAAGCTGAAGGGATCCAACGACCGCAGGGCGTCCGCGACGAGCGCGGGGGCACCGGACTGCGGCCGCCCACCGCGAGAGCCACGCTTGAACGGCATGCGTGGTGCGTCGGCATCCTCCGGCCGAGCTTGAGAATCGCACCCATGCGGGGGAAGGTTCGGCCCGCGCGAGTTCAGCCGATGCCCAGTCCCGTCATCAGCGCGCGCAGCGACAATCCGAAACAGATGAAGGATCCTCCCGCGAACCAGACCCATGCTGGGAACGGGTTGGAGCCATCCTTGACCTTCTGGCCCTCCCGCGCGATCCAGTGCGCGAATCCGAGCACGATCAGCGGGCCGATCCCGTAGACGTAGTGCAGCGGCGTGTCGGGCCGCTTCCCGAGAAGCAGCAGGATGATCCCGATCAGCGCCTGCGTTCCCGCGACGACCTGCGCCACCGTGACCCACACCCAGAAGCCCGGTCCGGGATCGTGCCGCCGCAGGATCCAGGTGGCGAGGCCCCAGATCCAGCCCACGGCAAACACACCCACGACCAAGAAGCCGACGAACTTGTGGATCTGGAGCATGCCGGCGAGATCCTACGATCCGCCGGCGCCCGTGTACCGGGCCGCCGCGTCCGCGCCGTCCTTGTTGAGCCGTCGCGACAGGTGAAGACCTTCAAGAGCGAACTCGAGCGCGCTCGCCGCCACGCCCGGGCTCTCCTCCTCGACACCCAGCCGCCCCATCAACTTCGACAGGCCCGGGAGGTCGCCGAACTGCCCGAGCAGATCGGAGGCAGGCGTGAGGTCTGTCGTGGTTGCCACGAATCCGTCGTCGTCGAAGCGGTGCAGCAGCGGTCCGAAGTCGAACCCGGACAGGCGCCGGCGGAATACCTCGAGCTCGGCCGTGCGCAGGGCGCGATGCAGGATCTCGTCCTCCCGCCCTTCCTCCACGGTGTCGAACTCCACGCGGCCCTCGGAGGACGCCAGCACGGCGGGCAGGTCGCACACCCGCGGAACCGCTTCGGGCTCGTGAGAACGGGCCGCGCGCCGCACGGCGGCCGCGGCGAGGGTCTCGACGTTGCCGATCGAGTAGCGGACGCTGATGCCGCTGCGATGGTTCACGTGCGGCGAACGGCGCAGCTCAGCGGTGAGGGCCGCCACGATCTCCTTCATGAACGCCGGTACGCGCACCGGGACGGACGCGACGGGGGGCGACGCCTCCTGGTCCATGATGCGGATCTCCTCGGTGAGCGTCTCCGGGTAATGGGTGCGCACCTGCGTGCCGAACCGGTCCTTCAAGGGCGAAACGATCCTGCCGCGGTGGGTGTAGTCGTCGGGGTTCGCCGTCGCGACGAGGAGGAGGTCGAGCGGCAGGCGGATCCGATAGCCACGGATCTGGATGTCGCGCTCCTCCAGGATGTTGAACAGGCTCACCTGGATGCGTTCTGGGAGGTCGGGCAGCTCGTTGATCCCCACGATGCCGCGGTGCGTGCGGGGGATCATGCCGTAGTGGATGGTGAGCTCGTCCCCCAGGTAGCGGCCTTCCGCCACCTTGATGGGGTCGACATCGCCGATCAGGTCGCCGACGGAGGTGTCGGGGGTGGCGAGTTTCTCTGCGTAGCGCTCGTCACGGCCGATCCACCCGATCGGCACCGAGTCGCCGTCGGTCGTGACCAGGGCGCGGCATCGGGAGCAGATCGGGCGGAACGGGTGATCGTGGATCTCGCATCCAACGATCACCGGCGTCGTGTCGTCCAAGAGGTTGACGATCGCCCGCACGAGGCGCGTCTTCGCCTGGCCGCGCTCCCCCAAAAGGATCAGATCGTGTCCCGCGAGGATGCCGCGTTCCAGGGCGGGCAGCACCGAGTCGTCGAACCCCACCAAGCCGGGGAACAGGTCCTCGCCCGCAGCGAGCTTGATCAGCAGGTTCCCGCGGAGCTCCTCCTTAACCGTGCGGTCCGGGTAGCCGGAGGCACGGAGCTCACCGATGGTGCCAGCCCGTCCGATCGCGTGCTCGGTCATCTGGGCCAGAGTATCGACTCTTCGTGGGAACGAGGGGTTTCGGGATCGACGCTCAGACTTCACGTGTCCGCCACCGCTGGTAGCGTCGCGCCGTGGCGGCGGCACAGGAGACCCTGAAGGGGCTGAACGACGCCCAGCGACGGGCGGCACAGGCCGTCCGCGGCCCGGTAGCCATCCTCGCCGGCGCCGGAACGGGCAAGACCACCACGATCACGCACCGGATCGCGTTTCAGGTGGCGTCCGGAACCTTCCCCGCCCAGCAGATCCTGGCGGTGACGTTCACCGAGAAAGCGGCGACAGAGCTGAAACAACGACTGGCGACACTCGGCGTCCAGGGCGTCGAGGCGCGCACGTTCCACGCCGCCGCGCTCGCGCAGCTCGGTCGTCTGTGGGAGCGGCACACCGGAGACCGGCTCCCCGAGATCCTTCCGTCGAAGGCCCCGCTCATCGCGTCCCTCGCGAACGCACTCCCGCCGCCGCACAAGTTCATGCCGCGGAGCGAGCTCGCAGGCGAGATCGAGTGGGCGAAGAACCGGATGATCCCCTGGCGGCGCTACCTCGCTGAGGCGCAACGGCTCGGCCACGAGCCACCGATCCCCCTCGAGCTGATGGCCGGTATCTACCAGGGCTATGAGCGTCGCAAGGAACGAACCGGGCGGATCGACTTCGAGGACATGTTGTTGATGGCCGTGCAGTTGTTCGAGGAGGACGCCACGGCCACACAAGAGGTCCGCGAACGGTTCCAAGCGTTCACCGTGGACGAGTATCAAGACGTGAGCCCGCTGCAGCAGGCACTGCTGGAGCGATGGCTCGGCGATCGCGACGAGCTCTGCGTGGTGGGTGACGACTACCAGACGATCTACTCGTTCACCGGAGCCTCCCCGGACTACCTCTTGGGGTTCCCGCAGCGCTACCCCGACGCCACCGTCATCCGGCTGGAAGACAACTACCGATCGTCGCCGCAGGTGCTGGCGGTCGCCAACGGTCTGGCACGGCATCTCGGTGGGTTCGACAAGGAGCTGCGCGCCACTCGCGCCGAAGGACCGAACCCGACCGCACGAGCCCTCGCCGACGCTTCGGCCGAGGTCGCATTCGTGACGGGCGAAGTGCGGCGCCTGCACGCCGAGGGTGTGGCGTACGAGGCGATGGCGGTGATCTATCGGCTCAACGCGCGCTCGGAGGCGTACGAGGAGGCGCTCGCCGCGGCAGGGATCCCGTACCAGGTGCGGGACGGCGCGTTCCTGCGTCGACCGGGACCCCGTTCGGTGCTCAGGCGCTTGCGACGGCCGGACCCCGGACTGAAGGTGAGCGCCGCGGTGCTGGACGCGACGGAGGCCGTGGGGTTCGATCCGGCGGCGGACCCCGACGATGCCGAAGAGGTGACGAGACAGGCGGACCTCGCTCGCCTCCGCGCCCTCGCGGTCGAGTTCGAGACGTCGAACGGCGACGCCGACGTCGGTCGCTTCGTGGCCGAGCTCTCACGGCGGTTCAGCACGGAACACTCCGGCCGCGGTGTCAACCTCCTTACCTACCATCGCGCGAAGGGGCTCGAGTTCGACGCCGTCTTCCTGCCGCGACTCCTCGACAAGGAGCTGCCGTTCCGGTCGCAGCGATCCGCGGCGGATCCGGAGGAGGAACGTCGCCTGCTGTACGTGGGGATCACGAGGGCGCGGCGACACCTCTTCCTTTCCTGGCCGCGCGAGCCCAGGACCGCGCCTAGTCCGTTCCTCGAGGAGTTGGGCGTGGTCGCCCGGACGGAGCCGGCACCCACCCGCCGAGCGCGCGTGCCCGTGGCTACCCTCGCCGGCGACGGCCCCCTGTTCGATCGCCTCCGCGAGTGGCGCCGGGTCCGCGCGGCAGCCGACGGCGTTCCCGCCTACGTCGTCTTCCACGACAAGACGCTCGTGCAGATCGCGGAGCGCAAGCCGCGCGGGCGGGCCGACCTCGCAACCATCCCCGGCGTAGGTCCCTCCAAGTTGGAGCGGTACGCCGACGAGCTGCTCGCAGTCCTTAGCTCGGGGTGCTAAGCGAGCTTCGGGATCAGCAGCGCCGCGGCGAGCAGCGGCATCGCCACCGAGAGGAGCCGCAGGGCGGTCTCGGGCGGCCTGCGCAGATCGGCCGCGTCCAGGTGTTGCGTCGTGCCGTCCTCCAGAACCATCGTGCCGGCCAACGACGTCACGCGCCGTCGGATCTTGCGCACGGGCGTGGACAGCGAGCGCTGGGCGGCCGAGATCGCGAAGCATGCGCAGGCGGCGAGCACCGCTGCCGGACGTAGCGTTCCCGTCTGGGCGACATAGGCGGTGATGACGGGGAACGCTCCCCAGGCGAGAGCGAACCAAACATCCGAGTGCACGGCGCCTCCGAACAGTTCGAGGTTGTACGCGACGACGAGGAAGAGCCCGATCGGGATCAGCAGCCAGATCCACGGTGTCGCCTCCAGCGCTCCGTCGACACCCAGCGCGGCGGCGCCGACGAGCCCGACGGCCGCGAGCGCCCACAGCACGCCGTCGGGGATCCGCGTCCGCAGGGGCCGGCCATGCAGCTCGTCCAAGGCGTGGGCCGCAACGCCCATCGCCAGGAAGAAGGCGGCGACGGTCTCCAGCCACCACCGGACGTTCACCGTGGGCGCGAGCGCCGCTCCGATCGTGACGTAGGACAGGTGCCACACCGTGTAGGGCGGGTGCAGCAATGTCCAATAGTCCCGCCATCCACCCGACCGCAACGCGTAGAAGGCCGGACCCTCACGGGACACGCGGTCCGCCCTTCACGCCCCAGATCACCACGCCGGCGCCCAACGACATCACGCGGGATCGGACGTGCCGGACGCCGGCCTGCTGCCACCACCGCACCTGTTCGGGCAGCGGCGCCCGGGCGTAGAAACGCTCGACGCTCGGCCCCAGGAACCGCCCCGTGCGAAGCCACGAGCGTGAGACGAGGGCGCCGACGGCGGGCATGGCCCCGCGCGTGTAGATCCGCCATGCCGCCCGTAGGGACGACGGCTCGGGAACGTGGAACTCGAGCGAGGCGAGCGTGCCCCCTGGTCGCAGCACCCGGGCGAGCTCTCGCACCACCGCCTCAGGCTCGTCCACGTAGCGCAGGAGGTAGGTGAAGGTCACGGCATCGAAGGTGGCGTCTGCGAACGGCAAGGCCTCGGCGCGCGCGAGCACGGGCGTGATGCGCTCCTGCAGCCCCGAAGCCGTGTTGGCTGCCAGGCCCGCCCGCAGCATCGGTTCGCTCGGATCCAGAGCCACGACGTTCACCAACTTGCGGGCCGCAAGTTCGCGCGAAATGAGACCCGTCCCCGCCGCGACGTCCAGAACGAGCCCACCCGGCGGGGCGGTCACCTTCGAGACCATCGTGCGGCGCCAGCGCCCGTCCTGACCGAACGACCACACCGCCCCCATCCACGAGTACTGCGGCGCGATGCCGGCGAAGATCTGCGGCGCGCTCGGACGGTCCGACACGGGTCAGCCGCCCAGCAGCGCCGGCAGGTCCGCCAGAGCGTCGATCGTGACGGTTGGCTCGCCTTTGGCCAGGTCGGACTCCTGGAACTTGCCGGTGCGCACCTGGATGCCGCGGATGCCCGAGGTCTGCGCACCGAGCACGTCGTTCACGAGGTCGTCGCCTACCATGACGGCCCGCTCCGCCGTGACGCCCAGCAGCCCCAGTGCCGACGCGAAGAACGCGGGAGCGGGCTTGCCGCAGATCGTTGCCGTGACCCCCGCGGCTTCCTCTATCCCGGCGAGATAGGCGCCGCCGTCCAGCTGCCAGCCGTCGGCTGTCCGCCAATAGAGGTTGCGGTGCATGCCAACGAGTTCGGCGCCGTCGCGCACGAGTTGGAACACTCGGTTCAAGGCCGCATAGGAGAACGCCTCACTCGCGCCGCCGATCACCACGACGTCGGCGTCGGCTCCGGCACCCACGACATCCACGCCTCTCAGGTCGTCCCCGGCGTCGCCATCGGAAAGCACCATCACGCGCGCACCCGGATGATGTACCGACAGGTAGGTCGCGGTCGCAACGACCGCGGTGACGATCTCGTCGCGATCGACGTCGAACCCCGCATCGTGCAACGTCTTGGCGAGGTCGGCACGTGTGTGCGTCGTGGTGTTCGTGATGAGACGGAACGGGATCTGGTGTCCGCGGATCCACCGCATCGTCTCGATCGAGCCGGGGATTGGATCCCACGAGATCGCGAGCACACCATCGATGTCGAGCAGGAGTCCGTCGACGGCGGTGAGCGGGGCGGTGTTCATGCGCGGCAGTCTGGCACGCTGTCGTGCTTCAGGGCACGTCGAGCCGGATGCCCGCGCGCCTGCGCGCCTCGTCAACGTCACCGGGGGGTGCGACCCCACGTTGGCGCATCCTCCAGTCGTTGTACGGCGCGATGTAGCGGTACTTGGGGGGCAGCAGAGGCCGCACCGCCCGGACCGTGGGGAACGTCGCCGCCATCGCCGCGCGCTTCGCCGCGCGCAGTCGGATCCCGTACTGCGCGCGCAGCAGCGGCGGCAGCGTGGCGAAGGCCAATCGCGAAACACCCTTGAGCGCAGGACGCCATTCGGCATCCTGCGGCGGGTGATAGAAGAGCTCAGCGACCCTGAGCGCCGCGTCGGTGACGCGGACGATCCCTGAGTCGTAGACGTCGTCAAGGTAGGCGCGAAGGGCCCGCACCGTGGGGGGGATGATGTCGCGTGGGATCCGCACGAGCTCCGCGGCGAGCATCTGCTCCTCGTGGAAGCGCTGACGTCCGGCGTTATCGAGCGCGCCCACCGTGAGCCGTTCGAAGAGGAGCGCGCTGTCGACCAAGCACGCGTGCACGTAGAGGAGGAGCTCCGGATCCAAGGCGTCGTACGGCAAGCCGGTGATGTCGTCGATGCCCTGGATCCGCGCATGGACGTCGTTGATCCGATCGGCGGCGGCGTGGGCCTCCGCAACGGTGCCGAAGGTGATCGTGTAGGTCAGGATCAACGTGCGCTGCAGACGTTTCCACGGGTTGCGTTCGTAGAAGCCGGTGGCTCGGGCCCCGGCGATCACCAATGGGTGGGCCGCCTGCATCAACACGGCGCGCGCGCCGCCGAACAGGACCGTGACCTCTCTGTGCACTTGCCAGCTCACGCTGTCCGGGCCGAAGTATCCGAGATCACGAGACGCACGCATGCTTCAAGGCTACGGCGCTGGACTTGCGTTCGAGTGGGCGGGACAATCCGGTCCCCCACCAAGAGTGGAGCGGGGTCCTCATGCAACTCGTCCTCATCATCGTCGTCCTCGCAGTGGCCGTGGGCTTCCTCGCTCGGGGGAGCCTGCGCCCGTTCGAGCGGCTCACCGTACGGTGGTGGGGGGCGGCGGTCGCCGGGCTCGCGCTCCAGATCGTGCCGCTGCCGCACGCCAGCGACCGCGCCGTCGTGACGGGCGTGCTCGTCACTTCCTACGTGCTGCTGATCACGTTCGCATGGATGAATCGGCGGCTGCCGGCCGTACCGCTCGTGCTCATCGGGCTCTCGCTCAACTTGTTGGCGGTGGCCCCGAATGCGGGGATGCCGGTGAGCGCGAACGCGGTGCGGATCGCCGGTGGCTCTTCCAGGGACGTTCCGCGGGCGAACGCGGGGCCCGACAAGCATCACCTGATGAGCGACGAGGACGTGTTGCGGCCGCTGGGCGACGTGATCCCCGGACCACCGCCTCTCGGGGTGGTGCTATCGATCGGCGACCTGTTCCTCTACCTGGGCGTAGCGATCTTCGTCGTGCTGGTCATGCTCGGACGGTTTGACGAGGGTCGCCGGGGTTCGCCCCGGTGGTTGCAGGGGTACCGGGGGAAACACCTGCCCCGGGAGCGACGCCTCCCGAGCCGGCCGCAGGAGCGCCGGTACCATCCGTCTGTTCCTGCTGCAGCAGCGCCACCGGGAAACGAACCGTGATCGTGGCGCCCTCGCCGGGCGCACTCTGCATGTCGAACGTGCCACCACCCACCATCGCGCGCTCGCGCATCATCGCCATGCCGAAGTGACCCTCGGGACCCGGCGCGCTGGTGTCGAACCCGACGCCGTTGTCGCGGAGCTCGAGTTCGATGAACTCGTCGCGCTGGTGCACCGAGATCCACATGTCGGTGGCGCGAGCATGCTTGAGGGCATTCATCAGTCCCTCGCGGACGATGTGGTACACGAGTAGTGCGATCGGGGCCGGAAGGGGGATGTCCTCCACGACGCTGTGGAAGACAACGCCCGAGTCGCGACCCACCTCATCCGTGAACGACTCGATGGCCTCCGCGAGGCCCTTCGCGCCGAGAGGGGATCGATGTAAGTCGCGGATCAGAGCACGGATCCGATCCGAGGTGGCCTGCTTCGATTCACGGATCTTGTCGAGCTGCTCGGCGACCTGGACGTAGTCGCCCTTCTCCATGAGCTTGCGTGCGACGTCCACCTGGATCGACAGACGGAACAGCACCTGCGCCAGGTCGTCATGCAGATAGCCGGCGATCTGCAATCGCTCGTCGGCCCGCTCTTCCGCCATCGCGTTTGAGAGCGTCTTCAGGACCTGCTCTCGCTCCTGAAGCTCCTTGTGCGCCTCCTCCAGATCCTGCGATCGGAAGAACATTTGCCGAGCCAGCAGCGAAGGCGCCAGGAAGGCTGGAATCGTCCAGAAGCCTAAGCGTTGAACGAAGACCGCCCCAACCAGACCCAGCAGACCCAGGCCGAGGTAGCTGACTAAGAACTCGCTTAGACGCCCAATCCTGAGTTCCCTCATGACGACGACGGGGGAAACCCCGACCCGCAGGCTCGTGAACACCGTGACTAACGTGCTGTTGACCGCGTAGTCGGCAATTGCTGCCAGCATGGCAGCCAGCGATCTGGCCCCAAACTGGAGGGACTCCGACAGTCGCAAGCGCGTGGAATACTGAGCTTGCTGCAAGGACAGAGAGGGCGACCTGACACCGGTTGAAGACCGCCCTGAGGAGCGTCACTTCATGCTTCAGCTCACGCGGGTCCAGTCCTCCAACAAACGCCACAAGGGCCGCCGCGGGAGGAACGAACAGGAGTCCTACCGTCATCAGCAGCGGGAACGCTAGTCCGAGGTGCAATCCCCTATGAGCCGGAACCGGGAGCAGCTCAACGAAGGCAATGAGCGCGGCCCACAAGACGAGTATCGGCGACAGAGAAGCCGTTGATCGCAGGAGAAGAACAGGGACTCCCACGACCGTAGGGACAATCACCAGGAGCTCGAAGGCAAGTAGACTCCGAGGCCGCTTGGTCGTCGAGCTACCTGCTACAGGCTTTTCGTCACTCACCCTGCCATCTTCGGCTCTCCCGCCAACTCTTGAAAGTAGGTCGCGGCGCCTACTTAGGGCATTCCTACACCACTCGTCGTAGGCCGAACATCACTGTTGTCCCCCGGCTGGGGGTCACCCGATAATGTGTGCGGTGTCCCCCGTCGGGGGATGCAGCTGGATTGGACGTAGGAGGACGGCATGAAGATCGCTCGCCGAGTCATTCTCGCCCTCGGGTCCCTCATGGCTGTTGCCCTCGCTGGCGGAGCCCACTGGAGGGCCTGAGTACGAGCTCCACAGCGCTACGAACTAGTTCTCAAATGACCTCGGGGGCCCCGATGCTCCGAGGTCATTTTCTTTTCCACATCTGTCTAAGACTCACCACAGACGTTAGATGTGGGCTGGAAGTAGCGCCGAGACGGTGGTCCCGCTGCCCAGCCGGCTATCAATAACGATTTGCCCTTTTGCCGCCTCTAGCAGAGCGGCGATCAGCTGGAGGGAACCAAAGTGCCCCTGGTCTACCGACCTCGGGTCGAAGCCAATCCCATCATCCTCCACAACGAGTCGAAGAAACCCATCCTCGAGTCTCGACTGAATTCGAACATTTGAGGCGCGTGAATGACTTACGGCATTCATCATCGCCTCGCGGAGTACCTGGTAGGCGAGGAGCTGCGAAAGATGCGACACGTCGGCATCGTCTTGAAGCTCGAGCTCGATTCTCGGCGAGCCAGCTGATTCAAGCTCGCTCGCTCGATGACGGAGCGTGAGATTGAGCCCTCCTGGACCTAGACGTGAGCGACGAAGGTCACTCACTAGAAGCCGAACGGCGTCTTGTGCAATCTTGGTGGCCTTGACGAGCTCGGGAAGATCCTCATCAAGGTCAAGCAAACGCCCTGACGTCAAGTCTTGATTCAGGACCTGAGCAAGCAAGTGGACTTTGAACAACGGAGGAAGGATCTCATCATGGAGCTCGTCCGCGACAACAATCCGCTCATCGCGCCGCTCGCTCACAATGCGTTCGTAAGTGGAAAGCAAGGCCCTCTCCCTCAGCTCCGAAGCTTCGAGGGCTTCATGGGACCGCCGGGTTTCCACCATCGTCTGCCTCGCTAGAGCGAGAGGAGCGAGGAAGGCGGCGGCGCCCCACATCCCGACGGAATCCACGACAGTTGCCATGAGCAAAGCAAGCAAACCCAACGCCGCATAGGTCAACAAGTATTGAACAGGAGCATCGACGACCAGGCCGCGCAATACCTCCACGGGTGAGACGCCGCGGACCAAACCTGCTGCGATGCTGATCAGGGCAAGATTCGTAAAGCAGTCAACCGAAATCGCAAGCGCCGCCGGCACAAGGATCATTGGCCAGCTGGAGATCGGCACCGCATGGGCGTGGAAGACAAACGCTGCCGCGGTCACAGAGACCGCGACTTGGCTGCGGTTGAATAGGCCCCTTTCAAGTTTGATCTCGCCTCGAAACTCCCGAGCGTCGGCGGACGCAACAAAGGCAAGAAGCCCAGCGGCCATAGGCGGCAAGACCATACCCGCCGCAAGAGTCACTGAGAGTGACATCGTCAGATTGATCCGCTGCGAGAAGTCCACAGCCAGGAAATCGCTGACCACGATGATGGCGGCCCAAACACACATCTGGGGCAGCAGGGACGCAACAGAATGCCGATTGGCGATTGTCCACGCCAAGAGGGCACATATCACTGCCGCGCTGAACAAAGTCAGAAAGAGTCGGGCGGGTAAGGGTGCCCATGCACCGACCTCCTTGGAACGCTTCTCGGATACGGCGGCCGTTGCCGACATGAGGTCCCTCCCCCTCTGATCGCCGCGCTGGCCCCGGCCCGACGTCGGCATCTACGTTCCGTGGTCCTTTGTACCTAACCCTGCTGACACGGTTCAAGGCCTGCGAGATGAGAGAGTGACAAGTTCCGCCGGTCACATCCGCAGCTACCATCGATGGACCATCAACCGACACGACCTGTCGCGCCTGCCGGGCGAGGTCCCGGCGCGAGGAGCCATGCCGATGCCCGCCGAACCTGTCTCTCCCATCGAAGTCTGGGTCGACTCCTCGTGTCCGTGGGCATGGCAGACCGCTCGGTGGCTACTCGATCTCCGCGATCGCGGGATCGTGCGGATCCAGTGGAACCTGTTCAGCCTCGAGGTCAACGCATCAGAACCCGACGCCGACTTCTGGGACGAGCATCGCCGCCACGGCGAGGCACACATCGCCCTGATGCTCGCGAAGCGTGAAGGAGGCTCCGCCGCGTTCGAGCGACTCTATGTCGCGATCGGCCATCGGCTTCACGAGCTTCGCGAAGAGGTCGCACCCGAGACCTTCCGTGTCGCCGCCGCCGACGCTGCCATGGCCGGCATCGTCGACCGAGCTGCAGACGATCCCTCGCTCGTCGGAGACGTTCTCGCGTCGTACCGTGCCGCCCGGGACCGCAGCATCTTCGGTGTCCCGACGTTCGTCATCGACGGTTCCAAGCCGGTCTTCGGCCCGATCCTACCGTTGGCACCCGTCGGCGAGGAAGCGTCGGTCTGGTGGGAGCACATCAGCTGGCTTGTCAAGCGACCCGACTTCTTCGAGATGAAGCGCTGGCCGCGCGACCTCAAACCCGGGGCAGCTGCTGGTTCTTGAGAGGGATGGCATCGCCGTGACCGGGGACAGATCGCACCGCATCTTGATCGGAACGTCGTCGTGGACCGACCCGACGCTCGTGAAGGAGGGCAACTTCTATCCGGCGGGCGTGAAGACCGCCGAGGCCCGGCTGCGCTTCTACGCGACTCGCTTCCCCTTGGTCGAGGTCGACAGCACCTACTACTTCCCGCCCAGCGAGAAGAACTCGATCCTGTGGATCGAGCGCACGCCGCGGAACTTCACCTTCAACGTCAAGGCCTACTCGTTGCTGACGAACCACCCCACACGTCCCGAATCGCTCTACGCCGACATCCGCGCGTCGCTGCCCGAAGGTTCCCTGGAGAAGCGGTTCGCGTATCGAGAGCAGCTACCTGAGGAGGCCGTCGAGGAAGTATGGCAACGGTTCCACGACGCGCTCATGCCATTGCACTCCGCAGGCAAGCTCGGCGCGGTCCTGTTCCAGTTCCCACAGTGGTTCACGATCAGCCGCAGGAACAAGGCCTACATCGAAGAGTGCGCGGAGCGGTTGAGCGACTTCCGCGTGGCCGTGGAGTTCCGTCACGCCTCCTGGATGAATCCGAAGAACGCGGAGGAATCTCTCTCGTTCCTGGGAGCCCACGATCTGCCCTACGTCTGCGTCGACATGCCACAGGGTTTCGCCTCGAGCGTGCCACCGATCGCTGCCTCCACTGCCTCCGACATCGCCATGGTCCGCTTCCACGGCCGGAACACGAGCGCATGGAACGTCAAGAGCGACACCGCCTCCGAGCGGTTCAAGTACGACTACGGGAACGCGGAGCTCGCGGAGTGGGTCCCGAAGATCGAGTCCCTCGCCGAGCAAGCGCGAGAGACTCACGTTCTGATGAACAACTGCTACCGCGACTTCGCGGTCCGCAACGCCCGCGAGCTCGGGGGACTCCTCAGCGTAGAGCTGGGCGATGACGAAGCGTAAGACTGGAGCAACACGGAAGGACCGCTGAGATCCAGGTGGCAGGGTAGGCTCAATCCATGGGTGGAAGGTGGAAGATCGCGACGTTCCGGGGGATCCCCCTGTACGTGGGATCCTCGTGGCTCGCGATCGCGGCCATCTACATCTGGGGCCAGTACGTCGGCCTCACGCAGGGGTTCGCCGCGAGTCACCGGGGACGGCGCTCACCCTCGCCGTTCTCACCGGGTTCCTGTTCTTCGGGAGCGTTCTGCTGCACGAAGCCGCCCACGCCGCCACCGCCCGCGCGCTCGACATCCCGGTCTCGGGGATCACACTGGTCTTCTGGGGCGGCGCCACCGAAACGCGCGCGAACGCCCGCGGTCCGCTGGGCGAGTTCCTGGTGGCGTTCGTGGGACCCGCCACCACTCTTCTGCATGGCGGGCGTGTTCTGGGTCGCGACACGGGCGACGCACGGTACGCTCCGCGACGTCCTCGCCTATCTCGCCGTGCTCAGCCTCTATTTCGCCGGACTCAACACCTTGCCTGGTTTCCCTCTGGACGGCGGCAGGATGCTCCTCGCGACGGTTTGGGGTATCACGCGCAGCCGCCGCACCGCCCTGCGTGTCGCCGGCTACGTGGGCGTCGCGGTCGGCGTCGGCCTCCTGGGTCTGGCCATCTGGAAGCTCGCGCAGGGTAATGAGTTCTTCGCGTTCGTCGTTGCCTACGTCGGAGCCATCATGCTCGGGACCGGACGCGGCATGGACAAGCGGATCGCGTTGCGGGACCAGCTCGCGAAGGGCAGAGCGGCCGATGCGATGCGGTCTGCGCCGCCGACCGTGCCCGCCGACATGACGCTGGCTCAGACACTCGACCACGTCTTTCAGGCGGACTCGGGGAAGTCCTACCCTGTCGTGACGGCCGACGGCAGTGTCCTGGGCACGATCTCGATGGCGTCCGCAAGACGGGTGGGGTCCCGCGACCCCATGCGCCCTGCCCGCGACGCCATGATACCTCTCAATCAAACCCCGACCGTGGGACCCGAGGAGACCCTGGACGAGGTCCTCGAATGGCTCGCCGCCCGCGACGGACTCGTGCTGGCCGACGGACATCTGGTGGGTGCCATCGGCGCGGCGGACGTGGAGCGCTGGTACCGCCGCGTCATCGAAGGCCGATCGGTCGAGGCGGCCGCCCCGGGTTGGGTCCCTCCCCGTCCGGACCTGTAGAGCAGAGCGCCGAACCTAGGCCAGCGACTCCTGAACAAGCTGTCGCTAGCGCCGAGTAGCATCGGTTCCGTGACGGCCCCCCCGCCATCCCCCGATGCGGATCAACAGCGCGTCCTGGATCACCGGGTCGGCGCTCTCCTCGTCACGGGCGGCGCGGGCACGGGCAAGTCCTGGGTCCTGCGCGAGCGCTTCGCTCGGCTGATCGAGGGTGGGGCCGACCCTGAACGGGTGGTCCTCGTGGTGGGCTCGGTCGGCGGACGCGATGCCGCCCGTGTTGCGCTGCTCAGCCGGCTGCCGGTCTCGCTTCCCGGCCTCCAGGTGGTAACGGTTCACGCCCTCGCGAACCGGATCCTGCACGAGCGACACACGGTGCTCGGCTACGACGAACCGCCCCGCATCCTGAGTGCCGCGGAGCAGTTCGCGAGGGTGCGGGAGCTCCTGGCCAACGAGGATCCCGCGGACTGGCCCGCCTACGGCCGGCTGCTGCGGCTCCGGGGCTTCGTGGACGAGATGCGGCAATTCCTGGTCCGTGCTCAGGAAGAGATGCGCACCCCGGAGTCCATCGCCGAGGCCGCCGACCGGCGCGGCCTCATGGGCTGGCACGAGCTGGCGCGGTTCCTCGGTGTGTACCAGACCGTCATGGACGACCTGAACCTCGTGGATTTCGGAGCGGTCCTGCATCGCGCCGCCATCGCGGCGGCGCAGGGCGCGCCGCTGTTCGATCACGTCACTGTGGACGACTACCAGGACACCACGCTCGCCGCGGAGGCCATCTTGACCGGGTTGGGCCCGACGGACCTCGTCGTCGCGGCCGACGCCGAGGCGCACGTGTTCTCCTTCCAGGGGATGACTCGAGGGCCGCTCGACCGCTTCCCGGGTTCCTTCCACGACGCAGACACCGTCGTGATGAGCACCCGCCACCGCGCGCCCGAACCCCCCGCGGTCCAGGCCTGGGTGGCGGGGCACACATCGGAGGAGCATGCTGCTGCGGCGCGCGAGCTTCGCCGCCTCCACGTCGAGGAAGGCATCGAATGGTCGGGCATGGCCGTCGTCGTGCGGAGGCAGGGCGCACAGCTGGGTGGCCTGCTGCGCGCGCTCGACGACGCGCGGATCCCCCGGGCCGTGCCGGAGCGCGGGCTGTCGCTCACGGCCGAACCCGCCACACGCCCCTACGTCTTGGCCCTCCGTTGGCTGGTGGCGGATCTGCCCCAACGCGAGGTGCTTGTGGAACAACTACTCAACTCCGACGTGGTGGGTCTGTCTCCAGCGGCGGCGCGAGGCCTGTTGCGGGCGGCGCGCACCCGCACCGGTTCCATCGCGAACGCGCTCGACACCGAAGAGGGACTCACGCCTCAGGAGACGGAGACCGTGCGCTCGGCCCGGGAGGCCCTGGCGAAGGCGTCGCTGTTCGTGGAGATGTCCGTGCAGGATGCGTTCAAGCGGCTCTGGGAGGACCTGCCCTGCTCGCGGCGTCTCGTGGAACAGGCGGCCGGATCGGCCGACGCACGCCGGGAGCTCGACACGGTGGTGACCTTCGCGAACCTCGTCGCCGAGACCGACGGCGGCGCGGACAAAAGCGTCGCGGCGTTCCTCGAGTCGCTCGATGCCGGGGAGCACGGGCCCGGGCACTCCGCGTGGGAACGTGGGCGGCCCGATGCAGTGCACGTACTCACGGCCCACGGCGCGATGGGCCACGAGTTCGACGCCGTCGTCGTCGCCGGCGTCACGGAGGGCAATTTCCCCAGCCTGTCCCGCAGCGAGCCGATGTTCGATCTGGCGGTCCTGGATCGCCCCATCACGAACGCGGAGCGCAACCGGGAGCGCCTGGAGGACGAGCGGCGGCTGTTCGACGCCGTGATCGAACGGGCGCGCCGAAACGTCGTGCTGATCTGCGCCGACGCACGCCCCGACACCGAGGAGCTGAGCGTCCGTTCGAGGTTCGTGGGGGAGCGCGACATCGCGTGGACGCCGGCCCCCGCGGGGCCATTCGAGGAGCCGGTGTCCGTGCGCGAAGCGGCAGCCTGCTGGCGCCACGAGCTCGCCCGCATCGATCTGCCCGCCTGGCGCCGGCTCGCCGCGCTCGAAGGGCTCACCGCGCTCGGCGTCGACCCCGGCCGCTGGTGGTTCCAACACGGCTGGACCGATACGGGCCTTCCGCTGCACGAGGAGGTCCGCGTCTCCTACTCCCGCCTGTCGAATCTGGAGGCGTGCGAGCTCATGCACGTCCTCGGCGACGAGCTCGGTCTGGGGCGGCCCGGCGGCTACCACGCTTGGGTGGGTAAGACGCTTCACCGGATCATCGAGGAGGCGGAACGCGGCGCGATCTCCAGCGATCCCGCCGCGCTCGTCGCCGAGCTCCAGCGGCGGTGGCGTCCCCAGGAGTTCCCTTCGATCGCGGTCTCCGATGCGTTCCTGGAGCTCGCGCGGATGCACATGCTGCGCAACTGGCACGAGACCTACGCCGACACGCCGCCGCTCGCGATCGAGCGGTTCTTCGAGTTCGAGTTCGAAGGCGCGAAGGTGATCGGATACATCGACCGGATCGGGCCTTCGTTGAAAGGCGGCTCGGTGATCACCGACTTCAAGACGGGTAAGAGCGACAATGCGGGCAAGCCCGAGGACAGTCTGCAGCTCGGCATCTACTACCTCGCCGTGCAGGACGCCGAGTCCCTCGCCGACTTCAAGCCCGTGCGCCAGGTGGAGCTGGCATTCCTGCGCGGTAACTGGAAGACGCCGAACATCGATTTCCGCAAGATGCCGATCAACGAGCGGGACGAGGAGCGCTATCAGCGCGTCATGCGGGAGCGCCTCGCGGAGCTGATCCACCGCAAGCACGAGCTCAACCGCAGCGAGGTCTACCGGCCGAATCCCTACGCGAACTGCCGCTTCTGCGACTTCAAGACGCTCTGCCCGCTGTTCCCCCAAGGACAGCCCGTCTTCCCGGTCGCCTCGCTCCGGCATGAGCCGCAGGTGACCTCGGCGTGACCGAGGCGACGAGGCTCGATGTGCCGCCCGAACTCGTGGCCGCGATGGGCGGCGCGCCCCCTACCCCCGAGCAGTGGGCCGCCATCTCGATGCCGCTCGAGCCGTACGTACTCGTGGCGGGCGCCGGCTCGGGCAAGACCTCGGTGATGGCGGCGCGGGTCGTCTACCTGGCCCTCGTGGCCCTCGGCCGCATCCCCGCGGACCATCCGGGCGCGCTTCCCGGCAACGTGCTGGCACTCACCTTCACGGTGAAGGCTACCGAGCTCTTGCGCCGGCGCGTGCGGGTGGCACTCACCAACGTCGAACTCGACGAAGGCGAGGAGCCGGAGATCCTGAACTACCACGGATTCGCCGCCCAGGTCCTGGACCGCTACGGCATGCTCGCCGGCATCGAGCCGGGTCAGCGCGTGCTCTCCGAGGCGCAGCGCGTGGATCTGGCCGGACGCGTCCTCGACCAGATGGCCTTCCATCATGTGAAGACCGAGTGGCAGCCCAGCGCGGTCGACAAGATCTTGAAGCTGGACGCGCAGGCGCAACACCACCTCGTCGACCCCGACGAGATCGTGGCGTTCAACGGCGAACGACTCGAAGCCCTCAGAGGGCATCGATCGGATCGCGCGTTCGCGGCGGCCTCAGAGCGGATCGAGCTCGCAGAGGCGGTGAAGGTCTTCCGGCGTCTCAAGCGCAACCTCGGCGTGATCGACTTCGGGGATCAGATCGAGCTCGCGATGCGCGTGGCCGTCGACCATCCGGAGGTGGGACGCGACTATCGCGACCGGTTCGCGGCCGTCCTGCTGGACGAGTATCAAGACACCGACGTCGCGCAGGCACGGTTGATGGAGGCGTTGTTCGGCGGGGGCCACCCGGTGACCGCGGTCGGCGACCCCGATCAGAACATCTACGCGTGGCGTGGCGCGTCGTTGTTCAACCTGCTGGAGTTTCCCCAGCGGTTCCGCCGCCGCGACGGCAGCGAGGCGGCGCGACTTCCGCTCTTCACGAACTTCCGTTCCGGCGCGCGGATCCTGCACGCGGCCGACGCCGTCATCGCGCCGCTGCCGGCCGTGCAGCGGCCCGATCCCGACAAGCAGCTCGTGCCGTGGCCCGCGAACGGGGAGGGGACCGTTGTCCTCGATGCGCACCCCGACGAGCTCACTGAGGCGCGTGCCATCGCCGATCGGATCGTCGTATTGCACGGCTCCGGGGCGCGCTGGTCCGACGTCGCGGTGTTGTGCAGGACCTCGCGTCTCTTCTTCCTCTTGCAGCAGGCGTTCGAAGAACGCGAGGTGCCGGCGGAGGTCGTCGGCCTCGCTGGGGTGCTTCACCTTCCCGAAGTGGTGGAGGTCCTCGCCTACGCCCGCGCGGCCAACGACGCGATGGCGAGCGTGGCGCTCGCACGGATCTTGATGGGGCCGCGCTATCGAGTGGGCTTCAAGGATCTCGCGCTCGTCGCGGGTTGGGCGAAGGGGAAGAACATCGCCTGGCGCGACGAGGGTGGCGACGACGAAGAGGCGCCGTTCCTGTTCGCCGAGGCCCTCGAGCATCTCGACCAGATCGAGGGGCTTTCGCAGGAGGGGGCGGAGCGCCTTGCAACCTTCCGAAACGAACTGGCGGAGCTTCGCGTGGAGGCGCGCCGGCCCGTGCCCGAGTTCCTTGGCGAGGTGATCCGACGGACCGGCATCGTGGACGAGCTCGAGGCGGCAACCGACCGCGCCGCGTCGGCCCAGCGCGTGCGGAACCTCGGCGCCTTCGTGGACCACGTGCACGCGTTCGAGCCGGTGGAAGGAGATCTCACGCTCCGGACGTTCCTCGACTACGTCGATCAGGTCGAAGCGCTCGAGCGCGAGGACTGGGAGCCCGTCCAACCGTCCGACGAGGACGCGGTGAAGGTGATGACGATCCACCAGGCGAAGGGGCTCGAGTTCGACCATGTCTTCGTGCCGGGCGTTGCGTCGGGCCTCATGCCGTCGAAGCGCATCCAGCAGAACCCCGCCGAGCGCGGCTACTCGCTGGACTTCGAGCTCCGAGGCGACGCCCGCATCCTGCCCAGCTTCGACGGCGTGCTGTCGCACTTCAAGGCCGACCTGCAGGCGCAGGAGGTGATCGAGGAGCGCCGGACCATGTACGTCGCGCTCACGAGGGCCCGCAAGAGCCTGTCGGTGAGCGCGTCGCAGTGGTACGGCGAGCTCGTCAACGCGAAGGGCCCGAGCGAGTTCTTCCGGGAACTGGCGGCGTGGGGCTCGGCCTCGGGAGAGGCCACGGTCACATCGTCGCTCGCCGACGGCGATCCCCAGGAGAACCCGATGCTCGGCCATCGCCTGGGTCTGGTGCGGGACTGGCCGGAGCCGGCGCAGCCACCCGACACCGACGCCCTGTTCCCCGAGGGCTGGCGACGCGCGGCCCTGCACGCCAGGGAGAACGGTGGCGTCGCGCCCGAGGGTGTCGAGGCGCTCGGCGCGCAGGACCGGAGCGCGTTCGACCGCAGGGCGGGAGAACAACGGCAGCTCGCGTTGCACCTTCGTGAGCGCGAATCCACCGAGGGCGGCTCTGGGATCGAGGGCGCGCCCCAGACCCTTTCCGTGAGCGGCGTGATCACGTACGCGCAGTGCCCCAAGCGCTTCTACTGGACGAGCGTCCGCCCGCTGCCGCGGTTCAGTGGGCCCAGCGCGCGCATCGGCACGGAGATCCACGGATGGATCGAGCGACGTGCGCGCGGCCAGGGTCAGCTGTTGGAGATCGACGACGCACCCGATCTCACCGACGAAGAGCTAAGCGGGGATCCCGGCCGCGTCGAGCGCCTCCGGCAGGCGTTCCTCCAGAGCCGGTTCTCGGGCGCGACCCCGTTGTTCGCCGAACGCGCGTTCCTGTTGCGGGTGGGAGGCTTCGCCGTGGGCGGGCGTATCGACGCGATCTATGGCGCCCCGCAGGGGCTATGGGAGATCGTGGATTGGAAGACGGGGCAGCAGCCCGCAGCGGACGACCCCCTGTCGGGGTTGCAGCTGGATCTGTACGGTCTCGCGTGCGTCGAGATCTGGCACAAGGCTCCCGAGGAGCTACGCCTCACCTACTTCTACCTCCGTGACGGCCTCGAGCTGACCCGAGCGATGGGTGACCCTGACCACGTCCGTCGTCAGGTCGAGCAGACGCTCGGCGACATCGGCGAAGGCGCGTTCGAACCGACCGCGGGCCCGGCCTGCCGCTACTGCGACTTCCGGGCGTTCTGCGATGCCGGACAGGCGTGGATGACCGCGCAGGGCTAGCGACACGCAGAAGCGGGCCGGCGCTTCAGGACTCGCGCGTAGAGAGCCGTTCCACAGCGTCCTCGAAGCGGCGATACCCGGCGGCGGGATCGAAGCCACCCTCGGTGATACCGGGCACCAGGCGTGCGATCAGCCCGGTCAGCGACGGGGCCCGCACCTGGGAGGCCGCGCGAAACCACTCCAGGTCTCCGGGTTGGATGACGGCCTCACCGTGCGTGCCCAGCCTTCGGTAGGAAGAATCGTCGGTGACCACCGGCGTCGGGCGGTAGGCGTCGTTGAGCTGAGTCGACACCGTTTCGTCGTCGCTTCGAACCGTGACCCTCCCGTCCTCCCAGACGGCCGTGGCCACGACCACGTCGGGATCGTCGGCACGGTGGAACTCCACTTCCATGATGCTGGAGGCTACCGCGCTCAGCGCGCCAGTGAGCGGTCGACGCGGCGGATCGTACGAGCGAGGCTCTCCATCAGCGCCACCGCCAACGCGGGATCGTCCTGCACGGCGCGCTGGAACTGGGGCCGCGTCAACATGAGCATGGTGACGGGTGTCTCCGTCACGACCGAAGCCGTCCGGGGGCCGCCATCGAGCAGCGAGATCTCCCCGAAGTGGTCGCCCGGCAGGATGCGGTTCACGGTCCGGCCCTTCACGGCCACCTTCGCCTGGCCGGACAGCACCACGAAGAAGCTGTCGCCGTCCTCGCCTTCGCGCACGACCGAGTGCCCGGCCATGTAGTCGACGACCTCGGAGCCGGATGCGAGCTTCTTCAGCTGCCGTTTCGAGAGCCCCTCGAACAGAGGCACCGACGCGAGGGCGTTCTCCACCTTGGACTTGGACTTGGCCACGGCCCAAGCCTAGCCGACTGGCCCGCCCGCCGGATAGGCCTCCGGCGCAGCCCGGAGCTTCTCACGACGCTCCGGCGATGTCGGTGCCGCCCGTTAGGGTCGCCGCTCCATAGAGGTTCCCCGCAAGGAGTGGTGCCCATGGCGGAGCGCAAGCCCCGCACGAGCCTCCCGCTCCCCCTCATCCTGGCGCCCCCGGGCCGCGAGGTCGTCCGACAGGGCGAACCCTGCCTCGAGCCTCGTGTGGTTCACGTGGGGGCGTTGATCGCCCTGTCCGTGTCGCCCGAGGGTCACCTCCTTGCCCTGGACGTGCTGGGCCCGGGCGATCTGGTGAGCGGGCCCATCGGAGCGCCCGCCCCCTGCTCGATCCGGGCCCTGCGTCCCAGCCAGCTCCGTCCCGCAACCGGCGATCTGGAGGCGCTCGAAGCGGAGCGGGCGCGACGGATGACAGAGCTCGCGTGCGCGCTCGCGTGGCTGAGCGTCACCGCACGGGTCGAACGACGCCTCGTGGACCTCGCCGATCGATTCGGCCGGCCCGCGGGCGCAGGCGTCTCGATCCCCCTGCCGCTCACGCAGGAGGACCTCGCCGCGCTGGCGGGCACGTCCCGGGAATCGGCGAACCGGTCGATCCGCCGCCTGGTGGGAAGGGGACGCATCTCGGTCGTGAAGCGCGGACGATACGTCGTGCACCCCGACCCTTGCCCGGCGGATCGATGGGCGCACTACGCGGATCCGGCTGCCGACCCCTCCTGCAACAGGATCAATCTGCACGAATCGCAGTAACGGGCGCGGCCCCTCACCGGCCGGGCACAGCGGGCGCACGAACGTGGGGTCACGGCGAACCATTCGGCCTGCATCCCGCTTCCCCGCTGATCCACGCGCCCTTCCGCCTGCAGTTTCAGCAGGTGCGCCAACACCGACCGTGCCGCCAGCTCGTGCACCTCGCGTGGATGATCGACGTAGATCGTCGCGACCATCTCGGTCACGGGGCGCGGCCCGTCGGCGAGCGTCGCCAGAACCTCGGTCTCGCGGGCATCGCGGTGATCGAGATATTCCTGCAGCTTCTCGGAGCCGCGAAGCACCACGGGACCGTGTCCCGGGTACAGCGTTGTGGGAGCCAGCTCCAGCATCCGCTTCAGCGAGCGGAGGTATCGGACGAGATCGCCGTCCGGCGGATCGATGAAGCTCGTGCCTCGTCCGAGCACCGCGTCGCCCGTGAACATCGCTGCCTCCGACGCCAGGTGGAACACGACGTGGTCCGACGTGTGGCCCGGCGTGTGGATCGCCGTCAGCTCCACGGCGCCGACGCCCAGGATCTGCCCGTCGCGAAGATGCTCGGCGCCCTTCAGTCGGAACGCATACAGCGGCGCTCCGAGCCGCTGCGCGAACTCGGGCGCGGCCGGAGCGTGATCGGGATGATCGTGCGTCACGAGGACGGCCCCGACGAGCCCGGCGATCCAGGCTACCTCATCCAGGTGCGATCCGATCTGTGGCCCCGGATCGATCACCACCGCGGGATCGGCGCCGATCACCCACGTGTTGGTGCCTTCCAACGTGTAGAGGCCGGGGTTGGGCGCCAGCACGCGGACGATCCTGAGCACGCTCACCCTTATCCGAAGACCGAATCGGGCAACCGCTTCAGCTCGTCCTCACGCGGCTCCCGCGTCGGGAATCTGAGCGTCAGCACGTCGGCCCCATGAGCGCACTCCGCAAGCCGCGTCATGGTGTAGTAGGTAGGCCAGTAGAGCTTGATGCGTCCCGCCTCCCAGTCGCTCAGCAGCGCCCGGGGTGAGGCCCACCACGCCCTCGACGCTTCGCGGCCGTCCGCCCTCGGCATCGAGCCCTCGGGAGCCGCGACCGCGAAATACCGCGCATCGAAACGCACAGGCACCTCCTCGGGTGCCACCCAGTGGGCCATGTCAGCGAGCTGGCTCGCCGACGGAGGGGACGCCCAGACGGCCGCGAGCGGCGCCGGACCCTCGATGGCGAGGAGGCCCTGGGCCGTGAGCACGAGGCCGGCCTCCTCCGCGAGCTCGCGCACGGCGGCGGCACGCGCCGATTCGTCCGCCGATCCGAACCAGGCGGTGGCGAGGTCGTCATCGTCGTCGTCGACCGCGCCGCCGGGAAACACGGCGTAGCCGGGCAGGAACCGGCTTTGGGCCGAACGCTCGACGACAAGCACGACGGGTTCGCCGGGGCCGTCCCGGACCGCGATCACGGCCGCCGCCTTGCGGATCTGCTGGCTCACGCGCCGGATTCTCGCAGGCTGGCCGCACCGCCGCCGTGCCGCCCATACTCGTGAGGATGAGCAGCTCGGTGCGCAGCGCCGTCGTCGATGCGATCCGCGACCACGGTCCGATCTCCTTCTTCGAGTACATGGAGCTGGCGCTCTACGGACCCGGCGGCTACTACGCCTCCCCGCCGGTCGGCGCGCAAGGCGATTTCGTCACCAGCCCGCACGTGCACTCGGTCTTCGGGCGACTGCTGGGCAGAGCCCTTCGCGAACTCCACGCAGAGCTCGGTGCGCCCTCCCGGTGGCGCGTCGTGGAGGTGGGCGCCGGAGACGGCACGCTCGCCCGGCAGGTCCTCGGCGCGCTCGCGGACCTGATGCCCCGCTACGTGGCGGTCGAGCGGAGCGAAGGAGCCCGCCGCTCGCTCTCGACGATCGAGGGCATCGTGGCCGTCGAGCGCGAGCTCGGCGCCCAGGCCGAACCGTGCGTCATCCTCGCGCACGAGCTGTTGGACAACCTGCCGTTCCGCCGACTCCGTGGCACGACCCAAGGAGTGAGGGAGGTTCGCGTCGGTCTGGATGACGGCGAGCTCGTGGAGGTGCTGACGACGCCGCATCCCAGTGTCGGCGCGGCTGCGCTCGAGCCCGGTGATGAGATCGTTCTACCCGACGCTGCGCTGGTCTTCGTTGATCGGATCGCCGCCACGCTCCGGGAAGGCTATGCCCTCTTCATCGACTACGGAGGGATCGGGCCGTCGAGCGGGCCCACGCACGGCTACCGCGATCAGGGCCTGGTGGCGGACGTGCTCCTCGATCCCGGCAGCACCGACGTGACGGCGGGTGTGGACTTCGAGCGCATCGCTCGCCGCGCCGAGGAGGCGGGGCTCACGGCCTTTCCTTCCACGACTCAGCGCGGCGCGCTCACGGCGCTCGGATTCGGAGGTTGGGCCGACGACGAGCGGGCACAGCAGGCGGCGCTCCTCGCCGCGGGGAAGGGCGCCGAGGCCGTCCGGGCGTGGGGGGGCCGCAGCCGTGCGACTCTGCTCGTTGACCCATCGGGTCTCGGACGCTTCCGATGGCTGCTGTTCGGCACGCCCGGTCTTGCGGCGCCGCCCTGGCTCGCTCAGGCCCTCGCCACCGACTGAGCCCTGGGTCGCACTCGGATCGGTTCCGGCCCGCAGGAAGGAGAGCGGGTCAGCGGTCGACGTCGCCGACGACGAAGAAGACCGAGCCCATGATCGCGATGAGGTCGGGCAGGATGGCGCCTGGGAGGATCGCGGGGATCGCACTGACGTTGGAGAACGAGGCGGTGCGCATCTTCACGCGATAGGGCTCCTTCTCGCCATGGCCCACCACGTAGTAGCCCATCAACCCCAACGGGTTCTCGGTGCGCACGTACACCTCCCCGTCGTCCAGCGTGAGCTTCTTCGGCAGCTTGTCCGCTCGGAACTTACCGGCAGGCAGCTTCTCCATGCACTGCTCGATGATGTTCAACGATTGCTTCACCCGCTCAACGAGCACCCACAACCGATCGTAGGAGTCGCCCGTCTTGCCAACGGGAACCTCGAACTCGACCTCCGCGTACTTCTCGTAGGGCTCGTCCTTGCGCGGATCCATCGCCACGCCGCTCGCCTGCAACACGGGCCCGGACGTGCCGTACGCGATCGCGGTGTCGGTCGGCAGCACACCGACGTTGCGGCAGCGGGCGAAGATGATCTCGTTGCCCATGATGAGGTTCTCGAACGTCTTCACCCAGGTGCGCACCGTGGTGATGCACCGCGCCGATTCCTTCAAGAAGCCGGCGGGCAGATCGTCCTTCAGTCCCCCGACCCGGCAGTACGAGTGATGCATCCGTGCGCCGGTGGCGGACTCCATCAGGTCCTGCACCATCTCGCGCTCGATGAAGGAATAGAAGATCGGCGTCATCGCGCCGAGCTCCAAGGGGAACGACCCCGCGAACATGAGGTGGTTCAATATCCGATTCCACTCCGCGAACATCGTGCGGATCCACTGCGCGCGCTCGGGCACCTCGATCCCCGCGAGGCGCTCCACGGCGATCGTCCACCCGAGCTCGTTGTTGAACGCGCTGATCCAATCGTGGCGGTTCATCAGGACTAACACCTGGCGCGCGTCGCGGAACTCGCTCAGCTTCTCGGCCGCCCGATGCATGTAGCCGATCACGGGCTCGGCCCGCCGGATGACCTCACCGTCGAGTTCCAACACCACCCGCAGCACACCGTGCGTGGACGGGTGCTGTGGCCCGATGTTGAGGATCATCTCCTCGGTCGTGAGGTCGCCGGCGGGCGCGATCTCGATGTCGAGACCGCCGCCCCGGATCATGGACGTGACCTCGGAGGATCGGAACGCAGGGCGCTCGGAGATGTCCGCCATCGCGCCTCATCCTACGACGAGTAGGCTTGCGAGCCATGACTGACGCCCGTCGCAGGGTCCCCTCCGTGGATGCTCTTCTGCGGTCCGAGCCCGGTAAGCGCGGCGCCGCCTCGTTGGGCCGTCCGCTGCTGAAGCAGAGCCTCGCCCTGGCGCTCACCGACGTGCGCGCCGTCGCCGCGGACGGGACGCCGCCGCCCCCCGACGACGAGATCCTTGCAGCGGCGCTCGCTCGCGCCTCCTCCGTGGTCACGGGACTCATCCCGGTCATCAACGCCACCGGCGTGATCCTCCACACGGGCCTCGGCCGGGCGCCGCTGCCGGAGGAAGCGGTCCGCGCCGTAGCCCGAACCGCGCGGTCCTACAGCGACCTGGAGATCGACCGCGGCAGCGGCATCCGCGGCAGGCGGACCACCCGCGCCGAAGCCATGCTCACCGCCCTAACGGGCGCCGAGGCGGCGCTGGTCGTCAACAACTGCGCCGCCGCCCTCGTACTCTCGCTCGCCGCGCTCGCGAAGCGCAAGGAGGTGCTGGCGTCGCGCGGCGAGCTGATCGAGATCGGGGGCGAGTTCAGGATCCCGGACATCCTGTCGGCGTCGGGCGCGAAGCTCGTGGAGGTCGGCACCACCAACCGGACGCGGATCGCCGACTACCGCGCAGCCATGTCCGAGCGCACGGGCGCCATCCTCAAGGTCCATCCGTCGAACTACCGCGTGGTGGGCTTCACGGCGTCGGTGCCCGCGAAGGATCTCTCGGCGCTCGCGACGAAGCGCGAGATCCCGTTCCTCTTCGACGTGGGCTCGGGCGTGCTGACGCACGGACACGGCATGCCCTCGGAGGAGCCGGCGGCGTCGGAGGCTCTCGCCGACGGCGCCGATCTCGTGACGTTCAGCGGAGACAAGCTGCTGGGCGGCCCGCAGGCCGGGATCGTGGTGGGCCGTGCCGATCTGATCGACGAGCTCCGCCTCCACCCACTGGCGCGCGCGGTGCGCGTGGACAAGATGCAGGTCGCGGCCCTCGAGGCGGTGCTCTCCTGCATCCTCGTTGGGCGCGACGAGGACGTTCCGGTCCGGCGGATGCTTCGTGAGAGCGTCGATGCGGTCCATGTGCGCGCCCGTCGCCTCGCCGAGTCGCTGGACGGCGACCTTGAGGGCGCGCATGCGCAGCGCTGCGAGTCGGTCGTTGGCGGTGGTTCGGCGCCCGCCACCGCGATCGCGTCCTGGGGCGTGCGGGTCGGCGTTCACGACCCGCCTGCGTTCGCCGCCCGCCTGCGGACCGGGAGTCCGTCGGTCTTCTGCCGGGTCGAAGGCAACAACGTGCTCTTCGACCTGAGAACCGTGACGCCGGACGACGTTGCGCACCTCGCCCGCGCGATCCTGTACGCGCTGGAGGGCGACGAGCTCGACGAGGGCTGAAGGATCGTGCCCGGCGAACTCCGTGTCATCGCGACGGCCGGACATGTCGATCATGGGAAATCCTCGCTCATCCTCCGCCTCACCGGCATCCAACCCGATCGATTCGAAGAGGAACGGCGACGTGGGCTCACGATCGACCTCGGCTACGCGTGGTGCGTGTTGCCGTCGGGCCGCGACGTGGGGTTCGTCGACGTGCCGGGTCACGAACGCTTCATCGGCAACATGCTGGCGGGGGTCGGCCCGGTGCGGCTCGTCCTGTTCGTGGTGGCGGCAGACGAGGGATGGAAACCGCAGTCCGAGGAGCACCTCCAGATCCTCGACGTCCTCGGGTTGAGCGGCGGAGTCATCGCGCTGACGAAGACCGACCTGGTGGACGACGGATCGCTCGGGGGCGCCATGGACGAGGTACGTGAGCGCGTCGCCGGCACGGCCCTGGCGGAGGCACCTATCGTCCCGGTGTCGTCTCGCACCGGCGACAACGTCGACCGACTGCGAGACGCCCTCGACGCGATGCTCGATACGGCCCCGCCGCCCGAGGAGGGACGCACCCGGCTGTTCGTCGACCGCATCTTCACGATCAAGGGTGCCGGGACCGTCGTGACAGGCACGCTGACGGGCGACTGCCTCCAGATCGGTGACGAGGCCGAACTGCTTCCGTCGGGAGCACTCATCAGGATCCGATCGCTACAGACGCACCGACGCGAGCAGGACCGAGCGTGTCCCGTTTCCCGCGTGGCGGCGAACGTCGTGGGCGCGGAGCGCGGAGAGCTCGAGCGCGGGGAGGTGCTGTGTGCGCCGGGGGCCTGGCGTCCCACGTCGCTGATCGAAGCGGCGATCCGGCCGGTCCGAGGCCTATCGCGCCCGCTCACGGAACGAGGGGCGTTCAAGGTCCACGCCGGCGCCGCGGAGGTGGACGCCAAGATCCGCTTGCTCGACGCCGGGTCCCTCGAGCCCGGCGGCCGGGGGTTCGCGCGCCTGCGCCTGTCGCGTCCCCTCGTGCTGGACGTCTTCGATCGGTTCGTGGTGCGGGAAGCAGGCCGGCGCGAAACGGTGGCCGGCGGAACGGTGCTGGACGTGGCTCCGCCGGACCGGCCGGGCACCGGCGCAGCTGAGCGCCTCTCCGCCCGTGAGGCCGCCGCTCGCGACGATCTGCCCGCGCTCCTCGTTCGCGAGCGAGGGGCGGTCCGATCCGCTGAGGTGGAACTGCTGACGGGTCGATCGGCGGACCTAACACGGGTGGGGGTGTGGTCGGTCCGCGACGACATCGTGCCCGAAGTTCGCGACCGCCTGACCGCCTACCTCGAGGGCTTCCACACCGATCATCCGCTGGAGGAGGGGGCGAAGCCGTCGGCGGTGCGGGAGGTCGTGAGCTCCGCTCTGCGCAACGCAGGTGTCGCTGCTCCCCCCGGTCTGATCGCGGCGCTGATCGAGGACATCACCTCCGAAGGCTCCCTTCGCGGCACGGACGGCGCGATCGCCCTCGCGTCGCACCGCGTCGAGCTGGAGGAGCGCTCGTCCGAGATCGAACGGTTGCTCGCGGACATCGGTGGGGAACGCGAGGCCACTCCGCCGAGCCTCGAGGAGTTGGGCCGGGCCGGGATCGGCCGCGATGTGATCGAGGCCGCCGCCCGCCGGGGCCTCGTCGTTCGCGTCGGAGGGAACCTCGTCTTCACGCCTGCGTTCACAGCCCGGGCCGAGTCGGTGGCCCTCGCCGCAACGAGCGGCATCACGGTGAGCGCATTCCGCGAGGCCCTCGGCACGAGCCGCAAGTACGCGGTGCCGCTGCTCGAGTGGTTCGACGCCCGGGGCATCACCCGGCGGGACGGCGACCTGCGGTTCCCTCGCGGGGGTGGCCCAGCGCGCTGAGGCGCTCGTCTCAGGCGGGGTCGACCTCGGCGGTCACGGCAACCTCCACCGAGGAACCCAGCGGCAGCGACGAGGTTCCCACCGCCGCGCGAGCGTGCTGACCCGGCTCGCCCAAGACGTCGGCGAGGAGCTCGCTGGCGCCGTTCGCGACCTTCGGGTGCTCGGTGAACCCCGGGGTGCTGGCGACATAGACGGTCACCTGGGCGATGCCCCTCAGCCGCCCGAATCCGCCGAGCGCGGCCCGCAGGGCTGACAGCGCTTGGAGCGCCCCACGCCGGGCGCCGTCCGCGGCTTCTTCGACCGACACCTCGGCGCCCAACAGCCCGGGGTGCTGGAGCGTGCCGTCGACCATCGGGATCTGCCCGGCGACGTAGGCGATCGCTCCGACGATCTTCACGGGGACGTACGCCGCGACGGCCGGTGGGGGGGCGGCAGTTCCAGCCCAAGCTCAGCGAGCCGTTCCTCGATGAACGCGTCGTCCATGAGGACATCGTGCCCGCCGTCTCGAGACGCCGTCAAGGCGGGCTCGAATACGCCGAGCCGATCTCAGACGGCTTCGCGGGTTCGCTCACGGAGCACGGCGCGGCGTTCCATCTCGTTCAGCCCGCCCCAGATGCCGTGCGTCTCGCGGATCTCAAGAGCGTACTCGAGGCACTCCGGGCGGACGGGGCAACGAACGCAGATGGCCTTGGCGACGGCCTCACGGGCGTTCTTCTGGCTTCGCTTCTCGAAGTAGTTCGGCGCGAAGAAGAACGCAGAGTCCTCGCCGCGACACGCGGCGAAGTGCTGCCACCCCGAGGCGAAGTGATCCGCCATCTCATCTGATTGTTCGTAAGGAACCTCCCCAGGGATTCCACCTCCCCCTTCATCACGGAACCGCCACACTCGCCCCCGTCAGGGGTTTGCGTCCGAAGGGGTGGGGGGCTCGGCGTCGACCTTGAGGACGAGGCCATCGACGCCGCGGACGCGGACGGGGGTGCCGGGGGCGATGGCGTCGCCGCCGGTGCGGCCGCGCCACATGGCGCCTTTGACGAAGACCGGGCCTTCGGGCGCGAGCCGTCCTCGGGCTTCGCCGACGAGGCCGATCAAACCCCGTTGGGTGTTGACGATCCTGTCCCTGGACTGGAGCGCCACGGTGAGCGCGAACCCGTAGAAGAGGAGGCTCGCGACCGTGGCGCCGCCGATCAGCCACGGCGAGATGCGGATCGCGTGCGCGACGTGGTCCCACGCGAGCCACGAGCCCACGACGAACGCCACCAGCCCGATCGCCGTGAGCACCCCCAACTTGCGGATGCGTACGTCGAGGGTCATCAAGCCCACGCCTCCCACCAAGAGCGCGAGGCCGAGCCACGTGCGGCGGGATCTCCGTGATCCCGAAGGCGGCGAGCGCAAGCATCCCGAGTCCTGCGAATCCTGCGAAGCCGAACCCCGGCTGCGTGAGTTCGAACGCCATACAGGCGAGGCTCAGCACCAGCAGGAAATAGATGATCGACGGCGACGCCACCCCGTGCTCGACCCGCTTCACGGGCCCCAGGTTGTCGAAGGTGACGTCGACCGAATGTTCTCCCGCGCTCGTGGCGATCGTGGTGTGCAGCACGACGGGACCGGCGGCCGTTTGCACCGTCCTCCCGTCCACCCGATGTAGTAGGTCCGGCACCGACGTGGCCGGGACCTGGGCGATGCCGTAGGAGATCGCGGTGGCTGCCGGGAGCGGCCGATCCACCCAGTCGGTTCTGGTGGACTTCCTTCGAGCGGCGATCCAGCCACGGATCGTGCTCGCGAGGCCCGGATACGTGAGGTCGGGGTGCGCCAGATCCACGGGGTTCTGCGGTCCCGTCTGGGAGCCCGGGGACACGCCCGCGATCGACGACGCGTACATCAACAACAGGCCCGCACCCGCCGCCTTGGCGGGCGCCGGGCCGACCCATGCCAGGACCGGCACCCGCATCGCCACCAATCGGTCCCCCAGCGCCACCCCGTCCTGATCCAGCGTGCCGGAGGTGTTGAGCTGCAGGACCACGATTGCCCCTTCGGACTGGGCCACATCGAGTTGCTGATCGAGGAAGGACAGCAAGGGGCCATCGATCGCGCCTTGAACGTTGAGCACGACCACCTTCGTCGGGGCGGCCTCGGCCGGGGGGGAGGGGCCCGCCGCCTGCGCCGCCACCGGCCAAACGGCGAGCGCGATGAGGGCGCACAGCAAGGAGAGGGGGCGGCGCATGGCGGGTCCATCGTACGAAAAGGCATGCAGGCGTATCCTTGACGCCACCCCATGGCCTTCGCGAACGGACCCCGTCGGGCTGACCTCCGCCCGTTGAACGACCGACCCGTCTACAAGCCGGTGGCATTGCTTCTGCTGGTCCCAGTGATCCTGCTCGCGGCCGGGCTCGTCGCGGTCGTGATCGCCCCTCCGTTCGTGGGCGCCGCCTTC
Source organism: uncultured Actinomycetes bacterium (assembly GCA_963850315.1). Taxonomy (GTDB): domain Bacteria; phylum Actinomycetota; class UBA4738; order UBA4738; family HRBIN12; genus JAOUEA01. The sequence continues at coordinate 374,378 of CAWKKN010000006.1, forward strand.
GGCGTCAAGCGCATCGACGCGAAGATCACGGCGCTGGGGGCGGGTTTCACGCGCATCCCCCGCTTCCCCGAGCGATCCACGATCTACGCGAGCGACGGCAAGACCGTGCTCGCCACCGTCTACCTGGATAACCGTCAGCTGGTGCACCTGAAGAACGTCAGTCCGATCGCACGCAGGGCGGTGCTGGCGATCGAGGACGCGGAGTTCTACCACCACGGCGCCCTGAACCTGAGCTCGCTGTTCCGTGCCATCGTCGCCAACTTCCGCGCCGGGCAGATCGTGGAGGGTGCCTCCACGATCACCGAGCAGCTCGTGAAGAACACGCTGGGACTCGACCCGCAGGATCGGTCGTTCCAGATCAAGCTTCAGGAGTTCGCCCTGGCGGTGCGCGTGGAGAAGAAGTACACGAAGCACCAGATCCTCGAGCTCTACCTCAACGACATCTACCTCAGCAACGGCGTCTACGGGATCGGGACGGCCGCCGAGTACTACTTCGGAGTCCCGGCCTCGAAGCTGACGCTCACACAGGGAGCCACGCTCGCCGGTCTCATCCGCGAACCGAGCTACTACGACCCGATCGCGCACCCCTTGCGCGCCCTCGTGCGTCGCAACGACGTGTTGAACCGGATGATCGGGGAGCACGTGCTCACCTGGAAGGAGGGGCAGCGCGCGAAACACCAGCCGCTCGGCCTCGCGAAGAACGCCGGCGTCTACCGGCAGAAGAAGCCCCCGTACTTCGTCACGTACCTGGAGCGCCAGATCCTCGACAATCCCAACGGGGAATTCGACGTCCTGGGAAAGACCGTGCAGGCGCGCAAGCACTCCCTGTACGAGGGCGGCCTCCGCATCATCACCACGTTCAACCCGACGTGGCAGTCCTACGCGCAGCAGGCGGCGAACCAGCCCTACGCCATACCCCTCTACCATCCGCCGGGTGAGCCGGCGCCGGACACCTCCATCGTCTCGTTGGACGTCGCCACCGGCGCGATCCGCACGTTGCTCTCGGGCCGCGATTTCGCCCGCGACCAGCTCGATCTCGCGGATACGCCCCATGCCCCCGGTTCGTCCTTCAAGCCTTACGTACTCACCGCGGCGTTCGAGCAGGGCATCCCGCCCACCCAGACCTATTCCAGCAAGTCTCCATACTTCCCACCTGGGGGCTGGCCGGGCAGCTCTTGTAACTGCGTCATGAACGCCGAAGGTCCGGGCAACGAGGGCATGATCGACCTGTACACGGCGACGACGCAGTCGGTGAACGTCGTGTTCGCACAGCTGATCCAAGACGTCGGGCCGCAGAACGTCGTGAACGTCGCCCACCAGATGGGCGTCACCTCCGACCTGCCGGCGGTCAACGCGCTCGCGACCGGCTCCGTCGGCGTGACGCCTCTCGACCAGGCCTCCGGCTACCAGACGCTCGCGAACCAGGGAGTGCACTGCGTGCCGTACACGGTGGAGTCCATCTCCACGGACACGCAGGAGATCTATCGCCACAAGCCACAGTGCACCCAGGTGGTCCCGCCGGACATCGCGCACCTCGTCACGACGATGCTCGAGAGCGTCGTGACGTCGGGGACCGGCACGGCGGCCGCCCTCTACCCTTGGACCGTCGCGGGAAAGACGGGGACGGCGGACGGCAACACCAACGTGTGGTTCGTCGGATACACGCGCCAAGTGGTCACCGCCGTGTGGGTCGGCTCGCCGGGCACGTACTACTCGATGGGAAGCGTCTTCGGGGGGACGGTGTCGGCGCCCATCTGGCACACCTACATGGCCAAGGTGATGCAGGGGTTACCCGCGGAGCCGTTCCCGTACGCCCCGCCCCCCTCGTTGGGGCCGCCGAAAGGCAACGTTCCCAACGTGGTGGGCATGGATCAGGCCACCGCGACACAGGCCCTGTCGAGCGCCGGGTTCGTGGTGGCGGTGCAGCAGATCCAGTCGACCCAGTCCAGCGGCACCGTCGTCTCCCAATCGCCGGCGGCAGGGTCTTCCGTCGCTCCCGGCACCACCGTCACGCTGCAGGTGAGCAGCGGTCAGCCCCCTGCCACCGGTGTCCCCAACGTCGTGGGGATGTCGCAGACCGCGGCCGAGGGAGCCCTGTCGACCGCTGGGTTCAACGCCGCGGTCGTCCAGCGGGTCGTCACGAACCCCAGCAAGTACGGCGTGGTGTTGAGCCAGTCGCCGGGTGCCGGGGCGCGGGCGACACAGGGAACCACGGTCACGATCACCGTCGGCTCCCGCGCCTGATCCGAGCCGGGTCGACTAGGCCCTCAGGCGGTCTCGGACCTTCTGCTGCACGATGGCCCCGTCCACCTGGCCCTTCGCCTTGCCCATCACGAAGCCCATCACCTTGCCCAGCTCGGCGGGGGATGTGGCGCCGGTCGCGGCGAGCGCCTGATCCACGAGGGCGTCAACGGCCGCGTCGTCCAGTTGCGCCGGCGCCCATGTCGCGACCACGTCGCGCTCGGCGCGCTCCTTGTCGGCGAGCTCCGTGCGGCCGGCACCGTCGAAGGCCTCGATCGACTCTCCCCGCTTCTTGACCTCTTTGCCGGCTACCTCGCGCACCTCGTCCTCGGTGAGCGCGCGTCCCAACTCGTCCTCCTTGTACCGGATCGCGGAAAGGAGCATCCGAAGCGCGCCCACGCGGACCTTGTCCCCCGCCTTCATGGCGTCGGTGAGCTGCTGGTGGATCTCGACCTGGAGCGTGGACCCGGTCACTACACTCCTCCCGTGCTCGGTTGGATCGTGCTCGCGTTCGCCAGCGTCGGGATGCTGTGCTTCCTGTACGGCGCGCTGATCGAGCACCGGTGGTTCCGGCTCCGGCGCTACCGATTGGCCATCCTACCGGCCGAGGGACCACCGGCCCTCACCATGCTCCACCTGTCCGACCTCCACTTCGTGCGGCACGACGCGAAGAAAGCGCGGTTCCTGGCGTCGATCCCGCCCGCGGACATCACCGTCGTGACTGGTGACTTCCTCGCCGAGCCCGAGGCCGTCGAGACCGTGGTGAGCTCGGTCCACGCGTGTCGCGGACGCCTTGCCTCGTGGTTCGTTCTCGGCTCCAACGACTATTACGTGCCGAGGCCCCTGAACTATCTCGCGTACTTCCGGCCCCGGCGCAGGCGACGCCGCGCCTCGCGGGGGCGCTCGAGCGATCTCATCGCGCAGCTCCGCTCGGATGGCTGGCAGGACCTCACGAACCGGCGCTGCGAGACGTCGCTCGACGGCCTGCCCGTCGAGCTCCTCGGTCTAGATGACGCACACATCCGCCTCCAGGACTACCGCGTGGCGCCCCGCCGGGCACCTGAGCGCTTCGGGGTCGCGGTGATGCACTCGCCCGACTCCGCACCGGAGGCGGCGGCGCTCGGCTACGGTCTGATGGTCGCCGGCCACACCCACGGCGGCCAGGTGCGGCTGCCACTCGTGGGAGCCATCGTGACGAACAGCAGCATGCCCCGGCGTCTCGTGAGCGGTCTGATCCGGATGGGCACGTCCGTGCTGCACACGTCGCCCGGCCTCGGCACGTCGAAGTTCGCTCCGTTCCGGTTCTTCTGCCGCCCCGAGGCGACGATCTTGGAGCTCACACGGGAGGATCCGCAAGGACCGGGGCGGGAACTTCGATAAACTGGCTGCCCCGACGGGACGTGGCGCAGTTTGGTAGCGCGCAGCGTTCGGGACGCTGAGGTCGCGGGTTCAAATCCCGCCGTCCCGACTCAGATCGATCCTGTAGGTCGTTTCTCCGATGAGGAACTCCTGTTCGGATGAGTTTGACGCCGCACCCGAACGCCCGGTAGCCTCCTAGTCAAGCCTCCGCCTCGAAAACGGGGGCTTCGTCATATCCACATGACCCCAGGGGGGAAATGACCGGAGCGCGCGCGAAGCTGGTCCGCACGGCGGTGGCCGCCCTGTTCGTCCTCCCCTTCGTCGTCGCCGCCGCCGCCCCGTCCTTCGCCGCTCACCCCACCAAGAACGACGTCGCCGACGCCAAGGCCAAGGTGGCGGCGGTGGATCACCAGCTCGAGGTCGTGGTGGAGCAGTACAACCAGGCCCGCGCCCAGTACCAGCAGATCCAACAGAAGCTCGATACCGCACGGACCCAGATGCAGCAGGCGCAGGCGCAGGCCGACGCCGCTCGCTCCCAGCTCGGAAAGCGCGCCGCCCAGGCCTACACGGGGATGGGCTCGCAGCTCGACACGCTCCTGGGCGCTCAAGACTTCTCGCAATTCTCCGACCGCCTCGAGTTCATGGGTGCCCTCGCGCAGAGCGACGCCGACCTCGCCACCGCCGCCGACGCCGCGCGCCAGCAGGCCACCTGGGCCACGAAGCAGTACGACAACCAGCTCTCCGCCGCGAAGAACCAGCTTGACGCGGTGAACGCGAAGCGCAACGACCTCGGCAGCCTCCTGAGCCAGGCCCAATCCCTCTACCGGCAGACGAGCGCGAGCTACGCGCAGTACGTCGCCCAGCAGCGCGCGGCACTGCAAGCTCAGCAGCAACAGGACACGAACGGCAGCTCGGGAGGCGGAGGTCCATCCGGCGGTGGTGGCTCGACCGGTGGCTACAACCCGCCGCCCCCGAACGTGTCCGGAGCTTCCCGCGCGATCGACGCCGCCAACCAGGAGATCGGCGTGCAGTACGTGTTCGGCGCCGCCAATCCCAGCGTCGGGTTCGACTGCTCCGGCCTCACGATGTGGGCATGGGCCCAGGCGGGCGTCTCCCTCCCGCACTCGGCCGCGATGCAATATGCAGTGTTGCCCCACGTCCCGATCGGCCAGGAGCAGCCCGGCGACCTCCTGTTCTTCTACCAGCCGATCGCTCACGTCGCCCTCTACATCGGCGGCGGGGTGATGATCCATGCGCGGCACCCCGGCCCCGGTGGTCAGGTTCAAACCACGGTGGTCTCGGCGTACGGCACACCGGTCGTCGGCGTCGCCCGTCCCTGACGTCGCACCCTCCTCGCACCGGTAGGCTTCGCCTACGATGGAAGCCGCCGCCGCCGATCTCGCCCTGATCCGGCGACTGCGCACCGGCGACGAGGACGCCTTCATGGAGCTGGTGCTCGCCCTCCAGCCGTCGATGGTGCGCGTCGCCCGGATGTACGTGAGCTCCGACGCCGTGGCGGAGGAGGTCGTGCAGGACGCCTGGGTCGGCGTGCTGAAGGGCCTCGATCGCTTCGAGGGGCGCTCGTCCTTGCGCACGTGGATCTTCCGCATCCTCACGAACATCGCAAAGACCCGAGGACAGCGGGAGGGGCGCAGCGTGCCGTTCGCGGCGCTCGCCGGCGACGACCTGGAGGCCCCCGCCTGGGACGCGGCATCGTTCCTGGGGCCGTGGAGCGATCGCCCGGGGGTGTGGTCCAGCCTGCCGCACGATTGGCGCGGACTCCCCGAAGACCGGCTCCTTTCCGCCGAGACGCGGGCCGTGGTGGCGGAAGCGATCGAAGAGCTGCCCCCGCTGCAGTCCGCGGTGATCCGTCTGCACGACGTGGCGGGGTGGTCCTCCGAGGAGGTCCGTAACGCGCTGGACCTGACGGAGACCAATCAGCGGGTGCTGCTGCACCGCGCCCGGGCAAAGGTGCGCCGGGCGCTCGATGAGTACCTGGAGCGGGCATGAGTTTGCGTGGCGACGTGGTCTGCCGGGAGCTGGTGGAACTGCTCACCGACTACCTTGAGGATGCGATCCCCCCCGCGCGGCGCGCGGCGATCGACGCGCACCTCGCGGACTGCGATGGCTGCAGCAACGCGCTCGATCAGCTCCGCCGCACGATCTTGATCACCGGCACGCTCACGCCGGAAGACGTGCCCGCCACGCAGCGCGATGCGCTCCTTGCGGCGTTCAGGGGCCGGTGATGATCGCCTCGAGGTCCGCGAGACGGACCTTCACCTGTTGGACGAGCGACTCGTTGCCGATCGCCTCCGCCTCACGCTGGGCCTGAGCGAGCAACTCGGCCGCCTGCTTCGCCCGCACATCGCCTCGAGCCGCCGTGGCGTACTTCAGCTTCTCGTCGGCCTTCACGATCAACGCGAAGATCTCATCCGGCTCCATCAGAGCGAACCCTCCCCTTCCTCACGCGCGTCCATGCGATCGAGGTAGCCTCGGATCGCGACGGCAGCCGCGGCGCCCTCCCCCACCGCGGACGCGAGCTGCTTCGTGGAGCCCTGCCGAACGTCGCCGGCCACGAACACCCCGGGCGCGCTCGTCGCGCACGAGCCGGGTTCCGTCGTCACGAAGCCGTACCGATCGAGCTTCACGGTGTCCTTCAGGAACGAGCTGTTCGGGTCCAAGCCGATGAAGACGAAGACGCCGGCGGGATGATGCTCCGTGGTGGCACCGCTCACGCGATCCTCGACCAGGACGGCGCCGAGTCTCCCGCTGCCGTCGTCGCGGAACTCCTTCACGTCGTGGTGCAGGAGCACCTCCATCCGGGGGTGGTTCATCACCTTGTCCTGCAGGATCCGCGACCCCTTGAGCTGGGTCCCATGCTCCAGCACCGTGACCTTGTCGGTGAACTGCGTGAGGAACAGCCCCTCCTCCAGTCCGCTGTTGCCGCCACCGACCACCATCAGTTGCTTGGACCCCTTGTAGAAGGGTCCGTCGCAGGTCGCGCAGAAGTGGATGCCCGCACCGATGAGATCGCCCTCGCCCGGGGCGTTCGTGCGCCGGTAGGTGGAACCGGTGGCGATGAGGACGGCGCGGGCGTCGTAGTGGGCGCCGGTCGCCGTGTCGACCTCGAGCCCGTGCAGACCTTCCTGCCTGATCCCCGTCACGCTCAGCGCCTGGAGCATCTCCACACCGTAGCGCTGGGCCTGCCGCACGAAGCGGTCGGCGAGCTCGGCTCCGCCGATCCCATCGGGGAATCCCGGGTAGTTGTCGAGTCGCTCGGTGACCCCGGCTTGACCGCCCAGGCCCAACGAGTCGATCAGCAGGGTCTCGAGGTTCTCGCGGGCTGCGTAGATCGCCGTGGTGAGCCCGGCGGGGCCGCCCCCGATGACGATGAGGTCGTAGCCATGCTGCATCGCCTCACGCTGGATCCCCAACTTCTGCGCCAGTTCTTCGTTGGTCGGCTCGGACAGATGCGAGCCGTCGGGGAAGACGACGGTGGGGATGATGTTCCTGCCGTCGTTGCGGGACTGCACCTCCATCAGGAGTTCGGGGTGCGTCTCGATGTCGTGCCACGCGAAGTCGATCCGCTGATCCGATAGGAACTTCTTCGCGCGACGGCAGTCGGGGCACCAGCTCGCTCCGTAGATCGTGATCTCCGCCACGTGGGCTCCTCACCGCGTCCGGTCGGTACCGTCTCACCGGCATCGCGGACGTTACGGGATACGCCGGGCCCAGGGCGTCACACGGACTGGCCCCCGAGGCATGAAGCTGATGAACGTACGCCGAACGCTCAGCCAACGTTGCCCTCGAGGGGTTCCAGAACCGCCGCCTCGGCACGAGACTGCTCGCGGCGGCGGCGGCCGTGCTCGTTCCGCCGACCCGCAGGAGGTGCGCCGATGCAGGCCGAACTGGAATCCCCTGAGGCCTATGCCCGTCAGACGATCGGGCACGCGTTCCGGCGCGCTCCGCACGACGTGTGGACGCGCGAGGCCCTCGCCTCCCGCTTCGGGATCTCGCTGGCGCTCACGACCCAGGTGCTCGCCGAGTTGGTGGGCGCGGGCGTCGCACGGCGACTCGAGGGCCCCGACGACGAGTACGTCGCGGCCGGCGCGGACGACTGAGCTTCCCCCAACAGGGACGCGAGCGACAGGGCCTCCCGGGTGAGCTCATCCCTGTCCGCCAGACGTGCGAGCCACGTCGGTGGCAAGCCGACGGTGCCTCGGGCGGCACCCAGCAACGCACCCGCCACCGCCGCGTTCGTGTCCGTGTCGCCGCCCAAGCTCACGATGTAGCGCAGCCCGTCCTCGAAGCCGCGGCCTTCGCCCGCCACCTGGAGCGCGAGCCCGGCGGTGAACAGGCTGAAGCCCATGTCGGGGCCGTCGACCGGCCGGGCGCGGCCGGCCTCGCTCCACCAGATACTCCAACTCCTCCCCACCTTCCCGGTCGGCGACGGTCGTGACGGCGTCGAGGACCGCCGTCTGCGGATCCTCACCTCGGACAAGGCCGGCCGCGGTCCGCGTCACCGCGAGACACGCGGTCCGACAACGGGCGTCCCAATGCGTGAGGGCCGACAACGCGGGCGCAAGCTCGTCGAGCCGCTCCGGTGTTGCGGCGTGCACCACGCCGAGCGGCGCACAGTACATGACCGACCCGTTGCCGGCACTCACCTCGGGGCCGCGTCGTTCCACGTACTCGCGTGCGGCGTCGGCCGCCCCCGCTGCGGCACGTGACAGCACGTGGCGCGTGAGACTGCCCACGTCAGGGGGCCCGGTCCTGAGCCAGGCCACGTGTCGGGCGAGCACGTCGTCGGTGTCGAGCTCGCCACGATGCGCGATCAGGCTCAGCCACAGGTTGCGGGCCATGGCGGTGTCGTCGGTCCACGTCCCGGGCGGCATCCCCATCCAGGGCCGCGTGAAGGCAGGGAGCGGGTCCGGAACGTCGGCGCTTCGGCAGAACTCGAACGGTGCTCCGAGCGCGTCGCCGATCGCGAGTCCCAGCACCGAGGCGACGGCACGATCGCGGCTTACGTCCACATCGGGAGCCTACCGGCGGCGTGACCCGTCGGGGCAACTGGTAGATTCTTCTTCTCCGGGCACGAGTCCCCGCAGGGCACCACGATCGTCCGGTGTCGCTTCACGGTCAGGGGTTGTTCCGGCCCCGTCGCCCTGGCCAGCGGGAACACCCGAGGACCTCTCCAGGGCCGACAGGATGGACGCATGGACAAGCTTGGACCGAAACACCGCACGTGCCGCAGGGTCGGCGAGCCGCTCTGCGGACGGCCGAACTGCCCCGCCCTCAAGCGCCCGTACCCGCCCGGTCAGCACGGGCGCGGACGCAAGCGGATCTCCGAGTATCAGACGCGTCTGGTCGAGAAGCAGAAACTCCGCGCGATCTACGGCATCGGCGAGAAGCAGATGCGCGCGTACTACGACCGCGCCTCGCGCTCCAAGGCCGTCACCGGCGAGGAGATGATCCGCCAGCTCGAGACACGTCTGGACACCGTCGTACTCCGTCTGGGGTTCGCGCTCACGACGTCGCAGGCCCGGCAGCTGGTATCGCATGGGCACGTGCGTCTGGACGGCAAGCGCATCAACGTGCCCAGCGCACGCGTGAAGGGGGGGCAGGTCATCGAGCTGTCCGCGAAAGCGAAGAACTTCGTGTCGGTGCACGAGTCCCTCGAGATCACCGCGGACCCGCCGCTCGTATCTGTACCGCAACAAGGAGGAGGGCTCGGGCACGCTCGTCCGCGAGCCCGCGCGCGACGAGGTACCGCTGCCCGTCCGCGTCGAGGAACGACTCATCGTCGAGTTCTACTCCTGATGCTCGGCTGAGCCGCCGTGGTCGCCCGCACCGCCGTCCTGTTCGACATCGACGGCACGCTGATCGACACGGGTGGAGCGGGCGCACGCAGTTGGAAGCGCGCGTTCCAGGAGGTGTACGGGATCCCGGGTGACATCACCCACTTCAGTGAAGTCGGGATGACCGATCCGGTGGTGGCGCGCCAGACGTTCGTCGGAACGCTGGGACGCGACCCTCGAGAGCGGGGAGCTCGCGGACCTGATCATGGCGTACGTGCGTGACTCTGCCGGAAGAGGTGGCGGCCTCGGAGGGGTACCGCGTGTTGCCCGGGGTGGTCGACCTCTTGAGGAACCTCTCGCAGCTCGGACGGTACTCGGTCTCGTCTCGGGCAACGTGGAAGGTGCCGCCCGCATCAAGATCGAGCGCGCCCACCTCAACCGGTACTTCCCCTTCGGTGGGTACGCGACCGACTCGGCCGACCGGGTCGGGCTGACGCACATGGCCATCGTCAGGGCGGCGGCGCTGCTCGGCCACCCCCGGACCACAGCCACGTCTTCGTCGTGGGCGACACCCCCCGCGACGTCGAGGCCGCACACGGTGCGGGCGCGACGTCGGTGGCGGTGGCTACCGGCGAGTACACGGAAGCCCAACTCAGCGCCGCCGGTGCCGACCACGTGCTGGCGGATCTTTCGGCGCCGTTCCCCCCGTTGCCGTGACCGCTACTCGGGCGGCTGGAGAGCCGCCTTCACGAACCCCACGACCTCGCGCTCCCGGATGCGCAACGACTGTCGGCTCTTGTTGGTTCCCACGACGGCGTTGAGCACGCTCGCCTCGGTGAGCGAGCCGACTACCGCCGTGTACAGCGTGAACAGCAGCAGTGCGGGATCCTGCTTGCGGATCTCACCCTGGTCCATCCCGGTCTGCAGGAAATCGATCGCGCGCGTGCGCAGGGCCCCAGCACGCCGGCGAAGCGATCGAACGCGTCGGGACCCAACCTGGCCGCCTCCCGCACGAACATCGGGAACTCCGGCCACTCGCCCGCCAGACCGAACACCGCATGGATCACCGCCTCGGCGCGGTCCCAGTAACTCTCCGCACCCTCCAGCGCCCGCGCGATCTCGAAGGCGAGCCGCTCTCCCGCCGACGACAGGCACGCCTCGAGGAGGGCGTCCTTGTTGGGGAAGTAGTACAGGAGCGTCTGCTTGCGCACACCCACCGCGATCGCGATGTTCTCGATGCTGGCGCCCCGGTACCCGTCGCGGCCGAACTGGTGGATCGCCTCCGAGACGATCGCCACCTTCCGCTGCTCGCCACCGGTACGGGGCATCGGTGGTTACTTCCAGGTCCGGTCCGGGGCGCGCCGCGGGACCGGGCGTGAGCCCTCCCACGTCCGGCGCCAGCGTGGGCCCTGGGGACCGCTGATCGCCGGCGTCTCCCCGTGCTCGGCACGATGCAGCGCCTCCCACCACGTGGTGCGATCCTCGTCGAGCATGACCGCCACCGCCTGGGTCATCCGTTGCGAGAAGGCCTGATGCGTCTCCCCGTCCTGCGGGTAGATGGGGGAGCCGTAGCGCACGCTCACCGGCGGCCGCCCCGGCTTGGGCCAGTTGGTCCCCTTCGGCCAGGCCTGGAAGGCGCCCCGGATGCCGATCGGTGCCGCCCCCACGCCGGCCTCGATACACAGGCGCGCGGTTCCGTGACGGAACCGTTGCGCGTGGCCGTCCGGCGATCGGGCGCCCTCCGGGAACACCACCAGGCTCCAGCCATCGTCCAACAGCTCCCGAGCTTTCGTCACCGAGCCCGCGCCCGCCCTTCGCGCGGTCGATCGGGAAGCCTCCGTACACGAGCGCGGTGAAGGCCTGGCGCCACCACACGTCGAAGAAGTAATCGCGGGCGGCCCCCACCGCGGTCTTGGACCTCCAGCGCTCAGGCAGCGATGTCATGATGATCGTGGCGTCCAGATGACTGGTGTGGTTCGAGTAGAAGATCACGGGCCCCGGGACCCGCTGGAGCCTCTCGAGGCCGTGCACGCGCATCGTGATCTCGTTACGGAGCATCGGCCCGATGATCGTCTTCAGGATTACCTGCCGTGCAGCGGTTCCTGCCTCGGTGCGAGCCCAATCGGTGGGGAACGCGTGGTCCGAGGGCTCAGGCGCGAACGGCTCGGCATCGCGCGGGATGAGGGGGCGGCGCCCCCAGCGGAAGCCTTCGGCCATGGTCTTCAGCTCGTCGCGGATCCCGCTCATGACACGTCCGCGATCATCACAGGCGGCGCGTGGAAGTAGGTGATCGACGGGACTCGAGCCCACGGTGTCCTTCGCCATCTCCAGAGCGTCGCGCAGGGAGTCGGCGCGGCGGTAGCCCAGGCGCGCCACCGACTTCGGTTCCCCCCCAACGAAGATCACATCGCCGGCGTGGTCCCGGCCGTGCGCGCCCCAGTACCACATGTAGAACGGGTGCACGCCGTGGTACGCATGGCTCGTCCGGTAGAGGTGCACGTACCACGGATCGGTGGCGTAGCGCTCCTCGAACTTCGACTCGATCGTCTTGGGGTCCGTGGTCTCGGCGAGGACCTCCTCGAAGAAGTCGATGTAGCTCGGGTGGTGGATCTGGTGGAACTCCCACGGGACCGGGTGGTACATGATCACGACGCCGCCTTGCTTCACGAGCGGCTTGTTCCGGTACATGTTGAAGAGGTAGCCGAGTCCCAGGCAGTGCACCAAGATGGGATTGAGGATCGAGTTCACGTTGTACGGCCCGAGGTAGGGCAGGCCCATGATCAGGACATCGGACTGACCGCTCACCTCGACCAATTGCTGGCGGTGAAGGTTCGCCATCGTACGCTCGTGGACGGCCTCCACCTCACCGGCGTTGATCCCGGTGAGCTTGTACGGCGCCTCGATCCTGCGGTAGAGCTCGCGGCGCGCACGGGGCGGCGCGAGCTCGTTCCCTTTCTTCGCCGCCAACATCAGCGCCTGGTCGTACGCGCTCCATTCCCATTCACGCTTGTTGAGGAACCCGAGGTTCTTCGGGAACGTGTCGCTGTTGAGCGTGGTCTCGATCTGGAAGACCTTGACCCCGCTCGCCGCGAGCAGCCTTCCCATCCGGACCACGGAGTCGTTGATCGCGCTTTGACCCTCGCGCGGGTCCATGTAGGACCGTGAATGCAGCATCGTCTCGACGTTGTGGTGATGCTTCAAGGAACGGTAGCCCGCGAGCCCCACGGCGACCGACTTGTGGCCACCGTCCATCGCGACGAGGTTGATGTTCACATAGACGATGAGGTCGGACTCGGCCGCCCGCTTGCTGATCTCCACGTCTTCCCCTTGATCCGTGACGCCGATGTGCGTGAGCGCGTCCGGGGCCTCCGCGTCGAAGTTGGAGAGCTGGTTCGGCCAGAAGGAACGGAACACACGCTCGCCCACCGCCCGCTTGATCTCATCGGCCGTCATGCGCCGGTGCAGCGCGGTGGCGACGATCAGCTCGAGGTCCTCGACGCCCTTGGTTGCCGCCAGCTCGATGACGTGCTCCAGCACGCGTTGGCGGATGTCCGGCGTCGCCATCGGGGGAAGCGGCAGGGAGATGTCGTCGATGGCGATCGTGAGCTTCATGCCGTCGGTGAGGAGCTCTGACAGCGGCGAGGAGTCGCCCACCGGGTGCATCAGCGCATGGCGGATCGCCTCGTTGACGTCCTTCACGCCCGGCAGCGGATCCGGCGGGTACACCACGCGCGTGCCGAGCGGGAACTTCTGCATGCGGAATCCCTCGCCCTGGTGCACGAGGAGCGGAGGCGTCCGCTCGTCAACTTCGAGCACGAATCCGGGTCTGGGCATGTACTGCTCCTTCGCGACTAGGGTTCCTGCGGCGCGAACGCCACCTTGAATGTTCCGAGCCGCCCTGCCGACATCGCGTGGTCGATCGCCTCGCGCCATCGGTCGAGCGGGTAGGTCGCACCGACGAGTTGATCCAACGTCGGGAGGCCGTTCGCGAGCTCGAGCGCCAGAGCGAACGCGTGCCGTCGCCCGTCGCCGACCTCCTCCATCCCGCTCGTGTAGGCCCCGACGAGCTCGAGCTCGCGGAACCACAGCGGTGTGAGGTCGGCGCCCGAGCCGGGTATCCCGCTCACCACGACGCGGCCCCCCGCGCGCGTGCTGCGCAGGCACAGGTCCAGGGCGCTCGCCGATCCCGTGCACTCCAGGGCCACGTCGACCCCGCCTAACAGGAACTCCATCCCTCGATCGGGCGTGAGCTTGACGGCATGACCGGCACGGCGGACGGCCTTGAGCGCGTGTTCGGGTCGCACGACGTCGTCGGCCCCCGCACTCGAGGCCGCCGCGCGCTGACGCGGATGTTTGGCGGCCACGATGACGCGACCGGGATGCGAGAATCGCCGAAGCGCGATCAAGGTCAACAGACCCACCGTGCCGGCGCCGGCCACCAGGACGGTGTCGCCTTCGCTCACCCGTGCGCGCAAGGCCGCATGGATCGCGCAGGCGAGCGGTTCGATCAGTACGGCGGTCCGCTCGTCCATGCCGTCGGGGACCGCCCAGAGCTGGGAGCGGTGCGCCAACATGAGCCGGCTCCAACCACCGCCGGTGTCGGAGCAGAACCCGGTCTGCAGGCCGGGCTTAAGGTCCCCCACGGTGACACGATCGCAACGGCCGTAGTCGCCGGCGGCACAGTTCGGGCAAAGCTCACGTTGCCCGCGCGCGGCGCATCCGAGCACGGACGCCAGAACGACGCGATGTCCGGCGGGCAGATCGGGCCCGGCATCGTCCAACAGCTCCCCCACCACCTCGTGCCCGGGCACGAACGGCAGCGAGACGAGCGGCGAGAAGTAGAAGGAGGACCTGCCGGCGATCGTGGACAGGTCGCTGCCGCAGATCCCGGCGAGCAGCGGCTTCACGCGCACCCAGCCCTCGTGCATCGGCGCGGGGTCGGGTCGGGTGGACAGGCGGATGGGCGCGAGTGGACCGGCGACGAGGCCGGGTGCGCGGCTCCCGACCGCGCGCGCCGTCAGGAACCTGGGCGCGCTGCGGTACAGCTCCAACGACAGGGCCATCAGCGCACGCTCCGCATCGGATCGCGGGGCTTGGGGAAGCGCACGCGCGGCATGCCCTTCGACATCCCCCACTCCTCGATCGGCCAGCGGCGGCGGCGGGCGTATCGGTAGAGCGAGGCGTCGGGGGACACCGCCACGGCGTTGCCCACCGCCCGCAGGAGCGGGAGATCGCTGTACGAGTCCGCGTATGCGTACGAATGCCTGAGGTCGACGGCCTCCAGACTGGCGTATCGCCTCAACCATGCGGCCCGCGCCTCCCCGACGAGCGGTGGCTGCGACATATAGCCCGTGTAGCGCCCGTCCTTCGCCTGCAGCTCGGCGCCGATCACCACGTCGAACAGCGGCGCGAGCGGCCGCACGAACGGCTCCGCCGCCGCGGTGATCAGGATCGTGCGATGCCCCGCCGCGCGATGCTCGCGCACCCGCCGGATCGAGGCCGCGCTCGTCTTCTGCAGCATGAACTCGCCGACGTGATCCGCCACCAGGCGATCGATCCCCTCGACGCTCGCGCCTTGGTAGCGGCGGAAGAACGTTCGCAGGAAATCGCCGCGGTCGCGCCGATCGATCTGCAGGTAGCCTGGGATCCGGCTGAAGACGCTCACGAGCTCCCTTGGCCACTCGTCGGGCGGCAGGTCCGCCATCCTCGTCCAAACGTAGGACTCCACGACGTTGGAGGTGATGATCGTCCCCTCCATGTCGAATACGGCGACGACGGGTTGCTCGCGCTCGCGGATCTGGACCTTGGGCCGGTCGCGATCGCGCCTCGACAGTTCGCGCAAGCTCTGCGTCACGGCCGGCGAGTGCACGTCCTTGAGGTAGTACTTCCAGTCGATCATGGCGGCGTCGAACGGGAACATGGCCTTGTCCTGTTCACTCAGGGACGCATACAACGCGAACGTGCGATCGTCCGTGTAGACGACCTCGGTCTCCGTGTACATCCCGTAGAGGTCGCTGTACCGCTTGATGAAATCCACCTGCGCCTTGTCGCGATCAAGACGCCGCACGGCATCGCGCATCAACTTCGACTTCGGCAGGTGGGTCACGACCTGCTCCGCGACATCGGTGAGGCGTTCGGCGCGCCGCAGCATGCGTTCGACCTTCAGGTTGCCCGGGAAGTCCCAGTCTGGGACCTTGTGCTCGCCTCGGCCGCGCTCGGGCAGCGGGTGTTCCTCGAAGTACTCGCGCTCCCACTCGTAGAGCTCGTAGAAGCGCAGGGGGTTCCGAGAGCCGGAGCTGACGTTGTAGTGATGCGCCTTCCCCGGCGCTGGAGGCGTCGCCGCCACCGCGAGCAGCGCGTTCACCACGAAGTCCACCGGGATGATGTCGACGATCCCCTCCGGGATGCCCGGGAACTCCGGGATCTGTCCGAGTCCGTAAGCGCGGATGATTGGGTCGGCCATCTTGAACCCGTCGATCCACCCCGGCGCGGGGTGGAGGTAGGCCGACTCGATGATGGAAGGCCGCACGATGCTGAGCGGGAGGTTCTCGGCGGCCGCGAGCTCCTCGACGGCCCGCTCTCCCATCGCCTTGCTGAACGTATAGACGTCGGGCCATCCCAGCGAGCGAGCGCGCATCCGCCCGTACTCAACCAGTCGCTTGGTGACCCAACGCTGCCGCCGCTCCTCGGCATCCTCGGCAACCGTGCTGGGGCCCGCTCGCTCGTGCTCCTTTCGCGCCCTCGCGAGGAACGCGCCGAGCATCTCCGGCGTGCGGGAGCCCGCCTCGACGTCGCCGCGCGCCTGCAGGGCCAACCGGAGCTCCTGCTGGTGATCGACGCGATGCTCCAGGGGGCCCTCCGGGATCACCCCTTTGCGCACCCCCGCGACGTAAGCGGTGGAGACGTGCACGATGCTCGGTCTGGAGCCGCCCTCGAGGACGCCGCGGTACAGGTTCACGGCCCCTCGCAGGTTGGTTTGGAACCCCTCGTCGATGGGCGGGTCGAAGCTGACGGCGGCGGCCGAGTGGAACGCGACGTCGATGCCGTCGGGGATCTCGGGAACGCCCCGCCCGAAGTCGCCGTCGATCACCTCCACCCGTTCATCCAGAAGCGCCAGGAGCCCTTCGTTGCCCACGCGGTCGCGCAAGGCGTCGAAGGCCGGCTTGCGCAACATGTACTCGACGCGTTGGCGGCTCGTGGCGGCCGTCTGGGACCGCACCAAGAGAAGGACACGGGTGTCGGGGAAGTCGGCGAGCAGCCGCTCGAAGACCACCTGCGCGAGGAAGCCAGTGACCCCCGTCAACAGGATCCGCTTCCCCGCGAGCCGCTCCACGATCGAGCCGGGAGCCCTCCTCCCGTTCTCTACCATGCGGCAGATTATGCCCGTCTACCGATCGGTAGACAAGCCCCAAGTTCCCGTTAGGACGGGCGTGTCCCGGCCTACCCGGCGCCACTCCCGGCGGTGAACTTTCTGGGGCGCGGAGCCCGGCGCTAGACTCCCCCGTCATGGAGCTGGGGGAGCTGCAGACGGTCATGCGGGACACCTACGGGGAGCGCGATCGCGTGCGCGGCCCCGACGCCACGTTCCGGTGGCTCACCGAGGAGGTGGGCGAGCTCGCGCGAGCCCTCCGCAAGGGCGAGCGGGACAACCTGCAGCTGGAGTTCTCCGACGTGCTGGCATGGCTCGCGTCACTTGCGAACCTGCAGGACGTGGACCTGGACGTCGTGATGCGCCGCTACGCGAACGGCTGCCCCAAGTGCCAAGGACTGCCCTGCCGGTGCCCGTTCTGATGGACCGCGTTCAGGTCCCGCAGGAACACCACCGCGACCAGATCGCGGAGGTCCTGGCCACCTCGATGAACTTCCCCATCGAGCGCGCGAAGATGCGAGCGCCGAGTTACCGACTCGAAGACCTCCGGGTGGCATTGGAGGGCGGGCGCGTGGTGGCGACCGCGGGCGAGTTCCGGTTCCGTCAGTGGTTCGGTGGAGAACCTTTGGGGTGCAGCGGGATCTGGGGTGTGACGACGCTCCCCGAGCACCGTTCGAAGGGGCTCGCGACGACCTGCGTCGAGTCGCTGCTCCGAGCCGCGCGCGACCGTGGTGACCCCCTCACGGCCCTGTTCCCCGCCGTGTTGGGACCGTATCGCAAACTCGGCTACGAACTGGCGGGTGCCTTCCTGGAGCATCGGCTCCCGCTTGAGGCCCTCCCGTCGCGGCGTGAGCGGGCTTTGGGCGTCACCCTGGCCGAGGCGGACCGCGACGTCGCCGGCGTGCGCGCGGCGTTCCGTGAGTGGGTGCGTCCGCAGTCGGGGCCCGTGGAGCCCTCCGACGACGCCTTCTGGCGGGACCGGATGTTCGAACGCGCCGGTGTCGATTCGATGCGCGCGGTCGTGGTGTACGAAGACGACCGGATCACCGGGTTCGCGTCCTTCTCCCGGGAGGACGACCCGGGTCCGCTCGACGTTGCGTTCGGCTTGTCCTGCCACATGTTGTTCGCGACCACGGGACCGGCATGGGAGGCTCTCCTGAGCTACTTCCGAGGGTTCCGCGGGCTGGGCAAGTGGCTGCAGTGGGCGGGACCGCCGATGGACGCGACCGCGCTCACAGCCTTGGATACGTTCGTCGAGCGGCCGTTCCGCCACGACTGGATGCTGCGGCTGCTCGACGTGCCGACGGCGTTCGAGGGACGCGGTTACCCGGCCGTCGAGGCGACCGCGACCCTCGCCGTGAACGACCCCCTCTTCCCGCAGAACGCCGGGCCCTGGCGGATCGAGGTGCGCGATGGCACGGCGAAGGTGAGCCGTGCGGACGCCGGACGACGGCCCGTTCCCATCGGCGCCCTGAGCGCGATGTTCAGCGGCTACCTGCGCGCGCACGACGCCGTGCGCCTGGGTTACCTGGACATCGGCGATCCGGCGGTCGAGGGACTCGGCTCCATGCTCGCGGGTCCCGATCCATGGTGCCCGTTCTTCTTCTGATGAGCGCGGAGGTCACCGTCCGCTTCGCGAGGCAGGACGACTGGCCCGCGGTGGCGGGCCTGCTGGTGGAGCTGGGACGCGGCGTCGCCGACGGCACGGCCGCGGACCCCACGCATCGCATGCAGTTCGGCGGCCACCTGCGACGTCTGGACAGCGTCACACTCGTGGCGGTCGTCGGCGGCGAGGTCGTCGGTGTCGCGGACATGGAGTATCACCAGCGCCTGGGCGATCACCGGCCGCAGGCGCGGGTGAACGACATCGTCGTCACCGAGCGCGCGCGCGGAACCGGTGTCGGCACGAGGTTGCTCAGGGCCGCGGAGGAGCTCGCGCGTAAGCGTGGCTGCTTCCGGATGGCGCTCGTGACGGCGTCCTGGCGCGACGCGACGATGGCCTTCTATGCGCGTGAGGGTTGGAGCGACTACGGAACCTGGTTCGTCAAGCCCCTCACCGACGAGGTCACCCCAGGCGGTCAACCCGTCGACGACAACTGACTCGCGCCGCTGTCGGATCGCGAGGCGTCGTGACCGTGCGCACAGGTCGAGTTCGTGAGTGAACCCGCGGTTATCGGAACAGGTGCTCGGCGATCTGCACGGCGTCGAGCGCCGCGCCCTTGCGGAGGTTGTCCGCGCAGCTGAACAGCACCAGCGCGTCGTCGCGCCCACGGACCTGACGGATCCTGCCTGCGAGCGCCACGTCCCCTCCGGCAGCGTCGAGCGGGCTCGGGTAGATCCCGTTCGCGGGATCGTCGCGCAGTTCCACGCCCGGCGCTGCGTCGATCGCGCCGCGGGCCTCCGCCACGGAGATCCGACGTGCGAACTCCGCGTGGAGGGACACCCCGTGGCCCACGACCAACGGGACACGGACACTCGTCGCCACGACCGGCAGGTCGGGGAGGCCCAGGATCTTGCGCGGCTCGGCCATCATCTTGGACTCCTCACCGGTATAGCCGTCCTCCTCGAACTCGCCCACCTTCGCGACGGCGTTGTAGGCGATCGTCTTGCCGAACAGATCGCCGGCCGGCAGCGCTTCGTGGATCGGGTGCGCGAGCGACTCTTCGTCGCCGCGGAGCTTCTCCACCTGCTCCAGCAACTCGCTGATTCCGCGATGACCCGCGCCGCTCACGGATTGGTAGGACGACATCACGAGGGATGTGAGCCCCGCCGCGCGATGCAACGGGGCTATCGCCAGCATGGCGGTGATGGTGGTGCAGTTGGGCACCGCGATCATCCTGGGCGCGCCCTCGAGCGCCTCAGGGTTCACCTCGGGGATCGACAGCGGCACGGCCGGATCCATCCGAAACGCCGAGGAGTTGTCGATGCACGTCACGCCCATCTCCGCGGCCTGCGGCATGAACGTCCGCGAGACGGCCGCGCCCGCACTCACGAGCGCCACATCCACACCACGCAGTGCGTCGAGCGAAAGTTCGCGGACCGCGTGGTCCTCATCACGGAACCGGACGAAGGTTCCCGCCGAGCGCAGGGACGCAAGCGGGACGAACTCCTCGACCGGGAAGTTCCGCTCCTGGAGGATGCGGGTCATCTCCCTGCCGACGGCTCCGGTGGCTCCGACGACCGCGACCTTCATGGTTGAGTCACCCTACCAGCGGGTCCGGGGCCGGTCGGGGACGAGCCTCCGCCTACGGATGGCGGCTGCTGGGCGGGGCCTAGGCGGTTGGGGACGACGGGCTCGGGTCGGCGAGGGACCCGGCATCGTCGAGGCCGAAACGGTCGTGGATCACCTGTACGGCGTGCGCGCCGTCGTCCTTGCGGATGACGCACGAGATGCGGATCGGCGACGTCGAGATCATCTCAATGTTGATCCCCGCCGTGGCCAGCGCGTCGAACATATCGGCGGCCACGCCGGGGTGGGTCTTCATCCCCGCGCCGACCATCGACACTTTCGCGATGGCGTCGTCCAGCGTGAACCGCTCCGCCCCGACCTCCTTGACGACCCGCTCCATCACGCCTCGGATCCGGGGGATGTCGGCCGACGGAGCCGTGAACGACAGGTCCGTGGCGCCCGCGTGCGAGACGTTCTGGACGATCATGTCGATGCTGATGCCGTCGTCCGCGATCGACTTGAACACCGTGGCAGCGACGCCCGGTCGGTCGGGAACCCGCTCGAGCGTGACCTTCGCCTCGTCCACATCGAGCGCCACGCCCGAGATCAGGACGCCTTCCAACGTCTCATCCACCTCCTGCACCCACGTGCCGTCCATCTCATCGAACGAGGACCGGACGTGGATGCGCACGCCGTGGCGCCGAGCGTACTCGACGGACCGCGCCGAAAGGACCCGGGCGCCGGCGGCAGCCAGCTCCAGCATCTCCTCGTAGGAGATGCTGGAGATCTTGCGGGCGCCCGACACCGTCCGAGGGTCCGTCGTGAACACCCCGGTGACGTCGGTGTAGATCTCACACGCCTCGGCCCCCAGGGCCGCGGCCATCGCCACGGCCGTCGTATCCGACCCACCGCGCCCCAACGTGGTGATCTCATAGGACGAGCTCGACAACCCTTGGAAGCCCGCGACGATCACCACGTTGCCCGCGCCGAGCGCCTCGATGATCCTCCTTGGGCGGATCTCCACGATCTTCGCGGCGCCGTGATGGGTGTCCGTCATGATCCCCGCCTGCGATCCCGTGTAGCTGGCGGCGCGGCACCCGCGTGCGTTGATCGCGATCCCGAGCAGGGACATCGCGATGCGCTCTCCCGCCGTGAGCAGCATGTCCAGCTCGCGCGGCTCAGGGGTCGGAGCGATCCGGTGCGCCATGCCCAAGAGCTCGTCGGTGCTGTCACCCATCGCGGAGACGACGACGACGACGTCGTTGCCGTCCTCTCGCGCGTGCACGACGCGATCGGCCACGGCCTGGATCCGCTCGACGGACCCGACCGAGGTCCCCCCGTACTTCTGGACGATGATGGGCACGCGCTCGCTCCCGGCCCGCAGGGCTTCGCGCTCGAGTCTAGCGGGCTAGCCCTCGGTCCTCTGGGACGGGCAGATCGAGCGCGCGGCGTAGGAACTCCACTTCGATCTTCAGCATGTTCTCGGCCGCGGCCTCGTCGGTGGGACGGTGCGTGATGCCCGAGAGCGGGATCATCGAGTGACGGCGACCGTGCCTCCATCAGCGCCTTCGACATGCGCAGCGAATGGGCGACGTAGACGTTGTCGTCGGCGATCCCGTGCAGGATGAACAGCTCGCCGCGCAGCGCCGCGGCATCCTTCACCAGGTCGGAGCTGCTCGTAGGCCTCGGGCTGCTCCTGCGGCAGCCCCAGGTAGCGCTCCGTGTAGTGGGTGTCGTAGCAGCCGCATGTCGGTGACGGGCGCCCCCGCGATCCCCGCGTGGAACACGTCCGGTCGTCGCAGCAGCGCCGCGCACACGAGGGCGCCGCCGTAGGACCATCCGCGGATCGCGACCTTCGACAGGTCGAGGAACCCGAGGCGTTCGGCGGCGACGTGCAGCGCCTCCACCTGGTCCTGGAGCGCAGGGTCGAGATAGTCGTGCCACACCGACTGCTCCCAGGCGACGCCGCGGTTCGGCGTGCCCCGCCCGTCCGTCACGAGCACGACGAATCCCTGGTCGGCGATCCATTGCGACTCCAGATGTCCCCGGGACGTCTTCCTGACGCGTGCATGACCCGGACCCCCGTACGGATCCAGCAGGACGGGCAGCGGGCCGGAGGGCTCCGCGCCGCCCGGCGTGAGGACCGCCGTCGCTGCAGCTCGCTGCGGCCCCAGGGAGCACGAACGTCGGCGCGCGCCAGGATCGACGGCGTCTCGGCGAAGCGCGCGAACGTGTGGATCGGCTCGTCGTCGCATCGCAGAACGGCGGTGGGGAGCGGTTCCTGCGGCGTCTCGGAGACGAGCACGGTCAGCTCGCCGCCCGCCGCCGCGCTGTGCACCCCCGGAGCGTCGCGTGAGCCGAGTGAGGACGTCCGTCGCGCGGATCCAGGCGCCAAACGTGCATCTCCGTGGGCTCTTGCGTCCCGGTGAACATGACCGTCTCGTCGACGTCGATCACGGAGGCCACCTCGAGGCCCGGCGGCGTGACCGCCTCGCCGTCCAACAGCAGCGAGTGCGTGTCGTCGCGATGCGCCGCCGGTGAGCAGCCGTCCCCCGACGAGCCACGCCGGCACGCCGGGCGTCAGCGTCGGTCCAGCGATCGTCGCGGTCTGCCCAGGCACCTCGGTGGCGCCGGAGACGGGATCGATCGCCAGCACCTGGACGTCGCGCTGGTCGCGCGACTGCACCAGCGCGAGCGGCGCGCCCTCGCCGGACCAGTGCGACCGCCGCCACGTACTCGAACGCCGACCGATCCCACTCCACCTCGACGCGCGCGATCCGTCCATGCCCGACAACGTGCAGGCTGACACGTCGGCGTTCGCGGTGCCGGTCTGCGGATAGCGCACGGCGCGCGGCGCGGCGGCCGGGTCGATGGGCGAGGAGACGTGCCAGGTGCGAACGGCGCGCTCATCCACGCGGGCCGCGATGCAGCCGCTCGCCGTCGGGCGCCCACCAGTAGCCCGCGGAGGCGGCCCATCTCCTCGGCCGCGATGAACTCCGCCAGCCCCCAGTGCACGTCGGGATCGGGATCGGCGGCGAACTCGACGTCGTCGCCCGTGGCCAGATCGATCACGTGCAGTGCGCCGCCGGCGACGTAGGCGACCCGCCGTCCGGTAGGGATCGGGCCGCGGATCGAACGCGGGCCCGGCGGGCGCGAGCTCGCGAACGTCGCCGGTGGTGAGGTCGGCGAGGAACAGCCGCTCGCCCACCACGAAGGAGGCCTGGTCAACGCCGGATCTGCGGCGAAGGCGACGACGCCCGTCTGCTTCTCCCCGGCCCGCTCGCGCCGGTCGCGCTCCGCGGCGGTGATGCGCTCCTCCGCCGGCATCGGCCGGGTCGAAGACCACGCGCTCGCGGTCCTCGGCGACGTCGTAGACCCACAGCGAGGCCGCGGGCGTGTCGCCGGCCGCAGTGCGCAGGAAGGCCACCCGCGAGCCGTCCGTCCGCCACGGTGAACGACCGCGGCAGCCCAGGTTGAACCCCCGGGTGCGCGCGTGCTGACGAGGCGAACGAGTCGGCCACCGGGCACGCTAGCACGCACGCCCGGGAACCCCTGCCCAACGGATGCGTCTAGAGCCATGTCACAGGACGGGCCGCCCGAGGCATGGTCGGTCGTGACAACCAGCGGCCCCGACGCGAGCCAGGCGACCGTCAGGAGAGAACAGACGCGTGTCACGCCGGATGAGCGCACCGACAGCCAGCTGCTGATCGACTCCGTGGGAGGACCCCGAGGCGTTCACCGAGCTCTATCGGCGCCACGCCGAGGACCTGTTGCGGTACTTCGCGCGGCGCACGCTCGACCCGGAGGCGGCGGCCGAGCTGACCGCGGAGACGTTCGCCGAGGCGTTCGCGTCGCGGCGGAGCTATACGGACAAGGGGGTGAACGGCGTGGCGTGGTTCTACGGCATCGCCCGCCATCGGCTGGGCCGGTTCTTCCGCAGCGGCAGGATCGACGCCGTCGGCCCGCCGGCGCCTGGGGATGCCCGAGCGCGAGCTCCCGTCCGAGGACTACGAACGCATCGAGGAGCTGATCGACTTCGCACCGATCCGCGACGCGCTGGTGCGAGGCGCTCGAAACGCTCAGCCCCGCCCAACGCGACGCTATGCGCTTGCACGTGGTCGAGGGCCTCAGTTACGCGGAGGTGGCGGATCGCTTGCGTGCAGCCAGGCCAACGCCCGTCAGCGCGTGAGCCGCGGATTGCGCCAGGTCGCGATCATCCTGCAGGCCCGGGGCATGGAACTGGCCACGGAGGTCGACGCATGAACTCGGACATCCGCTACCTGCAACTCCTCGAAGACGATCTGCGCGACGCCGCGGCAGCGACGAGCGCGAGGTCCACCGAGCACGCCGGAGGCATCCGCCCGGAATGGCTTCCCGGATCCGCGCCGCCATCCCCGGCGCGGATGGAACTGGGGCGGCGTCGCCGCCGCGATCGTGGGCTTGCTGGTGGTCGCCGGCGGCATCGGCTTCCTCGCCCAGAACCCCACGGAAGTCGTCCGGCCGCGGCGTTCCCCAACGGCGCTAACGAACCGGGCTCCGCCTCCGGCCCAGCGCGCCAAGGCGGCACCAGGGGTGGCGCCGGTGCACCGCAGTGCCGGCGCGTTCGGCGGATCCGACCCCTTCTCCGATCCGGACAGCCTGGGAGGATCCGGCACGGGCGTCACAGGATGCCTCGATCGCCGGGGCCCCGACCGATCTGTCGAAGATCGAGCGGGACGGGCAGATCGGGATCCTCATGCCGGACAAGGCCTGTTCCGAAGCACGTAGCGGGCGGTGACGCGCATCGCCGTCTCGAACGGAGGGATGGTGCTGTCGTCCTCCACCCAGAACGAGAAGACCGGCACGTTCACGCTGCGGATCCCGGCGAAGCACTTCGACGAACGCCATGCTGCGGCTGCGCGCGATGGGCGCTGGTCGCCGGTGCGCAGATCCTCTATCAGGACGTCAACGGGGCAGGACGTCACCGCGCAGTTCGTCGACCTCCAGGCGCGCCTGGCGATCGTGCAGGGAACGAAGGCGCGGCTGGTGAGCCTGCAGAGCAAGGCCACCACCGCCTGCGGAGATCTTGGCCCTCGGCAACCAGATCGACCAGCGTGCAGCTCCAGATCGAGCAGCTCCAGGGCCAGATCAACGTACATCAACAACCAGGTGGCGGAGTCCACGATCAAGGTGGAGCTTCGCGAGCAGGACGTGCCGATCACCGAGACCACGAACAACAGCGTGAGCAGCCCAGCCTGGGGTCGGCGTGGAGCCGGTCGCTGCAGGGGTTCCTGCGGGTGCTCGGCGCCGTGATCGTGGGCCTGGGCTACCTGATCCCGATGGCCCTCATCGCGGTCGTGTGGTGCGTCGTCATGCTGGTGCGGCGGCGGCGTCGCGCAGCCAGCTGAGCGCCCGGAACCGCTCGGCGGCGATGGAGGCGAGCGGTCGCGTCCTCGCCGGTGCGGCCCTCCGTGGCCCCGAACCATGCGTCGGCCTCCAGCCACGCCTCCTCGATCTGGTCGTCGCCACGGAGCACGCCGTTCGCTCGGAAGGACGACACGCTCCCGTAGCGCGTGATGGCGTCGTCCAGCGCGCCCTGATCGAACTCCGTGGCGGCATCCGGCATCGGATCAAGATGATGCAGCGCCCACAGCAGCACGCCCAGAGACTCCTTGCGCCACATGGCGTCGTTGATGGCCTCGCGCGGCCACGAGCCTGACGTCGCCTCGAACAACGAGCGCTCGACACGCCGTCGGGGCACGGCAAGCAGGGACTCGCGCTCCAGCCAACGGTCCGTCTCGGTGCGGGCCCGCTCCGCCTGCGCGACGCGGGTCGGCTCGCCACCGGCCTCGCTCACCACCAGCTCGATCGCGGCGCGACGAGTGAACGCGTACAGCACCAGCGCGCGATCGGCGACCTCGGCGGCGGTAAGGTGACGTCACGGTCGGGACCTGGCTACATCTCGCGGCGGCCCTCGAGGGCCTGCGAGAGGGTGACCTCGTCCGCGTACTCGAGGTCGCCGCCCACCGGCAGGCCCGACGCGAGCCGCGTGACGCGCACCCCGAGGGGCTTCAGCAACGCCGCCACGTACATCGCCGTGGCGTTGCCTTCCAGGTTCGGGTTGGTCGCCAGGATCACCTCGGCTGACGTGGTCGCGCTCGACGCGGTCCAGCAACTCCTGGACGCGCAGATCCTCGGGACCGATGCCGTCGAGCGGGCTGATGGCGCCGCCCAGGATATGGAAGCGGCCCTTGATGAGCGCGGCCTTCTCGATGCGTGGCGGCGTCCTTGGGCTCCTCCACCACGCACAGCTGCGTGCGGTCGCGGGATTCGTCGCGGCAGATCCGGCACAGGTCGCCCTCGGCGACGTTGCCGCATTCGCGGCAGAACGCGATGCGGTCCTTCGCCTGCACGATGACGGCAGCGAGGCGCTTCGCGTCTTCCGCCGGGCGCCTTAACGAGCCAGAACGCGAGGCGCTGCGCCGACTTCGGGCCCACTCCCGGAAGGCGGGCCAGCTCGTCGATCAGCTCCTGGATGGGGCCTTCGTACGCCACCTACTCGCCGCCCTCGACCGGCTGGGCGCCCAGCATCTCCTGCACCCGGCGAAGCGCCTCGGCGTCGTCGGGCACCTCCTCCTCGTCCACCAGCTCGACGAGCGCGGGTCCCCGCCAGGACTCGCGCGCCTCTCGCACCACGCAGGTGATGGCCGGGGAGATGCCGAACAGGTCGTTGAGCGCCGATCCGCAGGTCGTCCTGGCGCGCCGCGACCTTCTCCGGGCCGACCTTGCGGTCGGGCGGGAATGCCAGCTCGAGCGTGTCCCCGTCATAGGACGCCACGGTCGCCGACTCCAGGATCGCCTTGAGGATCGGTTGGCGCGCGCTGCCGAGGTGGTCGATGAGGGCTGGGCCACGAGCGACGCAGCATGGCCGCGTCCACGCTGTCCGCGCTGGCGGCGTGCGGCTGCGGCTCGCCGGCGTCCTCGGGCACCGGCGGGGACGCCGGCTCGAGGTCGGCGGCGGCGTGGCCTCCGGGACCACGACGTCGTCGGCGGGCGATGGCACCTTCCGCGGCGCCGGCATCGGGGGCGGGCATCACGCTGCCCGGGTCGAGGGCGGCGAGGCGCTCCAGCCGCTCCAACCGCGCCACGACGCCGGCGGGGTTCGGGTCGGTGTCGGGGATCGTGGCGCGCACCAGTGCGAGCTCCAGGGAGATCCTGCGGCGAGGTGGTCCACCGCATATCGTTCTGAGCGGCCAGGAGCAGCGCGATCACGCGCGCGAGCTCGCCCGGCGTGAACTTCTCGGCCTGGATGCGGAGGGCCTCGTAGGCGTCGGCGGGGATGTCCAGAAGGTCCTGCTGGCCGGGCGCGGTCTTCGCGATCAGCAGGTTGCGGAAGTGCCCGAGCGCCTCGGAGGTGACCGTGCGGAGGTCGCGACCGTCCTGAACCAACCGGTTCACCAACTCGAAGGTCGTCTTCGCGTCGCCGACCGCGACGGCGTCGGCGAGCTCGTACTGGACCTCCGCGCGCGGGGCCCCGAGCAGGGTGGTGACGACCTCGTCGTCGATCCCGGTCCCGCCGAGCACGCTCGCCTGGTCCAGGATGGAGAGGGCGTCGCGCGAGGAACCCTCCGCCTGCCGAGCGATGGCGTGCGCCGCGGAGTCCGTGAGCGTGACGCCCTCGGCCTCAGCGACGGAACGGAGCTGCGGCCGCCAACGTCTCCAGCGTGAACCGCCGGAAGTCGAACCGCTGCGTGCGGCCCACGATGGTGGCCGGCATCTTCTGCGGCTCCGTGGTGGCGAGGACGAATCGCACGCCTTCGGGGCGGCTCCTCGAACAGCTTCAGGAGCGCGTCGAACGCCGGCGCCGTGAGGCGTTGCGCCTCGTCGATGATGTAGACCTTCTCGCGGCCCATGGCGGGAGCGGTGGGCGCGCGTTCGCGGAGCTCGCGCGCGTCCTCCACGCCGCCGTGGGACGCGGCGTCGATCTCCACGACGTCGAGGTGGGTGCCCTCGCGGATGGCCACGCACTGGTCGCAGACGTCGCACGGTTCGGCCGTGGGCCCCTTCTCGCAGTTGACCATCTTCGCCAGGATCCGGGCCGTGGAGGTCTTGCCGGTGCCCCGCGGGCCGCAGAACAGGAAGGCGTGGTGCAACCGGCCCTCGCGGATGGCGCCCGTGAGCGCGCGGATCGACGTGGTCCTGACCCAGGACCTCGCGACGGGGTCTGCGGCCGGTAGCGCCGGTAGAGCGCCTGATGCTGCGTTCCTCGTCACGTGCGTCACCTCGCGTCCTCGAACAACCCTTCACGAAAGGTGACCGTGCACCCGTCGTCGACGACGGACGACTCGAGCGCTTCCCGACACAAAGGCTCCGGCCAGGCGTCCCTACGGCACCCACCGGGCTCCGCTTACGGCTGCTTCCTTCCGGATCTGACCGGGTTCGCGGTCCGGAGTCGCGTAGGACCCGACCTTCAACGCCTCGTGCCGGCAGCTGCCTCGGACCATCCGAGCCTCGGACGGGGATTCAGCCCCGCTAGAGCGGATTGCGGGTACAGGGCACCGCTGGCTCCCCGCCTAGCACGGCCACGCGGGGAGTATACGCGGGCCTCCCGACGCGAGAACCGCGCGCCCGGTCGCGCGGGTCA
>CAWKKN010000007.1:0-406982 GCA_963850315.1 uncultured Actinomycetes bacterium
GCCCCAGCAGCAGCAACCCCGCCACGACGAGGGCGATGCCCGCGTACTGGTTCGGGACCAATCGCTCGTGGAGGTAGCGGTATGAGAGCACCACGGCGATCAACGGGAACACCGCGCTCGCTGCCAGCACGAGCGTGAGGAACCCGTGCTCGGCGCCATCGGAGTAGGAGGTGACGCCGACGATGTCCGCAGCGCCCGCGGCGAGGGCGAGGGCGATCGCGGCGCGGCCCGCTGTTCCAAGGCGCCGCATCTCCTTCGGCCGCGCCAGCGCCAGGGGGACGTAGCAGGCCACCTGGGCCATCCGCGAGCCCCACAGGCCCACGATCCATCCGGCTCGCAGAGCCACGTACCCGAGCAGGAAGGCCGCGACCCCGAAGCCGAAGGCCGAAACGATGGCCCAGGGCAGGCCCGCCGGATGCCCGCGGATCCCCGCTCGCAGCGCCCCCAGGTCCGTCGAGACCAGCATCACGCCGATCAAGGTCACCGCGATGGCCGTGAGCTGGACGGCGCTCGGACGCTCGTGCAACACGATCACGGCGAGTGCGATCGCCGGCACCGCGAACGCGGCGCCTATCGGCGATACCACCGCGACGGGCCCGGCTGGAGTGCGTGATAGTGCGTGGCGTACGCCACCGCCGTGAAGACGCCGTTGAGGAGCACGAGCCACATGATGTCGCGGAGTCGCCCGATCGAGGACCCCGTCGCCAGCAGCACCACGGTGATGAAGGCGGCGGACAGTACCTGACCCACCACCACGGTGGCGGTGCTCCCCATCCGCCGCCCCGCGAGCGCGCCGAGATAGTCGGCCGAGCCCCAGCCACGGCGGCGATGAGGCCGAAGATCACGCAGGCATGGCTTCCGCGAGAGCATCGACCGCGACGGCACCACGACGGTCCACGAGGAGCGGGTTCGCCTCGAGCGACGCGAGCCGGCCGCGCAGGTCGTGGGCCGCCCTCGCGATCCCCACGACCGCGCGCGCCGTCGCGGGCAGATCGTGATGCATGGGCTCGAGGCCGCACCGCGGAGCCTCCTCCGCCACGTAGGCGCGGGCCTGGGCCGGCGAGAGCGGGCACGGGACGAACGCGGCCGCCCCCGACTCGGCGAGTACGCCGCCCGGTCGCATCGTGAGCATCGGGCCGAACCGTTCGTCCACGATCGCGCCAACGAGCACCTCCACTCCCGAGACCATCTCCTGCACCAACACCTTGGGCGCCTTCGCTCCCGCGCGCCGCGCCGCCTGAAGGACCTCGGCCGCGGCCACCTCAACATCGGTCGGGTTCGCAAGGCGCAGGCGCACGCCGCCCAGCCGGGCCTTGTGCGGGAGCTCCGGGGCGATCGCCTTCACCGCGACGGGGAACCCGATCACGCGCGCGGCCGCCGCTGCCTTGGCCGGCGAGGCGGCCACCTCCTCCCGGGGCCGGCGCACTCCGTAGAGCGCCAGGAGGCGCGCCCCGGCGGCTTCGTCCAACGGACCTGCGCGGCCCGCGAGGACGCGCAGCGCCCTCCCGCGGTTGGCGTGCGCGGGGAGATCTGGGACGGCGCGGGCCTTCGAGGCGCGGAACCCCGTCAGCGCCTTGACCGCGCCCGCCGCCGCGCGATGACCCTGCAGGAACGGGATCGGGGCCCAGCGGCGCGTGTAGGCGGCCGCTTCGGGCAGGTACGACAGCGGGCCCATCGACACGCTCGCGAACGCCACCCCCGTGCTCCGCCGCAGTTGTCGGACCTTGGCCAGCACGGGGTCGGCCCAGGCAGCCTCCCCCGCCAAGCGGGGCGGGAAGGCGTCGATGGCGACCAGGCCCACCCCCGGGTCATGCGCGAGCGCGTCGAGCGCGTCGCAGAACATCTCGGTCTCCACGGCGGCCTGACCCGTCACGTCGAGCGGGTTGTTCTGCGACGCGTAGTGCGGCAGCGCCCTGCGAAGCTTGGCCCTCGTCCGCGGCGTGAACTCGGGCAGCGCGAGCCCCTGCGCGCCCGCGGCTTCCGCGAACAACGTGCACGCGCCCCCCGACTGCAGGGCCGCGGCAACGCCGTCGGACCGCAGGCGCCGCACGTTGCTGAGCAGGAGCGTGGCCTCGAACAGCGTGACGGGGTCCTCCACGAGGACGGCCCCGCGCCCTCGCAGCCAGGCGTCGCGCAGGGCCGTATCGCCCGCGAGCGCTCCCGTATGGGCCACGATCGATCGACGGGCGGCCTCGCTGCGACCCTCGGGCGCGCAGATCAGCACCGGCTTCCCCGCCGCCCGCAGGGCCTCGAGTCCGCGCCCGATGCCCTGGACGTCGCGCATCGTCTCGACATAGCTCGCCACGACCTTGGTCTTGGGATCGGCGGCGGCCCAAGTGAACAGATCGCCGAGCCCGAGGACGGCTTCGTTGCCGACGCCCAGGATGATCCGCAGGCCCACACCCCGGTCCGACGCCTGCTGGTTCATCGCCCATGCGACGGTGCCGCTCTGGCTGATGACGCTGATCGAGCCCGCGACCGGGTTGGGGGGCGGCACCGTGCCGTAGGGGGCCACGTGGTCCACGTAGTTGACGAACCCCTCCACGTTGGGGCCGAGCAGGGGGATCCCGGTGCGGGCGGCGGCCGCCTGCAGCGACTCCTGCAGCGCGCGTCCCTCCTCACCCGCTTCGGCGAAGCCCGAGGAGATCACCATGATGCCGCGCACCCCCACCGCTCCGCAGTCGTCGATCATGCGGACGACGACGCGTGCCGGAACGACGAAGACCACGAGGTCCACCCCGTGAGGCAGGTCGGTCACCGTTGCCCGGCAGGGCCGGCCCCACACCACGTCGTACTTCGGGTTGACCGGGTACAGCTCACCCTCGTAGCCGACGTGGCGCAGCGACCGCTCGATCTCGGGCGCCCAGCTGTTCGGCGACTCGGAGGCACCCACGACCGCGATGGATCTGGGAGCGAGCAGCGGCGTGAGGTCACGCCGCCCCGTCAACTCTCCTCGCCCCCGAACGTGACCGCCTCGCCCCGGAACTTGGCGTCGCGCCACGCGACGGCTGCCTTCAGCCCCTGCTCCTGCGTGATGCGGCGGAACTCGTCGCGCGCCGGCAGGTTGGCGGTTTCGATCATCACGTCGAGCTCGGTGTTCGCCGCGAGCGCGGCGCGCAAGCCCGCAACGTCCCACGCCCGATTCACCGCGCGCTTCGTCGTCTGGATCACGAACGGCTCGTTCATCGCGATCTCGTTCGCGAGCTCCAACGTGGCTTCGTCGAGGGACGCCCGCGGCACGACGCGATTGACGAGACCCATCCGCAACGCCTCGGCGGCCGGGATCCGATCCTCTCCCGTGAACAGGAGCTCCTTCGCGGTGCGCATCCCGACGACCCAGGGCAGGAACATCGACACGACGCCCGAACCGAACCGCACGTCCACGTAGCCGAAGAAACTGTCGTCGGCGGCGACGGCGAGGTCGCACGCCAGCATGAGGTCGGTGCCTCCAGCCAGGCAGTACGAGTGCACCTGCGCGATCGTCGGCTTGGGACAATCGAGGAACTCAACCATCTTCGCGGTGGACCCTGCGAGCCCCTCGTGCCAGCGCCGCGCGTCCAGCTCGCCCTCGGCCGCGTCCTCGTTGAGGTCGTAGCCGGCACAGAACGCGCGCCCGGCGCCGCGCAGGATCACCACGTGCACGGACGGGTCCGCCCCCGCCTCGAGGATCGCCGAGGACATCGCCTCGGTGAGCTCGTGGTTCAGCGCGTTCAACGCCTGGGGCCGATTCATCGTCAGACGGCGGACCGGGCCGATGTCCTCGACCAGCAGGACGCTCGGTTCGGCGCTCGGTTCCCTGTCCACGGCAACCTCTCTTCCTCGGTGAGGCCCGAACACTAGCAACGAGGCCGCGTGGGCCGTCAGCCGAGCGCCGCCACTACCTGAGCGGCGGCGCGGCGGCCGCTGCGCAGCGCACCCTCCATCGTGGCGTGGTACTCGGGACCGGCCGTGTGCTCGCCTGCGAAGGCCAAACGACCTACAGGCCGGGCAAGATCGTCGTGACGGTCCCACGAGACGTCGTCCCACGCCGAGTAGGCGCCCATCGTGTACGGATCGTCCGCCCACGCGTACATCACCGGCTCACCCGCGAACGTCAGGTCCGGGTTGATCGTGGCAAGGGCCTCGAGCCAAGGCGCGATCTTCCCGTCCACGACGCCGAGGCCCTTCTGGGCCCGCGCCCCACCCGCGAAGGAGGCGAGGCATCGGCGTGGCTTCCCGTCGGCGCCGCGGGCCGCCCAGCACCACATCGGCAGCTCGGTCCACTGGCGCGACCGCAGCGAGGGCCGCCCCTTCGTGGCGACGGCGAACTTCGATGCGACGCCCATCGGCAACTCCGCGAGGGCGACGCCGAGCGTCTGAGGCAGCGCGGGGGTGAACGACAGCCGCGCCGCGACGGGCGCGGGAACGGCGACGACGACGGCGTCCGCAGACTCGCTGTGCGGACCGCACCGGACCGTAACGCCGTCGGGGCTGTGCTCCACCGCCTCGACGGCCCGGCCCAGCCGGAGGTCGCCGAACTCGGCCGCGATCGCCTCCGCGAGCCGTTGATTGCCGGGTCCCATGCGGGCGTAAGTGGCGCCGTCCGATGCGAAGGCGCGGTCGCCGTCGGTGACGCGCACGGTCACACGGCCGAGGTCCTGCGCACAGGTCCCCTCGAGACGGGTCTTCACGACGTCGCGCACGCGCTCCTTTCCCGCGAGCCGGTCGAGGAAGGCCCCGAGCGACAGTCCCGCGGCTTCCGAAGGCGTGAGTGAAGCACGGGCGCGATCGGCCTGCTCGAGGAACTCGTCCTGCTCCGCCGAGGAGACGGCCGCCGGCCCCCACGCCTCCCGGCGCTTGTAGTCGGTGCCGGTGTCCACGAGCGGTATGGCGAACCGCTCCGCGAGGGACCGCAGCTCCTCGTCGCCCTGCATGATCCACTCCGCGCCCAGCTCGACGACGGCTCCGTTCGTCAGGGTGGTGGACCAGACCCGGCCGCCCACCCGTTCGCGCGCCTCGAAAAGGGTGACCTGGACGCCGCGATCGCTCAGATGCAGGGCGGCGGCGAGGCCTGCGAAACCTGCACCGATCACCACCGCCTTCCGTGACGTATGTGCAGATGAAGAGCCGGTCACCGGCGGCGCCTCGCGGCCCTTGCATGGTCCATTCGGACTATGGTACTCATGCGCCTGAACCGCGAGTCAAACCCGGCCGCCGGGGCCGGCCCGCGAAGGAGGAATCGATGCCACATCCGCGTGAGCGCGTCCCGGGCCCGTATCCCCGATCCCTTTCCCGTCGAGACTTCTTGCGTCGCACCGCCGGTGCCGCGATCGCGCTGCCCACGTTGGGCGCGGTCCTGGACGCGTGCACCAAGCCGGGGACGACCCCGACCGGCGGGGGATCGAGCGCATCCAACGCCGTCGGAACGGGGGGATCAGCTCACCCGGCAGCCCGTACCCCCTGGCGCGGCAGAACGCCCCGGTGACGTGGAACGTCTTCGACGACAACCCGGCGATCAACAGCGGCCTGCAGCCCGAGAAGAACGCCGTCCTGCAGATCTTCAACTGGGACCAGTACATCTATAAACCCGTCGTGCAGCGGTTCTGTCAGAAGTACAACTGCACGTACAAGATCACGACGTTCAACAACATGGACGACGCCCTCGGCAAGATGACGTCGGGCCAGCTCAACTTCGACGTCTTCTTCCCCACGATCGATACGGTCGGCAAGCTCGTGGCAGGCAAGCTCATCTTGCCGCTCAACAAGGACTACATCCCGAACCTCGCCGCGCAGGTGTGGCCCGTGTACGGCAACCCCTACTACGACCAACAGGCCCGCTACACCGTGCCCTACACCGTGTACACCACCGGGATCGGGTACCGGCGCGACGCGATCCCCGACGGGAAGATCCGCGGCATGTCGAACCCCTACGACATCCTGTGGGATCCCGCGTATAACCACCAGGTGGGGGTCTACGACAGCTACCGCGACGCGATAGGGATGACGATGTTGCGGCGCGGCGAGACGGACCTCAACACCACCGACCCCAAGCTCATCGCGCAGGCGGGGGCCGACCTCAAGCAGTTGACGGACCTCGTGAGCGTCCAGACCACGATCAACGGTGCGTACAACGGCATCCCAACCGGCCAGTTCAAGCTCCACCAAGCCTGGTCGGGCGACATGGTCGGAGCATGGAACTACACCCCGAAGCCGCTGATGAGCGAGTACGAAACCATCGGCTACTGGTTCCCAGAGGATCGGAAGGGCAACATCGACAATGACCTCATCGCCGTCCCGTCGAGTGCACAGCACCCCGTGCTCGGCCACCTGTTCTTGAACTTCATGCTCGAATTCAAGCAGGCGATGGACAATTTCTCGTGGGTGGGCTACCAGCCGCCGCAGATCAAAGCGGATCCCGAGACCCTCACCACGACGAAGAGCATCCAGGGCCTACCGTATGTGTTCCCCTGGTTGAAGGACGCCGTCACACGGGAAGAGGACTTCAAGGTCGGCTACACGGAGGACGAGCTGACGCCGGCGGTCGATCAGCTCTACCACACGGCCTGGTCGGATTTCAAGAGCGGCTAGCCCATGGCGCAGGCGACCGACGAGCGGCCCGCGACGCCGCCGACGGTGCCTTCCCGCCGGGAGCGGCGGCGTCGGAAACGGGAGCTGCGCGAGGCCAAGAGCAACGCGGGCGCCTGGTTCCCACGCTGGTACTGGCCCTCGTTCGCGGGCCCGGCGTCCCTCTGGCTCGCCGTGTTCTTCGTCGTCCCCTTCTACGTCATCATCGCCGTGGCGTTCGGCACGAAGGACCCGATCTTCCAGACGCCGCTGCCCGTCTGGCAGCCGTGGTGGTGGGGGCTGGAGAACGTCCGGCCCGTCTTCTCCAACATCGCGAGCTTCGAGCTGCCGGTCTTCTTCCGGACGTTCGCCTACGTCATCATCGCGAGCGTCCTGTGCATCGCGCTCGGCTACGGCGTCGCGTACTACGTCGCGCGCTTCGGCGGCCGGCGCAAAGGCCTCTATCTCGCCCTGCTGATCGCTCCCTTCTTCATCAGCTACCTGATGCGGATGCTGGCGTGGATCAATCTGCTCCAGCCGGACGGCTACGTCACGAGGATCCTCAACTGGCTCCCGTTCGTGCCCCACAACGTCGACTGGCTGGGCGGGCGTCCCATCACGCTGATCCTTGGCCTGGTCTACGGCTACATCCCGTACATGATCCTGCCCCTGTACGGGTTCCTCGATAGCATCGGTGCGAGCCTGCTGGAAGCGGGCCGCGACCTCGGTGCGAGCCCGGGGCAGACGTTCCTGCGCGTGACGCTCCCGTTGTCCCAGCCAGCGATCCTCGCCGGGATCGTGATCGTGTCCTTGCCGATGTTCGGCGACTACTACACGCATGACCTCCTGGCACCCTCGCCGAAGACGACCATGATCGGCAACCTGCTCGATGGCGCGGTGGAGTCCGCGGGTCAGCAGGGGCAGGCAGCGGTGTACGTCCTCATCCTGATGGTGATCCTGCTGATCCCGATGTGGTACTACCTGCGGACGACCAAGCGGTCGATGGAGGCCCGATGAGGGGCCCGCGCGGCTGGTGGAAGGACCCGTGGCGCAAGCCCCGGATGCTCCAGG
This sequence comes from uncultured Actinomycetes bacterium, assembly GCA_963850315.1. GTDB lineage: Bacteria > Actinomycetota > UBA4738 > UBA4738 > HRBIN12 > JAOUEA01. The sequence goes on from CAWKKN010000007.1 coordinate 7,615, forward strand.
CCCTGACATGGAGCTACCTCGCCTGGTCGCTGCTCCCGGTCGCGGTCGCGATCTTGATCTCGTTCAACAGCGGCCGATCGGACGGAGCGTTCCAGGGGTTCTCGTTCCAGTGGTGGCGCGGGGCACCGTTCGGCGACGCACAGGGGTCCCTGTTCACCGATCCCGAGCTGCATTCCGCGATCCTGCAGACCTTGCGGCTGTCGGTCGTGGCGATGGCGATCTCCGTGCCGCTCGGCGTGGCCTTCGCGATCGGCCTCGACCGCTGGCGGGGACGCCCCGCCTCGGGTGCGAACTTCGTGATGCTGGTCTCGTTCGTCGTGCCCGAGATCATCATCGGTGTGGCGTTGTGGCTCGCGCTCAAGTTCGCGCTGAAGTTCATCCACCTGGGCACGATCGCGCAGATCGCGGGCCTCGTCGCGTATCAGATCTCGTACCCGGTCATCGTCGTGCGGGCCCGGCTCCTCACGATCGATCGCGGATACGAGGAGGCTGCCCTGGACCTCGGCGCGCCGCCTCGCGCGTCGCTTCGTCGGGTGCTGCTGCCGATGCTCTATCCGGCGATCTTCGCGAGCTTCGCCCTGGTCTTCGCCGACGTCGTCGACGACTTCGTGACGGTCCGCTACCTGTCCGGCGCCAGCTACACGGAGACGCTCTCCGTGAAGATCTACAGTGCGATCCGCGGTGCGCCCACGCCCGTCTACAACGCCGCCGCGACCTTCATGCTCGTGACGACGATCGTGGGGATCGGCGTCGGCTACTTCCTGTACAAGCGGTTCGGCAAGGGGCAGGAGGCGTCCGCAGCCGATTTCGCGGCGCAGCTGTAGCCGTTGAGGAGCTAGGCGTCCTCGAGCTCGGCGCTGACCAGCACCGGTGTGCCGGATTCGGGCAGTACCCGAAGCGCGTCGATCGGGAGGTACACCGTGACCGGCGTCCCCGATGCCCACGGCAGCACCTCGCCCTCGTTCTGGATCCAGGACTGGATCCGCTCGCCGGGGGCCAGGTTGACGATGACCTGCAGGATCGAGCCGACGTAGACGACGCGCTCCACCATGCCTGGGATCCGGTTGGGGCCCGTCGTACCCTGCGCCTCCAGGCCCACGCGCTCGGGACGGATCGTGATCTTCGTGGGGCCGGCGGTCGACGCGTCCCCCTGGCCGGCCACCAGGTTGAACTCGCCCAGCGCCACCTTGCAGCCGCCGTCGCCGAGCCCCGACCCGGTCGCCTCCATGAGGTTCGACACCCCCAGGAAGTCGGCGACGTAGGCGGTGGCGGGCTCTTCGTAGATCTCCTTCGGACCGCCGACCTGCTCCACTCGGCCCTGACTCATGACGGCGATGCGGTCCGACATCGTGAGCGCCTCCTCTTGGTCGTGCGTCACGTAGATGAACGTGATCCCGACCTCCTCCTGCAGGGCCTTCAGCTCGATCTGCAGGCGTTTTCGGAGCTTCGCGTCGAGGGCGCCGAGGGGCTCGTCCAGGAGGAGGACCGCCGGGTTGAGGATGAGAGCGCGAGCGAGCGCGACACGCTGCTGCTGGCCGCCGGAGAGCTGGTTGGGGCGCCGTTTGCCGAAGTCGGCCAACGCCACCAGGTCCAGCGCCTTACCCACCCGATCCTTGGTCTCGGCCTTCGAGGCGCTCTTGTATCTCAGGCCGAACGCCACGTTCTCCTCCACGCTGAGGTGAGGAAACAGCGCGTAGTTCTGGAAGACGGTGTTGACGTTGCGCTTGTGCGGCGGCGTCTGTGCCATGTCGGTGCCGTCCAGCAGGATCTGGCCCTCCGAAGGCTTCTCGAACCCCGCGATCATCCGCAGCGTGGTGGTCTTGCCGCATCCCGAGGGCCCCAGCAGCGAGAAGAACTCGCCGGGTGGCATGTCCAGGTTGACGCCGGCGACGGCCGAGAACTCGCCGAAGCGCTTCACGAGATCGACAAGCTGAACCTCGCCCCCTGCCATCGTGGCGGGAGTCTAGCCCAACCGGGTCATCTGAGGTCAAGTGGGTGGGGGCCTCGGAACCACGGTGCCATGATGCCGCGATGGACACGGACGGCAGCCCCACCCCTCCGCCGCCCATCGCCCCGCTCCTGGGCGGGTACTGGGCTTTCGGGCAGTACTGGGGCGTGTGGGTGATCCTCGTCTTCGAATTCCAGGGCGCGCATCACACCTCCGACAGCCGTTTGGGGATCCTTTACACGCTCCTGTCGGTGGTGGCGGTCGCGGTGATGCTGCTGCTTGCGCCTCGGTTGCAGCCCTGGCCGCTGCGCCGAAGCGTGCCTGTGGCCCTCATGACGCTCGCGATCGGCTCGTTCGCGATCGGCTACCTGCCCACCTCCACGATCGCGCTGGGGTTCGTCTTGGTCGGGGCCGGGAACGGCTTGATCGACGTCTACCTCAACGTGGCGGCGCAGCGCGCGGAGGTCGCGACGCGGCGGCCCGTGTTGCAGTGGCTCCACGCGTCCTACGCGCTCGGAGGGGTGACGGGAGCGGGCGCCGCCGGGTTGATCCGTCTGGCCGGGATCGACTACCGGGTCGGGCTCGCGTATGCCGCGGCGCTGCTCGGCGTCACGGCCGTGTGGAACTCGCGGACCGCATCGACCGAGCCGGGAGCCGAAGGATCCGAGATGGCGTTCTCCATCTCCGCGCTGTTCCGATCCCCGGCCCTGTGGGTCCCGGCGCTCGCGGTGTTGTTCGCGTTCCTGGTGGAGGGATCGATGGACACCTGGTCCGGCCTCTACCTGCGCGAGCACCTCGGCGCCACGGCCGTGATCGCCGCAGTGGCCTTCATCGCCTTCTCTGGCGCGACGTTCCTGGGACGGCTCTTCGCCGGTCGCGTCCTGTTCGGGCTGGGGGCGCGCACCACGATCCTGATCTCGGGCCTGGGCTCGTTCATCGGTGGGGCGCTCGCGCTCGCCACGAGGAACCTGTGGGTCGTGGGCCTCGCGTTCCTGATCCTCGGGTTCATGTTGAGCGCGGCCTCGCCCGCCGCGTTCGGCCTCGTCGAGGGTATCGACGAAGATCCGACGAACGCGATCGCGGCCGTGACGACGGTGGGCTACACCGGATTCATCTGGAGCCCGCCGCTCTTGGGATACATCGCCGAGACCGTCGGGCTGCACGCGGCGATGGGCGTCATCGTCGCCGCGACGCTGGGCATCGTGGGCGCGGGCCTGATGGCGCCCAAGCGGCGCGCGGTTACGACAGGTTGATCCAGATGTGCTTGGACTCGAGGTAGTCCTCCACGCCGTCGTGTCCGAGCTCGCGGCCGATCCCCGACTGCTTGTACCCGCCCCAGGGAGCCTCGGTGGGAGCCGGCTGCGTATCGTTGATCCATACGATCCCGGCGCGCAGCGCCCTCGCGGTGTTGATGGCCTTCTTGATGTCGCGCGTCCATATCGCGGCGGCGAGCCCGTACTCGTTGTCGTTCGAGAGCTCCACGACCTCCTCGGCGCTCGAGAAGGGGATCACGGACATCACCGGTCCGAAGATCTCTTCGCGAGCGATCCGTGCGTCGTTCGTCACGTCGGCGAAGATCGTCGGCGGCACGAAGTAGCCGCCCGCGAGCCTCGGATCGTCGGGCATCGTCCCCTGCACCGCCAGGGTTGCCTCCCCGGTGCCGATCTCGATGTACTGCTGCACGCGCTCCTGCTGCTCCTTGGAGACCAGCGGACCCATGGTGGTGCCCTCGGAGAGGCCGTCGCCGACCTTCACGCTCTTGGCGTGATCGACCAGCGCGCTCACGGCGTCGTCGTAGATCGCCCGCTCCACGAAGACGCGCGAACCGGCCGAGCAGATCTCGCCCTGGTTCCAGAAGATCCCGTTCGCCGAGCCCTCGATCGCGGCGTCGAAGTCCGCGTCGGCGAACACGATGTTGGGGGACTTGCCGCCCAGCTCCAACGTCACGCGCTTCAGTGAGTCGGCGCCGCTGCGCATGATGGTCTTGCCGACGTCCTTCGATCCGGTGAAGCCAACCTTGTCGACCTTGGGGCTCGACACCAACGGCGCCCCGGCGGTCTCGCCGAATCCCGTGATGACGTTGAGCACGCCGGAGGGCAGCCCCGCCTCCTCCAGGATCTTGGGGATCTCCGATGCCGTGAGCGGCGTCTGCTCGGCGGGCTTCAGCACCAGGGTGCACCCGGCTGCGATCGCGGGCGCCACCTTCTGCACGGCCATCGGCATGGGGTAGTTCCACGGCGTGATGGCGGCCGCCACGCCCATCGGCTCCTTCACGACGAGCGACATCGCCCCGGGCCCCACTGGGGGGATGTACCCATCGATCTTCGTCGCCCACCCGCCGAAGTACTCGAACATGAACGCGACCTCCTCGAGGTCGTCGCGCGCCTCTGCGATCGGCTTGCCGCAGTCGAGCGACTCGAGCCGCGCGAGGCGCTCGAGCTCCCGGCGCATGATCTCGGCGGCGCGGAGCAGGATCCGGCCGCGGTCCCGCTCGCTGGTGCCGGGCCACCACGTTCCCTCGTCGAACGTGCGGCGCGCCGCATCGACCGCCCGCTGCACATCGGCGGGTTGCGAGTCAGCCGCGGTGGCGATCACCTCGCCCGTCGCGGGGTTGAAGACGTCGAAGCGGCCTCCGTCGATCGCGTCGACCCACTTGCCGTCGATGTAGTTCTGGAGGGTGTCTGCCATCGCGTCGTTCCTTTCGGGTTGGGTCCCGCCCAGCCTACCCGGGGGCGGCGCGCGGCCGTGAGCCGATCAGGCCGACTCGATCTCCCCGTCGTGCCACTCGGGCTCGTCCTCCAGTAGTGCTCGGTATTCGAGGTACCGCTCGTTCTGCGCCGGGTCGTCGGCGTTGCGGTCGTAGGACCCTCGGTCCTCGAAGATCGCGAACAGCCACGCGACGTCGCTGTCGTTCTCCCACAAGACGTAGGAGGTCCTGTATCCGGCCACGTCGGCGTAACTCTGTTGCTCGAAGACCTTGCGGAGCGCCTCCCGGTTCTCCGACTTCACGCGCGTGCGCGCACAGGTGCCATACATCGGTCCCTCCTTGCGATCGGGCGGCTCAGCCTACCGCCCCGCCCGGCCACCGCTCAAGGCGGCTCGAGGTCGGGCGGCTCCATGCCGAGCCCCCACGCATCCGCACCTCCGTCCACCGTGACGGTGGATCCGGTGATGTACGCGCCCCCCGCCGACGTGATGAACGCGATCGTGGCGGCGACCTCCTCCGGAGATCCCGCCCGTCGCGCGGGCACGGTTCGCGCGAAGGCCTCGATCGCGGATCCGTCCCCGTACTGCGCGAGCCCCTCCGTCCGGATGAGGCCGCACGCCACGCAGACCACCCGGATCCCGTATTTGGACCACTCGTTCGACAACCCGGAAGCGAGGTTCTCGAGCGCGGCGCGCGCCGACGAGGCGTGCACGACCGAAGGGATGCCGCGCCGCGGGCTGAACCCTACGAAGATCACCACCCCCCGGCGACGCGGGATCATCCAGCGGTTCGCGACCTCGTGCGTGAGGTGCCAGGGGGCATCGACGTTCAACCGGTGCACGGCGCGGAATCCCTTCAGCGGGATCGTCTCCGCGGGCGCCGCGAACTGCCCGCCCGCGTTGTTGACGAGGATGTCGACGCTGCCGAACCGCTCGGCGACCGCGTCGAGGAAGGCGCCCACCTGCTCGGGCTCGCGGACGTCGCAGGGGCGAGCCAGCACGTCGTGGCCGGCGGCATCGAGCTCGGCCTTCGTGGCGTCGAGGAGCTCGGGACGCCGCCCGCAGATCGCGACGCGGGCCCCCGTTCGAGCGAGCTCACGCGCCGTGGCGCGGCCGATACCGGTTCCCCCGCCGGTCACGATCGCCACCGCTCCGGCGTTCGCGTCGACGGCCAGCGGCGAGTGGAAGCGCGGCTCCTCTACCATCGACGGCAGTATGCAGGAGGAGCGCATCTCGTTGACCGGCGACGGCGGCGTGCGGCTGTCGGGCCGCGTCTTCGGTCCGCCCTCGCGCCATGCGCCGGAGCTCTTGCTCCATCACGGACTCGCCTCCAGCCAGCACATCTGGGACCTGATGCTGCCGCGTCTCACGCGCCGGTTCCGCGTGGTGACCTACGACGCTCGCGGTCACGGTCGAAGCGGCAAGCCGGATCAGGGCTACGGGTTCGATCACGTCGCCGCGGACGCGCTCGCCGTGATGGAGGCCGCGGGGATCAGGCGTCCCTTCGTGGTGGGCCATTCGTGGGGAGCGATGGTGGCGTTGGACCTCGCCGCTCGCCATCCCCGCGCCGTCCGCGGCGCCGTCCTGGTCGACGGCGGTGTGGTCTCGATGCGCGAGGGGATCGGTGTCGACGAGTGGGCCACGGTGAAGGAGCTGCTGGCGCCGCCGCGGATGGCGGGAACCCCGGTGGACGCCTTCCGCGCCATGATCCCCACCTTCCTGCGAGGCAAGGTGCGGGTCACCCCCCAGATCGTCGACATCGTGATGTCGGTGATGCGCGTCCGCCCCGACGGAACGATCGCTCCGCATCTGTCCCGGTCCAACCACTTCCGCATCCTTCACGCGAGTTGGCGACAGGACCCCGAGTCCTTATTGCGGACGCTCCGGGTGCCCGCGCTCGCGGTCCTCGCGCACGAGGGTCCCCTGCCGGCGGACGACCCCAGGCGCCGCGCCGTCGCCCGCGCACACCGCGCCGACCGAGATCCCCTCACCGTCGCGTGGGTCCAGAGCATCCACGACGTACCCCTGCAACACCCCCGAGCGCTCGCGATCCGCATCGAACGCTTCGCAACCGGCGTCGTAGGCTAGGAGGCGAGATGCTGGTCTTCGTCTTGATCCTGCTGCTGCTCGCGGCGGTCTTGGGCGTTCTGGGCGCCGTGTTGAAGACCGTCGCGTTCCTCGTCATCACGGCGCTGCTCACGGTGACCGTGCTGGGGTTCCTCGCCTGGTGGGGGTTCAAGCGCTCGGCGAGGAAGCTGGGGGCCGAGTACGACCGGCAGATCTCGGAGCACCGGGTCACCAAGTACCGCGAGAACGAGGCCGACCCCGGCTCGACCCCGCCCGGTCGCGACGACCGGTACTAGGCCCGCCGGCGCCGATCCCGCTGCGGATAGCCCCGTCCCGTGATCAGGACCACGAGACCACGGCCCATCACCAGGAACAGCGCCGTGAACCCCATCCCCACGATGAGGAACGTGATGAACGCCACGCCGGTGGGTGAGCCCACCCACACGGATCTCACCACGAGCGCCACCGGAACGGCGACGAGCCACGTGCGCCAGAGCGTCCGGAAGCCGATCCGTCGGTACGTGCCGAGCACGAGGGAGAACCCGAGCCACGACACGGTGAGCGGGACCGCGTTGCGCAGGAAGGTGGCGAGCGCCGTCGTCTCGTGATGCGACCGGATCCCGGCCGCCACGAACAACAGGAGCGCCCCCACATCGACGAGAGCGAACAGGACTACGGTGCCGCGCTGATCTCGGGGGTAGCGCACGGATCCCATCATGGCAGCTTCGCGGGCGGGAGCCGACGGGGAACCGAGTGGGAAGATGGCTCCACCCATGGCCCGCCGCCGCTTCCCCTGCCTCCTGGTCCTCTCGGCCCTCAGCGCCGGCCTCGTGGGGTGCACCGGCACCATCCCACCACTCTCGGTGCCCCCGCCCGTACACGTCAGGATCGACGGGAAGCGGCAGATCGTACCTGCCGGCAGCACGTTCGGAGACATCATCGAGCAGCGACATCTCCATGCACACAACGGGCGCCTCCTGTCCGTCACGGGGGCCGTGCTCGAGGCGGATGCGGACCCCGGCGCGATCGTGTTGAACGACGCGACGCCGCCACGTTCGACGAAGGTGCTCGACGGCGATCGGGTCGTTGTCGACAGCGGCACGGACCGAACGGAGCCCGTGACACGCAAGGCGGTCCGGCTCAGAGGACGTCACCCGGGTGACCCCGAACGCACGCTCGCCACCTATCCCATCACGAGGATCACCGAGACCGGACGGATCTCCGGCGACGTCGTCTCCGTGCAGGACGTGACATCGGGACGGGGGGTCACGCCGCACTCCGTGGCGCTCACGTTCGACGACGGTCCGTGGCCCGTCGCCACCTTCCAGGTGATGCACGTCCTGCGCCGCTTCCACGTTCCGGCCACGTTCTTCATGATCGGAAACCTCGTCCGGCGCTACCCCTCGATCGCGCGCGCCGTCGCGCACGCGGGATTCGAGATCGGGGACCATTCCTGGGACCACCCCCTGTTCCCGCCGCTCGCGGCGCTCAGGCCGGCGAAAGTCGTCTCGGAGATCGCCCTCGCGAGGCGGGCCCTGGGGAAGGAGGGCATCGCTCCGACGCTGTTCCGCCCGCCGGGAGGCAGCTACGACGACGCCGTCGTGCAGGATGCACGGGTGCAGGGCATGCGCGTGGTCCTTTGGAGCGTGGACCCGCAGGACTGGCGTTCGGGACTCACCCCGAAGCAGGTGGCGAAGGCCGTGCTCTCCCATGTCCGGCCGGGTTCGATCGTCCTGCTCCACGATGGCGGCGGGGACGCCGCCCACACGATCGCCGCCCTGCCCGCCATCATCAAGGCGATCCGCAAGCGTGGGCTCGGATTCGCGACCGTGCCACGGGGTGGTTGAGTGGGGCAGGCGCGCGCCGCCACCCGCAGCGTCCTCGACGAGCTCCGTGCGGTCGCCGATCCCGCCCGCATGCCCGGGATGGCGCGGGTCGGGATCAACATCGACCACGCCCTCGGGGTGAGCATCCCGCACTGCCGCCGCATCGCGCGAGGTCACCGGCGCGACCACGACCTCGCTCTGGACCTGTGGCGCTCGAGGATCCACGAGGCGCGCATCCTCGCGTCGATGGTCGACGATCCGGACCGCGTCGCCGACCAGCAGATGGAAGGGTGGGCCGGCGACTTCGATTCCTGGGACGTATGCGACCAGGTGTGCGCCAACCTCTTCGGGCATACTCGGTTCGTCTGGGACAAGGCTCGTGCATGGACGACGCGCAACGAGGAGTTCGTGAAGCGAGCGGGGTTCACGCTGCTCGCCGAGCGTGCGGTGCACGATCACGACCACGACGACGACTTCTGGTCGGGGTGGTTCCCCGCGATCCGCGAAGGGGCGCAGGACGAGCGCAACTACGTGCAGAAGGCCGTCAACTGGTCGCTGCGTCAGATCGGCAAGCGGAACCTCGCGCTCAACGCCGCCGCGATCGAAGAAGCCGAGCGGCTGCGCGAGGGGGGGTCGCGCAGCGCTCGGTGGATCGCGAACGACGCGCTCCGCGAGCTGCGGAGCGACGCCGTTCGCACCCGCCTGGCGTAGCCCTACTCGTTCGCCTCGACCAGCTCGGCCGGCGTGTCGGGCACGTTGACGAGCTCGGGCTCGTGCCCCTCCACGTTCAGCTTCGGGAGCCACTGGAGCCAGTTCGGCAGGTACCAGTTGATGTCCCCGAGCAGCCGCATGCCCGAGGGAACGACGATCGACCTGATCACGGTCGCGTCCAGGAACACCGCGACGGCGAGTCCGAACCCCATCTCCTGGAGCGACACGAGGCGCCCGGCCGCGAACCCGGAGAACACCGCGACCATGATGATGGCCGCACCGGTGATGATCCCGGCGGTCGTCCGCAGACCGTGGGCGACGGCCTCGGCGTTGTCACCCGTCTTGTCGAACTCCTCGCGTATCCGCGAGAGCAGGAACACGTGATAGTCCATCGACAGTCCGAACAGGATCGAGAACAGGAACAGCGGGAGCCATGCCTCGACCGCGTCCACCTGCTTGAACCCGGAGATGTCGGCGACCCATTTCCCGATCGCGGGACCACCCTTCTGGAACACGAGCACGATCGCGCCGTACGCTGCCCCGACCGAGAGCAGGTTCATCAGGATCGCCTTCACCGGCAGCACGATCGAGCGGAACACGACCGTGAGCAGCAGGAACGAGAGCCCCAGCACGAACAGAAAGATGTAGGGCGTGTAGCTCGAGGTGATGTCGAAGAAGTCCTTGTTGAACGCGGTCTGCCCCCCGACGAGGACGTTCATCCCGGCGAACGCCTTGGGCACGTAGGTCTGGCGCATGTTCTGGATCGCCGCGACCGCCTTCTCGGAGCTCGGATCCGTCGCCGGTCCGGCGAGTGGCACGTCCACGAGAACGACGCTGCCGTCCGGCGACGCCTGCGGCGACCCCGGAGCTCCGAAGGCCGGATCCTTCACGGTCTCCGTCTTCAGCTTCGCGAGCGCAGCGTTCACCTCGGCCGTCGACGGCGATCCCGTGATGACGAGTTGGACGGGGTTATCTGATCCGACCTTGGGGAAATGCGCCACGAGCGCGTTGAAGGCCACCTTCGTCTGGATGTTGTTCGGCAGGGTATCGAGGCCCGAGAACCCCGTCTTCATCCCGCGGCCTGAATCCCCCTGGTGCGCCTGGAAGAAGTACGGGGTGGCCAGCAGGAGCATGAACGCCACCCCTCCGATCAGGAACCACACCGGGTGGCCCATCACGCGTCGCGTCTGATTGTCCCAGAAGCCGCCGTCGGCTCCGGGGAGCGCGGCGGGGCGCTTGCGGTGGATGATCCGCCCCGCGTTCAGCTTGTCGCCCAGAAGCGCGATCACGGCGGGCAGGAGCGTCATCGACGCCGCGATCGAGACGAGCACGACGATGATCGCTCCCCCAGCGAGCCCTCGGAAGATCGTCGTCGGGATGATCAGCATCCCCATGAGTGCGAGCACGACCGTCAGGCCACTGAAGAAGACCGCGCGGTTGGCGGTGGCCCCGGCCGCACCGATCGCGTCGAGCTTCTCGAAGCCTCGCGCCCGCTCCTCGCGATAGCGGGACACGATGAACAGCGAGTAGTCGATCCCCACGGCCAACCCCATCATCGTCATGAGCTCCGGGACGAAGAAGCTGAACCTCCACGCCTGGCCGATCACCGCGACGATGCCGGTTCCCACCGCGATCGCGAAGATGCCCATGATGATCGGCGTCACCGCCGCGACCGCCGCTCCGAACACCAGCACGAGCACGATGAGGGCGACGAGGATGCCGATGCCCTCACCCTTGCGGATGTCCTGTTGGGAGATCAGCTTGAAGTCGGCGGTCGAGGTGACCTGACCGAGCGTGTAGACGTGGACCCCGTCCGAGGGTCGCGGCATCGCGGATGGCAGCGAACCGGTCCACGTTGTTGGCCGCCTGGTCGGCGGTCCCCTTCAACACGACGGTGAACAGGACGGCTTTCTGATCCTGCGACTGGGATCGGGCCGAGCGCCGCCAGCACCGGGTTCTGCTGGGTGGCCGCGCTCTCCGGATACGACGCCGGCGCCGCGGTGACGATCCCCTTACCGAGGGCATCGATCTTCCCGAGCAGGGTGTTCATGGACTGCGTGAACGCAGGATCCGTGACGCTACCGTCGGTCGTGGCAACCCGACGTCTCGCTGATCGCTTTCGCCCCGGGGAAGGCGTTGTCGATGATCGTCTTCGCCTGCTTGGCCTCTGGGTTGTTCGTGAAGTCGAAGTTCGTCGTGAGCGCCCCGGACAGGAGCGACCGCTCGAGGTCCCCGCAACGACGAAGATGATCAGCCACGCGGTCTAGCGTCCTCCAGGGGATGACGGCTGCTGGCCCTCGCGAGCGACTCCGGATTGATACGCATCGGTGTTTCCCCCTCCCTCGCAACCGACCTCGCGCCGGCGAACGATCGTGTAGCTTGACGTACGGTGTATGCTTACGGTGTAGGGCAGAGTAAACGTACGGCGTAAGGCTGTCAACCCGAACATCAGGACACCCCACCATCATGGACACAGAATCGCGAACGTCAGGACCAGAGAGCGTCTGACACGTGAACGCGTGGTGGCGGCCGCGCTCGCCGTTATGGACGCCGAAGGACTCGAGGCCGTTTCCATGCGCCGCGTCGGACGTGAGCTGGGCGTCGAGGCGATGTCGCTGTACAACCACGTCGCGGATAAGGAAGACCTGCTCGGCGCCATGCGCGAGCGGTTGCTGACGTCGTTCGAGCTGCCTGCCCTGGTTGCCGACGACCCCTACGAGAACGGGCGGCGCATCGCGCACGGGTGGCGCGATCTGTTCAAGTCTCACCCGAACATGCTGGAGCTCCTGGCCGAGGATCACGCGCCGCCACGCTCGCTCGCGGCGTTCCGCCCCATGGAGGTCGCCCTCAGCGTGCTCCGGAGCATGGGCGTTCCCGACGCGGAGATGATGCAGGTCTTCCACGCGTTCGGCGGCTACATCCAGGGGCACGTGATGATGGAGCACCAGCTCGACGTCGGGAAGTTCGGGGGCGAGTCCGGCCTTCGGGAGCTCGCCCGCGCGATCGACCCCGCGGACATGCCATGCACGGCCGCCGCCATCCCCTACATGGCCGACTGCGACCTGGAAGCTCAGTTCGACCTCGGCCTCGAACTCATGCTCCGCGGTCTGCGGGCGCGCTACCACGACCGCTGATCAGCGTCTGAGCTGGCGCTCCACCCGCTCGAAGACCTCGAGCGCCTCGCTCAGGTCCGCCTCCGTGTGATCCGCCGTGACGATGGTGCGCACGCGCGCGGAGCCCCGCCCCACGGTGGGGAAGACGATCGCGGGTGCGAACACACCCTCCTCGAAGAGGCGACGCGCGAACGTCTGGGCATGTTCCTCCTCGCCGAGGATCACCGGCGTGATGGGCGTCTCGGACGCGCCGGTATCGAACCCGAGGTCGTGCAACCCTTCCTTGAAATGGCGGTGTTCGACCAGAGCCGGGCGAGGCGGTCGGGCTCGTCGGTGATGAACGTCGAGCGCCTCGATGCACGCGGCCACGACCGGAGGCGGCGCGCGAGGTGGAGAACAGGAACGGGCGTCCGCGGTTCTGGAGCCAGGTGATCAAGCGGCGGGCCCCGCGATGAATCCGCCGAGCACGCCGATCGCCTTGGACAACGTGCCCACCTGGATGTCGACCCGCCCGTGGAGCCCGAAGTGGTCGACCGTGCCGGCGCCGCCCGTGCCGAGCACGCCCGTTGCGTGAGCGTCGTCGACCATCATGATCGCGCCGTGTCGCTCAGCGACCTCCACGAGGTCGGGCAACGGCGCGATGTCGCCGTCCATCGAGAACACGCCATCGGTGATGAGCAGCTGGCGCCTCCCCGGCGCCGCCGTCTCGGTGAGCGCGGCGTCGGCAGCGGCGGCATCCCTGTGCGCGAACACCTTGATCTCGGCCCGCGACAGTCGGGCGCCGTCGATGATCGAGGCGTGGTTGAGCTCGTCGGAGACGATGACGTCGTTCTTCGACAGGATCGCCGCCACGGTCCCAGCGTTCGCGGTGAAGCCGGACTGGAACATCAGGGCGGCCTCCGCATGCTTGAAGCGCGGCGAACCGCCGCTCGAGCTCGAGGTGGGCCGACATCGTCCCGGCGATCGTGCGGACCGCGCCGGAACCCGCACCCAACCGCTCGGCCGCCTCCGCCGCAGCCCGGTTCATCCTCGGGTGCGCGGCCAGGCCCAGGTAGTTGTTGGACGCGAGGTTGATCACGTCCCGCCCGTCGAAGCGGGCCCGCGCCCCGGTCATCCCCTCGAGCGTGCGCGGATGCAGGAGCAGGGCCTCGGCCTCGAGGGTCGCGAGCTCCTCGGAAAGGTACCCCAGCGCTCCAGTCATCTAGGCGAACCCTACAGCGCGCTCGCTCCGAGGATGGCGCTTAGGATGACGGGATGAAGGTGCGCGCGTTCCTCGCCGATTCGGTGCAATCGGTGGACGGGAAGCTCTACGTGCTGGGCGCGGGGTGGAACCGGCTCGCCGCGGGCGGCTTCCCGGCGCGCCACGACCGCGTGGGCATCGGAGTCCTTCTCACGATCGACGACGGTCGGGCCAGCGAACACAACGTCGAGCTGTCGATGTTGGACGAGAGGGAGCAACCCGTGGCGCTGTTCACCGACCCCTCGGGCACGGAGCAGTTCGCGATCACGGCGACGTTTCAGACCGGGCCGTCGGGGGACGGGTTCGCCGACGTTTCGGTGCCCTTCGCGCTCAACATCGACGGCATCGTCTTCCCCGCTTCGGGGACCTACGCCGTTGCGATCCGTGTCGACGGCGAGGATCGCGAACGCCTGCCGTTCCGCGTCGACCTGGCCGGCGAGGCTGCGGACGCCGAGAGCGGAACGAGCAGCGGGCGCGGAGCGGGCGAGGCCGGATACCTCTAGCCAGGCAGGAGGATGACCTTGCCCGAGCGTCCCGAGGCCGTGGTGGCGAACGCCTCGTCGAAGCGCTCGAGCGGGAACCGATGCGTGATGACGGGCGAGACGTCGACGCGCCCCGTGGAGAGCAGCGTCGTCGTCTGCTGCCACGTACGGAACATCTCGCGTCCCGTGATGCCCTGCAGCCTGGCCTCCTTGAAGATGACCTGGTCGTTGAGATCGAGCGTCACGGCGCCGTCCGGCAGCCCAAGCAGCGACATCCGCCCCCCACGCGCCAGCATCTTCGTGCCTTGATCGATCGCCCGCGCGTTGCCGCTCATCTCCAAGACCACCTCGGCGCCGGCGCCGTTGGTCAGGTCCATCACGGCATCGACGGGGTCTCGCTCGGCCGGATCGAGCACCACGTCGGCCCCCATCTCTGCGGCCTTGGCTCGGCGGTAGTCATTCGGCTCGACCGCCACCACCTTCCACGCTCCGAGCGATCGTGCGATCGCCACCGCGAACATCCCGATCGGCCCGCAGCCGATGACGGCGACGGCGTTCGTGGCGATGTCCTCGCCGCCGCCGGTCCCGAACGCCGCATGCACCCCGTTGCCGAACGGCTCCATGATGGAGGCGACGTCGGGGTCGATCCCCTCCCCGACCACCCATGCGTTCTGGGCGGGGAGCACCACGAACTCGGCGAACGCGCCGTCCGTGTCCACGCCGAGGATCCGCAGGTTCTGACAGATGTGGGCGCGCCCCGTCTGACACGTGACGCAGTGGCCGCACGCGATGTGGGTTTCGGCCGCGACGAACGCCCCCGGCTGGAGGTGATGGACCTCGTCGCCCACGGCCTCGACCGTACCGGCGACCTCGTGGCCGAACGTCATGGGCACGGCGCCGATCCGCCGCTCGGCCCATTCGTTCCAGTCGTAGATGTGCAGGTCGGTACCGCAGATCGACGCCCCGTGCACGGCCACCAGCACCTCGTCGTCGCGCGGCACAGGCACGGGCAACTCGACGAGTTCGGCGCCCGGTCCTCGCCTCGTCTTCCTCAGTGCGCGCATCCTCTGCAGCCTAGCGGCGGATCGCGGGAACCGGCCGCGTTGCCGTACGCGTCCAACGCGCCATGAGGATCACCACGATCGCCCTCACGCTCGTTCTGGCCGCCACCGCGTGCGCGAAGGCCAACCCCGTTGGGGGCGGGTCGGCGACGCCGGGACCCATCGGCTACGCGACGGGTGCAGACGATCTGATCCTGCGGGTCGCGACCCAGGGCGGGTTCGTGGCCCCGGCGGCGACGCTGGGGCAAGTGCCGACGTTCTCCTTGTATGGAGACGGGACCGCCATCTTCCCCGGTGTGGAGCCGACCATCTTCCCGGGGCCGGCGCTTCCGGCGCTCCAGCGGCGCAGGATCGACCCCAACGGGGTCCAGGCGATCCTGGCGGCGGCGATGCGCGCCGGCCTGGGGAGCGCCGCCGACATGACCTCCCCGGGGAGCGTAGGGATCTCCGACATGCCGACCACGGTCTTCACCTTGGATGCGGGCGGGCTCCGCCGCACGGTCAACGTGTACGCCCTCGGTGCGGTGAGCCGGGAGACGCTGATGCCCGCCGCCGAGTACCGCGCCCGGCGGTCGCTCGAGCGGTTCGTGGGGCAGCTCGCACGACTGCAGAACTGGCTCCCTCAGGCGTCGATGGGCCCTGCCTCCGCGTACGCGGCGGGCGCCGCACGGATCTACGCGGCGACGTACCGGCCTCAGCAGGGACTGCGCGAGCGGCCCGCTCAGTGGCCGCTGCCGACGCCGCTTCCGGCGGGGGGCTCGGCGTTCGACGGATATCGGTGCGTGGTCGTGGGGGACGGCGACTGGACCTCGTCGCTTCGGCCGCTCGCCGAAGGCGCGAACCAGCTCACGCCCTGGATCGGCGACGGCGCCCGCTTCGCCCTCGTGTTCCGGCCGCTGCTGCCGGACGAGCACGGCTGCTAGCGCACACGCTTTCGCGCGGTCAAGCCAGGCGGCCGAGCCGCCGATACCCGTCCTGACTACGCCGGATCGAGTAGGGCCCTTGACGCCGAACGATTCTGAGACCGCCGTTGCGCAAGCGGCGACCGTTCAAACCGGGTTCTTCGCCGTGGATCCGCCGCGCCCGCTCGACGAGCGTCTCGCGGACCTCGAGGCCCGCTATCGCAGCCTCATCGACCGTCTCCCCGCCGTCGTCTACATCGACGGCGTCGGCGAGGCCGACTCGATGGTCGACGTGAGCCGATCGGTGCACGACCTGCTGGGCATCACGCGGGAGGAGTGGCTCTCCTCATGCGAGATGTGGCGGGACATCCTGCATCCTGCCGACCGCGATCGTGTCATCGCTTCGAGCGACCGGTGCGTGCGCACCGGTGAGGCGTTCCACGAGGAGTTCCGGGCGATCCATCGGGACGGGCGCGTTCTGTGGATCCGGGAGGACGCGATCCTCGTCCGCGACGAGCAGGGAGTGCCCCGGTACTGGCTCGGCTTCATGCTGGATGTGACCGACCGCGTCGACGCACAGCATCAGCTCCTCGAGGCGCAGACGAAGTACGGCGCCCTCGTGGAGCAGATCCCCGCCATCGTCTACGTGGACCTCGCCGATGAGTTCATGACCTCGTCCTACGTGAGCCCGCAGATCGAAGCCCTGCTGGGCTACACGCAGCGTGAGTACATCGAGGACCCCGAGCTGTGGCAGAAGATGCTTCATCCCGACGATCGCGACGCCGCCGTCGACGCGTACATGCGTGGCCGAGACTCCGGCGAGCCGTTCGTCTTCGAGTACCGGCTCGTGGCGAAGGACGGGAGCGTGCTCTGGTTCCGGGACAGCGCCATCGTCTTGCGTGACGACGAGGGCCGGCCCCACCAGATCCAGGGCGTGATGCTCGACATCACCGATCGCCGGGCCGCGGAGGAGCAGATCGCGTTCCTCGCGTACCACGACGCGCTCACGGGGCTACCGAACCGCGCGATGCTCGACGAGCTCCTCGATCTGGCGTTGGCGCGGGCCCGGCGCGTGGATCAGGGCGTCGCGGTGATCCTCGTGGACCTGGACGATTTCAAGCTCGTCAACGACTCGCTCGGTCACGATGCCGGTGACGCGTTGATCGCCGAGCTCGCCGAACGGATGCGCGAGGCGACGCGGGATACGGACCTCGTGGCGCGCCCGGGTGGCGACGAGTTCCTCGTACTGCTGGGCGACCTCGATCGCACGCCGCCCATGCCGGGCGGTCAGCCCGGCGACGTCATCGCCGCCGAAGCCGTCGCGGCGCGTATCCAGCACGCGCTGAGGGCTCCGTTCACGATCGGCGGTACCGAGCTGTACGTGACGGCGAGCCTCGGCATCAGCGTCTACCCCGAGGACGCCGCCGACGCCGTGGCCTTGCTGCAGAACGCCGACACGGCGATGTACCGCAGCAAGGCGGCGGGACCCGGCGGCTTCCTGACCCATGCCCGCGAGGACGCCTCGGCCATCACTCGACTCTCGCTCTCGACCCGGCTTCGCAAGGCCGTCGAGCAGAAGCAGTGGATGCTCCACTACCAGCCGTTGATCGAGCTCGACAGCGGTCAGATCTTCGGGGTGGAGGCCCTCATCCGCTGGCCGGAACCCAACGGAGGCCTCGTGCCCCCCGGCGAGTTCATCCCCCTCGCGGAGGAGATGGGCCTGATCGAAGCGATCGGCGACTGGGTCGTCGAGGAGATCTGCCGTCAAGACGCGCAGTGGCGCGCGGAAGGCCTCGACCTCGAGATCGGGTTCAACCTGTCGCCGCGGCAGCTGTGGCAGGCGGATCTGGTCGACAAGATCGTGTCGCCGATCGTCGTCGCCGGGATGGATCCGACGCGAGTGACGGTCGAGATCACCGAGTCCACGGCGATGACCGACCCCGACCGCACGATCGCGATCCTGGGCGAGCTGCACGAGCGCGGGCTCAAGCTCGCCATCGACGACTTCGGTACCGGCTACTCCTCGCTGGCCCGACTGAAACACATGCCGGTGGACATCCTCAAGATAGATCGATCGTTCGTGCGCGACGTGGACCAGGATCGCGACGCCGGCAGCATGGTCTCGGCGATGATCTCGCTCGCCAGCAACCTCGGGATGATCCCCCTCGCCGAGGGGATCGAGACCGAGGCCGAGTGGAGCTTCCTCGTGGACCGGGGCTGCACCCTGGGTCAGGGCTTCTACTTCTGCAAGCCGGTGCATGCGCTCGACGTTCTCGCGATCTGCCGACGGTCCTCGATGCGAGTGATCGACGGCGAAGCGATCGGCTAGCGTCGTCGGCGGGGCTTGGTCAGCCCGCTGCGACGGCCGCGCGCGGTCCCGCTCCCGCTGAAGACGGTCCGCGGAGGGGCGACCTTCATCCCCTCCAGCTCGAACTCCTCGTGCAGGTCGAGACGCGCCGCCATGCGGCTCACGTCGCCCAGCTGGTCGGGGGTGACGAACGTGATGCTGGTGCCGCTGCGGCCCGCGCGCGCGGTGCGGCCCACGCGGTGCACGTAGCCCTTGTCGTCCTGCGGGGGGTCGTAGTTCACGACGAGCGAGATATCGTCGAGGTCCAGCCCGCGCGCCGCGACGTCCGTGGCGACGAGGACGCCCACGTGCTTGTCCTCGAACCGCTGCAGCGCGCGTTCGCGTGCCTGCTGGGTCATGTCGCCGTGCATCGTGACCGTGGGGACACCCTCGTTGCGAAGCTGACGCGCGAGCGTCTCGACGTGGCGCTTCGTGTTGACGAACACCAGCGTGAGCCCCGCATTCTCCTCCCCGTGCGCGAGCTCGATGAGCTTCTTGAGCTTGTCATGCGCCTCCACGGGCACGAACCGGTGGTCGGCCTCGTCCACGGTCTGCGAAACCGACTCGACCTCGTGGCGGATCGCGTTGCGCGTGTACACCTCGGCGATCCGGCCGACGGCGCCGTCCAAGGTGGCGGAGAAGAACATGGTCTGGCGCTCCTTCGGCAGATGGCGGACGATCCGATCCACCTGCGGCTGGAAGCCCATGTCCAGCATGCGATCGGCCTCGTCCAGCACGAAGATGCGGACGCCCCCGAGCTTCACCAGCCTGCGCTCGACGAGGTCGTCGAGACGGCCCGGCGTGGCGATGAGGATGTGAGCGGTGTCCGCTCCCCTCGCCTGCTCTTTGACGTTCGTTCCCCCGTAGACGGCCTTCACCTTGAGGTGCTTGGCCTTTGCGATGTCCACGAAGTCGTCCTTCACCTGTGTCGCCAGCTCCCGCGTGGGCACGAGCACCAGCGCCTCCGGCCGCTTCTTCGCCTCGGGGTCGAGCTGTTCCACGATCGGGATCGCGAACCCGAGCGTCTTGCCGGATCCCGTCTTCGATCGCGCCAGGGTGTCTCGCCCCTCGGTGGCGTCTTCGATGACCATCACCTGGATCGGGAACGGCTCGTCGATCCCGCGGGCGGCGAGGGCTTCGATCACGGCGTCGGAAACGCCGAGGTCCTGGAATGTCGGTACGGCAGGGGTCATTCAACCTCCAGCGTACCGGGTTCGAGCCTTCGCGCTGCAGGCGCTCTCGACGCGTTCGCGGGGCGATAGGCTGCCTGGACACGATCCCGGGGAGAACGATGGACGACCGCACCCAGCACTGGAACGACCTCGCCGCTCAGATCGCGGTGGACAGCATCCGTGCGACGACGGCGGCGGGCTCCGGCCACCCCACGTCGTCGATGTCGTGCGCCCATCTGCTTGCCGTGCTCTACGCGGATCACCTGCGGACGGACGTGGAAGTGCCGGACTTCGACGCCAGCGATCGCTTCGTGATGTCGAAAGGCCACGCCGCGCCCGCTCTGTACGCCGTCTTGAAGGCGATCGGCGCCATCGACGATGACCAGCTCCTTTCCCTGCGCCGTTTCGGGTCACCGATCCAGGGCCACCCCGCGCCCGTCCCCGAGCTTCCCTGGATCGACGTCGCCACGGGGTCGCTGGGTCAGGGTCTTCCGATCGGCCTCGGCATGGCGCTCGCGATGCGGCTGGACGGAGCGCCCGGTCGCGTGTGGGTGCTCCTGGGTGATTCCGAGATGGCCGAGGGATCGGTGTGGGAGTCGATGGAGGCGGCGTCCTTCCACGAAGTGGACAACCTCATCGCCGTGTTAGACCTCAACCGACTCGGCCAGCGCGGCCCGACGATGCACGGATGGCACGCAGACGTGTTCGCGCAGCGCGCCCAGGCGTTCGGGTGGCAGGCGATCGAGATCGACGGGCACGACGTGGCCTCCATCGACCGGGCGTACACGGAGGCAGAGGCGGCGGGTCGTCCGACGCTGATCGTCGCACGCACCGAGAAGGGTCACGGCGTGTCGTTCCTCGCGAACCAAGAGGGGTGGCACGGCAAGGCCGTGCCGGCGGGGCAGGAGGCGGCCGCGATCGAGGAGCTCGGCGGCCTCCGCTCGATCCACGTGATCCCCCCGCGCCCCGACGCCTTCAAGACCGTGGCGCTGGGCGAGCTCCGCCCGGCGCCGGCACCCGCCTACGTGGAGGCGATCCCCACGCGCAAGGCGTTCGGCGAGGCGCTCGCCTGGCTCGCGGGGCACCGACCGGATCTGGTGGTCCTCGACGGCGAGGTCGGCAACTCGACACACACGGAGGATTTCCAGGCCGTGGCTCCCGAACGGTTCGTGGAGCTCTACATCGCGGAGCAGACGATGGTGGGCGTGCAGACCGGCCTGCAGGCCCTCGGCAAGACCGCGTTCGCGGCGACGTTCGGCGCGTTCCTCACGCGGGCGGGCGACTTCGTGCGCATGGGCGCGATCAGCCGCGCTGACCTCCGCATCTGCGGATCCCATGCCGGCGTCTCCATCGGCGAGGACGGGCCGTCGCAGATGGCGGTGGAGGATCTGTCGTTCTTCCGGGCGCTGAACGGCACCACCGTCCTGTATCCCGCGGACGGGAACTCGACCGTGAAGATGGTGGCGACCATGTGCGACCTGAGCGGGATCTCCTACATCCGCACAACACGCGAGGCCACGCCGCCGGTGTACGACGCGGAGGAGGAGTTCCCGGTGGGGGGGTCGAAGACCCTGCGGTCGAGCGACCACGACGTCGCCACCGTGGTGGGAGCGGGCATCACCCTGCACGAGGCGCTCAAGGCGGCCGATGCCCTCGCCGAGCAGGGGACGCACGTGCGTGTGATCGACGCCTACTCCGTGAAGCCCATCGACGCGGATGCGCTGCGTGCCGCGCTGGAGCAGACGGGGGCGATCCTCGTGGTGGAGGACCATCGCGTGGAGGGCGGGATCGGCGACGCCGTCCTCGACGCGCTGGCCGCCACCGGTCCTCTCAGTGGCCGCGTGGAGAAGCTCGGAGTGAGGCAGATGCCCGGATCGGGCACTGCCCAGGAGCTCCGCGCGTGGGCGGGCATCGACGCCGCCGCGATCACCGAGGCCGTCCGCCGCGTGGTGCCGTAGGCAGGCGCTCGTCCCCGGCTATGCCGGCGCGCGGACCGAGGCAGGGATCGGGACGCCTCCGAAGGCGTAGGCGATGATCTCCTCGGGAGGCACCGGCTTCGCGAACAGGAATCCCTGCCCGAGCTCGCAGCCGCGTTCGCGCAGGAAGGCCAGCTCGCGCTCTGTTTCGATGCCCTCCGCGAGCGTGGTCATCCCCAGGCCGCGGGACAGCTCGAGGAACGCCGAGACGATGCTCGCGGACTGCTTGTCCTCGGCGACGCCGCTCACGAACGACCGATCGATCTTCAGCACACTGACGGGCATCTCACGCAGGCGCGAGAGCGACGAGTAGCCGGTGCCGAAGTCGTCGATCGCGATACGGAGCCCCGCCCGATGCAGGCCCCACAGGATCTCCTGAGCGCGATCGGGGTCGATCATCGCGGAGCCCTCGGTGATCTCCACGAGGATGCGCGAGGGGTCCACCCCGCCCGCCGAGATCCTCGACACGATCCGCTCGGCCAGATCCGGCTGCCAGAACTGGCGCGGAGACAGGTTGAAGCCGATCTCCAGATCCATGTCCAGCTCGTGCCACGCACCCGCCTGGTAGACCAGCTCGCTCACGACCCAATCGCCGATCACCTCGATCAGCCCGAGCTCCTCGGCGAGCGGGATGAAGTCCGTCGGCGGCACCATGGTGCCGTCGGGCTCGATCCAGCGGATCAGCGCCTCCACCCCCTGCATCCGTCCGGTCGCGAGCTCCACGATCGGCTGGTAGAAGAGCGTCCAACGCTGGCCGTCCACCGCCTTGCGGAGTCGCGTCACGAACTGCAGCTTCGCCGCAGAGTCGAACGAGCCTCGCGAGGAGATGACGTAGCCCGCCGGCCCGTTCTTCTTGCTCTCATACATCGCGGCTTCGGCGTTGCGCTGGAGGCTGCCCGCGTCCTCGGCATCCTGCGGGTACAGACTGATGCCCAGGCTCACGGATACGTAGAGCTCGGTCCCGCCCACGGTGAACGCCGACCCCATCGCCTCGTGGATGCGCTGCGCCGCGGCCTCGGCGCGCAGCGTGGCGGCATCGAGATCCCCGACATCGTCGCGGTCGAGGTCCGACAGGAGCATGAGGAACTGGTCCCCCCCTCGACGCGCCACCAGGTCGGTTTCCCGCGTCGCCTCGCGCAAGCGGTCCGCCACCCTCTTCAGCAACTCGTCTCCCATCTGATGGCCCAGCGAGTCGTTCACCAACCGGAAGTCGTCGACGTCCACGCACAGGACGGCGACGGAGCCGTCGTGGCGCTCCGCGCGCTGGATCGACAGGTCGAGCAGGTCTTCGAACATCGAGCGGCTCGGCAATGCCGTGAGCTCGTCGTGATACGCGCGGAACGCCACGGATTCCTCGCCGCGCTTGCGCTCGGAGATGTCCATCATGACGCCGTGCGAGTAGCGCGGCAGGCCGTGCTCATCGCGCACCATCGAGGCCTCGTCATGCACCCACACCAGCCGACCGTCCTTGTGGAACATCCGGTACTCCATCCGGAAGAGCGCACAGGTCTCGTTGTGCCGTTCGTTCTCGGCGAGCACGCGAGACCGGTCGTCGGGATGCAGGATCCGGGGCCACAGATCCGAGGTTTCGTACCACTCCTGCACCGTGTATCCGAGGAGGTCCTCGATCTGAGGGCTCACGTAGATGGCGGACGCGTCCTCGTCCGGGGCGTCGACATAGATCGCGGCGGGCCCGTTCTCGACGAGCGATCGGTACCGGTCCTCGGAGAATCGCCGCGCCTCCTCCGCCATGATGAAGCCGATGGCCGAGCCCAGCGCCCCCGCCACGGTTCGCAGCGCCTCGGCCGTGGAGCTCGGCCACACACGCGGGTGTGCGCAGTCCTCGACCCCGATGTAGCCCCACCAGTCGCCGCCGATGAAGATCGGGACGGCCAGGATCGAGACGGCGCCCTCCGCGCTCAACACCCGCTGTTCGGGGGCGGGGAGCTCGGCAACGAGGGCGTGCACGACCCGGCCCGACCCCAGGAGCTCGATCCAGCGGGCGAAATCGGGGGCGTAGGGATGCAGGTGGTTGCTCGGATCGTCGAACACCTGACGGACGCCGTCGGTGTCCCATTCCCCGATCAGGTCCATCCACAGCCGGCCGCTGCTGTCGCGCACGTTCTGGTACACGTACGCGCGGTCGGCCGACACGGCGGGGCCGAGGTGCGCCAGCACCTCCGGCAGCCGCTCCGCCCAGCGCTCATCCCGGAGCAACTGCTCCGACAGGGACGCCGCGACGGCCAACACGGCATCGCCTCCGGGCAGGGGGCTCTCATCCACCTTTCGGGTATCGGCCGCGCTCCGTGAGGGCTTGATGCGGGCCATCGCCTGCTAGGCTGATCGGCCATGGCCGAGTACAGGGAAGTGCTGCACGAGCGCATGTACGTTCGGGTGCCGGGCACGGACAAGCTGCGAAAGACGGCGGCGAACCGCCTGAAGCACCTGCTCGCCAACGGATGGCGCGAGACCGATCGCCAGCAGCTCCCCGACCACCTGATGCTCCGCTTCGAGCGGACCGGCCACGCGCCCATGAAAGCCCGCCTGCCGAAGGCCGGGCCCGAGATCCGCATCGAGCGCCGCCCGCGCCGCGACAACAACCAGCGCGGCGGTGGCGGTCGCGGTCGCCGCTAGTCCGGACATCCTTCGGTTCTGCCCTGGTTCTGCCGAATGTTCTTCGGGTATGATTGATTCACACCGCTGAACGTCCTTTCAAGGGGGTGCCTTCTGTGAGCCTGGAGACCGCTGCGCCTGTGTCCAACCTGCGTCCCGGGCATCGCGACCCGCACGCCCATGTCGCCGAGGACCAGCCGTTCCACTACCCGCTGCGGCGCGAGTACGTCGAGCCGGACTGGACGCGCCTGCCGGGCTACCGAGACGTCACGAAGGAGCAGTGGGAGTCCGCGCAGTGGCAGCGAGCCCATTCCGTGAAGAATCTCAAGGAGTTCGCGGCGGCGCTCGGAAGTTTCCTGTCCGAGGACCTCCTGGAGGACATCCGGCGAGACCAGGAGCAGCGCGCGACGATGTCCATGCTCATCCCCCCGCAGATGATCAACACGATGGAGGTCGAAGACCTGCGCGCCGACCGCGTGCGGCGCTACATGGCCCCCGCGTTCAGCGACCGCCAGACCGAATGGTCGAGCCACCCGATGGCGTCACGCGACTCGCTGCACGAGGCCGAGATGTGGGCCGTCGAGGGCCTCACGCACCGCTACCCCACGAAGGTCCTTGCGGAGCTGATCCCGACGTGTCCCCAGTACTGCGGCCACTGCACGCGGATGGACCTGGTCGGCAACGACACTCTGCAGGTCCTCAAGTACAAGTTCGAGACGAAACAGAACGAACGCTGGGAGATGATGCTCGATTACCTTCGACGCACTCCACAGGTGCGCGATGTCGTGGTTTCCGGCGGCGACATCGCGAACGTGCCGGTCAAGCGCCTGGAGGCCTTCGTGATGTCGCTGCTCGACATCGAGCATATCCGGGACATCCGTCTCGCGACGAAGGGGTTGATGGGGATCCCGCAGCATTTCCTGCAAGACGACGTGCGCGCCGCCTTCGGTCGGATGGGGCAGCGGGCGTTCGACCGAGGCGTCGACATCGCCTTGCACACGCACGTGAACTGCGCACAGCAGGTCACGCCGCTCGTCGGCGACGCCGCGAGGATGGTGCTGGGATCCGGCTTCCGCGACGTACGGAACCAGGGTGTCCTGCTACGAGGTGTGAACACCTCGCCGAACGATCTGCTGGAGCTGTGTTTCGCGCTACTGGATCACGCGAAGATCATGCCCTACTACTTCTACATGTGCGACATGATCCCCAACGCCGAGCACTGGCGGACGTCGGTCGCCGAGGCGCAGGATCTGCAGTACCGGCTGCTGGGCTACATGCCGGGCTTCGCGACCCCGCGCGTGATCTGCGACGTACCGTTCGTGGGCAAGCGCTGGGTGCACATGCTGAAGAGCTACGACCGCGTCACCGGGATCTCCACCTGGACGAAGAACTACCGCACCGGCATCGAGGAGGGCGACCCCGCAGCCCTCGAGCGCGAGTACGTCTACTTCGACCCGATCTACACGCTGCCCGCGGAGGGCCAGCAGTGGTGGCGCGACCAGATCGCCGCGGGATTGCCCGATGTCGGCTGGATCCGGCCGGCGGATGCAGCCGTCGGCTAGTTGCTGCTGACGTTCGCCACGGTCGTGCCGTAGGGACAGTTCTGGTTCAGCGGCAGGACCAGCTTCGTGAGGTCCGGCTTCTGCGTGAAGTCGAAGGCGCCGGCGAGAGGGCTGGCCTGCGCGTCCCGCTTCGTGAGCGACTTCAGGCCATGCAGCTCCTCGATGAACTTCAGCACCGATGAGAACTCGTACGTGGTGTGGTCGACGTAGCCGCCGGCTGGGTTGCTCCCGTGACGCGTCCACGGCGAGATGATGAGCGCCGGTGTCCGGGGACCGAGGCCCATGACGTCGTAGTGGGGCGGCAGGACCGGATCGTAGAAGCCGCCGAAATCGTCCCAGACCACGACGATCGCTGTCGAGGCCCAGTACTTGCTGTCCATCACGGCGTTGATCTGGTTCACGGTCCAGTTCTCGCCGGCACAGACGGAGATCGGTGAGTACGCGGGGCTGTTCGGATCCGAGTCGCCGGGATGCTCGTTGTAGGGCTCCGGCGGGATCAGCCACGACACCGAGGGCAGGGTCCCTTTGTGGACGTCGGACAGGAACGTCGCCGGATCCTGGACCTTCGACCAGATCGACGGCGTGAAGCGGTCGTGACGGATCGCCTCCTCGGCGTTCATCCAGTGGTCCTTCTCCGCGTAGTACTTCCACGAGACGTGCGCTGCCTGCAGCTCGTCCGGCAAGGATCTGATCGGCACGCAGGTGCGGGTCGGCTCCCAGTACGCCGCGATCTTGTAGATCTCCTCGGGGCTGGAGGTGATGTTGTCCTCGTAGCCCATGATCTTCGCGAGGTCGGCCTTCGTGAGCTTGTCGAAAGGGAAGTGCGGCGCGTACTCGGTGGGGTCGTCGCAGTACGTTCCGGGATGGGCGGAGCTGCTCATATTGTCGACGATCCCGTAGGACTGCGCGGCCACCGTGTAGAGGTGTTCGGGGAACGTCGGCCCGAACATCGACGTGAAGAAGTGATCGGCCAGGACGAAACGGTCCGCGTACCGGTAATAGTCGGGCAGCTGGTTGCGCGTGAAATAGACGTAGCCGGACATGTCTGCGCCCTCGCCGATCACGTTGAAGCCGTCCATGCGGCCGCCGTCGATCGAGTCGAGTCCCGAGGAGAACCCGTGGGTGATGTCGTGGGGCTGGATGTCCTGGGCGTGATGCAGGGGGTAATCGGCACCGGGTTCGCAGCCGGCGCTGCCGTGGCACACGAGCGTCTTGCCCACGGTGGTGCCGACGGCGCCGTGCCCGTAGGTGGCGAAGTAGCTGTTGAAGGTCCGGTTCTCCTTGATGATGAAGATCACGTGCTTGATCGGGTTGTGGCCCGCGACCACCGCCCCGGAGCTGCGGCTCCGGCCTTGGTGTCCACCGGCCCTGGTCGGCGAGCTGCCGCCGGGGAGCAGGAACCACACGAGTGCGACGATGGCGACGAGACAGAAGGCGACGAACAGTCGTCGACGACGGATCTGCGCCCGGCTCGGCCGGCGCGAGGAAGCAGGCCGGATGATGGGGCTGGACGGCCGCCGCTGCACGTGGGAAGTCTACTCTGCGTCCAGCCAGCCGCCGCCATGACCGGTGCGCGCCGCGACGAGTCCGGCCGCGATCGAAAGTGCGATCTCCTCGGCCGTCTTGCCGCCGAGATCCATCCCCACCGGGGACCGGATCCGGCCGAGGTCGTCATCCGTGAAACCCATGCCGCGGATCGCCTCCACGTAGGGTCCGATGTGGCGCTTGCTGCCCATCACACCGATGAAGTGAGCCGGCGAACGCAGGAGCAGCGCGAGTGAGTCGGCGACGCCGGGCGCATCGTGGTCGGTATGGACGGCGTCCGTTCGCGCGTCGATCTTGAGGTCGTTCATCGAGCGCACGACCTCGTCGGCCGTTGCTCGGTGCTCCGCCAGCACTCGCTCGAGCCGGGATTCCACCAGCACGGTGGCATAGCCGAGGCGTCGCGCGAGCCCGAGAAGCTCGAGGGCGACCGGGGTGGCCGAGATGACGACCAGGCACGGACGTGTCAGGTGCGGCTCCACGAACACCTCGATGTCGCCCAGCTCGTGGTGGAAGGTCTCCGTCGTCGGGCCGGCGCCCGACTCGAGCGCGGCGGCGGCTGTCTCCACCGCCGCGCCGTCGAACTCCGCGCAGCCGAGCGTGCCTTCGAGCGGCCCGTCCGACCCCACCACGATCCTCGCGCCCACCGGGCAGGGGGGCGTGCCGATCTGCTTGACCGCCGTGATCGTGACGGTGCCGGACCGGGGGGGCGCGCCGGGAGCCCGAGCGGTCTCGGCATCGCCGTCTCGGCATCGCCCGTCTCGGCATCGCCCGTCTCGGCGTGGCCCGTCGGATGCGCACCGGTTCGGCCCCCCAGCAGATCCACGGCATGAGGCACCACCGGCAAGATGGCATCCAATCCCTCGCGGACCCCTTTCGGGCTCCCCGGCAGGTTCACGATCAGCGTCGAGCCGAGGCTCCCCACGACCGCGCGCGAGAGCGCGGCCATCGGCGTGTGCACGAGGCCCGCGGCGCGCATCAACTCCGCCAGGCCGGGCGCTTCCCGGTCGATCACCGCGCGCGTCGCCTCCGGCGTCACGTCGCGCGGGCCGAAGCCGGTCCCCCCGGTGGTCGCGATCAACGCGTGTGAGCCGGCCAGCTCTCGCAGGGTTGCCTCGATGTCGGAACGCTCGTCGGCGACGACACGCCGCGTCCGAACTTCGAACCCTGCAGCATCCAGGGCCGAGACGGCGATGTCGCCCGACTCGTCGGTGCGCGTGCCGCCCGACACACCGTCGGACACGGTCACCACCGCCGCACGAGGTCGCCCCTGCATGTCCCCATCCTCGCATCTCGGTGCGCACGTGACGCCTCCGGCCGCCCCCAACCGCTACGGTGACACCTCACCGGATTCACCCTGAAGAAGAGGAGCACCATGAGCGAGTGGACCTACCGCCTGGCCGAGACCCTCGGCGTCACGCGGATCGACCCGGCCCAGGAGAGCTCCCTGCTGAGGGCGTCGCGGGAGATCGCGCACCGCGTCGAGCGCAAGGACACGCCCCTGACGACGTACCTGATCGGCGTAGCGGTCGGCACCGCCACGGCCGCGGGCACCGACGCCGGCGACGCGCTGAACGCCGCCCTCGACGCGGTCCTGGCGGCCCTGCCCCTGGCGCCGAACCCGGAGCCCGATCCGGGCTGAGGCGGCCCGCGATCCTCCAGAGCCTCGGTCTCCCGCAGGGCGTCCACCATCACAACCGTGGTCGGCGACACGGTTCGGGCAGATCTCCTCGAACGATCGGGCTGTGCGCTCGGTGCTGGCGGCGGTAGGCTGAGGCACCGATGAGCAACCGGGAGCCACCTTCTCGCCTCCCGCCTGACGGCGGGCCACTGATCGACACGTTCGGCCGGGTCGCCGACGACCTGCGCGTGTCCGTCACGGACCGATGCAACTTCCGGTGCACGTACTGCATGCCGGCTGAAGGGGTCGCGTGGCTCCCCAAGGAGGAGATCCTCACCTTCGAGGAGATGACGCGCCTGCTGGGCGTCTTCGTCGGGCTCGGGATCCGATCCATCAAGGTCACCGGCGGTGAGCCCACCGTGCGCGCCGACCTGCCCCTCCTGGTCCGCATGTTCCGACAGGTAGGTCCGGACCTTGACATCTCCATCACCACGAACGGGGTCCTGCTGGACAAGCTCGCCGCTCCGCTCGCGGAGGCGGGCGTGGACCGCGCCACCGTCTCGTGCGACTCGTTGATGCGCCATCGGTTCGCCGAGATGACGCGCCGCGACATGCTCGACAAGGTGCTCGCGGGCCTCAAGGCGGCCGAGGCGGCGGGGCTCACGCCCATCAAGATCAACACGGTCGTGATCGGCGGCACGAACGACGATGAGGTCGTGGATTTCGCCCGATGGGCACGCGAGACGGGCTTCGAGGTGCGCTTCATCGAGTACATGCCGCTGGACGCCCAGCACGCGTGGGAGCGCGTGAAGGTGGTGCCCGCCGCGCGCATCCTCGAGGCGATCGACGCGGCCTTCCCGCTGACGGCGGCCGTGCACGGAGCGGAACCCGCCACGTCCTACCGGTTCGCCGACGGCGCTCCGGGGCGGATCGGCGTGATCGCGAGCGTCACGGAGCCGTTCTGCGACACGTGCAACCGCTTGCGGATCACGGCGGAGGGTCAGGTGAGAGCCTGCCTGTTCGCACTGGAGGAGACGGACCTGCGAGCGCCCATGCGGGCGGGGGCCACCGACACGGAGCTTGCCGCGCTCATCCGCGCCAACGTGTGGCGCAAGTGGTCCGGACACCGCATCAACCACCCGGACTTCGTGCAGCCTCAGCGCAGCATGTCGATGATCGGCGGCTGAGCCGGGGGTCCCGGCCCGGCCGACCCCCTCCAAGGTTCGCGGGAGCGTCCGAACGCCTTCACCGTCCGTTCACGTTCGGGTGGAAGCGTGAGAGGTGCCGAAAGAGGACGCGCCCCCTCTACGGCGCAGGGGGTCGGGCTCTGCCCGGCCCCCTGCGGACCCTCTCAGGGGGGTCCGGATCTGGGCGGCAGATACTTGATCGCCAGGCGCGGGACCGGGTTGCCGGGCTCGAAGCCGAGGATCTGCGCGTAGAACGACAACTCGGCCTCGAAGGACGCCACGATCGTCTCGGCCTTGCGGAACCCGTGCTGCTCACCGTCGAACAGCAGGTACGCATAGGGCAGATGCTTCGCCTCCAGCGCGTCGACCATGATCTCGGCCTGCGCGGGGGGCACGACCTCGTCCTCGGCACCCTGCAGGATCAACATCGGCGCCGAGATCCGGTCGACGAAATGGATGGGCGAGCGCTCACGATAGAGTTCCGCAGCCTCCGGATACGGCCCGATGAGCGTGTGCTCGTACCGTGATTCGAACTTGTGCGTGCCGCCCGGCTCCGCGAACGGCTCGAGGTCGCTGATCCCGTAGTAGCTCGCCCCGGCCGCGAACTCCTCGTGCTGCGTCAGCGCGCAGAGCGTCGTGTAGCCACCGGCGCTCCCCCCGCGGATCAGCAACCGGTCCGCGTCGGCGAGCCCTTCGGCGACCAGGTACTGCGCGGCGTTGATGCAGTCCGAAGTGTCCGTGACGCCCCACGTTCCGTTCAACCGCATCCGGTAGGCACGGCCGTATCCGGTGCTGCCGCCGTAGTTGACGTCGACGACCGCGAAGCCGCGACTGGTCCAGAACTGCTTCGAGAGATCGAACGCCGGGGTTCGCGAGGACGTGGGACCGCCGTGGCTCATGACGATCAACGGAGCACGCTCTCCAACGGGGGCGACCGCGTCACGGTTCGCCGGCGGGTAGTAGATCGCGTGGGCGATCAAGCCCCCCTCCGTCGGGAACTCGATCGACCGCGGCTCGCACAGGAATCCGGGATCCACCGCCACGGCCTCGGACTCCCGTACGACGTCGACCGAGCGGCTCGCGAAGTCCAGCGTCACGAGCTGGTTCGGTGTGGAGGGTCCGCCTGCGATGAACGCCAGCTTCGGCCCGTCGGCGATGATGTACGGAGAGTCGATCGCGGTGTAGGGGAGGTCGAGGTCGATGAGCTCGCCGGTCTGGGGATCCAGCACACCGACGTGTTGCCGGCCCGCCTGATCGTAGAGGCAGGCGATCCGACCGTCGTCGAGGAAGGCGTAGCTCGAACGGCCGAAGACCCAGTGCGGCCACCCGAACTCTGCCGGCATCGCGCACAGTGAGTCCGCGTCACCCTCCCGATACAGGTTCCACCAGCCGCTGCGGTCGCTGAGGAAATGCAGCTCACCGCCGGGGCTCCACCCGGGCTGAAGGATCGACTCCTCGGCGTCGGTGCCCGCCACCTTCCGCGCCCTCGACAGCGAGGCGTCGGGCGCGAGCTGGGCGACCCAAAGCTCGCACCCGTCCCACGGCATCCACGGCAGGTCCCAGCTCAACCACGCGAGACGTGTTCCGTCCGTCGAGAGGCGGGGCGCGGCGTAGAAGTCCCGTCCGGAGACGATCACGCGGGGGGCGGCCGACCCATCGGGCGGGAATGCGACGAGCTCGTTGACGACGCCGTCGTCCTCGTGCCGTTCGCGCACGTAGACAAGGTGCCCACCGTCGGGCGTGAGACGGCCGTCGGCGTAACGGTGACGGCCGCCGGTGTCCTCCGTGATCGCGACCGGCTCGCCCTCGAGCTCCTGTCGGTAGAGGCGTTGGTCCGTGAAGTTCGAGAAGAACACCATCGAGTCGGCGACGAGCAAGGAGCCGCCCCCGTACTCGTGAACCTTCGTGCGGACGTCGAAGCCCGCGGGCGTGACGTCGGCCGGCTCGGAGAGGGCGCCGGCGCGCACGACGACACTCCGGCCGCCCTCGGTGGGACGTGTCTCGCG
Organism: uncultured Actinomycetes bacterium; assembly: GCA_963850315.1. GTDB lineage: Bacteria > Actinomycetota > UBA4738 > UBA4738 > HRBIN12 > JAOUEA01. The sequence continues at coordinate 39,697 of CAWKKN010000007.1, forward strand.
CCACCACAGGGCATCGCCGGCCAGCCAGGGCTCCGACAGCCCGACCGCCGCCTTCGCCAACATGTCGGCGCTGATCGGCGACGGCCAGGTCCCGTAGGGTAGCTCCTTCATCGGGGCCGTCTTCCCACCACCACGCGCGTCACCTTGAGCTCGCCGCCCTTCGTGCTCTCGACGTCGCGGAAGCCAGACCGGACCAGGACCCGTTTCACGGCACGGGCCGCGTCGGGATCGGTCTCCAGCAGCACCCAGCCGTTGCGGGTGAGCCAGCGCGGACCCTCCTCCGCCGTACGCCGCACCAACCCCATGCCGTCGGCGCTGCCGTCCGTGAGTGTGTGGACCGGCTCGAAAGCGCGCACCTCGTCGGGCAGATCGTCGACCTCCCCGACGGGGACGTAGGGCGGGTGGATGGTGATGACGTCGACGCGCCCCCTCAGCTGCTTAGGGAGCCCGCCGAACAGATCGCCCCGCACGAACCTGGCATCGAGACCGAGCCGCTTGGCGTTCTTGCGCGCGAGCTTCACCGCGTCGGCCGCGACGTCCGTCCCGTAGACCTCGGCCTTGCGCACGCGGTCCTTCACGGCGAGCGCGATCGTACCGCCTCCCGTGGCGAGATCCACGAGTACCGGATGCTTGCGCTGCTTCAGCCGGTGGATCGCCTGCATCGCGAGGAACTCCGAGGAGTCGCGCGGCACGAACACACCAGGGGCGGCGAGGATGTCGAGACCCAGGAAGTCCGTGGATCCCGTGATCAGGGGGATCGGCTCGCCGGTGGCGCGCCGTTCGACCAGGTGCATGAAGCGGCGCCGGACCGACCCGGGCATCTCGAGGTCCTCCGGTGGCAGGTCCCCGGCGACGAACACGAGCAGCTCCTCCGCCTCGATCTGTTCCCGGTCCTTCTGCCAGTGGTCGATCGCGGGCGAAGCGCGCAGCATCCGCTCCGCCTCTCGCAACGCCTTCCCCGTCTTCACGCGGCGCATGGTACCTGCTGGTGGTCGCTACACTCGGCGGATGCCGCGCACCGCAGACGCCGCCCCCGCACCCAACCCCGCCACGACGGGCCGGAAGTCCCGGGGGAAGAGGACCACCGGCATCGCCGGCACACAGATCCGACTCACCGGCGATCGACTGGTCGTGCGGGTGCCCGGCAACGGTGAGCGCACCTCCGCCGGGGGCCTGCTGATCCCCGCCACCGCGATGCCCGCTCCCAGACGCCTCTCATGGGGGGATGTCGTCCTCGTCGGTCCGGATGTGCGGGCCGCCAGGTCCGGCGACCGCGTGCTCTTCCTGCCTTCCTCCGGCCTCGAGGTGGAGCTGGAAGACGAGGATCTGATCCTGTTGCGCGAACGCGACGTGCAGGCTGTCTCGACCCCGTCGGACGACCGGGACGAGCGGACCCCCGGTCAGTACCTGTAGCTCGTCAACCCGTTACGTGATCCGGACGAACAGCCGGGTTCTCGAGCTCTCCGGGCTGCTCGTGCTGCCCGAGACCAGATAGGCCACGTGATCGAGATCGGGAGCGACCTCGCGATCGAACTGCGCCTGCGCACCGGGCGGCAGCACAGCGCGCACATCGGTCTTCAAGCGCTGGACGTCGAGGAAGAAGGATGAGCCGGCGGGCACGTCCCTGCGAGCGGCGACGAACGCCGGCGACGCCGTGATGTTGGCACCGCCCAGGTGCGCGTCCACGATCCGGTGCATCTCGCCGATCGACGTCGTCACGACGGCGGCGTGGCCCACCACCCCGTAGGCGGGCGCCACGGGGAGTTCCGGTCGCGCACCGGCGAGCACGGTGATCTTCACGCCTCTGTAGACGACCTGCTTCCAGCCGACGTGTGCCTGGTGCGCGACGAAGCTCGCGAGCCGGTCCAGCGCGTCCTGCATCGCCACGTCGTCCGTGGACCCCAACAGGAGCGCACCGCCCAGCGTCGACGACGACCCCCGGCCGCCTTCGACGGCGAGGTCCCCACTCAGCACATGCAGGAGATCCGAAACGCCGGACGCGTCGAGGATGCGCCCGACCTGCGGCGCGGTCGATCGGGCCCGATCCACCAGGCTTGCGAGCGACGTGTCGATGTGCTCCTCGCTCGCGACGCCCCACGCGTCCTGCGGCACGGAGGCGAACAAAGGATTCGGGTGCGCCGGTGCGCCCAGCTGCGCGACGCGCGTGGCGGAGAGCTTGGCGCGGTCGTAGTGCTCCGTCGTATCGAGGGCGAGCCCGTCGGCCTGCACCGAAAGGGACGCGGCGATCCCCTGCACGGCGTCGAGGTTCTGCAGCGCCGGATCGGCCGACAGGGACCGGAACCCCGGTTGTTCCTTGAGCAGGTCCACGACGCGCTCGGCGTTGAGGTAGACGAACCCCAGCTTGGACGCGGGGAGGTCCGCCATCGTGGCCTGGAAGTTCGCGTCGTCCTGCAGGCTCGGGATCCGTCCCTGCGACGCGTCGATGATCCCTTCCACCATCGACCGCGCGTTCCCGAGGACGACGACGCCGTCCACGACCGCCTGCGCCGACGGCCCGACGCTGCCGTCGTCGGCGGTGGTCCACACGGTGACGCCCTCGTGCGTCTCGGAAGCCCAGGCGGCGTGGGACCCGTCACGCAGCTTCTTGAGGGTCACCACCGACGCCGACGGGTCCGTGGTGGCGATCAGCACGGAGACGGTGGGTGCCTGCGGAGCCTGGACGTCGAGGGCGACGCCGACCTCCGGACCGACCCACCCGATGTCGTTGCGGTCCAGCCCGGCGCCCTGGAGGATCGAGTCGAGCGCGCGGTGCACATTGTCGTGGAGCTGCCGGGAGGAGCCCAGGGACGGGAACCGCGCGGCCAGCCTCATCAGGTTGACCTTCTGACCGACGCCTGGGTCGAGGTAGGCGACGGCGACGGCGTCCGTACTGGCCGGTACGTGGTCCAGCAGCCGCTCGCTCGCACCGCGCAGCGTGACGAACGCTGCGGCGGCGCCAGAGACGAGAAAGACCGCAACGATCGCCCCCACGATGACGAGCGTGCGGCGGTGCCTGGGACGCGGCGTTACGTCGGAGCCGGGCGGGCTCGGGGTCGGCGGCATCGACCGAGGCGGGGATGCCTGCGGGACGGGGTGGTCCGGACGCATCGTGGTAGTTTCGGCGCTCTCGGGCCTATGCTTGACCCGGAGCGCCGACGAACGAGAGCCGCACGGTTCGCAGATCGTTGTCTCGGTTCGGGTCCACGACGACCACGGACTGCCAGGTGCCGAGCATCACTCGGCCGCCTAAGACGGCCAACGTCACCGACGGGCTGATGAACGCCGGCAGCACATGGTCGCCGCCGTGCCCGACCGATCCGTGACGGTGTCCGTAGCGGTCGTCGCGGGGAAGCAGTCGTTCCATCGTCGCCTCGAGGTCCGCCTCTGTGCCCGCGCCCGTCTCGATCACCGCCACGCCCGCGGTCGCATGTGGGACGAACACGTTCAGGAGGCCGTCGGTTTCGATCTCTCCGGCGAACGTCTCGATCTCGCTCGTGATGTCCACGACTCGGCGATCGCCCGTTTCGATCCGAAGTTCGGTCGTGTACACCTCTTCATCCCTCGGCGGCGTCCGGAATGGATCCAGACTCACTCCGCGGGGTGATCCACCCCCGTCCCGGAGCCCGCGTCGTCACCCGTCGGGCCTGACCCGGGGTCGATCGTGGGCGGCGCTGGTTCGGGCGCGGGGGGCGCTGGTTCGGACTCGGGGGCCGGTGTCGACTGAGGGGCCGGTGTCGGGGTGGGTTCGGGGGCCGACGTCGGGGTGGGGTCCGGGGTGGGTGGCGGTGTCGGGACCGGCGGGGCCGCCGGGGTGTCGAAGCCCGTGCCCATCGCGCCGCCCATGGCCGCCGCGCCGCCCATCGCGGGAGCGGATGCTCCCATGGCGGGCGCGCCCTTGGACAACAATCCGATCACACCCGCGATCAGCGCGACGATCCCTCCGGCGAGGCACATCCATAGGCCGATCCCCCAGGAGACATCGAAGAACGACTTGAACGTGTCGGTGCTGATACCGAGCTGGGAGAGGGTGGGTCCGATCTTCGAGAGCGAGTCGTTGATCTGACTCGTCTTCGTGCCGATCTCGATGACGACCACGCCCGCCCCCACCACCCCGCCCACCGCGAGGACCGCATAGCCGGCCTTCTTGGCGTTCTGCAGCACGAGCACCAGCACCGCGCCCACCACGCAGATGATGCCGGCGATCACCGTGATCTTCCCGTCCCGATCGATCCCCTTCACCGAAGCGGACCCAGGCACAGCTGCCGTGGGGATGGTCGAAGGATCGATGTGAAGGTGGCTGGCGATAGCGTCGACGAACCCGGTGACGTTCAGGGTCACCGTGACCCAGGTCAGGAACGAACCGATGATGAGCAAGGCCGCGCCCACGATCCCCAGGAACGCCGGCATGGATGACTGTTTGGAGCCCTCCGTTTGCATGATGAACACCCCTCCCGATGTGTCCTCGCAGTGTTCCACTCAGAACGCGCGGGGGAAAGCACCTCGCTGCAGTTGCGTCAGGCGACGGAGCCTTCCGCGAGCGACTCGGTGTGCTCGCCCTCCTCGAAGGCGTCGAAGCCCTGCCGCCAAGTGAAGGTGGGCCAGCGCAGTTCCATGGTGCCCGACGCCGCACGATACATGGCCGTGTAGAGCGTGCCGAATCCGCTCGCGTACGCGGTGCTGTGCAGGGGCGCGCGCAGGAACGCCTCGGCGAACCCGTCGGGAGTGGCGTTCGGGTCCTCCAGCAGCTCGACGATGCGACGCTCCCGCTCGATCGTGCGCGTCGCTCGCGCCTGCTCGGGCCACTCCACGATCCCCTGGTGGTTGGTCGCCGCCGGGAACGCCCGGAAGATCGGCTCGCGGTCGGGCGAGAGGTAGGCGGTGAGGATGTCGCCGCTGCGGTCGAGCACCGTGAGGTTGTGCGAGAGGGAGTAGGGCAGGCGCGCCAGCACCTCGCGCGCCTCACCCACGTCGCCGCAGGTCTCCAACAGGTAGCGCACCACGACCGGGATCCCGAAGCCGTCGCCGAGGGAGCGCCGGCCCCCGAACGTCAGCGAGACGCAGAGTCCCTCGTCGTTCATGCCGTCCAGAAGTCCCCACAGGCAGTCGCTCATCCCGATCACGCGACGCTGAAGCAGGCGCGTCGACCAAAGCGCCCCCTCGAACCGCGACGGTGCGTAGTCGTAGTTGCGCACCAGGATCGGCTCGCCACGCGTCCAGGCGCCCTGCGAGCACGCTGCGAGGTAGGGCGGCGGCCTGTAGAGAGACAGCATCCGCGCCGCCAGGTCGCCGCCGCCCGCCAGTTCCACGACGCGCTCGTATGCGGGCATCAGCTCGGGCATATGTGCGCGGAGCATCCGAGCGCTGGTGGCGTAGGAGGCGCGAGCCGCCTCGCCCTCATGCAGGAACCAGTCGCGGTAGTGAGGCCAGCGGTCTTCGAAGAACCCGGCCCACTTCGGGCCCAGATCGAGCTCCTCCAACGATCGGAACGTGAACGACACCATCTGCATCCTCGAGCTACAACATCTTGAAGGCGAAGGGCTCGGGCCGGACCGCGGGAAGGCGCTCGGGCGGCACGCTGCGGAACCTGCCTTTGATCCCGGTGATCCAGTCGCGCGCCCGCTCCCCCAACTCATGCTCGTCATCCATGAACCGGCCGCGCGTCACCAGGATACCGAGGTCGGCCCCCGGATACCGGTAGCCGCCGGCAGCCGCGATCCGCAGATAGAAGGCTTCCGCTGGATCGGCCACCGTGTGCCAGTCGGTGTCGCGCCGCGCGAAGTCGATCGAACGGTCGGGCCCCATCCGCCAGATCCCCGACGCCGGCGCCTCGGTGATCAGCTCCACCGCCTCCTCCGTCTGCTTGAGGATGAACTGCGTCCACTCGTCAACCGCGCTTGCGTGCGCCCACCGTCCGTTCAACTCGTCCACGTCGATGGCGTAGTCGACGTCCATGAACTCCAAGAGGTGGAACAGGAACAGCGGCATGTCGCCATACGCGACCGCCGAGACGTTCGTGATGCTGCTGGCGCCCGTCACGCGAGGGTTGAGCTCCCCGAGCCAGAGATCCCCGGTCGTGGCGTCCAGTAAGAAGTCCAGCTCGAAGTAGCCGCGGTAGCCCTCCTGGCGCAAGCGCTCGCCCATCGCCCTCGTTCGCTCGCGCGCCGTGGACCGCTGCGCCTCGGTGAGCACGCCAGGCGATACGTCGTTGCCGCACCATCCTCCGTCGTAGGGGGTCAGCTCCGGGAAGCCGGTGAGCTCAGCCATCAGGGGTCCCACCAGCGTGCCGTGCCGCGTGATGACGCCCTCGATCGCGAGCTCGCGTGGCTCGATGCGCTTCATCACCTTGATCTGCTGGCCCACGATCTCCTTGTGCGACCGATCCCAATCCTCCCGGTCGGCGACGAAGAACGTGGTCTGGCCGGAGTCACCGTACGGCGTCTGCACCACCAGGTCCTGGCCCAACCCGGCGCCCGCCGCGAGGGAAACGAGGTCCTGGTACGTCGTGCCCCTGCCCATCTTGTTGGGGACGCTCGGCACTCCGGCCTCGTCTCCCAGGCGCGTCGTCTCGATCTTCGAATCCAGCCGGTGACGCAGCGCGGCGGGCGGGAACGCGACCGCGAGGCCGAGCTCGGCCGCGAGCTGCTCGGTCTCCTCGTCGAACATCAGGAACGCGACCTTGCCGCCGGGTCCCCGGCGCTGGATGAAGTCCACCACCTCCTTATGGCCGAGCAGGTAGTTGCAGATCTCCTCGATGGAGCCGAACTCCCGAGGCGCGCGCTCCTTCGGAACGAACACGTTCGGGTGGCCGCCATCGAAGGAGTCGTAATAGTTGAGGAACCGGAAGTTGCGCACCCACCGGTCGATGCCCAGCAGGTTGAACGCGGTGGCGGATACGAAGTAGATCGGGGTCTCGTTCGTGCGGAAGTACTGTCGGATCGCGGAGACCCCCTCCAGGGGCGCGCTCGAGCCCACCAGGGCCACCGGCGAGAGCGCGGAGGATCGCTTCGAGATCGCGGAGCTCCAGCGCTCGAGGGCGACTAGCAGGATCGCTGCTCCCGCGACTGCGATCCACCCGTTCACGCCAACCCGCACCAGTCCCGGATGAAGAGCCCCATGACCTGCGCCGTCTGCACCACGGACGGAAGGTACACCCGCTCCCCGATGCCGTGGGCCTGCTCGGCGAAGGGCCCGAAGCACACCGCCGGGATGCCTCCGACGTTGCCGAACACCGCCGCGTCGGTGGTGCCGGTCGTCGACACGAGCGCGGGCGCGGCGCCCGCCTGCCGCGCGAACGACCCCGCAAGCGTCGTCACGAGCGGATGGTCGTCCGGTATGTCGTAGCCCTCGGAGGCGAAGCCCGCGTACTCGACCTCTGCGGACCCCGGGAGGTCGGCCGTCGCGTCGGCGACGATCCGTTCGATCCGCGACCTGAGTTCGGCGACGGCGGTGCCGGGATAGAGCGCGATCCGGTACTGCGTCACACACACCCCCGGGACCGTCGAGGGCCAGTCGCCCCCGCGGATCGTGCCGACGTTGAGGTTGATCGGATGCGTGAACAGATCGAAGGGCGCCGGCGGCGCGACGTTCATCTCCGACTCCAGCTCCCGCAGAGCGCCGATCACCGAGAGGCTCTTCTCGATGGCATTCGTGGTGTTGGGGCCCTCCGCGGCGTGGCCCGGCACACCGACGATCCGCACCCTGAACCACAGCACGCCGACCTGCGCGGTCGTGATCGCCGCCCCGAACGGCTCGCCGATCACGGCGCCATCGGCCGTGTAGCCGGCGAGCAGCGTTTGGAGCGTGCCGTTCCCGCTGCACTCCTCCTCAACGACGGATTCGATGTGCACGGTGGCCTGCGGCGTGAGCCCGGCGGCACGGAGCCCCTTCACCGAGCCGAGGATCGCGGCGAGGCCGCACTTCATGTCCGAGGCCCCGCGTCCGTACAGCCAGCCGTCCTCGTGCTCCGCGCCGAAGGGATCCCGACGGCCCCACTGCGAGAGCGGCTCCGGGCTCACGACGTCGACGTGCCCGTTGAGGATGAGCGATCGGCCCGTGCCCGGCGCCCCCCAGGTCGCCACCACGTTCCGCTTGCCGGCGAGGTCCCAATCGAACGGCGCCGCCTGCGGATGGGCGCGCAGGGCCTCGGCATCCATCGGCACGTCGACGGGATCCAATCCCACCTCGCGCAGCACCTCGGCCACGATCACCTGTCCGGGCTCCTCGTTGCCCAGCGTCGTCGGCGCACGGACGAGCCGGGCGAGAAGGTCCGTCATCCACTCCGCCTCGGCGGCGATGGAATCGAGGACGCTCAGGTCCTGGGCCGCCATCTCCGTCAGGACCGGAACGGTCGCTGCGGTTTCCCCGCGACCGTCGTAGGCGAACTCGGGCGGTGTCTCGAGCTCGTCCCCCAGCCGGCTACCGCCGTAGGACCCCGCAGGGACGGATCCGGTGCTGGCCTCGTCGGGATGCACGAGGTGAGAGCCTAGCTTGACGATGGGATGTAATGCTGTAATCTTTCTTGCATGACCGACACCAAGAACACCTCACCGTCCGAGCATCTCCAGGGTTGGTTCGCGGGGCGCCTGCCCACCGACTGGTTCGTGGGCGCGCCCGAGGTGGGCTATGACCGCGACGAGATCATGGTCGTGGGGACCCTCGCCGAGCCAGAGCTGCCCGCCGAGGCCACCGCCGACACGAAGGGGGCTGCGCTCGCTGCGCGCATCGCCGGGTTCCGCGAGGACACGCGCGGCAAGCGCATGCAGATCGCCGATGAGGCGGAGCGCCGGTTCGGCCGCAAGGTCTCGTGGGGCGCGCAATGCGGCGGCGAGCGTCACCTGTTCACGACCCTCAGCATCCCCGCCATGACGCGGCTGCGGATGCCGGAGCGCAAGGTCCTCGACACGCTCGTTGACGCCGGCGTCGCACGCAGCCGCAGTCATGCGCTGGCCTGGTGCGTGCGCCTCGTCTCCGAGCGTCAGGAGGATTGGTTGAAGGACCTGCGCACGGCGCTCGAGAAGGTCGAGGAAGTCCGGGCCGACGGCCCGCGCGACTGACGAAGCCCTTCCTGACCAGCAGGTTTGCGCAGACCGGGAGCGCCACTGTAGTACGGACGGTGGGCGGTGGCGCCTCGCCACACCCTCAAGTTCGACGCCCGCGAGACCGAATCTACCCACATGGGCCGAGGGAGAATCCAGCTTTGCTGCGCCTTGACGCTCACGGTGATGGTGTCCGTCGTGGTCGGGGTGATCCCGGTGGGGACTACGACGATGGCGGTAGCTGCATCCCCCACACAGATCGCTGTGCAGGGGGATCGAGCGGGTGGGCCGCCGCCGATCCCGATCCGCCTGCCCACACGTCCGGCGGACCTGGCCCGGGCGGGCGCCGCCACGACGATCAAGTGGAGCGATCTGCGGGCCAGCGAGGGCTGGGCCAACTCCGCGATCAGCTATGTAGCAGGGGCGAACCTGTGGATGCGGGACTTCGCTCAGAACGCTGACGGCAGCTACTCGTTCCATCCGAACCTGCTCGAGAGCCGCAAGTACTTCGCGCGAGCCGTCGTGGAGGCCTTCGCCCCCAACGTCCCCGTCGACCCCACGATCACGTTCACCGACCTCCCGGCTACCGATCCGTTCTACCGGTGGGTGGACGTGGCGGTGAAGATGGGGTGGATGTCCGGCAACGGCACCGGGGCGATCGGGCCCGACGCCCCCGTGCTGATGTCCACCGTCCACCGGGCCCTCGTCCTCGCGGTCGGGATGCGCAGCACCGTGCAGCAGCTGAACGACCTCCACATGAGCAACGGCGTCCGGATCGCGACCCCGTACAACTTCGGCACCACGCTCCTGGGGATGCGCCTGGGCCTGCGCTACGACAGCTCGATCACGCCGCAGAACGTGGATCCGTCCTCGTCGATGCCCCGCTATCAGGTCGCCTACTCGCTCTACAAGGCCAAGACCCTCCCGGACTGGGCCGTGCCGTGGATCGCGGGTCAGTACGCGGGCATCGTGTTGCCACCTCTGGGCCCGGCGCGCCTCGCGATCGTGGAGTGGGGCGTCAAGTACGTCGGCTATCCCTACATCTGGGCGGGCGAGTGGGGGCTGAACACCCCCGAGCCCTCGGGACTGGGCGGTCAGACCACCCCGGGCTTCGACTGCTCCGGGCTCGCCTGGTGGCTGATGCGTGGCAACGACGGCGGCTACTGGAAGGTCGATCCTCCGCGCCCCTACCTCGGCTGGTCGCTCCCGCAGCGGGTCGCGGCCGACATGGCCTCGGTGGGTGCGAAGCTCACCTACAACCGGCTACTCCCGGGTGACCTGATGTTCTACAGCAGCACCGGCGGCGAGATCGACCACGTCGACGTCTACATCGGCGACGGGTTCTCGCTCGACTCCTCGGGCTCTCCCGGCGGCGTCACGATCATGCCCGTCAGCGACGGCTGGTACCGCGACAAGTTCGTGCACGGCCGCCGCCTCCTCCCGGTCCCCGCGAAAGGCAGCTAGAGCTCCGCTTCAAGGGCGGCCTGCAGCGTCGCGCGCTCGCGCGCGGTGAGCGGGCGGCTCCCCTCCGTTGTCGTATCGCGGGGAACGATCACGGACTCCGCCTCCGCCGCGACGGTGCCGTCCACCTTCACGATCCGTTCGGCGGTGCGGACGCTCGAGTTGCCGAACCCCGAGATGGCGCAGTGCACCGTCACGCTGGCGTCTTCGCGCGTGAGCTGGCTGCGGTAGTCGATGCCCACGTGCGCGAGGACGAAATCCCAGGCCTCGCTGCCGAACATCCGATCGACGAGTCGGTCCCGGCACTCCTCGAGGTAGGTGAGGTACACGGCGTTGTTGACGTGCCCGTAGGCGTCCATGTCGCGCCAACGGATCGGGATCTGGATCTGCTCAGTCACGTCGCGGGCGCGTCGGGACGCGGGTTCATGGAGCCGGAGCGGAACCCCTCCAGGTCCAGCGTCACGTAGCGCCAGCCGAGCTTGGTGAGGCCACGCACGACCTGCTCGCGGACATCGGGACGGGCCAGGCGCTCAACCTCGTCGCGCTCCACCTCCACGCGGACGAGTTCGGCGTCGTGCACACGTACGCGGCACTGCCGGAATCCGAGGTCCTTCAACAGCCGCTCCGCTCGCCCCACCTTCGACAGCTCTTCCACCGTGATCGTCACCCCGAACCTGATCCTCGACGACAGGCACGCCGACGCCGGCTTGTCCCAGGTGGGGAGCCCCAGCGTGCGCGAAGCCTCCCGCACCTCGGCCTTGGTCAAGAGGGCCTCCACCAGCGGATGGCGCACCCCGTGCTCGTGCGCCGCGCGCAGTCCGGGCCGGAAATCGCCCAGGTCGTCGAGGTTGGCCCCCGACATGACCACCGGGAAATCGTCTTCCCGCGCGACCCGTGCCAGCACCCCGTACAGCTCGTCCTTGCAGTGGTAGCAGCGGTCGGCGCCGTTCGCAAGGTACGCCGGATCCTCGGCCTCGTGGGTGTGCACCAGGCGGTGGCGGATGCCCAGCTCGGTCGCGACGCGGCGCGTGAGCGCGGCCTCCCCGGGCGGGAGCGACGGGGACACCGCCGTCACCGCGAGCGCCCGCTCGCCCAGGGTACGCTCGGCCACCGCGGCCACAAGCGTGGAATCCGTGCCGCCGCTGAATGCCACGATCGCACCACCGGTTGCGCGCACCAGCTGGTGCAGGCGGTCAACCTTGGCTCGGAGCTGGGGAGCGACCGGAACGGCGAGCATCGCGCCAGATTCTCCCATGCGCGCATGCAAGAAGGCCCCGAGCGGGGGCTCGGGGCCTTCTCATTGGAGAGAGGGGCTCCACTCGGCTTTCGTTCACCCATCCACGGGAGTTCATTCCGGGTTGTTACGGTTCTGTGACGGCGAGGGATCCAAGGGCCGGTGCTCGGCAAGCCTCCGGTCGATCTCCGCGTGCGCGGCGGCCGCGCTGGGACGCGAGCCCGTGACCGCCGCCAGGAAGTCCTCGCGCTCGAGCGCCAACAGGCGAGCATCGGTGGCCGCCGTGACGGTGGCGGTACGCGGCACGTCGCGCAACAGCGCGATCTCGCCGACGTATCCCCCTCGGCCGCGCTCGGCGAGGAGCCGCTCCCCCGTCGTGATCGCCACCGTCCCGTCGGCGACCACGTAGAAGCGGTCTCCCACGTCACCTTCACGCATGATCTCCGCACCCGCGGGGAACTGGACCGGGATCAGCTTCCAACTCAGTTGCTCAAGGACGGGTGGCGCGAGCGGTTGGAACATGGGGATCGACCTCAAGAGTCCGAGCTCGGGGCCGGGGACCCTGGACTCAGCGTCGACCGTACGGAGCCGCGGCCACGCGAGCAGGCCGGCGATGGGAAGGAGCGCCCCCGCCGCCACGAACGCGCCGCGCGCGCCGAAGGCACGAACCAGCATCGGCGCCAGCGCCGCGCCCACCGCGAGGCCCGCGGTCGTCATCGCCTCCTGCAGGCCGAACACTCGGGCGAGGACGTCATCGTTCACGGTGCGCTGCAGCAGTGTCCTGCCCGCAACGGCGAAGAACGCCTCGCCGGCACCCGAAGCCAGCAACAACAACGCCGCCGGGGGTGGCGCGCTCGTCACCGCCACCAAGGCGAGCGGTAAGCCGGTGACGAGCACGCCGAGCATGAGTGCGGGAACGAGCCGGCCCCGCCCGACCAGGATCGCGGTGGCGCCAGCGCCCAGCAGCTCTCCGACCCCAAGCGCGGATGTGAGGAGGCTCGGGCCTCCTTGGGAGGTCTGAAGGACCTGCAGCGCCAGGACCACGATGAGCACTTCGACCATCCCGATGACGACGTTGGAGGCGCCGGACAGAAGCGTGAGCAATGCGGCGGCATGCTCGCGTCGCAGTTCGTGGAAGCCCTCCAGGGCGCCGGACAGGAGAGGCTCGCGCTCGGTCATCTCCGCGCCGGACGCCGCAGCACGGTGGAGCCGGAAGGCGATCAGCGCCGCGACGCTGAGAGCCAACGTAGCGACAGCGAGCACCAGCCACGGCCCGCCGTGTGTCAGGAGGAACGCAGCGGGGATCGGCCCCGCGAACACTGCGAACCCCTGCAGGATCTCCGATGCCGAGTTCGATGCCGTCAGCTCCGGCGGCGTTTCGGCGAGTTCGGGGAGCAGCGCGAAGTGGACCGGCCGGGTGAGCGTGATGGCGCAGGTGGCGAGGGCCGCACATCCGTAGATGACCGCGATCGGCGCCTCCGAATGGAGCGCGACCGCGGTCATGCCCATGGTCAACGCCTGTGCCGAGAATCCCAAGCCGAGAGCCTTCTCCCGAGGCAGTTTGTCCCCCACGACCGAGCCCAGTGGCGCGACGAAGATCGCGGGGATCAGCTGGATCACGGCCACGGCGCCTGCCGCCGACGCACCCCCGCGGTCGTAGGCGAACACGAGGACGGCGATCCACGCCGCCCACTCGCACGCATTGAAGATCAGGAAGGCCAGCAGTTCATGACGCAGGTTGCGGTTGCTGAGGACGGCCCTGAATACCTGCGCCGTTTCTCTCACCACATCACGATAGAACGTGAGGCCATCACGAAGGAAGGAGCCCCTCGCGGGGCTCCTTCCTCACTCCGTGCGGTGGTGTCGGGTTGCGGGCTCCGTCAGAAGTCCATGTCTCCGCCCGGCATGCCGCCGCCGCCCGGCATGGCCGGCGTCTTCTCCGGCTTCTCGGCGACGAGCGCTTCTGTCGTGAGGAACAGCGCGGCGATCGACGCAGCGTTCTGCAACGCCGAGCGCGTGACCTTGGTGGGGTCGATCACGCCGAACTTCAGCATGTCGCCGTATTCGCCGTTCGCGGCGTTCAACCCGTAGCCCGGGTCGAGTGCGCGCACCTTCTCGACGATGACGCCACCTTCCAGGCCGGCGTTCGCGGCGATCTGCTTGAGCGGCTCCTCGAGCGCGCGTCGCACGATGGCGGCGCCGGTGAGCTCGTCGCCCTCGAGGTCGACCTTGTCCAGAGCGGACTGGGCGTTCAGGAGCGCCACGCCGCCGCCGGGGACGATGCCCTCTTCCACCGCGGCCTTCGTGGACTGCACCGCGTCTTCGATGCGGTGCTTCTTCTCCTTCAGCTCGACCTCGGTGGCCGCGCCGACCTTGATGACGGCGACTCCGCCCGAGAGCTTCGCGAGACGCTCCTGCAGCTTCTCCCGGTCGTAGTCGGAGTCGGTCTTCTCGATCTCGCTCTTGATCTGGTTGATCCGGCCCGAGATGTCGGTGTCCTTGCCGCCGCCCTCGACGATGGTCGTTTCGTCCTTCGTGACGACCACCTTGCGGGCGGAGCCCAGCAGATCCATCGTGGCGTTCTCGAGCTTCAGCCCGACCTCCTCGGAGATCACGGTGCCGCCGGTGAGGATGGCGATGTCCTGCAGCATCGCCTTGCGGCGGTCCCCGAAGCCGGGAGCCTTCACCGCGACGCTGTGGAACGTCCCGCGGATCTTGTTCACGACGAGCGTGGCGAGCGCCTCGCCCTCCACGTCCTCGGCGAGCACGAGCACCGGCTTACCGGCGTTCATGACCTTCTCCAGGATCGGCAGGAGGTCCTTCACGGCGCTGATCTTGGAGTTGGCGATGAGGACGTAGGGCTCCTCCAGCACCGCCTCCATGCGCTCGAGGTCGGTGACGAAGTGCGGGGCGATGAAGCCCTTGTCGAACCGCATGCCCTCGACGAAATCGAGCTCCATGCCGAAGGTGTTCGACTCCTCGACCGTGATGACGCCGTCCTTGCCGACCTTGTCGACGGCCTCGGCGATCGTCTCGCCGATCTGGGGGTCGGCGGCGGAGATAGCACCCACCTGGGCGATCTCCTCCTTGCCCTCGACCTCCTTGGACTGGTTCTTGATCGACTCCACGGCGAGCTCGGTGGCGCGCTCGATGCCGCGCTTGAGCGACATCGGGTTCGCACCGGCCGCGACGTTGCGCAGGCCTTCCTTCACGATGGCCTGGGCCAGCACCGTGGCCGTGGTGGTGCCGTCACCGGCGACGTCGTCCGTCTTCTTCGCGACTTCCTTGACGAGCTCCGCGCCGATGTTCTCCTGGGGGTCGTCGAGCTCGATCTCTTTCGCGATCGAGACGCCGTCATTCGTGATCGTGGGGGCGCCCCACTTCTTCTCGAGGACGACGTTGCGGCCCTTGGGGCCCAACGTGATCTTGACGGCGTTGGCGAGCTGGTCCATGCCCCGCTCGAGCGCGCGCCGTGCTTCCTCGTCGAAGGCGATGATCTTCGCAGCCATCCCTTCCCTCCTCCTTCTGCCTGTTGGCCTCTGGCCTGGATTCTCAGGCTCGTCCTAAGACTGCTAGCACTCGGGTATGTCGAGTGCTAAGAGTGTACCGGCTCGACGGGGGTGTGTGGCAAGCGGATCGGGAGCCGGTCGGTATGCTCCCGGACCGTGGACGAAGCGGCCCGCACGCGGGCTTGGCGGCTGGTGATCGCGGTGATCGCGCTGGTGGGACTCGTCGTATTCGGCATCGCGCGCGGCATCCCGCCGATCCCGATGATCCTGATCGCGGCCGGCCTCGGCATGATGGTCCTGCGCCTCTCACCGGGGCTGCTGGGGGGCCATCGTCCCCGGATGTGGACCTTGAACGACGGCACCTACATGACGGGATGCGCGTGCGGCTGGTCCGGGGGTCCCCGCCCGACGCAGTCGGACGCCGAGGCCGACCTCGAGCACCATCGCGCCGACCCCTCCGCGGCACCGGGAGGCCGTCCGTGACCGACGTCTGGCGGCAGCGGTTCACCGCCCCCACGCTCAACCAGGTTCGATGGGCCCCGGCGGCCCCCAGCCGGCTGGGCGTGGTCTCCACGGAGTCGGGCACGTCGCAGGCCTGGGCATGGGATCTCGCCTCGGGGTCGCGCCGGCTGGCCTCCTCAGACGGCATCGGCGCCGAGGAGGTCCACGTGACGGCCGACGGCGAGGGCATCGTCTGGTGGCTCGACCCACTGGGGGACGAGCGCGGCCGGTGGATGGTGACCCCCTTCGCCGGAGGCGGACCGCAACCGCTCTTCCCGGGAGTGCCTGACGGATGGCCGCAGGGCATCTCGATCGTGGAAGGCGCGAGGGCCGCGGCGTTCGCCTTCGACGAGGACTACGCCGTGTTCGTGGCCGGCGACGGCACGGCCCCGCGCGAGATCTACCGCCACGCTCGCCCCGCCGGGCTGGGCCAGGAGTGGCCGCAGGGCCCGGGTGGCCTCTCCAGCGACGGCACGCTCGTGTGCATCCGCCATTCCGAGGATGGCGATATCGCAAGGCTGGCGGTCCGCGTCCTGGATGTCGAGACCGGCGCCACGGTCGGCGAGGTGCGCGACGACGGCGAGAACGTCGTGCCCGCGGGCTGGTCGCCGGTCGCGGGCGACGAGCGCCTCGTCCTGCTGCGGGAGGTGTCGGGATCCGAACGCCCGTGGATGTGGGACCTCGCCTCGGGCGAACTCACCCCGATCGCCGTCGAAGCGCCCGGCGCGTTGTTCCTGGAGGACTGGTTCCCCGCTGCCGACGCCCTGCTGCTCCGCCAGGATCACGAGGCCCGCGACGCCTTGCTGCGCGTCGATCTCGGGAGCGGCGACGCGACCGTGGTGGTGCCCGCCGGTGGCACGATCACCCAGGCGTCGATCCGCCCCGACGGCTCGATCTGGTATCGCGCGGAGAGCGGGGTCGACGCACCGCGGTACCTGTCGCCCGACGGCACGGAGGTCCTGGGGATCCCGGAGGCCGAGCGCGCGCCGGCGGGCCGCCCCTTCGAGGCCGTGTGGTTCGCGAACCCCTCGGACGTCCCCATCCAGGGCTGGCTGATCCGGCCCGACGGCGAGGGCCCGTTCCCCACGATCGTGTCGGTGCACGGGGGGCCCGAATACCACAACACCGACGCGTACGACCCCCGCCGCCTCGCCTACGCCGACCACGGCTTCGCCGTGCTGTTGGTGAACTACCGAGGGTCCACCGGGTACGGGACCGCATTCCGCCGCGCCCTGCAGGGCAACATCGGCTTCCCCGAATCCGAGGACCTGAACGCGGGCCTCGACCACCTCATCGCGACGGGCATCGCGGATCCCGACCGACTGTTCATCGAAGGCTGGTCATGGGGCGGCTATCTCGCGACGCTGAACGCGGGACTGCGCCCCGACCGGTGGCGTGCGGTCCTTGGCGGCATCCCGGTGGGCGACTACGTCGCCTCGCACTACGAGTGCGCCCCTCCGCTGCGGGCGTGGGACGAGGCGATCATGGGTGGGAGCCCGATGGACCTCCCCGAGCTTTATCGCGAGCGCAACCCGATGACCTACGTCGACGCCGTCACCGCCCCCATGCTGATGATCGCCGGCGAGCACGACAGCCGATGCCCGCTCGGCCAGGTGATGGTGTACGCGCATGCGCTGCGCGTCCGGGGCAACGAGGTGGCGGTCCACCTCTACCCGCAGGGGCACCACGCCAACGACGTGAGGGAGCAGATCCGCCACATCGAGCTGGCCATCGACTTCTTCCGCCGCCATCTCGCCTAAGGCGGGAACGAGTCCGCCCCCCGTGGTGGAAGGTGGTGGCGCCTACGCGCCCAGCGAGCCGCCGCTCAGGCGGGCCACCAGCTTGCCTCGGCGCGGGTGCGTGCCGCGATGCTTGCGGTGGGCCTTGGCGTGATGCGTTCGGTGATGACGGTCCTGCACGTTGCGGGGAGCCGGCGTGGGGGAGCCGCCCGCCGGGGGCGGTGTCGTCGAACCGGTCCTCGAGTAGAAGATCTGCGACGGATTGAAGAACGAGCTCGCGCCCATCGCGCGGAACCCGGCGATCGACGCCTGCGACGTGTCGATGCGGTAGTCCATGTTGGCGTCCTTGCCGGAGTGGCCCGTCTCGTGGTTGTAGGACAGGGCGATCAGCTCGGGCCACGCCTTCGCCACGCCGGCGGCGTCGGCGAACCATCGCGCTTTCTGCCCCGGCGCGCCTTCGACGCAGCCGTGCTCCACGACGAAGAGCTTGCGGCCCCTCGCCACGGAGGATCGATGAGCGGGCGTGAAGATCTTCTCGAACGTGCGCCAGTTGCCGTGCAGGTTGCGGTTGTACCCGTCCACGCCCAGCAAGTCGTAGTGAGGCGGCGCCCAGGCGGCGAGCCCGCCGTAACGCCCGCTGAACGTCGGCGCCATGAAGCACGCCACGACGGTCGCGTTGGAAACACCGACCGACTGGAAGATCTGCCACACGCGCTCGTGAGCGGCGGTCCAGTCCGATGCGTTGCCGAGCCACGGCTCGTTCTCCGGCTCCTTGTGGAAGCAGAAGTAGGCGGGCCAGCCGGCGGCCTTCAGCGCCGCGGCCTCGGCGGTGATGCGGTCGTCCTGCTTGCCGGCGGCGATGTCGGCCCACTTCACGGAGCCGCCACGCCCCCGCGTGAACCACGACAGGATCGGCACCTGGCCGCGCCCCGCGATGTATTCGGAGTACTGGTTCACCAAGTGGCTCGACCAGGGCATCCGGTTGTGAACCGTGTCGAACTTGCGCCCCGTCAGGGCTTCGAGCGCCGCGAGCGCCTCCGGGTCGGACTGACCTCCGATGGGCTGGACGCTCGCGCCGAACGTGTCTCCGGTCCCGCTCGCGATGTCCGCGAAGCTGGGCTGCGCCAGCAGCGTGGTCTCCGCGACCCCTGCCAGGGCCACGCCCGCTGCCGTCAAGGCAGCGGTCTTCAAGAACTCCCGACGGTCCATTGCCCGTTACCCCCTCGGTCTCCGGGCGACCCCCACCTCGAGGCCGACGCTTGCGTAGGCATCGGCAATGGATGGGCAGGACCTTGAGGCGACGTGGTGCCGGATGGGGAAACGGTGCTGGACGAACGGGTTAGAACCCGGAGCTGACGACCCGCTCCGGACGGACCTCCACGATCACGGAAGAAGTCTCCTCGATGGGCGCCTCGGACTCGTACTGCGTGTACGTGTCGTAGAGGAGCTGGCGATCGCGGGCGAACTCGGGGCCGCTTCGCACGAGATACGCCTCCCCGAAGACGATCACCTGCTGCAGGTCTCCCCACACCTCCGTGTACTCGTCGAAGCAGATCGATACGTGGGGATCGCCCCGGAGGTTCCGCACTTTCTGCGTATCGCGCTCCGTCGCGAAGACCAGCCGGTCCATGTCGAGCACGGTGGAGACGGGGACCACGTGTGGCGTGCCGTCGGGGTAGACGGTGCCGAGGCGGGCCACGCGGCGCGACGCCACGAACGCGGCCTCGTCCCCCGTGAACGCCGGACGATCGGTCACTGCTCGTCGCCGGCGGTCGAATCCGCCATGTCGCGGATCTGGTCGACGATCTCGGCGTTCGCGAGGGTCGTGACGTCGCCGAGCGGGTGGCCACGCGCGACGTCGCGGAGCAGCCGTCGCATGATCTTGCCCGAGCGCGTCTTCGGCAGGTCGGCCGTGAAGATGATGCCGTGCGGTCGCGCGATCTTGCCGATCATCTCCGAGACGTGATCGCGCAGCTCGCCCGCCATCGCCTCGTCCCCCACGAAGGGGGACTTCAACGTTACGAACGCCACGATCGCCTCGCCCACGACGTCGTCGGGCCGGGAGACGACGGCGGCCTCGGCGACCTTCGGATCGTCCACGAGCGCGGATTCGATCTCATACGTGGAGAGGCGATGGCCGGCCACATTCATCACGTCGTCGATGCGACCCAGCAGCCAGAAGTAGCCGTCGGCGTCGCGCTTCGCGCCGTCGCCGGCGACGTAGATCTCGTCGCCGTACCGGCTGAAGTAGGTCTGCACGTAGCGATCGGGGTCGCCCCAGATCGTCCGGCTGATCGCCGGCCACGGCCGTCGCAGGACGAGGTACCCGCCGCCGCCCAGCGGCACCGAGGCCCCGTCCTCGTTGACGATGTCCGCGTGGATCCCGGGGAAGGGGTTCGTCGCGGAGCCCGGCTTGAGGGGAGTGATGCCGGGGAGCGGCGTGATGAGGATGGCGCCGGTCTCGGTCTGCCACCAGGTATCCACGATCGGGCAGCGCTCGCCCCCGATATGGGTCCAGTACCAGACCCAGGCCTCGGGGTTGATCGGCTCGCCGACCGAGCCGAGCAGGCGGAGCGAGGACAGGTCGTGGCGCTGCGGGAACTCCGTGCCCCAGCGCATGAACGCCCGGATCGCGGTGGGCGCGGTGTAGAGGATCGTCGCCTTGTACCGCTCCGCGATCTCCCACAGCCGATCCTTGTCGGGCCAGTCGGGGGCGCCCTCGTAGATGATCCCCGTGGTGTGGTTCGCGAGCGGCCCGTAGACGATGTAGGAGTGGCCGGTGACCCAGCCGATGTCGGCCGCGCACCAGAACACGTCGTCGTCGTGGATGTCGAAGATCATCCGGTGGGTCGCCGCGACCTGTGTGAGATAGCCGCCGGTCGTGTGCACGATGCCTTTCGGCTTCCCGGTGGTGCCGCTGGTGTAGAGGAGGTAGAGGAAATCCTCGGCGTCCATCGGCTCGGGCGGGCAGACCGCGGGCTGGTCGGCAACGAGCTCGTGGTACCAGAGGTCGCGGCCGGCCACGAACGGGTGGTCACCGCCGGTACGGCGCACCGTGACGATGTGCTCGATCGAGGGGCAGTCCGCTACCGCCTCGTCCGCGCTCTGTTTGAGCGGGACGATCTGGCCGCGCCGGTAGCCGCCGTCTGCCGTGACGAGGATCTTCGCCTCGGCGTCGTTGATGCGATCCTTCAACGCCTCGGCCGAGAAGCCGCCGAAGACGACCGAGTGCGGGGCGCCGATGCGGGCACAAGCGAGCATCGCCACAGGGAGCTCGGGCACCATACCGAGGTAGATCGCGACACGGTCACCCTTGCGTACGCCAAGACCCTTCAGTGCGTTGGCGAACCGGCAGGTCTCCTCGTAGAGCTCCCGATAGGTGATCGCGCGCCGCTCGTCCGGCTCGCCCTCCCAATAGTAGGCGACCTTGTCGCCGCCGCCCGATTCCACGTGGCGGTCGAGGCAGTTGTAGGAGACGTTCAGCGTGCCGCCCGTGAACCACTTCACCAACGGCGGGGTCCACTCCATCACGGTGTCCCATTTCGTGAACCAGGAAAGCTGCTCGGCCTGCTCGGCCCAGAAGGCTTCGGGATCGGCGGCGGCGCGTTCGTAGATCGAGCGGTCGGTGACAACCGCCTTCTCGGTGAAGGCCGCTGGGGGCTCGAACACGCGTGTCTCGGAGAGCAGGTCGTCGATGTCGTGCTGAGGATCGCTCATCGGTCGTGGACCTCCCGGCAGGGGCTCGGTTCGGCTGCATCGTACGCAGGATGCGGGATCGCCGCAGGGCGCACACGTGAGGTCAGGTGCTTGCAACAGGGGTTCGTGAGGGCGAGCATCGCAGGAAGGCCGCCCGTGGGGCGGCCTCGAGCCTAGAAGGAGGCAGGGATGGCGCAGTACGAGGCCTACTGCATGAAGTGCCGCGAGAAGCGGATGTTCGAGGGACAGGTCGTGGAACTGAAGAACGGACGGCCGGCCGCGCAGGGCACGTGCCCCGTATGCGGCACGAAGCTCACACGCATCCTGAGCAAGGCCGAAGCCGGCAAGTAGTAGGTCAGTTCAACCGAGAGAAGAGCTGCTCCGGGGTCACCAGGATCTGTTCCGGAGCAAGCACTCTGTGGCGGGCCGCGAGGTCCGCCACCGTCGTCGTGTGGAAGACCTCCTGCACGGCGCGCGCCACGTCCGCCCAGAACCCCTGCAGGCCGCAGCGTGAGTCCTGGAAGCACGTGTGATCCGAAGGCTCCAGGCAGAACATCGGGAACAGCTGCCCCTCGATGGCGTCGGCGATCTCGGCGACGGTGATCTCTGCCGGGTCTCGGGCGATGCGGCACCCCCCTCCGGCGCCCCGGAAGCTCTCCACGAGGCCAGCTTTGGACAGGGCGCCGAGCTGCTGTTCCAAGAAACGCAAGGGGATCTGCTGTCGCTGGGCGATCTCGCGCGCAGAAATCAGCGCCCCCTCTTCCTTGCGTTGGGCGAGCTCGATCATGGCGCGCATGGCGTATTCAAGCTTCTGGGAAACCTTGAGCACGGGGAATCACGCCTCCTGAACCAAGCGTAGGTGGGCCGAAACCCCACGTCAACGCGGGTTCGGTGGCGTGTAGGGGTCCGGGTCCCCGGCTTGATCGGCGGCTCGACCGCGAGCTACTTCAGGAACGCGCCAGCCGCCGCCATCGGGTGCACCACCCACCCGTGCGGGAAGTCGACGCGAACTGATGCATACTCACCCGTCATGGAGCGGGTCGAGGTGGCCGTGGTGGGCGGAGGGCAGGCGGGCCTTGCTAGCAGTTGCGAGCTCACGAAGCGTGGCGTCGAGCACGTTGTGCTCGAACGAGGGCTCGTCGGCCAGACCTGGCGCGACCGGTGGGACAGCTTCTGCCTTGTGACACCCAACTGGACCGTGCAGCTTCCCGACGGCCGCTACGACGGGCCCGATCCGGACGGCTTCATGCCAAGAGCAGAACTCGTTGCCTACATCGAGCGCTACGCCGCTGACGTGAGCGCGCCGGTCCGCGAAGGGGTTGAGGTCACCGCGATCAAGACCGACGACCGAGGCTTCGAGCTGGAGACCCCGGCCGGGGCGCTGCGCGCGGGACAGGTGGTGCTCTCGACCGGCGCGTACCAGCGCGCGCACCGTCCGCGCGGTGCCGAGACTCTGCCGCCTGATCTCATGACGATGGACGTCGCCGCCTACACGAACGAAGCGGCGTTGCCTCCTGGCAAGGTGCTCGTGGTGGGAAGCGGTCAGTCGGGGTGCCAGATCGCCGAAGAGCTGCGCGAGACGGGGCGGGACGTGGTGCTCTCATGCGGGCGCGCCCCCTGGGTAACCAGGCGGCTGGGTGGCCGTGACATCGTTTGGTGGCTGCTGAAGACCGGATTCCTCGATCAGCCGGTAGAGGCGCTGTCGGATCCCTCCGAGCGACTGTGGGGCAACCCTCTGGCGACCGGGCACGGCGGCGGGCACGACCTGCACCTGCGGACCCTACAGGCCCTGGGCGTGAGACTGGTCGGCCGTTTCGAGGGGGCTACGGGTCGCACAGCGAGGTTCGCGCAGGACCTGGACGCGACGATCGCCTGGGCGGACGAGCGCCACGCTCGCTTCATGGATCTCGTCCGCGCGTTCGCCGAGCGCGAGGGCATCGATATCCCCGACTTCCCGACGGCGGGTCCGCTCGACGAGCATTCGCCTGCCGTGCTGGATCTGGATGGGTTCGGCGCCGCGATCTTCTCGGCCGGCTTCAGGCCGGACTACCGCTCCTGGCTCCCATGGCCCGATGCGTTCGACGGTGCGGGGTTCCCGATCCACGTGAACGGCGCGAGCACGGTCGTCCCCGGCTTGTGGTTCGTGGGCGTCCACTTCCTGCGCACGCGCAAGTCGTCGCTGCTGCTGGGTGTGGGCGAGGACGCCGCTATGGTCGCCGACGCGATCGCGGCGCGGCGGGTCGCCTAGCCGGGCACTTGGCTCCGTGCTCCCGCCTTAGCAGGCCAGGAGGACGCCACGGGCACCAGAACGGCGCCGGAACACACAAACCGTCAACGCGGGTGCGGGAGTACAGATAAGGAAGACGCCGCAATCCGTGGACATCCTCGTCGACGGCACCTTCTCCGACGTACTGCCTCACGTGCCAGGATGCGCTAGTGGGAACCGGCAGACTGCGGGCCTCGATCGTCGCAGGGGTGGTGGTGGTCACCGGAATCCTGGTGGGCTGCACGTCGAGGACGACGACGGGGCCTTCATCGGCGGGTCCTGACTCGATTCGATCGGGGGTCTCGCCGTCTGGTGCAACCATCAAACGAGCAGTTCGACGTCTCCTCCTCCGCGCAACTACAGACCATGATCCGGCAGCGGACCGGTTTCCTCGACATCCTCCTCTTGGGCTCCGCTCACCCAGTCAGGCTGCAGGTCTGGGGTGAGCCTGGCCACTTCCACGCGAAGACGACCTACGCCGACGGAGACCATTTCCTCAGGGTGGTACAGGCGCAGCGGTCGGGGTTGATCTCCGCAGGACGCGCATTGAAGGTGCGCGGGCAGATCGGTGTGAGACGCGGTGTCGGCGTTGCGAGAGCGGGCAAGCGGGTGCCAGCGACTCTGCGGTACGGGCGTTGGGCGGATCCGGCGTTGCCAGGGCCCCCTGATCACTGGTAGGCGTGGCCGTGACCCCATGCCGGTCACCCGGGGAGTCAGTTGATGTCCTGCCGAACGGACAGGACGATACCGACAACCCCCAGTGCGCCGGCCCAGGCGATCAACGTGATCGCGCCGGCGCCTGGCGAGACCAGGTGATGGACTCGGAGCCCCATGAGTGCGTCCGAAGCACGGGTTGGCGTGAAGCGCCCCACCGAAGGGACGAGGCCGAACAGGAGGTTGTCGACGACGAGGCCCCAGGCGAGTAGCGTGATGACGCCGCCGACTTGGTTGTGGATGATCGCTCCAAGGCCAGCGCCGATCACGCCCCACAAGGCCACGCCGGCGAGCCCTCCAAGCGTGAGCAGCAGAATGTCGCCACTGCTGAGCACAACGGTGATGCCACGCCCGTCGAGGATCGCGTACCCGATCGCCCAGCCGATTGCCTCGCCGAGGACCCCGAATCCAATTCCAGCCAGTGCGCCCGCGACGAACTTGGCGCTCAGGACGTGTGAGCGCTCGGGGTTGAACAGGATCGTCGGACGGATCGTGCCGAAGCGGTACTCGCTGGTCACTAGCAACACCCCAGCAAGTGCGGAGAACACGCCTGCGAAACTTCCCAAGCTCAGCAGCTGACGCTGGTCCTCTTCGCTCGCAAGCCCGCTTGGGTGGGTGAGCAGCCCGGTGAGCAGCGTGAAGAGCAGGATCAGCGCGATCATCCCGAGGATCAGCCCGATCGTGGTCCGGGTCGAGCGAATCTTCAGCAGCTCTGCCCTGATCTGCGCGATCACGCCGGTTCCTCCGAGGTCAGTCCGAGGAAGATCTCTTCGAGCACGCCTCCATCGTTGACCAGTTCATGAACCGGGACGCCAGCGGCGAAGGCGATCTCACCGATCCGCTCGCTCGATGCCCCCTGGACGAGCAGCGCGTGGTCGGTACCCGTCGTCACCTGCAGAGCCTCATCACGCAGCGCCTTAGTGAGCCGCTGCGGGTCGCCACTGCGGACACGAACCGCGCCGCCGGCACGGGCGGTCAACTCTGCCAGCGAGGACGAGAGCACGAGCCGCCCGCGGCTGATGATCAGCACCCGGTCAACCGTCTGCGCCACCTCGGCGAGCACATGACTTGAGATGAGCACCGTGCGGCCCTCTGAGGCCAGCCTGCGCAGGAAGTCCCGCAGCCAGCGAACGCCCTCCGGGTCAAGCCCGTTGGCCGGCTCGTCGAGAATCAGCAGCTCCGGGTCGCCAAGCAGCGCCACCGCGAGCCCAAGTCGCTGACGCATCCCAAGCGAATATCCCTTCACACGCCGCCGGGCGGCATCACCGAGCTCCACCAGGCGCAACACCTCGTCCGCACGTGAGTCAGGAACATCGACGGCCTGCCCGAGCATCCGCAGGTGATCGCGGCCCGAACGGCCGGGATGGAAATCGGTCGCCTCGAGCACGGCACCAATTCGCAACGCCGCTCGAGGCAACTTCGGGTAAGGATGATCGAATACCAGTGCCCGTCCACTCGTCGGTGCTGCCAGCCCCAGGATCATCCGCAGCGTCGTCGTCTTGCCAGCGCCGTTCGGTCCGAGAAAGCCCGTGATCGTCCCAGCCCCCAACGCAAATGACAGCTCCGTGACCGCTGAGACCTCACCAAAGCGCTTGGTCAACGACTCGGCTTTGACGACCGCCGTCATCCGCGTGACTGACCGTTGAACGGGACCGCAACGTCGCTGCGGGTCTCCTGCGCCGATTCCCTGGCAAGACAGGTAGTTCGCGAGCCCAGATCGGTCAGGCGTACGTCGTGCTGGTCCCCGAGGAGCGCCGAGGCGATACCGAGCCGCTGACCCATGCCCAGCGAGACGCCCTTCGCCCGATGCTTGGCCACGTCCTCGAGACCGACGATACGGAGCACCTCGTCCACCCGGCTTCGAGGGATGCCATTGCTCTGGGTCAGGCATAACAGGTGGCCGTAGGCCCGGCGGTCACCGTGGAGCGCCTTGGCGTCGAGGAGAGCACCCTCCTCGTGCATGGGTGCTGGTAGGTCGCGACAGCTACGGGCGCCCACGGTTAGCGAGCCCTGCGTCGGCGCCGTCGAGGCCCAGGATCATCCGCATGGTGGTGGTCTTCCCGGCACCGTTTGGGCCGAGGACGCCGGTGACCACGCCGGGCCGGCTGGAAGAAGAGAGGTCGTTGACGGCCATGGTGGAGCCGTAGCGCTTGACCAGGTTCTGGGCTTCGATCATCGCTCTATGCGAAACGGCACGGCGAAGTCGCAGTAGGGGGCGCTCGTCTCAGTGACTGGCTCGGTCGCGAGGTAAGTGATTCGCATGCCGAGATCCTCGGGCTTGACGGTGAGCTCGTCAGGGTTGATGCCGTGTTCATCCCACCAGGCATGCAACGCCTCCGAAGCGAGCTGCCATTGCGCGCCTGGGTTCTGGCCCGAGCCAGTCGATAGCGCGTCGTTCGGCAGCGCGACGTACGCCTCGCGATGTGCGGGTTCGGTCCGCAAGCTCAACTCCGGGTAGTGCGACGCAAGCGCCTTCGCGTCCGAGTCCGGGATCGGCTTGCACATCTCGACCGGGCCGTCGCTGTCGGCGCTCACTTCACCCCAGTAGACGGTGAACATCGCACCTTCACGCCCCTCCATCTTCGGCAGTGGGCGCTCGCGCAGGATCGCGATGAACTCCTTGCCGAGAGCCCACGCTCCCTGTTCGTCCACATTGCGCTTCAGGCAGAGCAAGGTCCGCTCGGGTATGTCTCGTGTGGCGACTTCGTACATGACGGACCTCTTTCCACTCAGCCGGTTGACCAGGTAGTCGGCGAGCTCGTGGCGCGCGTCGTGTAAAGACTCGACCTCCCGCCAGTGCGCCGCTATCCGCTCTGCGGCATCAACCGGATCGCATGCGAGCAGTTCCTTGATCGCGGCAAGAGGCAAGTCGAGCTGGCGCAACATCGCGACAAGGCGGGCCGTTTCGAGCTGCGCGACGTCGTAGTAGCGATAGCCGGAGGCTTCATCGACACGCGCGGGAACCAGCACTCCAAGTTCGTCGTAGAGACGCAGCGCCTTAACTGACAGACGTGAGCGCCTTGCGAACTCGCCAATGCTGACTTCTTCCACGCCTCATACTCCCTCGTCATCGAGCCGAACGGCTCGACACATTGAGTGTGCGGCCTCCCCAAGGGGGAGAGTCAAGTTCACCGGCCGAATCGGTTCAGCAGGTCCGCTCACCCGCACGCCGTCCCGGAACACCGGCTCGGAGACGCACTGCACTAGAGGTACCGACCCTCGTCCGGTGACTACTCGGCGCGATCCACCGCGACGGTGTAGCCGTTGTAGGTGGAGCCGTTCGCTCCCTTCACCTCCCCTAGGAACTCGATGCCGATGCGGTCGCCCGCTTTGACACCCTCCCTAGCGATGGCGTTCTTCAGGACGGTATGGAAAGCGTGCACGGCGATGAACTCGCCCTGATCCGTCTTGATACGGAGCAGCGGGTACGTGCCGTACTCGTTTTCCTTGTCCTGCCGTGGATCAAAGCGATGCACCTCGTGCGCCTGCTGCTGCTCGTCGTCGGACTCCAGCGCCGCTGACTGAACCTCGCGGCCTCCGTGCACGAGTGTCAGGGTGGAGCACGGTACGACCTGGAGGGGAGCGGGGTGCGCCCGTGAACGATCAACTGAACGACGTTCGGGAGTCCTCGGAGACGTTCGAGGAGCTCTACGCGCGGGAGTTCGGCGCGATCGTGGCACTGGCGTACGCCCTCTCCGGCAGCCGCGCCGCGGCGGAAGACCTCGCTCAGGAGGCCTTCCTCGCGGCCCACCGTAACTGGGACACGGTGGCCGATCTCGATGCACCGGGCGCGTGGGTGCGGCGGGTCGCGGCGAACCTGTCCGTGTCGGCGTTCCGTCGACGCGTCGCCGAGACGAAGGCGCTCACCCGGGTGGCCGTCGGCCGCCAGCAGGTCATGCCCGAGCTCTCCGCCGACGACGCGGAGTTCTGGCGAGCCGTGCGCTCGCTCCCGCGCCGCCAAGCCCAGGTCATCGCGCTCCATTACCTGGAAGACCGACCCGTCGCCGAGATCGCACAGATCCTCGGCACGGCCGATGGCACGGTGAAGAAGCATCTGCACGACGGCCGGCAGGCGCTCGCACGCCGGCTCCGTCTGGAGGAGGGCGACTGATGGATCTCGACACCCGCGCCCGTTCCGCCGCGCAGGGCATCCGCCGCGCCGTGGAGGTGATGGAGATGTCCACGGATACGAAGCAACCCCGGAAGGTGGAACGGTTCGACCGGTACAAGGATCGGAAGAACAGGAACCGCAAGGTGGGAGCCCTGGCGGTGGCGGCCGCGCTCGTGGCCGTCCTCGCCCTCGTCGCCGTGAACGTGATCCGACCGGCGCACAGCGCTCCGGCCGGGCACCACTCGGCGATCCCGCGTAACGCAGGCTTCATGGTGGACGTCGACACCGAAGCGATCACGCCGCTGCCGGCCTCGATCGCGACGCATGGCGACGAGTTCGCGGTCTCTGCCCTGCGGACGAAGATCGCCTATCGGTCCGCCGAAAAGCAGATCCACCTGGCGAACTTCGACGGGACGAACGACCGGATCATCACCCCTGCGGGCGACGACGCGATCGGCCTGCAATGGTCCCCGGACGGGTCGAGGCTCCTCTACCAGCGGCTGCCGTTGGGCACGCAGTTCCTGGGAGGCCTGTACGTCTACGACGTCCTGACCGGCACGACGCGGCAGATCATGAACTTCGGGACCCGGCATGCGGGATAGTACTTCACGTTCCCGAGCTTCACCTCCAACGGCGGCGTCTTGTTGTACCAGCTGCCGCGCGGGAACCCGAACCACCCCACGTGGGACCTATGGTCGGTGCCGGTCGCCGGCGGGAAGCCGACCATGGTCCGGCGCAACGCGGGCTGGGGCGCCTCCGCCCAGAGCGGGACTTATTCCTTGGCGTTCGTCTCCCCCGTCAACCCGCGCACGTTCGCGGGGAGCACGCTGTGGCTCGCGAGGCCGAGCGACGCCCCGCCGCGGGCTCTCGCCCGAGGCCGCGGCCTCATGTGGCCCCGCTGGTCGCTGGACGGGGTGCACATCGCCTACATGCAGGGGAATCGCGTCTTCGTGGTGAACGTCGACAACGGCGCGATCACGCAGGTCGCGCCTTCCGGCAGCAACGTCAACTGGGTCGACGACCAGACCGTGGTGGTGGGCCCGAACAGCTGACGTCACTCGGCGGCTCCGGCCGGCACCAACGAGGTGTCGGCCGGAGCCCGTCGGTCGACCGCGGCTTCTCGCGCGGCTCCTGGGGCCGCACCATCTCGCTGACCCCTACCGCTAGACAGCCACGTCCGGCGCCGGGACCAGGTCCTTCCGAAAGAGCAGGGAACCGCGTCGGGAGCAGTCCCGAAAGGGCCACGTTGCGTTTCGCGGGGCCCTCTCTATAGACCCGTCAACGCGGGTGCGGGTCGCCAGATAGAGGCGCCCGAAACGTAACCAGAGGACCCGGCGATCTCCGTGAGCGGAAAACGCGCGGTCTGGAGCCCCCGGGGCCGGACCCGGATACGATCGAAGCATGCCGTGGGACTACCTCCGCGCCTCATACGACGCCGTCGCCAGCACGGACGAGACCATCTCGGCCGACATGCGAGCACTCCCGCTTGCGACGGGCGGGGATCGGCGGCATCATCGCGTTCTACTCGCTGATCCATGTGCGCCGTCGCGAGCTGACCACCGTCCTGTCGGGGTTCTATCGCGTCCTTCGGCCCCGTGGGCGGGCCCTCATGTCCGTCCACGAGGGCGTAGGCGAAGAAGAGGTCGATGCATTCCTCGGTGTGCCCGTGCCGTTTGCGGCGACGCTCTTCACCCTCGACCAACTGGTGGGGGGCGAGGCGGGCTGCTGGCTTTGAGGTCACGTCCGCCGAACGGAGGGCGCCGTACCCATCGGGATCAGCCACGTTCCGGCTCTACGTCGGAGCCACCAGAACCGACCCCATGGCTTGAGGCCCCGGCCATGTCTATGCGGAAGACCAGCTCCTCAGTCATGGCAACTTCGGCCCGGAGTCCGTTGGCGGCGCACCGACGGTGGTGTTGTCCGTGAACTCATTGTCAGCGACACCAGCGGGCCTCCGCTGGATCCTGGTGGGTACGGCGGCCATCTGGGTGGTGCTGGAGCTCCGCCAGAGCATCACTCACCGACCCGAGGGAGTGAAGGCCAGCTGGGGAAGCGAGGTTCTCTTTCGGCTCATCGTAGGGGTCGGCGCGCTCGTGGCGGGCGTGCTCGCGGGGGCGGCACAGTCCGCGACGATCCGGCCCGCCGCCGTCGCTGACTGGATCGGGCTCGTTCTGCTCTGGGGCGGCATCTCCCTGCGGCTGTGGAGCTTTCATACGCTGGGCCGGTACTTCACCTTCACGGTCCAGACGAGCAGTGATCAGCCGGTGATCGCCGACGGGCCCTATCGGGTGATCCGGCACCCAAGCTATGCCGGGTTGCTCCTTGTCATCTTCGCTATAGGCCTGTTCATCGGGAACTGGTTGTCGCTCCTGTGCCTCACCGTCGCCATCGCAGTCGGTCTCGTGTTCCGCATCCGAGTGGAGGAGCGGGCACTGATGCAGGACCTCGGTGAGGGCTATCGCGACTATGCGGCTACTCGCAAACGGCTGGTGCCCTTCATCTGGTGACCCGCGGTACTGATCGGGGATCCGCGACGACCCGCAGAACTCACTTACCGCTCACCTCGTTGCACTCGCCATCTAGCGATCCATGAGGTCCATCCCACATCTCGGGCAAGTTCCCGGCTCAGGACTATCGACCTCCGGGTGCATCGGACAGCGGTATCGGAGGGACTCCATGTGCGACTCGTGGGCCTGATGGCCGCTGGGCAACGCACCAGCGACCGGTGCGTTCATCATCGCCATCATCTGACGACCCCCCGTACGAAGGAACCGCACCACGAGGACGGCCGCCAGGATCAGGAAGACGATGTTCAGCACCGTCGTGTAGTTCCACTGCACGCTCGCGTCGATGACCTTCGCATTCCTCGGCCCCGTAGGGATCAGTCCGAGCCATCCGAACACGAGCTCGATCACCAGACCGGCCGCCACCATCGTCGCGTAGAAGGTGACGAGCAGGAACACCATCACCCGCTTCCCGTAGTACTTGCGGTAGATGTTGAGGATCGGCAGGATGATCAGGTCCGCGAAGATGAAGGCGATCACGCCACCGAAACTGATCCCACCGTTCCACAGCACCGCGGCGAGGGGCACGTTCCCGATCGAGCAGACGAACGAAAGCATCGCCACGAGGGGACCGATCAGGGGTCCCCAGATCTTCGCCAGTAGCGGGTGATCGATCAGGAAGAAGCCCTGCCAGAAGGTCTCGGGCACCCACGCAGCAAGCGCGCCCGCGATCAGCAGCCCTCCGACGATGTCTTTGATGATCGCTGCCCAGTCCATCACGAAGTAATGGCTGATCGCCGTGAAGCCGCGAGGAGACGTGACGCGGGAGAGGATCGACCCTTCCGTGAGCGACATATCCATCTCGGCGTGGCCCTCCATCGAGCCGACGAGGCCTCGCTCCGCCTGGCGGCGTGCCCCCTCGACGAGCTGAGGGGTGAGGAACGCCCGGAACAGCAGCGCGAGGAACACGATCATCAAGATCCCTCCGCTGAACTCCGCGAGCGTGAACTGCCACCCGATCAGCAGCGCGAGGATGATCCCCAGCTCGATCACGAGGTTGGTCGAGGCGAACTCGAAGGCCATCGCCGCGGTGAAGTCGGCGCCCTTGCGGAAGATCGATCGTGCGAGCGCGACGGCGGCGTACGAGCACGAGGAAGAGGCCGCTCCGAGACCCGTGGCGATCGCGAGCGAACGGGGGGAGTCGTTTGGGAGCAATCGAGTCATCTCCCGTTTGGACACCACTGCCTGCACGCACCCGGACAGGGCGAACCCGAGGATCAGCGCCCACAAGATCTCCCAGGTCATACCGAACGCGAGCCTGAGCGCGTCACCCACCGCTGCGGAAACACTCGCGAACATGACGGCCCATGATGACCCATGATCGTGGACCTCCGCGGGCCCGAGTGCGCTGATCGTCTTCAGGGCGGCGCACTGCGACATCATGCACGATGCCGGGCGCAGGCGAAGTGTCCCTCCCGCACCAGGTCGGCTGACTCTTGGTGCAACGGCTGTCCTGCGGTACAGAGGAGTTGGAAGCCTGCATGCGGGGTGGAGGACGATGAAGACCCACGCGATCAGCAGACCCGCTTTGATCCGATGCCGGCCGGTAAGGAAGAGGAGAGCTGTGATGGGCACCGGGCCCCGCAGGGACACGTACCTGGGATGCGCGATCCTTCTCGTGCTCGTGGTGCTCGCGAGCAGCTGCAACACGCAGCAGACACCAACCGCGTCGGGCACGAGTACCGGCCCTTCAACGACGGGCTCCTCGACGCAGCCGGTCTCGTCCACGCCGTTGCCGAGGCCGGCGAGCTGGCGGCTCTTGCCGGCCGCCCCGATCGCGGGCAACTACCCACAGCTCGGGGTGTGGGACGGCAACGAACTGCTGATCCCTGCCTCGCCAGACTCTCTGCGCGCCAAGCGCTGCCCCGAGCTGGCCGCCTACACCCCCGCTGGGGGCACGTGGCGGATGCTTCCACCCGGCCCGGGGTCAGGGGAGTGTTTCGATGGCACCGAGAAGGCGGTGTGGACCGGCAAGGAGATGCTCGTATTGGGGATGACCAACATCGCGTTCAGCCCCGCGAGCGGCCGGTGGCGCCGTGTCCCGAGGACGCCGGGAGGAGTGGATGGACCCGGGGTGGCGGTGTGGACCGGCCGTCAGGTGATCGGCTGGGGCGGCGTGGATTGCTGCGGCATCCCCATGGACGGAGGAGCGGCGTATACGCCGGCTACCAACTCGTGGAGGTCGCTCCCTCCCTCGCCGCTCTCCGCGCGAGACGCGCCGGGGGCCTGGACCGGCACGGAGCTGATCGTCGCCGGCGGGGACGACGGGGAAGGTGGGCACCACTTCGCCGACGCTGCCGCCTACAACCCCACCACGCACACCTGGCGCTCGTTGCCTCCCATGCCGGTGCGCAGGGACCAGGCCGTGGCCGTGTGGGACGGACGGGAGCTCCTCGTGATCGGCGGCGGCGGCGTCAGGGGACCGCTGGCACGCGGGGTGGCCTACGACCCGGCGACCAACCGATGGCGGTGGCTCCCCCCCATGGCGTACCCGCGGACGGGTTTCGTGGCTGAGTGGACGGGCCGTCAGGTCCTGGTGTGGGGCGGCGAGACGTTCACGGGGGCGACCTGGACGACGGGCACGTGGAAGGCGCCGCCGCACGGCGAGGCCTACGATCCCGCGACCAACACGTGGTCGGCGCTCCCGATGGCACCTCTGCGCGGCCGGATCGTTCCGCTCGGAGCGTGGACGGGCACGAAGATGCTCGTGTGGGGCGGCTTGTCGTTGAACGTCGGCACGTTCTCCGATGGTGCCGCGTTCACACCAGGCACTCCCTAGCCGCATCAGCCGAGCGGACGCCCGGGTTGAGCGAGATCGCCCGGCGTATCCTGCGTTGGTGTCGGGATCGAACCTATCGTCCACTCGTTGACGCGAAGCTGTCGATTTCGTCGCTCCCGTTCGTCTAATCGGCGACCATCTTCGAGGAGGAGGAAGCGATGAAGTACATGCTGTTGATCCATCAAGGCACCACCCCGACGCCACCATCGCAGGAGTGGGACAGACTTCCGGAAGACGAGAAGGGGGCGGTCTACGCGGCGTACCAGGCGATCAATGAGACCCCCGGCGTCAGCCCCGGACTCCAGCTGCAGCCCGCCGAGACGGCAACCACCGTGCGGGTGCAAGACGGCAAGACGTTGACCACCGACGGTCCGTTCGTCGAGATCAAGGAGGCTATCGGCGGCTACCTCCTGTACGAGGCCGACGATCTCGACGCTGCGATCGAGCTGGCCTCGCGGATCCCGGCGGCCCGCATGGGTGGCGCGATCGAGGTTCGTCCGATCGTGGAGTGGTAGCGATCCTCGAGCAGACGTTCCGCGATACCTGGGGCTATGTCCTCGCGGCCCTGATCGGCTTCCTCGGCGACTTCGACCTCGCCGAGGAGGCCGCGCAGGAGGCTTTCGCGATCGCCGCGGAGCGCTGGCCGCGCGACGGAGCCCCCACCAACCCCAGCACCTGGCTGGTGACGACGGCGCGCAACCGAGCCATCGACCGCATCCGCCGCGAGCGCACGCTGGTCGCGAAGACCCGCCTGCTCCAGGTGCCTGAGGCAGTGGAGAACAGCGTGGAGGCGACGACGTTTCCGGACGAGCGACTCGAGCTCATCTTCCTCTGTTGTCATCCTGCGCTCGCCACCGATGCGCAGGTCGCGCTCACCCTGCGGACGCTCGGTGGCCTGAGCACCGGCCAGATCGCCCGCGCCTTCTTGGTGCCCGAGCCGACGATGGCGCAGCGGCTGGTGCGGGCGAAGCGCAAGATCAAGGCGGCCGGGATCCCGTTCCGGGTGCCGCCCGACCACCTGCTGCCCGATCGGCTCGCCTCGGTGCTCGCGGTCGTCTACCTGATCTTCAACGAGGGTTACGGTGGCCGCGGCGAGCTGGCGGCCGAGGCGCTCCGACTAGGTCGGGCGCTCGCCGAGCTGATGCCCGACGAGCCCGAGGCTCACGGTCTGCTGGCGATGATGCTGTTGCTCGACGCCCGCCGTGAGGCGCGGTTCCGGGATGGCGACGTGGTATTGCTCGCCGAGCAGGACCGATCGCTCTTGGACATGGCGCAGATCGCCGACGGGCGAGCGATCCTTCACCGCGCCCTGGCCCTGCACGGGCGCGGGCCCTACGTCCTGCAGGCGGCGATCGCCTCCCTACATGCCGACGAGCCGCGTGACTGGCCCCAGATCGCCGACCTCTACGCCGAACTTGCCCGTCTCACCGACTCGCCGG
Organism: uncultured Actinomycetes bacterium; assembly: GCA_963850315.1. Lineage (GTDB taxonomy): Bacteria > Actinomycetota > UBA4738 > UBA4738 > HRBIN12 > JAOUEA01. The sequence goes on from CAWKKN010000007.1 coordinate 74,745, forward strand.
TCGTCGAGCTGAGCCGGGCCGTCGCGGTCGCCGAGGAGCACGGTCCTCAGGCGGGACTCGACATCGTCGATGGCCTCGCCCTCGAGGACTACCACTACCTGCATTCCACACGGGGCGAGCTGCTGCGCCGCCTCGGTCGAACGGAGGAGGCCCGCGACGCGTTCCGCCGTGCGCTGGGGCTGGTCCACGACGACGCCGAGAGGCGCTTGCTCGAGCGGCGGCTAGCGGAGCTCGGCGGGGCCACCGGTCCCGCCTAGCGATGAACGACCCAGAGCAGGACAGGCTTTGACTCGGTCCGGGCCCTCGGCCCATAGTTACTCGCCGACGCAGGGTCGCCAGGTTCATGGGTCGAGGGGAGGACAACGATGATCGGTGTAACGATGGTGGTGGCAACGGTGCCGGTCACCGATCTCGTGCGAGCGAAGGCCTTCTACGGCGAGACGCTGGGCTTGACGTTCCTCTGGGAGAATCCGGTCTCGGTCCGCTTCCGCTGTGGGGATGGCAGCGAGCTCTCGATCTTCCAGCGCCCGCCGATCGTCACGGAGCACACCCTTGCCCACTTCGAGGTCACCGACATCGAGGCCACGGTCGCCGACCTCGAGGCCAAGGGTGTCTCGTTCATCGACTACACGGAAGGGCCGCTCACGACCACGGGCCACATCGCACAACTCGGTCCGGCGCATGCCGCGTGGTTCCGCGACCCCGATGGGAACACCCTCGGCCTCAGACAGGGGTAGGGCCGACAGCTGTCGCGACCGATGACGGACTGGGTCACGATCTCGGCGCTCGCGACCGCGGGGGGAACCCTCGTGCTGGCGGGCTGGCTCCGAGACTGCATCACGGAGCGCACGATCTTCGCGGTAGAGCTCCTCTATAGCGATCACGAGGGATCGCAGCGCGCGATCGGCCTGTTCGCCCTGGCGCCCGACGGCGACGGCGATCAGTGGATCTGCTCGGTCGTGCGGCACTGGAACCTGGACCGTCCCAACCCGCGCTGACATCGGGGCCGTACGATCCTTCCTACCTGGATCTACCGAGGGGGTTCACACATGTCGGATAGCGGAAGCGCGTTCACCGAGTCGGAGGACCATCCGTGGACCCGCCGGATCCCACCGCACCCCAAGCGAACGGATTCACCGACCTACCGTGCGTCCCGCGACAGTATGAACGAGAAGGCCAAGGGGATCGACCCGTTCTTCTACGGGGCGCCGGCCTACGAGGACCATCACGGGGGCGGCCTCTGGCTGAAGGACGACCAGGGCTGGTTCTTGGTTCGCAACGTTGCCGGGGTCGAGTGGAGCGCTCAGTTCTGCGCCGACCCGAAGAAGGTCGATCAGCTCCGCCTCAATGCTCGCAGGCTCTATGCGGCGTTCCCCGATGCGGTAGCCGAGCTGGGGATCCGGGACCTGCTGGACACGCCGATCGTCGATGCGACCGGGATCGCGAACTGGACGGACTCGATCTGCAACGCCAGCGTGCCGCTCCCGGGAGACATGCATACGGGGGTGCTCCCCACCGCCGGTGGCATCCACCACTACCCTGCCCCGGTCGCCGAGATCGCCTTCTTCAAGCAGGACGACTTCCAGCTCTGGATCACCGACGAGCAAGCCAACCAGGTCGCCGTCGTACCGGTCGCTCCGAGGGGCTCGGGTGACGGCCGGGTCCAGGTGCTGCACGTCCGGCCGCCGGATCCTGCGGCAACGCGCCCACCCGCGGACTGGGGGACACCGAGCGGCGCGATCCTCGAGGCTCAGAGCACGCTCGCGGAGAAAGCCTTCGGCGAGCAGTACGGCAAGATCGCCACCGGCCACATCGCAGAAGGCGATCCGCTCGCCGACGCCCCACTACCGAGCTGAGCGACTGGAGTTGATCGCGACCTCGGCCAATTCCGGCCAAGGATCTACGGCCGAGCCTCGCGGTGAAGGATCGGGGCGGGTCGCGACGGGTGCTCAGCCGGGCATCTTGGCGGCGATCACATCGACGGGCCGGATGTCGGGCGGCTCGGAGAAGAGCTCATCGGCCCGAGCCATCACTGCCTCGGCGACCCGGCCGTTCAGATGTGCCTGGCGACCCGCGTCGTCCGGGAACGCGTCGAAGATCGCGAACTCCGACGGCCCCAGTCGCACCGCGAACCACGCGGTCGTAGCCGGCTCATCCTGGACGACCGCCAGCCCCCCGTCCAGGAAGCTCGCAACCTCGTCTTCCTTGCCGGGCTTCGCCTTGAACCCAACCAGCAATCCGACACTCACCACGTGGAGCCTCCTCCCGACGAGGGCGATGTCGACATCGCCGCGTCAACCACGGAACAAGAACCTTCCACAGATCACCTTAGTGCGGCTTTCGCCAAGCGGGTTGGGGTAGCGACTAGTGTTGCGGGATGACCAGGCCCGATCTCGAAGACGCGTTCAGACATCACGTGTGGGCGACGATGCGCCTGATCGACGCCTGCATGCCGCTGACCCAGGAGCAGCTCGCAAGCCCGGTCCCCGGGACGTACGGCTCGGTTCTCGACACCCTCCGGCACCTCGTGGGCTCGGACTCGTGGTACCTGTTCGTGATCGGTGAAGAGCACACGGCTCGCATCGAGGAAGACATCATGCAGCTGCCGGACCTCCGGGAGGCCATGGAGCGCGACGGATCGGAGTGGTCGGCGATCCTCGCGGAAGGGCGCGACCCGGATTCCGTCGTCGTCGCGCATCGATCCGAGGGGACGGACGGCCACGCACCCCTGGGGATCCGGCTCGCGCAGGTGTTGCACCACGGCACGGATCATCGGAGCCAGATCTGCACCGGACTCACCGCGCTCGGGATCGAACCCCCTGACATCGACGTTTGGGCCTTCGGTGAGCTGGACGGCCGCGTCTTCGACACCCCACGCGGCTCCTAGCGTGCTCTCTCGCGAGCGAGGGGGATTCAGGTCCTGCGGCGCAGGACGGCGAGCGCTACGCCGTAGCTGATCCCGAACACCATGCAGATCACCCCGTAGGCGCCGGGATCGCCGCCGTTGCGAGCGATGTTGACCACGGCGGCGGCGACCGTGAACAGCGCGGTGGCCGAACCGGCGGCGGCGGTCGCCCGCAGATCGAGCGCATGCTGGCGCTCGTCGCTCCCGCCGCGCATGATGGCCGCGACGTCCCCACCTCCACCCGACCACACGAACGCGATCACGGCGAGGACGATGTACGCGCCGATCACCGCGGCCGCGACACCCGGATGACCTCCCACCCAGGCTGCTATCGCGATGGCGCCACCGCCCACCAGCAGCACGGCCGCGGAGAGTCCACGATGCCCGTTCCTGGATGACTGTCGCATCACGCGTCCTCCTCGTCCATCTCGAAGATCTCCTGAACGGCCGAACGGAACAGCCGCGCCATCCGGAACGCCAGCGGGAGCGACGGCAGATAGCGTCCCGCCTCGATCGAGTTGATCGTCTGTCTCGACACCCCAAGCGCCTCGCCAAGATCGGACTGCGTCATGCCTGCTCGCGTCCGCATCGCCCGTACCCGGTTCCGCACGATGGAAAGGTACCTTTACATCGCCCGGATGTCAAGCAGACTTTCCATTCCCTGCCTCCCGCACCATCAACCAGGACTCGACACGGGCGCCCCCTCGGACGTCGGTGTCCAGCGCCCGAACGACCTTGCGTAGGCTGGCTCTCTCATACGCACGTTGAGCGCGCACGTTGTCGACGGCGGTGAGCAGCGCGACGCGCGTCGCGTCGTGCTGCTCGAACAGATATCGGCACAGCAGGTCGACCGCGCGGGAGCCGAAGCCACGCCCGAGCGCGTCGGGATCTCCGATGAAGATGTCGAGACCCCATGCACCGTCGTCGGGCGAGATCGACATCTCCCGAGCCGCCTCCGCGTAGGCCGACCACGGGTAGAACTGCAGGTAACCGATCGGCCGAGCGTCGACCTCGATGAAAGCCGCGACGCTCGCGCTGCCGGGATCCGTGTCCGGTCCGTACTCGGTTCTGACACGTTCCTCGGAAGGATCGGGTTCGTCGTCGGCGTCCCAGACGGCACGCACGTGCGGCTCGAGCCGCCACACCGAGCATCTGCCGGTAGTCGACGTCGAGATCGCGCATCCGCCGGATCGACAGTTCACCATCGCGCGCCAGCTGGTCGGGATCGGCCACGCGACGATGCTGCCACATCGAGCGGAACCGGCCGGGAAGCCCGCCTGGCGCTCAGCCGGGGGGAAGGGCGTGAGCAGCACGGGCGGGCGCGGCTTCTGGTGGAAGTTGAAGTCGATCGAGAGGTTCCCCAAGCGTTTCGCGCGCTCGCGCACGTCGGGCCTGGGGTCCCAACGCCCGTCGGTCTTCGGGTCGAGCCGCCGACCGCTCAGGAAGTCGTCCTCGATGAACTTGAGATAGGCGTCCGTCGACAGCACCTGAGGGTCGATGAACCCATGCCGGGCGTAAGGGCTGATGACGAGCCCGGGGACCCGGAAGCCGTAGCCTTCCCCGTCGACCTTCGGAGGTACGACGTGATCGTAGAAACCTCCCCAGTCGTCCCAGCTCAGGAAGATCGCTGAGCTCCTCCAGTCGGGTCCCGACATGACGGTGTTGATGAGATGGGTGACGTAGGCCTGGCCCGCAGTCACCGACGCCGGCGGGTGTTCGCTCTCACGCCAGTTCGGCACGACCCATGACACGGACGGGAGCGTGCCGGCGGCGGCCGCCCGCAGGAACGCATCGGTGCCGTGCACGTCGCCGACCTGTCGATCCCTGTGCACGTCCTGGAAGGACGGGAGCGGGTTCCAGATGTCGGGGGTGCTGACGCTCTGAGGCCGCTTGCGACAGACCTCCAGCTGATCAGCGCAATCGGGCTGGGATCCCGGCGCAACGTAGTACCCCCAGCTCACGTGGTGCTTCGCCAGCAGGTACGTGAGATCGGTCCACTCGAACGGCGCGGGGTTGGCCTTGCGTCCGTGCGGCTTCGGGTTGCGCAGGTCGGTGTGGCAGCTCGCGACGTCGTTGCGTTTGGGACAGCGCGCCGACCACCCCGACACCATGTAGAGGTGTGCGGGCTCGCTCCACGACGACACGGCCTCGAACATGTGGTCCTGCAGCACGAAGTCCTTCGCGTAGGTCCAGTAGTTGGGGATCTCCGCGGCCGTGTGATAGCCCATGGCGTCCGTCCGATGCCCCTCGGCGAGCACGCCGGCGCACTGCGGGTTGGTGAGATGGCGGAGACAACGCCGTCCATGGGCACCCGCCCGGGCAGTGGCGACGAATCCGTTCATCCGTCCGCGATCCAGATCTCGCAGGAACGCCCCGTGGGTGTGCGGACCGCCGGCCTCCACGACCCCCGTCTGATGGAACGGCGCGACACACGTGTGGTTGTACGGGTCCGGCACGCTGACCGTGGGCACTCCGTCCTTCATCGGGATGCCGTCCGCTCCCGGAAACGTCCCGAAGTAGGAATCGAAGGAGCGGTTCTCCTGCATGATCACGATGATGTGCTTGATCTTGTGGATCCCGCGGTTGCTCACGTCCCGCAGCGGAGCGGGGAGCGGGTCGGGCACCGTGGGGTGACACCTTGGCGTGACCGCCGTCGCGGAACGGAACGCTACGAGGCCGGCCTCGGCCAGGACGGCGGCCACGAGACACAGCACGAGCGCGCGAAGCGCCCAGCCGGACCGTGTCCCCACATGCCATGAGTCCACGACCCTTCGTCCGTCACCGTGCCCGCGGGGGTTCATCCTTGATGCTTCGACAGATCCGCCCTCTCAGCCAAGTGCCGTTCCACGAAGCCGTGATGCACGATGTCCGGATGCGGGACGAGATGACGCCGGACATCCCACGCCGTTCTCCTAGGTGGGCGGTCGGCTCCATCGCCACCGTGGTGGTCGTTTCCCTGCTCGCCTTGGCGATCGTGGCCCTTCACCGGAAGGGGGATTCGGGTCCGTCCACGAACCCCGCAACCGGCCGCGCGACAGCCGTGCAGCTCCGCCCGGTCGGATCGATCGTGACGCATGCGTCCCCCCACTACGCGCAGACGCAGGTGACGTGTGGTCCCCGGGACCCCTGCACGGCCGAGGAGTTGCTGCGGGCGCCGCGGATCGTGCTCGCGGACGCCGCGGGCTTGAAGTACCGGCTGGGTCCCGTCATCGTGACCGGCGACGACGTCGCGTCTGCCCGCGCATCCTCCGCCGGCGGAAGCTGGGGGGTGTCGATCCGGCTCACGCCGTCCGCCTCGAGGACGTTCGCCTTCGTGACGGCGCGGATGGCCGAGTACCTGCCGCCCAGGCAGATCGCCGAGATCGTCGACGGCCAGATCGTGTCCGCGCCGAGCGTGGAAGCTCCGGTCGCCGGGGGCGGCCTGCAGATCGTCGGCGACATCACCGAGGCACAGGCGAGGGCGCTCGCCGCCCGGCTCGGCTAGCGGCGTCTGCCCCGGGGCGCCGCGCGATGGATACTTCCCGCGTGGACGAGGACGCGAGGCCGGCAGCGGTGGCGGCGATCCCGGCGCCGGATCTGGCCGGCGAGGACAACCGCTATCGGGCGCTCTGCCGGGTGGCCTACAACGTGGTGTGGGAGCCCCACCTCCTGCTGTTGGTGGTCTTCGCGTTGGTGGGGGAACCGTGGCTCGCCTTGCTCAATGCGTTCAGCGTCATCGTGCTCCTGGGCGCCCGGTCCCTGGATGCCCGCGGGAAGGAACGGGCCGCGTTCTGGATGGCGATCGGGGAGATCACGGTCCATGCCGTCGTGGCGACGGTGGTGTTGGGGATCGCGGCCGGTTCACAGTTCCAGCTGCTCTTCGTGACGCTGGTATCGGTATACGTGCCGTTCCTGCCGCTGTGGGGCCGCATCGTCCTCAGCGTCGCCGCGGGAGCGCTCCTGCTCGCTCTCATCGTGGTGGTAGGGCTCGCGGGACCGAGGGACCCCGTCCCCGCCCATCTCACCTTGGCGTTCCTCCTGCTGAACGTCGGGATCTTGATCGGGGGGATGGCTGCGGTCCTGGTGCAGCTCACCAGCGTGGTGCGCCGGGCGGAGGACGCGCTGGCCGACGCCTACCTGCAGTCCGAGTCGCTGTTGCTCAACGTCCTCCCCGCCTCCATCGCCGAGCGACTGAAGCGCCGGCCGGGGCTGGTCGCCGACCGGTATCCGGACGCAACGATCCTGTTCGCGGACATCGTCGACTTCACACCGATGAGCGCGCGCTTGACGCCGGACCGGCTGGTCATGCTCCTGGACGACGTCAATAGAGAGTTCGACGAGCTCATCGAAGCCTTCGGGCTGGAGAAGATCAAGACGATCGGCGACGCGTACATGGTGGCGGGCGGCGTGCCGACCGCTCGGGACGATCACGCCGAGGCCGTCGCCGAGCTCGCCCTGGCGATGCAGCTGGCGATCGGGCATTTCCACGACGACGAAGGGCGTCCGCTGAGGTTGCGCATCGGGATGGCCTCGGGACCGGTCGTCGCCGGCGTCATCGGGCATCGGAAGTTCTCCTACGACCTGTGGGGAGACACCGTGAACACCGCCGCCCGCATGGAGAGCCACGGCATCCCCGGTGCGATCCACGTGGCGCCCGAGACCTTCGAGCACCTCAAGGGGCACTATCCGTTCACGCCGCGCGGGCCGGTGGAGATCAAAGGGAAGGGCCTGATGCAGACCTACCTGCTCGATGGCGGCCCGGGCTAGGCCGAACACCCGCCGCTCCGTGCGCTCACTCAGATCATCGCGAGCATGTCGCGACCGCCCGTGCTGAAGAAACGAACCAGCAGCGCCGCGGCAACGATGAGGAAGGCGATGTTGAGGGCCCCACGTCATCGCGAAGGCGAGGCGCACCCCGTGGCCGATGGGTTCCAACCGCGACCTCACCCTAGCGAACTGATGGACGGCGGGAACCCAGGCATCGCGTTCTTGCGTCCAAGCAGCCAACAGAGCCGAAGGAGCAGAACGATGAAGCGAACTCAGCGCGTTCCGGTACGGCTGCTTGCGGTGATCGCCGCCGCGCTGGGGATCCTCGCTTTCGGGGGTTGGTTGAGCGCGAACGCGGGAGCTCCCGGTGCGGCCGGGTCGACCTCCTCCTTGACGTGGTGCTGCGGCGGCGGGTCGGCTCCCGGGATCACGGTGACGGGTCAGGCCACGGTGCACGGACGGGGCACGTCTGCGCGCGACGACGCGATCGCCCGCGCGGTCGCCGACGCCACGGATCAGGCGAACGCGGCCGCTCACGCCGCCGGCATCACGCTCGGCACGATCGTGGACATGCAGGTCTCCGCGCCACCGTACCCGTACGCGGTCCCCGAACCGGCGCTCCGCGCCAGCGCGAGGATCCCACCGACCGCTCCCGTGCCGGGATCGGCCTCGGGAGGGTCGTCGGGGTCGGGAACGTCGGCGAGCGCGTGCCCGATGTCGGGACCCTGCGTGCCCGTGGGCGTGGCGCTGCCCTTCGAGGCCTACGCGAGCGTCACGATCACCTGGTCGATCGCCTGAGCTGAGCGAGCATCCGCCATACTCGTCGGCGATGGCCGCCGATGCGCTCCGCTCGACCGTCGCTGGTCTGATGCCTGAGATCCTCGCGGACCTCCAGACGATGGTGGAGATCCCTTCGATCGCCTTCCCCGGCTACCCCGAGGAGCCCGTCCGGCGCATGGCTTCCACGGCCGTGGAGTTGCTCCGCGCCGCCGGGTTCACGAACGCCGCCGCCCAGGACGTGCCGGAGGGCTACCCACCGATCTTCGCGGAGGTGGCCGGACCCCCGGGATCGTCAACCGTCATGCTCTACGCGCACTACGACGTGCAGCCCGCGCCACCGGAACAGAGATGGGCCTCGGATCCCTGGACCGCCGTGCGCAAGGAGGACGGGCGGATCTACGGCCGCGGCGCGGCCGACGACAAGAGCGGTCTCGCCATCCACATCGGCACGATGAAGGCGTTCCGCGGGACGCCCCCCTGCACGGTGAAGCTCATCGTCGAAGGCATGGAGGAGACGAGCAGCAACCTCGAGGCCTTCGTGCGGGCGCATCCCGAGATGTTCGGATGCGACGTCTTCGTCATCGCCGACATGGGCAACCTCGAGGCGGGCGCACCGGTGCTCACGACGACGTTGCGCGGCGAGGTCGCCTGCACCGTCAGGCTGAGAACGTTGGAGCACCCGCTGCACTCCGGCACGTTCGGGGGTCCCGTGCCGGACGCGCTCATGGCACTCGCCCGCCTGCTCACCACGCTCCAGGACGACGCGGGAGATGTCGCGATCGAGGGCGTCACGGTCTTCGAGCGCGACGGCGCCGTGTTCTCCGAGGACGCCCTGCGTGCGGGCGCGGACCTGCTGCAGGGGGTGGAGCTCGTCGGCAGCGGACCGGTGGGAGCGCGGTTGTGGTCGCGGCCGAGCATCAGCGCGATCGGCATCGACGCCCCCTCGATCGCCGGATCGTCGAACGCCCTGCTGCCCGAGGCCGAGGCGAGGGTCTCGATGCGGATCGCCCCCGGCTCGGACCCGGAGCGGGAGCTCGACGCCCTGGTGCGCCACCTCGAGTCCCACGCACCCTGGGGAGCGCAGGTCGAGGTGACGAGGGTGCGGGCCTCTCCTGCGTTCGTATGCGCGAGGGGCGGCCCCGGCCACGCCACCGCTCGACAGGCCCTCGCCGATGCCTACGACCGCGACGCCGGCGAGGCCGGCTCGGGGGGCACGATCCCGCTGCTGCAGACGCTCCAGGCGGTCGCTCCGGGAGCTGAGTTCGTCCTGTGGGGAGCCGAGGATCTGGCACGCTCGCGCATCCACGCTTCCGACGAGAGCGTCGACCCCGACGAGATCGAGCGGCTGATCCTGGCGCAATGCCTCCTGCTGGAGTACGTCGCGGGCTCCTGAAAACGTTCGGAACCGGACGCCATCGAAGGGGGGGTTTCGTCCTTGCCTTGACGAATCCTTCAGCGGAGTGCCACCTTCGGGTCATCGAGGACGAGGTGGCGAGGATCCTCCCCGGCGTCGAGCGCGGGCGGTAGACCGAGTCCTCTCCCCATCGGCACTACCCTTGATCGATGCGATCGCTGCGCCTGATCATCGGGGTGGTACTCATCATCGTCGGCGGCGTGTGGATCCTGCAGGGCGCCGGCTGGCTCAAGGGAAGCTTCATGACCGGCCAATCGCGCTGGCTGATCATCGGCATCGTCTGCGCTGTGCTCGGCCTAGGTCTCCTGCTGACGACGCTGCGCCCCACCCGACCCTGATCCCCCGCGAAAAGCTTCTCGTTTGCGGGTATCAACGTTGCTCAAGTTCGCGCCGATGCTTGCTGTGGGGAAGAGGTGTGACTCATCGCACGTGAGGACGGACGAGAGATGACACGGGTGCTCGTGATCGACGACGAACCCGACGTGCTGCTGCTCTGCCGGCTGAACCTGGAGCACGCCGGACACGAGGTGCTGCAGGCGCTGGGCGGGCAGGCGGGCCTGAGGCTGGCGCGCGAGCAGCACCCCGACGCCATCGTGCTGGACCTCATGATGCCCATGATGGACGGCCATGCCGTGTTGGCGGCGCTCCAGGAGGACGAACGCACGCGCGACGTCCCCGTCGTGGTGCTGACCGCCAAGGTCCGTCTGGAGGATCGCGTCCGCAGCTGGCGGGACGGGGCGTCGGACTTCGTCACGAAACCCTTCCGACCGGAGATCCTGCTGGACACCCTGAACCGCGTCACCTCCATGAGCTCGGACGAGCGCGCCGCACGCCGCGTTCATGTACTTCGGGAGCTCGACTTGGGACGTGAGGTCGAGGTCTAGCCGCCGGACGTCGTGGCGTAGTCCGCGCCGAGGACCACGACGACCTGCACGCTGTTGACCACTGAGCTCGCGAAGTCGGAGCCGAGCAGAGCGACCTTCGCTCCCTTGAAGAACGAGTCGGCGACCTGCTGCGCGTCCGCCTGGTTCTGTGCGGCCTTGGCGCCCCCCCGGTAGTAGATGGTGGTCTTCGCGATGCCCGGCACGGGCGAGTTGGCCGGCGCCTGGCCCGAGACGTAGCCGCCGGTCGTGAGCTGCTGGTCGGCCTGGGCCGCGAGTCCGGCGGAGTTCGTGCCGTTGAACACCGCCACCGTCACGTCTTTAGGTGGCTGCGGGCTCGGCAGCCCGGCGGTGGTTCCCCCGGCGCTGACCGTTGGGCTCGGCGAACGGTGATGATGATGATGCGGGGTGGCGCTGGGCGAAGGGCTTGCGGTGGCGACCCCGCCGCCCGAGAAGCCGTTCGCGAGGATCGCGATGCCCCCGGCGACGAGCGCGATGATGACGACGATCCGTCCGGTGCCCAGGTTCACGGCGCCATCCTAGCGCACGGTCGTGGGCGAACCCCCGGGCCTACAGGCGGACGCCGAGGGTTCCGGCCACGCGGCGACGCCGTCGTGCCTCGCGGACCCGGCGCAGCCGGCGCACGAGCATCGGGTCGTAGACGAGGGCCTCGGGTCGTTCCATCAGACGGTTCAGCAGCTGGTGGTAACGCGCCGGCGAGAAGCCGAACCGCTCACGGATCGCTCGCGCCTTGGGCACGCCCAGGCGCCAGCTCTCCCGTTCGAAGTCCAGGATCTGGCGGTCTCGGTCGGACAGCGGCGCCGCCTCCGCCGACCGCTCGCGCGCCGCTAGTCCACCCATGAGCCGAGGCTCGCAGACGGAGGTGCCCGGTTCAAGCACCCGCGGTGGCGGTCCGACACCTCAGGTAGGGACCCGTTGGGACCTGTGAGAGCATCGCCTCGTGAGGAGCAAGAATCCCTTGGTGACCGAAGAGGTGGCAGACCAGGATCCACCGATCGATCGGTTCCGCTCGGTCGCCCAGCTCAACATGCTCCACAGCCTCGCGGCGAAGCTGAACGCGCTCGGCGATGTGGAGGAGATCGGCGCGGCCATCACGGCCGAGCTCCGTACGATCATCGACTACCACAACTCCCGCGTGTACCTGCTCCAGCCCGACGGCAACACGCTTATGCCCGTGGCGTTCCGCGGGGAGCTCTTCAAGGACTACGAGCAGGAGACGCTGGAGGACCTCATCACGCCGATGGGCGAAGGGCTCACCGGACGCGTCGCCCAGACCGGACGCTCGCTGATGACTCCCAACGCGCAGGAGCTCGACTTCGCCATCCAGATCCCCGGCACCGACGACATCGTGGAGTCGATGTTGCTGGTCCCCATGAAGCTCGGCGACCAGGTCACGGGCGTGATCGTGCTGTCGAGCCTGGGCTACGGCAAGTTCGACGAGGAGGACCAACGACTGCTGGAGGTTCTCGCATCCCATGCCGCCGTGGCCTTCGAGAACGCGAAGCTCTTCCAGTCCGCGCGGGTGGCGGCCGAGACCTCCCGCGCCCTGCTGCGACTCTCGCAGGCGCTCACGGGCTCGCACACGATCGGCGACATCCTGCAGCAGGCCATCGAGGCGGTGCCGACGCTCGTGACGTGCTCGACCGTGGGGGCCTACGTGCGAGAGGCGGAGACCGGCCGGTTCAAGCTGGCCCGCATCCAGGAGGTCCTGCCCGGCGCGATGCGCTCGCGCGCGTCGATCGCCGACATGCCTTCGGAGGTGGCCGAGGAGCTGCGGATGACGGGATCGGAGCCCTACCTGGTTCCGGCCGAGGTGGCCGGCGGGATCCCCTCGGAGCTGTGGTTCGCGCACGAGCCCGGGGAGGTCCTGATCGCCCCCCTCTCGTGGGAGCCGGACGGCTTCGGAGCCCTCGCCCTCACCACGATGAGGGCCGGCACCGGCTTCGACGAGGGAGATCTGCGCCTGGCGCGCGGGATCGCGGACATCACGTCGTTGGCGATGGGGAACGCGCGCCGTCTCTCGGAGTTGGAGCGGTTCCATGAGCTCGTCGAAAGCCTGGACGCCGTGTTCTGGGAGGCCGATGCCCGCACGCTCACGCTCACGTACATCAGTGGCCGGGCGGACCAGCTGCTCGGCCACGGGGCAACGGGCTGGCCGGCCGAGGGCAAGCAGTGGGGCGATCACATCGCCTCGGACGACCGCCCGCAGGCATTGGCCTCCAGCCGCACCGCCATGGACGGCGAGGAGGACCACAGCCTGGAGTATCGTGTCGTGACGCCCGACGGCGAGGTGATCTGGATCCGCGACCTGATCCACGTGGTGCGCGGTGCGCAGGGGCCGCGCCAGCTGCGCGGCCTCATGGTGGACGTCACCGAGCGCAAGCGCGCGGAGCAGGCGCTGCAGCAGAGCGAACGCAAGTACTCGGAGGCCTTCCGGCGCGAACGGGAGGCATCGCAGCGCCTGCGCGCCCTCGACGAGATGAAGAACACCTTCCTGGAAGCGGTCTCCCACGACCTGCGCACCCCGCTCACCTCGATCCTGGGCTCGGCGCTCACGCTGGAACAGGCCCAGCTCGACCTGCCGAAAGAGGACGCCCTCGACCTTCTGGGCCGCATCGCCGCCAACGCCCGCAAGCTCGAGCGCCTACTGTCGGACTTGCTGGACCTCGACCGGCTGCAGCGCGGGATCGTGTCACCGCAACGCCGGCCCACCGACCTGCAGGACCTGATCCGCCGTGGCGTCGCCGAGACCGAGAACCACGGAGGCCACGTCATCGAGGTGGAGGTGGAGCCCGTCATCGTGTCGGTCGATGGCGCCAAGGTCGAACGCATCTTCGAAAACCTGCTCTCGAATGCGATCCGCCACACGCCGCCCGACACGAGGATCTGGGTCCGGGGACAGCGAGCGGACGGGGGCGTCGTGCTGGCGGTGGAGGACGAAGGCCCGGGAGTGCCGCCCGAGCTGCACGAAGCCGTCTTCGAACCGTTCCGTCAGGCGCCGGGCTCGGCCGCGGAGCACTCGCCGGGCGTCGGCGTGGGGCTCTCGCTGGTCCTTCGCTTCGCCGAGCTCCACGGCGGCCGCGCGTGGCTGGAGGACCGCCCCGGCGGCGGCGCGTCGTTCAAGGTCTTCCTGCCCGGCGCGTAGCCGGGACGTCTTCCTGCCCGGCGCGTAGCCGGGACGTCTTCCTGCCCGGCGCGTAGCCGGGACGCGCTACCGTAGCGAAGTGGAGCGAGCCGCGCCGCCCGACCTCGGGTTCCGCCCCCAGGATCTGAGCTTCATCGCCGATCCGTACCCCGTGTATGAGGAGTTGCGGGCGAAGGCGCCGCTGCACCTCGACGAAGCGACGGACCATTGGCTCGTCTCGCGGTACGAGGACGTCAACGCGCTCCTGCGCGACCGTCGCCTCGGGCGCACGTATCGGCATGTCGCGACGGATGAAGAGATGGGGCATCCTCCGCCCGATCCCGCGCTGCGACCATTCTGGCACCTCATCGAACACGGCATCCTCGACATGGAACCGCCCACCCACACGCGGGTACGGCGCCTCGTCGCCAAGGCCTTCAGCCCCAAGATGGTCGAGTCGATGCGCGCCCCGGTTCAGCGGCTCATGAACGGCCTCATCGACGAGGTGGAAGGGAGCGCGCCGTTCGACCTCATCTCCTCGCTCGCCGAGCCGCTCCCGGTCGCCGTGATCGCGGAGCTGCTGGGCGTCCCGGCCCCCGACCGCGGGCTGCTGCGGCCGTGGTCGGCCGACATCTGCCGGATGTACGAGCTCCACCCCGGTCCGCAGGACGAGCGCATCGCGGTCCGGGCATCGATCGAGTTCTCCGACTACCTGCGGGCCCTCTCGCGTCAACGGCGTTCCCGGCCCACCGGCGACCTCATCAGCGAGCTGGCGCAGGTGGTGGACGACGGCGAGCGCCTCACCGAGGACGAGTTGATCGGCACGTGCGTGCTCCTGCTCAACGCGGGCCATGAGGCAACGGTGAACGTCACGGGTAACGGATGGAGGGCCTTGCTGCGCAACCCCGAGCAGCTCCAGCGGCTACGGAGCGATCCGTCGCTCACCCCCCGCGCGGTCGAGGAGCTGATGCGCTGGGACACGCCGCTGCAGATGTTCGAACGCTGGTCGCTGGAGGGCGTGGAGGTGCACGGCGTGACGGTGCCACGTGGCGCCGAGTTCGGGCTCCTCTTCGGCTCGGCGAACCGCGACCCCGGCGTGTTCGACCGGCCCGACGCCCTGGATGTGAGCCGCGAGCCTAACCCCCATCTCACGTTCGGGGCCGGGATCCACTTCTGCCTGGGCGCGCCGCTGGCCCGACTCGAGCTCCAGACGTCGTTCGCCTCCGTCGTGCGCCGGATGCCGCGGCTCGAGCTCGTCGAGCCGCCGCGCTGGAAGCCGAACTACATCATCCGCGGTCTCGAATCGCTGATGGTGCGTTCCTAGGTCTCGAGCCGGCGGTCGGATTCGAACCGACGACCTAGCGATTACAAATCGCTTGCGCTACCGGACTGCGCCACGCCGGCGTCGGCGTCGAGTCTACCCGTGCCCTCGGGCGAGGGCGGGGGCGGACGCGACACCAGCACGTAGCCGTAGAGGGCGGCCGCGAGCGACGCCGATGCGTTGAGCGATCGGACCCGGCCCCGCACGGGCAACGCCACGAGCGCGTCGCAGCGCTCCCGCGTGAGGCGCGCCATACCCTCCCCCTCGCTCCCCACGACGACCGCGACGCGACCGGGCGGGCAGGCGTCGTCGTAGATCGTATGCGGAGCCTCGCCGTCGAGGCCCACGACCCAGAACCCCACGTCCTGGAGGCGTTCGATCGCCCGCGCGATGTTGGCCACGCGAGCGTGGGGCAGGTGCAGCAGCGCACCCGCCGAGGCACGGATCGCGGCGGCGGTGACGTCGGCGGCTCGCTTCGTCCGCGTCACCAGCATCGCGGCACCCGCCGATTCGGCGGAGCGCGCCGCGGCGCCGAGATTCTGCGGATCCGTGATGCCGTCGAGGATCGCGACGACGGCGTCGTCGGTGAACGGGAAGTCGGCCAGGTCCCGTTCCGAGAGCTCGGGCGCCGGAGACCCTCCGTGTGCGCCCGATCCGATCCGTGCCACGACGCCCTGATGCTCGGCGGCCATGGCATCGAGCTTCGCGCGGGGAACGATACGCACGGGCACGTCGGCGCGCTCGGCCGCGTCCAGCACGGAACGCATGCCCTGTGTCGGTTTCGGTGAGGCGATCACCAGGATCTCGCGCGCGGCGCCGCTGCGGATCGCCTCGGTGACGGCGCGCCGCCCCGTCACGAGCGTGGCATCGGCGCCGGTCGCGCGTCGTGGGCCGCGGCGCCGATCGCGGTCGGACGTCACATCAGCAGGGCGACGGCGAGACATCCGATGCCGTCTCCGCTCAGCCCCAGTCCTTCCGGCCGGGTCGCCTTCACCGAGACCCGGTCGGTTCCCACACCGAGGACCGCCGCCAGGTGCGCCCGGATCTCGTCTCGGCGGGGGGCCAGCGCGGGACGCTCGCAAACGACCGTCATGTCGCAGGACGACACCGAGCACCCCGCGCCACGCACGGCTGCCACGGTACGCGAGAGCAGCTCCGTGCCCGCGAGGCCGGCGGTCGACGGATCCGTGTCGGGGAAGTGATCGCCGAGGTCGCCGAGCCCTGCTGCACCCAGGAGTGCGTCGGCGAGCGCGTGGCAGACGGCGTCCCCGTCCGAGTGTCCCGCCAGCCCGTCCTCGCCTTCGAAGCGGACACCGCCGAGCCACAGCTCCCGTCCCCTCGCCCAGGGGTGCACGTCGAACCCCAGTCCGACACGCGGCGCCCTGCCCCCCTCAGGCACCGGGACCGCCGATCCTGGACTCGGCGCGGGCCAGGTCGAGGAACGTCGTGATCTTGAAGTTCTGCGCGTCGCCCGCCACCGCTTGGACCGTGCCTCCGGCGAGCTCCAAGAGGGCCGCGTCGTCGGTGACCTCCAGATCCGAGCCCTCGGCACGGTTGTGGGCACGTCGCAGCGCGTCGACCCGGAAGGCCTGCGGCGTCTGCGCCAGCACCAGCTCCTCGCGGTCGAGGGTCGAGACCACGACGCCATCGTGCACACGCTTCACGGTGTCGGCGACCGGGATCACCGGGATCGCCCCGACGGCGCCCGCGACCACGGCCGCGATCACGGCCGTGAACAGGTCCGGCGGGGCGAACGGCCGGGCGGCGTCGTGCACCGCGACGATGTCGACGTCGTCACCCAGGACCGCGAGCGCCGCGCGGACCGAGGCCTGCCGGGTGGCGCCGCCCGGCACCACCGTGACCGGCTTGCCCAGGAACTCCACGCACCCAGCGGCGCGCTCCTCCAAGCCGGGAGGTGCGGTCACGATGAGGGATGACACCGACGGCGAGGCTGCCGCCGCGGCCGCCGCCACGGCAAGCAACGGTCGGTCCCCGATCGTCACGAACGCCTTGGGACCGTCGGCGCCCAGGCGCCGTCCCGCCCCCGCAGCCAAGACGATCGCCGCCGCCTGCGGCCGCTCCGATGATTCGCTCCCCATAGGGCAAGCATCGCACATGCCCCTCACGGCTTCGTCGGTCGGGCACGGACGGCGAGACCTGGTCCTGCCGGGCGGCTCGCAACGGCGTGTCAGACGTCGACGCCGGCCTCGGTGGCGAGCGCGGCGAACACCATCCGTCCGGTGGTGGTCTGGATCACGTTCGTGACCCGTACCTCCACGGTGGTGCCGATCCGGTCGTCGGCGCGCTCCACGACGACCATGGTGCCATCCTCGAGGTAGCCGACGCCCTGGCCGTGCTCGCGCCCCTCTTTCACGAGCCGCACGGTGATCCCGTCGCCGGCCGTGACGGGGACCCGGAACTTCGACGCGAGGGCATTGATCTGTGCGACGGGGACCCGAAGGGCCTCGGCGACCTTCGCAAGGTTGTGATCCACCGTGATGAGGGACGCACCTCGCTCGCGAGCCAGGCGCACGAGCGCCGCGTCAACGTCCATCACCCCTAGCTCCTCCACCAGCTGGAACTGGATCGTCGGCGCCTTCTGCAGCTCGACCAGGATGTCGAGGCCGCGGCGTCCCCGGCTGCGCCGGCCCGGATCCGACGAGTCGCTGATGGCCTGCAACTCGCGGAGCACGCCATCGTGCAACAAGATCGTGCCGCTCACGAATCCGGTCGCCACGAGGTCCGCGATCCGTCCGTCGATCAGGGCGCTCGTGTCGACCACGTACAGATCGCCTCTGGACGAGGCGGCGGAGGCGCGCGGCTTCATCCCGACCAACGCGAAGATGTCCTCGTGCTTGGCTGCGCCCAGCCGGTACCCGAGCGATCCCAAGACCAGATACAGGAACACGATGGCCGGCCACGCGATCGTGGCGGGAACGAAGATGAGCGGGATCATCATCAAGCCGGACACGATCAGCCCGATCACGAGGCCCACGACGCCGCCGGCGATCTCCGGCGCCGGTTTGCGCCGAAGCTCTCGCTCCATGCCCGTGACGGCGCGCAGGGTCAGGCGTCCCATCACGCCCCCGATGACGAACCCGGTCGCGGCGCCCAGGAAGATGAACGACAGCGCCCGGCTCGTGCTCTCGTCCGCGTAGGAGGCCCCGATCTGGAACCCGGCGGTGCCGAGCAGGGCGATGAAGATCAGGCGAACGCCCTCGACCAAGCGCCCGCGCAGGCTCCCCGCCCGGGGCTCCTTCTCGCTCATCTCCCTCGTGGTCCTTCCGACGATTGGCCGACGATCTCTGGCCGCCGATCCTTGGCCCAGCGATGTCGGGAGCAGTCGAACCCACCCCTATGGATAGGGTCATCGGCGCGCGTGGAAGGAAGCCTGAGCGAGAAGCTGAGCGGCGGCCGGGCGAGCCCGAGCCCCACGAACGAACTAGTTAGCTTCGGCGACGACCTTGGCGCCGTGGGCACCGTCGAGGACATCGTCGATCATGACCTCGGCCTGGTCCTCCGACTTGCCGGTGGCGTGGGAGAGCTCCGAGATCAGGATCTGGCGGGCCTTCGTGATCATCCGCTTCTCCCCAGCCGACAACCCCTTCTCGCGGTCGCGGATGGAAAGGTTCCGCAGGACCTCGGCCACCTGATAGGGATCGCCTGAGTGCAGCTTCTCCATGTTGTTCTTGAAGCGCCGGCTCCAGTTGGCCGCCATCGAGGATTCCTCCTCGGTGAGGACCTTCAGGACCTTCTTGACCTCGTTCTTGCTGACGACCGAGCGCAGACCCACCTGCTCGGTGGAATCCGTCGGGATCATGAGCGTCAGATCGCCGTAGGCGACCCTCAGTACGAGGTAGGTCCGCTTCTCCCCGAGGAATTCCTTCTCACGCAGTTCTTCGATGACTGCCGCGCCATGTTCCGGATGCACCACTGTGTCGCCCTTGCGGAACACGAAACCTCCCCTGGGAAAAGCACGGGAACCTCGGCTCGACCGTCTGGAGCCGGGACATCTATGACTGGTGACAGGCTAACACGGACCCGCCTTGCGACGCAACCCAAAACCGCAGGTCAGAGGCCTAACGGAGGGGGAACGTGGTCCGTCTGACCTAGTTCTTGCGGGGTGAGTCAGGCGGCACCGCGGCGAGTTCCAGCAGGTGGGAGCGCCCAACCCAGGGCATCGATGATGTGGCGGACGGGGATCACGCGAAGACCCTCGGGTCGCTCGGCCGGCCCGAGGGCGGAGGCCGCGGCCGGAGCGTAGACGGCGGTGCAGCCGCCCGCGCGGGCGGCCGAGAGGCGCTGCACCAGACCGGGAGCCGAACGAACGAGACCGGTGAGCGCCACCTCACCCACGAACGCAGCGCCCGCCGGAGGCGGCCGTCCGGTCGCGGCCGAAACGAGCGCCGCCGCGACGGCGAGGTCACAGGCGGGATCGTCGAGCCTGATCCCTCCCGAGGAGGCGCCGAAGAGCTCCGATCGTCCCAGCGGCATCCCGGCGGCGCGATCGAGCACGGCCGCGACCAGCTGGAACCGCCGGGCGTCCAGGCCGGTGGTCTGACGGCGGGCAGGGCCATCGGACGTCCCTACCAGGGCCTGCACCTCGACGGCGAGGGCCCGACGTCCCGACCGTGGCAGGGCCACCGCCGCGCCCGGCACGCGCTCTCCCGAGATCAGCAGGCCCGTAGGGTCGATCGGGCGCAGGCCCGCCTCGCCCATCTCGAACCACGCCGTCTCTCCCTCGGGCCCGAACCGGTTCTTGCCGCCGGAGAGCACCCGCAGCCCCGACCGCGGCTCTCCGTCGAAGCCGAGCACGACGTCGACGGCGTGCTCGAGGCTGCGCGGCCCGGCGAGATCGCCGTCCTTCGTCACGTGGCCCGTCATCAGCACCGCGATCCCCTGCGCCTTCGCGATCCCGACCAGCGCATCCGTGCAGATCCGCACCTGGGACGCCCCACCCGGCATCTGGGTGCCCCCGGATTCCCGCAGGGCCTGGATGGAGTCCACCGCGAGCAGGAAGGGTCCCGACCCACCGGCCGTCTCCAGCACCTGCTGGAGATCGCGCCCGGGGGCGAACGTCAGGGCCTCGCCCGCGATCCCCAGGCGCCGAGCCCGGGACGCAACCTGCGCGTGCGACTCCTCGCCGGATACGAGGAGACAGGACCGCCCGGTCGCCGACACCTTGGCGACGATCTGAAGCAAGAGCGTGGACTTGCCGATGCCGGGCTCCCCCGCCAGCAGCGTCACCGAGGCCGGAACGAGGCCGCCTCCCAGCACCCGGTCGACCTCCTCGAAGCCGGTGGAGACCCGCTGATCGGCCTCGGGGGCAGCGCCGAGGCCGATCAGCGGGACGGGTACCACGGCCGTGTCGCCGAGCCGGCCGCGGCCTCGCGTCACGCTCGGCGCGAGCTCGTGGACGGTGCCCCAGCCCTCGCAACCGGGGCAACGACCGACCCACTGGGCAACCTGCTGCCCGCAGGCCGAACACTCCAGGCGGGTCCTCGCCTTCACCATGGGTCGCAAGGTAGCGGTCGGGTAGGACACGGCCCACGTGTATCCTTACGCCGGACGGTGCAAGAGGTGCGCCGCGAGACGATCGAAGGGAGTGATGAGGATGGCTGCGATCCGGGTCCTTCATATCGCACGTATTCCGCGTCCCTCCCGATCCGCCCAGCGCTAACCGCTCAGCCGAGCCGTCACGCGCCCCCGGCGCTTCCTTCGAAGGGACGTGGCATCTCCATGTCACGGAACCCTTCAAGGGAGGCACCTGCGTTGCACGACGACACGTTCGAGCACTTCATGGACGAAGGGCTCATCGAATCGATCATCCGTCCGATCCAGAGCGGCAAGGAGGCGTCGGTCCACCTGTGCCGCGCCGATCCGAGTACGAGCGGCGAGGCCCTCGTCGCGCTCAAGATCTATCACCCGCTGAACCGGCGGGACTTCCGCGACGAGGGCCTCTACCGCCACGGCGAGTGGATCAAGGAGCGCCGCGTCCGCGTAGCTCTCGAGAAGCGCACCACGTACGGCCGCCAGGTCCAGGGGGGGCTGTGGGTAGGTCGCGAATGGGAAGCGCTGCGCGCGCTCGCCTCGGCGAGCGTCCCGGTGCCCGTCCCACGGCCCATCGAACGCACCGACGAGGCGATCTTGATGACCTACGTCGGCGACCTCCAGAGTGCGGCGCCGCAGCTGCGCTCCTACCGCCCGCAGGACCCCGAGGAGGCTCGCGAGCTGTTCGATGAGGTGGTCCACGCCGTCGAGCTCATGTTGTTCAACGACATCGTGCACGCTGACCTTTCGCCCTACAACGTCTTGGTGTGGAATGGCCGTATCACGGTGATCGACCTGCCGCAGGCCGTGGACCCGCGCAAGAACAGCCACGCCGAAGCGTTCCTGCGCCGTGACCTCGAGCGGATCGTCAGCTACTTCGAACGGTTCGGCGTCTCCGCGTCCGCCGACGCCATCGCCGCCGACCTATGGACCGCCTGGACGTTCGCGGACCTCGTCCCCGAGGAGCTGCGCGGCCCGACGTGAGGCGGAGGCGCTCGTGCGCGAAGTAGCCATGATCCTCGACACGCGCGAACGGCTGGCGTTCTGTGAGGCTCACGTGCCGGGCTCGGTGAACGTCGAGCTCGACGGGTCGCTCCCCAGCCGGCCTGAGCGCTCAGTTGTCCGGTCGCGAGGGCCGCCGCGACCAACGGCCTGACGTATGGAAACGTGGAGAACGCGTCACATGTCCCGCCGTCGGTTGACCGTCGCGGCCTCTTCGTGTGTCACGAGGAGAGGGTGTACCACGCAGCAAGAGGCGAGTGAAGAGCGGCGGCATGCGAGAGCTCGCCGTCCCCGAACGGCCACGACGGTGCCCGGGATCGTGAAGTCGGTGCATCCGAGCCGCTTCATCCAGCACGACACGGCGGCGGAGATGCGGTGGGACCGGGTCGACCCCGGCTACCTCACGCCGGTCGATCGGTTCTTCGTGCGCAATCAGAGTGTGACCCCGCGTGTCGGCGTCGGCGATTGGCGGCTCCGGATCGAGGGTCCCGGCGTGACACGACCGCTCAGCCTGAGCTACGACGAGATCCTCTCCCTTCCCAGCGTTACCGTCGTCCGCGCCCTCGAGTGCGCGGGGAACGGGCGAGCGTTCTTCGCCGTCGAGCACGGGCATGCGCTGGAGGGCCACGGATGGATGCTGGGTGGGGTCGGGGTCGCGGAGTGGACCGGAGTGCCGCTCACCGAGCTGTTGCAGCGAGCGGGCGCCCTCGAGTCCGCGGTGGACGTCATGCCGATCGGGGCGGACGAACTCCAAGTTCGCAGGCCCATGCCGATCGCGAAGGCGCTGGAGGAGGACACGCTGCTGGCGGTCGCGATGAACGGCGAGCCGCTCCAGCCCGATCACGGCTTTCCCGCCCGCGTCCTCGTTCCCGGGTGGGCCGGCATCTCCAGCATCAAATGGGTCGAGGAGATCTGCGTATCGCTGGCGCCGCTCTCCTCGCCGTGGAGCACCGAGTCCTACGTACTTCGCGGCCCCGCCTACGAGACGCCCGAACACCCTCACGGGAAGGTGATCCATGCGCTGAGCGTGAAGAGTGCCCTGGAGCTGCCCTGGCCGGCCGATCTGGTGGCGGGGCGTCGCGACCTGCATGGCCGCGCATGGTCGGCACTAGGCCGCGTCGCGCTCGTCGATGTCAGCCTCGACGGCGGTCGGACCTGGGCCGGCGCGGAGCTCGTGGCACCGAACGAACCTCGGGCGTGGGTTCGGTGGCTCTTCCGCTGGGATGCGGTTCCGGGCGCGTTCGGCATCCGCGTGCGGGCGACCGATGAGTTCGGCAACACGCAGCCGGATCACGTCTCGTGGAACAACCTGGGCTATGAGTACGACGGCGTGGTGGCGCACCCCGTGGTGGTCCATCCCTAGGGCGGAGCCGGGTAGGCGGCCGGGGCTTCTCCCCGGCCCAGACGAAGGGGAGGGATCGCCGGGAGATGAGTCCTGGCCTTCCTACGGTATGGGCCGGCCGCGGCATCCATGAAGTCGGAGGACCGCTCCTGCGTGTGATCACCGTGGACATGGCGAGCGGTTCGCGCTCACGGCCGCCGGGGCTCGTCGACAGCGACATCGACGCCCCGCACTGGATCGGCAACCATCCTGACCGAGAACCGCTACACGGGTTGACGTTCCTCACGTGCGCGGCCGACGTAGGCTCAACACGGGCGGTCTCGGGTGATACCGAGCGTGCCTAAACGAAACCACCGCGCTGCGCATCCATGGTTCGTGTGGAGCGAGGGAGCACGGATGGAGATCAGGGAGATCGAAGCGCCCGAGGTCCCCCTCAGCTTCGATGAGTTCTTCCTCGATCAGCACGAGAGCTTGTACCGGGCGATGTACTTCGTGACGGGGAATCGCCAAGACGCCGAGGAACTGATGCAGGACGCCTTCCTGGGCCTGTGGGAGCGTTGGGACCGGGTGGGCGAGATCGAGGATCCCGTGGGCTACCTATTCCGGGTAGCCCTCAACGGGTTCCGCATGCGCGCCCGTCGGGCCAAGGTGGCCGCGAGGCATCTGGCGTCCGTGAACCCCACGGCCGATCCTTTCGACGACCTCGATCTCAAGGAGGATCTGCGTCGGATGCTGCTGCTGCTCACGCCGCGACAGCGGGCCGCGCTGGTGCTGACGGACGTGTACGGATACAGCTCGGATCAGGCCGGCCACATGATGGGCATCCGGCCCACGACCGTGCGCGTGCTCGCCTCCCAAGGGCGAACCGCGCTCAAGGCGACGTGAGGAGGCGGGAATGCCCGACGTGAAGGAGGTCTTCGAGCTGGTCACCCAGAAGTCCCGCCCCGACCCCGGCGCCCTGGGGCGCCAGCACACGCGTCAGGACTCGCGCGATCGACGGAAGCGGATCACGGCGCTCGCCGCGGCTGCTCTCTTGGTCGCTGTGGTAGCCGGCGCCTTCCTGCTGGCGCAGTCGGTGAACGACGGCACGGGCCCGGCGCACCGATCGACAAGCGTCACGGTGCCGGTTCTGTATCCGGCGAAGCCGTTGATCGTGGGTCTCGACGGCAGGGTGCGGGGCCGACTGCTGAACATCCCGCCCGACGCCGACTCGCTCAACCTCTCACCCGACGGCCGCACGGTCGTGTTCGTCGCGAGCCAGCGCGGCTTGCCGCAGGTGGGCACGATCGGAGCCCGGGGCACGGGCCTCACCTTCCTCACGCATATGAGCGGGGCGACGATCCCTTCCACACCGGTCTGGTCGCCCGACGGCCGCCGGATCGCCTTCGCCGACCGCCAGATCTACGTGATGGATGCCGACGGCTCCAACCTCCGGAGGCTCACCAGCGGATCGCGCGTCGACCAGTGGCCGAGCTGGTCGCCGGACGGGTCCACGATCGCGTACTCGAACAGCGGGAAGACGTTCCTGGACGAGAGCGGATTCTCTCCCACGCAGGAGATCTGGACGGTGCCCGCGAGCGGCGGAACGCCCACCCGCCTCACCCACAACATCGCCGCAGACGACATGCCCTTCTTCTCGCCGAACGGCGGCAGGATCGCTTTCTTCAGCGATGGAGGGATCGCGATCATGGATCCGAACGGCCGGCACGTCCACCTGCTACGGAACCTGCCCACCCATGTCTTCAACCCGAGGTGGTCCCCCGACGGTTCACGCCTTGCCTTCATCCAGTACCGCCCGGGCCCCGGCGCGCTCGACAGGCCGTTGCTCACCGTGCACGTGATCGACCTGAAGACCGGCACGTTGACGACGATCCCCGGGAAGGTCGCGAGCGACGCCAACGCCGTCCAGTGGGCGTCCGACACCACGCTCATCGAGAACCGCTACGTGGGCTGAGGACGTTTCAGGACTACTCGGTGGAGCCCGAGCCGGCGAGCTCGACCGGCGGGACGTCGGGTGGGATCGCCGATGCGCTCTCGAAGACGATCTGGCCGTCGCGCACGTCCACGATGATGGTCTGCCCCGCCCGGAACTCCTTCCAAAGGAGCTTCTCCGAGAGCGGGTCCTCAACCAGACGTTGGATGGTGCGGCGCAGCGGCCGCGCACCGAGCGATTGGTCGTAGCCCTCCATCGCCAGGAGCGTCTTCGCCTCGTCGGTGAGCTCGATCTCGACGTCCTTGGCCTTCAACTGCTCGCGCACGCGTTTCATGAGCAGGTCGACGATCTCCTTCACGTCGCCCTGGCTGAGCGAGCGGAACACGATGACCTCGTCGATACGGTTCAAGAACTCGGGACGGAAGGACCTCTTCAACTCCTCCTTGACCCTGTCCCGCATCTTCTCGTACGTGACCTCCGCGTCGGCTGCGGCTGCGAAGCCGATCCCCGGACCCTTCTGGATGTCCCGGGTCCCCAGGTTCGAGGTCATGATGATGATGGTGTTCTTGAAGTCGACCGTGCGGCCCTGCGAATCCGTGAGGCGGCCGTCCTCCAGGATCTGCAGCAACGTGTTGAACACGTCGGGATGCGCCTTCTCGATCTCGTCGAACAGGATCACGCTGAAGGGCTTGCGGCGCACGGCCTCCGTGAGCTGCCCACCCTCCTCGTAGCCGACGTAGCCGGGGGGCGAGCCGATCAGACGGCTCACCGTGTGCTTCTCCATGTACTCGGACATGTCCAGCTGGATCAGCGCGTCCTCATCGCCGAACAGGAACTCCGCGAGCGCCTTCGATAGTTCCGTCTTGCCCACACCCGAGGGACCGAGGAAGATGAACGAGCCCGCCGGACGCCGGGGATCCTTCAGGCCCGAGCGTGTACGCCGCATCGCGCGTGAGACGGCCGAGATGGCCTCGTTCTGGGTGACGATCCGTTTGTGGAGTTCGTCCTCCATGCGCAGCAGCTTCTCGGTCTCCTCCTCGGTGAGCTTGAAGACGGGGATGCCGGTCCAAAGCGACAGGACCTCGGCGATCTCCTCCTCGTCCACCTCGGACAGGATGTCCATCTCCCCGGACTTCCATTCCTGCTCGCGGCGGCTGCGCTCCTCTTGGAGCTGACGCTCCTCGTCGCGCAGGGCGGCGGCCTTCTCGAAGTCCTGTCCGTCGATGGCGGACTCCTTCTTGAGCCGGACCTCGGCGATCTTCTCGTCCACCTCGCGGACGTTGGGCGGCGCCGTCATCCGACGGATCCGCATGCGGGACCCGGCCTCGTCGATCAGGTCGATGGCCTTGTCGGGCAGGTAGCGGTCCGAGATGTAGCGATCCGCGAGGTTCGCGGCCGCGACGAGCGCATCGTCGGTGTAGTTCACGCGGTGGTGCGCCTCGTAGCGGTCGCGCAGACCCTTCAAGATCTCGATGGTGTGGGGGACGGACGGCTCCTTCACGTCGATCGGCTGGAAGCGCCGTTCGAGCGCGGCGTCCTTCTCGAGGTGTTTGCGGTACTCGTCGCGTGTGGTGGCGCCGATCGTCTGTAGCTCACCGCGCGCAAGCATGGGCTTGAGGATGGAGGCGGCGTCGATGGCGCCTTCGGCCGCGCCGGCGCCCACCAGCGTGTGGAGCTCGTCGATGAACAGGACGATGTCCCCACGCGTCTTGATCTCCTTGAGGACCTTCTTGAGGCGCTCCTCGAAGTCGCCGCGGTAGCGCGAGCCGGCGACGAGGGCGCCGAGGTCCAGCGTGTAGATCTGCTTGCCCTTGAGCGTCTCCGGCACCTCGCCCTTGACGATGGCCTGGGACAGGCCCTCGACAACGGCGGTCTTGCCGACACCCGGCTCCCCGATCAGCACCGGGTTGTTCTTCGTCCGGCGCGACAGGACCTGCATGACGCGCTCGATCTCCTTCTCGCGGCCGATCACCGGGTCCAGCTTCTGGTCGCGGGCGAGCTGCGTGAGGTTGCGACCGAACTGGTCCAGGACCATCGACCCCTGCGGGCCGCCCTCGCCCTGAGGTCCGCCGCCGGGCGTGGTCTCCTTGCCGCCGGTGTAGCCCGACAGCAGCTGGATGACGGTCTGACGCACGCGGTTGAGGTCCGCGCCGAGCTTCTGCAGCACCTGGGCCGCGACGCCCTCGCCCTCGCGGATCAGACCGAGCAGGATGTGCTCGGTGCCGATGTAGTTGTGGCCGAGCTGCAGCGCCTCGCGGAGCGACAGCTCCAGGACCTTCTTCGCACGGGGGGTGAACGGGATGTGCCCGGTCGGGGCGGCCTGGCCCTGACCGATGATCTCCTCCACCTGGGAGCGCACGGCTTCGAGCGAGATGTTGAGCGACTCGAGGGCCTTGGCGGCGACGCCCTCGCCCTCGTGGATCAGCCCGAGCAGGATGTGCTCGGTGCCGATGTAGTTGTGGTTGAGCATCCTGGCTTCTTCTTGCGCCAGGACCACCACGCGTCTGGCCCGATCCGTGAAGCGTTCGAACATGTCAGCGTCCTTTAGGCCCTCGCCCCGCATGTCCGGCCCCAGGGATCCGCGGACCCCGTCCTACCCCCGAGGCGCCTGGGGCGCCACACCCGGTACCCGGCCGCAGCGCCCACCGAACGTGAGTATACCTGTGGGCCCCGATAAGCCTCGAACCCGTCCCGCATCTTCCGGCCCTTCGCTCCTCGACGCTCCTGTATACGGTTCTTCGGACGCCGCGCGCTCGGGGATGAGCCTTCCTGCGATGGTTTTCGCGCGTGATCGGCGGGCAAGGGCTCCGAGGGCCGGGGGAGGCCAAAGGTCGGATAGGGGTCCTCCGTTCGGACTAATCGAAGTCCCCCGGATGGCAGATTGCGCGCGGCCGACACGCGGCGAGAGAATCTCCCCACCTTCCCCCCGCATCGGCCGTGCCACCAAGCATCACAAGGAAGGGAGAGCCCCTGAAGTGCGGAGCTTCTCGGCACCGTTAGGAGACAAGGACGTGCGCGTGCTCGTGGTCGATGACCACCCCGCCTTCCGCAAGGCGTTGACCTCGGCCCTGCGCCTCGTCGGTGACATCGAGGTCGCCGGAGAGGCCGGCGGTGGCGTGGCCGCCTGCGAGGGCGCGGAGGAGCTGAAGCCCGACGTCGTCCTGATGGATCTGTCCATGCCCGACCTTTCGGGGATCGACGCGATGAAGAAGATCCACGAGACCCAGCCCGATCTTCCGGTGGTGATCCTCACGGCCCACGCGGACGAGGGCGTGGAGCGCGCCGCCCGCGAAGCCGGCGCCTCCGGATTCCTCGCGAAAGGGACCGGCCTGCAGGATCTGGTCGTGGTGCTACACGAGGCCGCGGAGGAATAGCCGGGGAACGTCCTTCTAGGAGCGGAGCGCCTCGACGTTGCGAAGACGTCCGCAGAGCTCCACCAACATCGAACGCATCAACTCGGGATGCTTGTCCAGGAGCTGGTTGAACGTCCACGACGGGATCGCGAGGGTCTTCAGATCCGTGACCGCCTTGATCGTGGCCGAGCGAGGCTTCCCGTCCAGCAGCGACATCTCGCCGAAGTAGGCGCCGGGGCCGAGTGTGCCCACCGGCGTGCCCCCCACGATCGCCTCGGCCGTGCCCTCCAGGATCAGGTGGAAGCCGACGCCGGCTTCGTCGGACTCCACGATGCGCTGGCCGGCGGAGTGGGTGACCTCCTTGGAGATCGACAGCACGTCGCGTAGGGCGCGGTTCTTCATATCGGAGAAGAGCGGCACGGCCCTCAGGGTGTCCAGATCTGCCGGCATGATCGCGGCCCAGCATAGCCGCGGCCGTCGACGCGCGCTACGCGCGGTCGTCGGCCTCCGCGCCGGCCTCGGGGCGGTGACTGGGGAACATGATGAGGTCGCGCAGACTCGGGGCGTCGGTTAGCAGCATCAGCAGGCGGTCGACGCCGAGGCCCAGTCCGCCCGCCGGCGGCATGCCGTGCTCGAGCGCTCGGAGGAAGTCCTCGTCGAGGGGATGGGCTTCCTCGCCCAGCACGTCCTTCATCGCCTGCTGCAGCTCGAATTTCGCCCGCTGCTCGACGGGGTCCGTCAACTCGGAGAACGCCGTTACCAGCTCCAACCCGCCGGCGACGAGATCGAAATGCTCGGTGAGGTCCGGATCGTCGCGATGGGGCCGCGCGAGCGGCGATACCTCGCGGGGGAAGTCGCAGACGAAGGTGGGGCGAACGATCGTCTCCTCCACGAGCCGTTCGAACAGTTCCTGGACGATCTTGCCCGGGCCCCACGACGGCTCGACGGCGAGATCGTGACGCGCGGCGATGTCGCGCAGGTCCGGACGCCCCAGCGTGATCTCCTCCCCCGTGGCGGCCGAGACCGACCCCAGGACCGTGATGCGATCGAAGGGGAGCGACAGGTCGATGGGCATCCCCCGATACGCGAGGACGGTTTCGCCCGGGTCGCGCCCGAACAGGGGCGCCACCGCGCGGGCGCTCGCGGTCACCAGCGCCTCGGAGAGGTCCATCATGGTGTGATAGTCGCCGTAGGCGCGGTAGGCCTCGAGCATCGTGAACTCGGGGTTGTGATCGCGATCGATGCCCTCGTTGCGGAAGTTCCGGCCGATCTCATAGATACGCTCCACGCCGCCCACCAGCATCCGCTTGAGGTAGAGCTCCAGGGAGATGCGGAGCTTCATCGGCGTGTCGAGGGCCTGGTGATAGGTCGAGAAGGGGCGCGCGTTCGCGCCGCCCGCGGTGGTCTGCAACATCGGTCCTTCGAACTCCACATACCCCTGTTCGTCGAGCACGCGGCGGATGGCGCGCAGGACCGCGGCCCGCGCGAGGAAGTAGCGGCGCGGCGTGTCGTCCACGATGAGATGGAGGTAGCGCCTCCGCTGTTGGAGGTCGGGATCCTTGAGGCCGTGCCACTTCTCGGGGAGGGGCCGCAGCGCCTTCGTGAGCAGGGTGAGTGTCTCGACCTTCAACGACAACTCGCCCCGCTTGGTGCGGACCACCTGCCCCGTGGCACCGACGATGTCGCCCAGATCGATCTCCTCCAGCAAGGCGTAGCCCGCCTCGCTCATCGATGCCTGCTCGCAGAACAGCTGCAGGTCGCCCGTGCGGTCTCGGATCACGAGGAACGACAGCTTGCCGTGTCGACGCGCGAGCACGACCCGGCCCGCCACCGCCGCCCGCCGGTCCGACTCCTCCCCGTTCGCGAGCCTGCCGTCCGGGAACTCCGCGCGGAGATCGGCCGCCCACGAATCCTGGGGGAACGTCAGGGCGAACGGCGGGATGCCCCGGTCCCCCAGGCGTTCGCGGCTCTCGCGCCGCGCGGCGAGCACGTCGTGCTCGCGAGACCCCAGGTCCTCAGGCATCGGCCGGGTTCTTCTCGAAGACCAGGCGCAACCCCTCGAGGGTGAGCCACGGCTCGTGGTGGTCGACCGTGCTGCAGTGGGGCAGCACGACGGGTGCCAGGCCTCCCGTGGCGATCACGGTCGCCGCGCCCAACTCGCCGCGGATCCGCGTCACGAGGGCGTCCACCTCACCCGCCGTGCCGAAGACCAGCCCCGACTGGATCGCCTCAACCGTGCTCCTGCCGATCACGCTGGGCGGCGCCGTGAGCTCTACCCGCGTGAGA
Organism: uncultured Actinomycetes bacterium; assembly: GCA_963850315.1. Lineage (GTDB taxonomy): Bacteria > Actinomycetota > UBA4738 > UBA4738 > HRBIN12 > JAOUEA01. The sequence goes on from CAWKKN010000007.1 coordinate 105,403, forward strand.
CGCGCCGTGCGCGAGAACAAGCTTGCCGCGCTCGCCTGCATGCCGGGCGCGATCACCCCACCGACGAACTCACCGGCCGCCGAGACGACGTCGAAGTTGGTCGCGGTGCCGAAGTCGACCACGATCGCGGGGCCGCCGAACTTCGTGAACGCGGCAAGCGTGTTCACGACGCGGTCGGCGCCGACCTCGCGGGGGTTGTCGGTGAGGATGGGCACCCCGGTCCTCGTGCCCGGCCCCACGAGGACCGGCGCAAACGCGAACAGATGCGCGGCCATCTCCCGGAACGCCGCCGTGACGTCGGGCACCACGGAGGCCACCACGAGCCCGCTCACCCCCGTGTCGAGCGCCATGCCCCGCTGGGCGAGGAACCCCCCCAGCGCAAGCGCGAGCTCGTCCGACGTGCGTTCGGGCCGGGTGGACAGTCGCCAGGTGTGCGCGAGCCGGGCGCCGTCGAACACGCCCAGCACGATCTCGGTGTTGCCGACGTCGGCGGCAAGCAGCACGGCCCGTTCAGGTCCCCTCGTCTCCGCCGACCATCGTGGCGGATGGACCATCGTCGCCCACCCGCTCCCCCGGCGACAACCGGCCGGGGAGCCGGGAAGGGAGCCCGGCAGGGAGTCGCAGGTTGTCGATGAGGCGGACCCTGCCGAAGCCGGCGGCGACCAGGGCGCGAGCCTCCACGCCGGGGCTCAGCCGATCGACGGGCTCGAACGTGACCTCGTCGACGACCGCGGTGTAGTCGATGCGCGCCCGCGTCGCCGCACCCACCTCGCGCGCGATCGCGGCCACGAGCCGACGCGCGTCACGCTCGCCTGCGCGCGCCAGGGTCGCCGCCTCCGAGAGGCCGAGGAACAGGCAGCCGGCCTCCCCTCGGTCCTCGGCAGACAGGTACGCGTTGCGCGATGAGCACGCGAGGCCATCGGGCTCGCGGATCGTCGGGCACGCGACGATCCGTGCGGGAAGTCCGAGCTGTTCCACCATCCGGCGGACCAGGAACAGCTGTTGGGCGTCCTTCTCGCCGAAGAAGGCGTCGCAGGGACCCGTAACGTCGAGCAGCCGGCGCACCACCTTGAGGACGCCGGCGAAGTGGCCGGGACGCGACGCGCCCTCGAAGCGCCCACCCACGGGCCCCGGATCGGGCGCCGGCGGCTCGACGCCCGGCGGATACATCTGCTCGAGCCCCGGAGCCCAGACCGCATCGACCCCGAGCCGCTCGCAGACGACGAGGTCCCTGTCCTCATCCCTCGGGTAACGCTCGAAGTCCTCCTCCGCCGCGAACTGCAGCGGGTTCACGAAGATCGAGACGACGACGAAGAGGTCGAGCGAACGCGCGCGATCGATGAGGGACACGTGGCCCTCATGGAGCGCGCCCATCGTCGGGACGAGACCCGCCGTGCGGTCGTGCGAACGGGCCGCGTCCGTGACCGCGCGCAGGGCCTCGGCCTCGCGGATCAGCTCCACCGCGCCAGCACCGCCTCGACCCCCGCCCGGCCTTCGGGCGACAGACGTCCGCTCTGCGTCGCGAGGTCGAGTGCCGTCCTGGCAAGCGCCACGTAGACCGCCACCGCACCGGGAGCGCTCGCTGCGAGCGCCGTGAGGTTCCGATCGACCGTGCCGGCGTCCCCGCGCACCGCGGGTCCGGTGAGGGCCTTCGCGGGGCCGAGCTCCGCCACGTTGTCGAGCGTGGCTTGCTGGAGCGGGTGCATCGCGCGCGCGGGATCCGGGACCCCCGCCGCCGCGAACAGCCCTCTCGAGAGAGCGGAGAGCGCCACGAGGTCGTTGGACGCGAGTACCGCGGCCGCGTGGTAGAGGGGGCGGAGCTCCTCCGCCAACCGGAACGGCTCGCCCAGGAGGTCGTCGGCGATGCGCTCGGCGACCACGTAGCCCTCTTCGTCGTCGGCGGAGACGGCGATCGCGCTGCCGGGGATCCGGTCGAGGCCGCGGCCGACGTCCGGGATGGTCTGAAGCGGATGGATGCTCAAGCGCCTCGCGCCCGCATCGCGCGCCGGCTGGAGCACGTCGAGCGCCAGGGCGCCCGAGCAATGCGCCACGAACTGGCCGGGACCCAGCGCGTTCGCGGACGCGAGCGACAGCACCGTGGGGGCGATGAGATCGTCCGGGACACCCACCAGGACGAGCTGGGCGTCGCGGGCCGCGTCGGCGGGCTCCGAGAACCGCGCGTCGGGCAGGAACCGCGTTGCGCGGTCGCGCGTGGGACCGCGCCCCGACACAGCCACGACGCGGTGGCCCGCGCGCACCAGGAGCACTCCGGCGGCGGTGCCGACGCTGCCCGCGCCCACGATCGCGATCTTCACGGCGCGACTTTCATCGCGCGCCCTCCGGCCCGACCCTCATCGCGGCCTGCGGCGCGACCCTCACGGATCAAGCTCCCGGTCCCACGGCGAGCGGCGGCGCGAACGGCCGAACTCCATCGGCGGCGCCTGGGCCGAGCGGGATCGCGGTGAGGTGGCGGCCGTCGGGCAGAACCGGATCGGGGTCGAGCTCCAGCAAGGGCAACAACACGAACGCCCGCTCCATCATGCGCGGGTGGGGGACCGTGAGATCGTCCTCGTCCACGCTCATCGCATCGATCGTCAGGATGTCGACGTCGACCGTTCGGGGACCCCACCGGATGTCCCGCACGCGTCCGAGCGCCGCTTCGACGCGGTGACAGGCCGCCAGCAGATCCTGCGGCTCCGAAGAGGTATCAACCGAGATGACGGCGTTCAGGTAGTCGGGCTGCTCGGGCCCGCCGACGGGGTCGGTCTCCCACACCCGCGACGACGCGACGACCACGATCCCGGGTTCTGCGTCCAACAGGTCGACGGCCTGCTGCAAGGTCGCGAGACGATCGCCGAGGTTGGAGCCCAGTGAAAGGAAGGCCTGCACGGATGGTTCAGCCGTCCGCTGAGGGAGACGTGGCGGCGGCCGCAACGCCATCGATCTCCAGACGGCGCGCGGCGGCCGGCTTGTGCACGAGGGCGGTGACGCGCAGCACGCGCGGCATCTCCATCACCTCGTCCGCGATCGCCCGGGCCATCGCCTCGATCAGATCGAAGGAGCCGTCCCGCACCACCCCGCGGACGGTCTCGGTGATATCCCGATAGTCGGCGGTGCCTCCGACCGAGTCGCCGGCCACGTCGACCTCTAGGTCCAGATCCACCACGAACTCCTGCCGCTCGTCCTTCTCCCCCGGCCGCGCGCCGTGGTGGCCGGCGGCCCGGATCCCAGAGAGGAACAGCCGCGACCTCATACGTCGAACCAGTCGTCACGCTCGTCCTCTTCCAGGTCGACCCAAGGCGGTCGCCGTTCGAGCTGGAGCATGACGACGCCCTCCTTCCCGACTTCCCGACCGGTGTCGTGCCCGTGGGGAGCCCTCAGATACATCGCGCGCAGATACTCGAAGATCATCGGACCCAGCGTCTCGGCGGCTTCGTCGGGAAGGTAGTGGCCGCAGCCCGGCAGCAGCGCAAGGGTGGACGATCCGATCGCCTGGTTCAGCTCGTCCCCGATCGTCGAGGGGAAGAAGGGGTCGTCCTCGCCCCACAGGATCAGCACGGGACACGTGATCCGCGCGAACTCGGCCTCGCGTCCCTCCAGACCGACACCGTCCACGGCGTCGATCAACCGCATGAAGGAACCGGGTTCGGCGAGGTATGGGCGGACGTACGCGTCGATCAGCTCCTCGCTCGCACGTTCGCGATGCTGCATGCCGACGTCGAACGCGGTGTGCATCACCGCGCGGATCAGCTCCGCCGTGGGCTCGACCTCGCGACCCCGTGCCTGCACCTCCCGAGCTGCCGCCGAGGGCCAGTACGCGAACGTCGCCGGATCGACCAGGACGATGGTGTCGACTCCGTCGTCGTCGAGCGCGAGCAGCTGAGCGATGCCGCCCCCCACGGCATGGCCGACAACGGCGTAGCGCTCGATGCCCAGGTGGGCGAGCAGCTCCCGGACGTAGCCGGACTGCGCGCGGATGTGGAGCGGTTCGTCCCGCGGCTTCGCCGAGTCGCCGGCACCGACGAGGTCGGGAGCGATGACGCGGAACCTCGTCGACAGCAGGGGGACGAGGTGGCGCCACTCCAACGACCACAGCGGATAGGCGTGCAGGAGGATGACGGCGGGACCTTCGCCCACGTCCGTGTACACCATGTCGCCGCCCGAGGTCCGGAAGCGAGATCGCGTTCGCGTGCTCATGGAGTCGCACCTCGCGTGTGCATCGGAGACGCACCAGGGGTACTTACGGACGCGGGTCCCCGGGCGATGGCGTCGATCACACTCACCACGCGCACCATCTCCTTCACGTCATGGACCCGGACGACGTCGACGCCCTCTGCGGCGCACCAGGCGACGGCGGCGGCGGTGCCCTCCAGTCGCTCGGCAGGGTCGGCGACGCCCGTGAGCTCACCCAGGAACCGTTTGCGCGAGACGCCCACCAGCACCGGGACGCGCAGCTCGGCGAACGTGCCGATCGCCCGAAGGAGCTCGAGGTTGTGTGCGAGGTTCTTGCCGAACCCGATGCCCGGGTCGACGCAGAGATGGTCGCGGTGGATACCGGCGGCCACCGCAGCACCGATCCGTCCCGCGAGGTAGTCGCCGACCTCCGCCACCACGTCGCGGTACGAGGGATCCCGCTGCATCGTCTGAGGGTCGCCCTGCATGTGCATGAGGACGAGGCCTGCGCCGGCAGCCTTCACGGCAGCGAGCGTGCCCGGATCCGAGCCCGCCGTCACGTCGTTCACGATGGAGGCCCCGGCTTCGAGCGCCGCGCGCGCGACCTCGGACTTGCGGGTGTCGACGCTCACCGCGGTCCGGGGCACTTCGACGGCGAGCCGTTCGATGACGGGGATCACGCGCTCCAGCTCCACGTCGGCAGGCACGGGATCCGCGCTGGGCCTCGTGGACTCGCCGCCCACGTCCAGGATGTCCGCGCCCTCTTCGACGAGCTGCAGCGCGTGCTTCACGGCATCCTCGGCGCCGGCGAACGTCCCTCCGTCACTGAACGAGTCGGGCGTGACGTTCACGATCCCCATGACGAGAGTGCGCTCCCCCAGTGGGAACGCGTGCTCGCCGCACCGCCAGACGGACCCCTCGCGCATGGGACCCATCGTAGCCGCGCGGTGGGAGCGGCCGGGGTCGGCGCGGGGAGGATCAGCGCATGCCGATGTGGTTCATCGCCTCCTGACGCGTGCGGGCGTCGGAGCGGAACAGCCCCCGAACTGCCGAGGTCACGGTGACGGAGCCGGGCTTCTTGATCCCGCGCATCGTCATGCAGAGGTGCTCGGCCTCGATCACCACGAAGACGCCGCGGGGCTCGAGGGCGCGTTCGATCGTGTCGGCGATCTCGGTCGTGAGGCGTTCCTGCACCTGCGGCTTCTTCGCCAGGATGTCGACGACGCGTGCGATCTTCGACAGGCCCGTGATCTGGCCGGACTTGTTCGGTACATAGGCCACGTGAGCCCTCCCGCTGAACGGGATGAGGTGGTGTTCGCAGTTCGAGTACAAGGGGATGTCGCGCACCATGATCATCTCGTCGAAGTCAGCGCCCTCGACGACGGTCACGACCCCGGTGGGATCCACGCCGACGCCCTCGTAGACCTCGCGGTACATGCGCGCGACGCGGTGGGGTGTCTCCTTCAAGCCGCCACGTTCGGGATCCTCGCCGATCCCCTCCAGGATCATGCGCACACCCTGCGCGATCTTGTCTTCGTCGAACCCTTGAGGCGTCACGGGCCGCATCCTACCGGGGGACGCCGGGCGATCGTCAGGGCATCACCGGTACGGGCGATCGGCAATCGGCCGAGCCCACCGGGGTTCTGCACGCACCGAACGAGGCCACGGGCGATGGCGCGGCGGGCTTCCCGGCCTCAGACACGGCCAGGAGCGTGAATACGATCACGGCTGCCACGAGTGCCGCCGCGATCCATCGGACGAGCGTGGCGAAGCTCTTCCACTCGTCGGTCGCCTCCTCCGTGCTCGGCAGGTGCTCGACGGGAGCCGGCCGTGGCGGAGGAGGCGCGGCGACCCGACGACCCGTCGGCATCGGTCCGACGTTCCCCGAGGGAGCGGGCGCCCGACGCTCGGCGGCGGGACCCGCGATCACGCGGGCGCCCGGCGCCCGCCGACGGTCGTAGGTGGCGCGGCGCCGCTCGTCCCCGAGCACCTCGTAGGCGGCGCTCACGGTGCGGAAGGCCTCTTCGCCGCCCGGACCGACGTCGGGATGCAAGTGTCGCGCCAGCTCCCGATAGGCGTGGCGGATGGTCTCGGGAGAGGCGTCGGGCGCGACGCCGAGCACCACGTAGAGGTCCTGGGGACCGGACCCGCTCATGGGTCGAGTCTAGGCCCACGGAGAAGGCCGGGGTCAAGTCCCGGCTACGTGAGGGGGACCCGGGCCAGCGCGTCCAGGGTGTCCGGGAGCTCGGTCATGTCGCGGAGCTCGCCGGCTCGCGGCAGGCGGCTCGTTTCGTGCTGACGGTTGATCCATACACAGGGCAGGCGGAGCTTCGCGCAGGGTTCGAGGTCGTGGAACCTCGACGCTGCGACGTGCACGTGACGGGCCCTGTCGGCGCCCGTCCGCTCGAAGAAGGTCTCCCAGTGCCCGAACGCCGGCTTGTACGAGCCGATCTCGGACGCGACGACCCGCATGTCCACCGGTACGCCGATCGCTTGGAGCGACATGTCCAGGAACTCGGGATCGGTGTTCGACAGGATCCCCAGTCGCCATCCACGCTCGCGCAGCTCCGCGAGGGCCGCCGGGACCTCCGCGAAGACCGGCCATGAGGGCAGCGAGACGCTCAGAGCGTCGTCCTCGCCGGCGGGGACGGCGAGATGCTCGGCCTCCGCGACTCGGGCCAGCGCCTCCGACATGACCTGTCCGTAGGCGACCCCTCGCCCCGCCTGCACCTGGGGCTCCACCTCGTGGTAGCGACGCAGCAGGGCATCTGGATCCGCCTGGGGCCACAGCCGGGCGAGGGTCGCACGGATCCCGCCCATCCAATCGACGAGCGTGCCGTAGCAGTCGAAGGTGGCCCAGCGATCGCTCATGACCGCGGAGTGTACGCACGCCCAGGACGAGCGGGGCTCGGCCCCGCAAGCCACGGCCCATCAGCCCACGCCGATCGGTCCAACCCGTCCAACCCGTCCAACCCGACGAGCCGGCCGGTCAGCGGATGCCGGTGTCGACGTGGAGGGTCACCGCGACGAAGGCGCCCGCGGTGACGGTCACCGCGCGTCTCTTCGTGGTGATGGGTCCCTCGGCCGTAGCAGGCGTGACGGTGTAGGTGCCGGGCGCAAGAGGCAGCAGGAACATGCCGGTCGAGTCCGTCCGGGTGCTGCCGACCACGTCGCCCGACGGCGCCGACGCCTGCACAACACCCCTCCACGGTCGATGCGGACAGGGCCTGTCGCCACCCACCGCGGGACAGCTCGGACCGGCGACGACGTTCCCGCGGATCCCGGACGTCGGTGCGGTGGACTTCTGCGGCGCCGACGCATGCACGCAGGCGACAAGCGTGATCGAGCAGATGGCCACCGCCAACCAGCGCTTCATGTCCGTCGACCGTAGGAGGCGGCGTGGCCGGGGACAAGCCTCGGCCTGCGATGTTCGCGAGGCCCACGGGGCCGGTCAGTCGGTGCCGTAGGCCTCGGGCTTGAGCGTCGCGACGTGGGGCAGGTTCCGGTAGCGCTCGTCGTAGTCGAGTCCGTAGCCCACGACGAACTCGTTCGGGATGTCGAAGCCGACGTAGCGCAGGTCCAACGGCACCTTCTGGATGCCCTCTTTGCGCAGCAGCGCCGCCACCTCCAGCGTGCCGGGCTTGCGGCCAGCGAGGTTCTTGAGCAGGTACTTCAGCGTGAGGCCCGAGTCCACGATGTCCTCCACCAGCAGGACGTCGCGCCCTTCGAGGTCGTGGTCGAGGTCCTTGAGGATCCGCACCACCCCCGAGGACTTCGTCGCCGCGCCATAGGAGGACACGGCCATGAAGTCGAACTCCAGCGGTAGCCGGATGTAGCGCGCGAGGTCCGCCATCACGACGAAGGCGCCTTTCAGCACGCCGACCAGCAGGAGGGAGCGTCCCACGTAGTCCTTCGTGATCCGCTCGCCCATCTCCGCGAGCCTGACCTGGATGGCGTCGGCCGAGATGAGGATCTTCTCGATGTCGGGTGCGTAGGCCTCCATGTCAGGGCCCGAAGTGTAGCGAGCGCACGAGATGGACGTGTCGGCGTCCACGTCGTGCCTTCACGCCGTCGGAGAGGTCGCGGCGGCGGCCGGGGCGGCCTCCTGCGAGGTCGTAGACGGCGTCGACGTCGGCACGGTCGCAGACGGCGCCGACCCCGTAGAGGGCCCGCGTCACCACGCGCCCGCCGATCGCGCGCGGCAGGCTGAGCAGTCCCGCAGCGTCGATGTCGGCGCCGTCCGGCGTTTCGCTCAGGACGTTTCCGAGCGCCGCCATCGCCTGGCGCTGCAGCTCTTCCGCGTCCTCGCGCAGGCCCTCGGCGGTCCGGGCGATCGGCTCGCGCAGAGGTCGTCCCATCGCGCGCTCCAGCGCAGGGAAGCCCCGCGTCCGCAGCGCGACGCGCAGGAACCGCGGATCCTCGTTCATCGGGTCCGCACGCGGCCGAAGGTGCAGCGAGCGGCAGAACGCCTCGACCTCGGATCGGGTCACCTGGAGCAGCGGATCCACGTAGGGACCGGCCACCGGCGCGATGCCCCCCAGGCCGACGAGGCCGCTCCCGGTCAGGAGGTTCATCAGCACGGTCTCGGCCTGATCGTCAAGGGTGTGACCGAGCGCGATCCTTCCGGCGCCGATGTCCCGTGCGGCCTCGGCGAGCGCCGCGAGGCGCTCCCGCCGAGCCCACGCCTCGATCGAGGCGCCACGCACCGGAGCGCTCGCGACCCGCCGCAGATGGAAGGCCAGGTCGTGACGCTCAGCGAGGCGCCGCACGTACGCGACATCGGCCGCCGAGCCGGTGCGAAGGCCGTGGTCGACGTGGCAGACCTGGAGGCGGATGCGGAACAGGCCCCGGAGCCGAACGAGGGACTCCAGCAGGCAGACGGAGTCCGGGCCGCCCGAGACCGCCACCAGCACGGTGGTCCCGGACGGGAACATCTCGTGCGCGCGAGCGGTCGCGGTCGCGCGCTCCAGCACGCGAGCGACCGCGGGCGGGCGCCGCACGGGGCCTACGCCCCGACGCGGGCGAGCCAGCGTTCGGGCTCGGCGATCTCTTCGACGGAGGGCAGATGCTCCGGCGAGCTCCACACGAGGTTGAACACGTCCATGTCGCGGCGCGCGACGATCTCACGCACGAACCGCTCACCGCTGTCGTACTGCTTGAGCTTCTGATCGAACCCGATGGCGCGCTGGAGCGTGCGCTCGGCGGCGTTGGACCGGCGCCGAGCCGCGAGCGCCCGGCGCATCCGTTCCACGTCGCCAACCTGGTCGCGCGCGACCTCGTTCATCACGAAGGACGCGTGGCCTTCCAACAGCGCCATCATCCCCTGCATCTGGACGAAGATCCGGCGCTGCTCCGGGTTCAACAACAAGAAGACTCCGCCCATCCCTCGGATGCCCGCGCCGGACCGTGCTTCCTCCGCGGCGTGACGCAACTGCTCCATCAGCTCCCGCGAATCGAGGGAGATCGAAGAGAGGTAGGCGTCGACGAGGCCCGCGAGGTGTCCCTTGAGCCATGGCGCGGCGCCGAACTGCACGCGATGGGTGACCTCGTGGATCGAGATCCACAGGCGGAAGTCTCGCGACGGCAGATGATACGCGCGTTCGACGTCGGCGACGTTCGGTCCCACGAAATAGAGGAGGCCTTCGTCGTCGGGAGGCAGGAACACGTCGTACTGACCGAGGACGCGGCGCGAAACGTACCCGAACAGCGCCCCGGCCTGCGCCCCCATCGCCTTGCGTTTGTACTCGGCACGGTGCTTCTGCTCGGCCATCAACCGCTCGGCCAGCGGCTCCAGGAGACGCTGCACACCGGCGAGGTTCTGGCGGATCCACTCGCTGCGGGCCATCACCCACGCCCGTGAGCGGAACCCCTCGATCTCCAGGCCGCAGAACTGCTTGATCAGGTCCTCCGCGCGCGGCACGAGCTCGGCGAAGTCCTCACGCATGCGCGCGCGGTCGACGGCGGGGACCCCCGGGCCGGGCCCGGCAACCTTACGGCCGGCACGCAGCGCGGTCTCCCAGTCGGCGAGGCGGGCTGCCGCCGAGCCCATCGACCAATCGACCTGGGTCGCCATCATGGCTCGCGCGGGACTAGCCCGCGCCCGCCGCCTTCTTGGCGGCGATCATGCCGGCGCGACGCGCCTTGCCTTCGGCGATCCTGCGGTCGGTGCCGGCCTCCAGCAGCTCGGCGAGGGTGGCCTCGTAGACGGCCTGATCGAGCGTGACCTCAACGCGCTCCGCCGGTGCGGCAGAGGGCGGAGGCGGAGCTGAGGCGGGGGCCGCCGGAGCCGGTGGAGGCGCGGCTGCTTCGGTCGCGGCGGGCGGGGCGGCGGCGGAGGGAGCGGGGGCCGCCGGACCTACGGACGCCGCGGCGGGGGCGGAAACCGCGCCCACGGCGGCAGGAAGGGCCGGTGGCGCCACGACCACCGGCGACGCGAGCGACAGGTCGACGTTGCGCCTCGGCAGCTCCGCACCGAGCCGCACCCGGTCGGCCCGCACCACCTTCATCGACTCCTCGTCCTGGGCGAACCGCGGGGCGTAGCGCATGTAGAGGATCACCGTGACGACGACCACAACGACCCCCAAGACGAGCAGGAGGGCCGCGATGCTGACGTGTAGCCCGAACGGCGTGATCGGCCCCGTCGGTCCGATGTTCTTCGCCGGCGTGGTCGACGGGTCGATCGAGACCTGGGCGGAGGCGGGCCCTGCGAGGAGCGCCACGAACAACGCAGACCCCGCGGCCAGGATCAGTGACGGGCGGAGGCGTTTCATCGCGGCGGATTCTAGCAACAGCGGGACCGCGGGCGAGCCGGAGGTGGGATTTGAACCCACGACCTACCACTTACGAGGCGGTTGCTCTGCCCCTGAGCTACTCCGGCGGTGGTCAGGGAGTCTATCAACGGTCATCATGCTCCGATGGACCGAGCCGCGAAGCCCGCCACGAGCAACACGACCACCGATGCCGAGCCACCCGGTCCGGTCGAGCGCGTCATGGTGGGGACCGACCGCTCCCAGACCGCGGAGCGAGCCGTGGCCTGGGCGGCCTCGTTCGCGGAACGGTTCCAGGCCGACCTGCACATCGTCCAGGTCGTGATCCCCGAGCAACCCGGCACGACGCAATACGGGGCCGCGGAGGGCACACGCGCCGCGGGAGCGGCCGACGCCCTCGCCACCTACGCGCGCCAGGTCGCCGGCGACCGCGGCTTCGCGCACGTCGTGATCGACGACGATCCCGCCATGGCCATCGTGCACGCCGCCGAATCGAAGCAGGCCGATGTCCTCGTGGTGGGCAACGCCGGGATGGCCGGGCGCAAGGAGTTCCTCCTGGGGAACGTGCCGAACCGCATCAGCCACAACGCGCGCTGCACGGTCATCATCGTCAACACCGCGTTGGACGGGACGGTGACCCACAACGCCGTCCGCCCCACCTCGACGGCCATCCGCGGGAGCCTGGAGGACCAGGCACCGGTGGAGCCGCACCTCACCGCGCGCGGCGCGCACATCGCGGCGGTGTTCGCCAAGCACGGGATGAAGGAGCTGTTCGGGCGGCCCGACAAGGACGGCGCCGTGGGTCGCGAGCGCCAGGCGAAGCGGCTCCGCGCGGCGCTCGAGGAGCTCGGACCGACGTTCGCGAAGCTCGGTCAGGTCCTGTCGACCCGCCCCGACCTCCTGCCACCGGAGTTCATCGACGAGCTCGCGACGCTGCAGGACCACGTCACGCCGTTGTCGGAAGATCAGGTCGTCGAGGTGATGGAGCAGGAGCTCCGCGTCCCGTGGGAGGACGTGTTCGACTCGATCGAGGCGAGCCCGTTGGCGGCCGGCACGATCGCGGAGGTCCACCGCGCCACGCTGTCGGGCGGGACCCGAGTCGTGGTGAAGGTTCAGCGACCCAGCGCGAGGGAGGAGATCGAGCAGGATCTCGCACTCCTGGAGCTGTTCGCGGAGAAGGTGGGCGACCGGCCCGGCCTGAACCAGGTCATCGACATGGGCGCCGTCTTCGAGCACCTCTCGTCGTCGCTGCATCGGGAGCTGGACTTCCGGCAGGAGGCCGCGAACATCGAGCGGATGCGCAACGTGATCAAGGGCTACGTGCGTCTGGATGTGCCCAGGGTTCACGCCGACCTGTCGACCTCCCGGTTCCTCGTGATGCAAGAGATCCAGGGGATCCCCATCGCTCAGGCGCCGGAAGGCAAGGAGCGCAAGGAGGCGGCGCGTCAGCTGCTGGAGAGCTACTACCAGCAGATCCTCGTTGACGGGTTCTTCCACGCCGATCCGCATCCGGGGAACCTGATGTGGTGGAACGACACCATCTACTTCCTCGACTTCGGCATGGTGGGCGAGGTCGGGCCGGAGATGCGCGAGCAGCTGATGCTGATGCTGATGGCGTTCTGGCAGGAGGACGTCGCGTTCCTCACGGACATCACGCTGATGCTGTCCGGTGGGATCGATCGAACGGACCTCGATGTCGATGCCTTCCAGGGGGAGGTGGGGCAGCTGATGGCGGAGTACCGCACGGCCAACCTCGCCGACATCCAGCTCGGCCCGATCCTGCAGCAGATGACCGAGATCTCCCTGCGCCACGGCGTGCCCCTGCCCGCCTCCCTGACGCTCACGGGCAAGGCCCTCGCACAGATGCAGCTCGCGACCGCCGCGCTCGACCCCGAGCTCGACCCGTTCGACGTGGCGGGCTCGTTCTTGATGCGGAGCCTCTTCAAGGAGATGGGGGGCAAGCTGGACCCGAAGGCCCTCTTCTACCAATCGCAGAAGTTCAAGGTGCGTGCGATGCGGGTCATCGAGGCGGTGGAGCGGCTCATCGGGGCACGACCCGGGCAGAAGCTGGAGGTGAACTTCAAGGCTTCGACGCTGGAGGCGACGATCCGTCGGGCGGGTCGCCGGCTCGCACTCGCCCTCACGGCCGGCGCCGCCCTGCTCGCCACCGGGCTCACGGCGGTCTCGTCGAACGTGGCGCGGTGGGTACCGCTCGCCTTCGGCACCGTGGGAGCTCTCCTGCTGTTGGCGATGCTGGTGGACATCGTCCGCAAACGCTAGCGGAGGCTAGTCCGGATCCAGATCGAGCTCGCCTCCCTTGGACGTGAGCGTCGTGGCCTGCCGGGGTTCAGGCTTGCCTTGCTTGCGGATCGAGCGCATGACGATCCGCTCCAGGATCAAGGCCATCACGGTCATCCCGACGCCGACCATGAACCGCTCGAGCTTGCGGAAGACGCTTGCCGGTGGCGGTGTGGAGCGAGACGGCATCTACGGAGCCTCCGCCCGGGCGGGGATGCGGCCGGCGACGGTGGTCCCGACCCCGGGCATCGAGACGATCGAGAGCGTGCCGCCGATGGCCGCGAGCCGATCCGCCATCCCCTGCAGGCCGGTCCCCGACGTCGGCATCGAGGCGTCGAACCCACAGCCGTCGTCGTGGACCTCGAACGCGAGCATGCCGTCATCTTGCCCGATTTGGACGTCGGCGCGCGAGGCCGCCGCGTACTTCGCGACGTTCTGGAGCGCCTCCAGCGCACAGAAGTAGGCGGCCGCCTCGGCTTCCTGCGGGTAGCGGCCGACGCCCGGACCGGCGACGACGGAGACCGGGAGCGGGAACTTCCGGGCCTGGGCCTCGAGGGCGCTCACGAGCCCCTTGTCGGCCAGCAGCGGGGGGTAGATCCCGCGCGCGAGATCCCGGAGGTTCTCCAGGGCTTCCTGGGTCTCCGACTCGATCTGGCCGAGCATCTCCGTTGCCTTGCCTGGGTCGCGCTCGGAGAGCGTCCGCGCGAGCCGGGCCTTCACGGTCAGGGCCACCAGCTGCTGCTGCGCGCCGTCGTGGATGTTGCGCTCGAGGCGCCGGCGTGCCTCGTCCTGCGCCGCCACGATCCGTCGCTGGGCCGCCGTGAGCTCTTCAAGCCGGCCCTTCAGCTGCTCGGTGAGCCGGACGTTGCGCAGCACCAGACCCACCTGACCCGCCAGGTCGGTGACGAGCTTGTCGTCGGCGGGCGTCACGGGATCGACCGAGGGCTTCCGCACGGCCAGCGCGCCCAGGAGCTCGCCGCCCGACTCCACCGGCCACACGCGGTCGGCTCCCTCGATCGGCGGCACGACCCCGTTCGGCAAGGTCACCGAGGGCTGGGAGCCGAGTTCGGGCGGCCATACGGCGACGTCACGCAGCTCGCGGTCCACCGCCAGCCAGACATCTCCGCGTTCGGCTCCGATCCCCTCCCCGAGCACGCGCGCCATCCGCGGCAAGAGGTCCTCGTCCGCGTAGGCGCTTCCGACCCGCTCAGAGAACTGCGACAGGATCTCGTAGGGGGTCGCACGCCGGCCGTACACCAGATGGTTGGCGACGCGGGACAGCCGCGCGCGCATCGGCTGGAAGGTCACGGCGACGGTCACCGCCGCCACCATCGTGAGGAAGGAGCTCCCGTGACCGATCCAGGCGCCCAGCCCGACCACCAGCGCGAGGTACACGGCGGTCGCGAACACCGCGAGCGCGACGTAGACAACCGTCTTGCGAACGACGAGGTCGAGATCGTACAGGTGGAAGCGCAGGACCCCGACCGCGACCGCCACCGGGATCGCCATGAATCCGGCCGCCGTCACGACCGCGTTCGCGACGTCGCCGTGGATCAGCGCGTTGCCGGGGACGACACACACGAAGGCCACGACCACACCGAACAGCACCCACTTGATCTGCTGGCGCTCGATCCCGTGCGCGTGACGGAAGCGCACGAAGACGGATGCGACCGAGGCGAGGATCATGAGAGGGATCGCGATCCCGAGGGCCCCGGGGATCCGGTGCACGATCCGCGCCACCGCGCTGACGTAGAAGGGGTTCGAGATCGTGAGGTTCGAGTCGGTGCCCGACAGGACGCGCGCGCTCAAGACGTAGCCGAACAGCGTGAGCACGATCGCGGCGACGAAGGCCCACAGGAGCGGGCGCCAGCGCCTGCTGGGCAGGTGCCCGTCCGGGAACAGGAGCGGCAGGAGGAAGACCGCGGGGATCGTCCCGAGGATCCAGCCGATCCCGTTGAACAGGCCAAGGAGCTGGACGCCGAGGCCGTCGGCCCCGCGCCGCACGAGCCACGTCGTGAGCTCCGCCGAGGCGAACGATGCGGCCGCCATGAACGACGCGTAGAGGAGCAGGAAGCCGATCACGTTCCCGCGGTCGCGGCTCGCGATCAGGGCGCCGACGAGGCCGAAGGTGGTGAACGCGACCACATAGGGCCACTGTGCCCCCGACGACTCGTGGTTCGCGTAGACGAGCGCCATCCCGACGATCGCGACCCCGATGAAGCCGGCGAGCACGACCCAGGGCCATCGGGCGTTGGCTCGCTCAACCGACGACACGGAACACCTCCACGGGTTCGGCTCGGCCCTTCACGGTCCGGCTGCCGATCGGCTCGCAAACGATGTCGGGCGCCGCGGCGACGGTGGAAACGGACGCCACGATCTCACCGGACTCGGCCTCGGACTGGAGGCGCTGCGCCACGTTCACCGCATCCCCGATCACCGTGTACTCCAGCCGCCCACCTCCGCCGATCGCACCGGCGATCACGGTCCCGGTGTTGAGCCCGATCCCCACCCCAAGGGTCGGCACGGCCTCGGTGCCCCAACCCGACTCGTTCAGCTCGGCCTGCCGTGCCTGCATCGCGATCGCGCAGCGCAGCGCACGTGGCGCGTGGTCGGGGAGCGGATCGGGCGCGCCGAAGATGGCCATCACCGCGTCGCCCTGGAACTTGTCGATCGTGCCCCCGTGCGCCGCGATGACCTCCGCCATCGCCTGGAGGTGCCGCCCGACGACGTCGGCGATCTCGCGGGCCTCGAGCCGCTCCGCGATCGCCGAGAAGCCGCGGATATCGCTGAACAACACCGTGACCTCCAGCTCCACCTGCTGCGCACCGTGGCCGTCGGCGAGCCGGGCTGCCACCTGCTCCGGAACGAACGAGCGCAGCGCGTCGGCGGTCGAGGACCGCTCCACGACCGCCGCGTGCAGACGCTTCATCTCATCGACGGCCTGGCTCCCGCCCGACTCGGCATCGACCGCCATCCGTCGGAACAGCTCGGTGACGCGGCGATCCACGGCCTCTTGGGTCGTGCCGAGCTCGTTCGCCATCTGCTCGTACCCCAGACCCTTGGACATCATGTCGAGGACGACCCGGTCGTCTTCGCCCGTGTCGGCTCGACCCGACAGCCGTTCGGCGATCAACGGATCCACCGCGCTACCGCCCGCGTGCACCTCGCGGATCGCGCGCACCAACTCGTCTCCCTGCGCGATCCGGTCCTTCAAGAGGTAGGCGAGACCGCTGTGGCCTCCCCCGAGGAGGGCGAGGGCGTAGGCCTCGTCGTCGTGGGCCGACAGCACGACGACCCCGGTGTCGGGATGAGTCGAACGGATCGAGTGCGCGCAGTCGATCCCCTCGAGCTGGAACGAAGGCGGCATCTTGATGTCGGTGACGACGACGTCCGGCACGTGCTCGGCGGCGGTCGCGAGGAGGGTCGGGGCGTCCTCGGCCACGCCCACGACCTCGATGTCGTCGTAGGAGTCCAGCAAGGCCCGAACGCCCTCTCGCACCAGCACGTTGTCCTCGCCGAGGACCACTGTGATCGTCATGCCGCGGGACCCTCCACGTGTACCATCCGCCCATGCTGCGGGTCGTATTCGCCGAGGATAACTACCTCGTCCGCGAAGGGACGACCGCATTGCTGGCGGAGTCCGACGAGATCGAGATCGTCGGAACCGCCGCCACGAAGGACGAGCTGCTGGCGGCCGTGGAGGCCGAGTCGCCCGACGCGGTGCTGACCGACATCCGGATGCCGCCCACGGGCACCGACGAGGGCATCGCCGCGGCGAAGCAGATCCGCGACGCGCACCCGCGGATCGGCGTCGTGGTCCTCTCGCAGTTCGCGGACGAGGCCTACGCGTACGACCTCCTGAAGGACGGCGCCGCCGGCCTCGGCTACCTCTTGAAGGAACGCGTCGCCGACGTCGAGGAGCTGGTGCGCGCCCTGGAGGAGGTCAGCCGCGGCGGGAGCGTGCTCGACCCGAAGGTGGTCGAGTCGCTGGTGGCGGCGAAGGACAGGATGGCGCATTCGCCGCTCGCCACGCTCACGGACCGCGAACGCGAGGTGCTGTCGCACATGGCCCAGGGTCAGAACAACGCGGCGATCGCGAAGTCGTTGTTCCTCACGGAGCGCGCCGTCGAGAAGCACATCAACTCCCTGTTCCACAAGCTCGACCTCACAGAGGAGCCCGACGTCCACCGTCGGGTGATGGCCGTCCTCGCGTTCCTGCACGAGTCCGATCAGGCCTAGGCTCACTGGGCCTTCCTCGTGTCGACGACGTAGACGCTGCACGGGGAGTGACGCAGGACCAGGTTCGCGACGCTGTCACGTACGTGCCACCACGAACCTTGGGCGCCGCGGTTGCCCACGACGATCGTGTCGACCTGCTCCTCGGCCGCGACATCGCAGATACGTGCGGCGGGGTCGCCGTCGGCAACACGGGTGTGCGTCGGCACGGCGGGGAATCGCCCTCGCAGGCCCTCGAGATAGGCCTCGGGGCTCGCCGCCCTCGACGGATCGACGGCGGCACGCAGATCCCCTTCGGACCTGACGAACAGGACGAGCAGTTCCGCCCCGCGCGCACGCGCGAGCTCGGCGGCGTCGGCGACCGCGAGGTCCGCCGATGCGGTGGTATCGGTTCCGACCAGGATCTTGTTCATCGTTACCCTCCTTGAGGGGTTGCACCGCCACCGTAGGTCGGACGCCGCCGCGAATCGAGCCGGCCCTCACCACGATCCCCGGGGGATGCCACCACCACCGCGAAGGAGGGGTTCCGGCCCGCGAACGTGCAGGTCGGCCCCCTTCCTGCGGGCCCTGTCGCCGGGTGAGAATCCCGCTATGGACGAGACCGTCGAGATCGCGCTCTGGCCGCGGACCCTCTCGTACGTCCTCGCGGCCTTCATCGCGGCGCTCTGGGTGGTGGGAGCCGTGCTGCTCGCCGCCGACGGCACGGCGATCTACGGCAACCAGTGGTTCCTGTGGGGCCTGTTCACTATCACCGGCGTCGCGTACGTGGTGGCGGGGATCGCGATCATCCGGCGCCAGCCGTCGAACCCCGTGGGCTGGCTCATGCTGTTCATCGCTGGAGCGCTCGCCGTCGGCACGCCCGGGGCCGCGTACGGGATCTACGCGATCCGCGTGTCGTCCGGCGGGTTGCCGGCGCCCGCGGCGGTCCTGGCCCTCGCCGAGCCCACCCCGATCCTGTCCCTCCTGGGGATCATCCTGGTGCTGCAGCTGTTCCCCGACGGCCGGCCCGTTTCGCGGCGGTGGCGGCCGCTGCTGTGGCTCACGGTGGCCGTCGCGATCGAGGGCACGATCGGCCAGATCCTGACGCCGCACAGGATCGTCGACATATGGTCAGACGACCTCAGTCACGCCCACGTCTCGGTCGCGGACCCGTTCGGCGTCCACGCCCTGCGCGGCGCCGGACATACCGGAGCCACGGTGGGTGGGCTGCTCCTGGCGTCCGTCGCGGTGCTCGCCATCGCATCGCTCTTCGTCCGCCGCCGGCGCGCCGGCGCCACGCAGCGGGCCCAGCTCCGATGGCTCGCGCTCGTCGTAGGGCTCGCGGCCGCATGGATCGTCGTGATGCTCCCTCTCGCGATCGTCAGCGGGGGGAACGGGTTTCTCGGCGGCCTGTTCTGGATCGTCATCACACCACTCGTCGCCCTTGGCATCCCGACCGCCGTCGGGATCGCGATCGTGCGGTATCGCCTGTTCGACATCGACGTCGTGATCTCGAAGACGATCGTGTACGGGACGCTGGCTGCGTTCATCACCCTGGTCTACATCGGGATTGTCGTGGGGGTCGGGCAGATCGCCGGGTCCGTGGGCGCGCCCGCGCTGTCCGCGGTCGCAGCAGCGATCGTCGCGATCGCGTTCCAGCCCGTGCGCCGCCGGGTGCAGCGGTTCGCGAACCGGTTGGTCTACGGGGACCGTGCGAGCCCTTACGAGGTGCTCTCGGAGTTCTCCGAGCGTGTCGCCGGCGCCTACGCCATCGACGACCTTTCGAAGCGGATCGCCAGGATCCTCGGCGAGAGCACCTCGGCGAGCGCTGCGGCGGTCATGCTGAGGATCGGCTCCGAGCTCCGGCCCGACGCCTGGTGGCCGGAAGACGAACCGCCACCCGAGCCGATCACCGTTGTGGACGCGGAGGCTCGGGGAACCGACGACCAGCATCTGCTCGCCCTCGTGCGGCACCAGGGCGAGCCGCTGGGAGCGCTCGTCGTCACGAAGCCCGCGAGCGACCCGATCACTCCGACCGAACGCAAGCTGGCGAACGACCTGGCGGCTCAGGCGGGACTCGTACTCAGCAACGTCCGCCTCACCGAGGAGCTCCGAGCGAATCTCGAAGACCTGCATGCCTCCCGGCAGCGCTTGGTCGCCGCGCAGGACGAAGAGCGCCGGCGGCTGGAGCGGAACCTCCACGACGGGGCCCAGCAGGAGCTCGTGGCCCTCGCGGTCAAGCTCCGCCTCGCCCAACAGCTCGCGGACCGAGACGGCGCGAAGACGAAGGAGATGCTCGGGCAGCTCCAAGACGACACAGCCTCCGCCCTCGAGAACCTCCGCGACCTCGCCCGCGGGATCTATCCGCCGCTCCTGGCCGACCAAGGGCTTGCGGCCGCACTCGAGGCGCAGGCGCGCAAGGCGCCGGTGCCGACCGCGGTGCACGCGCGTAACGTCGACCGCTACCCGCAAGACGTCGAGGCCGCCACCTACTTCTGCTGCCTCGAGGCGCTGCAGAACGTTGCGAAGTACGCCCACGCCACGCACGTCGACATCGACCTTGGGACCGACGACGGCGCATTGACGTTCCGGGTCACCGACGACGGTGAGGGGTTCGACCCGGCGTCGACGGCGCGCGGATCGGGCCTGCAGAACATGACGGACCGACTGTCGTCGCTGGACGGCGACCTGCACATCGAGAGCATGCCCGGCCGAGGCACGACGATCGAGGGCCGTTTGCCGATGGGGGCACGCTGACGCCGAGACGCCCCGGCGTCCAGGGCCGAAGGTCCCTGGTGGGTGCTCCGCGTCTGGTGCTAGCGTCGCTTGCCATCAAGCAGGAGGATCCGCAACGCTGAGGAACCGAAGGCACGCCCGAGCGGCTCGCCTCACCGCAACCGGGATCCTTGCCGTGAGCTTGATCGCGGCATCCCTACCCCCCGGGATCTCCTCGGCGACCTCGGCGTCGAGCCAAGCCTCCCGCACACCCACCCCGACGCCGTCGACCCTGGCGGCGCGGGCAGCACTCGCGGCGGCGATCGGCTCCGGCGCGATCCTGGAGACCGAGCGACCGCTCGGCGCGCTTCGCTGGGTCGCGAACCTCGACGGCACGCTCACCGGCCCGAGCGCATCGTCGCCACCGGACATCGCGCTGGGGTACGTCGTGGCGCACCTCGAAGCCTTCGGCCTGACGGCGCACGACGTCGCGCTCCTGAGCTTCCGCGACGACTACGTCGACATCCTAGGGACGCACCACCTCTCCTGGGTGGAGCGGGTGAATGGCGTCGCGTTCTTCGGCGCCGGGCTGAAGGCGGCGGTGGCCGCGGATGGCTCCCTCATCTCGCTGGCCGGGCCCGTCTATCACATCGTCCGGCTCACCGGTCCCGCCTCCATCCATCTGTCTGCCGACCAAGCGGTCGCCGCGGCGCGAACCGCGCTCGAGGCTCCAGCGCGACGCGGACCCTCGACCGCGATGCCGCCAGACCGGGCCACGCTCGTCCGCTTCGCGGCGCCCGGGACAGCGGGATTCGCGTGGGACACCACGACCGCCATCTCACCGGAGCGGATCGTCCGCTCCGTGGTGGACGCCGCGACAGGGCGCGTGCTCTGGCGAGAGAACCTCGTGCGCAACGATGTGAGCGGCTCGGGACTCGCCTGGCCCGAGGCGCCGGGTCCGTTCCCCAACGGGGGCGGCGTCCAGGCGCCCGTGACGTTTCCAGTGGCGGGGCCCTCCGCGCTCTCCGGAAACAACGCCCACGTCTACACGGCGGTCAGCGGCTCCGATGAGATCGTCCCCGCCGACGAGATCCCCGCCACCGATGCGTCCGCGCTCTCGTGGGGTGCGAGCGCCACGTTCGATATCACGACGGTCGGGCAGAACTGCAGTGCCACCTATCCATGCACATGGAACTACGCCGTCCCCTACAGCTGGCAGACGAACCGCCGGCAGGAGGCCGTCCAGGCCTACTACCTGCTGAACGTCTACCACGATCACCTTGCGGCGCCGCCGATCGGCTTCACCGAGGCGGCGGGGAACTTCCAGGTTACCAACGGCACCGGCCTCGGACACGGCGGCGACCCGGTGGAAACGACGACCCTCGTGGGCGCGAACCTCGGTCACGACGGGCGGCCCAGGATCCTCAACAACGCCTCGATGTACGCACCGCCCGACGGCATGCCCGGCCGCATGGCGCTCTACCTGTTCCGCCGCGACCGCGCCCACCCCGCGAGCCCGACGGCTGACGCGGCGGACGATGCCACCGTCGTGTTCCACGAGTACACGCACGGGATGTCGAGCCGCCTCGTGACGATGCCCGACGGAAGCGAGGCCCTCTACGGAGGGCAGTCGGGGGCCATGAGCGAGGGCTGGAGCGATTGGTACGCGCTCGACGACCTGGTCGCGCAGGGCTACCAACCGGATACACCGGCTGTCGACCTTCCCGTGGGCACGTGGATCAGCGGCGGCCTCGGGGTGCGCCCGCAGTTCGCCGACTGCCTCCCGGCAAGCCGCGTCCGCGGATGCGCGGCGGCGGGCACGGCGGGGCCAGGTGGTTTCACCTACGGCGACTACGGACGGATCGCCGGGGCGCCGGAGGCCCACGCCGACGGCGAGATCTGGCTGCAGACCCTCTGGCAGCTGCGCGCCGCGCTGGGCTCCGCCGTGACGGAGGCGATCGTCACGCGCGCGATGGAGCTCTCGCCTCAGGCACCCACGTTCCTCGAGGAACGTGACGCCATCCTCATCGCCGACACCACCGTGTACGGCGGCGCGCATCGCGACGCGATCTGGCACGTGTTCGCTCGCAGGGGGATGGGCTTCTTCGCTTCGTCCCGCGACACGTTCGACGAGCACCCGGTCGAGAGCTTCGCGCTGCCCGCGACATGCCCCGGCGCCGGCTGCGGGAGCGTGTTCGGGCAGGTCGTCGACCCCACGTCCGATAAGCCCGTCGTCGGCGCCCTGGTGCATCTCGCGGCGGACGAGCTTGGTGTGCCCGTCGATCTGAGCGCCACCAGCGATGCCAAGGGCCGTTTCCGGATCTCCGATGTGCCCGACGGTTCCTACCGCAACGTGACGGTTTCGAGGAACGGGTATCGGACCGTGTGGTTCGGACCGGTGAACGTGGACGGGGACACCCACCTGCAGTTGGCGATCCGCAGAGACTGGGTCACGGTCTCGGGGGGCGCCAAGATCCAGAGCGTCACCGGACCCGACCGCACGACCGCACTCGGGGAATGTGGGCCGCAGGGCGTCATCGACGGCTCCCTGTCCACGAGCTGGCTCACCTCGATCGCGCGTCCAGCCGTGCTCACGATCCAGCTGCCTGCCTCGGTGAACATCATCGACTTCAAGGTGGATCCGGCTGCTCGCTGCGCCGGCACCAACTCCGATACCCGCTCCTTCCGGATCCTGACGCGAACGCAACGAGGCCGCTGGACGGTCGCCTTTTCGACGACAACGGGGCTACCGAGGGGGGGACTCACCACCCTGCGACCGACGACCGGCTGGCGCGACGTGCGATCCGTTCGGCTCGTGCTGCTGTCGGCCGCGCGATCGACCCGCCAGGTGGAGTTCAGGGAGCTGATCGTGCACGGCGTCGTGCCGGAGCCGTGACCCTGAACGTCAGCGATCCCCAACGGCCGGGCGGGCGGCCTCCCACGCGGACTCCAACCGGTCGGGCCCGAACGAGGCCTTAGGGATGTAGGCGGCGGCGCCACACTCGACGGCCCGCGGTGCGTACTCCTCCTCCTCGTAGGTCGACAGGAGGAGCACGACGGCAGTGTTCTCGACCCGGGCGAGGATCTGGCGCGTGGCGTCCAGCCCGTTGATGCCGGGCAGATTGACGTCCATCAGCACCAGGTCCGGATGCAGGTCGGCCGCCATGCGCACGGAGTCCTCACCCGTCTCGGCCTCGCCCACGACCTCGAACCCCTCCGTGGCCTCCACGACCATGCGCGCGGCCATCCGGAAGGGCTCCTGATCGTCGACGATCAACACGCGAACCATCCTGCTTCAAGGGTCGCAGAGGGCGCCGCCGCTGCCAGTGATGCCAGCACCACTTTCGGGGAGCTGCCAGGACGAGGCCCGGTCTACCGCTGGGGCGCGTCGGCGAGGCGGAGGAACGCGCGTTCCAGGACCAGTCGCGTGTTCAGGTTGAGATCTTCGGCCAGCTCGGCACGTGCCTCCTCGACGCCGGCGAGGCCTCGAGCGGCATGGGCCACCGAAAGGCGGTCGTCGGGCGGGAGATCCGGGTTCATCAAGACGTCGGGGCCTCCGCCCACCGCGGAGGCGATCGCGTCCCGCAGCAGGCTCGAGGTCGCCAGCAGCACCCAATCGACGTAATCGCGCTCGGCACGCCGTTCCTTGCGCTGGAAGCGGATCTCGATGCGCTTGATGGCGCCACGATAGGCGTCCTCGGGCCGGCCACGATCGTCCAGGAAGGGCGCGAGCTCCTCATCCAGCTCTGCGACGAGGCCCTTCTTGTAGCCTGCGGCGGCCTTGAGCACGACGTCGGCCGCCTCGAGCGATCCCGCCGCCCCCTGGGTGGCGTGGAGGAGGGCACCGCGGGCGGCGTCGCGGAACGCCAGCCCGTCCTCGCTCACCGCGAGGCGACGCGCACGTCCGAGGTTCCCCCCGGCGAGACGCGCGGCGAGGTGGGCGCGCATCTCCGGGACACCTTCGCCCACGAGCACGTCCACCACGAAGGCCTCCGACAGCGCGGTGAACGTCACCACGTGACAGCGCGACCAGATCGTGTCGGGAAGCTCGTGTGCGCGGGCGGACATGAGGAGGAACACGGCATCGGCCGGCGGCTCCTCCAGGACCTTCAGCAGCGTGTCGGCCGCCGCGGGCGAGAGCCGGTCCGCCTCCCTGATGACGAAGACCTTGCGTCCGGGCTCGGGGGCGGTGCGTGACGCCGGCGTGCAGACCTCCTCGCGGATCGTGTCGACGTGGATGTCGCGGCCCTCCGGCTCCACGAGGAACACGTTGGGGTGATGCCCCGCCGACGCGAGGCGGCAGGACCGGCACGCGCCGCATCCGCCGTCGGGGCACAGGAGCGCTGCGGTGAACGCGGTGGCGGCGATCGACTTGCCGGACCCTTCGGGCCCGGCGAACACGTAGGCGTGGTGCGGACGCTCGGCGGCGCTGCGAAGGAACGCCATGGCGTCCTCTTGCCCCGGAACCCGATCCAGCACCACGCTCATGCGGGGATGCTACCGTCCGTCACCGTCACTGTCGGGGTGGGCGACGACGCGGTCGATCGCCGCCTTGACGCCGTCGAATACCTCTGCGGGCCCCGCCTCCGCCTGGACCACCACGAAGCGCTCCGGATGCTCCTCGGCGATCTTCAGGTAAGCGTCGGCGACCTTCGCATGGAAGTCCTGGCCCTCCAGCTCCATGCGATCGGGCGCTTCGGTGGACCGCAGCAACCCGCGTTCGGGCTCAACGTGCAACAGGATCACGAGGTCGGGGAACAGCCCCTGGGTCGCCCACACGTTCAGCGTGAGCACGTCCTGTTCGCCGAGACCTCGCGCCCAGCCCTGATATGCGAGCGACGAATCGACATAGCGGTCGCAGATCACGACCTTGCCCTCCGCCAGGGCCGGGCGGATCACGGACGTCACCGTCTGCGCTCGGGAGGCGGCGAACAGCAGCGCCTCGCTCCGCGCATCCACCTTCCCGGTGTTGGGGTCGAGCAGCACCTGCCGGATCTTCTCGCCCAGCTCGGTCCCGCCGGGCTCGCGCGTCACGAGGACGTCGTGTCCGGCGGCCCGCAGATACTCCTCGGCCATCCGGATCTGCGTGCCCTTGCCCGCGCCCTCCACGCCCTCGAACGCGATGAAGATCCCGCTCGTGGGGGGGCGCTTCAGCTTCGGCACGAGCATGAGGGGTCGCGGACTCGACAGCCGATGCCGCTGCAACAGTCGTCGGGTGTTGAGCCCACCTGCCAGTGCAAGCAGGCCGGCCGTCCACATCGCGAGCCGCGTGCCCGAGAAGTCGAAGTGCTGCCCCCCGATGTGGAACCCGTAGTTGCCATAGACGGTGGACAGGATAGGGAACAGCGTGAGGGACAGGAAGAGCCCCAATCGGGAGAGCACCGTCAGCGACGCGAACGTCCGTCCGCGGTACTCGTCCTCGACGTTCTCCTGCAGGAGCGTGTATCCGCTCACCCACGCCAGCCCGCAGAAGGCGCCCAGCCAGACCGCCACCACCGAGGCCAACGAAAGGTTGGGCATCGCCGCCAACACGAAGAGCGCGCCCGCAGCCGCGACCATCGCCCAGACGAACGTCACGCTACGGTCGACGAACTTCGTGACCTGGTTGGTCCCAGCCATGCCGATGGCCATGCCCACCCCGAACGCCACCACCACGACCCCCCAGCCAGCCGGCCCGGCCCCGAGCGTGAACGTGACGAAGCTGGAGCCCAGCGCCAGGACGGCGCCTACCGCGGCGAACGCCATCACGATGCCGGCGGTCATCGCCGCGGCGATCGAGTCCTCGCGCAGGAACCGGACGCCGTCCACCATGTCGTGCCACACGCGGGAAAGGTCGAACCCGCCGAGCGCCCGCCCCGATGGCGGCGGGATCGGGACGCCGCTCACCATGAACGCCGAGAACGCGAACGTGCCCGCGTCCAGCAGGAGGGGCAACGTCTGCGGATGCGTCCCGAGCCCCACCGCCTTGCTGAACTCGGCGAGCACGGCGAAGATGATGCCCCCCAGAGGGAGCGTCGCGTAGGTGCTCACCAGGCCGATCGAGTTCGCGTTCGCGAGCTGGCGCCGGGGAACGATGTTGGGAAGCGATGCGTCGCGCGCAGGGATCCACAGGAGCGACAGGCACTCGATCGCGAACGACAGCAGGAAGATCGCCCACAGCTCGTGCAGGAACGCCATCGACGCGTACATCGCGCCCCGGCCGATGTCGGCGATGATCATGATCTGCTTGCGATTGACCCGATCGACGATCGTGCCCGCAACCGGCCCGAACAGGATCGCCGGCAACGTGCGAGCGATCATCACCCCGCTGACCGCGAGGCCCGCGGTCCCGATGGAGCCGGACAGGGTCGTGACGAGCGAGGTCACGGCGACGAACCCGACCCAGTCCCCCAGCGACGACACGGACATCGCCGCCAGCAGGCGGGAGAAGGCCGGAAGGGTCAGGAGATCCCTGAGGGTGGCCGACTTCGTGCCGCGCAGTGCCGCGACCTCGTCGGCGAAGGTCGACACGAGCGGCTAGCCCTCCGCCTTCGCCTTCGTCTTCTTCTTCGCGGCCGGCTTCTTCTTCGCGGCCGGCTTCTTGGCGGCAGCACGCGCGACGCGAGCGGCGGCCTTCGCCTCCCGGGACGCCGTCTCGGCGGCGACATCGCCCGACTTCGTGACTTCGAACTCCAGATCCAGCTCCGCACCACAACCCCAGCAGCGCAAGGACTTCGGACGTCGCAACAGGAGCGAGCCGCACTCGGGGCAGGGCCGTTCGGACTCGGGAGGATTCCCGACGGCACAGTCGCATTCCGGGTACCGGCTGCAGCTGTAGAAGAGCGAGCCGAAGCGGCTGCGCTTCTCGATCAGCTCTCCCTCGCCGCACTGCGGGCACGTGACGCCGGTGCTCTTCGCGGGATCCTTCTTGATATAGCGGCACTCCGGGTAGCCGCTACAGCCCACGAACGGACCGAACCGGCCCACCCGTCGTTGGAGCTGCTTGCCGCACTCGGGGCACGTCTCGTCGAGCATCTCGGGCTCGGCCCGCTCGGAGCCGTCCATGTTACGGATGTAGCGGCACTCGGGATAGTTCGTGCAGCCGATGAACTTGCCGTAGCGGCCGAGCTTGACCTCGAGTCGGCCCGCCTCACGCCCTTCCGTGGGGCAGAGCGGGCAGTCCTCGTCCAGCTCCTCGCTGAACCGCTCGAACGAATGCTCGGCCTTCTCGAGCGCTCGCTCGAACGGCCCGTTGAACTCCTCGAGCATCTGCAGCTTGCGCAGGTCGCCCTCGGCGATGTCGTCGAGCTCCTTCTCCATGTAAGCGGTGAAGTTCGCGTCGACGACGTCGGGGAAGTGCTCCACGAGCTTGTCGGTGACGATCTCCCCGACATCGGTGGGCCGGAAGCGCTTCTCCTGCAGCGTCACGTACTCGCGCCGCTGGATCGTGTCGATGATCGACGCGTACGTCGAGGGTCGTCCGATCCCGAGCTCCTCGAGCGTCTTCACCAGCGATGCCTCGGAGAAGCGCGGTGGCGGCTGCGTGAAGTGCTGCTCGGGCAGGACCTGGAGCATCCGTAATGGCTGCTCCGCGCTCAGCTCGGGCAGCGTCGCCTCGGCGTCCTCGTCGGGCCCCTCGTCGCGGCCCTCCTTGTAGATCCGGATGAACCCGTCGAACACCATCGTCTGCCCGGTGGCGCGCAAGCCGTAGAGCGCATCAGCCGCCCGCGCCGAGATGTCCACTCCGACCTGGTTGAACCGCGCGTCGGCCATCTGGGTGGCGACCGTGCGCTGCCAGATCAAGGTGTAGAGCCGGAGCTGATCGCGGTCCAGGGCGGCGGCGACCCGCTGCGGGGTGCGCATGGCGCTGGTGGGGCGGATCGCCTCGTGCGCCTCTTGTGCGTTGCGGGAGCGTGTCTTGTAGCGGCGGGGCTCCTCCAGCGTGTACGCCGCGCCGTACTCCGACGACACGAGCTCCGCGATCTCGCGGACGGCGGTCTCGGCGATCGTCAGCGAGTCCGTCCGCATGTACGTGATGAGGCCGACGGTGCCTTCACCCGCCAGGTCGACGCCCTCATAGAGGCGCTGGGCGAGCGTCATGGTCTTGCGGGCGCTGAACCCGAGCTTGCGCGCGGCCTCCTGCTGCATCGTGGAGGTGGTGAACGGAGGCGCCGGTGAGCGCTTGCGCTCCTTGCGTTCCACCTTGACGACGCGGTAGTCGGCGGCCTGCAGGCGCTCCACGTGCGCGGCGGCGTCGGCCTCCGCGGCGAGCAGGACGCCCCTCTTGTCGGGCGAGGCGGCGAGGCGGCCCTGGGGGATCTCCACGAGGCGCGCGAGGAAGGACTGCTCGGCGTCCCGCTCCGGTTCTTGGGGCGTGAGACGGACGTCGACGCTCCAGTACTCCACCGGCACGAACGCTCGGATCGCCCGCTCCCGCTCGACGATGAGACGCACGGCCACCGACTGAACGCGGCCCGCCGACAGGCCCGGACGCACCCGGCGCCACAGGATCGGAGAGATCCCGTAGCCCACCAGGCGGTCGAGGATCCGCCTCGCCTCCTGCGCGTCGAAGAGCTTGAGGTCGATAGCCCGTGGCCGGCCGAATGCATCCAGGATGGCGTCGCGCGTGATCTCGGTGAACGTCACGCGCTTCGCCACCGAAGGGTCCACGCCCAGGAGCGTCGCCACGTGGTACGCGATCGCCTCGCCCTCGCGGTCGTAGTCGGTCGCGAGGATGAGGTCGTCCACGCTCTTGAGCGCCTTCTTCAGCTCCGCGACGTGGCGCTTGGAGTCCTCGGGCACCACGTAGTCGGGGGCGAAGCCGTGCTCCACATCCACACCGAGCCCGCCGTGGCCCTTGCCGAGATCCCGGATGTGCCCATAGGACGCCCGGACGGCGTAGTCGCCGCCCAGGTACTTCTCGATCGTCTTCGCCTTCGCCGGCGATTCGACCACGACCAGGGTTTTCGTCATCTCGGGAACCTCTCGGAGTCGGGCATACCGCGACGGTTCCGGGCCTCCTGGGCGGGGACCGTACCACCGACCGGCACCACATCAGCGCAGCGTCAACCTCCACACGGGCGACACAGAGGCCCAACAACGCGGTGATACCGTCTGCGTATTCCCGGCCATTTCTCGAGGCAACGGATTGATCGCAGCCATCAGCGACACCATCACGAATGCGCTTTCTCATTACGGCTACGCGGCCGTCTTCTTCCTGATGCTCCTGGAATCGGCCTGCGTGCCCATCCCGAGCGAGGTCACGATGCTGTTCGCCGGAGCTCTCACCAGCACGGCGTTCGCAGGCACCGGCAACGAGCTGACGCTCGAGGGTGTCATCCTGGCCGGGGTGGCCGGGAACCTGGTGGGCTCATGGCTGGCCTACGGTGTGGGTTTCGCCGGGGGACGGCCGTTCGTCGACCGCTACGGCCGCTACCTGCTGATCCGCCCACATGAGGTCGATCGCGCCCACGCATGGTTCGAGCGCCGCGGTGAGGTCACGGTGTTCGTCGCTCGCCTCCTCCCGGTCGTCCGCACGTTCATCAGCCTTCCCGCAGGCGTCGCGAGGATGCCGTTCTGGCGCTTCACGTTCTACACGGTGCTCGGGTGCGTCCCCTTCGTGACGGCGCTCGCCTACCTCGGTCACGTGGCGGGGAGCAATTGGGAGAAGGTCCAGAAGGTACTTGCCCCCTTCTCGTTGCTGGTGATCGCGGCGATCGCTGTGCTGCTCGTCGTCTATGTGGCGAGACGCTGGAAGAAGGTCAGGGCGGAATACGCAGCGCTGGACGCCGCGGGGGATCCGGACTGAGGTCTACAGGTTGGCGAGCATCGTCCAACTCTCGCCCTGCTCGCCGACCTTCTCGAAGCCCACCCGCTGGTACATCATGCGGGACCGGTTGTGGACGGCCACCGACAGGGACAGGGCCTGGAATCCCTCCTCGCGGGCCTGGATCATCGCGGCGCGAAGGAGGGTCCCCCCGATGCCCTTGCGCCGGTGCAGGGGCTCCACGGCGATCGAGACCTCCGGCGTCTTGTCGTCGACGTAGCCGTAGCCCGGTTCGTCCTGCGTGAACAGCCGGTACCACGCCGCACCCACCGGCGAACCGTCCAGCTCCGCGACCACACCGCCGTCGCCACGGCGGCCCCAGTCCTGGTGGTAACGGCGGAGCATGGGCTCGTCCAGCACCTCCTCGATCGGCTCCCGCGGCCAGTCGGGCTTCCAGCGGGCGGCCTCGTAGAGCATCGTCTTGAGGAACTCGTCGTCGGCTTTGGTGGCCGGCCGAATGTTCATGGGCGAACCGTAGCGCACCGCGGCGCGCCTGGCGCCCCGTCACCTCGATCAGGTCGAGGGTTCGGCGACCCAGCGGTAGCCGACGCCCGGCTCCGTGATGATGAGGGCGGGGGCCTGCGCGTCGTCGCCGAGCTTCTTGCGCAGTGCCCGGACGTACGTCCGGAGGTACGTGGTCTCGGTGCCGTAGCCCTGACCCCAGACCTTGCGGAGCAGCCACTGATGTGTCAGGAGCTTCCCGGGGTTCGTGACGAGCGCCTCCAGCAACCCGTACTCCGTCGGGGTGAGGTGGATCGGCTCGCCGTCGCGGGTTACCAGCCGTCGCGGCAGATCCACCCCGAGACCGCCGAACCGCATGACGGGGAGCGCCGGCTCCTCCGGTTGCGTCCGGCGAAGGGCGGCGCGTAGCCGGGCCAACAGCTCTTCCATCCCGAACGGCTTCGTGACGAAGTCGTCGGCGCCCGCGTCGAGCGCCGCCACCTTGTCGTGCTGACCGTCGCGTACCGACAGCACGATCACCGGCACCTCGCTGAAGGCCCGGATGCGCCGGATCACCTCGGTCCCGTCGAGATCGGGCAGGCCCAGGTCCAGAAGCACCAGCTCGGGTGCCCGCTCGGCCGCGGCCACGACCCCCTCCGCGCCGGTGCCCACGGCCGCTACCTCGTAACCGTGGGCCTCCAGGCTCGTGCGTAACGCTCGCCGGATCTGCGGCTCGTCGTCGACCACAAGGACCACCGTCATCGCGCCGCCTCCGGGTCCAGGTCCCGCCCGTCCACGGGCACCTCGAACACGACGGCGGTACCGCCCGTTGCGGGCTCCTCGACCCAGACCCGACCTCCGTGCGCCGAGACGATCGCGTGCACGATCGCGAGCCCGAGCCCGCTTCCGGGACGCTCGGGGCTGGTCCGGACACGGTAGAACGCCTCGAACACCCGCTCGCGATCCTCGGCGGGGATCCCGGGACCCTCGTCGCTGATCCGCACGCGGATGCAGGAGCCGGAGGCGATCACCCGCACCTCGACCTCGGAGCCCGTCGGCGCGTAGCGTGCCGCGTTCTCGATCAGATTCGTGAGGACCTGGTCCATCTGCACGGGATCCACCATGGCCTCGGGAAGATCCTGGGGGAGATACGTGTGGATCGTGATCTCCTCGAGCCTCGGGCGGAGGCGTTGCAGCACGGCCTCGACGATCTCGTCGATCGCGGTGGGCTCCCGCGCCGGGATCAACGCACCGGCCCGAACCTTCGCGAGGTCCATGATGTTGCCCACGAGGCGGTTCAGTCGGTCGGTCTCCTCGCGGATCGTGACGAGCAGCTCCCGTTGCTGTCCATGGTCGTGTACCGCCGATTCGTCGAGCAGGCTCGTCACGCCCGCCATGATCGAGGCGAGCGGCGTGCGAAGGTCGTGGGTCACGCTGGAGAACATCGCGGCGCGCAGCTGGTTCGTCTCAGCCTCGAGCTGCGCGCGTCGCACCTTGGCATCGAGGCGCGCTCGCTCGAGAGCCGCGGAGGCCTGCTTCGCCGCTGATTCCAGCAGCAGCCGCTCGGTGCGCGACATGGTGCGGGCGCCGGCAGGCCGCACCGACGTGAGCGTGCCGAACGTGATGTCGCCGATCGCCAAGGGCACCGGTTGGCTGTGGCCGGGAAGCCCACCGCCGGGGTCGTGCGCCTCGGCGTGCAGTTCAACGCCGTCGAGCACCGCGTCGATCCGGCACGACACGAGGCCGAGCGGCGCCAGGAGCGCCGCGGTGAAGTCGTCGAGCGCGCGTTCGGGGACGTCGCCGGAGAGGAACCGCGTGGCGAGCGAACCGAGGAACTGCGCCTCGCGCTCGCGGCGCGTCGCGAGGGAGCGCTCGTGCACGGCGCTCGCGACCAGCAAGCCCACGATGATCGCGACCGCGAGGAAGACCAGGGTCGCGATCAGGTCGGCCGTCTGAGCGGCGCCCGACGTCCCACGGGAGCCCGAGAACATCGTCACGAGGGCGATCGAGGCGATGCCCGCGGTGCCCAACCCTGCGGGGATCCCGCCCACGATCGACGCGATGACGACGGCGAGCATGTAGATGGAGACGGCGCCCCCGGTGCCGCCGCTTCGATCGATCAGCGCGGCGGCGAGCGTAGCCGCGGCCGAGACCAGCAGCGTCACGGCCACGCTGCGCCCGATCGAGTTCACGGGCGCGCGGGCACGCTCCTCGACCCTCGCCGTCGACGGATCAGCCGCCTTCACGGGATCTTCACGCCCCCGTCCGCATCCTTCATGTCTCCCTCACGCATCCTCGCCGAGGATGGTCACAACGTCCGCGGAGCCGGAAGCTCCGCAGGACCACCCCCTGAACACGAGGTACCCGTCAGATCGAGGCCCGCCGGCACCTTCAACCGGCGGGCTTCGACACATCCGGGGGCCCCATCCGCTACATCGGCCCCCGCCGGGCCTGCCTGGAGAAGGCCCGTAGTATGCTCGCCCGCGTCGTGCCCTCCTTCCATCCCCGCCCTGTCCGAACGCCGTGACGGCGAACGCTCCCCCGCGCGAACCCCGCAATACCGAGGTCGATACGCCGAGCCTCAAGTACGGCCTGAAGCGCCTGTTCCTGGGCCGGCCGATCTTCACCGAACGCCTCGAGCACGAACGCCTCAACAAGGTGATCGCGCTCGCCGTCTTCTCCTCAGACGCGATGTCGTCCGTCGCCTACGGCGGCGAGGAGATGCTCCGCGTACTCGTGCCGGTCGTGGGCCTCGTGGCGTTCTCGATCATGGGCCCGCTCACGCTCGTCATCGTCCTGGTGCTGGCGATCCTCGTGTTCTCCTACCGCCAGACCATCAAGGCGTACCCCTCGGCGGGCGGCGCCTATATCGTCACGCGCGACAACTTCGGCCTCCTGCCCGCCCAGATCGCGGGGGTGGCCCTCCTCACCGACTACGTGCTCACCGTCGCCGTTTCGACGGCGGCGGGCGTGCAGGCGATCACCTCGATCGCACCCGGCCTCTTCCCCTACCGCACGCTGATCGCCCTGGCGTTCGTCTGGTTGATCGCCTACGGCAACCTGCTGGGGGTGCGGGAGTCGGGCGCCATCTTCGCCGCCCCCACCTACCTCTTCATCGTGAGCATCTTCTCGATGATCTTGCTCGGCGTGTATCGGATCGCGTTCGGCGGGGGCATGGCGCACCTCACGTACACGACGGGACCGGCCCCCGTGTCCATCGGCATCCAGGCGGTCACGATGTTCATCGTGCTGCAGGCGTTCGCGTCGGGCGGTGTCGCCCTCACGGGGGTCGAGGCCATCTCCAACGGCGTGCCCGCGTTCAAGAAGCCCGAGTGGAAGAACGCGCAGAAGACGATGGCGGCGATGGGGATCATCTTGGGATCGAGCCTCATCGGGGTCGCCTACCTTGCGATCCACCTCCACGCGCTCCCGATCGCCGATGAGAGCAAGTCGGTCCTGGCCCAGGTGAGTCAGGCCGTCTTCGGCAGCTCGTCCGCCGGCAAGGTCTTCTATCTCACCCTGCAGATCGCCACGACCCTGATCCTGGTCCTCGCGGCGAACACGTCGTTCGCGGACTTTCCCCGGCTCGCGAGCTTCCACGCGGGCGACGCGTTCCTGCCGCGGCAGTTCACGAAGCGCGGGCACCGACTCGTCTACTCGACGGGCATCATCGCCCTCGCGGTCGCCGCGAGCGTCCTGCTGATCGGGTTCAACGCCAGCGTCTCGGGGCTGATCCCCCTCTACGCACTGGGGGTGTTCACCTCCTTCACTCTGTCGCAGGCGGGCATGAGCAAGCGACACCTCCGCCTGCGAGAGCCGGGATGGAAGCTCGGGTTCGCCATCAACCTCACCGGCGCCATCGCCACGGGGATCATCCTCATCGTCGTCACCATCGTGAAGTTCAGTCATGGCGCTTGGATGATCGTCGTCACGGTTCCGGTGCTGGTGACGATCCTCGTGCGGGTCAATCACATCTACGAGTCGGAAGATCGCGCGCTCATCGAAGGGCTCGATCAGATCGAGCGGGCCGGCACGCGGCGGCACCACGCCATCGTGGTCGTCGAGGCGTTCGACCGCAAGACGGTCCACGCCATCCAGTACGGGCTCACGGCCCAGCCTCATCAACTCACCGCGATACAGCTCGTCCACGACGCCGCGAAGGCCGAGGCGTTCCGCAGGGACTGGGCGGTGCGGGTGCCGAGCGTCCCACTCGTCGACGTGTCATGCCCCCACGGCAGCAGCCCGGCGCGGTGCGTCGCGGCCCACGCGCTCCAGGGGTCGAGCCCTGAGGTGGAGACGACCGTGATCCTGCCGGCGCCCGCCACCGAGTCGTTCTGGGAGCGCGTGGGGACCTGGAGGGAGCTGCGTACGCTCGCGTCGGCGCCGGGACCGGACCAACACCTGAGCGTGGTCGTGGTGCGCGACCACGGCGGGCCCGGCCACGTGGACGTCGAGGGGGCGCTGCGCATCCTGCCGCGCGCGCGCCAGACGGCCGTCATCCTCGTCGAGCGCCTGGACCGCAGCGTCCTGAACGCCATCGAGTACGCGCGCGCCACCGGCACCATGGAGATCCGCGCCCTGCACGCGGCGACCGACCCCGCCAAGGCCCACGAGCTGTTGTCGAGATGGCTCGAGCTCGCGCCCACCCTCGGGATCCAACTCGACGTCGAGGACTGCCCCGATCGCAACATCCCGCGCGCCGTCCGCGACTACATCGAGGAGCTCCAAGCCCCCGACATGGAGGTTACGGTCATCATCCCCCGCCGCAGCTACACGGGGATCCTGCAACGCCTGCTCCACGATCGAACGAGCAAGGCGCTCGTGCGCGGCCTCGAAGGGCTCGCGCACGTCGACGTCGTAACGGTCCCCTACCATCTGGTGATCGAGAAGAAGCGACGGCACCCCCGCGAGCCCGCCGGGTCGCACTGAGGCACCTCCGGGGCAGCGCCATCGCCATCGGCTACCCTGATGCGCCATGCGCGTGATCATCATGGGGAACGGCCGGGTGGGCTCCGAGCTCGCCATCAACCTCCTCGAAGGTGGCCACGACGTCACCGTGATCGACAAGAATCCGGAAGCGTTCTTCAAGTACCCGCCGGGCGACGGCGCGCGGACGTTCGTGGGTCTGGGCTTCGATCGCGACGTGCTCGAGCGGGCCGGGATCACAGAGGCGGACGCCTTCGTGGCCGTCTCCAGCGGCGACAACTCCAACATCGTGTCGGCCCGGGTCGCGCTCGAGCGCTACCAGGTCCCGAAGGTGGTGGCGCGCATCTACGACCCGCGCCGCGCCGAGATCTACGAGAAGCTCAACATCCCGACGGTCGCGACCACGAAGTGGGGCGTGAAGCAGATCCAGCTGATGCTCCTGCACGACCGGTCGGAGCTGCGCGAAGCGATCGGCGGCGGGGACCTGCTGCGGATGCGCGTGCCCACGCCGGCCCACCTCGTGGGCAAGTCGCCCACGTCCATCAACGTGCCGGGCAAACTGCTCGTGGTGGGGATATCGCGAGGGGGCGGCGGCTTCATCCCCACCGACGACAGCACCCTCCAGGAGGGCGACTACCTCGCCGTCATCATGGCGAAGGACGGCGGCGACCTCCTGGACGCGCAGCTCGCCGAGCCGGGAGGGCACTGACCGATGCGCGTCGTCGTCACCGGTGGCGGGGCCGTCGGCCGTCACCTCGCGGCGGACCTCGCGGAGCGGGGTCACGAAGTGGTCCTGATCGAGCAGCATCGCGATCTCGCCGACGATCTTCGTGAGGCCCTGCCCGACGTGAAGGTCATCCCCGGCGATGCGTGCGAGCCTTGGGTGCTCGAGGAGGCGGAGCTGTCGACGGCGGACGTCGTCGTGGCGTCCACGGGGGACGACGAGGACAACCTCGTCACGTCCCTGATCGCGAAGCAGGAGTTCGCCGTTCCGCGCGTGCTGGCACGCGTGAATCATCCGAAGAACGAATGGCTGTTCACGACCCAGTGGGGCGTCGACGCCGCGGTCTCGCCACCCCACATCCTCACCGCGATGGTGGAGGAGGCGGTGACGGTCGGCGACCTCGTCCGCCTGATCCGCCTGGAAGGCGGACGGGTCTCGATCGTCGAGATGACGATCCCCGACGGCTCCCCGAACGTCGGACGGCCGATCTACGAGCTGCGGCTGCCGCCGGAGAGCGCGGTCGTCGCGATCCTTCGAGGAGGCCACGTGGTCATCCCGCAGCCCGAGACGGTCATCACGGCGGGCGACGAGGTCGTGGCCCTGTCCTCGATGCTCTCGGAGGCGCCGCTGCAGGCGGCGATCGTGGGCGACGCCGATGGCTCGGCGATGAGCTCGAGGAGTCCTGGGGAGCACGATGTCACGGCCGACCCCGCCTGAGGGGACCGATCCCGTACCTGCCGACGAGCCCGACGCCTCCTGGGACGGGGCCGCCGGAGGCTCCGAGTCGATCGAGTCGTTGGCGGGGAAGCCGTCCGTCAGGTCCACGACGCCGATCTACTGGACGAAAGAGCATGCGATGGCGGCCAAGCGCGCGCCACTCCGCATCTACCTGGGCGCCGCTCCCGGGGTTGGGAAGACCTTCGCGATGCTCAGCGAGGGCATCCGGCGCAAGGAGCGTGGCAGCGACGTCGTCATCGGGCTGGTGGAGACCTACGGACGCCCGAAGACCGCCGAGCTCGTCGAGCACCTCGAGGTCATCCCGACCAGATCGATCGAGTACCGCGGGATCCAGCTCCAGGAGATGGACACCGACACCCTCGTGGCGCGGCATCCCTCGGTCGCCCTCGTCGACGAGCTCGCCCACACCAACGTGCCCGGCAGCCGCCGCGCGAAACGATGGGAGGACGTGCTCGACATCCTCGCCGAAGGGATCGACGTCATCAGCACCGTCAACGTCCAGCACTTGGAGAGCCTCAACGATGTCATCGCGAGGATCACCGAGATCCGGCAGAGGGAGACCGTCCCGGATTGGGTCATCGACCTCGCCGACGCGGTGGAGCTGGTCGACATGTCGCCGCAGGCACTCCAGAGGCGGATGGTGCACGGCAACGTCTACCCCGATCCACGCAAGGCCGAGCTGGCGCTCCGGCGCTTCTTCACGATCGAGAACCTCACGGCACTGCGCGACCTCGCCCTCATGCGGGTCGCGAACCAGGTCGACAACGAGCTGCTGGAACGGTGGACGAAGGAGCGCAGTGTTCCCGACACGAGGGAGCGGGTTCTGATCTGCGTCCAACATTCGGATCTGGCAGAGGACCTCGTTCGCCGCGGCGCGCGGATCGCGCAGCGGACCAAGGGCGAACTGCTCGTGCTGCACGTGCACACCCCCGAGGAGCATGTGTCCGACGAGTGGCTCGCGTCGATGCGCGAACTGGTGGCGAGCCTGGGGGGGGAGTTCGACGTCGTCTCTTCGGACTCCGACGTCGACGGGGTCCTGGGGTTCGCCTACCGCCAGAACGTGACCCAGATCGTGGTCGGCGAGTCTCACCGCTCCCGCGTGGAGGAGCTCTTCCACGGGTCCTTCATCAATCGTCTGATCCGCAAGGCCACCGACATCGACGTCCACGTGATCTCACGGGGACTTCGGTAGTCACCGCACCCTTGCGGTCCCGCGCTTGCGCAGGATCCCCTCGATCCGGCGTCGCTCGAGCCCGCGCGACGCGACGGCGACGTCGTCGCCCTCGATCAGACGATCCGCCAGACCGGCCGGGGTCGCGAGGATCTCGGCGTCGAGACGGATCCCCGCCTCCACCGCGAGCTCGACGGACTGGGCCACGAACGCCTGCTGCTGCGGTGTGACCGGGAATCCGATGCTGAGCACGGCTACGTCCAGCTCGTGGTCGAGGGCCCCCTGCACGAGGGCCCTCGGATCTCCCAGGTTCTCGGTGGACCGGCCCAGGACGACGACGAATCGGGACACCGTTGCCACATCGATCATGTCTGTGCGAGCTGCGACAGGGCGATGTTGAGCGCCAGCACGTTGACCCGTTGCTGGCCCAGGAAGCCGAGGTCCGGCGACATCACATTGCTCTGCACCAGCGCCCTCACCTTCGACACGGGCAGGTGGCGCACGGCGGCGATGCGCGGCACCTGGAAGAGCGCCGCGGCCTCCGAGATGTCCGGGTCGAGGCCGCTGCCCGAGGCGGTCAGGAGGTCAGCGGGTATCTTCGCGACACTGAGACCAGGCGTATACGGCCCCTCTTCCTTCAAGATGGCTTTCGCGTTGGTCGCGATGTCCTTCTCGAGATCAGAGTTGTTGGGACCGAGGTTGGATCCCGACGACGTCGAGGCGTCGTAGGAGATGGCCGAGGGACGGCCGTAGAACCACTGGTTGCCCTTCCATGCCTGTCCGATGCTCGAGCTCCCCACGATCTTCCCGTCGACCGTGACGAGGGACCCGTCGGCCTTCGTCTTCATCCCCAGCTGAGCGATGCCGGTGATGACGAGGGGGTAGACGAGGCCCGTGAGGACGGCCAGCAGGATCGTAGCCACCAAAGCGCGCAGAGCGATCTTCATCATGTGAAATGCACCGCCGTGAGGATCATGTCGATGAGTTTGATCCCGATGAAGGGCGCGATGATGCCGCCCAGCCCGTAGATCAACAGGTTGCGTCGCAGGAGGCCCGCCGCTCCCATCGGGCGGTACTTCACCCCACGCAGAGCGAGCGGTACCAGTGCGACGATGATCAGTGCGTTGAAGATGACGGCCGACAGGATCGCCGACTGGGGCGACGTGAGGTTCATCACGTTCAGCTTGTCCAGAACGGGGAACGTGGCCGTGAACATCGCGGGGATGATCGCGAAGTACTTCGCGACGTCGTTCGCGATCGAGAAGGTCGTGAGCGATCCGCGAGTGATCAGCAGTTGCTTGCCGATCTCGACGATCTCCATGAGCTTCGTGGGGTTGGAGTCGAGGTCGACCATGTTGCCGGCCTCCTTCGCGGCGGTCGTGCCCGTGTTCATCGCCACGCCGACGTCGGCGACGGCGAGCGCGGGGGCGTCGTTCGTGCCGTCGCCCGTCATCGCGACGAGCACGCCGCCCTCCTGCTCCTTCTTGATGAGCGCCATCTTGGTCTCGGGCGTCGCCTCGGCGAGGAAGTCGTCGACGCCGGACTCCTCGGCGATCGCGGCCGCCGTGAGCGGGTTGTCGCCCGTGATCATCACCGTGCGGATGCCCATCTTGCGCAGCTGGGCGAACCGCTCGACGAGGCCCTCCTTGATGATGTCCTTCAGCTCGATCATCCCCAGGAGCTGACGGTTCCTCGCGACGGCGAGCGGGGTACCCCCGGCACGGGCGACGCGCTCCACCTCACGGGCCAGCTCCGTCGGCATGTCCTGGCCGGACCAGCCCACGACGGCGTCGACGGCTCCCTTGCGGATCTCCTCGCCTTCGAGGTCGACGCCGCTCATCCGCGTCTGCGCCGTGAACGGCACGAACTGCGCGTGCGTCTCGACCAGCTCGCGTTGGCGGATCCCGTACTTCTCCTTCGCCAGGACGACGATCGAGCGTCCCTCCGGTGTCTCGTCGGCGAGTGAGGCGAACTGCGCCACTTCGGCGAGCTCCTTCTCGTCGACCCCGGGAGCCGGGACGAAGGCCACGGCTTGCCGGTTGCCCAGGGTGATCGTTCCCGTCTTATCCAACAGGAGCGTGGACACGTCCCCCGCGGCCTCGACGGCGCGCCCGCTCATCGCCAGGACGTTGTGCTGCACGAGGCGGTCCATCCCCGCGATGCCGATCGCCGAGAGCAGGCCGCCGATCGTCGTGGGGATGAGGCAGACGAACAGCGCGATCAGCACGGCGTCCGACACGCGGTTCCCCGCGTAGATCGCGAACGGCTGCAGCGCGACGCAGACGATCAGGAAGATGATCGTGAACTTCGCGAGCAGGATGGACAGCGCGATCTCGTTCGGGGTCTTCTGGCGCTCCGCGCCCTCGACGAGGAAGATCATCCGATCAAGGAACGACTCGCCGGGCTCGGCGGTGATGCGGACCTTGATCCAGTCCGACAGCACCTTCGTGCCGGCCGTCACGGCGGAGCGGTCGCCGCCCGACTCGCGGATCACGGGCGCCGACTCGCCGGTGATCGCCGACTCGTCGACCGAGGCGATGCCGTCGATGATGTCCCCGTCGCCGGGGATCAGCTCGCCCGCGGAGACCATCACGACGTCGCCGGCTCGCAGCTGCGTCGCGGGGATCGTCTCCTCAGTACCGTCGGCGCCGAGTCGCCGCGCCACCAGATCGGCACGTGTCTTGCGCAGGGCGTCCGCCTGCGCCTTGCCGCGGCCCTCCGCCATCGCCTCGGCGAAGTTCGCGAAGAGCACCGTGAACCACAATCCCACCGCGATCGCGATGTCGAACGCCACCGGACCGCCGCTCACGATGTCCGCGACGATGCGGATCGTCACGATGACCGAGACGACCTCCACGACGAAGATCACCGGGTTCTTCAGCAGCGACCTTGGGTCGAGCTTGACCAGGCTTTCCACGATTGCGCGCCGCACGATCGGTCCGTCGAACAGCGGCCGGGCGCGCACCGCGCCGTGCTGCTCGTCGATGTCGGGCAACGGTTGATCCGTGTGCGTGCTCATCCCCACAACCTCTTCGAGAGTCCTTCGACGATGGAGCCCAGCGCGAGGGCCGGGAAGAACGTCAGGGCGCCGATCACCACGATGACGCCGTCGAGCAGCCCCACGAACAGCGGCTTGTCGGTGGGCAGGGTGCCGGCGGTGACGGGAACCATGCCCTCGTTGGCCAGGCTTCCGCCCAGCGCGAGCGCGGCGAGCAAGGGAACGAACCGGGCGACGAGCATCTCGACCCCTCCGGCGATCGCGTAGAAGTAGCCGCTGGCCGTGAGCCCGGCGAACGCCGACCCGTTGTTGCCCGCCATCGACGTGAACGCGTAGAGGATCTCGCTGAAACCGTGCGGACCCTGGTTGAGCCGCGCGCTCAGCCCGGCCGGCGTCACGACGGCCACGGCTGTGAGCGCGAGGATCGCCAGGAACGGGACGAGCACGCCGATCGCGGAGATCTTCACCTCTCTCGCCCCGATCTTCTTCCCGAGGTACTCGGGGGTACGCCCGACCATGAGGCCGCCGATGAAGACGGCGATGATGACGTAGAAGATCATCCCGTAGAGTCCGCTGCCCACACCGCCCCACACGACCTCGCCGATCGCGATATTGAAGATCGGGA
This sequence comes from uncultured Actinomycetes bacterium, assembly GCA_963850315.1. GTDB lineage: Bacteria > Actinomycetota > UBA4738 > UBA4738 > HRBIN12 > JAOUEA01. Next base: position 146,999 of record CAWKKN010000007.1, read on the forward strand.
ACACCATCCCGAACGGCTTGTAGCTGTCGTGCATCGAGTTCACGCTGCCGTTCGAGGCGGCGGTCGTGGCGACCGCCCACAACGAGGACTGGTCGGTGCCGTAGCGCACCTCTTTGCCTTCCATGTTCGGCGCGGAGGCCGAAACGCCCGCCGTCTGCATCGCCTGCGACGCCGAGTGCTCCTGCGGCACGGTCGCCCACAGTCCGGCCAGGAACAGCACCATCATCGCCGCGAAGAGCGCCCAGCCCTGCCGCACGTTGCCAACGAGCTTCCCGAACGTGAACGTGAGAGCCGCCGGGATCGCGAGGATCGCGAGCAGCTCGAGGAAGTTCCCGAAGGGACCCGCCCCCTCGAACGGATGGGCGGAGTTCACGTTGAAGAACCCGCCCCCGTTCGTGCCGAGCTGCTTGATCGAGATCTGCGAAGCGACGGGTCCGCGCGCGATCGTCTGCGCGAAGCCCTGGATGCCGTGGGCGACCGCGGACGTGCCCAGGGTCTGCGGGACCCCCTGCGTGATGAGCAGGATCGAGACCACCGCAGCGAGGGGCATGAGGATGTAGACGACGGTGCGCACCATGTCGCGCCAGAAGTTGCCGAGCTCCTTCGTCTTCGAACGCATGAACCCGCGGATCAGCGCGATCAGGACAGCCATCCCGACGGCCGCCGAGACGAAGTTCTGGAACGTGAGGGCGAGCATCTGGGTCAGGTAGCTCATCGTGGTCTCGCCGCCGTAGGCCTGCCAGTTCGTGTTGGTGGTGAAGCTCGTCGCGGTGTTGAACGAAACCTGCCCGTTCACACCGGCGAGGGCCAACGGGTTCAGCGGCAGGTGCGCCTGGAACCGGAGGATGAAGTAGTCGAGCAAGGTCGCGAAGAGGCTGAACCACAGCACGCACGCCGCGTAGCGCCGCCACGTCTGCTCCGCCATCGGATCGACGCCGATGATCCGGTAGATCACGCCCTCGACGCGCCCGACCTTCTCCGACTGGTACACCCGGTACATGAAGTAGCCGAGGGGCGGCGTCAGCAGCGTCAGCAGAACGACGTAGACGACGATGGTGACCATGTCAGAACTTCTCCGGTCGGACGAGGGCGACGACGAGGTAGGCGAGCAGGCCCACGGCCACGATCAATTCGAGGATGTCGGAGATCTTCATCGGGGGCTCCCTACCTAGATCCAGTCGAGCCAGGCGGCGAATGCCGCCATCAACGCGAACACGACCACGATGCTCAACACCATCAGGACGTCGAACACATGCATCCCTTCTTCGAGCCGAGCGTTACGCCAACCGTCATGGCTTCAGCCTAGGAGGGCGACCTAAGGAACCCGTAAGCGTTCGAGCCGGCACCCTATGGACTCCATGAGTGCCGGGATCCGGGGACTCCATGAGTGCCGGGATCCGGCTCAGCGGCCGGGGGCGATCACCTGATCACTGAGGCGGTCGTACCGCACACGGACGTCGGCGACGTCGTTCGCCTCCGAGATGGCCTCCTCGGACGCACGCATGACCATGTCGGCCTGACGGAGGAGCGCTTCCCGTTGTTCCGGGGCCGTCGTGTGGGCGAGGATCCTTCCGAAGCACTCCATCAGCCGGATGGCCACCGCGGGCATCGTGCGGCCGGCCTGACGGATCTTGTCGAAGGACCGGTTCACCATCCGCGCGAAGTCGGGGCTGGGCTCGATCAGCCTGACCTGTCCCTGGCGATCGAGGTACAGCCCCTCGGTGGAGCCTCGTCCTGCGGCCCTCGTCATCCCATCGGAGAGCCAGTCGATGCAGGTGAGCGCCGAGAACGTGTCGTTCACCGCGGGCGACAGGGCCCGGATCGCGATCTCGACCAGCTGGTCGATCGCGAAGATCGGATCCTGCAGCAGGGTGCGCTGCGCCCCCGTGATGTGGGCGGCCGCGAGTCGCCCGGCCACGAGCGGCGCGGCGCCTCCCGGCCATACCGTCGCCAGGGGACTGCCGGCCAGGACGAAGTGGCCGGGCCGGTACGTGAGCCTGATCACGCCGTCGGCGTCGGAGGCGATCGCGACCAACTCGTCGCGCCCGACGAACTGCAGGTAGCCGCTCGAGGGGGCCGGGACCGGGAACCCCCTCGTCGTCGAGGCGCGCGACCAGTTCTGGCAGGGAAGGTCGCAGGGTTCGCGACACCGTTGCGAGTGCTTCGTCGCCGGCGGGAAGGTACTCGTCGATCGCATCGTTCAGGTCGCGGGCGATGGAGGCGATCACCTCCGGCAGCTGGATCGACTTGGCGATGTGGTGGATGAAGTAGATCAGCACCCCGAGATCACCCAGGACCAGCGTCAGGGCCACGGTGATCGAGATGTGGGGGACGAACGCGGTCCGGATGGAGCCGAGCGCCAGGATCGCGTAGACGAACGTCGCCACGAAGAAGCCGAGCGTGAGCTGGGTACCCAGGTCGCGGACGAAGTTCCGCAGCATCCTCGGTCCGAACTGCTGCGAGGCGAGCGTCAGGGCCAGGATGGTGATCGAGAAGACCACCCCGATGACCGTAATCACGGCAGCCGCGATGGCGATCAGGATCTGGCGGCCGGCGTCCGGGCTGGCCGCCGCCTCCAGCCAGGAGGGCACAGCAACGCTACCGCTGTTGGCCGCTCGGTCGAGCGCGTAGGTGACCAGGAAGAGCGCGAAGACACCGGCGACGAGCACCGCGGGCATCAGCCACAGGGTGGTGCGGAGCGAATCGCGCCGCCAGCTCGGGAGCAATCGACGTCGGCCGGCCTTGATGGCCCGCGCGGTGGGGCGAGCAGAGTCGGGTTGCGTCATGGACACCTCACAAGCAGCACGATGCTGCTGCCGACCAGACTTCCCGGCTCACCACCATTGAGCATAGCCCGGAGCGCCCGCGCGTATGCTCGGCTCGTGTTCGGTCGGATCAACGCTCGGGATGCTGACGCCGGTTCGGGGCACCGGCTGGAGTTCATCACGCGCCTCGGGCGCACGGAGCCGCACCTGCGTGGCGCGGGCTACGCGATCGCGATCGCGGGGACCGCGCTGCTCACACTGGCGCTCCTGCCGTTCCGCAACGATCTCACGCCGCTCAGCAAGGGGTTCGGCTTCCTCTGCGTCGTCGTGGCCGCCGCCGCGGTGGGCGGCCTCGCTCCCGGGGTCGTCGCTTCGTTCCTGGGCTTCTTGACGTTCAACTATCTTCTTCCTCCCACCCTACGGCACGTTCACGATCGGGCGTCCGGAGTTCGTCGTCGTGTTGTTCGTGTTCCTCGGCCTGTCCGTAGTGATCTCCGAGCTCCTCGCCCGCGCGAACGAACGGGCTCATGCCGCCCAGCTCCGCGAGGCGGAGCTGACGACGATCCAGGCACTCAGCCGCGAGCTCACGCTTCGCGTCCCGGGACCCGAGACCTACCGGGCGGCGCTGGGTCGGCTCTGCGACGTCTTCGGCTTTTCCGCGGCCACCCTGTTCATCGAGTCCACGGGCGACGCCCAGGGCCTCACGGAGCACGTAACGGTCGGCGACACGGACCGGCCGCTCGAGGTTTCCTGGGATCCGCAGAGCGACGAACAGCCGCCGGAGCGGCTTCCCCTGTCGGTGGGCGGACGACTCCTCGGCATGATCGTGCTCAAGGGGGACCGTCCACCGGTCTCCCCCGCCGAGAGCCGCGTCCTGCGTTCGTTCTGCGATCAGGTCGCACTGGTCCTGGAGCGCGACCGGCTGCTCAGGTCAGCCACGGAGGCGGAGATCTACCGCCAGACGGAGTCGAGCCGGCGGGCGCTTCTGGCCGCGGTCTCTCACGATCTGCGGAGCCCGCTGGCCGCCATCAAGGCCTCGGCCACGGATCTGCTGGACGAGGAGGGCGGCACCAGGGAGGAGGACCGGCGCGAGGCCCTTCGGGCGATCGACGCCGAAACGGACCGGCTGAACGATCTCATCGCCAACCTCCTCGACATCTCGCGGATCGAAGGCGGCTTGCTACGCGCGAAGGTGGAGACGGTCGATCTGACAGAGATCGTCGCCGGGTGCGTCAACCGCGCCCGCCGCCAACAGCCTGACCTTGAGATCGACGTGCAGATCGCCGAGGACGCCACGTTGGTGAAGGGCGATGCCGTCTTCTTGGACCGGGTCGTGACGAATCTGCTGGACAATGCCGCCAAGGCCGCCAACGAGTCCGGCGACCAGCGGATCCGCGTCGAGGCGAAACGCACGCCCGATGCCGTCATGCTCCGCGTCATCGACCACGGCAAGGGGCTGCCCAGGGCCGCCGCGCGCGAGCAGCTCTTCTATCCCTTCTATCACCTCGACGAGCGGAACCCCCGTTTGGGAGCGGGCCTCGGGCTCGCGATCTGCAAGGGGTTCGTCTCCCTGATGGGCGGGGAGATCTGGGTCGAGGACACGGCGGGTGGAGGGGCCACCTTCGCGCTCACCTTGCCGCTGGTGCACGGCCAGAGCGCACGGTGAAGAAGACCCGCATCCTCATCGTGGACGATGAGCCGGCGATCCGCCGCGCCCTGTCCCGGGCGCTCGTCGCCCGTGACTACCAGGTGGAGATGGCGATCGACGGCGAGGAGGCGCTCGCCCTCGCTCACTCGTGGGACCCCGACCTCGTCGTGCTGGACCTGAACCTCCCGGACGTGGACGGGATCACCGTATGCCGGAGGCTGCGCACGTGGTCCGACGTCCCGATCATCGTGCTGTCCGTCAGGGAGGACGAGTCGGACAAGGTCGAGGCGCTGGATGCGGGGGCCGAGGACTACCTCACGAAGCCCTTCGGCGTCGACGAGCTCCTCGCGCGCGTGCGCGTGCAGCTGCGCCGCACCGAGGCCAGCGAGGTTCGGTCCGCGCCGAAGTTCGCATCCGAAGGGATCCTGATCGACCTCGACGCACACCAGGTCACCCGGGACGACGAAGGGGTGCGGCTCACCAAGACCGAGTGGGCCCTGCTCGAGACCCTTGCCACCCACCCTGGGAAGCTGCTCACGCACAACTGGCTGCTCGAGCGCGTCTGGGGTCCCGGCTACGGCGACGACCTCGACGTCCTTCGGGTCTTCGTGAGTCAGCTCCGCCACAAAGTCGAACGCGACCCGACCAGGCCCTGCATCATCCTGACGGAGCCCGGTGTTGGCTACCGGTGGGCGCTGCAGCCGGTGAGCGCGGAAGGGTCCGGCGCCGGCGGGGGGCGCGGCTAACCGGCGAACTCGAGCTGCGGGTTCACGATCCGTCGTACGCCGCGTTGCTCGCCGATGACGCCCTGCACGATCACGCGGGTCCCCAGCGACAGGCCCTGGATGTTGCGCCGCCCCATGAAGACGACGCTCACCTCACCCGTGCCGTCCGTCACGGTCGCCTCGAGCGATCGGATGCCCTCGATCGGCAGGACGCTGATCCGGCGCACGATCCCCGCCAGCCGTACGTGCGTGCGGTCGGGCGCGAGGGCGATGCGCTGTGTATCGGGAACCGACGAGGACCAGGACTCGATGGTGGCGAGCAAGCGCGACTCATCCTTCTTCGAGACCCTCCCGAAGAACCCCCGAAGCCCCAACTGCCCTCCTCGCCACCGCCCGACGCCGGTTCAGGCGTTGGCCCGTTTGATGTCGTCGCTCAGCGCGGATCCCCGAGACTTCGACACGTAGATCGCGGCGGCGAGCACGCCCGCCGTCAACAGCACGATGGCGACACGAAGGGCGTTGTCGTTCGCGTGCGTCACGACGAGCGGCGCGATGAGCAGGGCGACGAGGTTCATGACCTTGATGAGCGGGTTGAGGGCGGGCCCGGCGGTGTCCTTGAAGGGGTCGCCGACGGTGTCGCCGATCACGGCCGCCTTGTGGCTCTCGGAGCCCTTGCCGCCATAGTGGCCCTCCTCGACGTACTTCTTGGCGTTGTCCCACGCCCCGCCCGCGTTGGACATGTAGACCGCCAGCAGCTGCCCCGTGAGGATGGCGCCGGCCAGGAACCCGCCGAGGGCCTCGCCCCTCAGGAAGAACCCGGCGAAGATCGGGGAAAGCACCGCGAGCAGGCCCGGCGTCATGAGCTCGCGCAACGAGGTCTTCGTGCAGATGTCGACGACGGCCCCGTAGTCCGGCTTCTCGGTGTAGTCCATGATCCCTGGGTGGAGGCGGAACTGGTTCCGCACCTCCACGACCACCTGCGACGCCGCGCGCCCGACCGCGCGGATCGCGAGCGAGGAGAACAGGAACGGCACGGAGCCGCCGATCAGCAAACCGACCAGCACGTCCGGCCGGTCGATCCGGATCCCCAGGAAGTTGAAGCCGGCGCCGCGCAGCGCCTCCTCGAAGGACCCGAACAACGAGGTGGCCGCGAGGACCGCCGTGGCGATCGCCATGCCCTTCGTGATGGCCTTCGTGGAGTTGCCGACGGCGTCGAGCCCGGTGAGGATCTCCGCGGGCCGTCCCTCGAACTCGCCCGACATCTCGGCGATGCCCTGCGCGTTGTCGGAGATGGGACCGTACGTGTCCATAGACACGACGACGCCCACCGTCGTGAGCATCCCCATCCCCGCGAGGGAGATGAAGTAGAGGCGCTCGGCCGTGGACGTACCCAGGTAGTACGCCGCCACGATGGCCCCCGCCAGGATCAGCGCCGAGTAGACGGTGGACTCCATCCCGATCGAGATGCCCGCCAGGATCGTTGTGGCCGGCCCGGTGACGGTGGCCTCCGCGATCTCCTGCACCGGCTTGTACTTCGTATCGGTGAAGTACTGCGTGACGACCTGGATCACGGCGGCGAGCACGAGGCCGATGGAAACCGCGATGGCGGGCTTGAAGCTGTCCATGTACAGCTTCGAGATCACGAACGCGGCGGCGGCGGAGATGAACGCCGAGACGAAGAACCCGCGGTTGATCGCCTTCATGCCCGACTCGTTCTCGGTGCGCGGCGTGACGGCCAGGATGCCGATGATGGACGTCCCGACGCCTACCGCCCGGATGAACAGCGGGAACATCACCCCGATGATGGCGCCCTTCGGCGATCCGGCGTACGCGGCCGCGCCCAGGATCAGGGACGCGATGAGCGTGACCTCGGCGGACTCGAACAGGTCGGCGGCCATGCCGGCGCAGTCGCCCACGTTGTCCCCGACGTTGTCGGCGATCGTGGCGGGGTTCCTCGGGTCGTCCTCGGGGATCCCCTGTTCCACCTTGCCGACGAGGTCGGCGCCGACGTCGGCGGCCTTCGTGAAGATGCCGCCACCCACACGCATGAACATCGCCAGGAGCGCGCCGCCGAAGCCGAAGCCCACCAGCACGCCGGTGGCGTCCCGTCCGTAGATGATGATGATCGCGGTTGCGCCGAAGAGGCCCAGTCCTACGGTGAACATCCCTGCGACCCCGCCCGCGCGGAACGCCAGCCGCACGGCGGCGCGCAGTCCCGACTCGCGCGCCGCGTTGGCGGTGCGGACGTTCGCCCGCACCGCGAGCCACATCCCCACGTACCCGGTGAGCGCCGAGAACCCGGCGCCGAGGATGAAGGCGATCGAGCGGCCGAACCGGATCGAGAACGCCGAGTGCACGGCCTCCTTCGACACCGGCAGGATGAAGAACAGCGCTACGCCGATCACCGCCACGAATACAGCGAGCGTCCGGAACTGGCGGGAGAGGTAGGCGGAGGCCCCCTCTTGGATCGCTTTGGCGATCTCCTTCATCTTGTCCGTGCCCTCCGACGCGCGCAGCACCTCGCGGACGAGGTAGTACGCGAACACGAGCGCCACGAGCGAGATCCCGAGGATCACCCACAGCGCGGTCTTGTCGGACGAGGAGAAGAGGACCCGCAGGGATCCAGCTTCTTGGGCAAGGACACCGAACATCGAGCCTCCTGTTGTGTGGAGTCGGTCGCTTCGACCCGCCGAAAGGGCCGCGAGAACGCGGGCAGTATAGGGAAACGGCCTACGCCTGACCTGCGAAGTCGTGCCTGCGAGGACCGCCTCAGTGGACGGTGTAGACCCAGACGCCTCCGGTCGAGACCGGGCTGGAGCCAGTCGACGCCCTCAGCAACGGGCCCCACTGCAGGAGGCTCGGCAGCACCACCACGATGTGAGTGACACCGTGGTCCTTCAACCACGCGTGCAGCCCGGTCGAGGTGACACCGAACAACGCCCCTGTGCGCAGCGAGCTCCACACCGCGTCGTGCGCGAACTCCGGTGGCTCGGGCCCGGTGTATCCCTGCGGCATGCGGAACCCGTAGCCGGTCATCTCCTGCCACAACATCTCCTGGCCGATGAAGTGGCGGCCGGACTGCTTCACGATGAGGATCGTGGAGCCCTTCGGCACGATCCCCCGCCAGGCGCCGTCCGCGAAGAAGGCGGGGCCCGACGCGGGCTGGTGGAGCGGGGACTGCCACTGGTTGGGGTAGACCAGCACCAGGGAGAGCGCCACCGCCATCCAGGCGAACCAGGCGCCGCTGTCCGAGCGGGATATCGCGAGCCAGCGCGCCACGATGACGGCGATCGCGAGCCAGACGTAGAGCGTGAAGCGCTGCGTGAGGGCGTTGCCGATCAGCGGCAATCGGCTCAGGAGCGCCCACGGCATCGCCGAGAAGACGGAGTGACCGTTCACGCGCAGCACGGCGCCCATCGCGAGCACGGCGGCGACGGCGACGAAGGCGAAGAGCAACAGCGTGGTGCGGTCGCGCCGGCCCCGGATCAGCGCGAGGGCGAGGATCAGCAGCAGCACGGGCGAGAGATAGGCGCCGTCCTCGCTGGCGTTCGCGGTGAAATGGGCGGTGGTGCTCCTCAGTTGATGGCCCCCGAACGTCATGATGGTTCGGGGCATGAACCAGCCGAGGGCGTCGATCGACGAGCCGTTGTTCAGGCCGCGCACGGGCTGGGACGGGATCCCGTGCGAGGCGTACCACAGGTACGGTGCGGTCACGACCGCCATGAGCAGCCCGGCCACGAGGATCGCCGGCAGCGCCTTGCGCAGCTGTGGCCGGATCTGCCGGGCGAACACGTAGGCGCCCGCGAACGCCAGGGCGCCGAACATCGCGAAGGTCGCGAAGACCTCCGTGGTGGTGGACAGCAACAGGACGAAGCACAACGCCGTCAACAAGGTGTAGGCGCGTCGGGAGATGCCACCGCGCACGAACCGCACGGTGAGGTACACGGCGAGCGGCACCGGGAAGATCAGGACGAGGTTCAGGTGGCCGCGCATCTGCGCCGCCATGTAGGTGGAGAAGCCGAAGACCAGCCCGCCCCCCACCGCCGGCCAGAACCGCTGCGTCACTTCCTTGCAGAGCAGGTAGGCGGCCCAGGAGGCGAGCGCCGGCGCCAGCACCAGCAGGACGTTGAGGGCGACGACCGGGCCGAACAGGGCGGTGACGGGCCACGCCACGAGCGAGGGCCCCGGCATCCCGGTGACCCACGCCATGTTGACACCGGTGGGAGCCCACACGACGGTGGGATGCATCGGGTTGAGACCGCTCGTGATGGCGTGGGGCCACCACCCGAGGACCCAGGTGTAGAGGCGTGCGTCGCTGCCGCCCAGGCCCAGGTAGTGGCTCCCGAACGTGCCGAGGATCGGGAGCGCGTACGTGAGGAACGAGGCCAGGAGGAAGCCGGCGAACACGAGCCAGCCCCGGCCCACCGGCCCGAGGGTCCCGCGGCGCTGGGCCGGTCTCTGGTCGGCGGCGTCCTCACCACCGTCCGCAACGGTGACGACACCGCCGTCGAGGTTCGAAGGAGCCGGGCCAGAGGCCAGGGAAGGATCGGTCACGGCCCATCACCCTCTCATCCGATGCCCGGGACCACAACCCCGCGAACCGCCGTCACGGAAGCACCACATCCGGGCGTTGGCGACCTTCGCAGACGCCGGGTACGCTCGACGACGCTTTGTCCGAAGGCGCCCACATTCCCAAGTCCCGCCCCGTCAAGCCCGCATACCTCATCGGTGGCGGTCTCGTCGCGCTGGGCGCCATCGTCGGCATCCTCATCCTGCTGACCGGCGGCTCGAACAGTCCCATAATCGGCGCACAGTCGAGCGAGCCGCCCACACCCGGGTTCCAGTTCAAGGTCCTGAAGTTCCATGCCATCACGACGGGACCCGCCACCACGCAGGACCCCAACGCGCACCCCGACACGCAGAAGGCGAGCCAGGCCGCAGGTCCGGCCGGCACGATCGCGAAGGCGCTGCTCCACAGCTATTACACCCAGGCGTTCCTCGTGCCCGACAACTGGAGGAAGGGCTCGTATGACTCGGCCTTCGTGGCCTTCTCCGATCCGGCGAAGAACCAAGCCGAACAGCACCTGGCCGTCCTCACGGCCGGCACTGGGGCGGGCGACAAGTACACGACGATCAAGCCGGCGAAGGCGACGATCAAGACGCGCGTCCTGCTCGACAGCGCCTACCGGCCCTACTCGGTGGCCTGCACGATCTTCTTCCAGGCCGACGCCACGACCAAGAGCGGCGGCGGCAAGGTGAACCTGGTGAGCCAGGGACGCTTCATCCTGCAGAAGGACGGCGATGCCTGGAAGGTGATGTCGTTCTCGGTGTCGCGGGCCGACAAGAGCTCAGCGTCACCGAGCGCATCGGCATCGGCGAGCGCCTCGGGGAGCGCCTCGTGAGGCGGCGTCTCGTCGTCGTCGTGCTCGGCCTCGCCGCATGGGTGAGCGGGTCGGCGATCGGAGCCATCGGCCCCATGTCCGCGCATGCCGACTCGTCGGGCATCGCGCTGGGCAAGGCCCACGCCGGGTACACGCCGTCGCTCACGGGCGACAAGCCCATCGTGATCCTGGCGGTGGGCAGCGGCGCGCGGCCGGGCGACGACGTGATGCACTCGCTGTCGGACTCGATCCATCTCATCTTCTTGAACCCGGCGAAGCACCACGCGACGCTCGTGGGCATCCCGCGGGACTCGTGGGTGGACATCCCGGGCCACGGCACCTCGAAGGTCAACGCCGCTCTCTTCTACGGCGGCCCCGCGCTGATGGTCCAGACGATCGAGAGCCTCGCGGGCGTGCACATCGACTACTGGGCCATCACGACGTTCTGGGGCTTCACGAACATGATCAACGGGATCAACGGGCTCACGATGAACGTCCCCTTCCGGTTCGACGACCCCAGCTACTCGCGGGCGAACCTGCAGCCCGGGGTGCAGCGGCTGAACGGCGTGCAGGCGCTCTCGATGGCGCGCGACCGCCACAGCATGCTCGAGGGCGACTTCGCGCGGTCGGAGAACCAGGGCCGGCTCATGCTGGCGGCGCTCGCGCAGTTCCACGCGGACTACAAGGCCGATCCGGGCAACATGTTCACATGGCTCGGCGCCGGCATGTCGAACATGACGACGGACGTCCCACTCGGCGAGGTCATGCAACTCGCGTTCACGTCCTCGGAGATCCCGGTGAAGAACGTCCAGAACGTCGTGCTGCCGGGGGGCACCGGGATGATCGGCTCGCAGTCGGTGGTGGTCCTCAACCCCGTGTGGAAGGCCCGCATCTTCAACGACGTGAAGGCCGACGGGATGCTCACGAAGGCGAACACCCCACCCAGTCCGACGGCGAACCAGCCGAAGGGATGATCCCCTACGCCCGAGTGAGCACGAACGCGACGTAGCCCAGGTAGAGCAGCCCTTGCAGCAACAACAGTCTCGCGTTGAGCGCACCACGCATGTGGACGGTGACGAGCATGATCCCGCCGGCGAGGAGTGCGATGCCGGCCGCCACGCCCGCCTCGAAGTTCAGCCGCCATGGCGTGAACAGCAATCCGATGATCACCGGGAACGTCACCTGGAAGACCATGGCGCCCGTGATGTTTCCCACGGCCAGGACGTCCTTGCCGCGGCGTGCCCAGATCACGCTGGCGTTCAGGGCCTCCGGCAGCTCGGTGGCGAGCGGGGCCACCAGCAGGGAGAACACGAGATGGGAGATGCTGAACCGGTGCGCGAGCTCGTCCACGCCGTCCACGAACAGTTGCGCTCCCCCCAGGATGACGCCGAGCCCCACCAGGGTCTGGAGCGAGCTCAGCACGATCGACGGCGACCCGGGACGTCGTAGCAGACGCATGAGGCGCAGCGGCCGCACCTCGCCGACGGCCTCCGCTTCCTCGGCCCGTCCACCGGAGCTGGCGAAGTGACGCCGCACGTACCAGCCGTAGCCGACCAACAGGATGCCGCTGAGTAGCACGTTCACGGCTTTCACGTGCAGAAGGCCCGCGGCGAGGGCGAGGGCGTACATCACCAGGAAATAGGCGAGGTCCGCCGAGAGCACACCGGGGTCGTGCTCCAGCTCCTCCCCCCGGCCGCCGCGGCGCGCGACCAGGACCACCGTGAGGCCGAGCGCGAACATCACCAGCGTCGTCAGCATGAACGGAGCGCCCAGGATCGCACCGATCCCGATGTCGTCGCCCGACGGCTTCCCTCCGACGATCGCGACGATCGGCAGGATCGTCTCGGGCAGCGCGGTGCCGACGGCCGCCAGCACGGATCCCACGGCGCCCTCCGACAGCCCCAGCCCCGTACCGACCCACTCGACGCCGTTCGTGAAGAGCTCGGCCCCGACAAGGATGACCGCGAGCGCGAGCAGCAGGACCAGCCAGGCCATGTCCGCGGCATCCTCCCACAGCCGTCTGCCCCCAACGGGCGCCGATAGCCTGGACGCGTGGATCCGCACGCGTTCCTCGACGGCCTCACCGCCGACCCCGACGTGGCGCCGTCCCTCGTGAGCGTCCGCGACTTCCCCGCACGTGATCCCGTCCTGCAGCCCTTCCCGGTGGACCTGCCCGAGGTGCTGATCGGGCGCCTCGGTCTCCAAGGGGTCACGGGCCTGTACGCGCATCAGGTGGCGGGGCTCGAGATCCTGCGCGGCTCGACGCCGCTCGTGATGGCGACCGGCACCGCCAGCGGCAAGACGCTCGTGTACAACGCCGCCTTCGCGGCGACCGCCCTCGCGACACCCAAGGCGACCGCGCTCTACCTCTACCCCACCAAGGCGCTAGCGCGCGATCAGCTGCGTTCCGTGCGCGCCCTCAAGCTGCCCCAGCTGAAGGCCTCCGTCTACGACGGCGACACGCCACGCGCCGAACGTCCGCTGATCCGCAAGAGTGCGAACCTCGTCATGACGAACCCGGACATGCTGCACCGCTCCCTGCTGCCCGACCACGCCCGGTGGGGCGACTTCTTCTTCCGGCTCTCGCTGATCGTGCTCGATGAAGCTCACGTCTGCCGTGGCGTCTTCGGCTCACACGTGGCGATGGTGCTGCGTCGGCTCCGCAGGATCGTCGCACACTACGGTGGCGACCCACACTGGTGCCTGGCGAGCGCGACGGTGGGCAACCCGGGCGAGCTCGCGGGTCGCCTCACGGGACTCGAGTTCGACGAGGTCGTCGAGGACGCATCGCCGCGCGGCGAGAAGCTCTTCGCGTTGTGGAACCCGCCGGTGCTGGACGAGGAGACAGGTCGCCGGCGCAGCGCGCTCACCGAGGCGTCCTCGCTGGTCGCGAAGCTCGCGGCGGGGGACGTGCGCACGATCGCCTTCACGCGATCGCGCCGCGCCGCCGAGCTGCTCGCCGAGTTCGCCCGCCGCGAGGTGGGGGACGCACAGAAGCGGTCGATGATCACCTCCTACCGCGCCGGCTACCTCGCCGAGGACCGCCGTCGGATCGAACGGCGGCTCGCGGACGGTGCCCTCCTCGCTGTCGCTTCCACGAGCGCGCTGGAGCTGGGGATCGACATCGGGTCGCTCGACGCCGCCGTCCTCACCGGCTACCCGGGGACGCGCGCGTCCATGTGGCAGCAGGCGGGGCGTGCGGGTCGGCGCGACACCGACGCGCTCGCGATCATGGTGGCCCAGGACGATCCGCTGGACCAGTACCTCGTCCACCACCCCGAGGACCTCTTCGACAAGCCCGCCGAGGCGGCCGTCATCGATCCGGCGAATCCGTACGTGCTTGAGCCCCACCTGCGTTGCGCCGCACGGGAGATCCCGCTCCGCGCGGACGAGCTCGCGTTCTTCGGAGACCCCGGCGTCGTTGCGGAGGCCCTCGCACGGATGACCGAGCGCGGCGAGCTCACCCTGCGTCGCGACGCCTGGCACGATCGTGGCAAGGAGCCGCCGCACCGCGCCGTGGACGTTCGCGCGGGCGGCGGCCACATCTACCGCATCATCATCCGCGACACGGGTGAGCTCTTGGGGACCGCCGACGAAGGCCGTGCCTACAAGACCCTGCACCCCGGTGCCGTCTACCTCCACCTGGGCGAGCAGTACCTGGTGCGCGAGCTGAACCTCGTCGATCGGGTCGCCGTCGTGGACGAGGCGGACCCCGACTACTACACGCAGGCGCGCGACATGACCGACATCCGCGTCGGCCACGTCATCGATCGCGGCACGACGGGTGAGGTGGACGCCTTCTTCGGCAGCGTCCGCGTCACGAACCAGGTCACGTCCTACGTGCGCCGGCTCGTCAGCACGAACGAGGTCGTCGACGAGTTGCCGCTGCCGCTGCCGCCGCAGCACCTCGAGACGAAGGCCGTCTGGTGGACGATCCCGCCCACCGTTGTCTCGCGGGCGGCCGTGTCGGCGCGCGATCTCGCCGGTGCGATCCACGCCGCCGAGCACGCCGCGATCGGGCTCCTTCCTCTGGTCGCTACGTGCGACCGGTGGGACATCGGAGGGGTCTCCACGCCGATGCACGAGGACACGGGGTTGACGACGATCTTCATCTACGACGGCTACCCGGGCGGAGCCGGCATCACGGAGCGCGGCTTCCGGACCTCGGAGCGCTGGTTGCGCGCGACGCTCGACGCGATCCGGACGTGTCCGTGTGTTCGCGGCTGCCCCAGCTGCGTCCAGTCGCCGAAGTGCGGCAACGGCAACGAGCCGCTCGACAAGGCCGGCGCGATCGCCCTGCTGGCAGCGATCCTGGGGGCCGCCTGGGGTTGAGGCCTACCCGCCGGTGGCGTTCAGCGCTGCGCGCGCCTGCGCCACATGGAACCGATCGTGCCCCGCGATCATGCGGAAGGAGAGCTCCAGGCTCTCGGGGCCGCGCTCGCCGTGCCGTCCGACGCGCGCGCGATCCGGTAGGGAAGTCGACGACCACAACGCGAGGTTCGCGGCACGCAACACGTCGAACGCCTCGAGCAACGGTTCGGGCGGCCCGTCCTCACCGTGGAGCCGGTCCACCCAGCGGTCCTGATCGTACCCGATGAGCTGGGGCTGGTCCTGCGCCAGGATGAAGCGATGCGACGGTTCGCAGCGCCGCCGGCGTGGAGGCCTGGACGGTGGCCGGATCGTCGTCGCCCAGCAGCCCCAGCAGATGGGCCTGGTAGGCCTGCGGCTCGCGGACCGGATCCGGTGACGACACCGCGGCCAGTCTACGCGGCCCAGGACCAACGCCCTGCAGCGAACTCCGTATTGCCCGCATACGGTCACCTACGGGACCCTTCCTCCGCGATGCGCCACGTCATGTTCGGCACGACGACCTCCGTTTGGGTCTCGCTCGGCCTCGTGGCCGCCGTCGTGCTCGCCGCAGCAGCCGTGCTCGCACGGTCGCACGGCCGCCGGCTGGAGCGCAGGATGGCCACGGAGCTCGGCCGGCGCCGGGACGATCATCGCCCGCCCCCTCTCGAGGCGGTCTGCGACCCGGCAGGCCCCGATGCCGAGCTCCGGATCACCCTGAACGAGCTCCTCGAGCAACGCGACCAGCTGCTCGGGGAGTTCCAGGACGTACAGTCGCGCATCCGCATCCTCAAACGCGAGGTCGAACGGCAGCGCAGGCTCGCCGCCGTGGAGCCCCAGCATCGGCAAGGGTAGTCAGAGGTCGCGGGCCAGCTCGATCTCGTCGCGGATCGGCACCCCCCGCCCGTCCGCGAAGGGGATCGAGGGCTTCAGGGCACGCCACGCGTCGACCGCCCCCTCGTGGACGGCCACGATGTCGTCGAGCCATCGATCGCGGATGAACGGAGCTACCCAGCCCCGGTCGTCCTCCTCGACGGCGCGGATCGCGAAGCTCATGCCACGCGCGTGCGACCTCGCCGGACGCGCGACAGCAGCCCCATCACGCCCTGCTTCTCCTGCGGCGTCAGGCCGAAGAAGAGCAGTGCGACGTAGTAGGCGGCGCCCCCGATCACGCCGGTCGCGAGGAGGTCGATGCCCCACTTGGGCCCGGCCGTGACGGAGTGCACCGCGATCATCACCACCGCGCCGACCGCCGTCGGGATCAGCAGCCGCGCATAGTAGCGGTCGTACGGCTGGATGTGCACGAATCGCCACACGAGCCACAACCGAAGCGCGTTGGAGAACACGAGCGCCGTCGACTGCGCGATCGCCGCACCCTCAGCGCCGTGGGACGGCACCAGCGCAAGCGCGATCGTGAGGTCGATCAGGAAGGACAGGGCGTAGATGAGCAGATCCCATCCGGTCCGGCCCACCATGATGAGCACGAAGCCCGCAGCGCCGACGCTCACGTTGACGCATTGACCGATCAACAGGATGCGCAGCCACGAGCTGCCCTGGCCGTACGACCCGCCGAAGACCTTCAGCACGGCGGCGGGAGCCACCAGGAAGAGCAGGAGGAGCGGGATGGTTCCGCCGATGGTCCAGCGGGTGACCTGCTTGAACAGGGCGTTCAGCCGGTCGTGCAGATGCCGCTCGTACAGGTCGGCGACGAACGGGCTGAACATGTAGGACACGGCCGTGAGGAAGAGCACGAGGGCCTGCGCCACGCGGATCGCCGCCGCGTAGACGCTGACGTCGCGGCCCGGGTAGTAGTGGGCGAGGACGGCGAGGTCCGTGTAGAAGAGCGCCTGGCTGAGCAGCGCCGCGGGCGCCCTGGGCGCCCCGTACCGGACGAGTGCGCCCGCCTCGCCTCGCTCGGCGGGCATCGACTCGAACGTCCGGGTGGCGTGACGCCACGACCAGAAGGCGATCGCCGTCGCCAACACCCACGACAACGCGTAAGAAGACACCGTGACGGGCACGGTCCTGCCGACCACGCTCCACAGGATCAACGTGAGCACGATCCATCCGATCGACTGCCCGATCCAGTACGCGTACAGCGTGTGTCGCATGATCTTCAAGCCACGGCTGCCGCCCAGATAGACCTGCGCGATCGCGACGAAGATCAGCGCCACGGCGGCTGCCCGCACGGCGGCTCCGGGAACGTTCAGCACGCTCCCGATGGGGCCGGCGAGGGCGAACACCACCAGCGCCACCACCACGCTCACGACGGCCGCGATCTCGATGGCGATCCGCACGATGGCCCGCGAGCGGCCCGCGTGCTTCTGACCGACCTCGATCGCGACGCGCCGCACGGCGGCCATGTCCATCCCGAACCGCGTCGCCGCGCCGACGACGAACGCGAGCTGGGTGATCAGCGTGATCTGCCCGAACGCGGATGGGACGTTCTTGAAGGCGCGGGCGATCAGGATGTTCATCGCGAAGCTCGCGATGACGAACACCGCGAGGCCCACGATGTTCTGGCCGGTCCCCGCCAGGATCGTGAGGCGGTCCTGGATCTCCTCGGGACGGCGTCCGCCCGGCAGCGCGGCCTCTTCGGCCTGGGCGGCGGCGAGCGCTTCTTCAGGGGTTCCCACGGCGCGCCCAGTATCCCGGACCCGAGCGGCCGTGTCGGACATCACGGCAAAGCGTCACGTAATGACGACCGCAGGCGAGGAGACGCCCTCCGTGATGCGGGAGCCTAAGAGTTCCTCCGGTAGGGACGCACCGCGAGTGGGGCGAACCACGATCCACGACATCGCGTAGCGGAACAGGAGCACCAGCAACTCTCCGGCGATCAGTCCGAACAGGTTGGTGTGGATCCGGAATCCCACGGCGATCCCCACCACGAGCATGAGGATCACGACGAAGACATCGCGCGTGAGGTCCGCGGTCGTGCGACCGGTGAGGACCGCGGAACGGGCCATCGGCAGCGAATGGAGGCGCTCGAGCAGGCCGCTCTTGGCGTCGGTGGCGAGCCCGATCGCTTGGAGGAGCGCGGCCTCGTGGAGCGTCGCGCCTCGCCGTCGGACCGGCGCGTGAAGACGCTGATCCTCACGCTGTTGGGGATCCAGACGCGGGAACGGTTGTCCGAGGCGCTGTACCGGCCTCCGGCCGATCTGCTGCAGCTCGACCTGAAGTCCCTGGAGGCACTCCGTGACGAGCTGAGGAAGCTGCCCGTCAACGGGGGGGCGCTCTGGGCCGTCTGAGGGCCGGGCTCCGTCGTCGCGCGGCGAGGTGGACCGCCCCAAGCGATCCCGAAACGGAAGTGTCGAGAATCGGCGGTCCCGTTCGTCGTAGAGATGTGCGGGGCACCGAGCGCCGCGCCGGAGGAGGATCCGAATGAGCGACTACGTGCTGCTCTTCCAGGGCGGTTCCATGCCCGAGACGGAGGAGGAACAGAAGCAGGTCATGGCCGCCTGGACCTCGTGGTTCACGGAACTGGGCTCCGCGGTGAAGGACCAGGGGAACCCGTTCTCCGGTCAGGCGAAGACGATCGCGGCCGACGGGTCGGTCTCCGACGGCAGCGGCGGCGGGTCGGCGTCCGGATACACGATCCTGAAGGCGGACTCACTCGACGCGGCGACCACCCTCGCGAAGGGCTGCCCGGTCCTTCAGGGTGGGGCCGACATCATGGTCTTCGAGACGATCGAGGTCATGTGACCAAGGCATCAGCGCGGTACCGAGAGCCCGGGCGCTCTGCCGGCCCGGGCTCTCGCACGCCGGGCGAGGTGCGCTACTCGATGTAGCCGAGGCCGCGGAGGTGCTCTTCCATCTCGTCGGCCTCGGTCTCGTTCACCGCGGACTCGCCGCCCATTCCGGGGATCGCCATCCCCGGGATCGCAACGGAGGCGGCCGCGGGCTCGCGTTGCGTGATGTGGGCGCTCGAGCCGAGGATCTCCGTCAGCACCCGGCCCGTGGCCTTGCTCGCGGTGGGTGCGTCGAGCGCGGCGACGATCGTGGGCGCCATGTCGATGAGCGCGGGCGGCTGCTCGAAGGGCCGCACGTTGGGGCCTACGGCGACGATCGTGCCTTCGATGCGATGGTCCCCGCTCACCCAGTCGGCGTCCTCGAGGGAGGCCTTCGCGTGGGTGAGCGAGTAGCCCTCGGCGGGGACCATGAGGATGTCGGGCGCTTTGTCCGCGTAGGCACCCTGGAAGACCTCCTCCCGCTTGTGGATCTCCTTCACCGGCTTCGTGCCGGTCTTGGGATCCACGAAGGATCCGAGGCGGTCCATGATGGCGTCCCGCAGCTTGTCGTAGTCACCGGGATCGACGACGCCGTCGACCTCGCGGCCGGCGAGGTTGATGCTGACGCCCTCGCCGGTGGAACGGATCGACGTGAAGGCCTTCGTCTTCTGCCAGTTCACCGACTGCGGGAGCGAAACCTTCCCGTGCAGGCCAAGGACGTCGTACACCTTGCGGGCGGCGGTGCGAACCGGGCCCCACTGCATCGGTCCGAAGATGGCGTTGGAGGCAGAGAACTCGAGGAAACCGAAGTCCTTCAGCAGATGATCCATGTTGATCGTGCGCGTGCACGACTGGAACCCGTGGTCGGAGATGAACAGGACGGTGTCGTCCTCACTCGCATGGCTCACCATGACGCCGATCGAGTCGTCGAGCTGGCGGTAGATGTCGGCGACCTTCTTGCCGACGCGGGTGTCCTTGTTCCTCGCGTAGTCCGGGTGGTCGGGGGCGACGTAGTTGCTGAGGGCATGCTGGGTGCGATCCACGCTCACCCACACGGACGCCATCAGGTCCCATTCGGTGTGGTCCATGAGCCACTCGGCCGCCTTGATCCGCTTGCCGGTGACCTCGAACGCTTCGTCGAGATAAGCGTCAGGCTTGTTGCGATAGGTGGTCCAGCTCATGCCGTTGATCGGCCACTCCCGACCGGCCTTCGAAAGGGTGTCCTGGAGGTCGGCGGGGTGGCTCACGGTGCGGTTCTTGGGAAGCACGCCACCCGCGATCAGGTTCCCGGTGATGTCGGGAGGTGGGAACGTGAGCGGTACGTCCAGCATGAGGATGTTCTTCTTCGCCGCGGTGAGGTCGTCCAGGAACGTTCGCGCGTGGATCGACTTGTAGGTGACGGGGAACGCCTTGTGGGTACCCGGCACCGGCTCGAGGATGTCGAACACGCCGTGATCGACGGGATCGACCCCGGTGAGGAAGGAGGGCCACGCGCTCCATGAGTGTGTGGGGACCGTGGAGCGCAGGACATCCTTCTGCCCCCTGTCGATGAGCGCCTGAAGGTTCGGCAGGGCGCCCTGCTCGAGCAGAGGGTCGAGGATGCGCCAATCGGCGCCGTCCCAGGCGATCAGGATCACTCGTGCCATGGATCAACGACTCCGCGGGTCGGGAACGAGTGGGAGTGTACCGAACCCTATTCGGCCCACATCCGAGGCGACCCCGTCGTACGCCCCTCGCGCAGGTGCCGGTCGAACCAATCCTGCGTCCGGCGGATCGCGTCGAGCGCGTGAGCGCGCTCGAGCGGGACGTGACCCTCGCGCGGATACACCACGAGCTCCACCTCGGTTCCCGTCTCCGCGATCGCGCTGAAGAGCTCCTGGGCCTGGCTCACCGGAGTGCAGCGATCCTCCGCTCCCTGAAGGATCAAGGTGGGCGTCGTGCACCGATGCGCGTGCGTGACCGGCGACCGATCCGCGTACTGGCTCGCCGGGTCGTCCCAGTCGCCCTCCAGGATGGTGTGGTCGTACCACCACACCTCCGAGGTGAGGTGGAACGACACGTAGTTCGACACCACGGACATGGCCACGGCGGCGGCGAACCGATCCGTCTGCCCCACGGCCCAGCCCGCCATGTAGCCGCCGTAGGAAAGGCCCGAGATCCCGAGCCGCTCCGGGTCCGCGACACCCTGAGCGATACAGTCGTCGACGCCGGCCATGATGTCGCGGAAGTCGATGCCGCCGCCGTCGCCGATGACACCTTGCGCGAACGCGTGCCCGCGGCCGATGCTTCCTCGCGGGTTCGGCTGCAGGCACGCGTAACCCGCCGACGACAGCAGCACGGCGTTCGGCTCGGAGTCCGAGAAGTACGCGCCCCAGTTCCACGTGGGCCCTCCGTGCACGCACACGATGAGTGGCAGCGGGCCGTGGGCGCCGTGCGGCGTCATCAATCGACCCTCGATCTCCACGCCGCCCTCGCCCATCCACCGGATGGTGCGCACATCGGGGAACACCCGTCCTCGCGCGATGGCGTCGTTGAACGACGTGCGCCGAACCCAGGCGCCGCTCGCATGATCGAATCGGGCCAGCTCCGGCGGGCGACCGTGCGCTTGGTGCGTGGTCCAGATGTCCGCCGCGCCCTCGGCGATCGCGCACGCAGGTGTCGTGATGGCGTCACCGATGAAGGCGTCGTCCCGCCAAGGCTCCTCCTGCCGCCCGTCGAGCCAGATGCGGCCGCAGGCGTTGCCGGTCCCGTCGGTCCGTGCGTACCACAGGGATCCCTCGTCACACCAGTCGACCCGGCCGACCGTCTGCAACGTCGGCCACGGGTCGGTCGTCGCCCCGGTCGCGAGGTCGATCAGCATGACGCTTCCCGAGAGGAGCCCGTGGTCGCTCGCGTACCCCTCCACCACCGCGGCGCGATCCGCGTCCGGTGACAACGCCAACCCCTCCGTCTGCCACGCGGGCTCGTACACGGTCTGGGCCGTACGCGCCGTCAGATCCAGCCGGGCGACCACCCCCTGGTACCAGCCCGACCCCGTGTGATCCTCGGACACGATCGCCACGACGGTGTCGGCACCGTCCCAGTCCGCCTCCCACACGCTGAGGTCGGGCGGACCGCTCTGGGTCACCTCGCCCGAGGTGAGGTCGATCAGGAACAACCGTCGCCTAGCGTCCCCGCGACGGCGGACGATGGGATCGGGATCCGGGCCGGCGCCCTTCACGGCGCGCGCGCTCCAATCGATCCCGTAGGAGCCGGGATCCGCGGCGACCACGAGCAGACGGCGGCCGTCGCTCGACCAGGCCACGCTCTCCGCAGATCCCCTCAGCGTCGCCGCCGGGGCCGCCTCGCCGCCCTCGGCAGCCATCGTGTACGGAAGGTGGTGGCCCGGGGTGAGCCGATCGGAAAGGAACGCCAAACGCGCGCCGTTGGGCGACCATGCCGGCGTCACGTCGCTGGACGGTCCCCTCGTGAGCTGCAGGGCCTCAGCCCCGCCACCGGTTCCCACGACCCAAAGATCGCTCGGCACGAACGAGCCGTGGTCGGCGACCGTGGCGTTCAGCGCGAACGCGATCCAACGTCCGTCCGGCGACAGCGCCAGCTCTGCCGGGGTCCGGACGTCGAGGAGAAGCTCCGGCGTAAGGACGAGGCGCTCGGGCGCGGGATCCATCGGCGCGTATCTTGCCATCAGCCCGGCCGATCGAGTGATCGGTTCCGTCTGGCCGAGGGCCTCCGCGCTCAGCCGGCGGGTGAGAACAGGCCGACCACGTTGCCCTCGCTGTCCCTGAAGTACGCGAACGCGCCCATGCCCGGGATGGGTGTGTTGGGGGTGACGACGCTGCCGCCGGCGTCCTCGATCTTCTTCAACGAGTCGTCGATCGACTCGACGCCGATCGTGATCACCGGATGCGGCGTCGCCGCGGACCGGTGCATCAAGCCACCGTTGATCGCGCCGGCCTCCGCCGGCCGCTGCGTCTTCTCGTCGACCGCCGTGGTGATCGCGAGCGTGTAGTCCATCCCCTCCACCACGGGCAGCTGCCAGCCGAACGCCGCGCCGTAGAACTCCCTGGCCCTGGCGACATCGTCGGTGGGGATCTCGAAGTGCACGACGCCGTCCATGGTCGCTCTCCCTCCGATAGCGGATGCTCGAGGAAGCAGACTAATCCTTGGATCACAACAACGAGTCCGACCCGGGTGAGGGAGAACGACCAAGGGATCGGACGGAACTCGGAGGTGATCGCATGAACGACGTCAGGTCGAAGGACGGCACCACGATCGCGGTCGATCGATCGGGTAAGGGGACGCCGATCGTCCTCGTGGCGGGCGCCTTGAGCGATCGACGGGCGGCCGCGCCTCTGGCCGCGCTCCTGGCACGCCATTTCACGGTGATCGCCTACGACCGCCGGGGTCGGGGCGACAGCGGCGACGCGCCGCCCTACGCCGTCGAACGGGAGATCGAGGACATCGACGCCCTCATCGCCGAGGTGGGCGGATCGGCGTTCGCCTTCGGCCACTCGTCGGGGGCGGCGCTCACACTCGAGGCGGCGGCTCGCGGCACGGCCCTCACCAAGCTCGCGTTGTACGAGCCTCCGTTCATCGTCGACGACAGCCGTCCTGCACTGCCCGACGAATACCTCCAGCACCTTGCCGAGCTGGTGTCGTCGGGTCACCGGGGGGACGCCGTCGCGTACTTCATGACGACCGGTGTCGGCGTGCCCGAGGACACGGTCGCCCAGATGCGGAGGTCGCCGATGTGGCCGGCGATGGAGGGACTCGCTCACACGCTCCCCTACGACGGAGCCGTCATGGGGGACAACATGTCGGGCATGCCGTTGCCGGCCGATCGGTGGGCCTCCGTCAGGGCCCCCACGCTCGTGATGGACGGCGGAGCCAGCCCCGCGTGGGCACGCAACGCCGTTCAAGCGCTCGTGGATGTCCTTCCCGACGCGCGGCGCCGAACCCTGGAAGGGCAGGACCACGGGGCGGCCCCGGAGGTCGTGGCTCCTGTGCTGGAGGGATTCTTCGGGCTTGCCACGTGACCATTCGGTCATCTCCGCGAACGGCTTCACGCCCCCTTCGTTCGTGACCTTACGCGGCGGCTCCCCATCAGGAGCTCGGCGCGGCGTGTCGCAGTGCCCAGGTCAGCGCGTAGTCGGCGGCCTCTTCCCATCCGTCCTGGCCGCAGGTGGAGGGGGAGCGACCCGGGTACTCCCACCCAAGCTCGCTTCGCGCCGAGCAACCTCGGCCCGCACCACAGGGCGCCACCTCCGTCCCGAGCAGCTCGATCGACCGCATGATCCTGGGATGCGGCATCGTGCCGACCGTGAACTGCACCAGGAACCGCTCGTGACGGAAGATGTCGTACTGGAACAGGATCTTCTCGATCACCTGGGCCGGGGATCCCACGAAGTTCGCGCCGCGCAGCGTCGACGCTGCGTCGTACTGATCACGCGTCATCGGCTGCCAACCACGCTCGCGGCCGATCTTGTTCATCATCGACGCGGCGTAGGGGAACGACTCGTCGAGGGCCTGCTGCGAGGTCCCCGCGACGTAGCCGTGCGAGTTGATGCTGAGCGCCGGGACAGGATCGTGGCCCGCCTGTCGCGCCGCGTCGCGGTGCAGGTCGGCGAACGGCGCGAAGCGCTCGGGCAAGCCGCCGATGATCGCGAGCGCCATCGGCAGCCCGAGGGTCCCCGCACGGAAGGCAGACTCCGGCGCGCCGCCGACGGCGACCCAGATCGGCAGCGTCTCCTGCAGCGGGCGCGGGTACACGCCCTGGCCATCCAGCGGCGGCCGGTGGCTGCCGGACCACCGCACGTGCTCGTCCTCGCGAAGCTTCATCAGGAGCTGCAGCTTCTCGGCGAAGAGGTCGTCGTAGTCGCTCAGGTCGTAGCCGAACAGCGGGAACGATTCCACGAACGAGCCACGGCCCGCCATGATCTCGGCCCGGCCACCCGACAGCAGGTCGAGCGTCGCGAAGTCCTGGAACACGCGCACCGGGTCGTCGGAGCTGATGACCGAGACCGCGCTCGTGAGTCGGATCGCCTTGGTTCGCTCGGCGGCGGCGGCGAGCGCCACGGCCGGTGCCGAGACGATGAGGTCGGGACGGTGATGCTCCCCCACGCCGAAGACGTCCAGGCCCACCTGGTCGGCCAGCTCGGCCTCCTCGATGAGGTCCCGCATCCGCTGCTGCGGGCTGATCGTGTGCCCGTCGAGGGGGTCTTCCTGCAGCTCGGCGAACGTGTAGATCCCGAGCTCCATCGCGTGGATCTCAGGCGGCGCGGTCGCCGCGCGCCTTCCCGATCGCGATCCTCGCGAACCCCCGCAACCCGATCACCCTGCGAAGGTTAGCGGGCTTGAAGTAGTCGCGGACCGGCAACGCACCCGTCATGACCCCCAGGAACCGTTCGGTCTCCGCCGGGTTCCCTGCCAGCGCCTGGAAGAGCACCCGTTGTTCGGCTCTCTGCGGCCCCAACGACGCGATCTCCCTCGTGAACTCCCACATCGGGATGCGGTCATGGTCGCGTACCGCCCGGAAACCGGCGAGGGCGTCGTCGAGAGGGCGGGCGCCGCCGAGCCCGGCCGTCACCGCCTCGGCGAGCAGCTCGGCGTCGCGCATGGCGTGGCCGATCCCCTGGCCCGTGATCGGATCCATGACCACGCCCGCGTCGCCCACCAGCGCCCATCCGGGTCCGTACGGCACCCTGATCGCGTTCGGCACGTCGGGCGTCGCCCGGACCCGCTCGACACGCTCGGCGGCGTGAACGCGATCGCCGAGCCCTGCGGCCTCCAATGTCGCCACCAGGTTCCCCTCGATGTCGGACCGCAACGTCTCGAACCTCTCGATCGGCCACGCCACGTAGCTCATCGTGAGCTCGTCGTTCGTCGGCCACAGGCCCACCGCCTGCCGGTCGCGTTGATAGAGCTCGCCACCATCGGTAGGAAGGCCGCTCCAATACGTGTAGGCGGCGACCGTGCTCGGCGGCTCCTCGCGCTCCACCGTGGCGTCAACGGCCCGGGCCACGATCGAATGCTTGCCGTCCGCGCCCACGACCAGCGACGAGCGCTCCGTTACCAGCGGGCCGTTAGCCTCGCGTCCACGGATCCCGATGACGCGGCCATCCTGCACCACCAGCTCATCGACCGTGAACCGCTCCCGCGCCTCGGCGCCCGCCGCCCGCGCGGCGTCCAGCAGGCCGGCGTCCAGCAGCGTGCGGCGTGGGCTGAAGACCGCGTCGACATCCTCGAACGAGGGGAATCGTCCTTCGAGCACGGCGATCGGCGTGTCGAACCGCACGTTCTGCGCCGCCGGCGTGCCGGCGTCCTCGATCGCCTCCAGCAGGCCCCACCGCTTCAGCGCGGCCACGCCGGGCAGCTGGACCTGGTGCGTGGACATGGTGTCGGACGGGAAGCTCGCGCGGTCCACCACCAGCACGTGCAGACCGCTGCGCGCAAGGAGCATCGCGGTCGAGGACCCCGCCACCCTCGCCCCGACGACGATCACGTCGTAGCTGCTGTGCGTCATCGTTCCTCTCCTCCCTCCGGGCGCACGGTCGTCGCCGCGCGCACGAACGCGATCAGGGACTCCACCCTTCGTTCGAGCCCGCCGTCCCCCAGCTGCTCGGTCAGCGTCTGCATCCCGACGAACGCGCCGACGCAGATCTCGGCCATCTCGTCGGGGTCGAGGGACGACCGGATCGATCCCTCCGCCTGCGCCTCGCGGAACTGGTCCGCCGTGGCTTCGATCCCGATCCGGATGGATCCGCACACCTCGTCGCGAAGCGCGGCGTCCCGGGACAGCTCATCCACCAGCTTGCGGAGCCTCGCGGGTCCCTGCCCTCGCGCCGTCGTCCGAGCGAGGATCCGCGGAACGGCGAACAACCGATCGATCGCTCGCGGGTGCCGGCCCGCCTCGGCCATGACGCCGCCGAACCAGCGCTCGTTCTGATCTGCGATCACGGCGAGCGCCAGCGCCTGCTTGGACGGGAAATGGAAGTAGAAGCCGCCCTTCGTGAGGCCCGACGCCGCGATGATCCGGTTCAGCGAGGCGCCCGCGTAGCCACCGTCGGCGAAGACCGGGGCGGCCGCGTCCAAGATCGCACGGCGTGAACGATCCGCGCGGTCCTGGCTCGCCTCAGGCTGCTGCATCCCATCGCTCCCGCATCGGTGCTGCG
The DNA here is from genome assembly GCA_963850315.1 of uncultured Actinomycetes bacterium. Lineage (GTDB taxonomy): Bacteria > Actinomycetota > UBA4738 > UBA4738 > HRBIN12 > JAOUEA01. The sequence continues at coordinate 173,764 of CAWKKN010000007.1, forward strand.
TGAGCGTACAAACCGACCGGTCGGTTTGTCAACTCGCGAGACGCCCTTCAGCGAGCCGGGCGGCAGGTTCGGGCGTTACCGGGACGTCGTCAGGTACGAACGAGTCATCACCGGTCGTCGCTCCTGACGCCGAGCTCGTCGAGGTGGGCGAGCAGGTCGGCGGGGTCCTGGTAGACGCGGTAGGCGCCCGCGCGTTGCAGCTCCTCCTCGCCGTAGCCGCCGGAGAGGAGTCCCACGCTGAGCGCCCGGGCCCGACGGGCCGCCAGCAGATCCCACACGCTGTCGCCCACCACCACGGAGTCCTCGATGTCGACGCCCAGCCGCTCCGCCGCCTTCAGGAACAGATCCGGATCCGGTTTCGCGTGTTCCACGAGGTCGCGCGTCACGATCGGCACCCCCTCAGGCACCTGCAGCATCTCGATCGTGGGACCCGCACTCTCCGCGTACCCGCTCGTGGCGATCGACCACTGGACACCGAGCTCGGTGAGGCGCTCGAGCAACTCCACCGCGCCTGGTAAGGGCCGGACCTGGTCGAGCCACCGGCCGTACGCCTCGGCGTGGAAGCGGCGCAGGCGGGCGGCGTCCTCAGGAGTTACCGCCCGCCCGGTCTCCCGCAGCATCGCGTTGGCGAGCAGCCCGCCGCTCATCCCGATCTTTCGGTGGATCCGCCACACGGACAGGCGGATCCCGTCACGGTCGAGCGCCTCCTGCCACGCCAGCACGTGGTGGTACACGCTGTCGACGAGGGTCCCGTCGAGGTCGAACAGGAACGCGGGGCCACTCATCGTCTCCTCCTCGCGACGCCGCATCGGAAGCCGTGTCACGTTACTCGACAGGGAGCGACGGCCGTGTCCGGGACGCGTGGGACGATGACATCCATGGCGACGTGGGACGAGGTGATGCGTGCGGCTCCCGACCTCGCCGCATCCGCGCGGGAGCGGTTCGACGCGCACCGGCACCAGATCCTTGCGACGGTGCGGCACGGCGGCGCGCCGAGAGTCAGCGGCGTCGAGACGACGTTTGCCCGCGGCGAGCTCTGGCTCGGGATGATGCCCGGGTCGCGGAAGGGCGCCGACCTCCGTCGGGACCCCAGGATGGCGCTTCACACGTCGAGTTCCGATCCGGATGACGCGCAGCCCTCCGACTGGCCGGGGGACGCGAAGATCGCCGGTTCCGTGGCCGAGGTGCAGGACCCGGCTTCACAGGCGCTCTTCGTCGAGGCGCAGCCGCAGACGCCTCCCGGTGCCTTCGATCTCTTCCTGGTCGACATCACCGAGCTCACGGTGATCAGGGTGGGCGAGCCGGCCGACCACCTGGTGATCGAGACGTGGAGCCAGGGCCGGGGGACGCAGCGCATCGAGCGGCGGTGAGACGGAGCCCGGCGCGTGGGCGCCTCCCCCTATGCTTGCCGGGTGACCTGCGCGGTATGCGGCCAGTCCCTTCCGGAGGATGCGCGGTTCTGTCCGAACTGCGGCACCGTCGTGACGTCCTCGCTCCAGACGCAGGAACGCAAGGTGATCAGCATCGTGTTCGCGGACCTCGTGGATTCCACCGGGCTCGCGCAGCGTCTGGACCCCGAGCGGGCGCGCGAGGTCCTCGGTCAGTTCTACGACACGGTCACCGAGGAGCTGCGGACCCTCCGCGGGGTCCCCGAGAAGTTCATCGGCGACGCCGTCATGGCGGTGTTCGGACTGCCCCACGTGCACGAGGACGACGGCGTGCGGGCGGTCCGCGCGGGGCTTGCGATCCGCGCGCGCATGCGCCGGTTGAGCGAGGAGCTCGGCCTCGCGGAGCCGCTCGAGGTCCGGGTGGGGATCGAGACTGGGGAGGCCGCCACCGGCGTGGCGCCGTCCGGTCAGCTGCTCGTGACGGGCACGGTCGTCAACGCCGCCGCCCGGCTGCAGACGGCGGCTGGCCCCGGCGAGGTCCTCGCCGGGGAGACGGCTCACGCCCTCACCGAGTCCTCCGTCTCCTTCGGCCCCCGCCGGGACGTGGAGGCGAAGGGATTCGCCGGCGGTCTCGTCGCCTATCCCGTGCAGGGTCTCACGACGCGCTCGGTGCGCCGAACGATCCCGTTCGTGGGACGCGCGAACGAGCTCACGATCCTGAGCGACGGCTTCGCCCGGGTCGTCGCCACGCGGCGCCCGCTGCTCGTCACCATCTTCGGCGAATCTGGGATCGGGAAGACACGCCTCGCCGAGGAGTTCGTGGCCAGGTTCGGTGACGGCGAGACGGTCTTGGCGGGACACAGCCACCTCGCCACCGACAGCGCCACGTTCGCGCCCGCCGCCTCGATCGTGCGCGAAGCAGCGGGCATCGAGCACGAAGAGCCGCCGGCGAAGTCGTTGCAGCGCCTCCGCGAGCTCGTCGAACGGCTGGGATCGTCGAACGACGGACCCGATGAGCCGGTTGCCGCTCGGACCGTCGATCGCCTCGCGCTACTGCTCGGGTTGGCCGAGCACAACCGTGAGCAGTCCGCCTACCTGCAAGAGGTGCAGGCGGGCGTGCTCGCGCTGGTGGAGGGGCTCGCGTCGCGGGAGCCGATGATCCTGCTCTTCGACGACGTGCAGCCGCTGCGCGCCCCGATGCTCGACCTGATCGAACGGCTCGCGTCGCGGACCCGTAGCCGCTCGGGTCCGGCCCTCGTGCTCGTCACGGCCCGCCCCGAGCTCTCCGAGCAGCGGCCGGGCTGGGGCTCGGGCGCTGCGAACCACCTCATGCTGCACCTCGAGCCGTTGACGCCTGCCGACGCCGTGTCGCTCGTCCGCCAAGCGAGCGGCGGGCGGATCGACGGGACCGAGGCCACCGCCCTGGCGGCGCGCGCGGGGGGGAACCCGTTCTTCATCGTGGAGTCCACCGGAGCCTTGCTCGCCGGCGACGACTCCGGCGCGGGACTGCCACCCACGGTCCAGGCGGTCGTCGCGTCCAGGATCGACGCCCTCCCTCGGCTCGAACGCGACCTCGCGCGGCGGCTCTCCGTCTTCTTCGTCCCGTTCGACCTCGAGGAGGCGCGCCTCGTCGGTCCCTGCGACCTTGAGCAGCTGCTTCGGCTCGAGGATGCCGAGATCGTCGTGCGGGAGGAGGGCGGACGTTCGGGTTCGCTCACCCGCTGGCGTCTGCGCCACGAGACCCTGCGTGAGGTCGCATACGCGAGCCTGCCGAAGCGCCAGCGGATGCAGCTCCACCTTGCCGTCGCCGACTTTCTGCTGTCAACCGACCACATCTCCTACGCCGCTGAGCATCTCGAGTGTGCGGCCCAGGCCTCCATCGATCTCGACCCCACGGACCGGACGCTTCCCGAGCGCGCCGCCGACGCGCTTCTCGCGGCGGGAGACCGAGCGCGGCGTCGCATGGAGTCGCGCTCCGCCGTGGAATACTACGAGCGGGCGCTCGCGATGAGCCCCGAGGACCTGTGGGGCGTGCGGGAGGCCCGCGCCCTGGCGGGGATCGGCGAGGCGCGTTACTGGCTCGCCGAGTACGGCGCGGCGCGCGAGGCGATGGATCGAGCCGCCGTGCTCGGCACCGAGCAGAACGACGACTGGACGCTGTCGCTCGCGTTGCGGTTCTTGGGCGACATCGCCATCAACGTCGAGGCCGACCTCGACAGGGCGGAGATGCTGCTGGGGCGCTCGCTCGCCTCCGCCGAGGCGCTCGAAGACCCGTGGGCGATCGCCCGCACGCTGCTGTTCGCGGGCTGGGTTCCCTGGACCCGGGAGCGCAACGACGAAGCGGAGCCGCTGTGGCAGCGCGCGCTGTCGCTCGCCCGCGAACACAGCGACCGGTGGGCGGAAGTGCGGGCCCTCACCTCGCTCTCGATCAACCACGAGAGCCTGGGGGACGCCGAAGGCGCTGAGGGCTACATCGACGAAGCGGAGACGGCCGCGGACGCGATGGACGACCAGTTCAGCGTCGCCGTGACGACGACACAGCGTGGTCGACTGTTCGAGGACGCGGGCCGCAATGAGGAGTCGGTAGCGTGCTTCGATCGAGCGATCGCCATCTTCGCGGATCTCGGAGCGCGGTGGGAGCTCGCCGACGCGCTCGCGGAGCGCGGCATCGCGAACCGAGAGATGGGCAATCTCGACGAGGCCGAGCGGGATCTCGGCCAGGCCGTACGGCTGTCCGAGGAGCTCGGCGAGCGCCAGCTCGCCGGCTGGACCTGGCGTGCGCTCGCGCGCGTCGCCGAGGGCCGAGGCGACCGCGCCGAGGCGGCGGAGAGGTTCCGTCGCGCAGAAGAAGAGGAGGCGCGCCGGCCACGGTGAGCGTCAGTAGTCTTACACGAGGCTGTTTGGCGCCCGCACGCCGTCGACCAGCTGGTCGATCGTGCAGCCGCGCGGGTCCGCGTCGACGACCCATCGAACCAACTTCGCCGCCTTACGGAACCGCCTGCCCCGCAATCGCTCGTACTCGACCTCGCAGACGAGCGACGGATCGACATCGATCCAGTCGCGACCCTCGGAGAAGCGACCGACGCGAGCCCCCGGGGCGACCGCCGCGAGCACGGCGGTCGCCTCGCGGCGGGCCGGCGCCCCCCGGAAGGCACGTGTGTGTCCGACCTCGACGATCTCGCCGTCGTCGAACAAGCCAAGCCGCAGCGAGCGGAGGCCGGAGCTGCCCGATGATCGGATCCCCGTCACGACGCACGCCGCCGTACGCAACCGCCGAACGCGCACTTCCACCCGGCCGTCCGCCTGGCGGGCGATGAGTCCGTCGCGTCCCACCGCGTCGGCGTCGTCGAGCCAGCGCCGCGCGATCCCCAGATCGAACGTTTGGGGCGTGACGGTCAACGCCACGCCCGGCGCCAAGCGGCCGAGGTGCGCGGGCATGGTCCCCACCTCGGCGCGTTCGGCGAGATCCATCAGTCGGTCCCTGCGGCGTTCCAACGGCAGCGCCCGTAGCTCCTCGGCGCCCTCGCTCAGCAGGTCGGTGAGCACCAGCGTCGCCGGCCAGTCCACCGAGACCTGCGCCACCCGGGTGGCGGACGGATGGATCCGCCGGCGCAACAGGTCGAACGAGAACCCTTCGGGCCGCATCACCACCAGCGAACCCTGCAGCGTGAGATCCCCGGGCGGAAGCGCTCCGACGGCGCGCACGATCTCGGGGAAGTAGCGGCCGAGAGGGCGGTGTCGCTGGGAGGTGATCCAGACCGCGCTGCCCTCCCGCCGTACCTGCGCCCGCAGGCCGTCCCAGTCGGGTTCGTAGCGCCAATCGGACCCGTGGGGTATCCGCTCGACGACGGCCACCCACGACGATCCATGCGGTACCTCAGGTAACGAGACGACGTCGCGCGCGACGTCGACCAGCGTTTCTTCCTCCCCGTGGACCATACCCCGACCCTCGCATCCGGGACTCGGAACCACATCGGGCAGACGTCTGGGATCCGCCCAACTCTTCGGCCGAGTCGTCGTCGGACGATCGGGGGGGGAGCCGAGCGAGGTACAGCACGGGACCCACGCACCGCGACCCCGTAACGTGGGGCCTGCCGATCGAGACCGTAGGCGTGAGGTGATGAAGATGAAGAAACCCGACTTCTCGCAACGACCGATACCGGGCAGCGATGCAGAGTGGCGTCGCGTCCTGACTCCCGAGCAGTACGAGGTTCTGCGCAACAAGGGCACCGAGCGCGCCTTCACCGGCGCCTACGCCATGACGAAGGATCAGGGCGTCTACCGGTGCGCCGGCTGCGGAGCCGAGCTCTTCTCTTCCGACACGAAGTTCGAGTCCGGCACCGGCTGGCCGAGCTTCTGGGAGCCCCTCACGCACGGCGTCGTGGACCTGCACGAGGACATCAGCCACGGGATGCGACGTACCGAGGTCACCTGCGCGCGATGCGGAGGGCACCTGGGGCACGTCTTCGACGACGGTCCCGCCCCAACGGGCGAGCGCTACTGCATGAACTCTGTGGCGCTGGCGCTGGAGCCCGCGGAGACGCCACCGGGCGTCTCCGAACCGTAGCGCTCTATCTCGGCTTCGATGTCGAGGGGCCGCATCTGGGTCTTCGCCGCGATCACCGCATCGTCGAGGAGCCCTCCGGGCACGAGCCAACACACCTCGAACTCCAGTCCGTCGGGATCGCGACCGTAGAGGGCCTTGGTCGTGCTGTGATCGGTGGCACCGACGAGCGCGCCGGCCTCGGCGAGGCGCGCCGCGACGTCTCTGAGGTCGCCGAGCGTCTGCACCTCCCAGGCGATGTGATACAGGCCGACGGTGCTGCGCCCGGCCGTGGAGGGGCCGGCGGCATCACCGATCGAGAACAACCCCAGGTCGTGATCGTTCGTCGAGTCGGGCGCCTGCAGGAACTTCGCCCCCGGCATCTCCGCGACGACGCGGAACCCCAACACGTCGCGGTAGAACCTGTACGTCACCTCCGCGTCCCGCACGTAGAGCACCGCGTGGTTCATCCGTTTGATCGCCATGTCCCTCCCTTGGACGCCGGCCCTTGTGGGCCGACGATGGCAGAGCCCTAGACCGCAGGACCTCCGCCGATCAGGCTCACGGACGACGTGTGCGAGCCGCCGTTCGCGTCCACCCAGGTCACCTGCACCACGTCACCGGGCTCGTGTTGGTGGAGCACGGTGCCGAGAGAGTCGCCCGAAGAGATCGTCTGGCCGTCGATCGAGGTGATGACTGCGCCGGGCCCGATGCCGGCCTTCGCCGCCGGCGTACCCGGCAGGGCCCCGCCCACGAAGGCTCCGCTCGCGCCTCCGGGGCTCACCTGGGTCGAGGGCGACCGGCTGAGGAAAACCCCGAGGAACCCCCGAGGCCCGATGAAGACCGTGGACGACCCCTGGTGCGCGCGGATCTGGTTCACGATCTTGATCGCCGCATCCGTCGTGATGGCGAACCCGACCCGTGACGTCGTGCTCGCGGTGCCGGTTCGCGAGCCCGCGGTGATCATGCCCACGACCTGACCCGACGCATCCACGAGCACGCCGCCCGAGTCGCCGGGACTGATCTGAGCGTCGGTCTGGATCATACCGTGCAGCTGCTCCGAGCCCCCCGACTCGTCGTTCGCGGTGATCGTGCGGTTGAGGCCGGTGACGGAGCCCGACGTCGTGGACGGCGTCCCTCCGCGCCCGAGCGCGTTGCCGATCGCCACGAGCTCCTGCCCGAGCTGGAGCGAAGAGGCGTTCCCGACGCTCACCGTCGGCAACCCGGACACGCCCTGTACCTGGATGAGCGCGACGTCGTCGGTGGGATCGGCCCCCAGGACCGTCGCCTCGTGCGTGCCGTGGCCCGGGACGGCCACGCGGATCGTCGTCGCCCGCACGACCACGTGGTTGTTCGTGAGCACCTCGCCGGTGGGCGTGAGGATCATGCCGGTGCCGGCGCCGAGCGGTTGGTCGCCGGGCGAGCCCGGGACGTACGAGGTTCGTTGGAAGGTGTTGATATCGACGACCGCCGGCACCACGCGGGCCGCGATCGCCTGCGCGTTCGATGCCTCGCCGCTCGAGCCGGATCCCAGAGACGGCACGGGGGCGGCGACGCTCGCCGTCGCCTCCCTGCGCGTGAGACCCCATCCGATGCCGGCGCCCGCGACGATGAGCAGGATCCCCGCCAGCGCGGCCGCCAACGCCGCCCTGGCTCGCCGAGGCGCTGGTGCGCTCGGCAGGGGCTCGAACAGGTCGCCCGGAGGCGGGGGGAGCGGCGGGAGCGCGTTCCGGGGCTCGAATGGGGGTTCGTGCATCTCGTGCATCTCATCCATCTTCCTCGACCTCCGCCGTTGCGACGACCCCGCTCGATGATCGTCGCCGATCCTGGGGGGTCACTGAGAGGGCGGTAGGCGTGTCCTGGGGATCGGGACGGACCGGTGGCTCAACCGGCAAGCGGACGGAGAAGGTGGTCCCCGTGCCCGGTTCGCTCCTCACGCTCGCCTCGCCCCCGTGCGCCTCCGCGATCGCCGCCACGATGGACAGGCCGAGCCCGGCTCCCGACGCCGCGGGGTCGCCCTCGGCGAGGTGGTTGCGCTCCCTCGATGCATCGGCTCGATAGAACGGCTCGAACAGATGGGCGGCGTCCTCCGGCGCGATCCCGGGGCCGTCGTCGCTGACTTCCACGACGGCCCACCCGGGCTCCGACCGCAGCCGCACCTCGACCGGGCTGCCGGCCGGGGTGTGCGCGAGCGCGTTGCCGAGCAGGTTCGCGACGACCTGACGGAGCCGGTCGTCGTCGCCCGTCACGGTGAGCTCCTGGGGCGCATCGAGGCCGATCCGGCGCTCGGGATCGACGACGCGGGCATCGTGAACGGCGTCGGACGCGACCCTCGCCAGGTCGACGGGCCGGCGTTCGACCGGGCGGCCCTGGCCCGCCCGCGCGAGGAACAGCAGGTCCTCCACGAGGGTGCCCATCCGTTGGCTCTCCTGCTCGATGCGCCGCATGGACAGCGCGGTGTCCTGCGGATCGTCGCCGGCGCCTCGACGGAAGAGCTCGGCGTAACCGCGGATGGATGTGAGCGGCGTGCGCAGCTCGTGCGAAGCGTCGGCGAGGAACCGGCGGAGCGCCTCCTCCGATGCGAGCCGCTCGTCCATCGACTGCTCGATGCGGCCGAGCATGACGTTGAGCGCGGCACCGAGCCGGCCCACCTCCGTCCGGGGATCGGTTTCCTCGACGCGTCGGGATAGGTCGCCGGCGGCGATGGCACCGGCCGTCTGTTCGATCCGTTCCAACGGCCGGAGACCGCGGCGCACCGTCCACCAGGACACCGCCGCCATCGTCGCGAGAACCGCGGCGGTGACGACGAGCGCGATCCACACGAGGTTGCGGAGCGTGTCCGTTACGTCCGTGAGCGGGATGGCCACAACGAACGCACCCCCGCCTTGCACGGACGTCACGAACACCCGGTACCGTACCCCTCCACTCGCTGCTGCCACCGTGAACGGAGCGGCGTCCGGCCCGCCCAACGCATCGATCGACCGAGGCAGCAGCGGCTTCGGGGGGGACGCTTCGCCAGGGTAGGTCTGCAGGAACTGACCGACCCGTAACGTGTTGGACCCGTCGAACAGAGCGACGTAGGTGTTCGAGGGGATCCCGGAGTCGCCCGTCGGCCCGCCCGTCTGCCCGTCGGGCGGGAAGGGATGCTGGATCTCGATGGCCGCCGGGACGACGGCCGCGTGCAGCTGCTGGTCCGCGCGCCGCATGAGGAACGACCGGAGCGCCGTGTACGTGGCGACGTCGGCCGCGACGAGCCCGAGGGCCAGCAGCACGACGAGGACGACGGTGAGCCGCGCCCGCAGGGTCACGACCTCACTCCCCCGCCGGGGGCGCCACCAGCCGATAGCCCACGCCGCGGACCGTCTGGATCAGCGGGGGTCCGAACGAGTCGAGCTTGCGCCGTACGTAACTGACATAGGTCTCCACGATGTTCGCGTCGCCGCCGAAGTCGTAGTGCCACACGTGGTCGAGGATCTGCGCTTTGGACAGGACCCGCGGCGCGTTCTGCATCAGGTAGCGCAGGAGACGGAACTCGGTGGCGGTGAGCTCGATCAGGCCTCCCGCCCTTCGGACCTCGTGCAGTTCGTCATCGAGCTCCAGATCGGCGAACACCAGCGGACCGGCCCCGTCCCCGGAGCCCGATCGCCGGAGCAGCACGCGCACCCGCGCCACCAACTCCTCCAGGCTGAAGGGCTTCGTGACGTAGTCGTCGCCGCCGAGGGTGAGGCCTCGCACCTTGTCCTCGACGGCGTCACGCGCTGTGAGGAACAGGATCGGCACGTCTACCCGCTCGTTGGTCAGACGTTCGGTGAGGGCGAACCCGTCGAGATCCGGGAGCATCACGTCCAGGATGATCAGCTCGGGCCGGAAGTCCTCCACGGCCTTGAGCGCAGCCCGGCCGGTCGCCGCGCGTTCCACCTCGAACCCCTCGTAGCGCAGCGCCATCGCCACCAGGTCCGTGATGTGGGGCTCGTCGTCGACAACCAAGACCCTCTGCCCGTCCATACGCGCACCTTAGCGCCGGTTCCTGAGAACTCGCTGAGAGCCCTCTCAGCGGTCCCTGGGACGAGCCCGCGTGATAGCGTCGCCGCGTCGAGACAGGGTGGAGGCGCCCATGCTGTTGGAGGTGACCTGCCTGTGCGGATGGCAGGCGCGCGGCACCGAGGACGAGGTCGTGGACCAGCTCACGCGACACGCGTGGGACGACCATCAGGTCCGCAAGACGCGCGAGGAGATCCTCGCGAACGCCACCCCGATCGGTCTCGACCCCGGAGATGCCGCCCCGGCCGCCGGCTGAGCAACCGCCGCCCGCCGAGGAGCCGACGGGTCCGCACATCGAGATGGTGCCCGCCCTCAGCAACGTTGCCTGGTCCCCGGCGATGGTCGGGCAGTATCTCGAGGCGCTCATGGTGTACCTGGGCGTCGACGGCGCGCACCACCTGCGTCCCATCCACGCGACGACCCTTCGTACGGGCTGGCGGCCCGACCAACAACCGGGCCAGATGGCGCTCGCGGCGGTGCGGCGTTACGGCCTGCAGCCGCTGCTCGTGCACTCCACGTCCTGGCGGCAGGACGAGGGACACGTGATCCTCACCTATGTCGTGGCGGTGGCGCCCCCCACCGTCTTGAACGAGAACCTCTCCGATGAGCCGGTCCGCCGCGCCGAGCTCGCGCGCGGCGACGCGATGGGCCCGCCGCCGCGGATCGAGGTCGCGGAGGTGCTCGAGCACGCGTTCCGGCACCTGGCGTGGCTCGTGAAGGACGATCGCGCCGTGCGCGAGGCGCTGCCCGACTGGGTAGCGTTCCTCGCCGACTACGAGCCCGAGCCGTTCCGCGCGTTCGCGCCCCAGGTCTGAAGGCCAAGGGACGGACGGCCGTCATGTTGCGTGAGTCCGAGGCGGAGCTGCTCCCCCGGATCGACGCCTACCTCGACGCCGTGCCCCGCGCAGTCGTGCGCACCGAGCGGATCGGCCCGTTCACGCTGTTCATCAACGAGGGACACGGCTGGCGGTACTACGCGCGCCCCACTCTCGGCGCCGCGGAGTTCACATCCTCCGACGTCGACGCGGTCCGCGCCCGTCAGCGCCGGCTTCGTCAGCCCGAGGCCGTCGAATGGGTCGTCCAGCTCGCACCCGGCGTCGGGGAGGCGGCGCAGGCCACCGGGATGCGGATCCATCACCACCCCCTCATGCACCTGGAGGAGCTCCGGTTGTCGGGGCCCCCTGCAGGCGCCGAGGTGGTGGCGGTCTCGCCCGAGGACGACCTCGCACGATTCACCGCCGTCGCCCACGTCGGCTTCGGCGCCCCCGGGCTCGGGGTGGGACATCGCGACGACCGGGCGTATGACGACGCTGTGGCGACGGCCGACCGGGAGACGCTGGGGTTCGCGAGCGACCGGATGCGCGAGGGCTTCACGGCGATGGCGGCGGCGCTGATGGAGGGCCGCCCGGTCGCGGTGGGGAGCTACCAGCCGCACGACGGCGTCGCCGAGATCACCGGCGTGGCGACGTTGCCGGGCTTCCGGCGGCGGGGCCTCGCGGCCGCGGTGACTTCGGCCCTGGTGCAGGATGCCCTGCACGAAGGTGTTCGAACGATCTTCCTGAGCGCCGATGACGAAGCCGTGGCGCGCGTCTACGCGAGGGTTGGCTTCCGCAAGGTCGGGACGGCGGCGAAGCGAGCGTGCGCAGCGGCAGAGCGTTGCGCCGTGACGGCGCATAAAGACGGATGCGGAGCGGTGACCGGAGGGTCAGCGTCGCCGGGCGACCGCGGTCGTGATGAGGTAGGACCGACGGCAGCGGGGCGAGGGCACGGAGACGTTCCGTAAGGTCGCCCAGACCCGCGTCGCGATCCACCCGCCGGCGGTGCGCGCGCTCGCCGTCGCTCTGAGCACCACCCGAAGGGTGACGTCCTCGGGCCTGGCGGCGCAGCTGAGGAAGCCCGGTCGCAGCGTCGAGCCCCTGTAGGTGGGGCCACGGCGCCGCAGGACCAGGGAGAACCCGCCGCTCCTCGACACCAGCCGGACGGCGCAGGCCGCCGACCCGCAGTGAGGCCGAAGCACCCAGTGGATGCGCTGCGCCCGGCGCGATACCCCGCCCACGTTGGTCCCGGCCAACCGCGCGACGCCCACGTAGACACCCCCCACCGGTGTCTGGCTGAGGGGCGGCCGGTCCGAGCTCGGTGAGGGAGCCGGAGCTGCGGAGGCCGGGACGGGCACCACGATCGACCCTATCCCCAGCCCCACCGCGGTACCGCCCGACGAGCATCCCGTCGCGAGCACGGTCACCGTCGCGAGAACGACGGCACTCGTGCGGATACGCATGGCGCGATGCTAACTATGCTGATGGCGTGACGCTCTACCGACTCGCGGGATCCGTCGAGGGCCTCGTGGCCCCGGTCCTGGTGGCCGCGTTCGATGGATGGATCGACGCGGCGTCGGTGGCCTCCTCGACGGCGAACCACCTCGCCTCGGATGCGACCACGGTGGCCACCTTCGAGCCGGACATCCTGTACGACTACCGATCCCGTCGTCCCGTGCTGGACGTCATCGACGGCGTGCTGCGGCACCTGGCTTGGCCGGAGCTCGCCATCCGCCGGCTTCGGGTGGAGGGACGGGACCTGCTGATCCTGCACGGTCCCGAGCCGGACTTCCGGTGGCAGGAGCTCGCAGGCGACGTGTTGGGATTCGCGTTGGAGCAAGGGGTTGTGCAATGGGTCACGCTCGGCGCGATCCCGGCCGCGACCCCGCACACGCGACCAACCCCGGTGTTCGCCACGGCTTCGCAGGAGGGACTCCTGAAGCCCGACCTGCCGCAGGGCCCCGACGGCCTGCTGCGCGTGCCCTCGGCGTGCCTGTCCGTGCTCGAGCTCACCGCGAGCGAGGGCGGCCTGCCGGCGGTGGGCTTCTATGCGCAGGTGCCGCCCTACGTCGGCGGTCCCTACGCCCCCGCCACGATCGCGCTGCTCGAGGTGATGAGCGAACACCTCGGCATCACGCTGCCCCTGGGCGGGCTGCCGGAAGAAGCGCACACGCAGCGCGTCAGCCTGGACGCCGCGGTTGCGGCCCAGGCCGAGACGCGGGAGATGGTCGAGCAGCTCGAAGCGCAACAGACCGACCCCGACGAAGCGATCCCTTCCGGCGACGAGCTCGCCTCCGAGATCGAACGTTATCTGCGCGGCCGCGGTGAGAGTGGAGCCTGACGTCACGCGAGCACGTCCGCTCGGGCTCTCAGAGGGCTCAAGCAACGCGCCCGAAGCCCGAGGCGTAGCCACCACGAGGTGATACCTTGCGCTTCAGCAAGGCGCCGCGGAGGCGAAGCCGGTCGGATTCCGGCGCTGTCCCGCAACTGTAGGTCTGTCGTTCCCACCCGACAGACGAGCCAGGCCGACCTGCGTGGCGCACGGGCTGGACGATCCCTCGAGGAGCGGGGATGTCGGCCGCCGGGTGCCCCACAGACCCCGCGCCGTCGGTCATGTCGCCCCTTGGCGGACGTTCCTGTTCGGGCGCGAGGACGCCCAGGAAGGAGTGCCCCCATGGGCCGGACCCTCCACAGGGTCTTCACGACGTTCCTGTCTGTTGTCGTCTCCGGCGCCGTCGTGCTCTCGTTCACCGCGATCGCGCACGCGGCTCCCCTCACCGACCGCCAGCGTGCGGACCGTGCCATCGCCTACCTGCGATCCCGGCAACGGCCGAACGGCTCGATCGTCGCCTTCTCCGCGATCGGCTCCACTGCCGACGCCGTGTCGGCCTTCGTGGCGGCGGGCGTCGGACGCACGGCGATGATGAGGGCCATCGGCTTCCTTCGCGCCGAGGTCGTGGCCGGCAAGGTGAACACGATCGGATTGCAGGCGAAGGTCGTGCTGGCGGTCGACGCGGCGGGATTGGATCCCACGACGTTCGGCGGCGCCGATCTGCTCCACACGATCCGCGCGACGCTCGGTGGCGATGGCCACTACGGCTCGAGCGCCGTGTTCGACGACGCGCTCGTCATGCTGGCCATCGAATCGGCCGGCGTGAAACCCCCGTCGGCAGCGGCCTTCTGGCTCCTAGCGGCGCAGTGCCCCGACGGCGGCTGGGCCTACGACAAGCCGTACGACCCCTCGACGGGCGACGACGCCCACTGCTCCGACGGAACCCCGACCGACTACTTCCCCTCGGATTCGAACACCACGAGCTACGTGGTTCAGGCGCTCGCGAACATGTCGAACACGGACTGGGTCCACGACCCGTTCAAGTTCTTCGCCGATCTGCGCGACCAGGTGCACCGGGGCTGGCCCTACTCCTCCGGCCTGGCCACCGACGCGAACTCGACCGCGCTGGTGCTCCAGGCGTACCGTGCCGCCAAGCTTGCCGTCCCGAGGTACAGCGTCCAGGCGTTGCGCGATCTCCAGTACACGGCCTGCGGCGCGTTCGCGTACGGCTGGAGCAAGGGCAAGCGGACCGGACCCGACATCGGCGCGACGATCGGTGCGGTCCCGGGGATGCTGCGTGAGCCGTTCCCGCTCAGCGGCAAGGTCGCGGCGGGCGTGCCCACCGTACCGAAGTGCGCGTGACACGATGACCGGACCCCGGCTGCGCGTGCTGGCGCTCGGACTGGCGCTGGTCGCACCGGTCCTGGCGCCGGCGTTCGAAGGCGCCGGCGGCTCGGCCGCGTGCGCGGCGGGCCGGCACCATGCTGCGCTCGTCGTGGCCACGGGAGCCAAGACGACGACCTACTGCGTCGCGCTCACCGCGACGACCGTGAGCGGACTCCGCCTGATCGAGCTCGCCGCCGCCCAGTACGGGCTCGAGTACCGGTTCGGATTCGGGGGCCAGGCGGTGTGTGAGTTGAACGGTGTGGGCGCGGCCGGTGGAGACTGCTTCGGCGACTACCCGAACTACTGGGGCTATTGGCACGGGACCGGATCGGGCGGGTGGACGTGGGCGGGATCGGGGGCGGGGTCGTCCTCGGTCGGGGACGGCGACGTCGACGGGTGGTCGTGGGGAGCGGGCGATTCAGGCTCGACGCATCCGCCGCCCCCCCACGTGGGGTTCACCGGCGTGTGCTCGGTGGCGTCCCCCTCCGCGATGCCGAAGCCGACACAGCCGCCGGCGCCGACCCCACCGCCCACACCTTCGCGGGCACCCAGCCGCGAGCCGTCGCCCCCCGCCGCCCGATCGTCCGCGCCCGCGACGTCGCACCCGCGGCGATCGCCCCGCGCATCGCACGTTCCCCCGACGTCTTCGGCGAGCCCTGTGATCGTGCGGGCGGTCGCCACCTCCGGCACCACACCCTCCTCCGGCGGGCCTGCGGCGGGCGCATTCGCGGCGATCGCCGTCGTCCTCGTCCTCGGGGTAGCCGGATGGGTCAGGCTGCGACGGACCGAGGGGCGCTCGCCGTGACGCTGCATCCGGGCGCCTGGATCGGATGGGCGACCTGTGCTGGCATCGTGGCGTTCACCACCACCGACCCCTTCTACCTCACCGCGCTCGTGGCGGTGGCCTGGTTCGTCTACGCGACGAACCGCGTGCAGGGACCGACCGCTCGCAGCTTCAGGATCTTCGCGCTCGCCGGCGTCGCTGCGATCGCGATCCGCACCACCCTGGTGTTCCTGGGCACGGTCGACGCGAGCAACGTGACCTACGCGGCGCTGGAAGGCGCACGGCTGGCGACGCTGCTGATCGTGTTCGGGACGTTCAATGCGGTGACGGACCCGTTCGGCGTCCTCCGTCTGGCACCTCGGCGGTTCCACGAGCCGGCGCTCGCCGCTGCGCTCGCCCTGTCGATCGCCCCGCGAACGATGGCGACGGCCGGCCGTGTGCGCGAGGCGCAGCGGCTGCGCGGGATCCAGGTATCGCACTGGCGCGCGCTGCCGGCGCTCGCCGTCCCCGTGCTCGAGTCGGGGATGGAGGACGCCGTGACGCTCGCCGAGTCGATGGACGCGCGAGGCCACGGCCGTGGGCGGCGCACGAGGTACCGCCCGGCCGCGTGGACGTCCGAGGGGACGGCGACGCTGGCCGCGTCCTTGATCGCGGCGGCGATCTTCGTGACGGCGGCGTGGACGGGACGGGGGGACCTGCAACCCTCGACGTCTCCGTTGACGTGGCCGGCGACGAGCCCATGGCTCATCGCGACGCTCCTGCTCCTGTCCGTCCCCGCGATCCTGCACCCGAGGAAGGCGCGATGAGCGCGACGGCACTGCGGTTCGACGGTGTCTCGTTCCGCTACCCGGACCAAGAGCACCCGGCTCTCGATGACGTCACCGTCGCGCTCGAGGAAGGCGCGTTCGCGCTCGCCGTCGGGGCGACCGGCGCCGGCAAGTCGACGTTCCTGCGCGCCGCGGACGGGCTGGTCCCACATTTCACCGGGGGCACGTTCGCGGGTCACGTCCGCGTCGGCGGCCGCGACACGCTCGAGTACGCGCCGCGACGCCTCGCCGACATCGTCGCCTTCGTCCCCCAGGATCCGGGAGCGTCGTTCGTGCTGGACCGCGTGGAGGACGAGCTCGCCTACGGCATGGAGAACCTCGGCGTCGACCCCGCGCACATGCGCCGGCGCGTCGAGGAGATGCTCGACCTGCTCGACATCGAGGCGCTCCGCGGCCGCAGCGTACGATCGATCTCCGGCGGGGAGCGCCAACGCGTCGCGATCGCGGCCGCGCTCGCGGCGGGGCCACGGATCCTGGTGCTGGACGAACCCACGTCCCAGCTCGATCCGCAGGCGGCCGAACACGTCGTCGCCGCCCTGCAGCGGCTCGTCCACGACCAGGGGATGACGGTGCTGCTGGCGGAGCACCGGCTCGAGCGTGTGGCGGGCTTCGCCGACGTCGCGCTGGGCTTCGAGCGAGGGCGCGTCGCGATGGGCGAGACGGACGAGGTCGTGCGCCGCCTCGGCGCTCGGCCCGCCGGTGGCCCGGCTGGGACGGCTGGCCGGCTGGGAACGGATCCCACTCACCGTGCGCGACGCCCGGCGCATGGCCGGCGATCTGCCGCCTGCCCTCGGACGCAACGGGCACCCCGGTGGGAGCGACGTTGATCTGCATCCGGAGCCTCACCGCTACCCACGGCGACGCCGTGGCGCTGCGTCACGTTGATCTCGCAGTCGGCGCCGGCGAGATCGTCGCCGTGATGGGGCGCAACGGTTCTGGTAAGACGACGCTGCTGCGCTGCATCGCGGGCGTGCACGACCCCGCGGCGGGATCGGTGGCCGTGGCGGACCGCACGCCGCCTCGTCCGGGCATCGACGTCGCCCTGTGTCCTCAGGAGCCCGACGCCATCTTGTTCGCCGACACCGTGCTCGACGAGGTTCGCACCACGCTCCGGGCTCGGGAGATGGATCCGGCTGCGGCGGGGGGCATCCTGGACGCCCTCGGGATCGCCCCCCTGGCACCACGTCATCCACGCGACCTCTCCGCAGGACAACGACTGCTGGTCGCCGTCGCCGCCGTCGCGGTGGCCGGGGCGCCGGTCCTGCTCCTGGACGAGCCGACCCGCGGCCTCGATCCGGAGTCGAAGGACCGGCTGGTGAGCTTCCTCAACCGGCATGCGGACGAAGGGGGAGCGGCGGTCCTCGCGACCCATGACGTGGAACTGGCGGCCGCCGTCGCAACCCGGGTGGTGATGCTCGCGGGCGGGGAGGTGATCGCCGACGGCGATGTGGGAACCGTACTGGGAGATTCGCACGTCTTCGCGCCCCAGATGACACGTGCGTTCGGCCCGGGTTGGCTCACCCCCGAACAGGTGGCCGGAGCCTTGGCATGAGCGGCGGCGCGTTGGCTCCCCGCAGGGCGCACCTCCGCGTGGCGGTGCTGATCGGGGTGAACCTGCTGGGGGCGCTCGCGTTCGTGTGGCCGTTCGTCTTACCGATGGCGCCCGGCGTCAACGAGGACCACCGGTCGGACGGCCCCCTGATCCTCGTCACGTTGTTGATCTGCCTGGGCGCCGTGCTCGTCGTCGAGCTGGGACACGGCGGATTGGGCCCGAAGGCGGTCGCGCTGCTGGGTGTGCTGGGCGCGACGATGGTGGCGTTGCGGCTCCCCGGGTTCGTTGCGGGCTTCAGCGCGATGTTCATCATCGTGCTGGTCGGCGGCAACGCGTTCGGGCCCGGCTTCGGCTTCCTGCTGGGGGCCGTCGGCATGTTCGCGAGCGGGTTGTTCGTCGGGGGTCTGGGGCCGTGGCTCCCGTTCGAGATGGTGGCGGCGGGCTGGGTGGGCCTGGGCGCCGGGCTACTGCCGGGTGCTTCGGCGGGTTCCGCGTCGAAGGGTCCGTGGCCGCTGCGGATCGGCGCGCTCGCGGCGTACGCGTTCGTCACGGGTTATCTGTACGGCGCCGTGATGAACCTGTGGTCATGGCCGTTCCTCACGAGCGGATCCGCGGTGGCATGGGATCCATCCGCCGGTCCCCTCGTCAACCTCCATCACTACGCCGCCTTCTACATGGCGACCTCCTTCGTATGGGACACGTTCCGAGCGGTCGGGGACGCCGCGCTCGTGCTGGTGCTCGGCCGCCCACTCCTGGGTGCGCTCGACCGCGCCGCGCGCCGGATGCGCTTGGATGTGCAAGGTGATATGACGAGAGCCACAGCAGCGATCGAGGAGGGAGCCCAGGATGAGCGCGATGCCGCCGAACATGTTCGAGTACGGGAAGGCGTTCGAACCGTCTGAGGTGGAGGCCGTCGAGGAAGAGGAGTACGCCCCCATCGAAGAGCACGAGCACGGGCCAGATTGCGGCCACGAGGCCGTCCAGCACGGCGATCACGTGGACTACGTCCAGGAGGGTCGCCGTCACTGGTGGAACCGCGACCACTGGGACAAGCACTAGTCCCACCGCCCGATCGCGAAGACGGGGCTTGTCCCCATCCCGCCGATAGCATGGGCGGATGCCCGAGGCCGCTCCCTCCGAGCGCACGCGCGTCCGCCGCCATCCGGAACGCGGCGCCTACGATCGCGCGACGATCGACGCCGTGCTCGATGAGGCGCTGATCTGTCACCTCGCGTGGATCACCGACGCCGGGGACCCGCGCGTGATCCCCACCATCCACGTCCGTCGGGGCGACACGCTCTACGTGCACGGCTCCGCCGCCAGCAACACCCTCCGCGGGATCCGAGACGGCCGCCGCATCTGCATCGAGGCCACGCTGATCGACGGCCTGGTCCTGGCGCGCTCCACGCCGAAGCACTCGATGAACTATCGCTCGGTGGTGATCTACGGGACGCCGCGCGAGGTCACCGACCCCACGGAACGCGACGCCGCGCAGCTCGCCCTCGTCGAGCATGTCGTTCCCGGACGGACCGCCGACGTCCGGATGCCCACCGGCAAGGAGCTGAAGGAGACGGCGATCTTCGCCGTGGTGCTCGAGGAGGCCTCCGCGAAGATCCGCACGGGCCCACCCCTCGATCCCGACGAAGACCTCACGTCCCCCGCGTGGGCTGGCGTGATCCCGGTCGGCGCGGCGTACGGCGCTCCCGAGCCCTCGCCAGACCTCACCGTTGGCATCGAACCGCCACCGTATGCCAGCGGCTACCGGCGTCCCGGACCTGGCGGCCTCACCGCGTGAGCCCGACCGCGTTGCGGCTCGGCTGCGGCGGGGTGGGTTCGCCGCCGCCGCTTTCGCATCGTGAGCCCATCGCTCAGGTGTCCGCGTCGGCGACGGAGATGCGCCGAGTCGCCGACTCGAACGCGGCCGCGAGCAGCAGCACCGAGAGCTTCCCTTCGGCAGCCAGGATCGTGAGCTCGGCGAGCTCCTGGTCGTTCGCCGTGACGTCGTAGTCGTTGACGGCGAGGAAGACGATGGCACATAGCAAGGCCACCTGCCGGTTCGCGCGGTCGAAGGGTCGCCGGTGCAGCAGCTCGGCCATCAGGGCGGCTGCCTTCA
The DNA here is from genome assembly GCA_963850315.1 of uncultured Actinomycetes bacterium. Taxonomy (GTDB): domain Bacteria; phylum Actinomycetota; class UBA4738; order UBA4738; family HRBIN12; genus JAOUEA01. Next base: position 193,545 of record CAWKKN010000007.1, read on the forward strand.
CGTGCACACCGGGGAAGGCGTCGCCACCGGAAGAATTCTTCGAAGCCGGCAACTCGGCGATCTCCTCCAACGCCAGCAGGTCCGCGTGCACGTCGTCGCCGCCCTCCAGCTCGGCGAGTGCCGCGAGATCGCGAGGGGACAGGAAGGTGATCGTCACGGCTCGCCCAGTCGGTCGAGGGCGCCCCGATAGCGCACACGGGCGCGTTGGCCGAACCCGTGGACCGCCGCGCGATGGCCCTCATCGGCGAGGTATCCGCGCAGCGCCCGTACCACGTGGTCCTCGACGTCCTCGCCCGTCGCGAACGCCAGCGCCCGTAGCGATCCGTACAGATCCTTCGGCAGGACCACCTCTCGTGACTGGATGCTCGTTCACCTCCCCGGACATCTTGCCCGCCTGGCGCCCCCAGAGCCAATCGGGCATCCGGGGTATCTGTCTCCCTGCGGGGAGCCTCCCCCGGTTGACGATAGGACCCGGCAGGAGGTATATATCGCCTCGATATATACGACCGATATATCGGTTCGGCACATTCCGGAAGGATCACCTCTCATGCTCGAGCTCGCGATCCTCGGACTGCTCAAGGAGCAGCCCATGCACGGCTACCAGCTCTCGCGGGAGCTCGGCGAGTCGCTGGGCGGGTTCTGGCGCGTCTCCTACGGCTCGCTCTACCCCACGCTTCGCCGCCTCGAGCGCGCCGGCGAGGTGGAGGCGGTGGCGAGCGCCGAGACGTCCGTCGGGCGGCGCAAGCAGGTCTACCGCATCACGCCGCAGGGCGAGGATGCCTTCCTGCAGCTGTTGCAGGAGACCCCGCACGACAACCAATCCGAGGATCAGCGGTTCCGGGTGAGGCTGGCGTTCTTCCGCTACCTGCCGCCCGAGACGCGCCTGCGGCTCCTGGAGCGGCGGCGCGCCTACCTCGAGGATCGCCTGAGCACCATCTCCGACTCGCTACGCAACACCCGCGCGCGCGTCGACGACTACACGCGGTCGCTGATGGAGCACGGCCGTTCCGCCACGGAGTCCGACATCGCATGGATGGACGACCTGATCTCCGCGGAGCGCACCCGCCGGGACACGCGTCGAAAGGAGCACCTGTCATGAGCAAGGTTCGTCTGGCGATCGTGGGCGTGGGCAACTGCGCCTCGTCTCTCGTTCAGGGACTCGAGTACTACCGGGACGCGGATCCGACCGATCGCGTCCCCGGCCTGATGCACGTAGACCTCGGCGGGTACCGCATCGGCGACGTCGAGGTGGTCGCCGCGTTCGACGTGGACGCCGATAAGGTCGGCAAGGACGTCGCCGAGGCCATCTACACGGAGCCCAACAACACCTACCGCTTCGCCGACGTGCCGCCCACCGGGGTGATCGTGCAGAAGGGACGGACCCTGGACGGTCTCGGCATGTACTACCGCGAGGTCATCTCCGAGTCCGACCAGCCCGAGGCCGACGTCACGCAGGTCCTGCGTGACGGGCGCGCCGACGTGCTGGTGTGCTACCTGCCGGTGGGCTCGGAGCAAGCCGCCCGCTACTACGCGCAGTGTGCCATCGACGCACACGTGGCGTTCGTGAACTGCCTGCCGGTGTTCATCGCGTCCGACTTCGGATGGGCGAAGCGCTTCGCGGACGCCGGCGTGCCGATCATCGGCGACGACATCAAGAGCCAGGTGGGTGCCACGATCACGCACCGCGTCCTCACGAAGCTGTTCGAGGACCGAGGCGTTAGGATCGACCGCACCTACCAGCTGAACTTCGGCGGCAACATGGACTTCATGAACATGCTGGAGCGCACGCGGCTCACGTCGAAGAAGGTGTCGAAGACCCAGTCGGTCCAGTCCCAGATGGAGACGCCGCTCGACAAGGACCGGATCCACATCGGACCGTCCGACCACGTTCCCTGGTTGGAGGACCGCAAGTGGGCGCAGATCCGGATCGAGGGCACCTCGTTCGGCGACGTCCCCCTCACGGTGGAGATGAAGCTCGAGGTGTGGGACTCTCCCAACTCGGCCGGCATCGTCATCGACGCGATCCGCTGCGCGAAGATCGCCCTCGACCGGGGGATCGGAGGGCCGCTCATCGCGCCCGCCTCCTACTTCATGAAGTCGCCTCCGGTGCAGTTCACCGACGAGCAGGCTCGCGAGAACACCGAAGCCTTCATCGCAGACACGCCCGGGTCGCAGATCGACTGGACGATCGTGCTGGAGCGCGCGCCGCACAGTGTCGCGGCGGAGTCCGTCACCGGACGGTGATGAGAGCGGGCGGCGACCAACCGGACGTCTCCCCGGTCGCCACCTGCCGAAGGCGCGCCTCGAACCGGTAGGAGCCGACGCCCCAGTGCGGGACGAAGGCGCCGCTGCGGGCAGACGTGGCGCTCCGCAGCAGCCGCCACGTCGTTCCGCCGGGCCTGCGCACCTTGACGTCGAACGCGTAGCCGGCGGCCGGTGCGACGGAGTCCCACACCAATTGGAAGGTCGTCGCGCGGGACCCCGTTGGTGGTCCCACCCAAAGGGGGACGTGGATGCGGCCCGTCATGTCCGTGTGGAACACGCAGTAATAGTCGTAGTCGCCGGCCGCGGTGAACGTGTAGGAACACGAATCTCCGGAGTTCAGAGAACCCGAGTCGAAGAGCTGCATCCCGGTCGTGTCGGTCACGGTGTGATGTTGCTTCGTCCTCACGAGGGTCCATACCACGGTCGTGCCCCGGCGGACCGTCGGCAGCGACGGATCGTAGAACGAGCCGTAGTCGTTGACCTGGATCGCCAGCGACGGCGACGCCACGGGTACGGGCGACGGCGGTGGGGACGTGCAGGGAGCGACGTCGCTCGGGGTATCGGCTGCCGCCGGGCCCCACGAGCCCGTCCCGGTCAGCACGAAGGCGAGCGTGAGGACGGCAGCGGGCGCGAGCAGCACGAGGCGTCGGGGCACGAGAGGGGTATCGGCACGCACCCACCGTCGGCTGGAGCCTCCGCCGTACGATGCACCTCGTGAACGCGCCTTCCCCGGCTGGGAGCCGCACGCGCGACGCCGTGCGCAATCCCGACTTCGTCCGACTGCTGCTGATCCGGCTGGTCAGCCAGACCGCCGATGGCCTCATCCAGGCGGCGCTCGTGGCGTCCCTCGCGTTCTCCCCCGAGAAGCAGAGCACCGCCTCGGGCTTCGCGACGGCCACGGCGATCGTGATCCTGCCGTTCTCGCTGGTCGGCCCCTTCGCCGGCGTGTTCATCGATCGCTGGTCGCGGCGCAAGATCATGGTGATCGCGCCGCTGCTGCGCGCTGCGCCGGTCTTCCTCGTGTTGCTGAGTCCCACGAAGCAGCCGGTGCTGTTCTACGCCGGTGCTCTGTGGGTCACCTCCGTGAACCGGTTCTTCCTCTCGACCGCACAGGCGGTGGTCCCCAGGCTCGTGCCGGCCGAGGACCTGCTGGCAGCGAACTCCATCGCCACGGTCGGAGGCACGGTGGCGCTGCTGGTGGGAGTCTTCGCGGGCGGGCTCATGTCGTCGCGGTTCGGCAACGGCGCCATCGTGACCGCCTCCAGCGTGATGTGGATCGCCGCCGCCGCCGTGGCGACGAGGATCCGCAGCGACCTGCGGCCGCACCAGCTTCCGGAGGCGCCGGAGCTGCTGCGTCACCAGATCCGGCGCGTGGGAGCAGAGTTCGTGGAAGGGGTCGAGGACCTCGCCCACACCCCCCGGGCGCTCGGTCCCATCGTCTCGATCGCGGTGGACCAGATCGGTCAGGGATTCGTCCTCGTCCTCGCATTGGTGGTCTTCCGTCAGCGCTTCGGGGAGGGCGTGGGGTCGTTCTCCTGGCTGATCGGAGCGGGCGGCGTCGGCGTGTTCCTCGGGCTGCTCACGGTGAACCGGCTCGCGCTCCGGCTCGAACGCAGCCGGATCGTCGCGTGGTCGTTCGTGCTGGGCGCGGTGTCGCTGATCGGGGTCGCGCTCTTCCTGAACCGTTGGAGCGTGCTGGTCGCGAGCTTCGTCATCGGGCTCACGTACGCGTGGAAGAAGGTGCCGATCGACACGATGGTCCAAGAGGCGGTTCCCGACGGGCTTCGCGGGCGCGTGTTCGCCGTCTACGACGTCGCCACGAACGTGTCGCGCCTGCTCGCCGCCCTGCTCGCGATCCCGCTCCTGCCCTGGATGGGCGTCCGTGGCGCGTCGGCGTTCATGGGCATGGTGTTCCTTCTGTGGGCGCCGGTGTTGCCCGCCTGGCTCCGACGCGCTCCGGTGATCCGCCTGCGATTCGATCCAGGGGAGCGCGTAGCCCCTCGGGCGATCTGGTGGGGAGGGGTCGAAGAACCCGTGGAGGTCGTGGACTCGGGCCTGCAGGAGCGGTCAGGTTCGCTCGTGCGCACGTTGCGACTGGCGCTGCAGGACGGATCGACGATGGAGGTGAGCCATGTCGAACCCGACGGAGATTGGGTGGTCGAGCGCCGGTCGTAACCAACACGTAGCTCAACATACGTAGTTCTACTTACTTAGTGCGAAGTAGTCATATATCGCGTGCTGTGGGTATCGACTCCGCGGCGCGGCCAAGGCATCCTGATGCCCGCAAACACGTCCGGGAACGACGACCGCAGGCGCGGGCACCTCGGCCGACAACCCCGGCGGCACCGGTTGATCCGGTGCTCACAAGACCCGACAACGCCGGGCGGCGGCGCACCTCCCCCAACCCCGTGCGAGATGACGGCCACCCCTCGGTCCCGTCACCGCCGCCGCCCGGCCCCGTCGGGACCGCCAAGACTCAAGCTCAGGCGGCCTCGCCCTGCGCGATCGAAACGTCCAGAGCCTGGCTCGAAACGCGAACCCGGCGTAGCTGCGCGAGGACCCCCACACCCAACGCGAGTGCGATGACGCCGCCGCCGATCAACCCCATGCGGGCTCCGAACTGCTGGCCCACCCAGCCGGCGATCGGAGCGCCGATCGGCGTCGAGCCGAGGAACACGACCCCGTAGAGCGCCATCACCCGCCCCCGTGCTTGCGGCCGCGCGTTGAGCTGCAGGATCGTGTTGGCCGTGATCATGAACGTCATCGTGGTGAAGCCGACCGGCACCATCGCCGTGGCAGCCAGAACGAGGGTCGGCGCCACGCCCGCAGCCGTGAGCGCCAGCCCGAAGGCCAAGGCGTGCAGGGCGAGCCGCTGCATCGTCGGCGTTCGGTCCCGGTTGGCCATCGTGAGGGCACCCAGGCACGAGCCCACCCCGGCGAGCGCAGAGAGCAGTCCCAGCGTCGCCACGTTGCCTGAGAACGTCCGCTGGGCCAGGAGCGGAAGCAGGACGGCGAAGTTGAAGGAGAAGGTGAAGATCACCGCCATGATCAGCAGCGGCCGGCGGAGCTCGTCCGTGCGCCACACGTACTTGAGCCCAGCCACCAGGTGGCCGCGTTCGCGCGTGGATCGCTCCTGCACGTGGAACTCTGCGGAGCGCATCATCACCAGCGCCGCGATGACCGCGAGGTAGGAAACCCCGTCGAGGAGGAACGGCGCCGCGAGCCCGACGGTGGCGATCAGGGCCGCCGCGACGGCGGGACCGATGATACGAGAGCCGGTGAAGGCCGCGCTGTTGAGGCTCACGGCGTTGGTGATCGCGTCCCGGCCTACCATCTCCACGTAGAAGCTCTGGCGCGTCGGGTTGTCGATGGCGGTGATGATCCCGGCCACGACCGATAGGGCATAGACCATCCAAAGGCGATCGACGCCAGTAGCCACGATCGCGAACATCGCGAACGCGGTGAGAGCGAAAGCGGACTGCGTCCACACGAGGATGCGCCGCTTGTCGAAGCGATCGGCGAGCACGCCACCCCAGGCGCCGAGGATGAGGATCGGCAGGAAGAGCAGGGCCGTGTTCAGGCCCAGCGCGACACCCGAGTTCGTCAGGTGCAGCACGAGCCACGCCGACGCCGTTGCGTTCACCCAGGTGCCGGACGTCGACACGAGCTGCCCGAACAGGTACAGCCGGAAGTTCCGCGACGTTCGCAGCGACAGGAAGGTCCGTCGTAGGGACGATCGGAGTCGTAAGACCGGACTCACACGGGGTCCTGTTCGGTGAGACCGTCCAGGATCTGCGTCGCGCGAGCGAGGACGGCGAGGTCCTCGGGGGCGAGGCGCTTCATCCGCTTCGCGAGGTAGACGTTGCGGCGCATCCGCACGCGCTGCAGGAGCTTGCGGGCGGCAGACGTAACCGAGACCCACGCCACCCGCCCGTCGAGCGGATCGGCGATGCGCTCGATGAGGCCCAGGTCCTGCAGATCCGCGATGACTCGGGTGCACGTGGGCTTCTGGATCTGCTCGTGGGCGGCGAGCGCGCCCGCGGTCATGGAGCCGTGACGCTCGATCGTGGACAGGGCCGCCAGCAGCGTCGGCGTGATCTCCGGCTCACCCTCGCGTCGCAGCTTACGCGCCAGGCGGAAGACGGAAAGCCGGAGTTGGGAGGCCAACTCGGCAACGTCGAGATCAGGTGCGGTCGTCGTCATAGCCCCATGATAGTTCGGATACCTAACTAGTGTCACGAACTACTCGAGATTTCATCCCTTCGGCCTCCCCCAGATGGGCCACGGTGCCCACCGCCCGGAGGGAGTAGCGTTCGGAGCTATGGACCACAACGCCCATGTGGCCGGCGCCGGCACCGTCGAGGACTGTCCGGCCTGCCAGTCGATCGCCGTCGAGCCGGGTTGGTACCGCGCGTTGCGCGACGAGCGGGTCCGGCACCGGCGTGCAGACCGTGTCGCGATCCCCGATGCCGGCGTCCCGGACTTCGAGATCGTGGTCACCGAGAGCCACGAGCGGGGCGTCAGCATCCCCGACCTCGAGACCTCCACCTGAGTTAGCCGCTACCCTGCCCGCCGTGCCTCGCGACTGGGACGCCGCCGGCTACGATCGCCTGCCCATCCCGATGACGCGGTGGGGCGCCCTCGTCGTGGGCTGGCTCGATCTGGCCGGTGACGAACGCGTCCTCGACGCCGGCTGCGGAACCGGCCGCGTCACCGCGTTGCTGCGCGACCGGCTGCCCGCCGGCACGGTCGTGGCGCTGGACGGATCGGCCGCCATGATCGGGCGGGCGCGCGAGCGTCTGGGCGAAGAGCGAGTGCGGTTCGTCGTCGCCGATCTGTCGGAGCCGCTCGCGATCGAACCCGTCGACGCGATCTTGTCCACGGCGACGTTCCACTGGATCACCGACCACGATGCCCTGTTCCGCAACCTCGCGCAGGTGCTGAGGTCCGGCGGACAGCTCGCCGCGCAATGCGGTGGGGCGGGCAACATCGCCTCGATCGAGGCGGCGCTGCGCGCGGTTGGCTCGCGGGGCCGCAAGCACTTCGCGACGCCGGAGGCGACCGAGACTCGGCTCCGTGCGGCTGGGTTCACCGACATCGAGTGCTGGCTCCACGAGGAGCCGACGCCCATCCCGGAGGCCGACCTGGAGCCCTACCTGCGGACGATCTGCCTCGGCGATCTCCTCGAGGAGATCGCCGAACCCGCCCGCGCGGAGTTCGTCCACGAGGTGGCCGCCCGCATGCCGGCGCCCGTCATCGACTACGTGCGCCTCAACATCCGGGCTCGTCGCGCAGGGGCCTAGATGAACAGCGAGACCGCGGCGTCCCGCATCTCGGCGATCGCCGTGGCGGCGCCGATGGGCTCCTCGAGACCGTCCAGCAGGTCCGAGGACTTCAGGCCCAGCAGGTCCATCGTCATCTGACAGGGGATGAGGCGAACGCCGAGATCCTGCGCGGTGGCGATCAGCTCCTCGGGCCTGGCCACCTGGTGATCGTCGGCGAGCTTCTTGAACATCGTCGGCCCGGCGCCCGCGAAGTGGTACCGCGAAAGCTTCGCCTTCTGGGCCGAGCCGGGATTCATCGCGCTCATCATCTTCTGCATCCAGTTGTCGCCGGTGATGCGCACGCCGGGCTTCACGATCGCGAACAACCCCCAGAAGGTGAAGAAGACGCTCGACTCCATGCCGCTGGCGGCGGCCGTGGTGGCGAGGATCGTGGTCGGCCAGATGCGGTCCAGATCTCCGCCCCAGGCGATGATCGTGAGCTTGTTCTTCTTCTGGATCCGGCGGTGTTCGGATGCCTCCAGCGCCTCGACGCGGGCCAGCAACTCGGCGTAGGTGGGGGCCTCGACGCGGTCTTGCGTGGTCGCCATCTCAGACCTTCCTCACGACGTAGCGGAACGAGCTCTCGGGACCCTCGCCCGCGTCCACCAACTCGTTCCCGCTCAGCGAGGCCCAGCTCGGTACGTCGGACTTGGAGCCCGGGTCGGTGGCAAGTAGTTCGAGCAATTCGCCGGGAGCGGCCGTCTTCAAAGCCTTGGCGAGAGCCACGAGCGGTCCGGGGCAGGACTGCCCGCGGGCGTCGACGGTGGTGCTGACGATGGTGGACACAGCGATACCTCCAAAGGAGTCGGGCGGACGGACGGGATGGTGCGCGCGGCGGCGCCGCCTCGATGTCAGTTCTGACAGCAGAGGCGGTCGGGGATCATGGCCCCCACGATGCCGGCTTCGCGTGTGCAGATCATTTGCAGGTGCAACAGAGTACCCCACCCGACACGCTTCGGGAAGCCCCTAAGAACCGGGCGGCGGCGGTGTCACGAGACACCCCTGCGAACGACCCAGCAGGCGGAGGCCGGCGAGGTCGCCCGGACCGTAGTCGGTGACGCCGCCACCGGAGGGTTGCATCAGCTCCCCCCACTGCTTCGTGTGGCCCATGCCCATCACGTGGCTCAGCTCGTGCTGCAAGACCAACCCCTGGTCGCCGTACTCGCCGAAACCGGTCGGTGACAGGTCCGAGGCGTTGATCGCCACCCAGCCGCTCACGTAGACATCGCCCGTCTGATCGTCGGGGAGCTCCGGCGAGGCGACGCCCGACGCCTGCTGGCCGTTGCGGTCGAAGGAGATGTCCGTCTGCGACGGCGTCACCCAAGCGATGAGCACGGGAGCCCAGCGATCGCCGTAGCGCACGGGCTGGTACGCGTCGCGGTGCAGCGTGGGGATCTCGGCGCTGGGTCCGTCATCGACGAACCGGATGCCGGTGGCGGCGGAGACCCGGTGCAGCGCGCCCCGGATGTCGTCGGCCGAGCCTTCGGGCGCACCTTCCAGGTTCTCGACGTAGTGGATCGGCGAGCACGGGTTCCAACGGAACGGACGACCCGAGGGGCCGGACAGGATGAAGGAGTAGTCGTGGCCCGAGGTCTCCGACAACTGGTGCGGTCGCGAGATCACCGGCGCCACCGCGACCGTTGCGAGCACCAACAACGCGATCACCGCGACGATGGCGGCAAGAGGCCGGCGGCTGCGAGGTGCGGGAGCGAGCGGGGGCCAACCCGGAGGGGGCGGCGGCAGCTCGTGATCGGGACGGGAGGGGAAGGCGGTGCTCATGTGAGGGAACCATCGTACGTGGCCCCCGGATCCTGAAATGACGACCGGATCAGCGCACAGCCCCACGACGCCTGGCCGGCCCATAGATGAGGATCACCCGGGCCCGCAACTGGTCGGCCCGGACGGGGCCGAAGTCGCGGGAATCCGTAGAGGATGCCGCGCGGTCGCCCTGCACCCACCACTCGTCCTCGCCCAGGGGACGCCCATCCACATCGTCGCCGGGGATCCCCGTGAGGCGCTTGACGATCTCGAACCCGGGAGGTTGCTCCACGACGACGACGGCACCACGCCGGTAGGAGCGTTGAGTGACCGCGATCGCCCAGTCGCCGGGGGCCAACGTGGGCATCATCGACGCGCCCGCGATCGCAACTCGAGAGGGACGAAGACACACCCATGCCAGTCCCGCCGACACCGCGACGGCCGCCGCCACACGCGCCGACGATTTGCGACCACGGTGATACGTTGCGGCTCGGGAGTCCGAGTGAACGTCCATGGAAGAAGGAGGCGGTTCGATGTCCATGCTGCAAGCATTCCTCACGCCCCGGCGCACCGTCCACGCGCACTGCGATCTGCCGTGCGGTGTCTACGATCCGGCACAGGCGCGGATCGAGGCGGAGTCGGTGAAGGCGTGCCAAGAGAAGTACCAGGGCAACGACGACCCCGTGTTCCGTGAGCGCGCGGTCGGCATCAAGGAGCAGCGCGCGACGATGGTCAAGGAGCATCTGTGGGTGCTGTGGACCGATTACTTCAAGCCCGAGCACGTGGAGAAGTTCCCCGACCTGCACGACAAGTTCTGGAAGGCGACGAAGCTCGCGGGCGACGCGAAGAAGTCGCTGGACCCGGCGCAGGGCCAACAACTCCTGGACGCGATCGACGATCTCGCCAAGATCTTCTGGGAGACGAAGTCCTAACGACATGACGAGGGCCCGGAGCTCTTCACCCCGGGCCCTCGTTCTCACCAGACCGGGTCCTCTCACGGGAGGACGAGATGCCGGCGGGCCGGGGCCGTCGGAACCGCCGGCCCACCGGACGGCCGTGTCCGCGTGAATGGGCGGACGCAGCGGACCCGGCGAGGCGGAGTGGGTCTGGCGGCACCCCGCCCCGCCTGGTCTCAGGGTCGTACATCGGCATCGGGCGCTCCGATGCCATAGGGACCGAATGTCGGAATCTCATGGCCGAACGCTCGATACTGCCCATCTCGCGGGGGACGGCCCGAGGCCAACACCGGTAGCCTCGGAGCGATGAAGGACATCGGGCTGGTCGGCGTGCCGTTCAGTGGGAAGTCCACGCTGTTCACAGCGCTCACACGCGCGGGCTCGCACGGCGGGCACGCGAACGTGGCCGTCGTGCCGGTGCCCGACCCACGGTTGGGCGTCCTCACCGCCATGGAGCGATCGGCGAAGACGGTTGCAGCGCAAGTGCGGTTCGTCGACGTCCCGGGCGGGACCTCCAGCGCGCAGGGGATCGCGAAGCTGCGAGAGGTCGACGCGCTCGCCGTGGTGATCCGGTGCTTCGGACCCGATCTCAGCCCCTCCGTGGAGCTGGGCAGCGTGCGCACGGACCTGCTCCTGGCCGACCTCGCGGTCATCGACTCGGCGTTGACGAAAGCCGAGAAGCGCGCGAAGAACAAGGTCAACGACGAGGTGGCGACGCTGCGGAAGGCCAAGGCCTCGCTGGAAGTTGAGACGCCCTTGCGCGGGGCCGGGCTGGAGCCACAGGAGGTGGAGCTGCTCAAGGGGATCGCTCCGCTCACCTTGAAGCCCGAGCTGGTGGTGGCCAACCTCGAGGAGGGACTCGAGGTCCCCGAAGCGCTCATGCCGGAGAGCGCGGTGGGCGTCTACTCCTCGATCGAGGCCGAGACCGCCGAGATGGATCCGCAGGAGGCGCGCGCCCTCTTGGAGGAGTTCGGCGTGAAGGAGCCGGGCCTCGAGCAGGTGATCCACGCGGGGTACCGTGCGCTCGACCTCATCACGTTCCTCACGACGGGCGAGGACGAGACACGCGCCTGGGAGGTACGACGCGGCGCGCACGCGCCCGAGGCCGCCGCCGTGATCCACACCGACCTGGAGCGCGGCTTCATCCGCGCCGAGGTCATCGCCTACGACGAGCTGGTGGCGCAGGGCTCCATGGAGAAGGCGAAGGCCGCCGGCAAGATCCGCGTCGAGGGCAAGGACTACGCCGTCGCCGAGGGCGACATCCTCCACGTCCGCTTCGCCGTCTAGGAGCGAGGGCATCCGCCGAGGGCGCCTCCTCCGGCTCACATGGATGGCCGCTATCCTGCGAACCATCGTGGACAACTACCGCATCGGAGAGGCCGCGAAGGCTCTCGGCGTGCGCGTGGAGACGCTTCGGCGCTGGGAGCGCAGTGGCAGGCTCGCCACGCAACGCACCCGCGGAGGCCAACGGGTGATCCCCGGCGCCGAGGTCGCCAGACTTCTGTCCGAACGGAGCGGTCAACAGCCGATCGCCGCCGGCAGCGCGCGGAACCGATTCCCGGGCGTCATCACCGAGATCAAACGGGACAAGCTGAGCGCGACGGTCGAGATCCAGGCAGGGCCGCATCGGGTCCTTGCGTTCATCACGCGCGAGGCCGTCGATCAGCTCGGGCTCGAGGTGGGGATGGAGGCCGTCGCCACCGTGAAAGCCACCAGCGTGATGGTCAACCTCCCCGAGTAGTCTCGGTCAACTTCGCCGCCTTCGACGACCTCGCGTCGCAGGTCGAGTTCTAGGGCGGCGCCGGCGTGTTCGCCTCGGCGAGCGGTAAGTACATCAAGTACATGGTGGGGCTGCACATCCCGGGTACCCTTTGCGGGTGAAGACGACCCCCGAGCGCAGCTCGCTCGAGGCTCCTAAGCCCGACGCCGGCCCGAAGAAGAAGCCCCGCAACCGCGTCCTGAAGTTCATGGGCGAGCTGCCAGGCCTCGTCATCATGGCCTTCATCCTGGCCCTGCTGATCAAGACCTTCCTCTTCCAGGCCTTCTACATCCCGTCCGGATCCATGGAGCCCACGCTGCACGGTTGCACGGGTTGCACGGGCGATCGCATCCTGGTCGACAAGATCCCCTATTACTTCCACGACCCGCACCGCGGGGACATCATCGTGTTCTCCGACCCCAAGCCCGCAGCCGAGCCCAGCCGCGGCGCGATCGGCGGTTTCTTCCACTGGCTGTTCCAGGGCCTCGGGGTCCAGCACCCGACCAACGAGGACTTCGTGAAGCGGGTGATCGGCCTGCCCGGTGACACCGTCTGGGCTCAAGGCGGCAGCGTCTACGTCGACGGGACGAAGCTCGACGAGCCCTACCTCACCCAGAAGACGGCGGACTTCCAACGGACCCACGTCCCCCCCGGAGAGCTGTTCGTGATGGGCGACAACCGATCCGACTCGCTGGACTCGCGGTTCGGGCTCGGATTCATCCCGATCAACAAGGTGATAGGGAAGGCGCAGCTGATCATCTGGCCGCCCTCTCGCTTCGGCTTGTTGCACTAGCTCCGGATCCCGGACCGACGGGTCGCTCGCCCGGCACGAACAGGCGCGCGAACGACCACACCAACGCCGCGATGCCGAAGGCGGCCAGCCACACCAGGGTCGGTGGCACGGACAGCGCGAAGAAGGTGCGGGCCGCGGGGACCTTGAGGATCAGCAGGAACAGTCCCGCCATCGACCACACCAGCGCCATTCGCCCTCGCGTGAGGGGTGCCGCGAGGATCGACAGCACCAGCAACCCGATGAACGTCAGCACCATCACCGCGGTGGTGCGCGCCTGCGCCAGCGTCACTCCCGGATCGTTCTTCGCCAGGGTATAGGCGACGAACGTGGCGATTGCGGCGAGAGACCCGGTGGGGATCGCGAACCGCAGAACGCGTCCGACGAACCCGGGACGGAACCGCTCTGTGTTGGGAGCGAGGGCGAGGAAGAACGACGGGATGCCGATCGTGATCGCGCCGACGAGGGTGAGGTGCCGGGGCAGGAAGGGGAACGCGAGTCCCGCGACGCCCACGGCGAGCGAGATCAGGCACGCGTAGACGGTCTTGTTGAGGTAGAGCCCGGCGGTCCGCTCGATGTTGCCGAGCACACGGCGCCCCTCTGCCACCACCGAGGGGAGCGCGTCGAAGGTCGAGTCGAGCAGGATCAGTTGCGCGACGGCGCGCGTGGCATCGCTGCCCGATCCCATCGCCACGCCGATGTCGGCCTCCTTCAACGCGAGCGCGTCGTTGACACCGTCTCCGGTCATCGCGACGGTGTGCCCGCGTTCGCGGAGGGCCCGCACCATGACGCGCTTCTGCTGCGGGGTAACTCGGCCGAATACGGTGCGGGCTTCCACCTCATCGGCGAACGCCCCCGGATCGTCGGGAAGCGCCCGTGCGTCGATGGGATCGGCGGCTCCTTCGAGCCCGAGTGATGACGCGATCGCACTCACGGTGGTCGGGTCGTCGCCCGAGATGACCTTGACCGTCACCCGCGCCTGCGCGAAATACGCAAGCGTCTCAGCGGCGTCGGCGCGCACGCGATCGCCGAGCACGACAACGGCGGCGGGTGTCATGGAGGAGGGAAGCGTGTCGGCGGTGAGCGCGGCCGCGGCGGCGAGCAGGAGGACACGGTTCCCGGCTTCGGTCTCACGTCGCACGGCACCGAGGAGATCGGTGCCCTCCGGCATCAGGACGTCGGGCGCGCCCAGGATCCACGCACCACGGTCGCCGAAGGCCCATCCGCTCCACTTGCGCGCCGACGAGAACGGCACGGAGTCGGTCGGCTCCCACCCGGCGGGAGCCTGGGGGAACCGACGGCCGATCGCGCGCATCGTGGCGTTGGGCGTCGGGTCGTTGGCGGCGAGCGCGGCCAGCACATCCTCGACGCCAGCTGCGCCCGCCATCGGGTCGACCCGCCGCACGTTGAGCCTGCCTTCGGTGAGCGTTCCCGTCTTGTCGATGCAGAGCACGTCCACACGAGCGAGCCCCTCGACCGCCGCCAGCTCCTGTACGAGCACGCGGCGGCGGGCCAACCGCATGACGGCCACCGCGAACGCAAGCGAGGTCAGCAGCACCAGGCCCTCGGGCACCATCGCCACGGTTCCCGCGACGGCCCCGGACACGGCATGGCGCCAGCCGTCCTTCAGCCGCAGCTGGCTCACGAACAGCAGCACGGCCGTCGGCACGATCGCGTACGTGACGTAGGTGAGGATCCGATCGATCCCGCTCCGGAGCTCCGAGTGGGTCAGCGTGAAGCGGCGTGCTTCGATCGTGAGCTTCGCGGCATAGGCATCCATGCCGACGCGGGTCGCGCGGTACCGCCCCGTCCCCGCCGCCGCGAACGAGCCCGACAGCACCTCGTCCCCGACGTCCTTCGCTACGGGGTCCGCCTCCCCGGTCAGGAGCGATTCGTCGATCTCGAGGCCCTCGGCGAGCAGGACGGCGCCGTCCACCACGACCTGGGAACCGGGGGCGAGCTCCACCACGTCGTCGGCGACTACGTCGTTGAGGGCGACGTCTCGAACCTCGGCGTCGCGCACGACTCGCGCCTTCGGCGCCGTGAGCAGGGTCAGCCGGTCCAGGGTGCGCTTGGCGCGGAGCTCCTGCACGATCCCGATCCCCGCATTCGCCACGAGCACGAAGCCGAACAGCGCGTCCTGGGGTGGGCCCACCACGAGGATGATCGCGAGCATCGAGCCGAGGATCGCGTTGAAGCGCGTGAAGATGTTGGCGCTGACGATCTGGCGGACCGTCCGCGTCGGCGCCGAGGGGACGTCGTTCACGCGACCCGCGCGGACCCTCTCTCGGACCTCCGCGCTGCTGAGCCCGTCCCGCGTCGCCCTCAACCGATCAGTCCGTGTTCCTTCGCCCAGGTGTCCAGCAGCGCGAACGCTTCGTCCTGTGGAACGGGGCCGCGCTCCAACCGGACCTCCATCAGATAGGCGAGGGCCTCTCCCACCTGTGGCCCGGGCTCGAGGCCGAGCCGTTCCATGACCTGCGTGCCGTCGAGCGAAGGCCGCATGGCCTCCAGGTTCTCTTCCTCGGCGAGCCGGGCGATCCGCTCCTCGAGGTCGTCCTGCAGCTCCGCGAAGCGGCGCGCTCGCTGCTCGTTCCGGGTGGTGCAGTCGGCGCGTGTGAGCTGGTTCAACCGGTCGAGCAGTGGGCCGGCGTCGCGAACGTAGCGGCGCACCGCGCTGTCCGTCCAACCCTCCCCGTACCCGTGGAACCGCAGATGCATCTCCACGAGCTTGACGACGTCGTCGATGACGGCGTTCGGATACCGGAGCTCCTGCAGTCGCACCTGCGCCAGACGCGCGCCGACGACCTCGTGATGGTGGAACTGCACGCCGTCCGGCGTGATCTGGCGGGTTGCCGGTTTCCCGACGTCGTGCAACAGGGCGGCGAGCCGCAGCACGGGGTCGGGCTCACACCGTTCCACCACGGCGTAGGTGTGCCGCAACACGTCCTTGTGGCGGTGCACCGGATCCTGCTCGAGACGCAACTTCGACAGCTCCGGGATGAACTCGTCCGACAGCCCCGTGTTCACGAGCAGCTCCAATCCCGCTCCCGGCCGCGCGGACACCAGGAGCTTGGTCAACTCCTCGGCGATGCGCTCCGCCGACACGATCCGCAGTCGGTCGTGCATGGCGGCGATCGCCTCGAGCGTGCGCGGCGTGAGGCTGACGCCCAGCTGCGCTACGAACCGCGCGGCGCGCAACATGCGCAAGGGGTCGTCACCGAAGGACTCCTCCGGCTCGAGCGGAGTGTCGAGCGTCTTCGCCGCGAGGTGGCGCACGCCACCGAACGGGTCGACGAACTCGCCGGAGGGCAACCGGATCGCCATCGCGTTGATCGTGAAGTCGCGTCGTGACAGGTCGGTCTCCACGTCCTTCGCGAACGTCACCGCCGGCTTGCGATGCGCTTCGGCGTAGACGTCCTGGCGAAACGTCGTGATCTCTAGACGCTGTCCGTCCTTCAGCGCCCCCACCGTCCCGTACTTCACCCCCACGAGGTATTGGCGCTCGGCCCAGGGGCGGAGCACGCGCATGATCTCCAGCGGTGGGGCGTCGGTGGAGAAATCGAGGTCCGACTCCGGGACGATCCGTCCGAGCACGAGGTCACGCACCGAACCCCCCACCAGGAACAACTGATGGCCGGCAGCGTCGAAGCGGTCACCCAGCTCTTGCGCGAGAGGATCGACCTCGATGACGGCGGCCGTGGGCGACTGCGTCGGCTCGGTCATGACGGCACGAGGATACTCACCCCGGCCGCGCACACCTATGCTCGCTGCCGATGCTCATGCGACGTCGCGCGGCGGGCGCCTTGCTCCTAGCTCTCCTCTGGTGCTCGGTTCCCGTCGTCGCGCGCGCATCCCCGCCGTGGGCGGTGGCGATCGTCGCGACCGACCCCGCTACGCGCGAGGTGGGGGCGGCCGGGGCCGACTGCGCCCCCGAAGACGCTGCCTCGATGACCAGCATCGTGCCGGGCCGCGGCGCCGCGGCAACGGTTCCCAACGACCCCCGGGCGTCCGATCGGTTCTTCGCCGCCCTGGCGACCGACGATGCGGCGCACGCGCTCACCTCGACCCGGCGCCATACGTCCGGGATCGCCGGCCACGTGTTCGCGGCGGCCACCTTGGGCGACGTCGGGGCGACGTGGGTCGGCAGGGACGTGGCGGGGGGCGGCGAGTGGGTCGGTCCCGGCGCTGCAGAGGTGACCGTCGGCGTGGCGCCGGGGGTCCTCACACGGGGGGCCGACGCCCTCGGACGCCACGCGAGCCTCACGCAACGCCTTCTGAGCGCGCTGGAGATGACCGCCGCCGGTCACGATTGTCACGGACGGCCCTCGGCCGCGTTCCTCATCGTGGAACAGCCCGACGGGCTGCCTCTCGTTCCCGCCCGAGGGCTCGCGGCCGCTCGCGGACGCCAGCGTGCGGTGCTCAAGCACCTCAGCGGTCAGCTCGCCGCTGACGAGCTGGAGGACCGGCTGCTCCGGGCCGGCGCGATCCCGCACCCCTCCGGCCCACGGGCGCCCAACACCTACCTTTCCCTGCTCGCGTCGCCTGCCGGCTTCAGCGCGGTCACGCTTCTGCGGCAGGCCTACGACCAGCTCCACGCCGGTGCGTCCCCGGCATCGCGAACCGGCACCGCCGCTCCGACACAGGATCGATCCTCCACGGGACGCAGGCGCCTGCTCGTGATCGGACTGCTCGTGGTGGGCGCGATCGTCGCGCTGCTCGGGATCGCGCGCCGGCTCCGCCGGCTGGATGACGATCGGCCGGACCTGCCGGCGGAGGGCTAG
Source organism: uncultured Actinomycetes bacterium (assembly GCA_963850315.1). Taxonomy (GTDB): domain Bacteria; phylum Actinomycetota; class UBA4738; order UBA4738; family HRBIN12; genus JAOUEA01. The sequence goes on from CAWKKN010000007.1 coordinate 211,181, forward strand.
AAGGGGAGATCGGCCTCGAAAGCGGCGTGCCGGTCGAGCACCCCGTGTAGCTGCAGGTCGAAGTCGTGCGGGCTGGTCGCCGTGCGGCGGGCGTCGTCCTCGGTCACGAGACCTTCACGCACGAGCGTCACCAACCCCTGGTCGAACGTCTGCATGCCGTAGAACTCGCCGTCGGCGATCACATCGACGATCTGGTCGGTGGTGTCGGCATCGACGATACGGTCGAAGATGCGACCGGTGTTGATGAGGATCTCGCAAGCGGGCACGCGTCCCTTCCCGTCGGCGCGTGTCACCAGCCGCTGCGACACGATCCCGCGGAGCGCGCCCGCGAAGGACGAGCGCACCTCCTTCTGCTGCTGCGGCGGGAACAGGTCGAGCATGCGGTTGATCGTCTCCATGCAGTCGATGGTGTGGAGGGTCGAGATCACGAGGTGGCCCGTCTCGGCCGCCTGGATCGCGGAGAGCGCGGAGTCGGCGTCGCGGATCTCGCCCACGAAGATCACGTCGGGGTCCTGCCGGACGACGTGACGCAGGGCGTTCGCGTAGCTGTCGGTATCGATCCCGATCTCCCGCTGCTGGATGATGGATAGGGCGTCGTCGTGCACGACCTCGATCGGGTCCTCGATCGTGATGATGTGTGCGCGGCGGGTGTGGTTGATGTGACCGATCATCGACGCGATCGTCGTCGTCTTGCCGGTGCCCGTGGGACCCGTGACGAGGACGAGACCACGCGGTGAATCGGCGAGTGTGCTCATCGTCGCGGGAAGCCGCAGCTCCTCGAACGTGGGGACCTCGCTGCGAACGCGCCGGATCGCCAGGCCGGACAGGCCGCGCTGGCGGAAGACGTTCACCCGGAACCGACCGACGCCGGGGAGCGTGTAGCCGAGGTCGGCCTCCGACGTGTCCGTGAACTCGCGCTTCTTGTGCTCGGACATCAGGGCCAACGCGAAGGCATCGGTGTCCGCGCCCGAAAGGGACGCGAAGCTCGTGGGCTCCAACGCCCCGTCCACGCGGATGAACGGCACGTTACCGACCTTCAGGTGCAGGTCGCTCGCACCTCGTTCGACGGTATACCGAAGCAGCTCGTTGATCTCCATCAGGGACTCGCGACTCCTTCGCGGAACCTCCACCTGCGCCCCCCCGTGCGGGGCGACGTCCCTTGCATCGGTCGAAGTCCCGGCGCACCTGAGCGGCGGACCTAGAATCGCCAGACCATGACGGACGGTCCCCGACAGCCCGATCGGCCCAAGCCCCCGAAGCGACGGCGGCGCAAGGCGTCGGCGTCCGCCCGGCCCTCATCCGTTCCCCCGCGCGGCCCCGTCCTCAAGGAGATCTCCGCCGGGGGCGTCGTCTACCGTCGGGAGGGCGACGGGATCGAGGTCGTCCTCGCCTCGCGACGCACGCGTCGAGGCGAGCTCGCATGGGGGCTCGCGAAGGGCGGCATCGAGGAGGGCGAGACCATGGAGGATGCCGCCGTCCGCGAGGTCCGCGAGGAGACGGGGCTCACGGCCGAGATCGAGGGATCGCTCGGGGACACGAAGTACTTCTACGTATGGGAGGACACCCGCATCCGCAAGACCGTGCACTTCTTCCTCATGCGCCACACCGGCGGCGATCCGCACGATCGCGACGACGAGATGGAAGAGGTGCGTTGGTTCCCGCTGGAACGCGCGCTCAAACGGGCCGCCTATCGCGGCGAGCGCGACGTGCTCCAGCGCGCCGCCGAACGCTTGCGATGACGCCCGCTCAGGCGGCCATCGGGGTCCTCGTGGGGCTCGTCTCCGGGATCCTGGCGGGGCTCTTCGGGGTGGGGGGCGGGATCGTCATGACCCCGGGCATCCAGACCCTCCTGGGAGCGCCGCCGATCGTAGCGCTCGCGACCCCGCTGCCGGTGATCTTCCCCACGGCGCTCATGGGCGCCTACACTTACGGACGCGCCGGCGAGATCGACGTCGGGGCGGCAGCCTGGATGATGGGGCCCGGCATCGTGGGCGCCATCGTCGGCGCCGGGCTCACCGACGTCGTGAACACCAGGCTCCTGCTGGTGGCCACGGCAGCGTTGCTCGCTTACCAGGCCGTGAGCATCCTGCGGGGCGCCCGGCCCGGGCGCGAGCTCCGGTCCGAGCGCGAAGGGACCCCGTTGATCTACGCCGGCATCGGCGCCGGCGCGGGCCTGATCAGCGGGCTGCTGGGCATCGGGGGCGGTCTCATCATCGTGCCGATGTTGGCCGGCGTCCTCGCGATGCCGCTGAAACGAGCCCTGGGAACGTCCCTGCTCGCGATCGTGGCCCTCGTGGTGCCGGGAACGATCGTGCACACGGCACTCGGGCACATCGATTGGGCGATCTTCGCGGTCCTGACGGTGGGGTCGGTGCCCGGCGCTCGGATCGGCGCTCGCTTGGCGATGGGCACGAAGGAGCGCACGCTGCGGCTCCTGGTCGGCGGATTCCTGCTGGCGGTAGCCCTCGTCTACGGCGCGACCCAGCTGGCGGCGTTGCATCGTGGCTGACGCTCCGGGGGGGGCCGGAGGTGGCGGCTACGATGGGGCGGCCGGCATGAGCAACCATCGCGCGGCGCGCGCCGCTTTCGTCATCGCCTCGGTGGCCTTTGCCGGGCTCCTGCCGTGGCTCCCGCAGGTCCCCGCGGCCCGCGCTCAGCAGCCGGCCGGCGCCGCCCTCGTGCTCGTTTCGCAGACGCCTTACACGACCCTGAAGTCGCCGGAACTGCGCATCACGGTTGCCGCGACGAACCAGACCGACCAGACGATGGACACGCTGTCCGTCGACGTCACGATCGGCCAGCCGATCCGCTCGCTCACCCAGTACGAGACCTCCCTCGGCGAGCTCGCGGTCCCGTTCCCCCTGAGCATCCGTTCCTTCCCCCAGACGGGGGAGCTCAAGCCCGGCCAGACCCGGCGCTTCAGTGTCGAGGTCGACGTCAGCACGGCGGGTGTGGATCCGTCCGATTCCCTCGTCTACCCCGTGCAGGTGGACCTACGGACGCTGTTCAACCCTCCCGTGGCCCTCGTGAACTCCGCGCTGATCCATCTCGTGCGCATACCCGAGTCCCGGATCCGTCTCGCCTGGTGGGCCGAGATCACGGCGCCGCCGGCCTTCGATCCCCAGGGGCGGTTGGCGGATCCGTCGTTCGAGGCCTCGATCGCCCCGACGGGGTCCCTGGGGGCCGAGGTGGCGGCGTTGCGCGCCTTCGCCACCGACCCCTCACATGCGCGTGCGATCGACGTCGCCATCGAGCCCGCCGTCGTGGAACAGCTGGTCCGCATGGCGGCCGGCTACATGCGGACCGACGGCACCGTGGTGCCGAAGGGCCAGGGAGCTGCGGCGGATGCCGCCACCCTCCTGTCGTCGCTGCGAGCGATGGCGACCGCGCCCACGGTCCAGATCGACGCGATGCCGTTCTCGGCTCCGCTGCTCCCCTCGCTGGTGTCCGGCGGACTGGCGGCCGACCTGGACCGCCAGGACGCCGCCGGCACGGCGATCCTGTCCTCGGCGCTCGGCGTCACGGCGAGCTCTACTGTGATGCGACCGCCCGAGGGCGCCCTGGACGGCGCGTCCGTGGACACCCTGTCGCGCGACGGCGTGTCGACGATCCTGGGCAACGTCGACACGGTGGCGAGACCGCTGCAGCCCAACGGGTTCGAGCCACTGCCGACGGCCGAGCTCACCACGTCGAGGGGAAGCGCCATGGACCTGGTGCTGCCAGACCCCGGAACGCAGACGCTTCTGGCGGACCGCACGATGCAGGCCGATCCCGTGCGCCAGGCGCAGGTGATCCTGGGAGAGATCGCCGCCATCTGGCGAGAGGCGCCTGTCCCCGAGGCGCAACCGGATGGCAGCGCCACGATCAGAGGTGTGGCGCTGAGCCTGCCTTCGGGATTGCCGGCGGGCCTGTGGTCGCCGCTCTTGCGTCGCCTCGGCGAGGCACCGTTCCTCGCTCGGTTGCACGCCCAGGACTTCGTGACGGACGTGAACCCAGCGGGACCCACCGAGGTGCTCCGAGCGCCGTCCACCGCGTCGTTCTCGCGGTTCTACACGGGCGCGATCCGCGACGAACGGCGCGACACGCAGGCGTATCGGTCCATGCTCACGCAGCCGAGCGCGGTCCCCGATCAGCTCGAGCAGGATCTCCTCTACGCGGAGGCGGGCGTCTACATCGGTGCCGAGACGAAGGGACGGGCCTGGTTCGATCAGGTCCACACCGTCACCAACAGCGTGTTCTCCAAGATCCTCCCTCCGCGCTCGGGGGGGCCCCCCACCTTCACGTTCACGTCCCGCGCCGGGACGATCCCGATCCAGATGGGGGACCCGGGCAGCACCCCGCTCACGGTCGTCGTGCAGCTGCGCTCGGCATGGTTCCGATTCCCCGACGGCTCCGCCCAGACGGTGACGCTCCAGGCTCCGAACCAAGTCGTCAAGTTCCGCGTGGAGGCCACGGCCGGGAGCCAGGAGCACCCGATCGTGATGATGGTGCGATCGCCGTCGGGACGCCTGCTCGACCAGCCCACGACGCTCGCCGTGCGGACGGCCGCGGTGAACCTCATCGCGCTCATCGTCACCGCGGCGGCGGCGCTCGGACTCGTCGCGCTGTGGACCCGGCGCTTGCTGCGGGTTCGGCGCCGGCGGGGGAGCCACGCCGCGTGAGCACCGACCTACCACCCGAAGACTCGTTCGAGACCTACGCGTACAACACGGCCGCGATGACGGTGGGAACCACGCTGTCACGGGTCACGGGATTCCTGCGGATCGCGGCGCAGGCGGCCGCCCTCGGCGTCACGGCGACCACGCTCGCCGACACCTACAACCGCGCCAACAACACTCCCAACATCCTGTACGAGCTGGCGCTCGGCGGGATCCTCACGTCGGTCTTCGTGCCGCTGTTCGTGGAGTGGAAGCAGAGGCAGGGGCAGGACGAGGCCTGGGCGCTCGCGGACAGGATCTTCACCCTCACGCTGGTTGGGCTGTCGGCGATCGCCGTGCTAGGCGCGATCGCCGCTCCCTGGATCATGCGTCTGTACGGGGTGAGCCCCAACAGCCCCGATCCGCAGGCGGAGCTCGCCCTCGGCACCTACTTCCTTCGGTGGTTCATGCCGCAGGTCGTCTTCTACGGCGTCGGGGCCGTCGCCGGGGGTCTCCTCAACGCGAACCGGCGCTTCGTGGCGCCGATGTTCGCCCCGATCCTGAACAACCTGACCGTCATCGTCGCGTTCGGAACCTACGCATGGCTCCTGCACGGGGGAGCGCCCAGCGTCAAGGACATCACCCAACCCGAGCGCGCGGTGCTCGCCGTCGGCACGACGCTGGGCGTCGTCGCCATGACGGTGGCCCTCTGGCCGTCGCTGCGGCGTCTCGGCTATCGGTGGCACTTCGCGTTCGACTGGCACCACGAGGCTGTGCGGCGCCTCGTGCGCCTCTCAGGCTGGGTCGTGGTGTACGTCGTCGCGAACCAGGTGGCGTTCCTCATCATCATCAGGCTCGCGAGCGGGATCTCCACCGGCAGCTTCTCCGCCTACTACTTCGCCTTCATCGTTGTGTCGCTCCCGCATGCGATCTTCGTCGTGTCCATCTTCACCGCGCTCCTGCCCGGGATGGCGGGACAGTGGTCCGAGGGGCGGCCCGACGGGATCACCCGGCTCTTCTCGCGTGGCGTGCGGGACACTTCCGTCATCATCCTGCCGTCGGCCCTGGGGCTGATCGCGCTCGCGATGCCCATCTCACGCCTCATCTTCGACCACCTGAACTCGAGCGCAGCCGACGCGAGATTCATCGGGCAGCTCCTACGGATCTTCGCGATCAGCCTCCCCTTCTTCTCGGTGTTCCAACTGCAGACGCGAACGTTCTATGCCATGCAGGACACACGGACGCCCGGCCTCGTGAACGTCGCGACGGCTATCGTCAACATCGGGGCCGACCTCCTCCTGCGCAACGTGTGGGGGACCCAGGGGCTCGTCGCGGGCTACGGCCTGTCCTACCTCGTCGGCGTCGCGGTGTTGACCGTGATCCTGCGCCGTCGTCTCGGACGACTCGACGGCCGGCGCGTCTCTCACACGCTCGCGCGGGTGCTCCCTGCGGCCGCGGTGGCCTCGGCCCTCGCGTGGGGCGCCACGCTCCCGTTCGACGACGGATCCTCCGGGACCCTCGTCGGCCTGGCTGCCGTGGTCGTCGGCGTTTCGGTCGGTGTGCTTGCCTTCGGCATCCTCGCGCTTATCTTCAAGATCGAAGAAGTCGATGACGTGAAGACCGCGCTTCTCCGACGGTGGCGAGGCTGAGGAAGGATCCTTCGATGACGGTGCGCCTGCGGGACGAACGAGGGTTGGTGGGCAAGCTGGCCATCCTGTGGCTTCTGGTCGCGGTGGTCGTCGTCATCGCCGCCATCGACACGGGTTCGATCCTCCTCACGAAGGTGCACCTTTCGAACGTGGCCACGGACGCCGCCAGCGACGCCGTCTCATCCTTCCGCGGCAACGGCGACGCCACCGCCGCATGCAACGTCGCCGCCGCGACCGTGCACTCCGAGGATCCTTCGATCAAGCTGGGCAAGACGTTCTGCGTGGTGAATACGACCTCGGGGGCCGTGACGATCCGGCTCCACAAGGAGGCGACGACGATCCTGGCCGCGCGGCTGAGCTTCACGAAGAAGTACGCGGAGGTTGCGGACCACGAGACCAACAGCCCGGGCAGCGGGTAGCGTCTCGGGACGTGGCAGAACCTGAACGAGACGACGTCCTCGTCCGCCGCTTCCTCGAAGGCGACACCTCGGCGTTCACGGCGCTCGTCCGGCGCCACCAGGTGCGCGTCTTCAACCTCTGCCTTCGGATCCTCGGCAACCCCGACGACGCTCGCGACGCGTCCCAGGAGGCGTTCGTCATCGCGCTGCGCAAGCTCGACCAGTTCCGCGGCGACGCGGCGTTCACGACGTGGCTCCATCGGGTGGCGGTGAACGCGTGCTACGACGAGCTCCGCCGGCAACGACGACGGCCGACGTTGCACGTCCTCGCCCACGATGAGGACACGAGCGACCGGATCCCCGAACCCGGACCGCCCACACCCGATCACGCCGACGACGTCGCCGGGGCGCTCGACGCGGCGGCGGCGCTGGCGCAGGTGCCCGAGGACTTCCGCGTCGCCCTCGTGCTGGCCGACGTCCAAGATCTCGCGTACGAGCAGATCGCCAAGATCCTCGACGTGCCCGTGGGGACGGTCAAGTCACGCGTGCATCGGGGGCGGCTGGCGCTGGCACGGGCGATGGGTGTGGGGGAACCGGTGGGGGGATCGGCAACGTCGGAGCATGAGTCATGACACATCCGGACTTCCCGAGCCCAGACCTGCTGGCGGACTACGTCGACGGCACGCTGCCCGAGGCCGAGCGCGCCGCGCTGCAGACGCACGTGGCGTCATGCGCACGGTGCACCCGCGAGGTGGCGGAGGCCTCGGCCGCACGCGCCGCGCTCGCCCGGCTCCCCGATGCCGAGCCGCCGGTCGGCATCACCGACCCGGCGATCGCCGAGGCCGCAGGGCACGCCGTGGGTCGGCGCCCGGATCGCGCCGCTCCAACCTGGTACCGGTGGGGGGGCATCGCCGCGGTCGCCGCGGCCTTCGCGCTGGTCCTCACGCTCGTCCTGCCGAAGATCGGGGGTGGCGGGCCCGCCGAACGGGCGGCCGTCACGGGCGGCGCGGCGGCCGCGACCCAGGGAGGGCCGGTGCGGATCGAGATCTCCTCCACGAACTACCGGAACTCCTCGCTCACGCAGCTCGCGACCGAGGTGGGTGCCCGCGTCACTCCACGGACGGGAGCCCTCGCGCCCGAACCGTCGAACGTCGCCACCTCCGGGACCGTCGGCTCGGCGGCGCAGACCGTCGCGGCCTCCAACTGCGTGCAACGGGCGTTCCGCGAGGTGAGCGGCAGGCTCGTGCGGTTGATCCAGGCGAAGTTCCAGGGACAGGACGCTTACGTGGCGCTCTATGCCGAGGGACCCGGAGCCGGCCAACCAGCCGACGCCGTCACCGTCCGCGTCGCCGCCGTTTCCGGGTGCAGGCCTCTGTCCATCGCCCAGGCGCCGCTCTCGTCCTCCGGCCCCTAAGCTGGCGCTCCCCCACGGCTCACGGCGTTGCGGAATACGGCGTCGTTGAAGGTTGTGGGAGGATTCCTGGCATGGGCGACGACGTGCGGAACGTGATCATCATCGGGTCGGGGCCCGCAGGGCACACGGCGGCCCTGTACGCGGCGCGGGCGAACCTTTCGCCCCTCGTGCTGAAGGGGCTCGACGCCGGTGGCCAGCTCATGCTGACCACCGACGTGGAGAACTACCCGGGGTTCGCCGACGGGATCTTGGGACCCGAGCTGATGGAGCAGATGGAGAAGCAGGCGGCCCGCTTCGGCGCGGAGATCCTGCCCGTCCATGTGACCTCCGTCGACCTGTCCGAACGGCCGTTCCGCGTCCACGCGGGCGACCAGGGCTGGCGCGCGCGCACCCTCGTCGTCGCGACCGGGGCCACCGCGAAATGGCTCGGGGTCCCGGGTGAGGAACGGCTGCGCGGCCGCGGCGTCTCCGCGTGCGCGACGTGCGACGGCTTCTTCTTCCGCGAGCGCGAACTCGTGGTCGTGGGGGGCGGCGACACGGCGACCGAGGAAGCGACGTTCCTGACGAAGTTCGCCTCGAAGGTCACGATCGTGCACCGCCGCGACGAGCTCCGAGCGTCTCCCATCATGGCGCAGCGCGCGCTCGAGCACCCGAAGATCGAGGTGATCTGGGACACGGTCGTGGAGGAGGTCCTCGGGGACGAGGCCGTCTCGGGCGTGCGTCTTCGCAACCTGAAGACGGGCGACGTCCACGAGCTCGCCACGGACGGCGTGTTCATGGCGATCGGCCACACGCCGAACACATCGCTGTTCGAGGGCCAGCTCAACCTCAAGAACGGCTATATCGAGGTCGAGGAACCCCGCACCTCCACGAGTGTCGAAGGGGTGTTCGCGGCCGGGGACGTCACGGACACGATCTATCGACAGGCCGTCACCGCAGCGGGACAGGGATGCAAGGCAGCGATCGACGCCGAACGCCTGCTCGAGGAGGAGGCGCACGCTCGGTGATAAGGGAATCCGCGGGAGACATCTGCGGTTCACGTAAGGGCGAACCACGCCCCACGGGCGAGGAACCACGATGCACGAGTGAAGGAGAGACACCATGACGAACATCGGTGAGGTAACGGATCGCGAGTTCCAGGAGAAAGTGCTGGACTCCTCGACTCCTGTGCTCGTCGACTTCTGGGCCGAGTGGTGCGTCCCCTGCCATATGGTGTCGCCGGTCGTCGAGGAGATCGGCCAGGAGCAGGGCGACGCCCTCAAGGTCGTGAAGCTCAACATCGACGACAATCCCGACGCCACCCGCAAGTACGGCGTCATGTCGATCCCGTCGCTCATCCTGTTCAAGGATGGGCAGGAGGTGGCCCGTGTGATCGGGGCGCGTCCGAAGGACGCGATCTGGAAGGATCTGCGGGCCCACATCGAGCAGGAGGCGCCCGACCTGCGTTAGTTGCCGCCGCGCACCGGGTGGTTGCAGACTCGTTCGGTGCAGATCTACCACCTCGGCAACGAGGGCCCTGAGATCCGCGACATCCAACAACGCCTCACCGGGCTCGGCCAGATCATCGATCCCGCCGAGCTGTCGGGGCGCTTCGGATCGTCGACCCTGGCCGCCGTGCGCGCGTTCCAGGAGCGGCGCCATCTGCGGGCCGACGGTCTCGTGGGTCCCGACACCTGGGGTCAACTGGTCGAAGCCGGGTACCAGCTGGGCGATCGTACCCTCTACCTGCACGCTCCGAACTTCCGCGGCGACGACGTGCGCGCGTTGCAGCGCAAGCTGAACGCACTGGGGTTCGACGCGGGCCGCCAGGACGGCCTGTTCGGACCGGCCACGGACAAAGCGCTGCGGGAGTTCCAGCGCAACGTGGGCGAGGAGCCCGACGGCATCGCCGGGCCACACGGGATCTCGGTCCTGGAGCGGATGCGCCCGCACGACGCCGCCCCGAGCCGTGCCCTCGTGCGCGAGGAAGAGGAGCTGCGGCGTTCGCGGCCTCCGATCGAAGGCGCTGTGGTCGCGATCGATCCCGCGCCGCAGGACCGAGCCGAAGACCGGTCGACGGAACGGGTCGAGCCGGAACGGGTCGTGACCGCCTTCGCGATGGCGGAGGTGTTGCGCGATGAGCTCGCCGCCGCCGGAGCGAAGCCGGTGCTCTTGGGTGGGCGCGACGACGACCTGACGCCTTCGGAGCGAGCGCGGATCGCGAACGACCTCGATGCGGCTGCGTGCATCTCGCTCCACGTCGGCGCGGATCGATCCGAAACCTGGGGCCCGGTCTGTTCTTACTTCGGCAGCGCCACCACCTACTCTCCCGCCGGCATGCTGCTTGCGCAGCTGATCGTGGAACGGCTCGAGCAGGAGTTCGGGCGCCGCGGGCGGCTGAAGCAGCTCACCGGGGCCATGCTCCGCGAGACCCGGATGCCCGCCGTACAGGTGGAACCCGTGTACGACCCGGGCAAGGACCGGCTCACCCTCCTGTCGGACCCCTCGTTCTCCGAACGTGTGGGGCGGGCGGTGGCCCGGGGACTGCGGGACTTCTTTACCGGGTAGCGCGAGCGAGCGCGTACATCAAGGCACCGAGCGTGACGCCCAGAGCGATCGCGCGCGCCGCCCGTCGGCCCTCGCTGAGCGTCGCCGGCACATCGGATGCGGAGGCGGGACGCAGGTCGGCTGCCATGACGGCACTATGCTACGGGGCGATGCGCTTCTGTCTCATGCTCGAGGGCCAGGAGGGCGTGACTTGGGAAGAGTGGGTGGCGGCGGCGCTGGCGGCCGAGCGGCTGGGCTTCGAGGCCATCTTCACCTCGGATCACTATTTCAGCGTCATGCGCCACCGCGAACGCGGCTCCTCCGACGCGTGGACGAACCTGGGAGGCCTCGCCGCCGTCACCAGCTCCATCCGGCTCGGAACACTCGTGTCCCCGGTCACGTTCCGCGAACCGGCGGTGCTCGCGAAAGCGGCCGTCACCGTGGATCGGATCAGCGGCGGGCGCGTGGAGATCGGGATGGGAGCGGGCTGGTGGGAACAGGAGCACCGCACCCACGGATTCCCCTTCCCGCCGGTCGATGAGCGGTTCGCCCGCCTCGAGGAGCAGCTGGAGATCGTCCACGGGCTCCTCACGATGGACGAGTTCTCCTTCGACGGCGACCACTACCGGCTCGAGGACGCACCCTTCGCACCCAAAGGTGTCCAGAGGCCCCATCCCCCCATCATCGTCGGCGGCAACGGCGGCCCCCGGCTCGCCCGGCTCGTGTCCCGGTGGGCGGACGAGTTCAACACCGTCGGTGTCGGCCCAGCCGAAGCGGGAGAGCGCATCCGTCGCGTGCGAGAGCGTGCCGAGGCGGACGGTCGAGACCCCGCCACCCTCACGACGTCGGTCATGACGTGGTGCTACGTCGGCGCCACGGAGGCCGAGGCCATGTCCCGGATCGAACGCGCGCGCGATCGGGCTATGCGTGCGGGACGATTCGAAGACGAGATCGCGGAGCTGCGTGGCACCTGCGTGGTGGGCTCGGCCGAGCAAGCGGCGGAGAGCCTCGGCGCCTACGCGGCCGCCGGCGTCCAACGCATCATGCTGAACCACGAACTCTTCGACGACCTTGAGATGTTGGAAGTGCTTGCAACGCAGGTATTCCCGAACGTCGAGGGTTGACGCGCTAGGCTGAGTCCCTTCCCATGGCCGAGTTCTCCATCGATCGATTCGTGGACCGCTATGCGGCACGCACGTCGGGCATGTCGGCGTCCGAGGTGCGCGCGCTCTTCGCCGTGGCGTCGCGACCCGAGGTGGTTTCGCTCGCGGGCGGGATGCCCTTCGTCGAGGCTCTGCCCATGCAGGACGTCCTGGCCGCCGTCCACGAGGTGGTGGCGGAGCACGCGGCCCGGGCGTTGCAGTACGGAAGCGGTCAGGGCGACACGGCACTGCGTGAGCGCATGGTGGAGCTGATGGCCTGCGAGGGCGTCGAAGCCGACCCCGCGGACGTCGTCATCACGACCGGGGCGCAGCAGGCGCTCGATCTGGTCGGCAAGATCTTCATCGACCCGGGGGATCTCATCGCGGTCGAGGCCCCCGCGTACGTGGGAGCGCTCAGCGCCTTCGGCGCCTACGAGCCGCGCTACCTTCAGATCGACCTCGACGACGCCGGGATGATCGTCGAGCAGCTCGAGGAGGCGCTGCTGCGCGGTGACCGCCCGAAGTTCGTGTACACCTGCCCGAATTTCCACAATCCCGCTGGTGTGACGCTATCCTACAGTCGCCGCGAGCGCCTCGTCGCGCTCTGTCGCGAGGCCGGAGTCCCGATCGTTGAGGACAACCCGTACGGGCTCCTTCGTTTCGAAGGCGACCCCCTGCCCGCCCTCCGAACCCTCGACCCCGCGAACGTGGTCTACCTCGGGACCGTGTCGAAGGTGTTCTCCCCGGGCGTGCGCGTCGGGTGGGCCCTGGCCGAACAGTCGGTCGTGCAGCGGCTCGTGCTCGCGAAGGAGGCGGCCGACCTGTGCGGCTCGTCGTTCACCATGCTCCTCACGGAGCGGTACTTCGCCTCGGATCGGTGGCGGCCCAACCTCGCCACGCTCGTGGCGACCTACCGGGCGCGGCGCGACGTCATGCTGGACGCGATCGCGGAGTCCTTCCCACAGGGTGCCACCTGGACCGTGCCGGCCGGCGGTTTCTACGTGTGGGTGAGCCTTCCGCCCTGGGTCGACACGCGCTCCCTGCTGGCGGCGGCGGTCGAGCGGGGCGTCGCTTACGTCCCGGGCACCGCGTTCTACCCCGACGGACGCGGAACCGACCAGATGCGCCTGGCCTTCTGTTACCCCACAGAGGAACGAGTCGCCGAGGGCGTCGCCCGCCTCGGAGCGCTTCTGCACGATGAGGCCACCCTCTACCGAAGCCTGCGGCCGTGAAGATCGCGGTGCTGGCAGGGGGTAGGACGCCCGAGCGCGACGTCTCGCTTCGGGCCGGCCAACGTGTGACGTTATCACTCAATCGGTTAGACCACGAAGCGGCCCTGTACGACCCCGCGGAGGTGCCGCTCGCCGAGGCGTTACAGGAAGCGGCTCCCGACCTCTGCTATCTCACCCTGCACGGCAAGGAGGGCGAAGACGGCACCGTGCAACGCCTCCTCGACCTGCTCGGGATCGCCTACACCGGCACCGCGGCCTTCGATTGCGAGGTGGCGTTCGACAAGGTCCTGGCGAAGGACGCCCTGCGTCGCGCCGGGGTGCCGACGCCGGCGTGGGCGACGATAGAAGGCTCAGCCCTGCGAGACCTCGGGGCGGGCGCCGCCCTGGGCCGCGCCCTCGATCGCACCGGGCTCCCGTGCGTGGTGAAACCCTCAAGGAGCGGATCCGCGCTTGGTGTCGGAACCGTCGAGCGTGAGGCCGATCTTCCTCACGCCGTCATGGCGGCGTTGGCGTTCAGCGGCGCCGCAATCATCGAATCCAAGGTCGAGGGCTCCGAGGTGGCGGCCGGGATCGTGGGTGCCCCGTTGGAGGGGCTCCCGCTCGTGGAGATCGTCCCCAAGAGCGGGGTCTACGACTACGCCTCACGCTATACGGCCGGCGCGACTGAGTACTTCGCCCCCGCGCGACTAGCGGCCGACGTCGCGGCCGCCTGTTCGACGATGGCCTTGCGGGCGGCAGAGGCCCTACACCTGCGCGATGTCACCCGGGTCGATCTGATGGTCGATCGCGAGGGCCGACCCTGGGTGCTCGAGGTGAACGTCAGTCCCGGCATGACCGAGACGAGCCTGTTGCCGATGGCGGCCCAGGCCGCCGGCCTCGGCTTCGACGACCTCTGCGACAAGGTCCTGCGGGCGGCAACCCCTTAATCGGGGGACAGGCCCGGACCCGACCCCACGATCTCCGAGACGATCCGCTCGAGGTCGTCCGCCGAACCGAACTCGATGATGACGCGGCCCCGCTTCTTCCCCATCTGGATCTGCACGCGGGTGGCGAGCTGCTCCGAGAGGATCTCCTCTACCTCGGCCACGCTGGGATCGCCCGGGGCCTTCGGGGACTTCGAAGCGGGGGGCTCTCCCTTGGAGGGGGCGTCGATGTAGCGCCGTACCAGATCCTCCGTATCCCGCACCGACAGATCCTCGGCGGCGATCCGCAGGGCCAGCGCGTTCTGGGCCTCGGCGTCGCCGAGCGAGAGGAGCGCGCGCGCATGGCCTGCCTGGATCCGGCCGTCGGACAGGAGCTGCTGGGCGTCCATCGGCAGCTGAAGGAGGCGGATCGTGTTGGCGATATGGGACCGCGACACCCCGACGCGCTCGGCGAGCTCCTCCTGCTTGAGCCCCAGGTCCTCCAGCAGCTGACGGAAGGCCTCGGCGAGCTCGATCGGGCCCAGGTCCTGTCGGTGGATGTTCTCGATGAGGGCCTCGCGAAGGAGGTCCGCGTCTTCGGTGTCGCGCAACACCACGGGCACGGTCGCCATCCCGGCCACCTTGGCCGCCCGAAGCCGCCGCTCCCCCGCCACCAGCTCATATCCGGCGCCGGCCCTTCTTACCACGATGGGCTGAAGGATCCCCACCTCTCGGATGGAGGCTGCGAGCGACCTGATCTCCTCCTCGTCCCAATGGGTCCTGGGCTGCTTCGGGTTGGGCGCGATGCCGTTCACGGGGACCTCGAGCAGCCCCATGTTGGACTCGCCGGCCTCAGGTGCCCCCGGGATCAGCGCGGACAACCCGCGGCCCAACCCCCCTCTCTTCGACATCATTCGCCTCCCTTGCGGAACAATCGCCACCGACGCCTCGGAGCCCCGTCCTCATCCTCGAGGGTCGCACCGATCTCCCCCGCGTCGGGCGAGGCAGAGCCGGCGCTGCCCGGGGCCGGAGCCTCGTGAGCTCCCGTCGCGTCGTACGCGCCCTCGTCGATGACCACGACACGACGCTCCGGCAGGTGCCCGGGCGGAGCGGGCGGGCTCGGCGGCCGCACACGCGTCTGCGACGACACTTCCTGGTCCTCCCAGACGTCGTCCTCGGCCGCCTCGACCCGGTTCTGCATCGGCGGCGGCATGGGCTCGGGCGCCGGTGCCGGCTCAGGGTGCGGCGCCGGCTCAGGTTCGGGTTGAGGGACGGGTTCGGGTTCGGGTTGAGGGACGGGTTCGGGTGCGGGTTCGGGCTCGAACGGCGGGACATCGCGGGCCTCGACCTCCGCGTCGGCCTCCTCAGGCTCAACGGCCTCGGGAGCCGCGGGCGCGGGGGCCGGGTCGATCGGTGGGACGACGACGGTGGGCAGATCCTCATACACCGGCATGGGCTCCGTGGGTGGAGGCCGCACCGCGACCTCCCTGGCAAGCTCGCGATAGCTCTGGGCACCTTTGGACTTGGGGTCGTAGACCGTGATCGGCTGACCGAACCCGGGGGCCTCTGAGAGCCGCACCGTGCGGGGGATGATGACGCCGTAGACGATGTCTCCGAAGTAGTTGCGCACCTCCGCCACCACCTGCTCCGAGAGCTTGGTCCGGGGATCGAACATCGTCATGACGATGCCGCTCAGGCGCAGCCCCGGGTTGATGTTCTGCTGGACGAGGGAGACGTTGCGAAGGAGCTGGCCGAGACCCTCCAGCGCGTAGTACTCGCACTGGATCGGCACGATCAGCTCCTCGGCCGCCGTGAGGGCGTTCACGGTGAGTAGCCCGAGGGAGGGTGGGCAGTCCAGCAGGATGAAGTCATACACGCCCTCACGCACGACATCCAGGGCCTTCTTTAGCCGTGCCTCGCGCGAGAACTGGCTCACGAGCTCGATCTCGGCACCGGCGAGGTCGATCGTGGACGGGATCGCGTGGAGGCGCTCGACCGGGGTGTGGACGATGGCGTCGGTGACCGGCGCATCCGATACGACGACGTCATACACGGTGAGGCTCCGCGCCTCGTGGCGAACCCCCATGCCCGTCGAGGCGTTGCCCTGCGGATCCAGATCGACGACCAGCACGCGATACCCGAGGTCCGCGAGGGCGGCCCCCAGGCTCACCGCCGTCGTGGACTTGCCCACGCCCCCCTTCTGGTTCGCGATCGCGATGATCCGAGCGATCCCGGGGACCTCGGGGATCGTCGGCATCGCCTTCCGGCTGCGGGCCGTAGATGCGCGCCGCGAACCGCCCGACGGTGAAGGGGATGTGGGGGAGCGCGAAGCGGCGCCGGCGCCGGACGAGGCCATGGTCACTGCGGGCTCATGATAGCGACCGACCTGCACCTTGCAAGCGACCTGGAAGACTCCGGGCTCATCCGTCGCCTCGGCGGCGCAAGATGACGATGGGCCCGGCATCGGGAAGGCCGCGCGCCGGTACCGTCTCCACCGAGACCTCGGGCGGCAACCGACCCTCGAGATCCGCGCGGCGCCCCGCCCAGTACAGGAGCCTGCCCGTCGGCATCAGCAGACGTTGGGCCACGGCCCACGCGGTGGGAGCGCCGGCGAAGGCACGTGAAAGGCACACGTCGACGGGCTCGACCAAGGTTTCGGCTCTGTGCGGGAAGACCTCGGCATTCGCGAGCTCGAGCTGGGCCACCGCATCGAGAAGGAAGTCCACGCGATGGCGGCGGACCTCGACGAGGGTCACGCGGAGCTCCGGGCGGGCGATCGCGATCACGACGCCGGGCAGGCCCGCCCCCGAGCCCAGATCGTACGCACGGTCGCCGGTGACGAGCGGGGCCCCGCGAAGGCAGTCGAGCACGTGGCGGGTCCTGATCCTGGGAGCATCGCCCGACGCCACTAGACCCTCCACGACGGCTTTCTCCAGGAGCAGCCGCTCGAACCGATCCAGGCGCTCGGCGGCACCCTGCGGTAGCTCCACACCCAACGCCGACGCCTCGGGCGGTCCAACCCTCATGTTTCACGTGAAACACGCTCCGCGCCCGTTCGGCCCCATCAAGACGCCAACCGCCGCCAGCGAGGTCGGGTCAGCGTGGGTGGATAACGACGTAGCGGTTCGGCTCTTCGCCCCGGGAATCCGTTCCCACGCCCTCGACCTCGGCGAGTGCATCGTGGACGAGCTTGCGCTCGTACGGCGGCATGGGGTCGAGCTCCTCATCGTGCCCCGAGGTCGCCACCCGCTGCGCCGCTTCGAGGGCGTGCTCGACGAGCTTGGCCTCGCGCCGTTTGCGGTAGTCCTCGATGTCGACGACCACGCGGATGCGCTCATCCAGCCGCCGGCCCACGATCATCCGGGTGAGCTCTTGGATCGCGTCGAGCGTCTGCCCGTGCCGCCCGATCAGCAGCGCCATGTCGTCCTCGGGCCCCTCGACGATGTCCACATACATGTGCGACCCGGCGGCCGCCGGCTCAGCGATCGCGTCGATGTCCATCACGCCCAGCAGCTCCTCGAGGAAGTCGGCGACCGCGTCGGCCTGCTCCTCGAGTTCGGCGGGCTCGAGTTCCACGGCCTTCACCGACACCCGAACGAGGGCCTCGTCGGTATCGTTGGAAGGCTCCTCCAACACCTCCACGCGGACCTGCGAGGCGTCGACCCCGAGCTCGGCGAGGGCCACCTGCACCGCGGCATCAACCGAGGGGCCGCGTTGCTCAATCGCTCGTACCACCGCTGCCCCCCGGTCGCTTCTTGGGTCCGGTGTTCGGCCGGCGGCGTGGCCCCGAGGGGCGGGGTGGAGTGGTGCCGCCCCCCGACTTGGCGTCGCCGCTGGCAGGCTTGGCATTGCCGCCGCTCGCGGTTCCGCCACCCTTTGGCGTTCCGCCGCTCTTGCCAGGAGGTGGTTTCCTAGGGCCCTTCTTGGGCGTAGCACCCTTTCCGTTGTCGCGCACCCGGGGCGGTGGCTGCTGGCCACGCTGCTCCTGGGCTTGCTCCATCATCCGCGAGAGGAATCCCTTCTTCGCCGGCTGCCCGGCGTTCTTGGCACGCTGCTCCGCCATCTGACGCTCCAGGGCCTCCGGGCCGATGTGTCCGGCCCGCAGGAGCAGGTATTGCTGGACGATCTGGAACACGTTCGCCACGGACCAATACAGCACGAGCCCGGCAGGGAACAGGTAGCCGAACACCCCGAACATGAGCGGCATGATGCGCATCAGGGCCTGTTGTTGGCCGCCGGCCGAACCCGGCGGACTCGCGGCCTGCATCTGGCGCTGCTGATAGTAGGTCGTGGCCACCATGAACAGCAGCATGACGAAGTAGGGGATCTTCGACGCCGCCCCGTTCCCGCAATCGATCGTGCTCGAGGAGGTAAGCCCCGGGATCACCTGAGCCGTCTTCGGATCGCCATTGACCATCGTGCGGCCGTTGAGCAACGGCTTGCCGGGCACGACGGGGTGACCGGGGTGGGCGCGCGTCGTGTCGTCGATGACCGCCTGGGTGCCGGACTGCGCGGCGGAGCACTGCAGGTTCAGGATGAACACGCCGGTGTTCTGATGCGTGATGACATCGTTGAACAGCTGGCTGGTCACCGGCAGGTGGTTGTTCATGACGACGTAGGCGCTCGGATGGCTCGACTGGCTCGGAACAGCCTGCAGCATCGGCATCCGGATCACCGCGTACATCGCGATGAGGAACGGGAACTGCAGCAGCAGCGGCAGGCACCCACCGAGGGGGTTGACCCCGGCGTCCTTGTACAACTTCATCTGCTCTTCCTGCAGCTTCGGCTTGTTGCCCTTGTACTTCTTCTGAAGTTCCTTGAGCTTGGGTTGCAGGGCCTGCATGTTCTGCATCGACTTGATCTGCTTGATCGCCAGGGGCACCAGGAGGAACCGCAGCGCGAGCGTGAGGATCACGATGGCGGCGCCGTAGTTGGGCACGTACTTGTAGATCTCCGCCAGGACCCAGCCGATCGTGTTCAGAAGGAACTGGAAGGCGGGCGAGATGATGGGGATCGAGCCGACCATCAGACGCTCTCTCGTATGATGTCGTCATACTCGGAGTCGTCATACTCGGGGCCGTCATACCCATGGCCGTCCGCCTCATCGCCGTCCGCACCGGCCAGGGTCCCATGCCGTCCAGGCGGCACGGACTCAAAGCCTCCGGAGCCGAACGGGTTGCAGCGGGCGATCCTCCAGGCGGCGAGCGCGGTCCCTCTGAGCGCGCCGTGCGTGGCGATCGCGGTCTGGGCGTAGGCAGAGCAGGTGGGGGAGAAGCGGCACTGGCCTCCGAGCCATCCCGACAAGGTCATCCGGTACAGCCCGATGGCGGCGATCAGCACGGCGCGAAGGGGCGCCCCCGCCGCCCAGGTCGCACGCCGCGACGACCGCGAGGGATGCCGGCGAGCGCCGCCCTTCACGCGCGCGTCATCTCCAGCCGGCGGAGCAACTGCGTCATCTCGCTCACCAGATCCTGCGTCCGGGCGCCCCGGATGGCTTCGCGGGCCACCAGGGCGGCATCGAAATCGCCTCTGACCTGCGGCGACACCTGTCGCCAGGCTTCCCGCAGGATACGCCGGGCGCGGTTCCGCTCGACGGCGCCGCCCACACGACGTGTGGCGACGACGGCGGTACCTCCGTGGCCGGGGGCGACAAACAGTACCACCCGGCTCCCGTGCGCCGAGCGGCCCCGTTCGAAGACCCTGCGGACCTCGCTCGAGTGCACGAGCGGGGTCTAGACCGACAGGCGGACGCGGCCCTTGCGGCGACGCGCCGACAAGATCGCGCGCCCCGCACGGGTCCGCATCCGCAAACGGAAGCCGTGACGCTTGTGGCGCCGCCGGTTGTTCGGCTGATAGGTGCGCTTGCCCTTGGCCATCTTCGACGTTTCCTTCGGCGGTGTCGGGGTGGTGAAGACGCGTCGGCCGGCGCACAGCCGGCCACGACCCAAGAGTATACGGGGGCGCGTCGCCGCAGGACAAAGGGCTTGACAACGAAAAGAGTGTCAAGACCCCCTCGCGCGCCACCGGCGTGGAAAAACCCTGTGCTATCGTGCGGCCGCCTCCCCCCGAAGTGATCGGGCACCATCCGGCCGATGTGACGGCCCAAACGTGACGGCGATGAACCGGGCCCGGGCGCCCCATGGCGGTCGCGACCGTCCGCCGTCCGAAGTTTTCCACCATTGTGGAAAGGGTTTGTGGATACGCATGTCGGTGACATCATCGGAGCAGGCCGCGCGCGAGGCGTGGACGCGGGTCTTGGCCCGGGCCCGGGAGCAGTTGCCGGAGACCACCACGGTTATGTGGTTCTCCGACGTGCGCCCGATCCAGCTCTCCGAGGAGACCCTGACGCTCGCCGTCCCCAGCCAACTAGTCCGGGAGCGGTTGCAACACAACCATCTTCAGCTTATCGAAGAAGTGGCGGGCGAGCCGCTCGGCCATCCGCTGAAGGTCGACCTGCGCGTGGACGAAGGCCTGCGGATGGAGCCCTCGGAGGGGCTCGACGAGCTCGAGGACCGCTCGGTGGGAACGCCCGCATCCCACGCTGCGATCGGGGCCCCGGCCGCGCTCCCGCCGCCGCGCGCGCCGATGGGCGCGCCGGGCCTCCCGTTCCCCAACTACACGTTCGACGCGTTCGTTCCGGGCCCATCGAACCGGTTCGCGCACGCCGCCGCCATGGCGGTCGCCGAGGCGCCGCCGTCCACGGCGTACAACCCGTTGTTCATCTACGGTGGCGTAGGGCTTGGAAAGACGCACCTGTTGATCGCGGTCGGTCATCACATGCACCGCCTCGCCCCCCGTACGCGCGTGAAGTACGTGACCTCGGAGCAGTTCGTGACGGAGTTCATCAAGGCCGTGCGCGAACGCCAGGGTGACGGATTCCGTCAGCGCTATCGCGAAGTCGACATCCTGCTCGTGGACGACATCCAGTTCCTGGCGAAGCGCGAGGAGACGCAGACCGAGTTCTTCCATACGTTCAACCATCTGCACGGCGCCGGCAAGCAGATCGTGATCGCGTCGGACCGCCCGCCGCACGAGCTGGCGGGCCTCGAGGAACGGCTCGTAAGTCGGTTCCGATGGGGACTCTGTGTCGACGTCCAGCCGCCGGACCTCGAGACGCGGATCGCGATCCTGCAGCTGAAGGCCGAGCGCGATCGCATCGCCGTGCCGTCGGAAGTGGTGGAGTTCGTGGCGTCGAAATTCGACCAGAGCGTGCGCGAGCTCGAGGGTGCGCTCGTGCGGGTGGTGGCGTGGTCCGAGCTGACGAGCCAGCCGATCGACGTCCCGCTCGCCGAACGCGCTCTCCAGGACCTGATCCCCCAGACCGAGAACGAGATCCCGCCCCAGCTGATCCTGGAGGAGACGGCGAGCTACTTCCAGCTCTCCACCGGCGACCTGATGTCGAAGTCCCGGTCCCGACCCCTGACCCAGGCTCGCCACATCGCGATGTACCTGATGCGGGAGAACACGGGCTTGTCGCTCGTCAAGATCGGCGAGATCTTCGGGGGCCGCGACCACACCACGGCGCTGCACGGGATCAAGAAGGTAGAGACGGACATGCGCGCGCGGGATGCCACGTTCCGCCAAGTGCAGGACCTCACCCGGAACATCCGAGGCAAGGTGCGAGGTGCCGCATGAACCGGTCCATCCGCATGTGGACAAGCTCGGGACTGTCGGTGGAGACTTCGTGTCGCTCTGGGCTCCCGCCGCGAGAGGCCGCGGTTTCCACACCGGTTTCCCACATGTCCCAGGGCCCCGCTACGCTGCAGGAACAGGGGCCTCGCGCAGGTTTCCACAGCCACTACTACTGCAGTTCCTTATCCAAGAAGAGCAGAAGAGACAGGGGGTGGGTACGGTGAAGTTCCGGTGTGACCGAGACGCCTTGTCCGAGGCGCTCCAAACCGTGCAGCGGGGGGTGTCGTCCCGGCCCGGGATCCCGGCGCTCACCGGCGTACTGATCGATGCCGACCCGGCAGGCCGTCTGACCCTCACCACCACGGACCTCGAGGTCTCTGCGCGGCTGTCCATCGAGATCCAGGTGAGCGAGCCTGGCACGGCGCTCGTCCCCGCACGCCTGCTGGCCGACACCGTGAAGTCGCTCTCGGACGCACCCGTCGAGTTCGAGACGGACCGATCCCAGGCTCACATCCGCTGCGCGGCGTACGAGGGGACGCTCCGCCTCCTGCCGGCCGAGGACTTCCCGGGCCTGCAGGAGCCGGGCGGTACCACGATCACCGCGGATGCCGGCGCTTTCGCCGACGCCGTGGGCCAGGTGGCGAGGGCCGCGTCACGTGACGAGGCGCGGCCTGTGCTCACCGGTGTGCTCGTCGAGGTGAGTCGCGAGGGTGTCGTGCTGGTGGCGACGGACTCCTACCGCCTCGCCGTGCGCGACCTGGTCGCGAGCGCGGACCGCGAGGCGAAGGCGATCGTGCCGGAGCGTGCGCTCGTCGAGGCGGGGCGGGCCGCGGGGGCGGACGAGAAGGGCACCATCACCATCTTCGTCGACGACGCGCAGGTGGCGTTCCGGATGGGTGAGCTGACACTCACGTCGCGGCTCATCGAGGGCGAGTTCCCCAACTACCGGCAGCTGTTGCCCGAGGCACACGAGAGCCGGCTCACAGCGTCGCGCCAACAGCTCCTGGACGCCGTGCGTCGTGTCGGGCTCCTCGCGCGCGATACGACCCCTGTGCGGATCGAGTTCAACGCGCTCGGTGTGAAGCTCAGCAGCTCCTCACCGGACCTGGGGCAGGCCGTGGAGACCGTGGAGGCCCGCTACGAGGGGGAGGACCTCACCGTGGCGTTCAACCCCCAGTACCTCGCGGACGGCCTCACCGCGTGCCAGGGCGAGACGGTCCGGCTGGACGTGCGCGACGGACTGAAGCCCGGGGTGCTGCACGGGGAGGCCGACGCGTTCACATACCTGGTGATGCCCGTGCGGCTGCCCGCCGTGGTCTCCTGACCCGGCACACACCAGCTCGATGCGACTTGACTGGGTCGAGCTGCGCGACTTCCGCAACCACATGCACACCCGGATCGATCCAGTGCCCGAAGGCCTGATCGTTGTCGTCGGCCCGAACGGCGAGGGCAAGACGAATCTGCTGGAGGCGATCAACTTCCTCTACGCCTTGTCTTCCCCGCGAACCTCCACGAACGGGAACCTCGTGCGGGAGGGCGCGGAGCGCGGCTACGTCCGCGCGGAGCTTCAGACGCGAGAGGGCCATCCCCTCGTGGAGATCGAGATCCCGGCGAAGGGCGCGAGCCGCGTACAGATCAACCGTTCGCCCGTCCGACGCAAGCGCGACCTGCGCCGTCAGGTCCGGTCCGTGTTGTTCGGCCCCTTCGACCTGCCGATCGTGATCGGGGATCCCGCGAAGCGACGCGCGTTCCTGGACGAGGCCGTGACCGCGCTGTGGCCGCTGCGCGAGCCACAACTCACCGCCTACGATCGCGCGCTGCGGCAGCGCAACCGTCTCCTCAAGGAGTGGGAAGGGCGCTCCCCGCCGGCGGGGATCGAGGCGTGGGACGAGGAGCTCGTGAGCGCCGGCAGCGCCGTGATCAGGGCGCGCGCCGAGGCCGTCTCGCGACTCGCGCCGGATGCGGCGGAGGAGTTCGCGCATCTCGCCGGCTACGAGCTCCTGTGCACATACCGGGCCAACGTGTGGCCCAAGGGACGCCCGCCGACCTCGATGGGCGAGGGCGACGATGCGGAGCTCGAGGCCGCGTTCCGCTCGCGTCTGTCCGAGCGCCGCGGCGACGAGCTCACGCGTCGCACCTCCCTGGTGGGGCCGCATCGCGACGACGTCGAGCTCGCGGTGCGGGACCTGGGAGCGCGGGCGTTCGGGTCGCACGGCGAGACGTGGGCCGCGGCACTGTGTCTGCGGCTCGGCCTCGCGGCCGCGGTCGCAGCCGAGATCGCAGAATCACCCTTGCTCCTGGTAGACGACCCGTTCAGCGCTCTGGACCCGCATCGCCGGGATCAGATCGGCGAGCGCCTTGCCTCGCGCGGAGGGCAGGTCTTGATCTCGGTGGCCGACGAGGCCGACGTCCCCGCCGCTGCCGACGCCGTGTGGGGCGTGCGTGCGGGCGTGGTCTCGCCGAGGAGGGCGGCGTAGATGCCCCACTCCCGCGGGTTCGAACGTCGGCGCGATGAGCGCAGCGGCGACCCGGTGCCGATCGGGCGCGTGGTCGACGCGCTCATGGCGGAGGAGGTCTTCTCGCGCGGCATGCCCGTCGCCGAGCTCACGGCCGCCTGGCCCTCGATCGTCGGTCCGCGTCTCGCCGCGGAGTCGGGACCGATCGCGCTCGACGACGGCGTGCTCACCCTCGGCGTCTCCAACGGCCCGTGGGGCGCGCAGGTGAAGTTCCTGCACGAGGAGATCCGCCGCAAAGCCGACGTTGCCCTGGGCGGAGACAAGGTGCGCTCCGTGCGGATCGTCGTGCGACCCCAGTAGCGACCGCGCGGGCCGGCCCTCGCCCCCTGCCGGCCGCCGCAGAAAACCGCAGGTGAAGGGCCCTATCCGGGCACCACAACCGCCGTCGAACGTCATCCCCGTTCGGTAGAATGGCGGGGTTCGTGTGACCTTCCCGCGCACGGCCCCCGGATCACTGGCCACGAGGGCCAGGAAGGGCTGTTGCGCGGGCTCGATCGGAGGCTCGTTGGCAACCCAGAAGACCACCAACCAGAAGACCGCGAAGAAGAGCAGCGGCTACGACGCAGCAAACATCCAGATCCTCGAAGGACTCGAGCCGGTCCGCAAGCGGCCCGGTATGTACATCGGCACCACCAGCTCGCGCGGCTTGCATCACCTCGTGTACGAATGTGTCGACAACTCCGTCGACGAGGCGATGGCGGGCTACGCCGACAAGATCCTCGTGATCATCCATGCGGACGGATCCGTGAGCGTCTGGGACAACGGGCGCGGCATCCCCGTGAAGCCCATCCCCGGCGCGAAGGACCGGCGTCCCGCGGTCGAGGTCGTGCTGACGGTTCTGCACGCGGGTGGGAAGTTCGGCGGCGGCGGCTACTCCATCTCCGGCGGCCTGCACGGCGTGGGTGTCTCGGTCGTGAACGCGCTGTCGGAGAAGCTCACGGTCGAGGTGCAGCGCGACGGCGCGGTGTGGACGCAGTCCTACGAGCGCGGCAAACCGCTCGGCAAGCTCACGAAGGGAAGGGCCTCGACGAAGACGGGCACCCGCGTGCAGTTCTGGCCCGACCCCGAAGTCTTCGTCGAGACTCTTGAGTTCAAGCGTGAGATCCTCGCCGAGCGCATGCGCGAGCTCGCCTTCCTCAACAAGGGCGTCGAGATCAAGCTCGTCGATCAACGTGAGGAGCCCCACCACGAAGACATCTTCAAGGCGAACGGAGGGCTCGTCGACTTCGTGAAGTTCCTCGCACAGGGCAAGGAGACGGTCAACAAGATCATCGGGATCGACACGAAGGGCGACGACGGCGAGGTCGAGGTCGCCTTGCAGTGGAACACGGGTTACACCGAGTCGTTCTACTCCTTCGCCAACACCATCAACACGCACGAGGGCGGCATGCACGAGGAGGGGCTGAAGAAGGCCCTCACGAACGTGCTGAACCGCCATGCCCGCGCGAAGGGCCTGCTGAAGGAGAAGGAGGACAACCTCATCGGCGAGGACGTCCGCGAGGGCCTCGTCGCCATCATCTCCGTGAAGCTGCGCGATCCGCAGTTCGAAGGGCAGACGAAGACCAAGCTCGGCAACGCCTCCATGCGTTCCCTCGTCGAGACCACCGTCAACGGCCAGCTCGCGACGTGGCTCGAGGAGCATCCGGGCGAGGCGAAGCGGATCTTCGCGAAGGCGTCGGGCGCGGCGAAGGCACGCCTGGCGGCGCGCCAGGCCCGCGATCTCACGCGCCGCAAGTCGTTCCTGGAGAACGGCTCGCTGCCGGGCAAGCTCGCGGACTGCCAGCTCGACGATCCCGCCAGCTGCGAGCTCTACATCGTGGAGGGAGACTCCGCCGGGGGATCTGCCAAGAGCGCGCGCGATCGCGCGAGCCAGGCGATCCTGCCGATCCGTGGCAAGATCCTGAACGTCGAGAAGGCGCGGCTGCACAAGATCCTGGAGAACAACGAGATCCAGGCGCTCATCACCGCGATCGGCACCGGCATCGGCGAAGAGTTCGACCTCGAGAAGGCCCGGTATCACCGCGTGGTGCTCATGGCCGACGCCGACGTCGACGGTGCGCACATCCGGACGCTGCTGCTCACGTTCTTCTTCAGGAACATGCCGCAGCTCATCGACGCGGGATACATCTACCTCGCGCAGCCGCCGCTCTATCTCATCAAGGATGGTAAGGAAGAGAAGTACTTCTACACCGAGCGGCAGTGGGACGAGTACCGCAAGAACGCCAACGGCAAGAAGGTCGCCGAACCCCAGCGGTTCAAGGGTCTCGGCGAGATGGACGCCATCCAGCTGTGGGACACCACGATGGACCCCGAGCACCGCACCCTGCTGCAGGTGAGCCTGGAGGACGCCGTGACGGCCGACCGCTTGTTCACGGTGTTGATGGGCGAGGACGTGCCTTCACGCAAGGCGTTCATCGAAACCAACGCGAAGTACGTGCGGAACCTGGACGTCTGACGAGGAGCTGATCGTAGGACATGCCACAGGAAGGGCTGTTCGCCGGCAACGTCGAGGAGGTGCAGCTGGAGGACGAGATCCAGCGCTCCTACCTCGACTACGCGATGTCGGTCATCGTCGGGCGCGCGCTTCCCGACGTGCGCGACGGGCTGAAGCCCGTCCACCGCCGGATCCTGTGGTCGATGCTGGAATCGGGCTACCGCCCCGACAGGCCGCACCGAAAGTGCGCCGCCGCCGTCGGCGAGGTGCTTAAGAAGTATCACCCGCACGGCGACCAATCCGTCTACGACGCCCTCGTCCGCATGGCGCAGGACTGGTCCCTGCGCGCACCGCTCATCGACGGCCACGGCAACTTCGGCTCCGTCGACGGCGATCCGCCGGCGGCCATGCGCTACACGGAATCTCGGTTGTCGCCGATGGCGATGGAATTGCTTCGGGACATCGACTCGGAGACCGTGGACTTCGTCCCGAACTACGACGGATACGAGCAGCAGCCCACCGTGTTGCCCGCGCGGTTCCCGAACCTGCTGGTGAACGGCTCCGGCGGCATCGCCGTCGGGATGGCGACCAACATCCCGCCGCACAACCTCGGCGAGGTGATCGACGGGGTCGTGCACTACCTCGACGAACCGGAGTCGACGCCCTCGGAGCTCATGAGGTTCATCAAGGCGCCGGACTTTCCGACCGGCGCCACCATCATGGGCCGCCAGGGCATCCGAGACGCCTACGAGACGGGCCGGGGCTCCGTCAAGGTGCGCGCCGTCACCGAGGTGGAGGAGAGCGCCAACGGGCGCTCGAAGATCGTCGTCACGGAACTGCCGTACCAGGTCAACAAGGCGCGGCTCGCGGAGAAGATCGCAGAGCTCGTGAAGCTCGGCAAGCTCAAGGACATCTACGACCTCAAGGACGAGTCGAACCGTCACGGGATGCGACTCGTCGTCGAGACGAAGCGCGGGGCGAACCCGCAGGTGATCCTCAACCAGCTCTACAAGCAAACGCAGCTGCAGGAGAACTTCGGGGTTATCATGCTGGCCCTCGTCGACGGCGTTCCGCGCACGCTGAACCTCGCTGAGATGGTCGGCTACTACGTCGATCACCAGGTGGACGTCGTCACCCGGCGCACGCGCTACGACCTGCGCAAGGCGCAGGAGCGCGACCACATCGTCCTGGGTCTGCTGATCGCCCTCGACCACCTCGACGAGGTGATCAAGACCATCAGGGGATCCTCGGACGCGGACGAGGCCCGCACCAAGCTCATGAAGCAGTTCAAGCTCACGGAGATCCAGGCGAACCACATCCTTGACATGCCGCTTCGCCGGCTGACCCGCCTCGCTCGCGAGGAGCTCGACAAGGAGCACGCCGAGTTGGTGGAGCGGATCGCCTATCTCGAGTCGCTGCTCGGCGATCCGGTGAAGCTTCGCGCCGTGATCAAGGAAGAGCTCCTCGAGGTCAAGAGGAAGCATGCCAACTCCCGCCGCACCACGGTGCGGGCCGAGGAGGGCGACTTCGACGACGAGGACCTCATCGCCGAGGAGGATGTCGTCATCACCGTCAGCCGAGCGGGCTACGTGAAGCGTCTGCCCATGGACGCCTTCAAGCGGCAGGGCCGCGGCGGCAAGGGGGTCCGGGGCCAGAACCTCAAGGAGGAGGACGTGGTGAAGAACGTCTTCACCACGACCACGCACCACTGGATGCTGTTCTTCACCACGAAGGGACGCGTCTACCGCGTGAAGGCGCACGAGATCCCCGAGTACGGGCGGACCGCACGTGGCCTGTACGCAGCGAACCTCCCCGGGGTGGCGCTCGACGCGGACGAGAAGGTCAGCGCCGTCATCGACCTGAAGGAGTACGACGACGGCCGTTACCTCTTGTTCGCCACACGGAACGGGATCGTGAAGAAGACCGCGCTGCCGGAGTACGACTCACCGCGTACCGGGCTGATCGCCATCAACCTTCGTGAGCGCGACGAGCTGATCGACGTGAAGTTCACCGACGGCACCGACGAGGTGATCCTCGTGTCGCGCAAGGGTCAGGCGATCCGCTTCAAGGAGTCCCTGGCGCGGCCCATGGGTCGCGCCACCGGCGGCGTGATCGGCATGCGTCTGGCCGAGGACGACCGGGTGCTCGCGGTGGGCATGGTGAGTGAGGGCGAGGAGCTCATCAGCGTCACGGAGCAGGGCTACGGAAAGCGTTCGAAGCTCGCCGACTATCCCGTGAAAGGACGCGGCGGCAAGGGGGTGATCGGCCACCAGCTCACGAACAAGACGGGCTCGTTGGCCGGCGCGTACATCGGGACGAAGGATCTGGATATGTTCGTGATCTCCTCCAGCGGCCAGGTCGTGCGGGTGCCCGCCCAGCAGATCCGCCGCGTCGGACGCGCGAGCCAGGGCGTTCGCACGATGCGCGTGGAGGACGGTGCCACCGTGGTGGCGCTCGCACCGGTGATCACCCAGATGGACGAAGAGGAGTGAGGTCGCCCGACCCTCGCCGGGCGACCTCTTCCTAGCAGACCTTCTCGAGGTAGGGCTGCGGGTCGACGGCCGCGCCGTTGCCCGGATGCCATTCGAAGTGGTCGTGGGGCCCCGTCGCGTCGCCCGTGCTTCCCACGTAGCCGATGATGGTGCCCGCGCGCACAGGCCCCAGGTGTCCGTACGCGGACAGGTGGGCGTTGAACACGTGCCCGAGGGGTCCGAACACTTCAACGGCCAACCCCGCCAGGACGCTACGGGTCGCCACCGCCTCGCCGTCGAACGGAGCCACGATCGGCGTTCCCGTCGCGGCGCTGATGTCGTCGCCCTGATGGATGTGGATCGGGACTCCGGGCAGGCGCACGACGATCCCGAAGTTGTTCGCCAAGGTGTTGGGCCCGTCGACGGGGCAGTACTTGAAGACCCCGTTGGTGTCGATCCAGTTCGAGATCGCGTCCCGCTGCGCCTTGAGCGCCATCACCTGGGCGTGGATCGCGAACAAGATCCGCTTGCGACGGTGCTGCAGGCCGAGGACCTTCTTGCGCCAGCGCACCATGTCGGGGCGAGCCGTCACCTGGGCGAACGTACGTGCGTTGGTGCCCTCCGCCTTGTTGGCCTTCAGGATCGCCCTCGAGACGTGCCGGCGAGCGGAGTGGATGCGGCGGTGGAAGCGTGCCCGTACGCGGTGGCGCCGATGACGGAGCGCCACCACCCTGTGCTCGAGGTGTTGACGCTGGGCCTCCGCCTGTTTGAGGCTGTTGGTCGCGGCCGCGCCCGCCACGACCAGGCCGAGGAACATGCAACTTGCCAACGCCAGGGCCACTCCCCGTCGCTTCCGCATCACCTTCATCGACACTGCCTCCTCGCACGCGCTTCGAGCACCGGTATCGGCCTGCGCCCGGCGCGTTCTTGAGGCGCCGTACTCATCGCGGATGAAGACCTACGTACGTATCCCGTGGCACGATGCCGGGGCGTATGGACCGGGCGACGGGGATCTGGGTGCTGGCGGTGACCGCGGTGACCTTCGCGGTGGTGGTCCTCGTTGTCCGGCCCCGTGCGCCCCGCGGGGTGAGCGACGCTCTCGTGGCGCTCTGCGGGGCGGCCTTGGGGGCGGGGGGGCTCTGGGTCCAGCAGGGAGTCGGCGCCGCGGTATGGATCGTCACGGTTCCCGTGACCGCCGTACTGGCCGTGGTCCACGTCAGGGCCCTGTTCGCAGGGTCGGGGCCGTTGCGGATCTAGGAGGGCGACATCGCGCGCCACCGGGTGTTGCGCCCCCGAAGGGCGTACCCTTATGCCTCAACCGACCTCTAGGACGCCCGACGATCGAGAACCCGACGCAGCCGAACGAGCAACCGCGCCCGGACCCGCCGCCCGCGCGGGCGCCTGCTTCGCCGAACCCGCCCAGCACGACGGGGGCGACGTCGTTCGCAGCCCGGGCGGCCTCCCTGCGTCCCGCGCGCAACCCCGCGCGCCGCACGCGGGTAGTCATCCGCCAGATCGGCCCCTGGTCCGTTTTCAAGTTCTCGTTGATCTTCTACTTCTGCGTGATGCTGATCCTGTTCTTCGCTCTGGTGATCATCTACCTCATCCTGTCCGCCGCAGGGGCCCTGGCCTCCCTGGAGAAGATCCTGGGCTACGTCTTCGGCAACGGAAGCAGCCCCACCGGCCAGATCAGCACGTACGGTCCGGCGAAGTTCAACATCCCCGCCGGGCAGCTGTTCACGTGGATCTTCATCGCCGGCTGCGTCCTCGTGGTGGTGTGGTCGCTCATCAACGTCTTCGTGGCCTTCCTCTACAACCTGATCAGCGACATCGTGGGCGGCATCGAGATCACTCTGGCGGACCGCTCACCCCGCTGACGGCGCGACGCGCCTGTTTCATTGACACCCCTTTCGCGCCATGGCTACGCTTGCCCGAGGGCCACGAGGCCGTCACGGGGGCCTGTAGCTCAGCTCGGTTAGAGCGCTTCCCTGATAAGGAAGAGGTCGATGGTTCAAGTCCATCCAGGCCCACTCCCGGAAGGAGGGAACCTCCATGACAGAAGAGATCGTCGTTGAGGAGAAGAAGAAGGGCGGGTTCTTCAGGCGCCTCATGAAGATCGCGCTCATCGCTGCGGTCGTCGGTGGCATCGTCGCCGTCTTCAAGCGGCGCAAGGGCAACGATCTGGACGACGTCGAGTGGCAGGAGCTTCCGCCACCCGCCGGCGGCTAGGCGCCTTCGTCTCCGCGTAAGGGGCGTCGAGCGAGCGGCTCGCAGCGATGCGGGCCGTTCGCCGCGTCCGGGGTCCTCACGACCCGCCGCTAGACTGCGCCCCCATGGGGACCTCCGCCTGGGAGCTCGCACACACGGCGGCCGCGCGCTCCGGCGTGACGCTCCGTCCTCTCACGACGGTCGCCGACGCCGAGGCGATCGTCGCCGTGATGATCGCGACGTGGGGCGAGCACCAGCTGTTGCCAAGCGAGATGATCCTGGCCCTCGCTGAATCGGGCGACGTGCCGTTCGGGGCCTTCGACGGCGAGGGGCTCGTCGGCTACGTCCTAGGTTGGGCGGGCGTCGAGTCGCAGGACGGCCTCCACCTGCACTCGCACATGTTGGCGGCGTTGCCGTCCCGGCGCCACAAGGGCGTGGGGTTCGCGCTGAAGCTCGCGCAACGCGCGCAATGCCTCGACCAGGGGATCCATGTCGTGCGATGGACGTTCGACCCGATGATCGCCCGTAACGCGTGGCTCAACCTCGGGAAGCTCGGCGCGGTGGCGGACCGGTTCCGGCGGAACTTCTACGGTGCGATGGGGGACTCGCTCAATGCGGGGGAGCGTAGCGACCGGCTCGTGGTTCGATGGGACCTGGATCGTGAGCCGGGGCCGAGATCCGTGCCGGAGGGCGCGACCGTAGTGCGTGTGCCGCGCGACTATCCGGCGCTGCGGGACGAGGATCCCGATGCCGCCCGCGCACTCCGCGACGCCGTGGCCGCGGACCTGGAACGGCTGTTCGAACGTGGCGCGATCGCCGTGGCCTTCGACCCGCTGACCAGCGCCTACGCGTTCGCCGCGCGGGAGACCCGTGCCAGATGACGAGGGTGCGGGCGGTCGAGCTGCGTCTCGTGGGGCTCCCGCTCGTCCGCCCCTTCCGGACCAGCTTCGGCACGTCGACGAAGAAGGTCTGCGTGCTCGCCCGGGTCGAGACCGACGAGGCCGAGGGGTGGGGCGAGTGTGTCGCCGACACCGAACCCGGCTTCAGTGAGGAGTTCAACGAGGGCGTGTGGTTGGTGTTGCGCGACTTCCTCGCCCCGGCCGCGCTGCGCGCGGGCGACGTGGACGGTGCCGGCCTCGAACGTACCTTCTCCACGGTCCGGGGCAACCCGATGGCGAAGGCGACCTTGATCAACGCGGTCATCGACGCCGAGGTGCGCGCGAAAGGTGTGTCGCTCTCGGCCTTCCTGGGGGGCGTCCGGGAGCGCGTGACCTGCGGGGTCTCTGTCGGGATCGCGCCGACGGCCGCCGAACTCCTAGAGCAGGTCGCCGGCTACCTCGCCGAAGGCTACCGCCGGATCAAGCTGAAGATCGAACCGGGCCTGGACGAAGCGCGCGTCTCCGCCGTGCGCGCGGCTCACCCCCACATCGCGCTCTCCGTCGATGCGAACGCCGCCTACTCGCTGAACGACGTGGCGGTGTTCCGTGCCCTCGATGCCTATGAGCTCTTGATGGTGGAGCAGCCCCTTGACTACGACGATCTCCTCGACCACGCGCGGCTCCAGGCGCAGATCCGAACCGACCTGTGCCTCGACGAGTCCATCCGATCCGCGGCCCACGCCGCCGCCGCGATCGAGCTGGCGGCCTGCCGGATCGTCAACATCAAGCAGGGGCGCGTCGGCGGGATCCTGGAGGCGGTGAGGGTGCACGACGTCGCGCGTTCCTCCGGCGTCCCGGTCTGGTGCGGCGGCATGCTCGAGACCGGCGTGGGCCGCGCGCTGAACCTGGCGCTCGCCTCGCTGCCCGGGTTCACCCTGCCGGGCGATACCAGTGCCTCGTCCCGCTACTTCCTCGACGACCTCACGGAACCCTTCACGATGGATCCTGATGGGACCATGGCGGTGCCTCGTGGTCCCGGGATCGGCGTGACCCCCCTACCCGACCGTCTCGCCGCGTGCACGCTCCGCGCCGAGATCCTCCGGCGCTGAAGGGCCTCGGCTCGAGGGCCAGGCGAGAAAGACTGACAAGAACGCCGCGTCGGGTTGACCCTCTCCCGGCTGGCGCCGTATGGTTCGTAATGAGAAACCGCTGGGGCCCTCGGGTTCCGGCGGTTTCTCACTTTCGATCTCCGCCGAGTTTCTTCCGGTGAGCTTGAGCCCGGGGCGTCGAGGGGCGACGATACGCGCACCCATGAAGAAGCGTGCGGTCCGAGCCGAGGAGTTCGAAGTCGTCGACGCGCAGGGGCGCGTTCGCATGCGCATCGGCCTGTCGAACGATGATTCCCCGTTCTTCTCGATGCTGGCGCCGGACGGGCAGGTGCGTGCGCGATTCGGACTCTCCGGCGACGGCGCCGCGGGACTCGCGATCGGCGACGACAACGGCAAGGTGCGCGCGACCCTGGGCCTTTCGAGCGACGGGTCGGCGAGCCTTGCCTTCGGCGACAAGAACGGCCGCATCCGGGCGAAGTTCGGGCTCGCGCCCGATGCGTCTCCCACGATGGGCATGCAGGTGGTAGACGGCGAGCTCTCGCAGGTCTTCAGCCTCGCGGACCAGGGATCGCCGACGCTGGGCCTCTACGACAAGGAAGGCAAGGTCCGGGTGCGGCTGGGCCTGGCCGCCCAGGGGTCCCCCGTGCTGCGTCTCCTCGACGACGGCGGGGAGCTGCGAGCCATCGTAGGTCTTGCCTCCGACGGGTCGCCGTTCGTGCAGTTCCTCGATCCGGCGAAGCAGCCCACCTGGACGATGCGCTAGCGGAAGGATCGCACCTTCAGCCGGCTTGCCACCCTGCGACGAGCGGGTGATCGGCGCCCTGCACCCCGGCCTGCGCCGCGCCTCCTGGTGATCCCAGCCCCGTGACCGAGTCGGCGAACCACTCCGCGTTCGCAGCGGTGAACGCCTTCCACTCGCTGGGCAGGTCCTCCTCGGGGAAGATGGCGGTCACCGGACAGACGGGCATGCACGCATCGCAGTCGACGCACTCGTCGGGCTGGATGTAGAGCATCCTCGGCCCCTCGTAGATGCAGTCCACGGGGCATTCGTCCACGCATGCGCGGTCCTTCACGTCGATGCACGGCTCTGCGATCACGTAGGTCATAGAGATCATCTTCCCATCAGCGGCGTGCGACGACCTCACTGATCAACTCGAGGTAGGCGGCGAGGTGGTGCGGGGGGAGGTAGGCGGACCGCACTCGCTCCTTGGCTTGGCGACCCAACGCGACGCGTGTCGGTTCCTCGAGCGATCGCGCCACCGCGGCCCCGAAGGCCGGGAGATCGAGGGGGTCGACGAGCACGCCGCTCACGCCGTCGGCGATCTGATCCTGGATCCCTCCCACGCGACTCGCCACGACGGCCCGCTCCTTCCACATCGCCTCCGTCACCGTCAGCCCGAACCCCTCGGCGAGACTCTTCTGGACCACCACGTCGGCCCGTCGCTGCAGGGCGTTGACGATGGCCGCGTTCTCCGCCAGGTCCTCCATCGGCAGGACTGCGATGTGCACGCGTGCCCGCTTCGTCGCGGGTAGCGCCTGCCAACTGGCCCGGACGGCAGCGAGGACCGCTCTTCCTTCGGGGTCGTCGGAGACCGCTGCCGCTGAGGGTCCGGCGAGGATCAGGTGAGCTCCGGACGCGGCAGGGACCTCGTCGGCGAACCCCCGCAGCACCCCTTGGGGGTCCTTCAGACGGTCCCACCGCGAGACCTGCACGACCAGGGGGGTGTCCCGGGCCAGGCTGGCTTCCTCGATCAGCCACGCGGGGCGCCGGATCTGGATCTGCGCGCCTGCTGAGGTGGTGATGCGCACCCGGTCCTTGCCGCCCACCGGGACCAGATCCGTCACGGACAGGATCGCCTCGACGGTGTCCGCGTCGAGCTCGAGGTTCTTCATCGAGAACGGATCGATGCACGGTGGGATGATGCGTGCCCGCGTCGGATCGACGGTGCTCCAGACGTAGGCCTGTCTCGAGAACACGACGGCGCGCGCGGCATCCAGGTCGTGCGCGAAGAACGCCCAGGCGGATCGGGCTAGAGGATCCGCAACGTCGATGCCCACGTGGCACACGCACACGACGGATGCGCCGGCCGAGGCCAGGGAGGGCGCAAGACCGAACGTCTGGGGATCGTGCAGGATCACCACGTCACCGGCGGTGAGTCGGTCCAGGAGATCGCCCGCCTCCGCGTCGAGACCGTGCTCGTAGATCGACCGCTGGCGTGCTTCCAACGGGCCTCCGTCGCCCGCGTCGCCGTGGAGGCGGTTGTGGATGCGCTTGGTCACGCGGAAGAACTTCCCGTCCGCCCCCAGGACGGCCCACCGCGCATCGATGCCGCAGTCCAGGTAGTAGCCGAGGAGCGTGTGCAGCATCTCGGCGACGCCGCCGCCGTCGGCGGTGGAATTGACGTGCCACAGCGTTCGCCCGGCCAGGAGATCGGCCGCGCGATGCGCCGCGCGCTCCCAGCGCTCCATCGTGCTGGCTGTGACGATCTCGCGGAAGGGCCCGATCGGGGTGGGACGCTTCGGTACCGTCTGCATCGGCTCCTCGTCGCCGTGGGCTGCGGCATCATCCCATCCGGATCGGCGGCCACGTGGATGTGTCGAGCTGCGGGGTCGTCGGGGGCTGTGTTCTTCACCTCGTCCTAACCGCAGCTTGGACCGGCGCTGGCGGGTCGACCCCTACGTTGGGATGGAACGAGGCGGCCATCGAAGGGCCGCCCCAGGACAAGGAGGTGCGTCGTGGCCTACGTCATCGCGGAGCCCTGTGTCGACGTTCATGACCGAGCATGTGTGGACGAGTGTCCGGTCGACTGCATCTACGATGGCGTTCGCAAGGGTTACATCCACCCGGACGAGTGCGTGGACTGCGGTGCCTGCGAGGTGGTCTGCCCGGTCGTCGCCATCTTCCACGAAGAGGAGGTCCCCTCGGAATGGCGCGACTACATCGCGATCGACCGGGAGTTCTTCAGCCCGCAGGTCACCGGCCTGGGATCGCCGGGCGGCGCGAGCAACGTCGGATCGACCGGGGCCGATCACCCGTTGCTCGCAACCGTCGGCGTCCCATGACCCGGAGGCGCTTCATGCGGTTTCGTGCAACGGCTCCAGGGGGACGAGTTCCTCCTGCCGCTCTTCCTCGCAGGTGAGCGGCATCTGCACCCTCCCACCCGGCGCAGGGGTCATCGAAAGGTCCCCGCCGACCGGGGACCTTCGGCCCTGGGAGCGCGACGGACCTGTGGCAGTCTCGGGGCAAGGAGGCGAGACGCATGGCCCGATGGGAGGGATTCCAGAGTTGCCCCGGTTGCGGCTACGACTTCGCGACGGGGGAGGGCGAACGCTCGTGCTCCTGGGGCGCGTGCCCGTATCTGCCCGAGGATCTCGACGTGTTCTGCGACACCTGCCGCTTCAACTTCTTCACGATGGAGGGCAACCCGCCATGTGCGGATCCGCTGAAGTGTGAGCACGCCGCGGAGCCGCTTGCCCACGTGGAGAACGCACGAAGGTGGCAGGCGCAGCAACAGGCCCACCACTGACCGCGGCACCCACCGGCTGCGAAATCCCAGCGAACGGCATGTCGGACGCTAGGCTCGATCGACGAGGCGGGCTCCGTAGGGGCAGCCCGAGCGATCGGGGGGATCGGGGATGACGGCCATCACGTACGGCAGCAGCAGCGGTGGCGGGGGCGCGGGCACGTTCCTGATCGTGCTCTACATCGCCATCTACGCGCTCTTGGTCGCGGGGATGTGGCTGACCTTCACGAAGGCGGGCGAAGCGGGATGGAAGGCCATCATCCCCATCTACAACACCCTCATCCTGTTGAAGATCATCGGGCGCCCGTGGTGGTGGATCCTCCTGCTCCTGATCCCCATCGTCGACATCTTCATCCTGGTCTTCATGTGGAACGGTCTGTCGAGGAGCTTCGGCAAGACGGCGGGGTTCACGGTCGGCTTGTTCTTCCTGCCGTACATCTTCATCCCGATCCTGGGGTTCGGCTCGGCGAGGTATCTCGGACCCTCGGGCAGCGGTGTCGCACCTCCCACGCCTCCCCCACCGCCTCCGATGCCTGCCTGAGCCTCGCTGCTCTTAGACTCGAACCCTGATGCGGTCACGCAGGTTCCCGCTGATCGGTCTCGTCCTCGTGTCGGGCCTGTTGATCGGCGTTCAAGGGAGCGCGGCATCGGCGTTCCTGAAGATCGGGTCCGTGAGGCTTCACCGCTGTACGTCTCTCGTGACCCCGGTGTGGTGCGGCACGATCCGGGTGTCGCTCGACTATGCGATGCCCCGCAGCCCTCGGATCACGATCGCCTTCCAGTGGATGCCCGCCACGGGGACGGCCCAGGGGACGGTCCTCGCGGTCGAGGGTGGCCCCGGGTACAGCTCCACGGCCTCCAAGAGCCTCTATTCGAGGATGCTCGGTTCCCTGCGGTCGGTGAGGAACCTGCTGACCGTGGATCTGCGGGGGACCGGTGGTTCGACGCTGATCGTGTGCCGGAACATCGAACGGGACCGGGGCCCACAGTCGGGGCCGGTGTTCGCACGCGTCGCCGGGGCCTGCGGCGCAGGTCTCGATCGGCGATGGCGCGGACCCGACGGTCGCTGGATCCATGCCGCCGACCTCTTCGACACGGCGAACTCCGTTCGCGATACCGCGAGGGTCCTGCAGGCCCTGGACCTCAGTCACATCGATCTGTACGGCGATTCCTACGGCAGCTGGTTCTCCCAGGCCTTCGTCTCGCGGTACCCAGGCCTGTTGCGCTCGGTCACCCTGGACTCGACGTACCAGGTGCTCAAGCTCCATCCCTGGTACGTCTCGACCGTGACGCGCGCGCGGATCGCCTTCGACAACGCGTGTCTGCGGGCGCCTGCCTGCGGTCGGGTCGCTCCGGGGCGCGCGTGGCGCCGGATCGTGCGGTTGGCCCATCGATTGCGACGGTCGCCGGTCTTCGGCGATGCCCCCGGCACGAGCGGAGTCCCCGTGCGGGTGAAGGTGGGGATCGGATCCCTCGTGGACCTCGTCAACAACGCGGGATTCGATCCGATGGTCTACCGCGATCTGGACGCGGCGGCCCGAGCCCTGCTGAACCGGGGCGACGACGCCCCTCTGGTGCGCCTGTGGGGGCTGTCACGCGGCTACGACGACGTGAACGGCTCGCTTCCGTTCTTCTCCGACGGGTTGTACGTGGCCGTTTCGTGCACCGACTACCCGCAACTGTTTTCCCGTACGGCTCCACCGTCCGTGCGCGCTCGCCAGTATGCCGGGAGGCTCTCGCACGAACCGGGGTCGGTCTTCGCGCCGTTCACCGCGCGAGAGTGGACCCTGATGCCCTACGAGATCGAGCTCTACAACGCATGCCTGGATTGGCCGAGGAAGGTCCATCACGATCCGCCCATCGTGATCCGCCCCCCGCTGGCCCCCCCCAACCTGCCCGTGTTGATCCTGTCCGGCGACATGGACTCGCTGACGCCGGCGTCGGGCGCGTGGCTGGTCGCCCGCCAGATGGGCCCGTCGGCACGCGTGGTGCTCCTGCACAACCTCACGCACGTGACCGCCGAAGGGATCCGCTACGGGTGTGCCTCCTCGATCTATCGCGCCTTCGTTGCGAACCCGGCCGCCCTCCCCCACCTCGACGTCTCGTGCGCGAAGGACGTCCCCGAGATCCATACCGTTCCCACCGACCCCCGGTTCCTCCGCCAGGCGATCCCCGCCGTACCCCGGAGCGGGAACGAGGCGGGGCGGCGCGCGCGACAGGCCGCCGCCGTCGCGGTCGCCGCGGTGGGAGACGAGATCTCCCGTGAGCCCTTCCTGTCGGGCACGTCCGACGCGGGAGTGCGTGGCGGGAAAGCGACCTTCTCCGAGGGATCCCCGCTCGTGATCACCATGCTCGGAGTGCGATGGGTTGCCGATGCCACCGTCGACGGCACTGCCACACGGAGCGGCGGCCATGTGGTCGCGCATCTGGTGGTGCACGCCGATGGCCTCTGGGTTCGCTTCACCGCCAACTGGGACCCCGATGGGAACCTCGGTGTCGCACAGATCCTCGGACGGGCGAACGGCCAACGGCTCGTCGCCCAGCTGTCGGCCCCGTAGGTGGCTGGGGTCCTCTCGCCGGCGGGTGCTCGATTAGACTCGATGACCGGCGGATGATGAAAGGAGCGGAGGCTTCCGCCTCGTTTCCTGCATCGCCCGGGGACGTAGCTCAGTTGGTAGAGCGCCGGCTTTGCAAGCCGGAGGTCGCCGGTTCGAACCCGGTCGTCTCCACCGATCTGAGGCGTGCCTCACACGGCGAGCACGTCGACCGCGTAGGCGCCCAGCAGCTCCTGCTCGATCGCCGAGGCCTCCAGGAGCCGCCACGGGCGCATGCCGCTCGTCCGGGCGATATCGAGATGCTCTGCGCAGAACGGCACCAGCCGGTCCGGCGGGAACCATCCCACGGCATGCGGCGCATCCGCCGCACCGCCCCGCTGCCAGAAGCAGAACTGACAGATGAGCCGCAGACGCTGCGGGTACGCGAACCGTGCCCGGTACCCGAAGTCGTGCTCCACGACCCGC
The DNA here is from genome assembly GCA_963850315.1 of uncultured Actinomycetes bacterium. GTDB lineage: Bacteria > Actinomycetota > UBA4738 > UBA4738 > HRBIN12 > JAOUEA01. The sequence continues at coordinate 250,873 of CAWKKN010000007.1, forward strand.
CCCCAGATCGCCACCCGTCCCAGCACGGCCGGGCATCGCGTGCGCGTGAAGGATGGCGACGGACTGCGTGGCGTGCAGGCCACACCGGCAGCCCAGCTCAGGTGCCTCGTGGGAGCGATGGCGTTTGCACGTTGCGCGCGCCATCTCCCGCGGCTGCCACGGACGTGAACGCCCCGCGACCGGGCGCAGGAGCAGGCGCTCGCCCGTTCCCGTACCGGTGAGCGCCCATGAGCGCCAGGCGAGGATCGGCTCCTCGCCGTACTCGACCCTCGGGCCCCGCCCGCTCGGCGAGGCGCTGAGCGGGTCATCGCGCAGGCTTCGCGGGGCCTGCGGGCGGCTCTGCCGGCTCGGGCACGGGCGCGGGCTCAGACGGCGCGGGCGTGGGCACCGGAAGCGACGCCGGCTTGACCTCGATGATCCGCTGCGGTTTCCCGATATCCATGGCGTCGAGGGTACGCCTGTTGCCGCGACTTGCGGCGAGATAACCCGTGCTAGTGAGCTTGTAGATCCCGGCCTGGTTGCTGAAATAGATCTGCCCGTTCGGGCGACGTCTCCATCGAGTAGATCCCGCCGCGGGCCGTCGAGCAGCGCCGTGCGGGCCGCTGCGAAACCGGTGCGCGCCGCGTTCAGGCCCAGCACCCGCAGCTGGCCGTCGTTCACGCAGCCGAAGAACAGATTGCCCTCGTAGCGCGGCGGCAGGCCGCAGTGGTGGCAGAACGCGTCGCCCGTGATGCCGAGCGTGTTGGCGAAGTAAGATCTTCGGGCCAGTGTCGCGGCGCCGGCCCGCTGTTGTTCGTGTCGCCCGGGCTCGTGCCCGCAGCAGTTCTCGTTCGGCGCCCCAGCCGTAGTTCGCGCCGCGCGATCAGAGGTTGATCTCGTCGTTGCAGTCGGGGCCGTTCTCGGTCTCCCAGAGGCGGCCCGGTCTGCGGGTCGAACGTGTAGCCGAACGAGTTGCGGTTGCCGTAGGTCCAGATGCGGCTGCCCTTGAACGGGTTGTCCTTCGGGGATCGACGCCGTCGGGGTTGATCCGCAGCAGCTTGCCCTGCAGGTTCGCGGTGCGGTCCTGCGCGTTCGCATCGTCGTGCCCGTCGCCGATGAAGACGTAGCAGGCGGCCGTCCGGGCCCGAAGAGGATCCGGCCGCCGTTGTGGTACGGCGGCGACGGACGGCGGGCGACTGGAACAGGATCCGGAAGCCCGTGCCGTGGCCGTTCGCCACGTGGATCCGGAGCAGCTGGTTGCGGCAGTGACGCCGCTGGGCCGTTGCGGGTCACGTAGACGTAGATGAACGGGATCGCCGGCCATCTCGGGTGCAGGGCGACGCCCGAGCGCGCCGCGCTCGCCCTGCGCCGTCCACGCCGGAGATCGTGAAGACGAGGTGCTGTGGCCGTTCGTCGGGTTCAGCGTGAGGATCCGCCCGGTGCCGCGCTCGGCGTAGTAGATGAGCCCGCCCGGTCCGAACGTGAAGCCGGCCGGCTCGTTCAGACCGCCCTTCACGAGCTGCACGGTGACTCCCGGGGCCGGCCGAGACGGGCTGCGGTGGCGACCGCGGTCGTGAGCAGCGGCGGCCATGACGATCAAGCCCGAGCACGCGAGCCGTGACGTTGCGCATGCGCGGTTCCCCCTCCTGTCATCGCCGCCCCATCCCGCCGATAGCATGGGGCGGTGACGAGCGTCCTCCCTCGATGTTCGGCGCTCCAGTCCTGCGAACTGAGGACCCCCGGTTCCTGCGGGGCGAGGGCCGATACCTGGAGAACGTCGAGATCGACGGGGCGCTCCGGGCGGTGTTCGTTCGCTCCATCATGCCCCACGCACGGCTATCGGGGGTGGAGGTGGAGGCCGCGCGTGCCATGCCCGGCGTGGTGGCGGTGCTGGTCGCCGGCGACCTGGACCTGCCGCCCCAGCCGCCGAGCGGCAACGTGGAGGGCGCCTCGGGGACGCTCGAGGGGCCGTTCTCGCGCGAGATCCTCGCGCGCACGAGACGGTGCGCTACGTGGGCGAGGCGATCGCGCTCGTCGTGGCGGAGACGCTGCGCCGGGCCCAGGACGCGGCGGAGGTGGTGGTCCCCGACTACGAGCCGCTCCCCGCGGTCGTCGACCCGGAGGCGGCCGCCGCCGACGGCGCGCCCTTGCTCTGGCCCGAGTTCGGCAGCAACATCGCGCACGAGTTCGAGTCGAACTGGGACGCCGAGGACGTGCTGGCCGGGGCCGAGGTCGTGGTGCGCGGGCCGCTTCGTGAACCAGCGACTCGCTCCCGTCCCGATGGAGACGAACGGCATCGCGGTGGTGCCCGGAGCCCGACGGGAGCGTTCACGGTGTGGGTCTCCACGCAGGTGCCGTTCGACATCCGCGTCGGACCTGGCGGACGCGCTCGGCGTGGAGAAGGCGGCGGTGCGCACGATCGCGCCCGACGTGGGCGGCGGGTTCGGCGCGAAGCTGCAGGTCTATCCCGGAGTACCTGGCGGTCGCGCGCGCGGCGCAGGTCCTGGATCGGCCGGTCCGCTGGATGGAGACGCGCAGCGAGAGCATGGTGAACCTCACGCACGGCCGCGCCCAGGTGCAGCGCGTGGAGATGGGGGCGAAGCGCGACGGCACGCTCGTGGGGATGCGCGTGGAGCTGCTGGCCGACATGGGCGCCTATCCGATCGGCGCGTACCTGCCCACCACGACGCAGGAGATGCTGGCCGGCGTCTACCGGTTCCCCGCGATCGCGTGTCGCGGGCCGCAGCGTCGTGACGAACGCGACGCCGGTGGCGCCGTACCGGGGCGCGGGCCGTCCCGAGGCCACGGCGCTCGTGGAGCGCGCGATGGACCTGCTGGCCGCCGAGCTGGGGATGGATCCCGTCGAGCTGCGCCGCCGGAACCTGATCCCTCCCGACGCCTTCCCGTTCACGACCGCGTCCGGGCACCACCTACGACGTCGGCGACGTACGAGCCGACCTGGACGAGGCGCTGCGCATCGCGGACTACGCGGAGCTGCGCGCCGAGCAGGCCGAGCGCCGTGCGCGCGGCGATCACCTGATGCTGGGCATCGGGGTGTGCACCTACGTCGAGATCACGTCGTTCTCCTCGAAGGAGTTCGCCTCGGTCGAGGTGGAGCGCCGACGGGCCGGTCACGGTGCTCACCGGGACCTCGCCGCACGGGCAGGGCCACGAGACCGCGTTCGCGCAGATCGTGTCCTCGGTGATGGGCGTCGCGATGGAGACGATGCGAGGTGATCCACTCCGACAGCGGGCGGCGTGCCGCGCGGCGCCGGCACCTGGGGGTCGCGGTCGCTGCAGGCGGGCGGGTCCGTCCGTCTTCGAGCGCGCGGAGGCCGTGGGCGAGAAGGCGCGGCTCCTCGCCGCCCACCTGTTGGAGGTGGACCCCGAGGACCTCGCGCCGTTCGACGAGGGGCGGATCGCGGTGCGCGGCGCGCCCGCAGCGCTCCGTCACGTGGGCGGAGCTCGCGGCGGCCGCGGCCGACCCGAGCGGCTGCCCGAGGGCATGGAGCCGGGCCTGGCGTCCGCGGGCATGTTCCGCGAGCCCGGCTCGACGTTCCCGTTCGGCACCGCACGTCGCCGTCGTGGAGGTGGACACGCGAGACCGGCGAGGTGAGCGCTGATCGCGGCACGTGCGGTGGACGACTGCGGCCGGATCCTCAACCCGGTGCTCGTGCGCGGCCAGGTGCACGGCGGGCTCGCCCAGGGCATCGCGCAGGCCCTCTACGAGGAGGTCCTCTACGACGAGACGGCAACCCGATCACGGGCAACCTCACGCACCTACTCTGATGCCGTCGGCGGCGGAGTTCCCGTCGTTCGAGACCGCTCACACGGAGACGCCCACCGCCGTTGAATCCCTTGGGGGCCAAGGGCATCGGGGAGTCCGCCTGCATCGGATCCACGCCGGCCGTGCAGAACGCCGCCGTGGACGCCCTGGCGCCGCTCGGGGTGCGGCACCTCGACCTGCCGCTACGTCGCCGAGCGCGTGCTGGCCGCTATCCGCGCCGCCGTCTAAGGTGCCTGCATGACCGATGGACACCATGCCCGTCTGGGAGCGAGCGCTTCCGCGCCCCCACCCTGTCCACTGCCCGACTGGTCGCCCCTCGCGCCGGACCGCCTGTCTACGAGAGCACCGAGAGCGGCGTCTGGCAGGTGCACGCCTGGGACGCGGCGACGGGCGACCGGCGCCAGGTTACCGATCACCCCGTCGGGGTGATCACCGGCACGCCCTTCCCTCGACGGCGAGCAGGTCCTGTACTGGCAGGACGAGACCGGCGACGAGTCCGGCCGCTGGTTCGCGCAGCCGTTCCACGGCGGCGACGGCCGCGCCCTTCCTCGAGGGCGCTGCCCGGGGCTGGAACGAGGGGTTCGCGCAGGCGCCGGGCTGGTGGCGGCGGCGCTCAGCGGCCGCGACGGCTTCGCGGTCTACGTGGCCGTCGATGGCGGCCCCGCCAAGGAGCTGTCGCGCAGCACTGAGTTCGTCGCGGTGGCGCGGTCCGGAGGACGGTGGCTTCAACCGCGCCGGCCTGTCGGCGCCGACGGCTCGCTGCTGTGCCTCGTCGCACAGCGAGCACGGCGACCTGATGCACCCGGCTCTGCGCGTCGTGGACCCGCGTACGGGAGCGGCCGTGGCCGAGCAGTTGGATCGACGGCAAGAGCCTGCGCGCCGCGGCGTGGTCGCCGGTGCCCGGCGATCAGCGGCTCGCCGTGACTCGCACGAGCGCACCGGCGAGGAGGCGCCCGCGATCTGGGACCCGGCGACGCGGTGCCTGGACCGATCTCGGCACGGGCTCGAGGGGCCGGCCGAGGTCCTCGACTGGTGGCCCGACGCATCGGCGGTCCTGGTCCGCCAGGTCTTCGAAGGCCGCCACCGCCTCTTCCGGCTGGACCTGATCGCCAGCGGCGAGCTTCGTGCTATCGAGCACCCGGTCAGGGACAGATCGCGGGCGCCCGCGTCCGTCCCGACGGCCGCGTCTGGTACCGCCACGCGAGCGGAGCTCAGGCGCCTCGGATCCTGGACGACACCGGCGCGGAGGTGCTGGTGCCTGCAGGGCGCGCCGTCGCCGCCCGGCCGCCCGTACGACGTCGTGGCACTTCCCGAACCCGCACGGGGCAGACCGTGCACGGCTTCTACGTCACGCCCCCCGGCGACGGGCCCGTTCCCGGTCCTCGATGCACCCGCACGGCGGCCCCACCTGGCTGGACGAGGACCGGTGGTCTCCCGAGGTCCAGTCCTACGTGGACGCGGGGTTCGCGGTGGCGCTCGTGAACTATCGCGGGTCCACCGGCTACGGCGCGGCGTGGCGCGACACCCTGATCGGCGACATCGGCGGGCCCGGAGCTGGAGGACCTCAACGCGGGCCTGGACGACCTGGTGGCCCGGGGCATCGCCGACCCCGGCCGAGCGGCGGTGGGCGGCTGGTCCTGGGGTGGCTACCTGACGCTGATGGAGCTGGGCAAGCACCCCGAGCGGTGGCGGGCGGGGGTGGCCGGCGTGCCGGTGGGCGACTACGAGCTGTCCTACGACGACATGTCGCCGCTCCTGCAGGCCTACGACCGCGCGCTGCTGGGCGGCGCCCCGTCGAGGTGCCGGAGCTCATGGCGGAGCGCAACCCGATCAACTTCGCGGACCGGGTCACGGTGCCGGTGCTGTTCATCATCGGCGAGTCCGACAGCCGGTGCCCGATGCGCCAGGCGATGGCCTACGTGGACCGCTTGAAGGAGCGCGGGCATCCGCACGAGGTCTATCTGTTCGCGACGGGGCATGGCTCCTTCGACATCGAGGAGGACGTGCGGCAGCAGCAGGCGATCCTGGACTTCCTGCGCCGGACCGTCCTGGACGGGTAGCGGGTCTACCCTTGGGGCATGCCCACCTGGCTCATGATCCTGATCGCGGTCCTGATCGGCGTACGCGATCTGGCGGGTGGGGATCGCCTCCATCCGCTCGTTCTCGCCCGACGCCGGACGCGCCACCGGGCGGCCACGAGGTGGAGGACGTCGACGACCTGGACGTCTTCTTGGTGTGCGACGAGTGCGGCACCGAGTTCAAGGTCTCACGGCTGGGGGAGCTGCAGATCCCCCGCCACTGCGGCGAGAAGATGCAGGTGGTGCGACGACCGGCGGTGGATGAACCCGGTATCCACCGCCGACCCACCGTGACGCACGCGGATCCCCCGGTTTTCCACCGGTGAACGAAGATGAGTGCGGCCATCAGCCGGCGTTATCCACACTGTGGATAGTGACTGTGGAAGATCACACGGTTGTGATTCAGTACCAGAAGGTGGTGCCGATGAAACCGGCGCCGATCAGGCCCAGGCCCACCCACAGCCACAGGTTGTCGGGCGAGCCGGGCATCAGCCCGATGTAGTTCAGCACGATGACGAGGACCCCCGCGCCCATGACGATGAGGATGAGCGGCCCGTACCAGCGCGGGCTGGCCTTCGATCGCTTCTTCTGCGCGGGGGCGAGGTTGTACGCGCCCCCGACTTCTTCTGCTTCTGGCGTCCCTTGGACTTCGGCATGACCGGGCGATGTTACCGGGGCAGGAGCCGCATGCGGGAAACGGTGGCGGCTTCCACGGCGGCCTCGGTGAACGGGAGCGGGTGGTACGCCGCCGCTCAGCCCAGAGCGGGGACTGGTCGCTCCAGTGGGGCGAGGCGGGGTTGCCGCTCACGCCGGCGGGGAGCACGCCGACGCTGCGGTCGAGGTCCGCGAGGTCGTAGACGCGCGCCAGGACGGGATGACGGCGGCGCGGTAGCCGTCGCGCCCGTCGAAACCGCCCTGCATCACCGTCTGCTCGTCGCCGCCCATCTCGACGTCGGCGGCAACGAAGAGCGCCTCGAGGCCGGGGATCGCTGCAAGCGGGTGGCCAGGCGCAGGCGGTGCAGGGCGCCCCAGCGCCACGCCTGCCGGGTCCTCGCCGAGGGTCTCCCGCAGCTCGGCGAGTGCGTCGGCGAGGGCGGCTCGCAGGAGGTCGTCGTCGATCCAGCCCGTTCGCGGCCGGTCGCGCCAGCAGCGCGCGGGAGCGCCTCGCATTGGAAGGCCTCGCGCCACGCGTGGTAGTGGCGGAACAGGTCCGTCGCCCAACCGCGGCTCCAGGCAACGCCGCGCGATGTGGCGGCACCAGACGTTGAAGACCGCTGCCGCGGCGGACGCCGCCGCCATGTCTCCGTCCCACGGCCGCAGGAGGTCCTAGCGCCGTCCGCTCGTCCTCGGTCGGGGCCTCGAGGCGGCCGAGCAGCCCGACGAGGTGTGGCAGCGTCCGCAGCGCCGGGAGCGAGACGGTGTCGTTCTGGATGTCGGTCATCGCTCGCGACGTCGTGCGCGCTCGAGGCGGACTCAGCCGCTGCGCGATCCGCCGCGCCCGGTACGGTGCGTGGAAGTCGCGACCGATCAGGTGCGGGTAGACGTCGTCGTGGATCCGGTTGTTCGCGGTGACGAGGAACCCGCGCGTCGGGGTTCTGCGACCACGGGAGCTCTCGGGGCGGCGATGACGCCCGTCCCACTCGTGCTCGTCCGTCCATCCCGGCACCGGGGCCGTGCCGTCGCCGGCGCGCCGCACCGGGAAACGTCCGGTGCACGCGTAGCCGATCGTGCCCTCGACGTCGGCGTAGACGAAGTTCTGACCCGGGCACTCGAGCTGGAGGACCGCGGCGCGGAACGCGGGGAAGTCCACGGCTCCGGCCGCTTCGAGCGCCAGCGATGGCCGGATGCCGGCGCCGTCGGAGCCCGTCCAGCGCAAGGCGTATACGGGCTCGGAGGGGAGCTCGACGTGCTCGGGATCCGAACGATCCGCTCACGAACGTGTCGAGCAGCGGACCGTGACGAGACTCGCGCACCTCCAACGCGTAGGGCTCTGAGCCCCGGACGGCGATCCTCTCGCGGTGGATCGTGAGCGGCTCCCACGAGTCCCCGTGGGCGGCGGCGGAGCCGTCGTCGCTGAGTTGCTCGATGTACAGGTCCTGCACGTCGCCGGAGACGTTCGTGACACCCCACGCGTGATGCGCGGTGGTCCCCAGCAAGATGCCGGGCGAGAACATGAGCGCCACGCCGCGGGCGCGGTACCCGGGCGCCGACAGGTGCAGTTCCAGCCATGGACCGGGCTGGAGGGCCAGCAGGTGCGGGTCGTTGGCCAGCAGCGGTCTGCCCGTGGTCGTCCGGGATCCCGCAACGACCCAGTCGTTGGAGCCCTGCCCGGGCGCGCGGCGGAGCGCGTCGAACACCTCGCCGTGGACGGCGGCGGCGGGTGGATCGGGCGCTTCGGACGCCGTCGAGGTCGGGATCGGGGGCAGCAATGCCCGGACAGCGTCCTCGCCCGCGCGTTCACGGATCCATGTGCGCAGGAGCTCGGTGTCCCAGTTGCCCGATAGACCCCAGGCGAGGAACGAGAAGGCCGCTGCCCACGAGGCGTCGTCGTCGGGCAACTCGGGGCGCAGGTCCAGCAGCAGGTACTCGACCGGCGCTGCCGGCATGCGTTCGGTCCACGCGGAGACCCCCTCGCGGAAGCGGCGGTGCATCGAACGGTCGAGGTCGGTCCACCCCGACGCCATCTTCGAGCCGGCACGGTGGAAGCCGATGGTACGCGCGAACCGGTCGTCGGGGAGGGTTCGCTCGGCGAACACCTCCGACAGTCGTCCGTTGGCCGCCCGCAGCAGAAGGTCGAGCTGGAAGAGTCGCTCGCCCGCCGTGATGACTCCCTGCGCGAACCACAGATCCTCCAGGGAGCCCGCTGCCAGGTAGGGGACACCCCAAGCGTCGCGCCCGACCTCCACCGGAGCGAGAAGGCCGGGGACACGCAGCTCGCCGCCGGTCGGGAGGGCTGCCGTCGCAGCCGCGGCCCGCAGGCCCTCGATGAAGTCGCTCACGGCGGGCAAGCGTAGTGGCTCAACCTGCTGGTTCCTCGGCCGGGTCGTCGGTGGCGTCCGCCCGCGTGTTGCCGAGCCAGCTCCCGTACAGCCTGGCGTAGCGGCCGCCAGCCGTCGCGAGCTGGTCGTGCGTCCCCTCCTCGATCAGCCGGCCTGCGTCGAACACGAACACCCGGTCGGCTCCCTCCGCCGTGGAGAGCCGGTGCGCGATCGTGACGACGGTGCGGCCCTCGCCGAGGCGGCGGAGCGCCTCGTTGATCCTGCGCTCCGTGCCGGGGTCGACGGCGCTCGTGGCTTCGTCCAGGATCAGCAGCCCGGGCGATGCGATCTGGGCGCGCGCGAGCGCCACGAGCTGCCGTTCGCCGACCGACATCGCCTCGCCTCGCTCCCCCGCCACCGTATCCAGGCCCTCGGGGAGCGCGGCGACCCATTCGCCCAGACCCAGTTCCTCGAAGGCTGTCTCGACGTCGCGATCGCTGGCCTCGTCGCGGCCGTACCGCACGTTGTCCCGGATGCGTGGCGTCGAACAGGAATCCGTCCTGGGGGACCATGCGGATCGCGGCCCGGCGCGACGCGGCTGCGACGTCGCGCAGATCGACGCCGTCGACCTGGATCCTGCCCTCGCGCGGATCCGCCAGGCGCGTCAGCAGCTTCGCGAACGTCGTCTTGCCGCACCCCGTCTCGCCCACGATCGCCACGTGCGCGCCCGCCGGGATCCGCAGCGAGATCCCGTGCAGCACCGTCTCCCCTTCGGGGTAGGCGTAGCGCACGCGTCGGCTCGGACCTCGAGCGCTCCGGCCTCCAGCGTCACCCCCGGCGTCGGCTCGCGGATCTCCACCGGCAGGTCCAGCACCGTGAGGATCTTGCGCCATCCAGCGATCGCGGTCTGAGTGTCGCTGTAGATCTCCGGGAGGTCGGTGAACGGGTCGAGGAAGAACTGCGCGAGGAACAGGAACGCCGTCGACCTTGCCCAACGTAAGCCCCCATCCGGGTCCGAACGTCGCCCCTAGCACGACGACGGTGGCGATCGCGAGCGCACCGAACATCACCGCCATCGGGAACAGCGTCGACGCGCGCCGGTGCGCCACCATCTGCGCCTGGTACCGCTGCCGACACCGCGCGCGTCACCCGCCCGTGCACGGTCTCGTCCAGCCCGTAGGCGCGCACGACCGCCGCGCCCATCACGGACTCGCTCACCTCGCTGAGCATCTCGCCGACGCGCGTGCGCACCAGGTCGTACGCGCTCGAGAACCCCGCCTGCAGCCGGCCCACCACCAACAGGAGCGGGATCACCAGGATGACGATCGGGACCGCGAGCTGCCACGAGTACACGAGCATCAGCGCGAGCGTCGCGAGGATCTGCGCGCCCGCGAGGATCCACGCGATCCCGCCCCACTCGGTGAACTGCGCCAGCGAGTCGACGTCGGCCGTCACCCGCGCGACGAAGATCCCGCGCTTCTCCTTCGTCTGCTCCGCGATCGACAGCTCGTGGATGTGTGCGAACGTCCGCACGCGTAGGTTGGCGAGCGCCTGCTCCGACACGGTCGTCAGGCGCCGCCCGGAGCGCGCCCCGCGAGGTAGGCGACGACGACCAGGACCAGGGCCACGCCACAGATCCCGTACACGTACGTGGGGCGGAACCCGCCGTCGAAGCCGTGGTCGAAGATCAGCTGGATCAGGATGGGGCTCACGAGGTTCGCCGCCACCACGGTGAGCGCGAGGACCGTCGTGAAGCCCAGCCCGCGCCGGAGCTCCGGCGACTCCCGCAGTCCGCGCACCAGGACGGACCACGTCGCCGCCAGCTCGGGCGGGATCGGCAGGTCGTCGTCGCGGCAGCGGGATCGTGCGCCATCTCGCCTACGCCCCCTCGGTCTCGTAGGCCTGCACGATGGCGCGTAGCGCGGTTCGCGGAGCAGGAGCTCCTCGTGTCGTCCGCTGGTGCCACGATCCTGCCCGCCGTCCAGCACCAGCACGCGGTCGGCCAGCGTGATGGTCGGACAGGCGGTAGGCGACGACGATCAGCGTCGTCTGGAGCTCGGCCCGCAGACCGTTGAGGATCTCGGCCTCGATCGTGGGATCCACCGCGCTGGTGGCGTCGTCCAGGATGAGGATCCGCGGGCGGCGGACCAGCGCCCGCGCCAGCGCCACGCGCTGGCGCTGGCCCGCCGCTCAGCGTCACTCCGCGCTCGCCGACCACGGTGTCGAATCCGCGCGGGATCGCCTGGATGAACGCATCCGCGCGTGCGAGCGCTGGCCGCGCGGCGCACCTCGTCGTGCGATGCCCCGGAGTCGAGCGCGATGTTGTCCCCGACGCTCGCGGCGAACAGGAAGCTCTCCTGGAACACGAGCGTCGCCGCCGCCCGCAGCTCGCCGGGGTCGACGTGGCGCGCGTTCACGCCGCCGATCAGCACCTCGCCGCTCGTGCGGGTCGTCCAGCCGAACCAGGAGCTGTGCCAGCACGCTCTTGCCCGCTCCGGTGAGGCCCACGATCGCCACCGATTCGTCGGGGCGGACGTCGAGGTCGACGCCGCGCAGGATCGGGAGCCCCGTCCAGGCGGTAGGTGACGCGCCTGTGCCTCGACGCCCAAGGGCACCGAGCGGCAGGTGCACGGGCTGCCGCGGCGGCGCCACCGTGATCGGCTCGGCCAGCACCTCGTCGATCCGGTCGCTTGCCCACCAGCGCGCGCGGGAGCTCGCCCAGGATCCACCCGATGAACCGCATCGGCCACGACAGCAGGTAGAACAGCGAGACGAACTGCACGAGCGTGCCCAGCGGTGACGGCGCCCGTCGACACCCGCCACGAGCCCCACCGCCAGCAGCAGGATGATCCCGATGCGACGGCAGGGCCTGCAGCGCCGGCTCGAATCCCGGCTCGCAGGAATCCCGCCGTCACGCGCTCCCTGCGCAGCGCGTCGGCCCGTTCGGCCAGCCGCGCGGTCTCGGCGTCCTCGCGCCCCAGCGTCTTCACGATGAGCGCGCCGTCGATCGACTCGTGCACCACGGACGAGACCTCGGAGATGCGCTCCTGCGCGCGCTGCACCGGGCCCTCCATCCGGCGCGCGAACGACCGGTTCATCAGCGCCAGCGAGGGGATCACCAAGAACCCGATCGCGGCGAGGTACGGGTCGGTGAGGAGCAGCGAGATCGATCGCGAAGAGCACCAGGAAGATCACGCCGGTTGCGAACGGCACGGGGAAGAGGACGTCGACGGCCGCGTCGACGTCCGCCTCCATGTGCGCCATCAACTCGCCGGTGGGCTTCTCGCGGTGGTAGGCCAGCCGGAAGCTCCTTGTAGCGCTCCGCCACCTCCAGCCGCATCGACTGCATGACCTTCTCGCCCGACATCCCGCTGAAGTAGCGGCGGACGCCGATGCCGAGGCTCCGGACGGCCGCGACGCCGAGGATCGCGGCTGCGCCAGCCAGATCTTCGTCCGTGGAGACGCCGCCGCTGAACGCCGGGCTAGCAGGACTGATTCGTCACGCGTCCCAGGACCGCCGTGGAGCCGATCGAGCCCACCGCGTAGAGGAACGCCCCGCCCACGGACAAGAAGAACGGGCCCGGATGCATCCGGATGTAGGAGCCGATCAGCCGCAGCCCCCGAGAGAAGACCCCCGGTCCGCGGATGCTGTCTGCGTGGCACGAAGTCCCCTCCCGTTTCGCCCGGCATCGTACGCAGGGGCCGGGCGAAGGCGCGGAGTTGAGCCGTGGCATCGCCCCTGCGATGATGCGCGGATGACCGAGCTCAGACCATGGCACGCCTCTTACCCGCCGGACGTCCCCAGCCTCGCTCGAGCCCTATCCCGACGAATCCGTCTTCGCCCTGTTGCAAGGGGCCGCCGCGGGCTTCCCGAAGCGCACCGGCCCTCGCGTTCTTCGGGCGGCACATCTCCTACGGGTGGCTGCTGCGCGAGGTCGAGCGATGCTCGGCGGTGCTGGCGGGCCTCGGGCATCGGCAAGGGCGACCGCGTGGGGCTGCTGCTGCCGAACTGTCCCGAGTACGTCATCTCCTGGTACGCGTGCCAGCGCCTGGGCGCGATGGCCGTCGGGAACAATCCCCTGTACACCGAGCGCGAGCTGGAGCACCAGATCAAGGACTCGGGGGCGCGCGTCATGGTCGTGCTCGACCAGATCTACTCGCGGTTCGGCGCACGTGCGCGAGGCCGCCGGCATGGACGAGGTCATCGCCGTGAAGCTGAACCACTACATGCCCTGGCCGATCAGGTGGCTGGCGCCGCTGAAGTTCAGGTCCGACGCGAAGGAGCACGGCACGCCGCTGCCGTTCGTCCCTGCCGGACCACACGGTGCGCTGGTGGAAGGACCTGATGTCGCACGCCGGACCGGTCCCGCCGGAGGCGGTCGTGGACGACCCGGCCGCGACCGTGGCGGCGCTCGTCTACACCGGCGGGACCACCGGTCTGTCGAAGGGCGCGATGCTCTCGCATCGCAACCTCGTCGCGAACGCGCGGCAGGCGGCGGCATGGTTCCCGGTGGTGCGACGCGGCGAGGACGGCGTGCTGGCGTCGCCTGCCGTTCTTCCACGCCTTCGGGATGCTGGCGATGAACTTCGCCATCGCGAAGGCGGCGAAGCTGGTGCTGATCCCGCGGTTCGACATCGACATGGTGCTGAAGGCGATCGCGAAGGAGAAGCCCACGCTGTTCCCCGGCGTGCCGCGGATGTACATCGCGTTGAACGAGAACCCGAAGACCGCGAAGTACGACCTGCATGCGCTCAAGGCGTGCGTGTCCGGCGCGGCGCCCCTGCCGATGGCGGTCGCGCAGGAGTTCGAGCGGATCTCCGGCGGCGCGAAGGTGGTGGAGGGCTACGGCCTGTCCGAGTGCTCGCCCGTCACTCACGCGAACCCGCTGGTGGGCGAGCGGCGCGAGGGCTCCATCGGTCTGCCGCTGCCGGACACGGACGTGAAGCTGGTCGACCTCGACGACCCCGACCGGGAGGTCACGCCGGGCGAGCGGGGTGAGCTCTGCGTCAAGGGGCCGCAGGTGATGCTCGGCTACTGGAACAAGCCCGAGGAGACCGCGCTGATGATCCGCAACGGCTGGCTCCATACGGGCGACGTCGCGACGATGGACCCCGACGGGCTACTTCCGGATCGTGGACCGGATCAAGGACATGGTGCTGGTCTCGGGTTTCAACGTGTATCCCACGGAGATCGAGGCGGTGCTGTACCAGCACCCGAAGATCTCCAAGTGCGCCGTGATCGGCGTGCCCGACGACGTCACCGGCGAGCGCGTGAAGGCTTACATCGTGCTGAAGGAGGGCGCGACGCGCGACTGCCGAAGAGATCACCGAGTGGTGCCGCGACCCGGCGCAGGGCCTCACGGGCTACCGCGTCCCCAAGGACATCGAGTTCCGCGACGCGCTTCCCGAAACGCTGATCGGCAAGGTCCTGCGCCGCGCGCTTCAAGACGAGGAACGCAAGCGGCGCGAGGCGGCGGCCGCCGCCTCGTGAGGCCGATCTCCTGGTCGTTGGACGACCACGTCGTCATCCGCAGCCTGGAGCCTTCCGACGCCGAGGCCGTCTTCGCGCTGGTCGAGGCGAACCGCCGGCATCTGCGGCCGTGGATGCCGTGGGAGATCAACACCAGGTCGGCCGCCGACTCCAGGGCGTTCATCGCGCGAAGCCTGGCGTCCGAGCACGACGTGGAGGGCAACGGCATCTGGGTCGACGGGGCGCTCGCAGGGTCTATGGGGATGCGCGTCGATCCGATGAACGACGTCGCCGAGATCGGCTACTGGATCGCGAAACCCTTCGAGGGTCGCGGCCTCATCACGCGCGGCGCCCGGCGATTCGTCGAGCACGGCTTCTCCGAGCGTGGACTGCACCGCATCGAGATCCGCGCCGCCGTCGCCAACGGCCGCAGCCGTGCCGTCGCCGAACGCCTGGGCTTCCGCGAGGAAGCGACGCTCCGCGAGGCCCTCAAGACGACCGCCGGTTACCTCGATGTCGTCGTCTACGCGATGCTGGCCGAGAGCTGGGCCGGCTAGCGAGCGGCGAAGCGGTCGGTGGCGCGGACCAACTCCGCCGTGATGCCCGCGTTGCCGGCGCCGTGGCCCGCATCCTCGACGACGACGAGGTCGGCCGGGGCCACGGCGATGGAGCTCCCACGCCGTGCCCAGCGGGGATTGGAAATCGAAGCGACCGTTCACCATCACCCCGGGGATGTCGGCGAGCGCGGCGATGTCGCGGAGCACCCTCCCGTCTCCGAGCCAACCGTCATGACGGACGTAGTGGGTGACGAGACGCGTGAACGCCAGGGCGAACGCGGGATCCTGGTACCGCTCTTCCAGCCCGGACGTGGGCGGCCAGTCGGGGGTCGCCGACTCCCACGTGCACCACGCGAGGGCCGCCCGCCGGCGGACCTCGGGGTCGGGGTCGCAGACGAGCCGGTGGTACGCCTCGACGATGTCGTCGCCACGGTCGGCGACCGGCACGGCATCGCATAGACGCTCCCACTGCTCGGGGAAGAACGCGGCGAGACCGCCGCGGAAGAGCCAGTCGAACTCCTGGCGCCGGGCGGCCGTGACGCCGTGCAGGATCAGCTCTGTCACCCGGTCCGGATGCCGTTCCGCGTAGGCGAGGGCCAACGCGCTGCCCCACGATCCCCCGAGCACCAACCACCCCTCGACGTCGAGGGCGTTGCGGAGCACCTCGATGTCCGCCAGCAGGTTCGCGTGTTGTTGTTCGTCAGGTCGATGTCGGGCGTGCTGGCGTGGGGCGTGCTCCGCCCGCATGCCCGCTGATCGAACAGGACGATGCGGTAGCGCTTGGGGTCGAACAACCGGCGCTGCCACGGCGAGCATCCCGAACCGGGGCCGCCGTGTAGGACGAGGGCCGGCTTGCCTCCCGGATCCCCGCACGTCTCCCAGTAGACGCGATCGCCGTCGCCCACCTCGAGCATGCCGTGGCGGTCCGGTTCGATCTCCGGATATCGACCCGTCAGACGTTCCCTCCTTTCTCGAAGGCTCAGGCCTCGGCGGCGCGCGGGCCACGCGCGTACCGGCGCCGGTGTAGCGCCGCCGCCACGGCACCCGCCGGCAGGGGCAGCCAGTAGGAAACCAGCCGGTAGGCGAGCGTGCCCACCGCAGCCTGGGCCGGGCTCGCGCCTGCGACGACCAGCAGGCTCACGAGCCCGGCCTCCACGAATCCCAGCCCGCCCGGCGTGATGGGGATCATCGCCAGCACCATGGAGGCTGCATACGCCAGGAGCACCAGCGTGGGCCGCGCTCTCGACCCGACCGCGGCCAGCGCCGCGAGCAGCGCGAGGTAGTCGAAGAGCCAGTTGCCCAGCGCGAACAGGAGCGCCTTCCACCAGGCCCGCTGCAGCGTCTCCTGGATCGCCGTGCGCTCGCGAACCAGCGTGTCCGGCAGATCCGTGAGCGGAGCCCGCCTGCGCATCAGGTGGTTGCGCACCCATTGGATGCCCCCTCCGCAGGCGCGCAGCGCGCCCTCCCTGGTCAGCATCACCCATCCAAGGACGAACGCCACGACGAACACGACCCCGCCCAGCCACGCCGCCTGCCGGAGGTCGTTGGGTGTGGGCCGTCCCAGCAGCGCTGCGGGGACGGAAAGCACCGGCAGGGCGAACAGCGTCGCGGTGCTGATGAGGCCGGCGGTCGCCAGCCCGGACCCCACTCGAGCGCCGCGGATGCCCGAGTTCGACAGCATCCTGAACTGGATCGCCCCGCCCGTGGCGGCGCCGCCCGGCACGATCTTGCTCACCGCATTGCTGGCGAGCTGCGCGGTGGCCACCGCGAACCAACGGGTGGTGCGCAGCGCGATCGCCTGCAAGCCCCACGCGCACGCGAAGCTCGCGAACTCGAGCGCCACCATGATCGGGTACCAGTACGGCTTGATGGTCAACAGCGTCGGCCAGGAGCGAAGGATCGACACCAGGCTGGGCCACAAGATGTAGAGCGTCACGGCCGTGATCGCCATGAAGACCAAGCGAGGAACGACCCGCCGCCAGAGCTCGGGCGTGTCACGCAGCTTCGGCAGATCGGAGGCCTGCGGGTCGGGTGTCGGCAGCGACGCGCGATCGCTCACGGTCAGAAACCCTACCCTCGTTCCTGCGTAGGGCTCTGCTAGGCTCGCTGCGTCCGTCGTTCGAGGAGACGTATCGCATGGTGACGGTGATGGTCCGTGGGCGCTCGAGAGCGCCTGCCACGGGCCGCCGAGCGGGAGCCTAGCGGCCAACGCCCCGGCGGCCAGCACTTCCTCCGAAGCCGGCGGATCGCCGACGAGCTGGTCGACCTCGCGGGCATCGGCGCCACGGACGATCTCGTCGAGATCGGCGCCGGAGCGGGCCGGCTCACGGAGGCCCTCGCCCGTCGCTGTCGGCGCGTGACCGCGGTCGAGCTCGATCCCGAGCTCGTCGAGCGGCTGCGACGTCGGTTCGCCCGGGACCCCTCGGTCGCGATCGTCGCCGGCGACATCTTGACGGTGCCGCTCCCCCTCACGACCCATCGCGTCTTCGGCAACGTCCCGTTCGCGCTCACGACCGCGATCCTGCGACGGTTGCTGGACGCCCCCGCGGGCCCGATGGTGCGCGCGGACCTGCTGGTGCAATCGGAGGCTGCCCGCAAGCGCGCGTCGACGGGGCCGAGCAACCTCCTGTCGCTCGGGTGGCTCCCGTGGTGGGACTTCGGGGTTGCCCGCTGTGTGCCGAGGGGCGCGTTCGATCCGCCGCCGCATGTGGACGCCGCGATGTTGACGGTCGAGCGCCGCCCCGTCCCGTTGCTGCTCCGTCGGAACGCTCCGCGTACGTCGCGACCCTCCGGACGGCGTTCCGTGCCGCGTCCCAGCCGGTCGGTCGAACGCTGCGCCCCGACATCCCGCCCAGATCGTGGAAGCGCCTCGCTCGCGAGCGTGGCGTGCGTGTCGACGCCCGGCCGTCCGAGCTCGACGTGTTCGACTGGGTGGACGTCTTCAGGGCTTGCGGACCAGGTCATCGAGCCGCGCACCGGCGGGACTAGGAGGGTCGGTTGCGGCCAGCTTCGCGGCGAGGACGGGCACGCGGCCCACGACCACCGTGGCCGGAGGCCCGAGCTGCGCGTTCTCGGCGCGCTCCGGCAGGTCGATGAGGGTTCCCTGGAGCGACCTAACCGCCACGCACCAACGTCGCGAGGACGCGATCGCGCTCCGGCGCGGTGAGGCCCCGGAGCGGCGGCCGGAGATCGGCGGTGGGACAGCACCCGCGCGCCACCAGGGTCTCTTTCAACGCCGCCTGGAACGGGATGCCCTCCAAGGCATCTCGCAGTCATTGACGTCCCGTGTGCGCGCGACTCGGACTCGTCGTGTACGAGTGACGGCGACGACTCGGGGAAAGCGGACGCGAGCCCGCTGACCGCGCCGCCGCGCCCGGCCGCCATGCCGTCCCGCACCAGCGGTTCCGAGCCGATGAACACGTCGAGCCCCAGGCCCAGGTACGGGACGCACCGCGTCCAAGGGCGTGTCGGACACCTTCATCCCCGCGAGGTTCGGCGCCTCGGCTCGCACGCGCCCCACGACCGCGGGCGGCGATCGGATACCCGCTGCGTGCGGCGAACTCATACACGTAGAAGGGCAACGGATCGCACGCGCGCGCCGCGGCCACGAAGTGATGGGTCAGTGCATCGTCGATCCAGCGGGAAGTACGGCGGGGCGATGACCGCCACGGCGTCGGCGCCGGCGTCGCGTGCGTGCGTGGCGAGGCGCAGGTCGCGGCCGTCGTCTGCGCTCCGGCGTGAACGGCGACGGGAACCCGGGGCCGGTACGTGCGGAGAGGAACGACTCCGTGACGCTGCCTGCCGTTCGTCCGTGGACAAGAGCACGCCCTCTCCCGTCGTGCCGCACACGAGGACGCCGTCGATCCCTCCCTCCGCGAGGAAGGCGGCAGTCCGGCGATCGAAGAGGCGTCGAGGGCCGCGCCACCGTCGTGCAGCGGCGTGACGGCTGCGGCGATCGCTCCCATGCAGGCGATCCAGGCCGTCGAGGCTACAGCGTGCGGGTCGAGCGATCGGTTCGAACGCGCGGTCGAAGCGCGGAAGGGCCGTGGCGGGCTCGCCCCGCTCGGGTCGAGCAGCGTTTCCGCCAGGATCCTCGCGCCGGCGACGCTCAGCATGATGCCGTGGCCGCTGTAGCCGGTGTTGACGAAGAGACCCTCGACGCCGGCGGGACCGATGATGGGGCGGTAGTCCGGGCGTGACGGTGTACTGGCCTGCCTGCAGGAGCCAGTGGTCCGCGCCGCGGTCCCACACGTCGCGCCAGAGGGGACCACGCGCGCCGCCGCGACGGGCGAGGAGGGATCGAGCAGCCGGAACGCGAACGCGGGTCGATGGGCACGTCGAACGTGGGCTCGCTGCGGTCGCGTGGCGGGGTCGGTGAACAGCAGCCAGGCGCCGCCCATCGCGGGGCGCCAGTGCGCGCCGGTGTCCTCGTCGACACCAGGGCGCGTCCGGGGGCACGTCGGGCAGATCGGGGAAGATCAGCTTCTGGCGGTTCACGGTGACCAGCGGAAGGTCAGGCCGGCGCGCGCGCCGACCGGGCCGCTCAGCGGTCCCGCGCAGATCACGGCCGCACCGCAGTCGATCGCGGCCGCGGGAGGTGACGCACCGCCGAAAGCCGGCCGCCGGTCAGTGTCGAAGCCCGTGGCGGCGCAGGACGTAACCACGTCGGCGCCCGCGCCGCTCGCGAGGCCGAACGTCAGTTGCTTCGTGTCGAGGAACCCGTCGCCGGCACGGAAGCCGGGCCTGGATCACGTCCGGCGACACCCAGGGGAAGCGCCGGCGCACTCCGTCGCCGTCGAGCGAGCTCCACGTCGGTTTGTCCCCACCGTGCAGGCGTTCGACCAGCCCCGCTGGTGCGCCGGCGGTCCCGCCGAGTCGTCGTGAGCCAGAGGTAGCCGCGCTGCGCGACGGGCAGCGGGTACTCGGACTGGCCGGTCGCCTCCTCGAAGTGCAGGAACGTCTCGGCCGACTCGCGCACCAGCGTCGAGCTCCTCACGATCGTCGAACTGGAGACGGAACGCGCCGGCGGCCACGGGCGTGGTGAGCGTGCACAGGCGCGGCCGCGCCTCGACGATCAGGGGCACGGATCCCGGCGCGCGCGGCGTGGAAGGCGGTGGCGGCGCCCACCACGCCGCCGCCCACGATCACCAGGTCGGCGGTCGGCGGGCGGCCCGTCCAGGTAGCGGATCGTCACGGGCGCTCGATCGCGGCCACCAACTCGCGGCAGAAGTCGGGGATGTCCTCCACGACCCGGCCCCACACGAGGTTGCCGTCGCGGAGCGCGGGCTCGTCCACCCAGGTGGCGCCGGCGTTCACGAGGTCGTCGCGGATCCCGCGGCTGCCGGTGGCGCGGTGGCCCGCCACGATGCCGGCCGAGGCACCCACCCAGCCAGCGTGGCAGATCATGCCGACGATCTTGCCGTCGTCGTACGTCGGCGCACGAGCGCGATCACGGCGTCGGAGCGGCGCAGCTTGTCGGGCGCCCATCCGCCCGGCACCACGACGGCGTCGACGTCGCCGGGACGATGTCGGCGACGCGACATCGGCCGTGGCGATCCAGGTGGTGCTTGGCCTCGACGGGCGTGCCCGGTGCCTCGCCCGCGACCGTCACCACCGCGCCCTCCTCGCGCAGCCGCATCACCGTGACCCAGAACTCCAGATCCTCGAACCCCTCGGCCACGAGGACGACGACCCTGCGGCCCTCCAGACGTCCGCGGCATGCGCGTCACCACCTCCGCGTCACATGCTACGGCGCCGCGGCGTTCAGTCCCGGAACTGCGCCTCCTCGGTGGAGCCCTCCAACGCCAGGGTGGAGGCGCCGTCCGCCGCTGATGACCTGCGGAGACACGGTCGAAGTAGCCGGTGCCCGACCTCGCGCCTGGTGGCGGGTCGCGGTGTAGCCCTCGGCCTCCATGGCGAACTCGTGCTCCTGCAGCCGCACGTAGGCGGGCATGCCCTCCTGCGCGTAACCCGCGCGCCAGCTCGAACATCGAGGCGTTCAGGGCGTGGAAGCCGGCGAGGGTGATGAACTGGAACCGGTAGCCCATGGCCGCCAGCTCCTTCTGGAACCGCGCGATGGTCCCGTCGTCGAGGTGCTGGCGCCAGTTGAAGCTCGGCGAGCAGTTGTACGCCAGCAGCTTGCCCGGGTACTGCGCGTGCACGCCCTCGGCGAACGCGCGGGCCTCCTCGAGGTCCGGCGTGCGCGGTCTCGCACCACAGCATGTCCGCGAACGGGCGCGTAGGCGACGGCCCGCGCGATCGCGGCGTCCATCCCCTCCTGCACCCGGTAGAAGCCCTCGTGCGTGCGCTCGCCGGTGCACGAAGCGCCGGTCGCGCTCGTCGATGTCGGAGGTGAGCAGCGTGGCGCCCAGCGCGTCCGTGCGCGCGACGACGAGCGTGGGCACGTCCGCGACGTCGGCGGCCAGGCGCGCCGCGGTCAGCGTGCGGATGAACTGCGTCCGTGGGCACCAGCACCTTGCCGCCCAGGTGACCGCACTTCTTCTCCGACGCCAGCTGGTCCTCGAAGTGCACGCCGGCGGCGCCCGCCTCGATCATCGCGCTCATCAGCTCGTAGGCGTTCAGGTGCCCGCCGAAGCCGGCCTCGGCGTCGGCGAGGATCGGCGCCAGGTAGGATCCGCCTCCATGCCCTCGGCCCACGCGATCTGGTCGGCGCGTCGCAGGGCGTTGTTGATGCGTCGCACGACCATGGGCACGGAGTTGGCCGGGTACAGCGACTGGTCCGGATAGGTCTGGCCCGCGACGTTCGCGTCGGCGGCGACCTGCCAGCCGGACAGGTAGATCGCCTTGAGGCCCGCCTTCACCATCTCGACCGCCTGGCCCCCGGTGAGGGCGCCGAGCGCGGCCGACGTACTCCTCGTCGTTCAGCAGATCCCACAGTCGCTCGGCGCCGGCTGCGCGCGATCGAGTGCTCAACGTGGAACGGAACCGCGCAGCCGGACCACGTCCTCGGCCGCGTAGGGGCGCTCGACGCCCTCGCCAACGGGCGTCCTCGTCCCACGCACGCTCGAGCGTCTCGGCTTCGCGCTCGATACGCTCCGCGATCTGCTGCTCCTCCATCGCTCGCTCCTTGCCGGGTGCTACGAAATCGGTCTAGAGAACGACAACGACCCCTCACCGACGGGCGAGAGGTCGCGAGAGGCACGCACGGGCGGCTGCGTGCGCCCGCCGCGGCCTCCTAGGGCGTCGATACGAGATTGAACGTCGGTTCAAACACCTGAGCCGATTCTCCCACACGAACCGCCTGGGGGTGTCAACGGCCGAAGGACCCGACTTCGAGCAGGGGGCCCGATCGGCGGCGCGGGAACGGGCTATGTCGACAGGTAGCGCGCGATGGCCATCTGGCGGACCCGGCCGAACTGCGCCTCCCCCGCCACCACGATCCTGCCGTTGGACTGCAGCCGGACGCCCCGAGCGGTGTCCTCACCGCCGCCGAAGTCGGTGAAGGTCCTGCCGCCGACGCCGAACGTGTCGTCGAGCTTCCCGCCGACCCGGTAGCGCGCGACGCAGAAGTCGGGGGCTTCGGGGCCGCCCGACGGCTGGTTCGCCCGCCCCACGACGACGATCTTGCCGGTCGGACTGAACGACCACGCCGTAGGCGTACTCGTAGGAGGCGGTGAATGCCGTGACCACCTTGCCGCCGTTGCCGAAGCGTCGGATCGGGACGGCCGTGCGGACCCACGCGCACGATCCCCCAGTCGTTGCCCCCGCCGTTGTTCGCGAATCCGGCGAGCACGAACTTGCCGTCGCGCTGGCGCGCGAGGCCGTAGGCGATGTCGCTGCCCGCGCTCACGTCGATCAGGCTCTTCCCCCCTTGACCGAAGCTGGGGTCGAGGCGCCCGCCGATCAGGTATTGCGCGACCGCGAAGCGCGGCACCAGGCTCGATTCCGCGAAGCCGGCGGCGGTGATCGTGCCGCCCCGGCCGATCAGGAGGTCCTCGATCTGCTCGTTGGTGGGGCTGAGGCCGTGGTGGTCTTGCCGCCGCGAGCCGAACGAAGGGTCGAGCGTCCCGTCGGGCCTCAACCGGGCCAGCGCCCACACGCTCGCGGTTCCGTTGGAGGCGAACCCTCCGACGACGATGTTGCCGCTGCCCCCGACCGCGACGGCGTTCGCGCCCTGATAGCGGCGTCCGAAGTCGATGAACGCCTTCCCGTCCCCGCTGAACGATCGGTCCAGCACCCCATGGATGCCGTAGCGCAGCACGGCGAACTCGCTGCTGTGCGCGGTGTCCCGCTCGCCCGCCACGACGATGCCGCCGTTCCCATCGATGGCGACGTCGAACGCGTAGTCGGTCCCACCGAGGTCGGTGATGACGCGGCCGTCGCCGCCGCCGAACGACGGGTCGAAGTGGCCGTCGGGCAGGAAGCGCGCGAGCGCGATGTTCGTGTTGGCGGTGAGCGTGTAGCCGGCGACGAGGAGCCGGCCTCGATGATCGATCGCGACGGCGTAGCCCGTTCCTCCCCCGGCGAACGCCGAGTTCTTGCCGGTCTGGTTGAAGGACCGATCGAGTCCGCCCGGCGTGGCCCCGGCGGGGACGGCGAGGACCGTGAGGGCGATCAGCGCCAGATCGACGACCAGGGCCGATGCGACGAAGGAGCGACGCACGGGAGTCCTTTCGACGGAAGTTGCGTCTCGCAGGGTACGCCCGGGTCAGGGGACGATCTTGGAGATCGGGAGCTCCAGGATGTCGGTGGCGCCAGCGGTCTTCAGCTGGGGGATCAGGCGGTTCACCCCGCGCTTGTCCACGACCGTCTCGATCGCGAAGCCGCCGCCGGCGAGCGGGGAGATCGTTGGGGCCTTCATCGAGGGCACGACCCCGAGCACGGCGTCGCGATGGGCCTCGTCGACGTTCAGCTTGATCAGCACGCGGCCTTCGGCCTGTAGGGCGCCGAGCAGGAGCGTGGTGACGTCGTTCATGGCGGCGCGCTTGGTCGGGTCGGCGGCGGCATCCCGGTTCGCGATGAGGACCGGCTGCGAGGTGAGGAGCGTTTCGATGACCTTCATCCCGTGCGCACGCAGCGTGCTGCCGGTCTCGGTGATGTCGACGATGGCGTCGACGATCTCGGGTACCTTCGCCTCGGTGGCGCCGTAGGACCATGCCACCTTGACCGGGATGCCGAGGTCTGCGAAGAAGCGCTCGGTGATGTGCACGAACTCGGTGCTGATGCGAGGAGCCCGGCGGCATCTGGGAGGCGCGGTCCGCGGGGTGCTGATTCGGGACGGCGAGCACGACCTTCGTGCCGTGGCCCGTTCCGGTCTTCGCATAGGAGAGCGCCGTCAGCACCTCCACGTCGGCGCCGGTCTCCGCGATCCAGTCCTCGCCGGTGATGCCGAGGTCGAACAGCCCTTCGGCGACATAGACGGGGATCTCCTGAGGTCGCAACACGCTCACGCGCTCGATGCGGTCGTCGTCGATCGTGCCGTGGTAGTCGCGGGTGGACCCCCGCCGCACGTGCAGGTCGGCGGCCTCGAACAGCCGGAGTGTCTGCTCCTCCAGCGACCCCTTCGGGATGACGAGCCTCAACATGGGGCCGCGAGTCTACCGGTCGCCGAACGGCGACCCGTTGAGGGCCCGGTAGAAGCAGCTGCGCTCACCCGTGTGGCACGCGGAGCCCTCCTGGTGAACGCGCGCGAGCACCACGTCGGCGTCGCAGTCGACGCGCAGCGATTCCCAGTGTTGGACGTGGCCGCTCGTGTCGCCCTTGCGCCAGAGCTCCTGCCGGGAGCGCGACCAGTAGACCATCCGGCGTTCGGCGAGCGTCCGTTCGAGGGCCTCGCGGTTCGCCCAGGCCAGCATGAGGACGTCGCCGCTCTCGACGTCCTGCGCGATCACGGGCACGAGACCCTGCTCGTTCCAGCACAGGCTCTCGAGGTCGACGGGGGATCGATCCGGCGGCGTCACCACCGGACCTCGACGCCCGCGCCTTCCAGCGACGTCTTGATGTCGGCGATCGAGAGCTCGCCGAAATGCAGGGTTCCCGCCGCGAGGACGGCGTCGGCGGTGCCCTCGGTGAGGGCCTGGGCGAAGTGCCTCAGCTCACCCGCACCGCCGCTCGCGATCACGGGGACACGGACGGCAGCCGTGACGGCCCGCAGGAGCGCCAGGTCGTAACCATCGCCCGTACCGTCACGGTCTATCGAAGTCAGCAGCACCTCGCCGGCGCCCCGCTCCGCGGTGGCCTCCATGGCCCAGTCCACGACATCCCGCCCGGTCGACGTTCGTCCGGCGTCGACGAAGACTTCCCAGGTGCCGGCTTCGTCGGGTCGACGCTTCGCGTCGATCGCGACGACAACGCACTGGGTGCCGAATCGGTCGGCGCAGATCTGCAGGAGGGCGGGGGCCCGGACGGCCGCGCTGTTCAGAGCCACCTTGTCCGCGCCCGCGCGCAGCAGGGTGTCGACGTCGCTCTCGTTCTGCACACCGCCTCCCACCGTGAGCGGGATGAACACGTGCTCGGCCACCTCGGTGATGACGTCCAGCGTCGCGCTCCGCCCGTCCACGGTGGCGGTGATGTCGAGGAATACCAACTCGTCGGCGCCGTCGCGGTCGTAACGCGCTGCGAGCTCCACCGGATCGCCGGCGTCGCGCAAGTCACGGAAACGCGTGCCCTTCACGACGCGGCCGGCGTCGACATCGAGACAGGGGATCACGCGTTTCGCCAACACGGCGACCTACCCCCGGATCACCTGAGAGAGCTTGAGGGTGCGTTCGTACAGCGCCTTGCCCGTCACGGCCGCCTCGCATCCCAGGTCGCGGAGCTTCCAGATGTCGTCGGCGTCGCGCACGCCGCCGCTCGCGATGACCGGTCGCTCGGTGAGCTTCAAGACCTGGGTGTAGAGCCGGAGGTCGGGCCCGTCCAACGTGCCGTCGCGGGCGATGGACGTGACGAGGTAGCGAGGAGTCCCGGCGTCGTTCAAGGCGGCGAGAGCCTCCGTGAGCTCGGGGCCCTCCTGCTGCCATCCGTGCACCATCACGCGTCCCCCGCGCACGTCGACCGCGACGACGACGCGTTCGGCGAACTCCTCGACCGCGCGAGAGACCAAGCTGGGATCGGCCGCGGCCGCCGTTCCCAAGATCGCGCGCGACGCGCCCGCCTCCATCAAGGCGCCGATGTCCTCCAGCGCGCGGATGCCCCCACCCACCTGCACGGGGATCGCAACGGCGTGACAGATGTCGCGGATCGCGTCGCGGTTGTCGCCCTCCTCCAACGCAGCGTCGAGGTCGATGACGTGAAGCCGGCGCGCCCCTTCCTCCTGGAAGCGCTCGGCGACCGTGACGGGGTCGTGGGCGTAGGCAGTCTCCTCGTTGGGGTCGCCCCGCAGCAGTCGCACGGCGCGGCCCGCACGCAGGTCGATCGCGGGGATCACGATCACCGGAGGCCCACTCCCATCATGCCGCCTGCACGGCCTTCACGAAGTGCTCGTACACCTGCAGGCCTGCCTCGCCGGACTTCTCGGGATGGAACTGGGTCGCGAAGACGTTCGCTCGCGCCACCGCGGCGCCGAAGGACCGCCCGTGCTCGCAGATCCCCACCGTGACGGCGGGGTCGACGTCGGGCGCGTAGGAATGCACGAAGTAGAAGCGGGTCCCGTCGGGGATGCCCGCTACGAACGGGTGCTGGGTCGTCCACGACACGTTGTTCCAGCCTATGTGCGGCACCTTCACGATGTCGGGAAGCCGGCGGGAACGGCCGGGAAGCATACCGAGCCCCCCTTCGGGGTCCTCGTCGCTGCCGTCGTACAGGACCTGCATCCCCACGCAGACGCCGAACACGGGTCGCCCTGTTCCCTCGAACGCCGCGATCGCTCCGTCGAGGCCGCGATCGCGGATCGCACGGATGCAAGCGCCGAAGTGACCCACCCCCGGGATCACGAGGGCGTCGGCCGCCGCGACGCGGACGGGGTCGCCGGTGATCTGCGCGTCGCCGCCGACCCGGGCGATCGCGCGAGCGACCGAGTGCAGGTTCCCCGAGCCGTAGTCGAGCACCGCGATGCGCGCCACTAGAGGGTTCCCTTCGTGGACGGCACGGCGTCTCGACCGGAGAGGCTGCAGGCGTCGCCGAGGGCCCTCGCCATCGCTTTGAACTCCGCCTCGCAGACGTGATGCGGCGAACGCCCTCGTTTGAGGTGCACGTGGATCGTGAGGTTGGCCGCCTGCGCGAAGGCCCGTACGAAGTCCTCCACGAGTCCCGTGTCGAAGGTACCGATCGTTTCGGCCGGCGCCTCCACGTCGTGGATCACGAAGTTGCGCCCCGCGAGGTCGAGCGCGACCTCCACGGCCGCCTCATCCAGCGGCACGGTGATCGAGGCGAACCGTCGGATGCCTGCCTTGTCGCCGAGCGCTTCGGTCATCGCCTGCCCGAGCGCGATGCCGCAGTCCTCGACCGTGTGGTGGCCGTCGACCTCCAGGTCTCCCTTGCACGAGATGGCGAGGCTCCACCCGGCGTGCGTGCCCAGCTGCCGGAGCATGTGGTCGAAGAAGGGGAGCCCGGTGTCTGCCGTCGCCTCGGCGTCCCCGTCCAGGTCGAGCTCGACCTGGACGTCGGTCTCATTCGTGGTGCGGGCGACGGTGGCACAGCGACCGGGCATCTATCCCAGCACCTCGTTCAGGGCTGCGAGGAAGCGCTCCGTCTCCATCGGCGTGCCTGCGGTGACGCGCAACGCGTTGGGGACGACGGTGCTGAGTTCGCGGATCAGCACACCGCGGTCGACCAGCCCCTGCCACACGTCGTGGGCCGGGGCGGGCGGGGCGAACAGCACGAAGTTGGCGTCGGAGGGATAAACGGTAAGGCCGTCGAACCTCGCGAGCTCCTCGAGGAGACGGTCGCGCTGAGTGCGGATGTCGTGGACGATCTCCATCGCCTCGTCCGCGTGGCGGAGCGCCACGACCCCCGCGGTCTGCGTGAGCGCCGACATATGGTATGGGAGCCGAACGCGTTGAAGATCGGCGACGACGTCGGGATCGCACAGCACGTATCCGAGCCGCACGCCCGCCATCGCGAACGCCTTGGAAAAGGTCCGCACGATCGCCACGTTGGCGTGGTCTGCGGTGAGCACCAGCGCGCTGTCCCCGCCGAACTCGATGTAGGCCTCGTCCACGATCACGAGCGCCTGCGTGCCGGCCGCAAGCGCTGCGACCGCATCCAACGGCTGGGCGTTGCCCGTGGGGTTGTTGGGCGAGCAGACGAAGACGACGTCGGGACCGGCCGCGCGCACATCCGCGACCACCTGTTCCGTGAGGATGAACGGGGCGTGCAGACGGCGCTCTACGACATCGGTGTGCGTCAACCAGGAGAGACGCCGGTGCAGGGCGTACGTGGGCGCGAAGACCGCCGCCGTGCGACCGGGGCCTCCATAGGCGAGCAGGAGCTCGGTGAGCACCTCGTTGGAGCCGTTGGCGGCCCACGTTCCTTCCACCGGGTGGCCGTGGCGCTTCGCGATCGCCTCGCGGAGCTCCGTCATCTGAGCATCGGGGTAGCGATTGAGCGGGAGACCGCGGACCGCGTCGGCGAGCTCCGCGAGGAACGCGTCGGGCAGCGGCAGAGGACACTCGTTCGTGTTGAGACGAACCGGCACGTCGACCTGCGGTGAGAGGTAGGGCTCGGTACCACGCACCCCGGGACGTGGTGAGGCCGAACCGCTCACCGATCCACACCTCTCGGCCCCACAGGCCCCGAGGTCCGGGCCCTCGCGCGCATCGCGCGTGCATGCCCCATCAGGCCCTCCGCGCGCGCGATCTCCGCGGTCTCCGGAGCGAATCGCGCCGCCGCCTCCGCGGAAAGCTCCACGACGGAGGAGACGGTGACGTAGTCGGCGGCCCGCAAGCCGCTGGAGAATCGCGCCGTGCCCGCCGTGGGCAGGACGTGGTTCGAGGCAACCCCGTAGTCACCGAACGGCACCGCCGTGGCCGGACCCAGGAAGATCGCGCCCGCGTTGCGAACGCGAGCGAGAAATGCCTGCGGTTCGTCGAGCAGCAGCAGCAGATGCTCCGAGGCCAGGTCGTTGACGACGTCGACGGCGTGATCGAGGTCGCGCACCACGACGGCCTTCGTGTGGAGCAGCGAAACGTCGATGATCTGGCGGCGACCGGCGGTCCGCACGGCGATCTCGAGTGCCTCGGCAACCGAATCCACGAGCTCGGTGGTCGTCGTGACGAGGAACGTACGGGCCTCGGGGTCGTGCTCGGCCTGCGCGATGAGGTCGAGCGCCACCGAGGCGGGATCGGCTCCGCGCGTCGCAACGATCGTCAGCTCTGACGGGCCTGCGAGCCCGTCGATGCCCACGAACCCCGCCACCTGTCGCTTCGCCTCGGTGACGTAGGCGTTGCCGGGACCCACGATCCGATCGACGCGCGGGATCGACTCCGTGCCGTAGGCCATGGCCCCGACGGCCTGGGCGCCGCCGGTCTTCGCGACATGGGTGGCCCCGGCGTGCCGAGCCGCGTAGAGGACGGCTGCGGGGATCGTGCCGTCGGCCTGTGGCGGCGTGCAGAGCACGATCTCGTCCACTCCGGCGACGACGGCGGGCACGACGGTCATACAGACCGAGGAGGGGTAGACCGCACGGCCGCCGGGCACGTAGCAGCCCACCGACTCCAGCGGCCGCACGATCTCGCCGTGCGACACACCGTCATGCTCTTCCCACCATTCCTGGGGGAGCTGGCGAGCGTGTAGCTCGGTGAGACGGGCGATGAGGGCGTCGAGGGCGCGGCCAAGCTCGGGCGATGTCGCGTCCTCAGAAGCCGCGAACTCCGCCTCGGTCACCATGATCCCGCCGTCGGTGAGGTCTGCGCCGTCGAACCGCTGACACAGCTCGATGAGAACGTCGTCGCCCTCCACGAAGACGCGCTGAAGGATGCCGGCGACCGTGTCGACGACGGTGGGGTCGATCTCGAGCCGCGTTGCCTCGAGACGCTCGCCCCGCTTCCGCAGGTCGAGGAGCTCGAGCATGTCAGCGCTCCTCGTGCGCCTCTGGGTGGGCGACGTGGCCGCCCGCGTGTCCTTGCGGCGATCGTGGCGCCGACCTGGCAAGGCGATGGTCGCGGGCGAAGAGCATCCATCCGCTGACGCCGACCGTCAGTGCAGCGGCGATCAGCATGCCGAGTGCCAACAGGAGCAGGGTCTCGCGGCTCATGGGAGGGTTCAAGCGTACCGGAACACCGTCGCCCGGAGCCGGGCGCATCAAGAGGGGCCCGGAGCCGGGCGCATCAAGAGGGGCCCGGAGCCGGGCCCCTCTTGACGTGCGAGATCTCGGTGGAGCTACTTGACGGCGCTCTTCAGGTGCGCGCCCGCGGTCACCTTGACCGTGGTGCTCTCCGGGATCTGAAGCGTGGCGCCGGTCTGCGGGTTGCGCCCCGTGCGCGCGGCGCGCTTCACCTTCTGGAACGAGATGAAGCCCGGGATCTGGATCTTGTCGCCCTTCGCGACACGCTCCTCGATCGTCTCGGTCATCCCCTTGATGACGTCGTCGACCGTCGACTTCGCGATGCCGGTGCGCTCCGCGATGGCGTCGATCAGTTCGGACTTGTTCATGACTAGACACCTCCTCAGGTGTAGGTCGTGCGGCCGACCCTACCGCGTTTGAGGACGGAAGCCCCGTAACGACGGGGTTTCTCAGGACTCTACCGAACCCGCACGGCGAACCTCGAGGCGGCGCTCGGCCTCCAGACGCTCGAGGTCCACGTCGCTCGTGTCGAGGTACGCGAACGCTCCGGCGATCGCGTGGTGTCCCGCCACGTCGTCGATGAGGCGGTGCATCGCCTGCGCGACGCGCCGGTAGGTGGGATGGCCCTGCGGCTGGGAGCGGAGCTCCGTGAGGTGCATCGCCTCCCGTGCGGTCATCTGCATGCTGAACCGGATCCGGAATGCCATCGCGACGGCGTACGGTGCCACCTCGTCGAGCCCGGCGGCGGCGAGCGCCTCTTCCATCGCGATACTCGCTTCGATCGCCTGATCCCAGTCCGGCCGCAGGCCTGCGAGGGAGACGTCGGTGGGGACCTCCGCGCCCCAACGGGTGCCGAGCCGCTGCCATTCGATCGTGAGCGGGCGGTGCCGCTGCAAGTCACGGAAGGCGCCGTAGTCACACAGGACGTCGAACCGGTACTGCGTGCGCTCCCACGCGCGTCCCGGCTTGTGCCGCCGGTTCGTGCGTGCGCCCACGGAGGCGCGCAGCAGCTCTTCGCGTTGTGCCGGCGTCATCGCGCGCGCGACCTCGAGGAGCTGGTCGTCCGGCAGGTCGCTCGCGGCGTACATCACGGCTGCCGCCAGCTTCACCTCGCCCTCGGGATCCCAGTCGGTGAGGGTGACCTCGGGCCGATCCTCCGCGGCGATCCCAAGCAGCGACTTGCCGGTCAGCTCGGCGACGCTTTCGCGTGTGTCGCGCCAGTAGCCGGTCCAGGCGACGCCGCGTTCCGGCACGTCCACACGCTTGAGGAAGGCGGGGATCACCTTGCGGAGCTCCACCAGCATCAGTTGGCCGTACTCGCGCATCTCGGCGAGGGGGTGTGCTGCAAGGCGCATCAAGAGCTGCTCGTACGCCTGACCGGTGGCGTAGATACCGAGGTTGGAGCGCGTCCCCGCCGGCAGGAGGAGCCGAAGCGAGTCGCAGGTCTTCGCCAGGATGCTCTGGCCGTAGATGAAGTCAGAGTCGCCATCCTGCTGCGGGAACCGGGCCCGGTAGTGCTCGGCCATCGGCTCGTACATGCGGCCGTAGGTCGCGAAGACGGTGTCGAGGAAGCTCTCGTACGCAGCGCCGATCTGCGTGCCGGCGACCTCCGGAGGAACCGTGGCGCGCCAGCGGCCCGCGGGCCGGTCGTCGTAGCGCATGTACCGCGTGGATTGCTCCAGGTAGGCGGCGAGCCGTCCCCATTCGAGAGCCTTGCACAGGAGCTGCGACGCCTGCTCGCATGCGAGGTGAACGCCGCCGAGC
Source organism: uncultured Actinomycetes bacterium (assembly GCA_963850315.1). Classification (GTDB taxonomy): domain Bacteria; phylum Actinomycetota; class UBA4738; order UBA4738; family HRBIN12; genus JAOUEA01. The sequence goes on from CAWKKN010000007.1 coordinate 282,667, forward strand.
TGCGCGACCGAGTCGTCGCCGAACTCCACGAACACGCGGTCGTAGAGGCGCTCTGCGCGCTCCTCTCCCATCGAGGTCATCGACCCGTCCGCGGTGACGTCGTTCGCGAACTCGTCGAGGAACAGGCGTCGAAGCGACTTCGTCGTGCGGCTGTATCGTGCGAAGAGGGCGCCCTTCACGACCTCGGGCAGGTTCATGAGCGCGAACACGGGCCCGTCGAGGTTGCTGAAGTGCGGCTCGAGGAGGGCCCGCTCCTCGGGCGAAAAGGGCTCGGTGGAGAACCGGAGCGTCATGGGGACGAGGATGGAGATCCTGCCGTCCCCAGCGAGATCATGACCGTCGTTCCTTCCGGCACCATGGTGCCGGCCGGCGGGTCCTCGGATGCGACGCGGTCCGCGTGTACGCAATTCGGGTTCGGCGTCGTTGGCGGGCCTTCAGAAGGAACCAGGTGGAGCTTGGTCAAGACGTTCTCCGCGTGGCCCAGCGTGAAGCAGGTGGAGGTGAGGTCGGGGACCGCCACGAGCTGCGGTCCGGTCGATACCACCACGTCGATGAACCTGCCCTTGTCGACGACCGTGCCGGCCGTCGGAGAGGAGCTGATGATCTGGCCCGCCGGGATGGTGCTGCTGGTCCCCTGGGCTTGCGATCCGAGTCTCAGGTCCGGCGCCAACGCCGCCTGGGCCTCGGAGATCGTGAGCCCGACGAGCGGCGGGACCGTCACGGTCGTGGGGGCCTTCGCAACCGTGAGCACTACCGTTGCTCCCGTCCCCACCTGGATCCCCTGGGCGGGGTTCTGGTCCAGCACGGTACCGGGGGCCCGGCCGCTCGTCCGGTACGTGGGCTGGACCTTGAGGTGCATCGCCTCGAGCTGCTTCTTGGCATCCGCGTACTGCTTGCCCACGACGTTCGGCATGTTGACGGTGGTGGACGTCGTGTCCTTCTTCGTGAGGCTGTTGACCAACAGGTAGCCGCCGCCGCCGAGGACGGCGACGACGAGCACCCCGATGAGGATCCCCAACCAGACCTTGCGTCCGGAGCCTTTGGGCTCGACCTGGGGCGGCAGGATCGCGGTGGCCGGCGGGCGGCTGATGACCTGCGTGGCATCGCCGCCGGGCGGCAGCAAGGGCGTCGCCTCCACATCCTGGCCCTTCACGACGCGGTTGAGATCCTCGGAGAACTCCTGCGCGTTCTGGTAACGGTTGGCGGGGTTCTTCGACAACGCGCGCATCACGACGGCGTCCAGGCGGGGCGGCACGTCGGGGTTCAGCTGCGACGGAGGGACCGCTTGCTCGTTCACCTGTTTGTACGCGATCGCCACGGGGGAGTCACCCGTGAACGGCGGCCGCCCCACGAGCATCTCGTACAGCACCGTCCCGAGCGAATAGATGTCCGTGCGCGCGTCGACCGGAGCTCCCTGCGCCTGTTCGGGGGAGAGGTAGGACGCGGTCCCGAGCACCGCGGAGGTCTGCGGGGCCGTCTCCACGCCCGTGGAGATGCGGGCGATCCCGAAGTCCATGACCTTCACCGTGCCGTCGCGCGTCACCATCACGTTGCCCGGCTTGATGTCGCGGTGGATCACGCCCTGCGCGTGCGCGGCCGCGAGCGCACCGCAGATCTTCTGTGCGATCTCCGCGGCCTGCACCGGCGTCGGTCGGCGCCCCACGCCCAGGAAGTCCGCCAGCGTCCGTCCCTCGATGAACTCCATCACGATGAACTGGGTCTCACCGTCGGCCCCGGTGTCGTAGACGCCGACGATGTTGGGGTGGTTGAGGCGGGCGGCCGCTTGCGCCTCGCGGCGGAACCGCTCGACGAAGCTCATATCCCGCGCGAACTGGGGCAACAGGATCTTGATCGCGACGGTCCGGTTGAGGACGGGATCGAAGCCGCGGTAGACCTCGGCCATCCCGCCCGAGCCGATCCGCGCCTCGATGCGGTATCGGTTCGCCAGCACCGAGCCGGTCATCCGTCCCCTTTCGCGTCGTCTACGACGGACACGCGCCCGCCAAACAGGCGCGGATCACCTGAGCGGCGATCGGCGCCGCCACCTTGCCACCCGTTGCCTCATTGCCGAGATTGCCGCCGTCGAGAACGATAACCGCCACGGCGATGCTCGGAGCCTGTCCGTTGCCGGCGGGTGCGAACGAGACGAACCATGCGTTGGGGGGCGTATCCGGCCCGTTCGTCGCGGTGCCCGTCTTGCCCGCCACCGTCGTGCCCGCGATCTGGGCCGAGAAGCCGGTGCCGTGCTCCACGACATCGATCATCATGCGGCGCAGGTCGTCTGCGCTGGTGGAGGAGATCGGCCGTGAGAACTCAGCGGACGGGAACGACTTGACGATGCGACCCTGCGGGTCGCGGATCTGCGTCACGAGGCGGGGCTGCATCTCGATCCCGCGGTTCGCGATCGCGGCGCCCACGAGCGCCATCTGCAACGGGTTCGTGAGGACGTTGTCCAGACCGATCGCGGAGTACGCCAACAGCGGGTCGTTCCGCTCGAAGTACGCCGGGATCGGGAAACGCCCGGTCTGGAAGGGGATGACGAACGGGATCGTGGGTTGCAGGCACGAGGTGTGCGCGGGCGGGTCCGTGGGGCAGAAGCCGTAGAGTTGCGCCTGCGCTTGCAGCCGCTGTGCGCCGACCTTGAGGCCGATCTCGGCCCAGGGCACGTTGCACGATTCCGTGAACGCCTCGGCCATCGTGACCCTCGCGGCCCCTCCGGCGCACACCTCGTTGCCGAAGTTCTCGAGCGGCTTGCTCGTCTGGGGCAGGTTCAGCACGTGCGGGTTGGGCCAGGTGCTGTCGGGGGCGTAGCCGGCCTGCAGCGCCGCCGAGGCCGTGATCATCTTGAACGTGGAGCCGGGCAGATAGAGCTGGTCCTTCGCTCGCGACACGAGCGGAGTGGCGGGATCGGCGTTGATCTTCGCCCAGTACCGCTGGATCTGGGCGTTCGTGCCGGAGGAGAGTTGGTTGGGGTCGAACGACGGGTTCGCCACCATCGCCATGATGTCCCCGGTGCGTGGTTGGATCGCGACGACGGCCCCTGGCAGGGTTCCGAGCGCCTGCTGCGCCGCCGCCTGGAGCTGCGACTGGATCGTGGTCACCACGGAGCCGCCCTTCTTCGGCCGTCCCAGGACCAGATCCGTGAAGTTGGAGACCGCGAGCTCGGGGGCGGTGCCCGCGAGGTAGTCGTTCATCGACTGCTCGAGCTCGCTGCGGCCGTACACCCGCGAGTAGTAGCCCGTGATCGCTGCGTACAGGGGGCCTTGCTGATACTCGCGCCGATACGGCGTGCCGGACTTGGCGCTCGTGGCGACGCTATCGGCCAGCAGGTGGCGGTCGGCCGACAGGATCGCTCCGCGGTCAACCTTGTACTCCGCGATGATCTGGCGGGAGGCGTTCGCGGGGTTGCCACTGATCCGCGAGGCCGCGAACACCTGGACGTAGGCGAGCTGGGCGAACAACAGGCCGAACAGGGCCACCAGCGCGATCCCCAGCTTGCGGATCCGCCTATCCACGCGATCGCTCCCACGGACCCGACGAGACGCGCACCAGGAGCGCGAGCATGACGAAGGTCGCGACCCGGCTCGATCCCCCGTAGGAGACGAGGGGCAACGGCACACCGGTGAGCGGGATGAGCCGGGTCACGCCCCCAACGATCGCGAACGTCTGCAGGGCGACGACCGTGGTGAGTCCGGTCGCCAGCAGCTTGCCGAACGCGTCGGTGCGCTCCATCGCGATCCGCAAGCCGCGCCCGATCAGGACCAGGTAGAGGAGCAGCAGCCCTGCGGCACCGACCATCCCGAGCTCCTCGCCGAAGGCCGCGAAGATGAAGTCGCTGCCGACGTAGGGGATCAAGGTCGGCGAGCCCTGTCCCAGGCCCGACCCCACGAGGCCGCCCGAGGCCAGACCGAACCATCCCTGCGCGAGCTGCCCGTAGCCGATCTCGTGCACCGTGGCGGGGTTCAGCGCGTGCAGCCAGTACTCCACCCGCAGCTGGACGTGGCTGAACGCCAGGTACCCGATCGCGGCGCCCGCGGCGAACAGGATCACCCCCACGACGAGGTACGCGGGGCGCCCGCTCGCCATCCAGATCATCACCACGAAGACGCCGAAGAACAGCATCGAGGCGCCCAGGTCCTTCTCCAGGAACAGGACGGCCAGCGAGGCCCCCCATGCCAGCAGGATCGGCCCCAGATCCTTCGCACGCGGGAGCCCGAGCCGTCCGACGCCGGTGGCCAAGAGTTCTCGCTTCGACGACAGATAACTGGCGAGGAAGACGACGATGAGGATCTTGCCGAACTCCGCGGGTTGGAACGAGACGGGACCGAAATGCGCCCACAGGCGGGCGCCGTTGATCTCATAACCGATCCCCGGCACGATCGGCAAGAACAGCAGGATCACGCCCACCAGGCCGATCGTGTAGGTGTAGGCGTCGAGCTGGCGGTCGTCACGCACCAGCAACAGCGTGAGGATGAACGCCGCCAGCCCCACCAAGAGCCAGATCGCCTGATCCTTCCAGATCTGCGGTTGGCCCCGGTCGACCATGATCCGGTAGAGCATCGCGATGCCGAGGCCGCCCAGGATCGCGGCGGTCGGCAGCAGCACGGGGTCGGCGTCGCGTGCGATCTTGCGCATCACGGCCCACGTCCCCACGAAGCCGGCGCTGAGCAGCACCCCGTAGATCGCGGTCTCGTTGGGGATCCGGCCATGCAGCCCGAGGCCCGCGAACGCGAACGCCCCCACCGAGACGATCAGGGCCAGGAGCAACAGCGGAAGCCCCGTCCGGCTGCGACGGACCTTCGGTGCGACGATAACCTCGGTACTCACCCGCCACCCCCGCCCCCGGAGCCCGTCTTGCCCGTGTTCGCCGCGCTCACGTCCTTCGCCATCTGGTCCACGATCGCCTGTGCGTCGGACTGGGAGTTGGCCGGGATCCCCTGCGGCAGATTGGGGTAATACTTCAGGCGCGCGACGTCCGCCGCGCGGAGGCCCGTCACCACCACGACGTGGCTGAGATGCAGGCCCAGGGGCTGCGCCGGCACCCCCTGGTAGATGGCAACGTCCGCGCCCGACTCACCCACGTACCACTGGTGGTCGACGTAGACGTGCGCGAGCGACCAGGCCGCCACCAGGATCAGGACCGCGATCACACCGCCCGCGATCCATCGGCCCCGGCGCCGGGGCTTCCGCGTCGAGGCCTCCGGCACGGTCGCGGCGCCGTCTGACGAGGGCCCGCCCGGCCCCTCGCGCGCGTCGAGAACGAGGACCGTGATGTTGTCGATCCCACCGGCGCGGTTCGCAGCCTTCACGAGGCGATCGGCGGCCCTCTGTGGGTCGGGCTCGGCCTCGCAGATCGCCTGGATCTGGTCCTCGTTCAGCATGCCGAAGAGACCGTCGCTGCACAGGAGCACCCGGTCGCCGTCCATCAGCGCCACCTCGCCGGTGTCGACCTTGACCTCGGGCTCGGTTCCCAGTGCGCGTGTGAGCACGTTGCGGTGCGGGTGGACATCGGCCTCGGCAGCCGTGATCTCGCCGGCCTTCAGCATCCGGTTCACCAGCGTGTGATCGTCGGTGAGCTGGCGCATCGCACCGGCCCGGAGCAGGTACGCGCGGCTGTCGCCCACGTGGGCGAGCAGGACGGTGTCGTCCACCACTCTGGCTGCCGTCAGCGTCGTTCCCATCCCGGTGACGGCGCGGTCTTCCTGCGACCTCGCGTACACCGCGCGGTTGGCCTCGCGCACCTGGTCGGCAAGGGTGCCCGAACCGTGCTGGGCGAGCGTCTCCACGGTCTCCAGGGCGAGGTGCGACGCGACCTCGCCACCGCGGTGGCCGCCCATCCCGTCGGCGACGGCGAACAGCGGCGGTTCCGCCACCACCAAGAACGAGTCCTCGTTCCCATCGCGCACCCGGCCGATGTCGGTGGCGACGCCGCTCGCGATCCTCATCGGCGCATCTCCAGCACCGTCGTCCCCACGCGGATCCGGTCGCCGGGCTGCACCATCGCGGGGGCGGCAAGCTTCTGTTCGTTCACGTAGGTCCCGTTCGTGGAGCCGAGGTCTTCCACGTACCACGATCCGTTCTTGCCGAAGATGCGGGCGTGCTGCTGCGAGACGTAGGTGTCCGACAGGAGCAGCTCGCACTCGGGCGCCCGCCCCACCACCATGCTCGCTGCCATCTTCACCGTGCGCGGCTTCGACCCATCGGCGTAGATCACGACGTCTGAGGGACCCGGCGGCAGCGCGGGGTCCGCACTCGGAGCCGTCTGGCCGTTGCGCGCCCGCCGAGAGGCGCGGTGCCCCGGTTCCACCGTGAGCCCCTTCACCACCCACCGCATCGAGCGCCAGATGAACAGGAACAGCAGGGCGAACAGCCCGTACTTCATCGCCGACAGGGCGAATGGGGTAACACCCTCGGCCAGCATCTAGCGACTCCCGACGCGGAACACTAGCCCCTCCGGAACTCCAGGACCGTCGTGCCGATCGTGATGCGGTCGCCGTCGTGGAGCGGCCGCGACTGGATCGTCTGGCCGTTCAACCGCGTGCCGTTCGTCGAGCCGAGGTCGGTGAGGGTGGCGTCGTCGTCCTTCAGGCGGATCTGCGCGTGCCGACGCGAGGCGCCCTTGTCCTTCAGCACGACCTGCGAATCGGGCAGGCGCCCGATCGTGGTGACCCCGGCCGCCAGCGGGACGCTACGTTCGTGGCCGTCCTCGTGCACCACGAGTGTGACGTGCCGCTCAGGGGCGGCGACCGGCTCCACCTTCTCGGGCCCCTCCACCAGGCTTGCCTCGCAGGCGAAGTCGCCCTTCTTCAGCTTCGGGTCGGAGAAGAACTCGACCTCGGGCGGCCCGACGAGCCCCCATCCCCGCTGGGAGGCGTTCTCGCGGATCACGTTCTTCAGCTCGGCGACCAACGCGGCTTCGGCCTGTTCGAAGCGGGCGGCGTCCTCGGCGCAGAGGTAGATCGCGAAGTGATTGGGAGCCCAGATCTCGTTCACGCCGACCGTGCGGCCGGCGTCCATCTCCTTGATCAGCCGCTTCGCGAGCTCGACCGGCTGCACGCCGCTTCGGAACGTCTTGGAGAACAGGCCTTCGACGAGGCCCCCCAAGCGTCGTTCGAAGTCGCGGAGGTTCGGCACCGGTGCAGGAGGGGCACGAGGGTCGGGCGCGCGCTCCCGGCGCTCATCCTACCCCTGGTGTTGTGGCGAACCTGTGGTGGCGTGCACCTCGACGTCGCCTTCGCGGACCGAGAGGAACTCGACCCCCGCAGGGTGCTCCACGATCGGGTTCGCGAAGCCGGAGCGCTCGTCGACAGGAAGTCGCCGCCAGCGCCACTCACGGAGTTGCCAGTACGCGCGACGCGCGAACACCAAGACGACGATCGCCAGCAGGAACCGCAGCGTGGCGCCCGGAGAGATCTCGACGTACCCGGCGATGAGGCCGAGCGCTCCAACAGCCGCCCACGTCATCAGGCCGACGAGCCCCACCAGCGTGAGGCTCCGCATGAGTTCATCGAAATCGAGGTGACCGTGGCTGTGCATCGTGGCGTCATCTTCGTGCATACCCAGTTTCAGGTACATCGTTCGGATGGGTGATTCTTCCTGTTCGGGCGGGGGACGACCACCGGCCCATGCGCATTGCTACCATCGCGGAACCACTCGGGCGAGTGGCGGAATTGGCAGACGCGCAGGATTCAGGTTCCTGTGTCCGAAAGGACGTGGGGGTTCAACTCCCCCCTCGCCCACCAGCTCTGAGCGGTCAGTCTTCGTTTTCAGGATTGGCTCGATCTCCCCACGTGCGCTCGCGCGGTGACGCCGCGGCGACCCCGGTTGGGCGCACGACGGATCCGTCTGGGAGCCCTCTGCGCCGGCCGAAACCAGATCGGTGCGGCCGTCTCGGAACTCAGGCCCGCAACGCTGGGGCAGGTTGGCCCTTGGGCGAGGGTAATTGTGGTGATCTGCTACGTCGTGGAGGGAAGGTTTCCCTCCGGGAGGACCGGGCGCACCCGACGCCCCGGTGGGATGCCTCTGGGTTGGGGCCGTGTCCGCCGGGCTTTGCGGTGATGAACCGCAGAAGGGAGGGGTCTCATGCGACGACCCCACGCGTTTCGTCTGATCCGCCTCGGTCTCGCCGGAGCGTTGCTCGCGACATGGCTCGTCGCCCCGCCCGTCTCGGCGGATGCTGGTCCACAGCGCCACCTGCACCCGCGGACGGTCGCGACCTTCACCCCCGGTCCGGGCGGCTCGTTCGCCGAGAGCCTCGCCGTCAATGGGCGTGGGACCATGTTCGCCTCGGTGACCGATTTCGCGACGGATTTCACGACCATCGGCGCCCGGATATGGAAGATCAGGCCCGACGGATTGATGCGGCCGTTCGGACGGGCTCCCAAGACCGGTCCCGATGGGATCCTGGCCGGCTTGGCGTTGGACGCACGCGGTCGGCTGTACGTGGCCGACGCGACGTTCTCGCCTTCACCGGCGCCGGGGATCTTCCGGATGAACCGCGAAGGCCCACCGACCCGACTCCTCACGCTCCCCGAGGGAAGCTTCCCGAATGGGCTGGCCGTCCACGACGGCAGACTCTACGTTTCGGATAGCTTCCTCGGAGCGATCTGGCGGGTGCCGCTTGGTGCCCGGAACGCGAAGCCTTCGGTCCCTTGGCTGCGCGACGCGCTGCTGGATCCCGCTCCCTATCTGGGAGCCAACGGGCTCGCCTTCCGCGGACACGGCCTGTACGTCGCCGTCTACGACGCGGGGCGGATCCTCCGCGTCCCGCTAAGGCGCGACGGTGCCGCCGGGGACCCGGTGGTCGTGGTCTGGGCTCCGAAAAAGCTATCCACGGCCGACGGGATCGCCTTCGATACAAGAGGCAGGCTGTGGATCACCGTCAACGGCACGGCGCCGGGTGGGGCGAACGGAGGCCGGTTGGTGCGACTCACCCCGAAGGGCACGCTACAAGTGATCGCGAACGCCCCGGGGTGGTTGGACTACCCCGTGATGCTGGTCTTCGGCACTACCCGCAGCACCCTCAAGACGCTCTACGTAGAGAACGGCTCTTTCCAGAACGGGACGCCGAACATCGTGGCGCTCCACGTCCGTATCGGCGGGCCGCCGCTTCCGTGACGACCCGACCGGCAGGATGGCCCGGCACGGAACGGGTGGGCGATGACCGCCCTCCGGGCCCTGCCGGCGGACCGAAACCCGCCGCAGGAAGCCAGGACGAGCCACAGCCCGAAGATGTTCCTCGGTCGTGCACACGAGTCAAGGTTCCTGTGGCCGAAAGGATGTGGGGGTTCAACTCCCCTTCGGCCACCCGACACGCCGGTCGCGACCCGACGCTGCGAACCGTGCCGGCGTCTCACCAACGTGACGGCGGAAGTGGCGTGTGAGGTGGGCCTGATCGTGGAAGCCGACGCCGACCGCGGTGAGCGCGGGCGGCTCCCCGGCGAGGAGCCGCTTCCGCGCGTTCTCGATGCGTCGCCCTATCACGTACTGATGGGGAGGGATCCCGAACGTGCGGGTGAACGCCCGGACGAGTCCCGATGGCGAGGCGCCGATCGTGTCGGCCGCATCCGCGAGGGTCAGGCTCTCCGAGAGGTGGGTGTCGAGGAGATCCCGTAGCGGGCCCGCGATCACAGGGTCCGGCAACGACGGTTGCCGTGTCGGGATATCCCGTAGATGAGACCGGATCTTCTCGGCCACGATCCCCAACGCCGATTCTGCCTCGAGCAGATCCTCAGGCCGCTCGAGGACCGCGTGGAGTCGGTTGAGGGCTCGAAACAGCGATCGGTCTCCGATGTCGGGTTCGTCCGCGGCCCGCCCGATGAGGTGCGGTCCCAGCACATCCGTGTCGATGTAGAGCACCCGCTTGTGGAACCCCGCGTCCGAGGCTGGTCGCCCGTCATGAACGACCTGCGGAGGGAGCACGGTGACGAGCGCCGGCCCGACGCCCCGGGATCGCTTGTCGAGGTCGTAGCGGATCCCACCGTCGTCCACGATGAAGACGGTCCAGTCCTCGTGCGTGTGTCTCGGATATGCATGGCGAACGAACCGAGCGTGGAACACCTCCGAGATGCCGGGCAGCGACGGCTTCCACGCGTGGACCCACTCACGGGGCGGCATCGAGGGCACGTCAAGAACGTACAAGACCGATCAGCCCTCCTCATCGTTCGCTGCCTCCGAGAGGGGGCCGCGCAGACGATGAGGCTGAGCCAACTGATCGCCCTCGGGACCTTCGTCGCGGTGGGCTCCGGGTCGCCCGGCCCCAACAACACCCTGCTGCTCGCATCGGGAGTGACCTTCGGGTTCCGGCGCACGGCTCCTCACGTGGTCGGCACCAGCGCAGGCATCCTGCTACTCGTAGGTATCGCGGCAGGCGGCGCGGGAGCCCTCATCACCGCCGTTCCTGCCGTGAAGGTCGTGCTGAAGGTGCTCGCCTCGGTGTACCTGGTCTACCTCGCCGCTCGGCTCGCCGGCGGCGTGGCCCTCGATCCCACCACGGTGCAGCACCCCTTCAGCGTTGCCCGGGCGACCGCGTTTCAGTTCGTCAATCCGAAGGGGTGGGTCTTCGCTGTCGCCCTCGTCAGCGGCTTTGCGCCGGCGAACGGTGCCGGGATCGTCCTGGGGATCGCGGTCGTCGCGGTCGTCGTCGCGGCGACGGCGGCTCTTTGGGCTCTCGGCGGTACCACGCTGAGTCGTGCCCTCGAGGGAGAACGAGCTCGTCGAGGCGTCGGGATCGCCCTTGGAGTGCTGCTCCTCGCGTCGGTCGCGTTCCTGTGGAGATGAATCCGGTGCCGGGTCAGGTCATCGTGATGACCAGCTTGCCCAAGGTGTGCTGGTCGGCGAAGTCCCTCAGCGCCCGTCCCGCATCCGCCAGAGGATAGGTGCGACGGATCGCGACGCGGAGCTTCCCCCCCACCACCAGGTCGGCGAGCGAGCCGAGGTGCGCAGGGTTCGCGCCGACGTTCGACACGGATGCGTTGCCGATCTCTGATGCTTCGCCCGCACCGCCGAGCACCGAGACCGCGCGACCGCCTTCGCGGACGATGCCGGCGAGTGCCACGAAGTGGGCGGGGTCGCGGTTGGCGGCGTGGATCACCGCCTCGACCCCGTTGGGATAGCGCTCCCGGATCGTCGCGACGACATCCTTCGTGTAGTCGACGGTCTCGGGGGCTCCCAAGTCGGTCACGAACCGCTCGTCGCCCGGGCGGACCGAGGCGATCACATGAGCGCCACGGAGTGCGGCCAGTTGGATCGCGAAGGTCCCGACGCCCCCGGTCGCGCCGATGACCAGAACCGGCGCGCCCGCGCTCGGATCGACCGCTTCCACCGCGCTCATCGCCGTGGTGCCGGCCACGCCGAGGGATCCCGCGTCGGCAGCCGAGAGGGCCCCGGGAGCGGCGACGATCGAGCCCTCCTGCGGTGTCGCAAGCTCGGCGTACGAGCCATCGTGGACCTCCCCCTTCATGCCCATGGTCCCGAAGATGCGATCCCCCACCGAGAATCCCTCCACTCCGTCGCCCACGGCTTCCACCCTCCCGGCCAGGTCGTTGCCGATCGTGGCTGGGAACCGGTACGTCAGGTAGTCCTTCATCGCCCCGGCTGCGACGCCCACGTCGAAGGCATTGACCGACGCGGCGTCGACCCGGACGAGCACCTCGCTCGGTCCTGCCGCAGGCTCCGGTACATCGATCAACGTCGGTCCGGCATCGAACGACGCCAATGCAAGTGCCTTCATGGGATCCCTCCGTGGGGGTCTTGAGGTCAGTGGGTAGCGGCCGTGGAGACGGCCTCGCCGAGCTCCTCGATCTCGGAAAGGTCCTCGGGTTCGACGTGGATGCGGGGGAGGATCCTGTCGAGCCAGCGTGGGAACCACCAGTTGGCCTTGCCGATGAGCAGCATGAGCGCAGGGACCAGCGCGGTCCGGATGACGACCGCGTCTACGAGGATGGCGGCCGCCAGGCCGAGGCCGAACTCCTTGATGATCAGCTGGCCGCCAAGGATGAACGAGCCGAACACCACGATCATGATGGCGGCCGCGGCGGTGATCGTGCCCCCGGTCGCCGCGAGTCCTCCTCCCACCGCGACGCGATTGTCCCCGGTCCGCAGCCACTCTTCGTGGATGCGCAGCACCAGGAAGACCTCGTAGTCCATCGAGAGTCCGAACAGGATCGCGAATAGCATCACCGGCAGGAACGCTTCGATCGGACCCGTCCGGCTGACGCCGAACACCGACCCGAGCCACCCCCACTGGAACACGGCGGTGAGGATCCCGAAGGCCGCCGCGATGGAGAGCAGGTTCATCACTGCCGCCTTCAGCGGCACCACGAGGCTGCGCAGCACCAGGGCGAGCAGCAGGAAGGACATCAGCACCACGACGCCGATGAACAGCGGGAGCTTCGAGGTCAGCACACTCGCGAAATCGGCGAAGATCGCGGTGATCCCACCGACGTAGACGGTGAGGCCGGTGCCCCCTACGGAGGCCGGGATCACATGCTCCCTCAGCGTGTGGATGAGATCGGTGGTGGCCGCGTCTTGGGGGGCGGAGGTCGGGTAGACCTCGAAAAGGCTCACCTTCGTGCCGTTCTTCCCTGTGATCGTGGTGGGCGGCGTCACGGCCGCCACACCCGGTTGCGTCTCGATCGACGACGCGAGGCGTTGCAGCGCCGCGGATTGTGCGGAGCTGGTGGGCTCGGCCACGACCTGTAAGGGCCCGTTGAAGCCGGGCCCGAATCCTCGGGCGAGCAGGTCATACGCCGTGCGCGTCGTCGTCCCGGCAGGGTCGTTGCCCTGGTCGGAGGACCCCAGTCGAAGCTTGAAGAACGGCGCCGCGAGGGCGCCGATGACGATCAAGGCCACCAGGCCGTAGACGACCGGGCGGCGCTCCACGAGCTGGGACCACCGCACCCAGAATCCGTCGGTGCGCGCCCCCCTGGCCCCATCCAGCGCAAGCGCCTTGCGCTGGCGCCGCGAGAGGATCTTGGGCCCGACGAAGCCCAGCATCGCGGGGAGGAACGTGAGCGCGGCGACCATCGTGAACAGGACGCCGACGCTGGCGGCGACCGCCAGGCCGTAGAGGAAGCTGATCCCGAGAGCGAACATCCCGAGCAGTGCGATGCACACGATCGTGCCCGCGAAGAGCACGGCGCGACCCGACGTGTCGATCGCGAGCTCGATGGATGCCCCGATGTCACGTCCCGCCTGGATGGCCTGGCGGTGCCGGGACACGATGAACAGCGCGTAGTCGACGCCCACCCCCAGGCCGATCAGGAGCACGAGCTCCGAGGAGAAGTCCGGCATCTTCAACGCGTGACTGAGGAGCCCGATCACGGAGATCGCCGTGCCGAGCGCGACGAGGGCGGACGCCAGGGGCATCGCCATCGCGAACAGCGAGCCGAACACCAGGAACAGCACGATCCCGGCCGTGAGGATCCCCAGGCCCACTCCCCCGACCGAAGGCTGATTCGCCTGCTCGGCGAGCTGACCCGAGACGGCGACCACGACCCCGTCTCCCGACGCCGAGTGGGCCGTCGACACGAAGTCCTTCGCGAAGCCCACCGACAGGTCCTGCGCCGACCTGTCGAGCGCGACCGTCGCGAACGCGACGGTGCCGTCGCGGCTGACCTGGGCGGCCCCCTCCTTCGTGTACGGGGATCCGACGCTGGCGACGTGCGGAAGCCTGCCGAGGCGATCGAGCATGGCCTGGACCCGCTGCTGGATCTGGGGATCGGTCACCTTCACGCCGTTCTGAGTCCCGACGACGATCTGCTCGGTGTCGCCGGACTCCTGTGGCGCCACCGACTTGATGAGGTCCAGTGCACGGGTAGATTCGGAGTTGGGGAGATCGAAGTTGTTCGAGTAGGCGGTGCCCGCCACCTTGGCGATGCCGAAGAAGGCGACCAGCGCAAGGAGCCAGGCCGCGACGACGATCCGACGATGCCGGTAAGACCATCGGGCGAGTCGGCGCATCGGACGATCCTCCTGGACTGACGCGAGTGACGGGATGACGGGCGTTTGGGGCGGCCTCGACAGTAGCGACAATCCTTGGGGCCGTCAATCTTTGAGCGAATCCACTAAGCTTCCCTCTGGGACGGAGGATGTGAAGACATGAACAACGGGGCGCCGACACCGGAGGCTCTCTCCTCGAAGGAGATCCTCGATGCGCTCTCGGAGCTGCTGAGCCTCATGCGCGTCGGCCTCCAGCAGACCGTTGGTCGAGCAGGGTTGCCACCGCCCTACGCCATGGCGCTGTCTCAGATCGAGGGCAGCGTTCCCATGAAGGAGTTGGGCAAGGAGCTGCGATGCGATCCCTCGTTCGTCACGGCCATCGCCGACGTGCTCGAGGAGCATGACCTCGCACGACGTGAGACCGATCCTCAGGACCGTCGCGCCAAGAACCTGGTCCTCACTCGAAAGGGCATCGCGCTCAGGTCGAAGCTGCAGCATGAGTTCTTCGACGACCTCCCCGGCGTCCGTCGGCTCGACCGCAGCGAACGCGAGACCTTCGTACATCTGCTTCGTCGCATGGTGGAGGCGGAGACCGACGCCTTCAGCGGATGAGGCGCCAGCCCATCCCGCTTCGAACACTCAGGAGCCGTTGGCGGCGTCCTCCAGGACCTTCACGTCGATCTTGCTCATCTGCAGCATCGCCTGCATGGCCCGTTGGGAACGGTCGGGGTCGGGGTCGCTCAGCAGCTCTCCCATCCGCTCGGGGATGATCTGCCAGCTGAGGCCGAACCGATCCTTGAGCCAACCGCACTGCCCCTCCTCGCCACCACCCTCCGTCAACTGCGACCAGAGCCGATCGACCTCAACCTGATCCTTGCAGCTCACGGAGAACGAGACGGCCTCGGTGAACGGGAACTGCGGCCCCCCGTTCACCGCCGTGTACTCCTGGCCCGCGAGCGTGAAGAAGGCCAGCTTGACCTCGCCGGCGGGACCGGGACCGACCTCTGTGTAGCGCGTGACACCCGTCACTTCCGAGTCTTCGAACAGGGAGACGTAGAAGCTCGCGGCCTGCTCGGCCTGGGTGTCGAACCACAGGCACGGGGTGATCTTCTGCATGGTGATGCTCCTTCCTTCTCGTTGGTCAGCTGTTGGCGACGAGCTTCGCGAGCACTTCGTCCAAGCGCTCGTAGCCTTCGCTCATGCCGCCGGCCATGCCTGCGTCGACCATCGCATCGCGGGCCTCGACCGACTGGAACACCGAATTGGTGATGACCGTGGTCTTCCCGTCCTGCTCCTGGAACGTCACCGTGTCCATCGAGACGTGGCCCGGCGCGCCCTCGAACTCGAAAGTCTGCACGATGCCGTCGGGCGATGGGTTGCCGTGGAACACGCCGTGGAAGCCGAAGGCGTTGCCGGCGTCGTCGGCGTGAACGTAACGCCATGTGCCGCCGTCGCGGAGCTCGAAGCGCTCGACCGTCATCGTGTACCTGCGTGGCCCGAGCCACTGCGCCAACAGGTCCGGTTCGGTGAACGCGCGATAGACCAGTTCGAGTGGCGCATCGAGCTCCCGGGCGGTCAAGACCTGGGGAACTCCGGGCTCCGCGGTCAGCTTCATCTCGGTCATGTTGTGCTCCTTCCTGTTGGATCGCCTGGTCGCGATCGATCGGTCTCGTCCTTCTGCAAGGCCGCGAGCAACTCGTCGAGCCGCTCGTAGCTCTCCTGCCAATAGTCCCGGTATCCGGCCAACCACACCGTCGCCTCGCGCAGGGGCTGCGCCCGCAGATGGCTGAGGCGGGCGGTGGCCCGCCGGGTTCGAGCGATCAGGCCCGCGCGCTCGAGCACCTTGAGGTGTCGCGAGATCGCCGGCTGCGACACGCTGAACGGCGCGGCGAGCTCGGCAACGCTCGCCTCACCCTGGGTGAGCCGCGTGAGGATCGCGCGCCGCGTGGGATCCGCGAGTGCCCCGAACACCGCATCGAGCTGATCGTTCATGGCTTCCATAACCGTCTCTTTATAGAATAGGACAGTTATAGATGATAACCGGCGGGTCGTCAAGCGAACCTCGCCCACCGGGCCTCCGCTGGCCTGGGCGAAGAACCCGCCGAGCCCAGTCCGCCTCTCCCGGGCGCCAACGGACTTGTACTACGGTGCGGGCTCAGTGGACGGGGTCACGATCACCGAAGGACCGATGACGATCGAGGAGCTTCTCGACATCGCCTCGGGCAGCCGCGTCGAGGTGGACGAGACGGCACGCTCCAGGATCACCGCGAGCCGGGCCGTGATCGACCGCATGCTCGCCCGCGACGAACCGATCTACGGGCTGAACACCGGTGTCGGTCACATGAAGGACACGCGACTGCCTCCCGAGGAGCTCAGAAGCGCGCAGGTGATGCTGCTGATGACCCACGCAGGCGGGACCGGGCCCCCCCTACCGAGCGAGACGGTCCGAGCTGCGATGGCGGTCCGGCTGAACGGCATCGCACGAGGAGGCTCGGGGGCAAGCCCGGGCGTCGCAGACGTGCTCGTCGCGATGCTGAACGGCGGTGTGCACCCCGTCGTGCCCTCTCGAGGCTCCGTGGGTGCGGCCGACCTCGGGCAACTGGCCAGCGTCGGGCAGGTCGCCCTCGGCGCCGGCCGAGCCGAGTTCGCCGGGGAGATCCTCCCCGGCGGCGAAGCGCTCGCCCGCGCAGGCATCGATCCGTTGCGCCTCGAGCCGAAGGACGGGCTCACGCTCATGTCCTCGAACGCCTTCTCGATCGGCGAGGCGGCGCTCGTCCTGGCCCGTGCCCAGCGACTCGCCGAGCAGGCCGACGTGGCCGCAGCCCTCTCGCTCGAGGCGACACGGAGCGGTCCGTCGGTCGTCCAGCCGGTGGTGGGGGAGGCGAAGCCGTTCCCGGGCCAGATCGCATCGTGTGCGGCGGTCATGGCCTCGTTGGAAGGCAGCGATCTCTTGGACGCCGGCGCAGCCGGATCGGTGCAGGCGCCACTGTCGTTCCGTGTCGTCCCTCAAGTGCACGGCGCCTTGCGGGAGGCGATCGACGCGGCAACGCGCGCGGTGATGATCGAGCTCAACGGACGTGGCGACAATCCGCTCGTGTCCATCGAGCAGGACGCCATGGTGCACAACGGCAACTTCCACCCCATCGTGATGGCGATCGCCTTCGAACAGTTGCGCGTCGCGCTCGCCCACGTGGGGCAACTGAGCGAACGTCGCATGAGCCATCTTTGGGACGCCTTCTTCGAAGGCGTGTCCTCTGCCGGCCCGCCGACGGGACCCGAACCGGGCGAGGTGTTCGGGCTGACGCTCCGCTATCCGGCCGCCGCCACATTCGCCGAGCTGAGGCAGCTGGCGGCGCCCGCAACGCTCGACGTGCCGCCCCTCGACATCGGTGTCGAGGACCATGCGACGAATGCCCCGCTGTCGGTCCGGACCACCGCTCACGCGCTGGACCTGCTCGAGGAGATCATGTCGATCGAAGTCCTGCTCGCCGGCGATGTCCTCGGTACCATGCGGCCGCCGCCGGTGCTCGGCGCTCGGACCGGCGCGATGTTCGAGGGATCGCGCGTGGCGATAGGGGCCCTGGAAGGCGATCGATCACCCGCCGCCGTCCAACGCGCGGTCGCCGCCGCCCTCCGCCGGGAGCGATGAAGCCCGACCGGGCCCTGGGGCTCGATGCCCTGGGTCGTGCTCGAGGCGCCGGCTAGCCTTGTGCCAGTAAGAGGCGCGCCAGTGCGTCCGCATACCAGCGTTCGAATCGATCCCCCGACCAGCCCCTGTCGACGACCAGGAGCCTGTACGTCTCCGGGCTCCCGATCGCGAACACGATGTCGGCAGCCGTTCTGGTGATCAGCCCCTCGCGCAAGGGGTCGCCCTCGGTCAGGATGCGCACCAGCGCACGCTGGCCGGCGAATCGTTGCGCCTTGTTGAGCTCCCACAGCGAGGCTAGTTGTGGGTCCGCGGTCGAGGCTCCTCGCAACACCTCATAGACGGAGGCGGTCCGTTCTAGGATCAGCCTCCCGTTCCTCGCCAAGATCTGCACACGTCGCTGCGGATCCGGCTCCTCGCGCATCTCCTGCACCCAGCCGCGCTCGAGGATCGACACCGGGGCGTCGTCCCCCGCCATCGACACGTCGATCAGCTCGGACAGGATCGACCGCTTGTTCTTGAACGTCGCGTACACCGTTTCGGCGGAGACCCCTGCCCGTGATGCGATCACGTCGATCGTGGTCGCCACGTAGCCACCTTCGACGAAGAGCTCCTGGGCCGCCAGGAGGATCGTGGATCGCGTCGCGCGCGCCTGCTCGCGCCGTCGAGGCGACTTGTAGGCCCGGTGGCTCCCAACCTTGGGCATTCTGCTACAGTAGCACCGTATTCGCTACAGTGAGACTTAAGGCGAGTTTCGAGCGAGGAGAGGTGCCACATGTCCATCCTGAGGATCGAACACCCCGTGCCCGACTATGCCGTTTGGAAGGAGGCCTTCGACGGCGATCCCGTCGGCCGGCAGCGGTCGGGCGTTCGCCGGTATCGGATCCTGCGCCCGATCGGTGATCCGAACTACGTCTTGATCGACCTCGAGTTCGACACGCCCGCGGAGGCGGAGTCTCTGCTCGCCTCGATGCGTGCCGTCTGGGATCGCGTCGCAGGCGTGGTCATGTCGGACCCACGAGCGCAGATCGTCGAGACGGTGGAGACCAAGGAGCTCTGACGGGGGTCGCCCGCCGGTCCGATCACGCCGAAACGACGCCGCGGCCTCCCTCAACACCTCGGGTCGCGCGCCCCGCTACCGCCACATCTGCTCCGGGGTCACGGGCTCTAGCAGTTTCGCGTCCCCGGTCTCTGGTGGGATCTTCGGCCCGTGCTCCAGCTCGTGCAGCTTGCGCTGGTTCTGGACCAGGCCGTACGCGAGCGCGCCGAACGCCAGCAACGTGAAGAACACGGCGACGTGGCGGACGTCGCGTGCGATCGGGGCAGCCAAGAAGAGCTTGTCGAAGTGCTCGGGTCCCAGCACGCGCGCCCAGTCGCCGAGCTGGGCGGTCCCGGCGTCGGCTCGCGAGCCGATCCCGATCAGGGGAAGGTTCCCCAGTGGAGCGTCGGCGATGTAGATCGCGGCCCCCACCAGCGTGTCGGCGACCCACGCCATACAGATCGCGAACGCCACCCAGTTCCGCCGGCGGAGCAGGAACCACACCCCGATGATGAGCGGGAACAGGCTCTCCCACCCGTTGCCCATCATCAGCATGATGAGCTCGTTGTGCGTGATGGTCTGGAAGATGGCGTGGCCGCTCTCGTGGACCGCCATGTTCATCAGCCAGAACGGCAGGAAGGAAGTCTGCCAGTGCCAGGCGTCCACCGTGAACAGGGCGCACAGGAAGAGCGCCCCCAGACCGCGCCACATGTCGATGCGACGCTGGATGTCGTCCGGAGGCCGGACCTCGCTTCGCCACAGGGGCTCCATGGGCAGGGTATCGGCGCGGGGGTAACCGACCTTTCGTCCGAAGGTGTAGGCCGGGACCCGTCTGCGGTTGGAGCGGGGGAAGTCAGACCCGGACGACGATCGTGCCGGCCGCGAGGTCGTGCAGTCCCTGGCGCCGCGGCGTGAACAACATCGCGCCGTACACCACGATGGGCACGAGCCACCCCAAGGCGGGGAGGAACGCGCCCAGCATGGGCACGACGGCTCGCAGGGCGGCGCGGCCGGCTCCGACACGCGTTGCGGCGTCGTTCAGACTGCGAACGACCTTCGCGTGTGCGCCGATCTTGCCGAGGGTCTGACCCCGCCAGGACACCATCGCCGTGTTGTAGACGAACCACGCACCGGCCGTCACGATGGCGATGGGGCGCAGCGCGTCCTGGAACTGCGCCATCAGGTCGGTGGGGATCGCGGTCTGTCCAGGATGAGCGCTGATCCAATCGAACACTGCGCGCACCGGGTCCCAGCGGAACGACAGCAGGATGGCCACCACCGGGATCATGACGAGGACATCCAGGACGTACCCGGCGAGCCGCTGCCCATAACTGGCGAGCGGCGTGGTGGTGGCGAGCGACGGCGGGGCCCAACCACCGCCCAGATCGGGCCGAGGCGGGAGGGGAGGAGGGTCGACCATATCCGGTCGAGCATACCGGCGGGGTAAGGTCGCAAACGTGATGTTGGCTTGAGGAACGTCATCGAGGTGGAGGGGCTCCGCAAGGAGTACCGGCGGCTACGCAAGGGATCCACGGTGGCGGTCGATGGTCTCGACCTCGTGGTCCCTGAGGGCGGCGTCTTCGGATTCCTGGGTCCGAACGGAGCGGGCAAGACGACCACGATCCGCTGCCTGCTGGGCCTGGTCGCGCCCAGCGCCGGGCGTCTTCGCCTCCTGGACGCCGAGGTCCCCCGGGGTCTGGCCGGCGGTCGTGCGCCGCGTGGGTTCCATCGTGGAGACGCCCTCGCTGTTCCCCAAGTTCAGCGGGCGGAGGAACCTCCGCATCCTGGGCAGGATCGACGGCATCGGGCCGCGCGCCGTTGACGACGCGCTCGAGCGGGTGGGTCTCGCCGAACGTGGCGACGACCTGGTGAAGACCTACTCGCTGGGTATGAAGCAGCGGTTGGGGATCGCGACGGCGCTGCTGAAGGATCCCGCGCTGCTGATCCTGGACGAACCGGCGAACGGCCTGGACCCTGCCGGCATCGTGGAGGTGCGCGAGCTGGTGCGCCGGCTGGGCGCGGAGGGTCGCACCGTGTTCGTCTCGAGCCACATCCTTTCGGAGATCCAGCAGACGGCGGATCGCCTCGCGATCTTGGCCCGTGGCCGGTGCGTGGCGGCGGGGCCCGTGCGCGAGGTACTCGCGAGCCGCGGCGGCGAGGGCCTGATCGTTCGGTTGCGCGATCTGGAAGCCGGGCGTGCGGCGCTCGAGGCCGCGGGGATCGGGGCCGCCATCGCCGACGGCATCCTGCGCGTGCAGGTGAGCACCGACGACGCCGAGCGGGTGTCGCGCACGTTGGCCGAGCGCCGGCTCTACGTCACGGAGCTGCCGTCCCGACGAAGCCGACCTGGAGACCGTCTTCCTCGAACTGACCCGCGACACCGAGGAGCCGCACGCATGATCGCCCTGCTGCGCTCGGAGGCCGTACGGATCCGCTCGCGCCGGTTGGTGTGGATGCTCGCCGTGCTCGCCCTGGTCCTCATCGGACTCAGCGGCACGATCGCAGCGGTGAAGTCCCATCCGCCCCCCTCGGCAACGGTCTTCGCGGGCGCCGCCTCCGATGCGTATCGGCTCTCGACCCTCCCGGACACCCTGCGCGGGACGGCGTTCATGCTGATCGTGATGGGCCTCGTGATCGGCGCGTCCTCCGTGGGCGCGGACTGGCAGTCGGGGTCCATGGCGACGCTCCTCACTTGGGAGCCCCGGCGTGTCCGAGTTCTCCTCACCCGCGCCGTCGCGGTGGGCTTTGCCGTCTTCCTGCTGGTCGTGGCGCTCCAGGCGATCCTGTGGGGCGTGCTGTGGCTCGTGGCGACCACGCGAGGCATCACGAACGGGGCCGACGTCGTGTGGCTGCACCACGTGGTGGGCCTCATCGTGCGGGTCGGCGTCATGAGCGTGATCGGGGCGCTGCTCGGCATCTCGATCTCGATGATCGGTCGGGGGACCGCAGCGGCGCTCGGCGTGCTGTTCGTCTATCTGGCGCTGCTCGAGACGCTCCTTCGCGCGGTCGTGCCGAGGCTGACGCCGTACCTGTTCGCCACGAACGCCGTCGTATTCGTGGACGGGCACGCCGGCAGCCCCGCGACGTCCACGGTCATCACGATGACGCGCGCGACCACCACCGTGTTCGTCTACGCGGCGGCTCTGCTCGTGGCGGCGATCGTCTGGTTCCGGGTCCGCGACGTGAGCTGAGCGCTCAGTCGCCGGACCCCTCGAGCCGGGCCCGCGCCAGCCGGACCGCTTCCTCGTAGACGTCTCTGGCAGGGACGTTCGACTCGCGGGCGACGGCGACGCAGTCCTCGAACTCCGGCGCGACGGTAACGGGACGGCCCTCGAGGCGTCCCACCTTCACGCGGACCCGCCCGTGGCGCGTTTCCACCTCCACCCATTCGCGCTCGAGCGCCAGCTTCTGCGTCGCGGTCGTTCGGATGCCGAGCGTGCCGGTCTCCCGGAACAGGACGCGGCGCAGCGCGTCGGCGCGCTCGCGTGCACACAGCACGGAGATGGTTGCGGCGGGACGCCCTTTCTTCATCACGATCGGCGTGAGCCACGCATCCTGCGCCCCGGCGGCGAACAGCCGCTCCAGCACGTAGGCGTAGAGCTCGGGGTTGAGGTCGTCGACGTTGGTCGAAAGGACGAGCTCGTCCGTCATGCTGTGCACCGAGGGCTCGTTCATCGGGTCGCCTCCCGTCCCGAGGATGGCGCCCGGCTCGCCCTCGCCGACCAACACGCGGAGCACGTTGGGGAAGTCGGGCCGGAGCGTGCCCGCGCCGTAGCCGACACGTTCGGTGCGGATGAGCGGCATCGCGCCGTAGCCCTCGACCATGGAGGCGAGGATCGCGGCGCCGGTGGGTGTCACCAGCTCCATGGGCGTGTTGCGGGAATACAGTGGCGCGCCGCGCAGGAGTTCCACGACCGCGGGGGCGGGGATCGGCATGGATCCGTGTTCGGTCTTCATCATCCCCATGCCGGTGGGGACCGGCGAAGCGAACACGCGCTCCACCCGCAACTGGTCGAGGGCGAGCGCCGTGCCGATGATGTCGACGATCGAATCCACGGCCCCCACTTCGTGGAAGACGACCTGCTCGAGATCCCGGTGGTGCACCGCGGCCTCGGCCTCGGCGAGCCGGCGGAAGATGCGTTGCGCGATCGCTCGTGCCCCTTCGGGGAGGTCGGCCTCCTCGAGCATGCCGCGGATGTTCGCGTACGTGCGCACGACGGCGCTCGCCTCGGCGCGCACGGTCACTTTCATCGCGTGGATGCCGTGGGTTTCCACCTCGCCGACCTCGAACCCGAACGGTTCCACCGGGATCCCCGCGAGGTGCTCGCGGATCAGGTCCGCGTCGGCGCCGGCTTGGATGAGGGCACCCAGTGCCATATCGCCTGAGATGCCCGCGATGCAGTCGAAGTAGAGGAGGCGCATCTAGGGTTCCCGGCGCGCCGCCGCCAGCCTGCGCACGATGCGATACGCGGACTGCGCCGCCGCGAACCCGCCGTCGATGTTGACCACCGAGACGCCGGGGGCGCACGACGACATCATCGACAGGAGGGCCGCCAGGCCCTCGAACGATGCGCCGTAGCCCACGCTCGTGGGCACCCCGACGATCGGTGTCGATGTGAGGCCCGCGACCACGGACGGCAGTGCGCCCTCCATGCCCGCCACGACGATGCAGCAATCGGCGGCGTCCAGCTCGCCGCGACGGTCCAGGAGTCGATGGAGTCCCGCCACACCGACGTCGGTGAGTCGTGTGACCCGGGCCCCGGCTGCCTCCAACGACAATGCCGCCTCGTCGGCGACGGGCAGGTCGGCGGTCCCCGCCGCCACGACCACGATCGTCGCGGCCAAGCGCTCTCGCGCGGGCTTCACCACGACCAGCCGTGCGCGGTTGTGGTACACGGAGCCCGGTACCACGGAGGCGACGGCCTCGGCCTGGGACGGGTCGGCGCGTGTCAGGAGCACCGCGCCCGACGCGCGCGCCGCGAGAGCCCGCGCGATGTCGCGGACCTGATCCAGCGTCTTGCCGGGGCCGTAGATCGCCTCCGGATGCCCGGTCCGGAGCTCACGATGATGGTCGACGTTCGCGTCGGCAACGGCCTCGTAGGGGAGGCCTCGCATCGAGTCCACCGCGGCGGCCACCGAGGTCTCGCCTGCGGCGACCTCATCGAGCAGTTGGGTGAGGCGGTGTTCGTCCACGGGAACGGTCATCGTATACTTCGGTCCCGCTCGCAACCCCTGGGGCGATCGGCCCCTTCGACGCAGGGTAGACCCCATGACCTTCTCCGATCGCACACTCTCGCTGATGGCGCTGATCGCGATCGGGCTCTCCGTGCTCGCGATCGCGTTCTCGATCCTGGGGTCGGGTAGCCGGCGACGTACGCGGGAACCCGAGGGCCCGATCCAGGTCGGCGACGCCCTGCGCGACGTGCTCGAGGGGCAGGCCGCCCGGATCGAACGGCTCGAGAAGGCCGCCCGGGTCCTCAACGCGCGCGACAACAAGCAGCAGGTGATGATCGAGGGCGGGGTGCGGCGCGTGGCGCTCCTTCGCTACGACGCCTTCGAGGACGTGGGCGGACGCCTGTCGTTCTCGTGTGCGCTGTTGGACGAGCAGGGCAACGGCGTCGTCCTCACGTCGATCAACGGGCGGCAGGAGACGCGCGTCTACGCGAAATCGATCACCCAGGGCACCAGCAGCTACAACCTCTCGAGCGAAGAGGGCGAGGCGATCCGGCAGGCGCTCACGGTCGTGCCGGAGGAGGCGGTGGAAGCGGGATGATCTTCAAACGCGACGAAGAGGAGCCGGACGAGGCACCGCAGAACATCGAGCAACGGCGTCCCGAACGACGAGAGGAGCGCACGATGGCCGAGCAGAACGATGAGGTGACGATCGTCGGAGCCGGTGCACGGTTGGAGGGCAACGTCGTGTCGGCCGGGAGCCTGCGGATCGACGGGCAGGTGAAGGGGCAGATCAACGCCGAAGGGGATGTCGCGCTGTCGCCGCAGAGCCAGGTGGAGGCCGATATCCGCGCGCAGAACGTCAGCGTGGCGGGAGGGTTCAAAGGCACCATCGTCGTGAAGGGCAAGGCGCACCTCGCTCGCGGCGGCCGTATCGAAGGCAACATCACGTCGAAGAGCCTCGTGGTGGAGGAGGGCGGCATCTTCCACGGGCAGAGCATCATGGACGGATCGGGATCCTCCTCGTCGGCGCCTGCCGGCGCGAAGCCGTCGTCGACGACGCAGGAGGAGGCGAAGGGGTCCGGTCAGGTGAGGGTGCCGTAGATGCTGGATATCAAGGCGATCCGCGAGGACCCCGAGCCCTTCCGCGCCGCGCTGGCGCGGCGCAACCTCGCCCATGCCGTCGATGAGCTGCTGGCCGCCGACGGGCGGCGCCGCACGCTGACCGCTCAGGTCGACGACCTGCGGGCTACCCAGAACGCCGCCTCCAAGCGGATCGGCGCCGCGCAGGGCGAGGAGAGGCAGGCCCTGATCGCGGAGGTCTCCAAGGTGAGCGCCCAGCTCAAGGGAGTGGAGCCGCAGCTGGTCGAGGCCGAGAAGACGATGTATGACCTTCTCGCCGCCACCCCGAACGTTCCGCACGAGAGCGCGCCCGACGGCTTCACCGACGAGGACGCCGCGGAGGTGCGTCGCCACCTCGAGCCGACGTCCTTCGACTTCGAACCCCGGGATCATGCCGCGCTGGGGGAGCTGCTGGGGGTCCTCGACACCGACCGAGGGGCACGCACGAGCGGCTCGCGGTTCGTGTACCTGCTGGGCGACCTGGTGTTCGTGCAGTTCGCGCTCATGCGTCACGCCATGGACATCCTGAACGCGAAGGGGTTCGTCCCGGTCATCCCTCCGGTGTTGGTGCGCGAGGAGGCGATGTACGGGACGGGGTTCCTGCCCTCGGACGCGGTGAACATCTACCGCACCGACGAGGACGAGCTCTATCTGGTGGGCACGGCGGAGGTGCCGCTCGCTTCCCTCCATCTGGGGGAGATCCTCGATGAGGCCGAACTGCCGCGGCGCTACGCCGGGTACTCCACGTGCTTCCGGCGCGAGGCCGGGACCTACGGCAAGGACCTGGGTGGGATGTTCCGCGTGCACCAGTTCGACAAGGTGGAGATGTTCAGCTTCACAACGCCCGAGGTCAGCTGGGACGAGCACGAGTACCTCGTGAGCGTGGAGGAGGAGATCATCAGGAACCTCGAGGTTCCCTACCGGGTGGTGAACATCGCCGCGGGCGATCTGGGCGGGGCCGCCGCGAAGAAGTACGACATCGAGGTGTGGCTTCCGGGGCAGGGTCGTTACCGGGAGCTCACCAGCTGCTCGAACACGACCGACTACCAGGCGCGCCGGCTGCAGACGCGGGTCCGGCGCGCGGACGGCTCGGTCGAGACGCTCCACACTCTGAACGGCACCGCCACGGCGATCGGCCGAACGCTCATCGCGCTGCTCGAGAACCATCAGCGCGCCGATGGGTCGGTGTGGATCCCCGAGAGCCTGCACCCCTACCTGCCCGAGCAGGCGCGCGAGCTCACACCTCGGGGTTGATCAGGGCGTCGCGGTCCAAGGTCTCGGCGGGGGCGGGTGTCGCGACGCCTTCGACGGCGAGGGTCACCGTGACCCCCTGCCAGATCTGGGGCACCACCCCGGGCGGTGTCACACACTTGCCGCTTGAGCGGATGCGCTTCACGGTGCCATCCCGCGCGATGATCCGGTAGGTCTCGTCCCATCCGGTGTTTTCGGCGAACACCCGTTGGAACGATCGCCCCACGCGCGCGCGGTCATCCGGATGCAGGAAGCGCGCCATGTGCTCGTAGGAATCCTCTCCGAGGTCCTGCGAGGGCCATCCCAGGATCTCCTCGGTCTGCGGCCCGAGGTAAGTGATGCGGCCCGAGCCCGTCGAGGGATCCACCTCCTCCGTCCAGGGGATCGCCGGCATGCCCTCCAAGAGCGATCGCTGCCGCTCGACGGTGGCCTGCAGCTCCTCCTCCCTCCGCTTGCGCGCGTCGATGTTCGTGATCAGCCCTTGGTAGACGGCGGGGCGCCCTTGATCGTCGAACTCCGCGGTCCTGCCTTCGAGGTGGAACCAGAGCACCCGGCCGTCCTTCGCGATCATCCGGAAGTCGCTGCCCCACGGCGATCCGGTGCGCCAGATGTGCTCGTTCTCCTCGATGACGCGCGTTCTGTCGTCGGGGTGCAGGTACGAGCGCCATAGGGCAGGGCCTGCGAACTCGTCCAGCTGGTAGCCCAGCAGGTCCTGCTCGCGTGCGTTCACGAAGTAGTGGCGCCAACGGATCTTCGGGTCGTCGTCGCGATCGCTCACGACCCAGACGATGCCAGGGCTCTCCTGGGCGAGGCGCAGGTACCAGCTCTCGATCTCCTGGGCCTTGAGCTCCGCCTCTTTGCGGTCCGTGATGTCGAGCAGCACACCTTGGAACAGCCCGGGGAGACCGGAGCCGTCTCGCTCCAGCATGGTAGCTCGGTCCAGGACCCATACGATCTGGCCGTCCTTGGCGAGGTAGCGGTATTCGGCGTTGAACGGCGCTCCCGTGCGTCGCGACCGATCGGCGAGCTCGAGGACGTGGTCGCGGTCATGCGGATGCAGGCGCGTCCTCCAAAAGCCCGGCCGGCACCACTCCGTCGCGGTGTAGCCGAGGAGGTCGTGGACGCGTGGACTCATGTACCCGCGTCCTGTTCCCTCATCCCGGTCGGGGCCTTCTCCCCGTTCCTGCACCAGGTCCCACAGGTAGGCGGCGGCAGGCAGGTCCTCCACGAGCCGTCGGAACCGTTCACGCGCGATCCGCAGCTCGCCCTCGATCCGGCGGCGCTCACCGATCTCCAGGCCCATCATCTCGTTCGCCTCTGCGAGTTCGGTGGTCCGTTCGCGCACCCTGAGCTCCAGCTCGTCGTTCATGAGCTGGAGCCGCTCCTCCAGCTCCTTGCGATCGGTGACGTCGAGCATGATCCCGTGCCAGGTCGCTCCGCCGCCGTGGAGGTCCGGGACGAGAACGGCCTTGTCGCGCAGCCACACGACGCTCCCGTCGGAGGCGATCAACCGGTATTCGCGGTTCCAGGGGGCGCCGGTCTCGTTGTGGAGATCGAGGGCGGCCAGCTCCGTCTCACGGTCCTCCGGATGCAGGAGCTCGATCCAGATGTCGGGCTGGTCGAGCCACTCCTGGCGCGAGTAGCCCAGGATCTGCTCCACGTGGGTGCTCACGAACAGCGTGCGGCGCTCGTCGTCGGGCCCCATCTCATAGACGATGGCGGGTACCTGCTCCACCAGCGCGCGGTAGCGTCGTTGGGACGCCTCGCGCTCCTGTTCGGCGCGCCGCTCCGACGTGATGTCGACGAGCACCCCTTGCCAGGACGGAAGTCCGCCTTCGGCGTCGAACTCGACCCGCGCGTTGTCCCGCACCCACACGACGCCGCCGTCGGGGCGGACGTAGCGGCATTCGATCTGGTAGCCGGTGCGCGCCTCGCGGGCCCGCCACCAGGCCGCCTCCATCCGCTCGCGGTCGTCGGGATGGATCGTGCGATGCCACAGCCGGTGGTCCGCCAGGTAGGCCTCCGAGGGACGCCCCAGCAGCCCTTCGATGTTGGGGCTCACGTAGTCGAGCGGCGCGCCCTCGGTGTAGTGGTAGACGACGACCGGAAGCTGTTCGACAAGCGCCCGATAGCGAGCGTCGGCGCGTTGCCGACGGCCTTCCTGGGGCCGTTCGCCGGCGGTCGGACGCGGCCGGTGCTCGCTCATGACGGGCAAGGGTACTCCGGTCGGGTCGCGCGCACGAACCGGGAACGCCGGGCCCCTACCCCAACGCTGGTACGCTCGAGGTCAACCTTAGGCGAGGAGCCCTGCCCCATGGCGAGACCGAGCGGCGTGCAGTTAGGCACCCCCATCCGTGGGAAGGGCGCGAAGTCTCGAGAGGCGTTCGGGCGGCACTGCGATTTCCCCGGCTGCCAGACGGTGCTGTCCACCTACAACGCGTCCACCTCGTGCTGGCTGCACACGCCACCCGCCCACCGACCGGCGCTGCACAAGTCCTGAGCCCAAGGGCAGCCTCCGCCACGGAGACGGGCCGGCGGTGTGGATCGCAGCGGATGCGTTAGTAGCCGTAGCCGCCCGAGCTCTTGCTGGCGGAGGGGACCGGAGCCGACCCCGAGGTCGTCACGGCGAACCAGACGTTCTCGATCCCCTGCCCGTTGGCCTGGCCGGCCGCGGAGTCTCCCGAGTACCGGTAGAGCGGCATGTTCTTATACGTCACCTGCGTACCGCCGTCCGGACGCGTGATCGTGCCGAGGCTGTTCAGTCCCATCCCCGCCATCGCCGAGGACGCGCCCGCCGGAAGCAGGACGGGTGGCCACAGACCCCGGCATGATCCCGTGCAGACGATCTTGCCGGGCGTCTCGGTCTTGAGGTGGTACAGCGTGAAGCCTTTCGCGTCGACCAGGACGGTACCGACGCCCGACACGCTGCCGGTGTCGATCGTCACGGCACCTGCGGTGGCGGGTGAGGTTGTCGTCGCCCCCGAGCTTGGGGTCGTGCTCTTCGCGCAAGCGGCGAGCAGGAGCGCAGCGGCCATGAAGACGACTGAGGATGCCCGGCCCCTGTTCCGATACATCACGTTCATCGTATCCCCCTTGGTCGGTGTGGTCTTCGCAAGGACTACGGACGAGGTCGGCGCCGAGATGTGACGCTCTCGTCGTCCCCCGCCATCCGCCGGGGTTACCCGCCCGTACTACCTGCGGTTGGAACGGAACGCTCGCACCCGATCGGAGGGGGAAGGGACGGTGGACATGTCGCCTCGTTCACGCTTCGCAGGATCGCTCGTTGCCCTGATGTTGGTGGGTTCGGCCGGCGCCGTCATGCTGCCGGCGGGTCCGGCTGGAGCCGCCGTGAAGACCATCAACGCCGTCGCACCTGGAGGCGTAGGCCACTGGCAGCCGGCCGCGACCACTGCCGGCCACGGCATCACGATCCACTGGCACGCCGTGTCGGGGCATCACACGGTCACCGCGTACGGAGGCAATTGGACCTTCAACAAGGCGCTCGCCCTGGGCGCTACGGTTTCCAAGGTCTTCCCCACGAAAGGCGTGTTCCGGTTCTATTGCAGGGTCCACGGCTACCTCGACGCCCATGGGGTGTGCCACCTGATGTGCGGAAGGATCACCATCACCTGACGCGCCCGCTGTGCTACATATCCCGGCGTGACCGATCCTGTCATCCGGGCATCCCATCTCACGAAGCGCTTCGGCGAACGCACGGCGTTCGAGGATCTGACCTTCGAGGTCGGAGCCGGCGAGGTCTTCGGCTTCCTGGGCCCCAACGGTGCCGGGAAGACGACGACGGTCCGCACGCTCGGCACGGTCGTGCGACCCACCTCCGGGATGGCCGAGGTCGCGGGCGTCCCCCTCGACGATGGGAGCGGATCCGGGCTCAGGAACCGCATCGCCGTCATGACGGAGACGCCGGGCCTCTACACGCGCCTCACGGTCTACGACAACCTCGACTACTTCGCGGGGCTGTACGGCATCCCCCGTCGCGAGGCCCGGACGCGGATCATGTCGGCTCTCGATGCCGTCGGTCTGGCATCGCGTTCCGGCGATTTCGCTGGAGGGCTATCCAAGGGGCTGCGACAGCGCGTGAGCCTCGCCCGCACCCTGCTGCCGGAGCCGCGTGTTCTGTTCCTCGACGAGCCGACGTCCGGCCTGGATCCCGTCGCCACCCGGGAGGTCCGCGGGCTCATCGAAGGGCTGCGCGGGCGTGGCGTCACGGTCTTCCTGACGACGCACCGACTCGAAGAGGCCGAGCGGCTGTGCGACCGCATCGCGATCCTCAACACGACGCTGCGCGTCATCGGCCGCCCCGACGAGCTCCGCCGGCAGCTGTTCTCCTCGGCGATCGAGGTGACCACCGCCGAGCCGCTCGGCGACCCGGAAGGACTGCTCGGAGGTCTCGCTGGCGTGTCGGGGTGGAGAGCGACGGGCGATGCCGCATACGAGGTCACGGCGGCCGAGCCGAGCGAGGTCGCGCCCGTGCTCGCCCGCGCGGTGATCGATGCCGGCGCGGACCTCCTGCGGCTGGCCGAGGTGAACCACTCGCTCGAGGACGTCTACCTACATCTCGTCGACGAGGACGTCGAGGTGGCGCGATGAGATTCCGGGTCCGCGCCGTGTTCCGAAAGGAGCTGCAGGAGTTCCGGCGGAACAAGTTCGTCGTCGGGACGATGATCGTGTTGCCGCTCATCTTCATCGTGATCCCGATCGGCAACATCCTCAGCCTCAAGGCGGGAGTCTCGGACGTGGCGATGAGGAGCGTCGTCGGAGGCGCAACCCTCACGTTCTTCCTGGTGCCGCTGATCCTTCCCACGGTGATCGCGGGGTACGCGGTGGTGGGGGAGCGAGAGCAGGGGACGCTCGAACCTGTCCTCACCACGCCCATCCGCGAAACGGAGCTGCTGATCGGCAAGGCCCTCGCTGCCATCGTGCCCAGCGTCGCGATCGCCTACAGCCTGGTCGCCATCTTCCTGGTGGTGGTTCGCGCGGCCGCGATCCCCGCGGTCGTTGACCTCGTATGGCAGCCGTCGCAGCTCGTGGCCGCCGTGTTGTTCGCTCCTTTGCTCTCCACCTTCTCCATCTGGGTCGGGCTCGCGATCTCGGTGCGCTCGAACGACATCAGGGTCGCGCAGCAGCTTTCGGTTCTCGCGATGCTCCCCATGGTTGGCCTCATCGCGCTCTTCACCTTCCGCGTCATCCAGCCGAGCGTCTCGGTCGCAGTGATCGGTGCGGCGATCCTCGTGGCGTTCGACGCCGTCGCGTGGCGCGTCGTCTCGGCGATGTTCGACCGGGAACGCATGCTGACGCGATACGGCCGCACCTGAGCGGAGCCTCCGCCGCGGATCCACCTGGTACTGCGTTCGCGCTATCGGTAGACGCCGTTGTGGCCCAGGCTGTAGCGCCCCGGCTGCGGGAAGAAGGAAAGGCCGTGCGGGTCGATCCCTACGTCGACGCGGTGCAGAACCCTTCCGTCGGCCGCAGAGATCGCTTCGACCGTCGTGCCGTAGCGGTTCGAGACCCACAGCCTCGTGCCGTCGGGGGTGACCTGCACCATGTCGGGTGAGCCGCCGACCCGCCACGTGTGGATCACCTTCTCCGTCGCGAAGTCGATCACCGAGATCGTGCCTGCGAGGCGGTTCGTGACGTAGAGCATCGTGGTGTTCCGACCGATCGCCATCCCATGGGCTCCGCGACCCGTGGGGATGAACTTCACCACCTTCAGCGAACGGGCATCGATTACCGACACGCCGCTGAGGCCCTGGTTCGCGACGTAGAAGACCTTGCCGTCGGGTGCAAGCTTCACGTCGACGGGAAGGCCACCGACGTGGATCGCCCGCACCACCTGCATCCGCGCGACGTTCACCTTGACGACGGTTCCGTCGTACTCGCACCCGATCAGCAGGTACGAACCGTCGGCGGAGAAGTCCAGGTGGTCCGGACCGTGGCACGGTATCGGCACGCTCTTGAGGAGCTTCCAGGTGTGGGGGTCCATGAAGTCCAGGCGGTTGTAGTACTCGGCGACGTCGATCGCCTTGGATCCGTCGGGGGAGAAGTACAGGTTGTACGGGTGTTGCACGCCGTGGATGATCCGCGCGAGCCGGCCGGTACGGGGGTCGATGACGGCGAGCTCGTTCAACCCGTCGACGTCGACGTAGAGCCACCGAAGATCCCATGAGGGCGTGACATGCTCTGGGAACGATTGGAAGCCGAGATGGATCGTGCGCACGATCCGGTAGCTGGCGGGATCGATGACCTCGATGGTGCCCGGAATCCCGTTGGGGACGTAGACGTAGTGGGGGTCGCCCCTGACCGCGGGGCTGAAGGTTCCCTTCGCGATCGCCGCGTACACGTCGGGTGGGCGCGGGGGCCGCGAAACGTGCGAGGAGCGGACGGCCGGGGCGTTGCGAGAGGGGGAGGGCGTGGACGCCGCAACCGCCGCGGGACGGTCCTTATCCACAACCTCTGCCAAGCCCGCCGAGGTGGCGACGACGACGAGCAGCGATGCGGCGACCAGGGACCAGATCGCCCTTCGTGAGCGCCGACGGCGGTGGGAGGCAGCGATGCCTGATGGTAGGCGCGCGAGCTCCCTCCCGGAGCCCGCCGGACGCGTGATCTCGACATCTCCACGGAAACGTCGAAGGCGCTCAGGTGTCGGTCTGCGTGTGCTCCCGGTACTCGTAGGCCGACATGGGCTCGCCGGACGACCGCCACTCGCGCTCCGCGCTCGGCGTCTTGCCCATCACCTTCGCCATCGCGCGGACGTGGGTCTGTACGGAGCCGCAGCACGACCCGATGTAGTTGAGCCCCGCCGCGAGGGCCTCGCGCGCATAGGCCGCCATCTCCCTCCTGGACAGCTGGAGGGGGTCCAGCTCGTACGGGAAGTTGTCCGTGGCCGTGAAGTCGGGTTGCTCCGCGCTCGTTCGGTACGCGACCGGCTGCGCGGCGACGAAGCCAGTCACGGCCTCGCGCATCTGCTTGGCGATCGGCAGCTGTTGCTGTGGGTCGTTCAGGCAGTTCACGCCGACGATGTCGGCGCCTGCGTCCGCGAGCTTGCGTGCGCAGTCGGCGGGCGTGTCCCCTTCGTAGGAGCGCGGGACGGCCTGCTCGAAGCACATCGTGGCCATGACCGGCAGGCCGGTCCCACGGGCTCGTTCCACGAACAACAGCGCCTCGCCCAGATACGAGAACGTCTCGCCGATCCAGAAGTCCACGCCACCCGCATCCGTCTGGTCAGCGAGCTGCCGGTCGAACAGGGCGCGGACATGGTCGGCGCTGGCGGAGTCGTCGGGGTGGTAGGCCCAAGTGAGCGAGAGGTTGCCGGCGACGAGCGCGTCGCCCTCCGATGCCACCTGCCGCGCCACCTGCACGGCGTTGCGGTTGATCTCGTCGACCTTGCCTTGGAGCCCTACCGTTGCGAGCTTGTCGTCGCTCGCGTAGAAGGTCATGGTCTGGAGGACCTCCGCACCCGCTCGTAGGAACTCACGATGGAGCGCCGCGAGGGCGTCGGGATGCTCGATCGTGACTTCCGGCGTGAAGGGGCCGGCCTGAACGTAGCCGCGCTTCTCCAGCTCCAGCAGGTAGCCACCGTCTCCCAGGACGGGGCCCAGGGAGAGTCGCTCCAGGATGCCGCTCGTGGATCCATCGGTCATGACGGCCGAGCTTACGCCTCCGGGCCTGGGCGTTTGCGTACTCGCGGTCACGTCGGCATGCTGGGCCAGACCCGGATAAGGAGCCACCTTCCCCGATGCTCCTCAGCCTCGCGACCGTCCTCAGCCTGTTGGCGTGCCTCTTGGTATTCGCTGCCGCCTGGCGGCGCCGAAGGAGGCGGCGCAGCGGCACGTCTCTGCGTCCCGCCGAACCGTCCGGCGCGTTCTACGCCTGGGTCCTTGGTATCGCGCTGACCGGCGTCGCCCTGCTGGCCGTGTCTATCCACACCTGACGCCGATGATCGATCGCTACCCGTCGGGATGCCCGAACGTCGTCACGAAACCTCAACGACGCCGACGCCCCCGAGCACCGTATGAATCGGTGAACGGCGAGGGAAGGACCGGATCGTGATCGCATCGGGATCGGGAGCCCCCGTGATGATGGCCGCGCTCGCGGTGGGCGCCATCATCGTGGCCGTCGCGTTCATCGTTCGCCGCATCGTGCTCCGTACGGAGGGTTCGCTGCCGCGACGGCCCTCGGAGCTGTTCGCCGTCGCCTTCGGTCGGATGGCCGCGCCTGGATCGGAGCCCGCGGATCCGGAAGCGACCCAGCCCGAGCCAGAGCGTCCCGACGTGGGGCGCGAGCCCGGCAGCGCCACGACCTGAGCCGAAGCGCCGAGCGGATCCGGGGTCCTGGCGCCGAGGGCTCCTGTTGACGTCCTAGCGACGTTATGTGAGTATCTGCTCACATGTTGGAGGGGGGGGACGATGCCGACATCTTCAAAGCCCTGGCGGACCCCACCCGACGTCGCTTGCTGGACGAGCTGATAGGGGGGCCGCGGACCACCGGCGAGCTGGTGGCCTTGCACACGGAGATGACGCGTTTCGGTGTCATGGCACATCTGAGGATCCTGGAGGAGTCGGGTCTCGTGATCGCCGTGCGCGAGGGGCGGGTTCGTCACAACCACCTCAACCCGGTACCGATCCGCGCGATCTACGAGCGATGGATGCGTCCCTACGCGGAGCTACCCGCCTTGGAGCTCACGAACCTTCGGCGCGCGGTCCAGACCGATGCTGATTGATCTGAGGAAGGAGCCAGGACGATGGCCGTTCATGTCGCAGAGGAACTGACGGGGCCGGTCGCCTACGAGGTCACGGCCCGCGTGGGCATCGCCGCCGAACCCGCCTCTGTGTGGCGCTCGTTGATCGAGGACGTCGGGGCGTGGTGGCCCCACAGCTTCGGCGACGAGCCCAAGATCGCGCTGGAGCCATGGATCGGCGGTCGCTTCTACGAGGAGTTCGGCCAGGGAGGAGGCGCTCTCTACGCACTCGTCACCTATCTGGAGCCGGGGAAGGTCCTTCGCGTGAACGGCGCGATGGGGATGCCGGGCGCCCGTCAGTACGTGAAGACCTACACGCTGGATCCGACGCCCGACGGGACGCAGGTGACGACCGTCGCCTCCATGCTCGGTGACATCGACGACGAGCGCCGTGCGAGCTACCGGGAGGGTGGCCTCGGTGTCTTGGAGTCGTTGAAGCGTTTCGTCGAGACGCACGGTGGTGCGCGGTAGCGCGCACGGGCTTCGGACCTCACGCGCCGCCCGAAGTAACCTGCCCGGATGGTTGGGGGGCTGACAGAGGGGGGCCTGAGCGCCTGCACGCGGCGGCCGAGCAGCACGTCGGTGACGAGCGCGTGCCGGGCCTCGTGGCTCTGGTCGCCCGCGGCGATCAGGTGCACGTCGAGGCGCTGACCTTCACGTTCGGCTTCGGCATGGTGACGGGGATGTTCACCTCGCCCAAACCCTGGCCCGTGGTCGAGGCCGCCGAGGCGCTGCATCTGTGTTCGAGACGTCGGAATCCCCCCAGGTGCATCGCGACGTCCGATCGGCGGCCTACGCGTCGCTCGCTGAGGAGGGCGTCTAGAAGAGCGGGGAGTGGGCCTTGGATCTCGAGGACGGGCCGGGGCTACGGACCCGCTGTCGTGGGATCGTTCCCCTCGAGGCCCTCGAGGAGCGTCCGAAGCAGGTCGTCGAGGGTCCGCCGCTCCGCGGCGTTGAGCGACCGAAGGACGCGGTCCTCGTTCGCGAGGTGGTCCTGCACGGCGTCATCGATCGTCGCGACCCCGCGAGGCGTCAGCCGGACCAGCGTGCCTCTGCGGTCGTCGGGGTCGGGACGTCGTTCCACGAGGCCGGCCTCGGCGAGGCGGTCGAGGCGCTTCGTCATGCCTCCGGAGGAGATCATGGTCGCGCGCATCAGCTGCGTCGGGTTGAGCTCATACGGGGCGCCGGCGCGGCGAAGTGCGGCCATGAGGTCGAACCAACCGGGTTGGAGTCTGTACTGGGCGAGCCCGTCGGCGAACGCGGCGTCGGCCAGATGCGCCGTGCGAAGGAGGCGACCCATCAGCCCCATCGGAGCCACGTTCAGGTCGGGGCGCTCGCGGCGCCACTGCGCGAGGATGTCGTCCAGGTGGTCACGGCGCGTCGTCACGGCGGCATCATAGTCTCCAGGAAGGATACTTGCTGGTAAGATACTTGCCAGAAGCTATCAGACGGAGGCCATCGGGATCGATGAAGGGAGTCGCCGTGACTCAGGAGGCACGAACCACAGACGCGCGGGCCACGATGCGGGCGATCCGCCTGCCCGCTCCGGGAGGGCCCGAGGAGCTGATCCTCGACCTCGTTCCCACCCCTCGGCCTGGGCCTGGGGAGGCGCTGGTGGAGGTCCATGCGGCCGCGATCACGCGCGACGAGCTCGAGTGGCCGGTCGATCGGCTCCCCGCGATCCCGTCGTATGAGGTGTCGGGGGTCGTCGCCGCGGTCGCCGACTACGTCCATGGTGTCGCGGTCGGTGACGACGTGTACGCGCTCCTCCCGTTCGACCGCGACGGAGCCGCGGCGGAGTTCGTTGTCGCCCCGGCGGAGCTCCTCGCTCCGAAGCCTCGAACGCTCGATCACACCGCGAGCTCCGCGGTCCCGCTGGCCGCGCTCAGCGCCTGGCAGGCGCTGTTCGATCACGGTGCTCTCGAGGGCGGTCAACGAGTACTCATCCTGGGCGCGGCCGGAGGGGTCGGCCACCTCGCGGTCCAGATCGCTCGCGCACGTAGCGCCCACGTCATCGCCGCCGCCGCACCTGCGAACGTAGAGTGGCTGCTCGGCCTCGGCGCGCACGAGGTCCTCGACACCGGCACGTGGTCCGCGGGGCTCGAGCCGGTCGACGTCGTGTTCGACACGGTGGGTGGCGACCGGTTCGCGCGCTCGGTGGCCGTCCTGCGCGACGGCGGCAGGATGGTCTCCATCGCCGCGCCGCCGCCAGATGGGATCGATGCCGACTACTTCGTCGTCGCGCCGAACCGCGATCAGCTCGTGGAGCTGACGCGGCTCGCCGACAACGGCGAGCTCCGTCCCGAGATCGACTCGGTCTTTCCGCTCGAGGATGCGCGCGCGGCGTTCGAACGGAGCATGACCGGAGGGAAGCGTGGCAAGGTGGTGCTCAGTGTCGTCAACGAGTAGACAAACGGGGAAGGCGGAGGCGTTCCGTGCCCTGCACTCCGGCGACCCGTTCGTGATCCCGAATCCGTGGGACGCCGGCTCCGCGCGCGCGCTCGCGGCGCTCGGCTTCGAGGCGCTCGCAACCACGAGCTCCGGCTTCGCCTTCACGCTCGGACGTCCGGATGGCCGCGTGTCGCTCGACGAGGTGGTAGCACACACGGCGGCGCTCGATCGGGCCACCCAACTTCCCGTATCGGTCGATCTCGAGAACGGCTACGGCTCCGATCCGAAGAGCCCCGCGCTCGCCGTTAGGCGTGTCGCGGATGCTGGGGCGGTGGGCGGCTCGATCGAGGACTACGACCCCCAGGGCCACCTCTACGAGGTGCGTCATGCGGCAGAGCGCATCGCCTCCGCGGCAGAGGCGGCGCACGGCCTGGGATTCCCATTCACGTTGACGGCGCGCTCCGAGAACTACATCCGCGGCAACCCCGATCTGGCCGATACGATCGAGCGGCTTCAGGCCTACGAGGAAGCCGGTGCGGATGTCCTCTACGCACCGGGGCTGAGCACCGCCGAAGCGATCCGAACGGTCTGCGCGGCCGTCTCGAAACCGGTGAACGTCTTGGGGCTGCCCGGTCTGTCGCTCGCCGAGATCTTCGCTGCCGGCGCGCAGCGAGTGAGCGTCGGCGGCGGCCTGACGTGGGTCGCGCTCCAGGCGATGGTGAAGGCAGCAACCGCCATCCTCGAACAGGGCGATCTGTCGGTGCTGTCGTCTGACCTCCCGCTCGACGACTGGCTCGCGGGCTGAGGAACGGTCGAGATGTTGCGCGATCTCGGCGCGCAGCCGGTCGTTCGCGATGCGTTCGATAAGGAGGGAGCACTGTGTGCCTACCCCACCGTTCTTCGACCTCCCTGGTTGAAGCTGACGCAAGACGAACACACCGTCTACCTCACTAGCGTCGACCCCGCAATGCTCAGGCGCTGGTCCAACTACGGCGTCCCGATCGTAGAGAGGTTCGAGAAGGGCAAGTCCGGTCAGGTTGGGGGTATCGGCGCGGCATCAGCGGGACGAGGACTCGTTCAGGCTAACGGCAGCTCGAATCAGGGTCGCGAAAGCCTTCTCATCGATTCCATCGTCCTCGTGGAAGTCGATCGCGCGCCGGGTGTTGCCTTCGAGGCTTGAGTTGAACCCATTTTGCTGGCCGCGTCTCCCCACGGTCGTAGAAGAAGGTGTGGGCGCTCAACCTTCGCCGGCTCGAATGTGGCCGACCCCTTGACAGACTCCGAACGGTTGGCTCGAATGACCCCTCCCGTCTCGATCCGCCGGGATCGCACCAGATCCGTATACCCGGCCAGGGCCTGCATCCCGCCTGACGATCACCCCGACCGATCGAACCGTGAACGCTCCTGCAACCTCACGAGGGGGTTGAGCGTCCTACACGCATGGGTCGGGTCGGAACTCAGGAGAATGCATATGTGACCGAGGCAGAGGGCGGGCGCCTAGCCGAGCTCTACGCGCAACATGCGGCTGAGGCGATCCGGCTCGCGTACATGCTGACTGGAGATCGCCTGCTCGCCGAGGATCTGGTCCAAGACGCGTTCGTCAAGCTCGCCGGGCGCCTGGTTCACCTGAGGGACGCGGGTGCGTTCGATTCGTACCTTCGCCGCACGGTGGTGAACTCGGCCAACTCCTATTTCCGTAGGAAACGGATCGAGCGGGCCTACCTCAAGCGAGCGGCGGCGGAGCCACCCCGGTCCGCAGACCTGCCCGACACCGATCGCCGCGACCAGCTTTGGAACGGTCTTCAGCGGCTGCCGGCTCGTCAGCGAACGGCCATCGTGCTCCGTATCTACGAGGACCTATCGGAGCAACGTGTGGCGGAGGTTCTGGGATGCCGTCCGGGGACCGTCCGATCCCTCGTATCCCGCGGGCTTTCCCAGATGCGCATCTACGTCAGGAGCGACGGCGATGAATGACGACCTAGCGAAGCTGGAGCAGGTGCTGCGGGAACGGGCCGCGGAAGTTCCCCATGTCCAGGAAGCGCCCTCGAAGATGCTCGCGCGGGCGCGGCGCAGGGTCGTGCGGAACGGGCTGACCACCGTCGTGGCTGCCGGGCTCATCGTCGCCGCAGCCTCTGGCGGGCTGGCGACCCTGGGCGCGCTGCGCGGACCGAAGGGGACGACCCCCGCGGTGGCCCCAACGGTCCATTCTCCGGCGCCCGCTCCGTCGACTCCCTCCTGCACTGCGGCGGACCTCAGTGCGAAGTCAGCGGTAGGGGGAGCGGCCGGATCGGTGGTCGGTTCGGTCGATCTCACCAACGTCGGCACACGGACCTGCACCCTCACCGGTTCTGGCGATCTTCGCATCTTCAGCTCTTCGGGACGGCCGGTAACCGATCGCACCGCTCACGTCGGGCCACAGTTCAAGGTGGACGGCGCATCGCCGCCACCCGGATGGCCGGTCGTTCGCCTTGACCCGGGGTCGATCGCGGCGATCCGGGTCGCTTGGTCGAATCCGTGTCCGCAACTCACGACGCCTACCCGTTGGGTCGTCTACCTCAACGGCGGAGGGGGGATGCTGGACGTGGAGGGGTCCGAAGCCATCTCGCCGCCGCCTTGTAACGGCCCCGGCGAGCCATCCACGCTACAGGTCGGGCCATTCGAGCCCGGCACGAAGTAAGGGAGGCACAAGATGAGAAGGACCCGCACCCGATTGGTGGCCGGCATCGTCGTCACGCTCGCCCTCGTGGCGGCCGTGCCGGCGGCATTCGCCGCGATGCATGCCCCCGCCGCGCCCACGAACTGCCTGCGCGATCAGCTGGGCGTTCGCCCCAACGGCACGAACGGCGCCGCCGGCACCATCTACGGCGCCTGGGTGTTCACGAACATCTCGGGCACGGCCTGCAGGCTGTACGGCTACCCGGGCATGCAGCTGTACGGTCGTGCGGGACGACCGATCCCCACCAGCGTAAAGCGGACCCTGTCACCCGGGCCGAGCAACGTGACGCTGGCGCCGGGCGGTTCGGCCACGTTCCGCTCGAGCTACAGCGACGTGTCCTCCGGCCCGAAGCCGTGCCCCACATCGGCCGTCGCGCAGATCACGGCGCCGAACGCCGTCGCGTCACTCTTCATCCCCGCGAAGCTGGCGCCGTGCCGCGGGATCGTGAACGTTTCAGCGGTGAGGGCCGGCGTGCATCACGCGTAGCGATCCTGCTGGGTTCCGGACCGGGCTCGATCGGGAGTGGTTGCCCTATACCCTCGTTCGTGGTTGCAAGACTCCCCCGGCCCTTCGCCCTGGGCTGGTCGTTCCGACCCGGAGAGTCGGCGCGTCGTTCGCGATGTGTCGACGAGTGCACGTTCGGGCCTCAGCCGAAGGGGCCACGAACGAACACGTCGTAGGATCCGTTCGTGTCGCTCGTCACCAGGTTCGTCGCACCTGAATCGAATGCCACGACGCGACCATCCGTCGAAACCCAGGGGTCGTAGCTGTTCGCGTTACCCTGGCTCCCGGCCGTGTTGATGCTCACCCGAACGGTTCTGTGGAACTCGCGGTCACGGAGGAACACGTCGGAGGATCCGTTGGTGTCGCTCGTCACCAGGTTCGTCGCAACTGAATCGAACGCCACGAACCGGCCATCGGCCGAGACCGAGGGGGCGTAGCTTCCGCCGTTCGCCTGCGCTCCCGCACCGCTGATGCTCACCCGGACGGTTCTGTGGAGGTTGCGGTCGCGAACGAACACGTCCTGCATCGCGTTGGTGTCGCCCGCCACGAGGTTGGTGGCAACGGA
This sequence comes from uncultured Actinomycetes bacterium, assembly GCA_963850315.1. Classification (GTDB taxonomy): domain Bacteria; phylum Actinomycetota; class UBA4738; order UBA4738; family HRBIN12; genus JAOUEA01. Next base: position 323,769 of record CAWKKN010000007.1, read on the forward strand.
CTCGAACGCCACGAACCGGCCACCGGCCGAGACCGAGGGAGCGTAGCTTCCGCCGTTCCCCTGTGTTCCCGCACCGCTGATGCTCACCCGGACGGTTCTGTGGAGGTTGCGGTCGCGAACGAACACGTCCTCCATCGCGTTGGTGTCGCCCGCCACGAGGTTGGTGGCAACGGACTCGAACGCAACGAACCGGCCGTCAGCCGAGATCGAAGCGTAGGCGCTGTCACTGAAACCGTTTCCCTGCGCCCCGGCCGTGCCCACGCTCACCCGAGCGGTCTTGTGGAGCTTTCGGTCGCGAACGAACACGTCGCCATATCCGTTGGTGTCGCCCGGCACCAGGTTGGTCGCATCTGAGGTGAACGCAACGAATCGACCGTCAGCCGAGATCGATTCGATTTCGCTGCCTCCGTCGCCCTGCGCCCCGGCCGTGCCGACGCTCACCCGAGCGGTCTTGTGGAGCTTTCGGTCGCGAACGAACACGTCGCGGTATCCATTGGTGTCGCCTGCCACCAGGTTGGTGGCTTCGGAATAGAACGTGACGAATCGCCCGTCGGCCGAGATCGAGGCGCCGTCGCTGAAGCCGTTGCCCTGCGCCCCGGCTGTGCCGACGCTCACCCGGGCGATGCTGTGGAGCTTTCGATCGCGAACGAACACGTCCTCCAACCCGTTCGTGTCGCCCAGAACAAGGTTGGAGGCGACTGAAGAGAACGCCACGAATCGCCCGTCGGCCGAGATGGAGGCGCCGTAGCTGTCCTTATCTCCTTGGACCCCCGTTGAGCCGACGCTCACCCGATTGGTCGTTCGGGCGGCCGCGGTGGCCGCGCCGGAACCAAGGAGAGCTCCCAGCAGGGCGGCGAGGAGCAGTGCCGGCATCCCTCGCCGCCTCGCGGCATCGACCTCGTCCGAACGCACAGCTCGTGTGAGCATGTGGGCATTCTGTACCGGGCCTGAGGTTCAGCACAATCGGTGATCGACGGGCCCAGCGATCTCGCCGTTCAGATCCGCGCTCCGGATGGCACCGTCCGGTCGGGACCCTGAGGGAGCGCGTGGTCGCTGTCGACGATCCCGGCGTCCTCCACCACGACCGATCCGGTGCTCCCCGTCGCCGAACCGCTGCGTCGACGCCAGGAAGTCTCCGGTCGTCGGGTCGACGAAGACCGAGACGTCGGCCCCGTACGCGTGGAACCTGAGGGCGACGGCCGCTCGTCCGAGCGGGTCGGTCGCTCCGCGGTCCACGCTCACCATCGGGTCCGTGGCGAGCACCTGCAGCATCGCCGCCCTCAGGTCGGGCGTCGCGTTCAGGTACTGGGTCGAGCCGAGGTAGTCGTGGATCGCGAGCCACAGCTGCCCGTCCTGCAGCGCCACACCGGGCGCGGGGGTCACCTCGGGGCGCGGTGAGGCCCCGTCGGGGGCGCTCCGCGCCAGCAGGAACGTCTCCAGGGCGGCGGCATCGGTCGGGAACGCCGTGAGGTCGCCCTCGTCCGGGAACTGTCCGGGCCCGAACACACCTCCCTGGATGCCGTAGTTGACGGCCTTCAGGACGTCGATCCGTCCCGATCCGTCCGACCGCCACCACGACGCCAGGGAGACGTCCACACCATCCGCGCAACCGGCGCAGCTGGAACTTCCCTGGATCCGGATCCGCTGGTACGAGTACTGACCGGCCCCCAGTGAGACCGTGCGCGCGGGAGCGGGCAACCCGACAGCCGCCCCTGGGTCGGTGAGGGCTCGATGGGCCTGCGAGCCCTCCATGGCGAACACGGTGCCTCCCACGATCGCGACCGTGATGCCCAGGCCGACGACCGTGGCGCTGAGCCGGCGCCGGCGTGCCCGGCGCGCGCGCCGATCGGAGATGTCGTCGAACGTGAACGGCGGCTTAGGGGCGGCGCCACGGGCTCGTTCGAGGATGCCTGCTCTGGGTTGGGGGCGCTCCCGGACTCGACGGCCGCCGTGATCGGCCCCCTGATCCCGTTCCCCGCACCGCCGGCGATGACGGTGCGGATCGCCGGCGGCCGCCGGCGCGTCGGGCCCGTTCGTGATAAGAGGTCAACGATGATGGAGGATCAGATGTTCGCACTCGATCGACCGGATCAGCCGTTCCTGGACGCCGATGTCGTCCTCGACCCCCGTGAGGTCGCAACGCCGTACGCGTTCCTCGGCATCCCCTACGGCCCCCCCTACGAGTCGATCGATCTCACGGTCTGCGCGGGCGCGGCGGATGCCGTTCGACGGATGGCCCACAAGATGGAGTACCGGGCGTTGTCGCACCATTACAACTTCGACTGGGACGGCCCCCTGTACCCCGAGGGCGTTCCGACGCTCACGGATTGCGGGAACGTGGTGGGCGACCCTGAGGACCCGGCTGGCATCTGGGACCGCGGCCTCGAGGTCGTGCGCGCCCTCGTCGCCGGTGGCGTCACCCCACTCGTGCTCGGGGGACTCGACGCGATCCCGCCGATCGTCGTGCAAGCATTCGAGGAGCCGCTCCACGTCCTACACGTCGACTCCCATCTCGACTTCCGGGATGAGGTGAACGGGGAGCGACGCGGATACTCGAGCCCCATCCGTCGGATCCGGGAGATGCCCCACGTCGGCACGATCGTGCAGGCGGGCCTGCGGGGGATGGGAAGCGCTCGTCCCAGCGACGTCGAGGAAGCCCGGGCCGCCGGCAACGAGCTGGTGACCGCTCGGGAGATCCACGAGCACGGGATCGATCAGGTGATCAAGCGCCTCACGTCAGACCGGGGCTGGGTGATCACGATCGACTGCGACGGGCTGGACCCGACGATCGCGCCGGCGGTGGGCTGGCCGGAGCCGGGGGGCCTCACATACCCGCAGACGGCCGCGATGGTGCGCTCCCTCGCCGAGCGCGACCGCGTCGCCGCCGTCGTGATCACGGAGTTCCAACCGGATCTGGACATCGCGGGGATCACCGCGATGCACATCGTGCGTCTGCTGCTCTTGGTGGTCGGGCTCCAGCGCCGCTGACTGAATCTGGCGGCCTCCTGACGTGAGTGTCAAGGTGGAGCACCACGACGGACCCCGCCTCGTCCTGATCTCCCGGTAGGCTCGCACTTGGGAGGATGGCCGAGCGGACGAAGGCGACGGTCTTGAAAACCGTTGATGGGGCGACTCATCCGTGGGTTCGAATCCCACTCCTCCCGCTGGAGCGCTGAGATCCTCTTGCGTCGGACCCATGTCAGGTCGGTCTTCGCCTCTCGAACCCCGTGCCTTGCGGCGCTATCGTTCTTCCCGTGGCCTTCCTCCTAGCAGCGCTCTTCGGCCTCGCCTTCGGCGCGGCGGATCAGTACCTCGGGAGCATGTCGTGGCTCGGGTCGTGGGTGTCAACGGCGGCCCAGATGTCTGCACCCTGGCTCGTCCTACCCTTCGTGGTCGGTATGACGCAGGAGCGCCCGCGGAGGGCAATGATCCTCGGCCTCGTGGCTACGGCAGCGGCGCTGGCCGGCTACTTCGCGATGACCTACAGCCCCATGGAGATACACCCATGGTCCTTTGATCGCTTCACCGCAGGTATGGTCGCGGTGAGCGCCAGAGGGCATAACCCGTTGTACATCCTCGGCGGTCTGGTGACGGGGCCGTTCTTCGGGTTAGCGGGTCAGCGTTGGCGCGTCCGCCGGTCGTGGGTGAGCGCCGCGCTCGTGGCCGGCGCCCTCTGCTTGGAACCGTTGGCTCGCTGGGTGACCGGGCAGCTCTGGCCGCCCGCCCCCGTGTGGACGGTCGAGGTCGTGTCGGGGGTCATCGTTGCCGCACTCTTCGCGTATACGCTGGTGGCGTGGCGACGGGCGAGGGCGCCTGTCCCTGCCCGGGCCCTGTGAGCGACGGACCGCCTCCCCTTCCCAACTAGGGGGCGATCCCAACGCCCAGGTGCAAGGACGCCCGTCGGAGCTTGGCGGCCGCCCTCCTATCCTTCGTTTCGTCAGGGACGCGGGTGCCCGATGTCGGCGGGCATGGGTAGCGTCGGCGTCATGGATGTCATCCTGATTCCCGGATTCTGGTTGAACGCCGCCTCGTGGGACGGCGTCGTTCCCGAGCTAGAGGCCGCGGGGCACCGGGCGCGCGCGCTCACGCTGCCCGGCCTCGCGTCGATCGACGACGATCGGGCGAGCGTCCGCCTCGCCGATCACGTCGCCGCGGTCATCGAGGTTATCGACGATACGGATGCGTTGGTAGCGTTGGTCGGTCACAGCGGCGGCGGGGCGATCGCGCACGCGGCGGTCGACGCGCGGCCGGATCGGGTCGCCCGCGTCGTCTACGTCGACTCGGTGCCGCTCGGCGACGGGAGCGTGATCAACGACGAACTGCCCGTCGTGGACGGCGAGATCCCACTGCCCGACTGGTCCGTGTTTCAGGAGGAGGACCTCACGGATCTCGTCGATGAACTGCGGGAGCGGTTCCGAGCGACGTCGATCCCCGAGCCGGTCGGGGTCGCCACCGACCGCCAGGTGCTGCGCGACCCGCGCCGCTACGACGTGCCGATCACGGTGATCACCTGCGAGTTCCCGTCGGAGATGCTGCGCGGGCTGATGGCGAACGGCCACTCGTACACGGCGGAGCTCGCCAAGGTCCACGACGCGAAGCTCGTCGACCTGCCGACCGGTCATTGGCCGCAGTTCACGAAGCCTGCTGAGCTCGGGGCGGCGATCGTCGAGGCCCTCATCTGAGGAGGCGAAGCTTGCCACGCACCCCGGGGGTGAAGGTTCCGTCTACACCGCGATCACGTCGCTCGACGGCTACGTGGCGGAGGAGAACGGGAACTTCGATCGGGCCGCGCCGGACGAGGAGGTGCACACCTTCGTCAACGACCTCGAGCGGCCGGTGGGCACCTACCTCTACGGGCGCCGGATGTATGAGGTGATGGTCGTCTGGAGACCTTGCCTGCCCTCGCCGACCAGCCGCCCGTCATGCGGGACTTCGCGGAGATATGGCGGGCGGCCGACAAGATCGTGTACTCCAAGACGCTGGAGGCGGTATCCAGCACCAGGACACGGATCGAGCGAGACTTCGACCCTGAAGCGGTCCGGCACATGAAGGCGCGAACGGGACGCGACATCACCGTGGGGGGTCCCGACCTCGCCGCCCAGGCCATCGGGGCTCGGTTGGTCGATGAGTGTCACCTGTTCGTCGTGCCCATCGTGGTGGGACGCGGCAGGCGATCCCTCCCCGATGATGTCCGCCTGAGACTCGCACTGCTGGACGAAGGCCGGTTCGGCACCGGCGTGGTTCACCTCCACTACCTCACCACGACGTGAGGAAGACGTGTTGTAGAGCGCTGATCGGGCCACTTATCCGTGGGTTTCGCGGTCCCCACCACGGCGGGCCGTTCGACCCGCGACGGTCCGAGCCGAAGGCGGTACGTTGACGGTGGTGCTAGCGGGCGACGAGATGCACGATCGAGCCGATCGCCTGCGGGTACGTGTTCCCGGCAAGGGGAATGACGATGCAACCGGCGACGGGGGCTTGGAACGGCTTCGTTGGGCCGTTCGCGGATCGCGCGGACGCGGGTCGGGTATTGGCGATGCGTCTTTCCCCTCTGCAGCAGCGCGATCCGATCGTCATGGGCCTTCCTCGAGGAGGCGTCGTCGTCGCGGCGGAGGTCGCTCGTATCTTGCGCGCCCCGCTCGAGATCGTCGTCGTGCGGAAGGTGGGGGCGCCCGGCAACCCGGAACTGGCGATGGGAGCGGCCGGAGAGGGTGGCGTCCTCGTTCGCAACGACGAGCTGATAGACGCCCTCGGGGTGGATCGGGCCGCCTTCGACGCGGCGGCCGCCTCGGCCACCGCCGAGGTGGACGAACGGAGCCGCCGGCTGCGTGGCGGTCGGCCGCCGACGGACGTCGCGGGAAGGATCGTCGTCCTCATCGACGATGGCATCGCGACCGGAGCGACCGCGGAGGCTGCCATCCGCGTGCTGAAGGCCCGAGGCGCCGCCGAGGTCGTCCTGGCGGTTCCGGTGGCTCCGCCCGAAGTGGTCGCCCGCCTCGGAAGAACGGCCGACCAGGTCGTTGTCGTCGACGCTCCGCGATGGTTGGGGGCCGTCGGCGCGTGGTACGCGGACTTCAGCGAAGTGACCGACGACCAGGTGCTCGGTCTGCTCCACGCCGCCCCTGATCCCCCCGACCCTCGAGACGTGAGCGTACGCGTGGATGGGGAGCTTCTCCCCGGCACGCTGACGGTTCCGGAGTCGCCGGCTGGGCTCGTCGTGTTCGCCCACGGGAGCGGCAGCAGCCGCCTGAGCCCGCGCAACGTGTTCGTGGCCCAGCGGATGGCGACCCACGGCCTTGCGACGCTGCTCTTCGATCTGCTCACTTCCGAGGAGGAGGTCGACCGATCCAACGTCTTCGATATCGATCTGCTCGCTTCGAGACTGCAGGGTGCCGTCGAGCAGATCGTGGCGGCGCCCGGATCGCGGGCCTCCCCATCGGGCTCTTCGGAGCCAGCACCGGGGCGGCCGCCGCGCTCGTGGCCGCCAGCAAGCTGCAGGGAGATGTCGCAGCCGTCGTCTCACGCGGGGGACGCCCGGATCTGGCGGGGACGCGGTTGGAGTCGGTGGTTTCACCGACCCTCCTCGTCGTCGGCGGTGCCGATCGGGAAGTGATCGCGCTCAACCAGATGGCGATGCGGTCGCTCCGATGCCCGACCGAGCTCGCCATCGTCCCGGAGGCCACGCATCTGTTCGAGGAGCCCGGCGCCCTCGAGCAGGTGGCGGACCTCGCCTGCGCGTGGTTCCTCCGGCATTTCCGTGATCGGCAGCCCGGTAGGACGAAGGGACCGGTTGCGCCATAAGGGCCGAGTCGTCCCTTCGTCGGAGCACCCTGTTCTCCGAGGAGCTCGGGATCTCCCTGGTCGCGGGGTCGGAGACCGCCTTGTTCCCCTGGTTCCTCGCGAGTCTGCTCTACGGGGCCCATATCTCGGAGACGATCGCTCGGAACACATACCGATCGTTCGAACGCCGGCGGCTGCTCACCCCTCGGGCCATCCTCGATGCCGGCTGGGACTGCCTGGTGAGTTCGGTCCTGCATGACGGCGGCTACGTTCGGTACGACGAGAGCAAGTCACGACAGATCCTCCGAGATTGCGATGTCCTCATGCAGACCTACGGCGGTCGTCTTCAACGACTCCACGACGGCGCCACGTCGACCGCCGATCTCGAGCAGCGTATCCTCGCGTTCTTCGGTGTCGGACCCGTGACGATGAACATCTTCCTTCGAGAACTGCGGCCGCACTGGCGGTTCGCGGACCCGGAGCCCTTGCCCGCCGTGAGCGAAGAGGCCCGGCGACGCGGCATCGATCTCCACGGTTATCGTCGCAAGACGGTCACGTTCACACGGCTGGAGGCCGGACTCATCCGCGATCGTCGACGGTAACCGGAACATGGTTCCCACGAGGGCAGGAAGGCCCGTATCCATCGGGACGCTCGCCGCAACAGCCAGGAGCATGCCGGGTCGAACGCCGCTGCCGGATGGGGACCATCGGACCTTAGGCGCAGATCTCGCGCCTTGTAGCGTCGGGTTGGGGAGGGATGAGAGATGGCGATGGATGGAGCTGTTCGTGACGACGAGCTTCGCGAGAGGGCGATCAAGCGTCTCAAGAAGCGGCGGGACTTCTATGGGCATCTCTTGGTCTATGTGCTGGTCAACACGTTCCTCGTGGTGATCTGGGCGATGACGGATGTTCATGGCTTCTTCTGGCCCGTGTTCCCGATCGTGGGCTGGGGCATCGGCGTGGTACTGAACGCCTGGGATGCGTTCCGAAGCGACGAGTTCGACGAGGAACAGATCCGACGGGAGATGCAACGCCTACACCCGCCGGGCTGACGACCGACCAGGCTCGCCAGGATGGGCTCTCATGGTTGATGAGCCTCAAGCGACTCCCGCCAGGATCCTGTCGATCTCTGTGATGCGGGGCCCGGCCCGAAGTCGCTCGAAGATCGCATGGGCCTCCTGGAACCTGCCGACAGCTTCAGCGGTCTCACCTTGCGCGAGGAGGCATCTCCCCGATCCGGCAAGCGCATACGCCTCTTCCAACACGACGCCGCAGGTGTGGAACACCCCTGCCGCCATCGCGAACCCCCGTTGCGTGAAGCCCACCAGATCGCAGAACAAGGCGGTGACGACCTTGCGTTCCTCGCCCGTCGCGGACGCAGGAAACATCGCCCCGCAGCTGTTGCAGAATCTCGAGCCCTCCGGGTTCTCGGTACCACAGGCGGCACACAAGCCCATGCATCGAGCCTCTGCCCGGCAGCGAAGCGGCCTCAACCTCTGGCGGGAGCAACCGCGTCTGCGCAGTGCGACAATGCCGGCATGAGAAGGGTGATCAGCGGGGTCGCGGTGGCTGTCGTCCTCCTCACGTGCCTGTCCTCCGCGTCGATGGCGGCCGCCGGGCCATCGGCCGTGAGTCGGTCGTTGCGGTCCGCCGATCGGGGCCGGGCACCGAGCGCCCCCGCAGGATTCGCCTGCCGCGGAGGGTTCGCGGGCGGGCGGCGCAACATCGGCGGGCCCAGCGCCCCGAGCGTAACGGCGGTTCGGGTTGGGCATCACGGGGTCTACGACCGCTTCGTGATCCAGTTCTCGGGCAGCACGATGCCGAGCTACCGGGTTACCCACCATTCGACGAGGTTCCCGTTCGGGACCGGCTCCGTGAAGCTCGAGGGGACGAACGGCGTCAGCGTCCGGCTGTTCCCGGTCGACGGAGCGTCATACCACGGACCCGCGCGCTTCCTTCCGAGGTTCCCCGTGCTCAGGGAGGCGAGGATGGTCGAGTACTTCGAGGGGTACATGGGTTGGGGTCTCGGTACCCGTGGCTGGCCGTGCCTGCGTGTCGCCGTTTTCAGGTCGCCGACGCGGCTCGTCGTGGACGTCGCTCGGCCCTAGCCTGCTCAGCTCGTCACTCGGCGAGCGGTGCCGGTGATCCGGCCGGCCTTCAGCAGCTCCTGGTAATGGGACTCGCACAGCTCCACGCTCCAGGACGTTCCCTTGTATTCCGGCGTCGTGTCATCCTTGACCCAACCGACGTCTGCGATCCACGTCGCCTCGGCGCCGCAGATCGCCGCGGCCCCCGGGTCCTTGAAATCGCACCGCTTCGCCATCGACCCAAGAGTAGCCCCGATGCAGGCCTTCCCGGCCGGGGCTGACCCGCCCCTGCCGGATCTCCGCTCCGGAACCCGAACGCGAGCCCGGTTCGCGACGAACGCATCGGGACGGGGCATGGTGCCCCGTCCTCTGCGACCGAAGGGGAACCACACCGTGAACGACAAGATGAAGACGGCGGCGGCGCTGTCGGCCGAGATGTGCCGACTGGCGGAGGATTACGAGGCCTGGATCGGGTGGCACGTCGCTCCGATCGACAGGGACGAGGGCGTCTGGCTGTCCGCACAGACGCTGACCAGGGGCCTGCGCCACCACGCGGAGATGCTTCGCGACGCGTTCGCGTCCGTGTGACCCTTGCGCCTCCCGTCCCCTGCGCGCGAGACTGCGCGGGAGGGAGGCGGGTTCGCGTGGCGCCGAAGACGTGGGGGTTGTCGAAACAGGAGGCGAAGTACCGGCCGGCGTCCAAGCCGGAGTTCTCGTGCCGAGCCTGCCAGTGGATGTTCCCGCGGCTCGCCGTGGGCTCGTGCAAGTACGTGCGCGGCGCCATCAAGGCGTCGGCCACCTGCGATGAGTTCGAAGCGAGGCGTTCTGCGCGCTGAGGTCTCGCCGACGGGGGTTCGCACGTCGTTGGTGGTTGTAGCAGCGCTCGCGTTGATCGTCGCGCTCGCCTACCCGGGTTCGGAGACCGCGGCCGTCGCAGCATCACCCTTCTCGCCCACCGTCCACACTCGCCCGTGCGGTCTACGGGTCGTATGCGGCAGGATCGTCGTCCCCCGCTACTGGGCTCATCCGGACGGGTACACGTTCACGGTCCGGTTCCGCGTCTATCGGCACACCGACGCGTCGCGCCCACCGCTGGAGCCGCTCGTGGGCTTCGAAGGTGGTCCGGGGTATCCCTCGATCGGGTCGGCGGGGGACTACCTGTTCCTGCAGGGCCCCATGCGGCGTCGCCACGACCTGCTCGTGATGGACAACCGCGGCACGGGCTCGTCCGGCGCCATCGCGTGCCGCGCCCTCCAGCGGGGGCTCGGTTCCTTCGTGGACGCGGCCGCGGCCTGCGCCAAGCAGCTCGGCGCCAGGGCGAACGTCTACGGCACGGCGGCCGTGGCCGACGACCTCCACGCGATCCTTCTCGCGCTGCGGATCCAGCGAGTGGACGTCTACGGCGACTCGTATGGCTCCTACGCGGCGCAGGTCTTCACGCTGCGCTATCCGAAGATGGTCCGCGCGGCGATCTTCGACGGCGCCTACAACAACGACTTCTCGCCGTTCGAGACGGAGGCGAACGCCACGTTGCGCGCGGCCTGGACCCGCCTGTGCCTGCGGGCCGGGAGCTGCCCGGAGATCCTCGGCCGGATCGCGCAGCTCACCCACCGTCTGATGCATCATCCGCTCGTGGGCACCGGTCGCGCTGCCGATGACCAACGGGTGCACGTCCGCCTCACGGCGAGGGTCTTCGCTCAGCTCGTAGACGACGCCACATACTCCGACACCATCTTCCGCGATCTGCCCGCGGCCATGCGTGCCCTCTCGTCGGGAGATCGCGCACCGCTCCTGAGGCTCGCCGCCGAAGACGCCGCCAACGACGCCGCGGGCGGAAGCCCAGCCTCGTACTCGGCCGGCGACTACATGGCCGTCTACTGCCACGACCAGCCGCAGCTCTGGGATCCCTCTTCGGATCTGGCCACACGTCGCGCGCAGCTCGCCGCCGCAGCAGCGAAGCTCCCCCGCAACGTATTCGCGCCGTTCCCCTTCCGCGTCTGGCTCGGCTCGCTCTACGAATCCCAGCTCGTTCGGGGATGCTTGAAATGGCCGGCCCCGGCGATCGCCGATCCGCCGTTCCCCGAACCCGGCACCCCCTACCCGCACGTTCCCGTGCTCGTGTTGAACGGTGGCTTCGACTTCGCAACGCCGCCGGCCGACGCGAGGCGCGTAGCCCGCGCCTTCCCGAACGCTACGTTCGTCCTGGTGCACAATGCCGGCCACGTCACCGCCGAGGACGACTACGAGGGCTGTGCGTCCTCGATCGCGCGCCGGTTCCTCAGGACACGACACGCGGGCGACACGTCGTGTGCACGGCGGTTGCCGGCCGTCAACGTTGTACGGGCCTTCCCCAAGACCTTGGCACGTGCGCCCGAGGCGTCCTCGGCGGGCGCCGGCGATGAGTCCGCCGTCGTAGACCGTCGGGCCGCGTGGGTGGCGGATGAGACGGTCGGCGACGCGATGGTGCGTTGGTACAACCTCATGTACGGCACGCAGGGGGCCGGGCTCCGCGGCGGGACGTTCACCGTCCGCGGCGCGTACGCGTCCCGCGCGCCGTTGCGCGTCGTCTTCTCGGGCGATCGCTTCGTGCGGGACCTTTCGGTCTCCGGGGATGCCGTCTGGTTCCGAACGAACTTCCGGCTGATCGCAACCCTCAACCTGCGCGGCGCGGCGAACGGAACGATCCGGCTGAGCTGCGTCACCGATCGAGGGGATGCCGTGGCCCTCATCACCGGCGCCCTCGATGGCCGGCCGATCCACCTGGTGGCGCCGGTCCCCTGGTCGCCGTAGCTCCGTATCCTCAAGGGCGTGAGCGACGTTCCCACGAACGACCGGTTCTTGCGCGCATGCCGCCGCGAGTCCGTCGACCGCACGCCGGTGTGGTTCATGCGTCAGGCGGGCCGCTACCTTCCGGAATACCGGGAGCTGCGCGGGACCGCGGACATCCTGCAGACCTGCAAGGATCCCTCCCTCGTCGTCGAGATCACCCTGCAGCCGCTGCGCCGCATGGATCTGGACGCCGCGATCGTGTTCAGCGACATCATGGTGCCGCTGGCCGGCGTGGGGGTGCCGGTGCGGATCGAGGCCGGCCGAGGCCCCCTCATCGAGCGGCCCATCCGCTCAGCCGGCGACGTCGCTGCATTGCGAGCGTTGCAGCCCGGGGACGACGTGCCCGAGCTCCTGGAGGCGATCCGGCTGCTCCGCCACGAGCTCGCCGTGCCGCTGATCGGGTTCGCAGGGGCGCCGTTCACGCTTGCGAGCTATCTGCTGGAGGGCGGGCCGTCTCGGCATCACGAGCACACGAAGGCGCTGTTGTTCGGCGAGCCGGCGATCTGGGACGACCTCATGCGGCGGTTGATCGACATCGTCGCCCCACACCTCATCGCCCAGGCGCGTTCGGGGGCGCAGGTGCTCCAGGTATTCGACTCTTGGGCCGGCTCGCTCCATCCCGAGGCCTATCGGCGGGCCGTGCTGCCGCACATGCAGACGTTGTTCGACCGCGTGGGCGACGCGGTCCCCCACGTTCCCCTGATCCACTTCGGCGTCGGCACCGGCAGCCTCCTAGAGCTGATGGCGTCGGCGGGAGGCGATGTGATCGGGATCGACTGGATGACTCCGTTGGGTGCGGCGTGGGATCGGGTGGGCGGCCCCGCAGCACGCGCCGTGCAGGGGAACCTCGATCCCGCCGTCCTCGCAGCGCCGTGGGAGGCGGTGGAGCGGGAGGCCCGCGCCGTGCTGGATGCGGCGGCTCGCCGCGACGGCCACATCTTCAACCTCGGTCACGGCGTCTTGCCCGCAACGCCGCCGGACACCCTTCGGCGACTGGTGGACTTCGTGCACGAGACGCGTGCTCCCGTGCCCGCTACGACGACCGGGAAGGAGTCCGGGTGAACGTCCGCCCCATCGGCGTGCTCGTGATGGCGTACGGAACCGCGAGCGGACCCGACGACATCGAGCGCTACTACACCGACATCCGCGGCGGCCGCACACCCAGCCCCGAGCGCCTGCAGGAGCTCCGTGAGCGTTACGCCGCGATCGGGAACGCCTTCCCGTTGCTCGACACGACCCGCGCGCAGGCCGATGGTCTGGTCGCGCGCCTGAACCACGAGGCGGGGTCGGGCGCGTTCCGCGCGTACCTGGGGATGAAGCACTCCCCGCCCTTCATCCCCGACGGGGTCGAAGCGATGCGACGCGACGGCATCGAGCGGGCGGTGGGCATCGTGATGGCCCCGCACTGGTCGGGGATGTCGGTGGAGACCTACGTGGAGCGGGTCCAGCAGGCGGTGACGGATGGAGGGATCGGTCCTGCGTTCACGTTCGTGCGTTCCTATCACGACCATCCGGCGTTCATCGCGTTCCTCACGGCGCGCGTCGCCGAGGCGCTCGACATGTTGTCGGAAGAGGAGCGCGCGGACGCGGCCGTGATCTTCAGCGCGCACTCGCTGCCGGTGCGCACGCTCGACGACGGCTCCCAGCGCTGCAAGTACTGCGATTGCGACACCAGCTGCCGCTACCGCGACGGCCTGCAAGAGACGGCCGATCTGGTCGCCGGGCAGCTCGGGCTCGGTGACTACACGATCGCCTGGCAGAGCGCGGGGCGCACCGCCGACCCGTGGTGGGGCCCGCCGATCGAGGACGTGATCCTCCAGTTGGCGGCGAGCGGTTGCAGCGCCGTCGTCGTCTGCAGCGCCGGGTTCGTCGCCGACCATCTCGAGATCCTCTACGACCTCGACATCGAGGCGACCCAGATCGCGCGCGATGCCGGCGTCGCGTTCGCGCGCACGCGCATGCCGAACGCCGACCCCGCGTACCTCGACGTGCTGGCGCAGGTCGTGAGGGATCACCTCGCGCAGGCACGAGGTACCGCTCTCGTGAGCCGGCGGAAGCGGCGCGTCGTGATCGTCGGCGGAGGGGTGAGCGGTCTCGCCACCGCGTACCGGCTCATGCAGGCCGAGCCGGCGCCCGACGTCGGTGATGGTCGAGGCCGGCGCCCAGACCGGCGGGAAGCTGCGCAGCGTCGCCGTCGGGGACCTGGTGCTGCCGGCGGGCGCCGACTCGTTCCTCGCGCGCAAGCCGTGGGCCGTGGAGCTGTGCAAGGAGCTGGGGATCGCCGCCGAGCTCGATGCGCCAGGGACCTCGGGGTCCTACCTGTGGACGGATCGAGGGCTCGTCTCGTTCCAGAAGGACGCGCCGTTCGGGATCCCCGGTGACGTGGGCGACGTCTTCCGCTGGGCCGGGACTGTCGAAGGCCGGGCGCCGCCGCGCGGCGCAGGACCTGGTGCGCGGCAAGCGGAAGGAGGAGAGCGACGAAACGCTCGGCTCGTTACTGCGCCGCCGGCTGGGGGACGAGGCCACCGACCTCGCGGTGGCGCCCCTGCTCGGGGGACTCTTCGCCGGGGACGTCGACCGGCTCTCGGTGCAGGCGACCTTCCCGGAGCTGGTGGCGTGGGAGCGGAGCCAGGGGAGCCTGATCCGCGGATCGCAGGCCGCCTCGCGCAACGCGAGGCGTGGCGGCGAGCCGGGCCCGATGTTCCTGCGGCCGCGCGGCGGCGTGGAGCGTCTCACCGACGCCCTCTCGGAGCGGCTGGGACCGGCGCGGCTGAGATCGGGATCCCGCAGTGACGGGCATCGGCCTGCGCGACGACGGCTACGCCGTCCAGATGGGCGGCGAGGCTCTCGCGGCCGATGCCGTGGTGCTCGCACCCGAGGCGCACGTGGCGGCGAAGCTCGTGCGAGGCGATCGCTCCCGCCGCCGCACGGGACCTGCAGGGCATCCCGTACGCCTCCACGGGCGTCGTCCTCATGGTCTACCCGCAGGGAACGGCGCGCGATCTTCCGGCGGGGACCGGTTTCGTCGTGCCACGCGGCAAGGCTCCGATGACCGCCAGCACGTGGCTGTCGAACAAATGGCCGAACGAGGCGTTCGGTACGCGCGCGGTGGTCCGTTCCTACGTCGGTGCGGTCGGGGCGGAGGACGTGGTGGAGGCGGACGATGCCGACATCATCGCGGCCGTGGCCCGGTTCCACGCCGCGGTCGTGCCGCTCCCGGCCGGGCCGGAGCATGCCGTCGTCGTGCGGTGGCCGAGATCGATGCCGCAATACGAACTGGGGCACCTCGACCGGGTCGCGCGGATCCGCGATGCGTTGCCCGAGGGTATCTTCGTGACGGGACAGGCCTACGACGGCGTCGGCATCCCCGACTGCGTCCGCGGAGCGGGCGAGACGGCCAGGGCCGTCGTGGCGCATCTGGACGGCGCCCCCCTGCAGAAGGAGACGGTTCCATGACCGAGACGATCTACGCGCTCTACCCCGTGTTCGTGGCGACCGACGAGTTCGCCGCGGACCTGGGCGACGTCGACGACCTGCGTGACGCGGCACAGGAGGTCGAGAACCTGCTCAAGTCGTGGGAGGGCCGCGTGGATCTGCGCGGCACCTATTCAACCGTGGGCTTGCGCGCCCGACGCGGATCTGATGCTCTGGCTGGTGAGCCATTCGCTCCAGGATGCTCAGCGCTTCCTGGTGGAGTTCCGCCGCACTGCGGCAGGGCGCCGGTTGCAGCTCACGTGGTCGTTCACGGGCGCGGTGAAGCCCGCCGAGTTCACGGCCGACCACGCCCCCGCGTTCGTGAAGGGCGATCCGCCGAAGAGCTTCCTGTGCGTCTATCCGTTCGTGCGGACCCCGGAGTGGTACCTGCTCCCTGCCGATGAGCGAGCGCAGCTCCTGCGCGAACACGGCGGGATCGGGCGCGAGTTCCCCGACATCGGAGCGAACACGACGAGTGCGTTCGGCCTCGGTGATTGGGAGTGGATCCTGGCGTTCGAGGCCGACGAGCCCGATCGTCTGGTCGACTGCATCCGCCGGTTGCGAGATGCGAAGGCGCGTCTCTACACGAAGGAGGAGGTCCCGTTCATCACGGGCTTCCGCAAGTCCGTCGCCGACGCCTTCGACGACCTCGTCTAGCCCTTGTGATGCTTGGCGCGCTTCAGGACGTCTTCGGCGTGGTCGGGGACGTAGGTGGAGAGCTCTTGCGGCGGACGGACGTACCCCTCGTCCACCTGGCGGGGCGGGATGTCGATCTGAGGCAGCGGCTTCTGCTCCCATGGGATCTGGCTCAGTAGGTGCGCGATGCAGTTGAGCCGCGCCTTCTTCTTCACGTCGGCTTCCACGACATGCCAGCGTGCCTCGGGGATGTCGGTGTGCACGAACATCTCGTCCTTCGCCCGTGAGTAGTCGACCCACTTCGTGCGCGAATACAGGTCGGTCTCGCTGAGCTTCCAGCGACGCATGGGATCGTCGACGCGCGCCTCGAACCGGCGCTCCTGCTCATCGTCGCTCACCGAGAACCAGTACTTGATCAGGAGGATCCCGTCCTCGACGAGCTGCCGCTCGAAGATGGGGCACTGGCGCAGGAACCGGTAGTACTCCTCCTGCGTGCAGAAGCCCAGTACCCGCTCGATCCCGGCGCGGTTGTACCAGCTTCGGTCGAACAACACGATCTCGCCGGCCGCCGGCAGCTCGGCGACGTAGCGCTGGAAGTACCACTGGGTCTTCTGGCGTTCGGTTGGTACGGGCAGTGCGACATGGCGCGTGATGCGAGGGTTCATGTGTTCGGTGATCCGCTTGATCGCGCCACCCTTGCCGGCGGCGTCGCGCCCCTCGAACACCACGACGACGCGGGTGCCGGTCGCCGTGAGCCATTGCTCCATCTGGACCAGCTGTTCCTGGAGCCGGAACAGCTCCTTCTCGTAGATCTTCTTCGGATACTTGCCGTCCTTCGGCTCCGCCATGGCGGGACTATAGGTCCTCGAACCGGTGTCCGGTTCCGGTACCGTTGCTGTTGTGAGCAAAGCTTCGACGGCCGCCGCCGTCATGTCCGAGAACCGCATGTCGGCTCAGCCCAAGCCCCGTTTCCGAGGCCGTCTGCACCAGATCGCGTTCTTCGTGTCGATCCCGGCGGGCTTGGTGCTGATCTGGGTAGCGCCCGGACAGAAGGCCCGGGTGGGGGCCATCGTCTACGTCGCCGCGCTCCTGTTGCAGTTCGGCGCGAGCGCCATGTACCACCTGGGGGATTGGAGCGATCCCGCGTATCTGCGGATGCGGCGCATGGATCACACGATGATCTTCGTGCTCATCGCGGGCACCTACACGCCGATCTGCCTCGTGGCGTTACACGGCACCGCATCGTGGTTGCTGTTGACGCTCGCGTGGACGGGCGCCGCGGTCGGCATCGTTACCAAGCTCTACCGTATCGACCTGCATCGCGTCTCCGGGTTCATGTACATCGGGCTCGGCTGGCTCGCGGTGTTCGTGCTTCCCGCGCTGACGCGATCGCTGGGTGCGGCGGGCGTCGTGCTGGTGGTGGCGGGAGGGCTCATCTACACGTTGGGGGCGCTCTCGCTCGCCCTGCATCGTCCCGACCCGTGGCCCGAGACCTTCGGGTACCACGAGGTCTGGCACATGTGCACGATCCTGGCGGCCGCGAGCCTGTACACGGCCATCTTGCTCCTCTACCTGGGCGCATAGACGGGCGGGGACGATACGCGGGTCTCGTTCTCAGGTGGGCCCTACAGCAGCGCCGTGAAGTCCGCGATCGTGCGATGGCCGTTCGTGGATGCGTGGCGGATCCACCAACCCGCGTGGATCGCGCGAGATCAACAGCGTGTCGATGCCGAGGGCGGCGGCCCCGTCGCAGTACGCCGGCTGGTCGTCGACGAACACGGCCCCCTCGGCCGTGACATCCAGACGCTCGAGCGCCGCCCGGTAGATCGCGGGCTGCGGCTTGCGGGCGCCCACCTCGAACGACAGGATCACGGCGTCGAACTCCGTCTCCAGACCGACCCGGTCGACGGCCGGGCGTGTGTCGTGAGAGCAGTTGCTGATGAGCGCGGTCTTCACACCGCGGGAGCGCAGCTCTCGCAACACCGGCAGGGAGTCCTCGTACAGACGTAGCCCGTTGCCGATGATGGATCGCTCCAACCGTCGGAGCTCCTCGATCCGCTCCGGAGCGACGTCGAGCCGAACCTCCCGGATCACGGCCGACAGGTCGGCGGTGGCGTCCGCGTATGCGCCGACGCTCCGCGCCGGCCGCGTGACGTCGAAGGCGCGCCCGATCTCGGCGCTGCTCACGCCGAGCTCGTAGGCGAGCGTCTCCTGCCACCGGTGCCAATCCGCCCAGGCGAACGTGTCGTAGAGATCCAGCAGCACGGTCCGATAGGCAGGAGGCATGTCCCCTGAGCCTACCGAGCGGCGGAACCCCGTCACTCCGACCAGAGTCCGGCGAGGAAGGCGTCGACGCCGGCGGCCCCCGTCGACGCCGACCACCAGATCGCCGGCGCGCGGTGCGTCGGCGAGCGGTGCGATCGTCTCGAAGCACGCCCGCACGCCCTCGTGCGCGAGGAACCGGCTGAGCTGCGCGTAGCTGTGCGGGTCTTCGAGCCCGCGCGGCCGCCGGTAGTAGCGCATGGGGAAGGAGATGTGCAGCGCGTCGCGGGCCCGCGTCATGGCGACGTACAACAGGCGCCGTTCCTCCTCGATCTCGTCGTCGTCCCCGGTGGCCATGTCGCTGGGGATCATGCCGTCGGCGGCGTGGATGACGTGGACCACGTCCCACTCCAGGCCCTTCGCCGAATGGATCGTGGACAGGACCAGGTAGTCCTCGTCCAGCAGCGGCGGTCCTGCCAGGTCGCCCGTGGAGGACGGCGGGTCGAGCGTCAGCTCGCTGAGGAACCGGCCGCGGGCGTCATATGCGGACGCCAGTTGAGCGAGCTGGTCCAGGTCCGCCAGCCGCGCACCCGCCGCGTCGTAGCGGTGGGCGAACACGGGCTCCAAGAAGGTGCGGAGGCGCTCGAGCTGCCCCGCGGGGGGTAGCACCGTCTCGTCGAGGCAGCCGCGCAGCGCCGAGCGGAGCGACTGCAGTCCTTCCGCGGCCCCCCGCGGTACCTCGACGATGCGATCGAGGAGGTGCGTCATCGGTGAGGGTTGATCGATCGCCGTTCGTCGCACGCCCAGCTCTGCCATGAGGCGCCGCGCGGTCGCGGGCCCCATCCCTTCGGGCAACTGCAGGACACGGAACCAGCTGACCTCGTCGAACGGGTTCTCCAGGACGCGCAGGATCGCCAGCGTGTCCTTCACGTGCGCTGCCTCCAGGAACTTCAGGCCCCCGTACTTCACGAACGGGATGTTGCGCCGCGCCAGCTCCACCTCGAGGAGGTCGCTGTGGTGCGCGGCGCGGAACAGCACCGCCTGTTGTTTGAGGGGGACCCCACGCTCACGGTGCTCGAGCACCTGTGGCAGACGACGTCGCACTGCTCGGCCTCGTCCAAGCAGGTTCGCAGCGTGGGCGTGACCGTGCCGGGGCGTCCCGACCAGAGCGTCTTGTCGTGGCGTTGGGGACTGCGTTCGATCACCGCGTTCGAGGCCGAAAGGATCGGGGGGATCGATCGATAGTTCTGTTCGAGCGTCACGATCGTGGCACCGGGGAACCGTTGGGGGAACTCCAGGATGTTGCGAACGGTCGCCGCGCGGAACCCGTAGATCGACTGCGCGTCATCACCCACGACGGTGAGGTTGCGGGGGGAGCCCGCGGGCCGCATCCCCTCCAGGATGTCGGCCTGCAGGGCGTTCGTGTCCTGGTACTCGTCGACGAGGACGTGGTCGAACCTCGCCGCGATCTGCGCGCCGGCCTCGGGTGATCGCACGAGCGCCTTCCAGAAGAGCAGCAGGTCGTCATAGTCCAGGACGTGCTGCTGCGCGCTTGCGCTGGGTGTACGCCCCGAAGATATCCCGGATGTCCCCGGCCTCCTCCAGGCACCAGGGATAGTGGCGCTTGAGGATCTCGCCCAGCTTCTCGCCGGCGTTGACCGTCCGCGAGTAGATCGCGGCGAGCGTCTCCTTCCTCGGGAATCGACGTTCGCGCGCGCCGAACCCAAGGTCGTCCCGGATGAGGTTCATGACGTCGGCGGCATCGGTCTGATCGAGCACGGTGAAGTCGGGACTCAGCGCGAGCGGCCGACCCGCGGACCGCAGCAGACGATTCGCGACGGCGTGGAACGTGCCGCCCCAGACGCGGCCGGCATCCGCTCGCCGGTGATCCGCTCGGCCCGCGACACCATCTCGCGCGCCGCGCGCCGGCTGAAGGTGAGGAGCAGGATCCGCTCGGGACGCACGCCATCTTCGATCAGGTGCGCGACCCGGGAGGCGAGGGTGGTGGTCTTCCCGTGCCGGCACCCGCCACGATCAGGAGCGGCCCCTCGCCATGGGTGGCGGCCGCTCGCTGCGCGTGGTTCAGGTCATCGAACATGTGTTCGGAGTATAGGCCGCGAACCCTCGATGGGCGGGGCTCCGTAGGATGGGGCGCGAACCGACGACAAGGTCCGAAGCGATGGTTGAGCCGACACCCACGATCCGCGTCGAGCCCGGCGGTCCATACCGAGTGTCCGGATCCATGCCTCTGGCGCGACGCAGCGGGTGAGGAACGGAACCGGCGAGCCGGTCGACGTGGGCGCCGCTCGAACCGCTGTCCACTGGGAGGCGTTATGCCCTCTGCCGATGCGGACACTCCCGAACAAGCCGTTCTGCGACGACAGCCCTCGAGCGCGTGGAGTGGGACCACGACGGAGACGAACGGACCGGGGACCGCGCTCGGGGCGTGCGACCACGTATCCCGGCGACGGCATGGTGATGACGGACGATCGCTCGATCTGCTCGCATGCGGGATTCTGCGCAACCGCGCCACGACCGTGTGGCAGATGATCGCGGAGACGGCCGACCGGGCGGTGCGCGAGCGCCTGGAGCGGATGGTGGATCTGTGTCCATCGGGGGCGCTCGACCATGCCGCGGACGAAGGCGCTGAGCCGTTCGAACCCTCGTTCGGAGCCGCTGTCGTCGTCACGAAGGACGGGCCGCTGTGCGGTACGCGGGGGCATCGGCGGTGCAGTCGGCGGACGGCAGCTCGTACGAGGTCCGCAATCGCATGACGCTGTGCCGGTGCGGCCACTCGGCGAACAAGCCGTTCTGCGACGGGTCCCACGAGGCGGTGTGGTTCCGTGACGGATGAGCGGCCTTCCATCAGGGTGATCCCCGGGGGACCCATGCTGGTGACCGGCGGCGTCCCGCTCCATCGCCTGGAGAAGGGGGCCGGCGGTTGGAACCTGGGGCCGGACCTGGCGACGGACGGTTCCTATGCTCTGTGCCGGTGCGGGTCGTCCTCGCGTCTTCCCGTCTGCGATCGTCGGCCCCCGTATCGGTGTTTCGATGAGCCCGCACCCACGGGCATCAACGTGAAGCCCTTCCGGTGGGATCTACCCGACGGGTCCACCGCAGCCCTGGCGCTCAAACCCGACGGCCCGGTGCGCGTCGCGGGCGGGGTTGCGATCGAGACGTCCGAGGGCGCCAAGATCGACCCCGGCGTGCGCGTCTCCCTATGCCGCTGCGGCAACTCGGGAGCCCAGCCGTTGTGCGACGGCAGCCACAAGGTCGTGGGATTCCGGGGCTAGCCGGCGGCCCGGACCCTAGCTCGAGGCCGCCACCAGACCCGAGGTCGCCAGGAGGCCGGACGGGAGGCGTGGCAGTACGGCTCGTGGCCGGTCTTGTCGTAGTAGCGCTGGTGGTAGTCCTCGGCCGGGTAGAAGACCTCGAACGGCACGATCTCGCGTCGCGATCGGCTGTGAGATGCGCTCCTGCGCCCGAGCCCGCGAGGCCACAGCGGCGACGCGCTGCGCCTCGCTGTGGGTAAGCATCACGCTGCGGTACTGGTCGCCCACGGTCGGGACCCTGACGGTTCACCTGCGTCGGGTCGTGCATCGCCCAGAACACTTCCAGCAGCTGCTCGTAGCTCACGACGGAGGGGTCGAACGTCACCTGTACGACCTCGGCATGGCCCGTGCCGTGCCCGCAGACCTCGCGGTAGGTGGGGTTCTCCGTGTGCCCGCCGCTGTAGCCGCTCACGGCCTCCGTCACGCCCGGGACCTGGCGAAACACCCACTCCACGCCCCAGAAACATCCTGCGCCGAACGTCGCTGTCTCGATTCGTCATCGCTCCTCCTTCGTCCTTCCATGGTCTCGCCATCGGGCGCGAACGTTGCAGTTCATCCGCCGTGGGTGTTCTGCTCTTCCCGGCGCCGGCTCTTTGAGCCGGGGTCCAGCGGAGATGACCTTGCCGACGGCGGCGATCAGGAAGAGCTGACCGAGGATCATCTCCATCACGGCGAGCGATTGCCCGGGGTTGGCGGCCGGCACCAGGTTGCCGTAGCCGGTCGTGGTGAGCGTCGTGAAGCTGAAGAACAGGTAGTTGGCGGGGGTCCCTCTCCCTGCGCCCCGAAGAAATTGCCGGCCTGCGCCGACGCCGAGGAACTGGTAGAGGAACGTGAAGAACATGCCGATGAGCAGGTAGGCGGAGACGGCGCCCAAGAACGGTCTGCAGCGTCGACCTCGGGACGTCCGACGAGGTGGCGCAGGATCACGTACGGCGCCAGGAAGTACAGAAGCAGCGCGGCGCCGTCCACGATCAACGTGCTCGGTCTGGTTGTGTTGGAGCAGATTGCCCAGGGCGGCCGCTCCCGCGATCACCAGCAGGACGTCGGCCGCCAGCCCGGACCGCGCGGTGGGCGTCGGACGTGTGCAGGGCCAGCCAGAGCGTTGCCATCTCGGCCACCAGCACCAGGGAGAAGGCCGGCCGGGATGGATCGTGCAGATGAGGACGTACGTCACGCCGATGAGGAGCAGCAGGAGACCGTAGCTGTCGGGGGACGTGAACGTGCGCCAACGGACAGCAAGTGCAGCCGGCGCTTCTCGCCGGTGGGCCGGGCTCGGGCTGGCTCGGTGGCGGAGTCGGTCCTAGCCTCAGGGTGGGACGCCAGCATGTCCGGGCGTGACGGGCAAGGTCCTGAACGACCTGCAACGGCAATTTACGCCATGGCCTGCGACGGTGTACCCTACCCCGAACCCTCGATTGAACGGAGATTCAACATCATGGCGCAGCAGCAGGCGAACCGCTACGACGCGATCGTGATCGGTGGCGGCCATAACGGCCTCATCGCCGGCGCCTACCTGGCCAAGTACGGCGCGCGCACGGTCGTGCTGGAGGCGCGGCACAAGACCGGCGGCGCCGCCGACACCATGAGTCCCTGGCCCGAGGCCCCCGACATCAAGGTGACCACGCTCTCCTACGTGATGAGCTTGATGCCCGCCGACGATCCAGAAGGACCTGCAGCTGGAGCGGTTCGGCTACAAGGTCCATCCACAGGGGATGGGCTACCTGCCGCACCCGAGCGGGCGCTCGATCGTCCAGCACGAGGACGAGGCGAAGACGCACGAGTCCGTCGCGCAGCTTCTCCAAGAAGGACGCGGACGCCTATTTCGCCTTCGAGACATGGATCGGGCGCATCGCCGACATCCTGGGTCCGATGCTGATGCAGACGCCGCCGAACCTCGGTTCCAAGAGGGCGGGGGACATCAAGGACATCGCACAGCTCGGGATGGCAGCTCCGCAAGGAGATCGACGAGAAGACCGTCGCCGACATCACGCGGCTGTTCACGATGAGCGCCTCCGACCTGCTGGACCGGTGGTTCGAATCCCCGATGGTGAAGGGGTTCATGGCGGTGAACGGGATCATCGGGACCTGGGCCGGCCCCGACGCCCCCGGAACCGCCTACGTGTTGATGCACCACTCCGTCGGCGACATCGGCGACGGCCAGATCGCCAGCTGGGGGTATCCCGAGGGCGGCATGGGAGCGGTCTCTTCGGCGTGCGAGGCCTCCGCCCGCTCGTTCGGGGCCGAGATGCGCACGAACGCGAAGGTCGGGCGCGTGCTGACCACGGGTGGCAGGGTGCGCGGCGTGGCGCTGGAGGGCGGCGAGGAGCTGACGGCGCCGCTGGTGGTCACCGCCATCCACCCCAAGATCACGTTCCTGGATCAGCTGCAGGAGAGCGAGCTGCCCGAGGAGTTCGTGCACGACATCCGCCACTGGAAGACCCGCAGCGGCACGGTGAAGATCAACCTCGCGGTGAGCGAGCTTCCTGAGTTCACGGCCGATCCGGGGTTCGACCCGCAGGTCCACGGCGGGGCGATCCAGGTCCTCGACGACGACGACTACCTGGAACGCGCGTTCCAGGAGGCGCGCTTCGGCAAGGCCGCGACGCTTCCGTTCAGCGACACGGCGATCCCGACGGTGTTCGACAAGACGCTGGCGCCCGAGGGCGTGCACGTGGTGTCGATGTTCACGCAGTGGGTCCCCAAGGAATGGGCGGAGGAGGACGGCCACGACGCCGAGCTCGAGTCCTACGCGGACCGGCTGATCGAACGGATGAACGACGTGGCGCCCAACTTCAAGGGCTCGATCCTGCATCGCCAGATCATCGGGCCCAAGCAGATGCAGGACGAATGGGGACTGATCGGCGGCAACATCTTCCACGGCGAGCTGACGGTGGACCAGCTGTTCCACATGCGGCCGGCGCCCGGCTACGCGGACTACCGCGCCCCGATCGCGGGCCTCTATCAGGCGAGCAGCGCCACCCATGCCGGCGGGGGCGTGACGGGCATGCCCGGCCACCACTGCGTCCGCGAGATCCTCAAGGACAAGCGGCCCGCAAGCGCCGTCGGCGACAGTCCCCTAAGAGACCGTTTCGGGCCCCTGCGGAAATCGGTCCGAACGACCTCTACGCTGCACCCCCTCCGTTACCCGAAATCAGGTAGCAGAGATCCCGAAACCCTGGGAGGGGTGAGTTCGATGAGGCAGTGGGAATTGATCGGTATCACGGACCAGGTGCCGACGCCGCCTCCGCCGACGCGGAGGTTCGTCGATATCGACACGGCGCGCGGCGCCTCGGCGGACGTCCGGTGTTCTTCTGGACCACGGACACGGCGCTGCGGATGCGTACGGTGACCGGCGCGGCCGCCGAGATGATCGGCATCGCCTTCTCCAAGTGCGAGGGTCGTGACCTGCTGGCGATCTTCGGGATGGAAGGGCGCGAACCTCGCCATCTTGGAGGCGCACGTTGCGGCGCTGGGAGGGGACACGGTCGAGTTCACCTGCACGGTGACCGCGGCACCGTGCGCTGCGAGGTGGCGCCGACCCACGACGCCATGGACCGCGTGATCGGCACGTTCTGCCTGGCGCTCGAGGTGCAGGACGTGGACCTGCGCGACTCGCCGGTCCGGGCGGGCGTGGCCTGATCCAGAGCCTGGGGAGCTGGCAGGCGGAACCTTCCGTCCGCCGGGAGCGCCAGCTACCCGCGGAACGACGCCACGGCCTCGACGACCCGTGTGACCTCGTCGGGGCCGTGCGTCGTGCTCAGGGTCCATAGCTCGTAGCCCGACGGCGGCAGGTACACGCCGCGCGCCAGCATGTGATGGAAGAGGCGCGCGTAGCGTTCGTGATCGGCGCTGCTCGGCGCCAGCGAAGATCGCGGACCGACCCGTCGGTGAAGAACACACTGAGGAGCGAGCCCGCGCGATTGATCGTCACCGGGCACCGCCGAGGCCGCGAACGCCGCAGCCGAGCCCGGCGGCCAGATCGCGCCGCCGTGCGCTCCAGGGCGTCGGATAGGGATCGCGTTCCTGCGCCAGGTCGAGCGCCGCGATGCCCGCCGCGACCGCCACCGGGTTCCCGCTGAGGGTGCCCGCCTGGTAGACGGGACCCATCGGCGCGAGCTGCTCCATGACGTCGCGGCGGCCGCCGAAGGCCGCGCACGGGAACCCACCCCCCATCACCTTGCCGAACGTCGAGAGGTCCGGCGTCACACCGAAGTAGGACTGCGCGCCCGCCGTAGGCGATGCGGAAGCCGGTGATGACCTCGTCGAAGAAGAGCAGGGCGCCCGAGATGTCGCACAGCTCGCGGAGCCCCTCCAGGAACCCGGGTTCGGGCGGCACGACGCCCATGTTCGCGGCGACGGGCTCCACGATCGACGCGGCGATCTCGTGTCCTCGTTCCTCGAACAAGGCCTTGAGCCGCGCTCGAGGTCGTTATACGGCGCGGTGAGCGTGTCGCGCGCTGCGCCTTCGGTGACGCCGGGCGACGACGGGATCCCCAGCGTGGCGAGCCCGCTGCCGGCGCCCTTCGCCAGCAGCGCGTCGGAATGTCCGTGGTAGCAGCCTCGAACTTGACGAAGAGGTCCCGGCCCGTGGCGCCGCGCGCGAGCCGGATCGCCGACATCGTCGCCTCCGTGCCCGACGACACGAGGCGCACCATGTCCACGCTCGGCACGGCATCCACGATGCGCTGCGCCAGCTCCACCTCGCGCTCGGTGGGGGCGCCGAACGACGTGCCCTCCGCGGCCGCCGCCGACGGCGGCCTCGACGATCTCCGGGCACGCGTGACCGAACAGCAGCGCGCCCCACGACTGCACCAGATCCACGTAGCGGTTGCCGTCGACGTCGATCAGGTACGCGCCCTCGCCGCGCTCGACGAAGATCGGCGTGCCGCCCACGCCGCCGAACGCCCGCACCGGCGAGTCGACCCCGCCGGGGATCAGCTCCCGCGCGCGTTCGAAGAGCCGTTCCGACCGCGGTCCCGAACCCACCGGTGCCCGCGGGCGCTCAGCCGGCGGCGAGCCAGGCGGCGGCGTCCTTCGCGTAGTAGGTGAGGATCAGGTCGGCGCCGGCGCGCCGGATCGAGGTGAGGGACTCCAGCACGGCGCGGCGTTCGTCGAGCCAGCCTTAGGCAGCGGCAGCCTTCAGCATCGCGTACTCGCCGCTGACGTGGTACGCGGCCATCGGGAACCCGGTGGCGTCCTTGGCGGCGCGCACGATGTCCAGGTACGGGAGCGCCGGCTTCACCATCGACGATGTCGGCGCCCTCATCGATGTCGGCGCGGACCTCGCGGAGCGCTTCCTCGACGTTGGCGGGGTCCATCTGGTAGCCCGCGCGATCGCCGAACGTGGGGCGCGCACTCGGCGGCGTCGCGGAACGGCCCGTAGAACGCGCTTGCGAACTTGGCCGCATACGCGATGATCCCCACCTCGCTGGTGTCCGGCGGCGTCGAGCGCGTCGCGGATCGCCGCGACCTGGCCGTCCATCATCCCGCTGGGCCCCACCATGTGGGCGCCGGCGTCGGCCTGTGCGACCGCTATCCGTCGGTATCGCTCCAGCGTGGCGTCGTTGTCGACGTCGCCGTCCGGCGTGAGCACGCCGCAGTGGCCGTGGTCGGTGTACTCGTCCAGGCACAGGTCGCCCATGACGACGTGATCGTCGCCGAGCTCCACCCGCAGCGCCGCGATCGCCTGCTGCGCGATGCCGTCGGGGTTCCACGCCTGCGACCCCTCGGCATCCTTGACGGCCGGGACGCCGAAGAGCATGAAGGTCGGTGACGCCCGTTCGCGGCGATGTCCACCGCCTCCTTGCGCAGCGACTCCAGCGTGTGTTGGTATTGCCCGGGCATCGACGGGATCGCTACGCGCATCGGCGATGCCCTCCTTCACGAACAGCGGCGCGATGAGGTCGGCGGCGAGCGAGCGTCGTCTCGCGAACCAGGTCGCGCAGGGCCGGCGTTCGGCGCAGCCGCCGCGGCCGTTGCCTAGGGCAGCTCATGCGCCCGAGTCTACGCGTGGAGCACGCGCTCCAGGGCCGAGACCAGGCCCTCCATCGTGTGCGGCTTCGCCACGGCCGCAACGGTGAATCCTTGCGTCGCGGGCCTGCTTCGCCGTGATCGGGCCGATGCAGACGACTTTCGGCGTGCCCCGCACCGCGCCGAGCGCGCCCACGAACCCGCGGACGGTCGACGCGCTCGTGAACGTCACGGCGTCGACCTCGCCCGCCTTCAGGGCGGCGCGCGCCGGCTTGGGGAGCGAGCGCGCGAACGCCGTCCGGTAGGCGTCGACGCGCTCGGCGGTCCAGCCCTTCGCGGCGAGCGCCGCCTCGAGGCCCGCGGCGCGATGTCCGCGCGGGCGCACAGGACGCGACCCCGGCCCCGCGGGAACGCGCGCGCGAGCGCGGCCGTCGTGAAGGTCGGGCGGCTGCAGTGCGGAGCGCGCCCGCGCCCACGAGCGGAACGCCTCCGCGGTGCCGTCGCCGATCGCCGCGACATCGGCGCGGACGTCCTGGGAGCGAAGCGAGGCGCTCGGCGAGCACGTCACCGTCGCGCGGCTCGTGAGCGTGATCCATGCGTAGTCGCCGGCCGTCAGATCCTTCAGCGCTCGGGTCAGGGCCGCCTGCGCGCATCGGCGCGATCGCTGATCGCCGGGGCGGCGATGACGTGCGCCCCGCGCCGGCGGAGGGCCGCCGCCAGTCGAGCGGATTGCTCCTGGGCGGCGCGTCACGACGATCGTCCTTCCGGCTAGGGTCCGCGCCTGCGGTCACGCCGACCTGACCTCGGCAAGGATCTCTTCGGCACCTGCGGCGATCAGCGCCTTCGCGGCCGCGGCCGAGACGACCTCGGGCTCGGTGCCCACCTCCTCAACACGGAGCAGCCGATCGCCGTCCACCGTGGCGATGACGGCGATCAGGTGCGACGGTCGCCACGCTCGTCGAACTCGGCGAACGCACCGAGCGGGAGGGCGCAGCCGCCGCCCAGGCGCCACATCAGCGAACGCTCGGTGTCGAGCGCCGTGTGGGACGCCGGATGGTCCAGAGGCGCGAGCAGGGCGCGCGTGGCGTCGTCGCCGTCCCGGCACTGGACGGCGAGGCAGCCTTGCCCGGGCGCGGGCACCATCTGCGTGAGCGGCAACGGCCGGGCGAACGGTGGAGCGATCCCGAGCCGGGCGAGGCCCGCCGCGGCCAAGATCGCTGCGTCGACCTCTCCGTCCTCGAGCTTGCGCAAGCGCGTGTCGACGTTGCCGCGGAGCTCGACGACACGAAGGCCCGGGAACGCGGCGAGCAGCTGGGCCCGCCGGCGCAACGACGACGTGCCGATGACGGCGCCGGGCGGCAGCGACGACTCGCGCGTGATCAGCAGGTCGACCGGCGTCCGCACGCTCGGGGACCGCCGCGACCACGAAGCCCATCTTCATCGTCGGCGGGCAGGTCCTTCGCCGAATGCACGGCAAGATCGATGTACTCCGATTCCAAGGCGTCGAGGATGGCATCGATCCACAGGCCCTTGAGGCCCTGGGCGGCCGCGCCGGCGGTCGGCGCCTGCGTCGCCCGAGGTGGACATGGGCACGAGCTCGGCGTCGACGCCCCCCGTGGCGAGCGCGTCGCGGATCAGTTCGGCTTGCGCCACCGCCAGCTTCGAGCGCCGCGTCCCGATGCGGAGGGGTCTCACTCCGCCTCGGGATCGAGCCCCAGCAGCTCGGCGAGCACCTTGGCGTGCAGCGCATCCGCGCCGGGCTCGGAACGCTCCTTCAGTCCCACGATGGGATCGTGCAGGAGCTTCGCCGCGATGCCGCTCGCGATCGCTTCCACGGCCGAGCGTTCATCGGGCGTGAGCTCACGCCAGACGCGACGCGTAGCGCTCGAGCTCGTCGGCGACGATGCGATCGCCGCGACGCCGCACGGCACGGATCAGCGGAGCGAGTTCGTCGCCGCGCCGGCGCACCACGTAGCGCCGGACCTCCTCGTCGACGATCCTGCGGGCGTCGGCGATCTGAAGCACGGTCTCCTCGTCACGGTCGGCGAGGTGTTCCCGAAGCGTCAGGATGTCGATCACGTGCACGCCCTGGATCCCCGCCGCCTCCGGGTCGACGTCGCGCGGGACGGCGAGATCGATGAGCGTCAGTGGGCGAGCGGGTCTGTCGAGCATGGCGCCGGCCGACCGCGTCGCGCATGCACCACGATGCCGGCGGCGCCGGTGGCGCTCACGACCACGTCGGCGTGCGACATGGCCGCCGGCAGCGCATCCAGGTCGCCGTGCTCGGCGTTCGTGCGCTCCGCGAGGGCGCGTGCGTGCGCCAGCGACCGGTTGAGGATCCGGACCGGACCCGCGCCGCGCGCCGCGAAGGTGCTGCACGGCGAGCGCCGCCATCTGTCCGGCACCCACGACCACCACGTCACGACCTCCGAGGCCACCCGAGCCCTCGGACGCGAGGTCGGCGGCGAGCGCCACGAAGGCGTCCGGCGCCGCGCCCAGCGGCGGTTTCGCGCCGAACGCGGCGGCCCGCACCGCACCGCAGCGCGGAACAGCCCGCCGAGCGCCGGGCCGGCGGCGCCCTCGGCCTCGGCGCGCCGCATCGCCTCGCGGACCTGCGCGTGGATCTGCGTCTCGCCCAGCACCATGGAGTCGAGTCCCGCCGCCACCGAGAACAGGTGGTCGGCGGCGTCCTGCTCCCAGTGGGCGTACAGCGGTTCGGAGAGTTCGTCGGAGCGCACGCCGCGGGTCTCGGTCAGCAGGCGCTTCAGCGCGAGGAACCCGGCGTGGTAGGTCGGGACGTCGGCGTAGACCTCGACGCGGTTGCAGGTGGACAGGATGACGGCGCTCTGCCACGCCGTCCAGGTCGAGCGCATGGCGGTAGGCCTTCGCGAGATCGTCGTCGGTGAATCCGAGCCGCTCGAGCAGCTCGATCGGCGCGCGACGAAAGGAGATCCCGAGAGTAAGGATGGCCATGGGCAGGTAGGGACCGCATCCTACCGCCGTGCGGCGTATCCGACGCCCTCAGGAACGGGAAGCGGGATCGAAGGGCGCTGGATCGATGGAGGGTGGGTTGCCTGAGACCAGGGCGCGGACCAGCTCCGCGGTGCCGTGGCCCAGGATGATGCCCTCGCTGCCGTGGCCGGTGGCCACGATCAGGCCGTCACGCATGGCGCCGATCATCGGACGTTCGTCCGGCGACATCGGCCGCACGCCCCACCAGCTGGATTCCACGACCGCCTCGGCGAGGGACGGGCACGAGCCGGATCGCCTGCGTCGACCTGGCGCGCGACGATCATCGGGATCGGCCGGTTCCGGGCCTACGGACGACCTCCCGCGACGAGCCCACCAGCACGGATCCGTCCGGATGCGGGCTCAACACCGCGCCGCCCGCCGCGTGCACACCCTCTTCGACGAAGCGTTCCAGCGGTGAGCGGCTGCACGGCGTCGCCGTGCCAGATCGGTGCGTCGCCATCCCACCCGTTCGACCAGATGGCTGACGCAGCGGGGGGGCGGGCCGAAGACGCACGATCCAGCCGCGGGCGGACCACAGCGGCAGATGCACGCCGATCCGGCCGAGGATCTCGTTCGACCACGGCCCCGCGGCCATCACCACGCTGTCGGCGTGGAGGGCGCCGTCGTCGGTGACGACGCCCGGTGACCCGGTCGCCGTCCGTCGTGAACGCTCGGGCGGTGAGGTGGTGGCGGATGGTGGCGCCCCTCAGGCGGCGAGCAGCGCGAGACCGACCGTCAGTGCCGCGGGGTCGACGCGGCGGCCGCCATCGGCCACGAGCCAGCCGTCGCCGTGTCGTGCGTCAGGGCCGGCTCGAGCGCGCGGGCGGCATCGGCGTCGAGCGTCTCGGCGCCATCGGGAAGATCGCCCGGGCTCGATCCCGTCGCCGTCGAGGGCCACAAGGAGGTATCCGACCGATCCACGGTCGATCCACGCGGGGATCGGCGCCCGGTCGACGGCCTCCAGGTAGTGCTCGAGCGAGCGCTCGTGGAGGGGGACGTTGACGGGATCTTCCGGAGCGCCACCAGCCAGCCCTGGTTGCGTCCGCTGGCGCCCGCCGCCAACTCGTCACGTTCGATCAACGTGACCTGCGCGCCCGCGCGCGTGAGCTCCAACGCGCTCGCGGCGCCGATGATGCCGCCGCCCACGACGATGACGTCCGACACCGCCCGCAGCGTACAGGGGCGCCGTGGCCTCGCGCCGGTAGAATCGTCGACGGAGACGTGGCTGAGTGGCCGAAAGCAGCCGCCTGCTAAGCGGTTAGGGGCTTAATCGCTCCCTCACAGGTTCGAATCCTGTCGTCTCCGCGCGCGGCCCGGTTGTGTCATCCATGTCATCTTCACCGAGCCGTAACGCTCCGGGACCCCTGTCGAGGTGCACGTCCCGTAGCCTGGGGGTATGAATCGAGCGATCGGGATCTCGTCCGACACGGAGCAGCCGACGGCGACGCTGGCGCTCGTCGCCCACGACGAGAAGAAGGACGACCTGCTGCGGCTCGCGAGCCGCTATCGGCCCACGCTCGTCCGGCTGAACCTGATCGCCACCGCCCACACGGGCAGCCGGCTTGCCGAGGAGCTCGATCTCACGTTCGAGACGACGAAGAGCGGTCCCGAGGGCGGCGACATGCAGATCGGCGCGCGGATCGTGGACGGTGATGTCGACGCGGTCGTGTTCCTGCGCGACCCGCTGACTTCGCACCCACACGAGCCCGACATCCAGGCCCTGCTGAAGGTGTGCGATGTGCACGGTGTCCCGGTCGCGACGAACCTCGCCTCGGCCGAGATCCTGCTGCGGTCGTTGTCCCAGGCGATCTGGTGGGGCCGCGGGGCGGCCTCCGCCATCCACGGGTAACTCCTCAGGTCACCACATCCCGCAACAGCGCGATGCGCCGCGCGCTCTCCCGGTTGGGATCTCGCTCCGGGTCGGGATCGGCACCGGTTCGGGTTCTTCCGTGCGAAGGCGTCAGGCTCTTGAGCCGTTTGCGAGTTCCTCGATCAGTTCTTCTGCATGAGCGGACGAAACGCGGTCCTCCCTTTGCTCGAAGAGATCGAGCGCATCGCGCAGGGTAGAAACGGCCTCTTCGGGACGCCCAGCTAGACGCAGGACTTCCGCCAGATCCATCAGGACGGCGGTCCGGTCGATCGAGTACTCGGTCCCTTCGAAGTACGCGACGGCCTCCCTCGCCATGTGCTCCGCCTCCTCGAGACGACCCCGCCGTGCCAACACCCTGGCGAGCACGCCCATCCCCGCGCACCGCCCCAGATCATCGTCGACCGCGTCGACGGCCACCTGCGCTCTTCGTTCAGCTTCATCGAATCGGCCAACCGCATAGAGGGATTGAGCCAAGAAGGCCGAGAGTAACGGGAACGTGGTGCCCATCCGCTCGATCTGCTCGTAGCCCTCCGTGAGGATCTCTACGGCTTCATCGGGCTCGCCGGCGAGCATCTTGATGTCCCAAGGG
This sequence comes from uncultured Actinomycetes bacterium, assembly GCA_963850315.1. Taxonomy (GTDB): domain Bacteria; phylum Actinomycetota; class UBA4738; order UBA4738; family HRBIN12; genus JAOUEA01. Next base: position 356,610 of record CAWKKN010000007.1, read on the forward strand.
ATCTCGGCGTGTACCCAGTAGGACCACACGGCGCCGTTCTCCCATTGGATGTCGCGGCATCGGGAGGCCAGACGCAACGCCTCCTCGAACTCGCCTTGCCGAGCCCTCAGGTGCGCCATCGCGTGGAACATGTATCCCGCGATGGTTCGGTTCCCCTCGGTCTCCGCAAGGATCTCCTGGCATCGCCTGATCGCCTCCCCGACCGGGGTGGGCCCCCGGGTGAGGACGACACCGAGTTGCCAATAGATGGCGGACTGCTCACCGACGTCGTCTGCATTGCGCGCGTGAACGAGGGCTTGTTCCAACTCCCGCTCGCCCAGGCCGTCACCGGATTGAACGGTCGCGAGGAGTCGCCACGCTCTTGAAAGGCCCCGTTCGTCTCCCGCCGCCTCGAAGACGGCGAGGGCATCCTCGGCATCACCTCGGGCTTGCGCCCCATCACCTTCTCCGAGTTCCATCCACCGCTGGAGGACGGCGTGCATCCGCATCTGGTCATCGCCAGCGGCCGCGGCTCGCTCGACCGCTTCGCCGAGAACGGCCCTTGCGCCATCCACGTCTCCAGCCGCGGCGAGCGCCACGCCGAGGTCCGACATGATGCTGAGCCGCAATGGATCGTCGGGAGCCAGTAATGCGCACGCTCGAGTGAGGAGGTTGATCGTTGCCGAGTTGTCGCTACGGGCGAATGCCCGTTCGCCCGCGGCCGCGAGGCGTCGACCTGCAGCATCAGAGAGCTGCCGCTCCCGTTCGGCCACCGCTCCCAGCTCGACCCGGTAGCGGTAGGCGTGCTCGAGGTGGTAGCCGACGATCTCGTCTTGCTCCCCCAGCGATCCTCCGGCTTCGTCCAGCCAATCAGCGAACCGCTCGTGCAGTTCGGCGCGGGCAGCCTTCGGTACCGCGTCGTAGGCGGCATCGCGGAAGAGCAAGTGGCGGAATGCCATCGCCTCGGTCTCCGGGAGATCGGATCGCTCGTTCCTGATGAACTGCTTGCGGACGAGGGACCTGATCCCGGACTCGACCTCATCGGATCGGTCGCTCGCCAACGCGCGCATGGCGGCGGAGTAAAAGATCTGCCCGATCACCGAGGCGATCTCGATCAACCGACGTTCCTTGGCCGGCAGCTTGTCCAGCCGTGCGGCGAGCAGCGCCGAGATCGTGGGCGGGACCGGAACATCGGACAGGTCGCCGGTCGCTATCCATCGGCCTTCCTCCATCACGAGGCGACCCTCATCGACCAGGAGCCCGGTGATCTCCTCCGCGTAAAGGGGGTGCCCTTCGGCGGCCTCCGCGATCCGCTTGCGGACAGTTTCGTCCACGTTGTCGTCCGCCAACAGGTTCGCGACGAGCATCCCGCACTCTTCGGAACCCAGAGGTTCGATGAGGATCGAGGTGGCGTTCAGCTTCCCGCCGGCCCACCCGGGGTGATCGTCGAGGAGTTCGGGGCGTGCCATGCACGCGAGCAGGATCGAGGAGTCTCGCGCGAGGTCTGCAACGTGTTCGACGAGCTCCAGGAACTTCGGCTCGGCCCATTGCAGATCATCGATCGCGAAGACAAGGGGCCGTCCTGCGGCTAGCTCTTCCAGCAGCATCCGGATCGCCCAGAGTGTCTCCTCCGGTGCGGTTTCGCTTCCGGCGATCCCGATCGCCTGCCCCACCTGCTCGGCGATCCTGTCGGCATCCTCACCCGACCCCGCCAGCGCCGCAAGCTTGGCCCGGGCAGCCTGCGGAGTATCGGCCTCGTTCAGGTTCGCGATATCGAGCAGCGCTTCGGCCAACGGGTAGAACGTGATGCCCTCCCCGTACGGGAGGCACCGGCCACGCAGCACGGTGGCACGATCGCCGAGCTCGTCGATGAAGGCAGCCATGAGTCTGGACTTGCCCACGCCCCCGACGCCGAGGACCGTGAAGAGCTGACACGCCTGGTCACTCACCGTTCGCTCGAACGCACTCCGAAGGAGCGCGAGCTCCCGTTCCCTGCCCACCATCGGTGCGTCGAGGTGTCGTGAGAACCCGGCCGCTCCCGGCGTGACTTCGAGGAGACGGAACGCGGACACCGGATCGGTCTTTCCCTTGGCTGTCAGGGGGTTCATCGGCTCAACGATGACCGCATCACGCACCAGCGCGAACGTGGCGTCCCCGAGCAGGATCTCGTCCGGCGAAGCGGCCTGCTCCAGGCGTGCCGCAACGTTCACCGCGTCTCCCGTCGCGATCGTCTGATCGCCGGCACCGGCCACGACCTCGCCGGTGTTCACCCCGATCCGGCAGGCGAGCGTGATCCCGTGGTCACGGTCGAGATCGTCGTTCAGGGGGGCCAGAGCGGTGCGCATGTCGACCGCCGCGCGCACCGCCCTCAGCGCATCGTCCTCATGGACCTGGGGGACCCCGAAGACCGCCATGACCGCATCGCCGATGAACTTCTCAACGGTGCCGCCGTGGCGTTCGATCGACGTGCGCATCGCGTCGAAGAAGCGCCCCATCACGCGACGAAGCGACTCGGGATCGAGCACCTCGCCCATCGCCGTCGAGCCCACCACGTCGCAGAAGACGATCGTGACGGTCTTGCGAACCTCGGACCTGGGCTCGGCGTGGACGAGGGGCGCGGCACACTCCCCGCAGAACTTGTTCCTCTCGGGATTGTCGTGTCCGCAGACCTGACACTGGATCACCTGCGCAGCCTAGGACGGTGAGCGGGAGGGCGCGAGTCTTGGGACTACCTACCTACTACAGAGCCGATCGAGAAAGCGAACCGCAACCGTCCTCCAACACGCCGCGCCATCTTCGAGCGGCTCGGACATCTGCGTTCACCGAGACCGCCACGCTCCTGAAGCAGGCGATCGCGCTCATCGTAGGGGCTCGTCCCTTCGATTCCGGATGCCAGAAGCTCGACTGAACCCGACCCTCGCGACGCGTCCTCATGCCCGGGAAGCGCTGAGCGGCCAGACGATATGCTGATGCCGCAGGTAGATCGGCGCCGGTAGCTCAACGGATAGAGCATGTGACTACGGAGCATGCCGGTCCCAACGGTGAGCGATCCTTCGCACTGAATCGTGACCGCTGGAGCGGTGACGGCCGAGTTACGCGCTGAGTTGCGGTCGCGCCAGACCTGTGCAAGCTTCACTCGCCACCGATTGCGCCGAAGGAGTCAGCGACGCTCGAAGCCGGGCCGACCGCAACGGTCGAAGTGAACAAGGCCGAACGCGACGCCGTTGCGCAGGTGCTGCGCTGACTCGGCGAGGAATCGGACGAGTACGAGCGCAGGCTCTGGAGCAACTTCTCGACAAGATCGACGCGTGATCGGCCGGCCGAGCCAGGGCTTCAAGCGGCTGGCAGACGGCCAATTGAGGGGCGCGGAGTGGCGAAGGTTCCTGTGTTCACCAGCTTCAACTACGACCTCGACCTCGACCTCAAGAATCTGCTTGTCGCCAAGCTCGGAACGAGGACTCACCCTTCGAGATCGCGGACCACTCCGTGAAGATCGCATCCCCCGGCTGGCAGGAAGATGCCCGGCGACGGATACGACGATGCCGCCAGGTGGTGGTGATCATCGGGTCGTCGCTGCGGTTAGCGAGCCATGAGAAGTCCCACCCCTCGAATCCGGCCTTGGCCGCCCCATCGATCAGGTCGTCGGGGTCGGTCATGACGACCGCGCTTCCACCCTTCGCACCTCGGTGGGCGAGCCGGGCGCGCCGCCGATCGCCGACGGGTACTCGGGGACGCCGACGCACGTGAGGAGCAGGCCGTCGACCCGCTCGCCCACCACCCCATCGAGCAGGGTGTCCGCGAAGGTCATGCCGGAGGCGGCGGCGCCGAGCGCATACGCGAGCAGGTGGAGCCGTCCTTCGACGATGCCCGCGCCGAGCAGCGCCTCGCGGTAGCCCCGGTCGTCGAGCGCGCCGATGTCCGCGGTGCCGATCGTGACGAACGCCGCCGCCTGTGCGAGCTCCTGCTCGAACGCCAGCCGGTACAGCTCGTCGCGAACGTCCCCGGGCCGCCGCGGCGCGGTCTCGGGCCACCGGTAGATGCCGGGCGTCATGCCGTCGACGGCGTGAACGGCGATCGAGTGCGACACGTCGATGCCACGCATCGCCGCGAGCATCGACGTTCGGAACATGTCGTGGGAGACGCTCTTCGTCCGGTCGAGGAGCCTGATCGAACCCTTCGACAGCGCGACGGAGTCGATCGGCGGCCCGTCCTTGATCGGTGTCTCGACGGGGTCCGAGCGTTTCCACGGGGGCTCGAGAGTGTCCATGTCGCCGGCTCGCTGGGCGGCCGTCTCGAGAGGGAATTCGACGGGTGCCGTGTCGACACGTCCTGGCTCGGTGGCACCGGTCGCGTCGATCGCGGGAGTCTCTCCGCCGAGCGCCACGACCGCCACCGGCCACTCGTGGACTCCGTCCGCGCCGACGAGCGACGCGACGACGGCATCCGGGAACCTCGTGAAGAGCGAGGGCTCAACGCCGGCCGACGCCGCGACGGCGAGCAGCTGGGAAAGCATCGTGCCGGCGTCCCAATAGACGTGCCGGTATCCGCGTTCTCGGTAGCGCCATCCCGTCCGCCACGGAACGCCGGTCACGACGACGGTGGGCGCGCCGCCGGTCGGGGGTGGGCCGACCTGGACGAGCGCGTGCGCCTCCGGCTGGTACCAGTGGACGCCTGCCGGGAGATCGTGACCTGCTGGCACCGCGATGTAGAGCTCCAGCGGGAACCGTCCGCCGGCCGACCCCGCGGCGCGGAACAGCCATGTCGCATACGGCCGCACCATCGTCCGAACCACGCCTGCCGATAGGTGAAGCAGCCGCGACACCTGCGGCAGGTCGAGCGTCCCGGGCTGGATCGCGGCGGTGCCGGCCAAGACTCCGACGGTCGACGCCTTCGTGGTCGGAAGCTCGCGAGGGAGTCGCAACGTGGGCAGGTCCTGCTCGTACCGCTTGTAGAACCAGGGGAGGCGGTCGGTGTCGTTCACCACCAGGCCGGCGACCACTCGGAGGTCATCGACGGGTGGCTCCCAGATCAGATCGGGGTGCTCGGCGTCGTACGGGCCGTGCGATGTGAGGCGGTGAAGCGTCTGGCTCGCAGTTTCTCCCGGCCCGTCCATGGCCGACCATGCTCGCAGACACCGCTGCCCGGGACCTCACCTCGGCGCACGGCAGGATGACCATCCTGCGCCGGTAGCTCAATGGATAGAGCATCTGACTACGGAGCATGAAACGCTGAGCGGTGTGCGACGCTCGCGTGTCTCCTGGTCACGGACAAGCGGTGCGAGTCGAGTTAGATGCTGTCACTGCGAGGCGTTGGCCCATCTGTCGCTTCGCCTAGAGGGTTGCGTCGCCATAGACTCCGGCAAGCCATGATCTGTCCGTCCTGCGGTCACGAGAATCGAGATGGCGCGAAGTTCTGCGAGGAGTGCGCGACGCTCCTCGGCGCCGCGCCCTCTCATCCTGTCGCCGAGGAACGCAAGGTCGTCACCGCGCTCTTCTGCGACCTCGTCGGGTTCACCGCCGCCTCCGAGTCCGCGGATCCTGAAGACGTGGCCAAGATGCTCGCGGACTACTTCTCGATTGCCCGGGCCCAGATCGAGGCCCACGGCGGCATCGTCGAGAAGTTCATCGGCGACGCAGTCGTGGGGGTGTTCGGTGTCCCGGCCGCGCACGAGGATGATCCCGAACGGGCGGTCCGGGCCGGATTGCGCATCACCGAGGCCGCCGAGGACCTCACCGCCATCGGAAGGTCGCTGAGGCTCCGAGTGGGCATCAACACGGGCGACGCCCTCGTCCGACTCGGCATCACTCCCGGCTCGGGTGAGGGGTTCCTCGCCGGAGACGCGATCAACACGGCGTCCAGGATCCAGTCGATCGCCCCGGAGATGGGCGTGGCGGTGGGCATCGGCACCTTCGAAGCCACGGAGCCTGTCTTCGACTACGAGGAGCTGCAGTCCGCCGTCCTGAAGGGCAAAGCCCGGCCGGTCCGGGTGTTCTGGGCGAAGTCCTCACGGTCCCGGTTCGGCGCCGACCTCACCCGGACCCCCGACTCTCCGTTCGTCGGCCGTGAGATCGACCTGGCCCTGCTGAAGGGCATCTTCGAGAAGACGCGGGCATCGAATTCGGTCCAGCTCGTCACGGTGGTGGGCGAGCCGGGGCTCGGCAAGTCCCGCCTCGTGGCAGAGCTCTTCGGCTGCATGAACGAGATCCCCGACCTCATCAGGTGGCGCCAGGGTCGATGCCTGCCTTACGGGGAGGGCATCACCTTCTGGGCCCTCGGAGAGATCCTCAAAGCGCATGCGGGCATCCTGGAGTCCGACCCACCTCATGCCGCGATCGCCAAGCTCGAGGACGTGCTTCCGGAGGGACCGGAGCGCGGATGGTTCCGCCAGCGCCTGCTGCCGCTCCTGGGGATCGAGGCCACCTCGTCCGCCGAGCGCGAGGAGCTCTTCACCGCTTGGCGACGGTTCCTCGAGCGCATCGCCGAGCAGGACCCGACCGTGCTCGTATTCGAGGATCTCCACTGGGCCGACCCGGCGATGCTCGCGTTCTTGGAGCACCTCGCCGATCGGGCCGAGGAGGTCCCACTCTTGATCGTGGGGACCGCGCGGCCCGAACTTCACGAGCGTCATCCCGACTTCGCCAATGGTCTCCTCAACACGAACACGATCCTGCTCTCGCCGCTCACCGAAGGAGAAACAACACGTCTGGTTTCCGCCTTGCTTGAGACCTCGGTGATCCCCGTCGCACTGCAGGTGCCGGTCCTGGAGCGATCGGGCGGGAACCCCCTCTATGCGGAGGAGTTCGTCCGCATGCTCAAGGACAGAGGTCTCGTGGCCCGAAAGGGGATGAGCTGGGAGCTCACGGAAGGCGCGGAGATCCCATTCCCGGACTCGATCCAGGCGCTGATCGCCGCGCGCCTGGACACGCTCTCCACCGGACGCAAGGCGATGCTCGCCGACGCCGCGGTCATCGGCAAGGTGTTCTGGGCCGGTGCGGTCGCCGCGATGGGCAACCTCACCGAGGCCGAGGTCACCGAGGCGATGCACGAGCTCTCGCGGAAAGAGCTTGTGCGGCCCGCCCGGCGATCGAGCATGGAGGGGGAAGCCGAGTACGCCTTCTGGCACGTGCTTGCCCGCGATGTCGCGTACGCCCAGCTCCCGCGCGCGTCTCGCGCGTCGCGCCACGTGGCGGCGGCGAGGTGGATCGAGTCCAAGGCTCCTGAACGCCTCGAGGATCTCGCTGAGGTCCTGGCCTACCACTACAGCTCCGCCCTGGAGCTTTCGAGGGCCGCAGGTCAGGACGAGCAGGTCAGAGAGCTCGAGGCGCCAACGTTGCGCTTCCTGATCCTCGCCGGAGATCGCGCGCTGGGACTGGACACCGCGGCCGCCTTGGCCGCCTTCGAGCGAGCGCTGGAGCTAACTCCGCCGGGCCATCCGGCACGCGCCGAGCTACTTGCCCGGTTCGGCGATGCGGCGAACCAGTCCGGGCATTTCACGGACGCCGCCGCGGCGCTGGAGGAGGCCATCGCGACGTTCCGGGAAGAAGGCGACGCCTTAGCGGCCGCACGGGCCATCAGCTCCATCGCGACGGTGTACCTCCGTCTGAACGACCCCCGCAGCTACGAGGTCCGGTCGGAGGCGCTGGCGCAGCTCGAGCCGCTGCCACCCGGCCCCGAACTCATCGACGCGCTCGCCGGCGTCTCGAACCGGGCGACGGCCTTTGGCAGGCCCGCGGAAGGACTTGCCCTGGCTGAACGGGCGCTCGATGTCGGTGCCCGGCTCGGCCTCGAGCGGGACGCGCGAGCACTCGAGTGCCGGGCCATGGCCCGTTGCGCGCTCGGCGATCCCGGAGGCCTGACCGACTATCGGGAGGCCCTGAGGTCGAGCATCGACGCCAACCAGCTGTTCAAGGCAGGGTCCCTCTACAACAACCTCGCCGTCTCTCTCCACGCCTACGAAGGACCTCGTGCCGCGCTCCAGACGTACGAGGAGGGGATCAGATTCTCGGAATCCCGGGGACTGCGCGCGTGGGCATCCCACATGACCACGGGTAGCCTTGACTCTCTCTTCGCGGCTGGGGAGATCGACGGGGCGCTCGCCGGAGCCGTGTCGCAGTCGTCACGCGCCCAAGCCGGGGGCGATGCCTTCAACCTCATCTTCATCCGCCTGATCCAGGTTCTTGCCTCTACCTACCAAGGTCGGGCCCACGACACGAGGGAGCTCTGGGGATCGATCGAGTCGTCCGCGCGGGAGTTGGGGCGCGTCGATACGATCGCCCTGTTGGGCGCGGTGGCGATCGCCTGTGCCGCCAGTGGCGATGCCAAGTGGGCGGCTCAGTTGCTTGAAGAGGCCGAGCGGACGCCCAACATCGGCAGTGACGCCGAGTACCCGAAGTACCTCCCTGCGATGGCGCGCACAGCGATCGAGATCGGTGAGCCAGAGCTCGCCGAGCGGCTCGCGAGCCACCTGACCCGGCGCTTCCCGAACGCGGAGCACGCCCTAGCTGCGGTGCAGGCGGCACTCGCCGAATCCTGCGGGGAGACGCAGGCGGCCGCTGACGCCTACGCCGATGCCGCCTCGCGTTGGGAGAGCTTCGGGGCCGTGCCCGAGCAGGGCTTCGCGCTGCTGGGTCAAGGCCGATGCCTGCTGGAGCTCTCGCGCCCGGGCGAGTCCACCGAGGCGTTGCAGCAGGCACGTGAGATCTTTATGGGCTGCGGGATGAGCCCGGCGATTGAGGAGACCGACGCGCTCCTCGCGAAGGCCACGCCCCTCATCTCATGAGGATGGACCCCGGTGTTACCCTGACTGACCTGCGCCGGTAGCTCAACGGATAGAGCATCTGACTACGGATCAGAAGGTTGGGGGTTCGATTCCCTCCCGGCGCGCGTTTCCCCCCAACCCGTCGATCGCGCGCTTCGACGAACGCCTACTTCACCACCAGGGCCGTCACCATCCCGTACATCCCCTGCGGTCCTTCGACGTGGGGAAGGATGTGGCAGTGGAAGGCCCATGCTCCCGGGTAGATCGTGTGGACCAAGATGTCGAACGTCTGACCCGGTGCGACCACGAGCGTGTCCGCCATGTAGGGCTGGGACAGTGGATACCCATCCTGGGCGACCACCTCGAAGTGGTATCCGTGTAGGTGCATCGGATGCAGCAGGGAGCCCAGGTTCGCCATGTGGATCAACACCCAGTCGCCCTTGTGCGCGACGAGTGGGGTCGTAGCCGGGAACGACTTCCCGTTGATGACGTAGCCGAGCGGGCCGTCGCCCAGGATCATCGTGTATTCCTCGGCGATCTTGGCCCAGCTGCCGAGCTTCATGCGCCCGTACGCGTCCAGCGTGTAGGTGGGGTACTCCCACGTTCCCCTGCGCGGCAGCACGATCATGCCCCCATACAGCCCGTCCCCCACCTGCTCCGTGGAGTTGAAGTGCGAGTGGTAGATGTAGAAGCCGGGCGGGTTCACGATCGTGAAGTGGTAGACGTAGGCCTGGCCCGGCATGATGGGGTTCTGGGTCACGTAGGGCACCCCGTCCTGGCTATTCGGCACCGTCATCCCGTGGAAGTGCAGGACGAACGGCTGGTCCAGCTGGTTCTCGACGTCGAACGCCACTCGGTCGCCCTGGCGCACGCGGATGAGCGGCCCTGGGACCTGCTGGTTGAACGCCATCGCGTTCACGAACGTCCCTTTCGAAACCTCCCACGGGATCCGCGAGACGAACAGACGGAAGACCTTCACCCCGTTGACGATCTGCGGCGTCAGGGGCCGGTTCCCCTGGATCGAGGTCTGATTGCCGGCGAGGAATGCCTTCACCCCCGCCGCATGCATGGCAGCCATCTGCTGAGGGGTCATGGCAGCGCCCGAGCCGGTGGAGCCCGTCGGGCCCATCGAGGCCATCGCAGTCGTGCCGGAGGTGCCCGTGGCCCCCGTCGCCGTGACGGTCGCCTTCATGCCCGCCGCTTCGTGCCCCGGCACCGTGCACAGAGCGTCATACGAGCCCGCCGCCAACGCATCGACCTTCAGCGTCGCGCTGGATCCCGGCTGGATCAGGTCGGTGCCACGTTGCTGCCCATCGACCACGATGGTGAACGTGTGCGCCGAGGGGCCCTGGTTCGTGACGTTGAACTCCAGCGGCTGCCCCGCGGGGACCTGGATGTCGGCGGGAGCGATCGTGAAGTCCGAGAGGGTCACCGAGACCGTCTTGGGGCCCGCAGCGGCCTGCTCACCTCCTCCCCCGCCGATGGCAGCGGTCCTCGGCGCGCATGCAGCACCTGCGAGGGCGACCAGCGTTGCAAGGACGAAGATCGAGCTTCGAACGACGCGCATGATGACTCCTTATCGGATCGACCTCCGCAGTGTGTTGCGGCCGATCCGGGTCGCAGGGAGTCTGTGGGCCCGCGTTCATCGGGACCTCTGTCCCTCATGTCGGTCGCCGGCTCCCTATTCGCGAAGGGGCTGGCTCAGTCGTCGCCGTGGCCGGAGCCGCCGTCGGGTGACGAGTCGTCCGAGGGGTGTGGAGGGCTCGAGTGGGTCACGGGTGGGATCGTGCGTGCCGCGGTGGGCACGCCGACGGGCGCGGTGGCCGGCCTAGGGGAAGAGGCAGGCGTCGCGTGATGGTGACGGTGCGTGGCCGGGCTCGCGGACGACTCGCGCGCGACGGTTGGAGACACGCTCGGGGTCGCGGCGGCGACGCTCACCGGTTGGATGGGTTCGGCGGGCGTGCTCAGCGGCTGGCCGGCCACTGTGAACGCCGCCCAGGCGAGGGTCGCGGCAGCGACGAGCCCGCCCAGCCCGTACAGCGCCGTCAGCATCCCCCGTCGCATCCGAAGAACCTAGTCGGCCGCCGGATAAGACCTGGTTAAGGGCCGCGCGACGGGGGAGGCGGTGATCGGCGGCTCTTGAGCAGGGAACCGAAGCGTGATCAACGCCCCTCCGCTCTCGGCGTTCGACACGTCGAGGTCCCCGCCCCATTTGGTTACGAGCTCTCGCGCGATGGCCAGGCCCAAGCCGGACCCTCCTGTGGCCGCCCCCCTGCCCCGGTAGAAGCGTTCCGTCACCCGCGCCTGCTCCTCGGAGGGGATCCCTGGCCCGTGATCCCTCACGGTGAGGCGAGCCTGCCCATCGATGAGCGAAGCTGCTATCTGGACGGGGCCCGAGCTGTAGGCCAGTGCGTTGTCGATCAGGTTGTCGAGCACCTGATCGATGTCGAGGGGATCCGCCGAAACGCGCCCGCCGTCGCCGGCGGCGGCCAATGGCACGCCCAGCTGCTCGGCTCTCGCCTGCCACCGGGCAACGGCGCGGTCCGCGGCGTCCCGCAGGTCCACGGGTGTCGCCCGACCCTCTTCGATGCCCTTCGCCATGACCAGCATCCTCGCGACGGTCTCCGCGAGACGATCCACCTCGAGGTCGGCCGCGGCGATCTGCCGCCGCAGCTCCGGGTCGTCGGTCTCGGCGGCCGCGGCCTCCAGCCGGAGCTTCATCCCTGTCAGCGGCGTGCGAAGTTGATGCGACGCGTTCGCCACGAACTCCCGCTGCGATCGGACCGTGCGCTCGACCCTGCCGGCCATCTCATCGAACGAATCGCCGAGGGCTTGGATCTCCGACGCTCCCCCCACGTCGCCGGCCCTCGCCGCCAGGTCGCCGGCACCGAGCCGTTGCGCCGCCGAAGCGAGTTTCGTGAGGGGGCGCGCGAGCGAGTTCGCCAACGCGAACGCCACCAGCATCCCGGCTGCGAGTCCGGCCAACCCGATCAGCACGATCGCGATCGTGACTCGGCGAACGGCCGTGTTGACGCCCGCGATGTTCTGCGTGATGCGGACGGCGCCGAATACGTTGCCCTGATCCAGGACGGGGGCGGCGGCGGCCAGCAGCTCGGCCCCCAGGGTGTGGCTGTAACGGATCGTGGTCTCGGGCTTCGGCGTCTTGGGCGTCGCCGGGCCGACGCGTCCGGTTCTCGGATCGATACACGCCAGACCGAGGGCCGAGAGGATCTCGGGTCGCCCGCACGTCGCGTAGTCGGCGCCGTTCGGCTTCGCGAGCCCGGACGAGTCGGCAAGGACGGTGCCATCGGCATCGACGACGATCACGCGTCCATCGACCTCATCGGCGTAGGTGGTGACCTCGTGGTTGAGGGCAGGCCCGCTCCGTAGGCCCTCCTTGCCGATACCGGCGGCGATCGTCTGCGCGGTGAGTAGCGCCTGACTCTCGAGCTCGCTCCGCGCGCGAGCGCGCAGGTTGATGGCGAGCGGGATCGTGAGGGCCACGATCACGACCAGCAGGATGTAGCCGAAGGCCAGCACGAGCCGAGTGCGGAGCTTCGTGAGGCCTCCCTTCAGGTGGCGTCGAGTGACCGGCCGTCTAGCGGGCGTCCTCGGGCGCCGCGAACCGGAAGCCGACCCCGCGGACCGTCGTGATGTAGACGGGGTGGCTGGGATCGTCCTCCAGCTTCTTGCGGAGCCAGGAGATGTGCACGTCGAGGGTCTTCGTCGGTCCGAACCAATGCGGGTCCCAGACCTCGTCCATGATGTCTTCGCGCGTCACGACTTCCCCAGCGCCCGCCATGAGTGCGTGAAGCAGATCGAATTCCTTCGCGGCGAGCTCGACGGGTGTCCCTGCCTTCGTGACGGTGCGCGCACCGGGATCCATCACGATCTCCCCGACCTCGATCGGACCTCTGCGGGCAGTGGCGCGGCCGCGGCGCAGGATGGCACGCATCCGGGCGACGAGCTCTCCGGCGCTGAACGGCTTCACGACGTAGTCGTCGGCCCCGAGCTCCAGACCGACGATCCGATCGGTCTCTTCCCCGCGCGCGGTGAGCATGATGATCGGCAGGTCCGAGCCCTTGCGGATCTCACGGCAGAGATCACGACCATCACCGTCCGGCAGCATGACGTCCAGGAGCAACATGTCCGGCTGCCGGTGGCGCAACGCGAGGTTCGCGCCTTCGATCGTGTCGGCCACCTCGGCGTCGAAGCCTTCCCGTGAGAGGTGTTCGGCGAGGGGCTCGGAGATGGCGGCCTCATCCTCGACGATCAGCACGCGCGGCTTCATGCCTCGATGGTAGCGCTCGGAGGGCGGCGTCCGGGAGTTCGTGGTGCCCGCCAACCCGCGGGAACTTGGCTGCGTCTTAACGAACGGCTGACCTGCCCCTTGCCACCGGCTCTCTAGCGTTTGACCCATACCGCCCGACCGGGTGGCGACACGGTGAGGAGGACGGACATGAACAAGCGCTCCGCGATGCTGATGGCCGCGGGACTCGTGCTGGCTATGCTCGTCGGTGGGGTGGCCATCGCTGTCGGCCTGACGGGTCCGGCGGCCAGCGCTGCCACTCCGCGCGTGGTCAAGCACCACAAGGCGCCGAAGCCGATCGTCAAGACGATCAGGAAGACCGTCACGGTGCACAAGAAGTCCCCGCAGGTCGCGAGTAGCGGCGGCGGGTCCTACGCCGCTGCGGCCGCATCCTGGACGGCTGCACCCGTCAGCTACGCCAGCGCTACCAGCTATCCCAGTCACACCTGCATCCGCCGGCTATCACGACGACGGCGGTCACGACGGTGGCTCCTCGAACGGAGGTGGGGGAGGCGATGACTGACGCCCGCCCCGTCAAGAAGCCGCGCTGGTCGCGCGGGCAGATCAGGTTCCTCGCATGGGTGAGCGGATCGGCGGCGTTCCTCTCCTTCTTCGGGGCGCTCGGGCTCTCACCCAAGCCGGCCGTGGCGAACGGCGCGGTCGCCGCAGCCGGGCGCCGACCCCTGCCGCGTCAGAAGATCATCATCCGCAAGATCATCCGGCGCGTGGTGATCGTCGATCCGCCCGTCGCCGACCTATTCGTCCGGCTCGTATTCGTACACGCCCACCTACTCGAGTGGCTCGAGCTACTCGAGCGAGCTCGTCGGGAGGAGGGACCGTGGCGGCCGCGCCGCCCCCAGCGCCCCCTCCACCTCCGCCCCGGTCTCGACCGGTGGCTCGACTCCCCCGCCATGAGGGAGAAAGGTCGCACCCGAGAGATGGACCACATCCGACACAACGTTCCGGGCCATGGGCACCACCGTGACCATGCTCGCGCCTTGGGTATCGGCGAGGCGACCACGACCGCGCCTGCCGGCGCGTCGAGGCAGTCTTCGCCCGGGAGGAGGAGCGGTTCTCCCGGTTCCGAGGCACGAGCGAGCTCACACGGGTGAACCGCGCCGCCGGGACCTGGATGCCGGTGTCGGCGCGGTTCGAGGAGCTGGTCCGCCTCGCTCTGAGCCAGGCCGCAGGACGAACGGGTTGTTCGACCCCACGGTGCTCGGGGCGGTGATCGCCGCCGGGTACGACCGGGACTTCGACGAGGTCCTGGCGGGTGCCCGGGGCGCCTTGCATCCCGGCCCCGGCGTGCGGTCGCTGGTCGGAGGTCGAGATGATGGAGGGGGCGATCCGGCTGCCCGCGGGAGTCGGCCTCGACCTCGGCGGCATCGCCAAGGGGTTCACATCCGACATCGCGGCTCAAGCGGCGGTTACGGGAGGCCTCCCGTGGGCGCTGGTGAGCGCCGGGGGGGATCTGCGGCTGTTCGGCGACGCTCCACCGATCGAGGTGGGGATCGAGGAGCCGTTCGACCCGCAGACCTCGTCGGCTCGCGTCACGCTCACAGAGGGAGCGCTCGCGACATCCTCTGTGGTCGCGCGAGCGTGGGGCGACGGGCTCCACCATGTGATCGATCCGCGCACGGGGGTTTCCTCCAAGACCGACGCCCTCCAGGCAACCGTGTGGGCACCTACCTGCGCCGAGGCCGAAGTGCTGGCCACCTGGGTGCTGTTGAGCGGCTCCCAGGCGGCCGCCTCCTACCCCTGCGCCATCGCGACGGTGGATGGCGACCTGTGATGAGCTTTCCTGCGGGGGTGGCGGCGTGAGCAGCATGACGATGTGGATCCTGCTGAGAGCGGCGGGCATCGGCGCCTACGTGATGCTCTACCTCTCGGTGGCCTGGGGGCTGGCGTCGACGACGTCGATCGTGACGAAGCACGTCTCCAAGCCGTCGTCCATCCTGTTCCATCAGTTCGTCGCCACGGTGGGCGTGGTGCTGATCGGCGTCCACGTTGCGCTGCTCGTCATCGATTCCTTCATGCCGTTCCGATGGGTCGACGTGCTGGTGCCGATGCACTCCACGTTCCGGCCGTTCGCCGTTGCGCTCGGTGTGATCGCGATGTACGGGGCCGTGATCGTGCTGGTGACGTCGTGGCTGCGCAAGCCGATCGGCACCAAGCTGTGGCGCACGATCCACCTGCTCGCCGTCCCCGCATTCACGCTGGCGCTCGCCCACGGCGTGTTCACCGGGACTGACACCGTCCGGTCGTGGATGTGGGGAACCTACGCCGTGACCGGGCTGAGCGTGCTGTTCCTCATCTTGGTGCGCGCGCTCACGTACGGCTACCGGCCGCCACGCGCCGCCGCGCCATCCTCCGCCGCGCCACCCTCCGCTGCGCCGGCCGGCGCAGCGGAGGCGAGCCAAGCGTAAGCCTCCTCCTCCTGCGCGAAATGCAGCCGCAAGATGGCATGTAGCCCGTAGAGGAGTCGTCGCAACTCGATCAGGTCGTCCGCCCCCGGACCCCCGGTGGCAGGTCATCCATGACCTGGCGGTAGACGCGCGTCAGGTGTGCGATCTCTACATGGGCGCGGGCCATGCTGCTCATGGCGTCGTCACCGCCCATGAGTCTTGCCACCGACGGGTAGACCATCGCCTCTTCCTGCTGCTCGTGCGGGGCCAGGCGGACGACGAGGAAGTCGCGTACGCCGTCGAGCTCCACGAGGGCCTCCCCGGGTGTCAGCGTGCCGAGCCGATCCGCCGTGGTGCGGATCCGGCGCAGCTCGGACGCGAACTCCCGGTGCTCGGAGCGGAACCGCTCGGACACGTCGGCGCCCGGCCCCGGACGCTGCCGCCGGGTACCGTCGCCGAGTGCACGCAGCGCGTTCAGGATGGACGCGACGTCGATGCCCTCCTGGACGATCGCGCCCGCGATGGGGCCGAAGAATCCGAACGCGGCGAAGATCATGAACCCGAACGCCAGGCCCATCCCCACGAGGACGCTCTGGAGCGCGATCCTTCGGGAGCGCCGGGCGATCGAGATCGCATCGACGAGGCGATCGAGACGATCCACGACGAGCACGATGTCCGCCGCTTCGGAGGACGCCGTGGCGCCACGCGCGCCCATGGCGACGCCGATGTCCGCCGCCGCGAGCGCGGGCGCGTCGTTCAACCCGTCGCCGACCATGATCGTCACGCCGTCGGCGCGCTCGGCCTCGACCGCCTCGACCTTCTCGTCGGGAGCCCGCTCGCTGAGGATCCGGTCGACGCCGAGCGCCGCACCGACCGATTCGGCGACGTCCGGGTGGTCGCCCGTCACCATGACGACGCGTTTGATGCCCGCCCGCCTCAGCGACCGGATCACCCGCGGAGAATCGGGTCGGATCGGGTCGTCGACGATCAGCGCGCCGGCCATCTCGCCGTCGACGGCTACGAAGACGCACGATGAGCCGTCCATCATGGAGCGGCGCCGGACCTCCCGGGCGCGGTTCGGCAGGGGGCGGCCACCCCCCACGAACGCGGCTTTCCCCAGGGCCACGTGCCGGCTGCCCACCTCGCCCTCGACCCCGGCGCCGAAACGCTCGGTGACGTGGTCGGGGAACTCGAGGTCCAGGCCGTGTCCCTGCGCCGCCTCGACGATCGCCGTGGCCAAGACGTGGGGCGAGACCTGATCGACCGACGCGGCCAGGCGCAGCAGCTCCTCGGCCGGCACATCGCCGAAGACCTCGATGTCGGCGATGGCGGGGATCCCGGCCGTGAGGGTGCCCGTCTTGTCGAACATCAACACCTCGCCTCGCGCGACCATCTCGAGGGCGCCGCCGTTCTTGACGATGATGCCTCGCCGGGCGGCTCTGGGAGATCCCTGCCACGATGGCGATCGGAACCGCCAGGATGAGGGGGCACGGCGTCGCCACCACCAGTACGGAGAGGCCCCTGACGGGGTCCCCGGAGAGCGCCCAGGCTCCCGCTGCGAGCACCAGCGTGACGGGGATGAACACGTTGGCGAACCGGTCGGCCAGCCGGACCGCGGGCGCCTTCGTCTGCTCCGCCTCGAGCACGAGACGTACGATCCCGGCGTACGTGCTGTCCTGTGCGCTGGCCGTCGCCCGCAGGTCGAAGCCGCCACCGGCGTTCACGGCGCCGGACCGGACGCGGTCGTCCCTCGGCCGCTCGATGGGACGCGACTCACCGGTCAGCGCCGACTCGTCCAGCACGCCGTCATCCAGCATCATCCCGTCGACGGGCACCACCTCGCCCGTCTTCACGAGGAGGCGGTCGCCGAGCGCAACTTCCTCGATCGGGCGGGTGGCAAGGGTGTCATCCTCGTAACGGGTGACCGTCCTCGGCGCCCGTGCCAGCAGCGCGGACAGCTCTTCGTGCGCGCGCCGGTCGGCGTAGGACTCGAGGGCGTCGCCGCTCGACACCATCAGCGCGATCACCGCTCCCGCCAGGTATTGCCCGAGGGCAAGCGCGCCTCCCATCGCCAAGAGCGCGATCACGTCCACGCCTGCCTGTCGGTGGATGAGCCGGGATACCACTTCGCGCGCCATCGGGACGACGCCGAGCAAGGTGGTCAGCGCCCACGCGAGCCGCGCCGCCTCGTGCAGCCCCATCGGCCACAGCACGCCCCCGAGTGCGATCCCGATGACCGAGAGCGCGAGCGATACCGTTGTGAAGTCGCGGGCGCCAGCGACCGAACCGCTCTGGCTCACCGGTCGATCTAGGGGATCTTGACTCCGGGCCGTGTCGACGCCCGGGGCCATCACCCGTTGATGAGCGCGCTGGCTTCCAGCAGGTCTCGGATCGAGACCATGCCGACCATACCGCCGTCCTCAAGGACCGGCAGGTGTCGTACGCCCAACACCACCATCCGCGCGGCGACCTCCGCGGTGCCGTCGTCGGGAGCCGCAACGATCGGATCGCCGGTCATGTAGGCGGCGACGAGGGCCGTCGAGGGGTCGGCGCCGTCGGCGACGGCCTGGACGAGGTCACGTTCCGTGATGATGCCCGCGAACCGGCCGTTCTCGAGCACGGCCAACGAGCCGATGTCTTCTTGTCGCATCTCGCGCGCCGCTTCGCCCAAGGTCGCACCCGGTCCGACGCAGAGCACGTCTCTTCGCATCAGGGATCTGAGCCTCACGGTTGCCTCCTTCCGGGAACGACGCTACGCCGGTCCGGGGCGAGGGGGAGGGCTCCATGGCCCTCCGACAACGGGCCCAACGGCCCGGGTAGGCTTCCCCGGTCATGGCCACGGACCGCTCCCGCGACAAGATGTTGATCGAAGCTGGACTCGCGCTGGCCTCCGAGCAGGACCTCAACTCCGTCCTGCAGCGGATCGTCGAGATCGCCGCCGAACTGGCGGAGGCCCGCTACTGCGCGCTCAGCGTGCTGGACGCGGGCGGCACCCGGATCGAACGATTCGTGACCTACGGGGTGTCGCGGGAGGAGCGGGCGGCGATCGGGGATCTGCCGGTCGGGCACGGGATCCTGGGGCTGATGATCGAGGAGCGAAAGGTGATCCGAATCCCGGACCTCGCCTCCGATCCTCGCTCCCACGGGTTCCCGCCCCATCATCCGCCCATGCACTCCCTCCTGGGTGCTCCTGTGATCGCCATGGGGAAGGTGTTCGGGAACATCTACCTCACGGAGAAACGGGGCGCCGCCGAGTTCAACGACGACGACGAGGAAGCGCTGATCGCCCTCGCGTCGCAGGCGGGCGTCGCCGTCGAGAACGCGCGTCTGTTCGAGGAGGCGAGGCGCGCCCAGCAGGAGCTGCGCCGGATGGAGATGGTCGGGGAGCGCGAGCGGATCGCGAAGGAGCTCCACGACGGCGTGATCCAGTCGTTGTTCGCGGTGGGGATGGGCCTGCAGGGTGCCGCCGCGATGACCGAGGAGCCCGAGGTGGCCCGCCGTGTCGAGGCAGCAGTCGAGGAGATCGACCGAGCCATCCGGGATCTCCGCAACTACATCTTCGGATTGCGGCCAGGCATATTGGCCGACCGGCATCTCGATCAGGCGATCCAGGAGCTGGGCACCGAGTTCGGGGCAAGGACCGGGGTGCTCACGGTCGTCGACGTCGATGCCGCCGTCGCGTCGGAGCTGGCCTCCCGTGCCGCCGACATCGTGCAGGTGGTACGGGAGGCGCTGTCCAACGTCGGCAGGCATGCAGAGGCCACGACGTGCCGCATCACCCTTCGACGAGGCCGAGACGGTGCTGCTGAGCTCGAGATCGACGACGACGGGCGTGGATTCGATCCGTCCGAGCATCGAGGTGGGATGGGGCTGGCGAACCTCCTCGATCGCGTGACGCGGATGGGCGGCGCCCTCACCGTCGAAAGCGTGGAGGGTGAGGGCACCACGCTCAGGGCCGCGTTCCCCCTGTAGCGCTCGCCGGGTGCAGGAGGGCCCTCCTTGGCAGGGACCAAGGTCCCTGCCAAGGGTCGGATCGCAGGACGATGCTTGCACCCATGTTCGCGCGATACTTCATCGAGCTTCCCTTGGATGCGAAGCAGGTCGAGCGCGGGTTGACCCGCGGCCCGTCCGACGAGGTGCCCGGCTTCGCGCGCGCGGCCACCCATCACGGAGATCTTCTGCTCGCCGACGTCGGCTTCGGGGGCGACGTCCGTGTGGAGCGCCCGGTCGTGATCGAGTTCGGCGCGCCGGTGCGGGTGAACGGCCGGGTCCGGATCCCGATGCGGTGGACGCCGACCGGGCCCGGTGGCATCTTCCCGGCGCTCGATGCCGATCTGGAGATCGGCACCCTGGCGCCCGGGAGAACCCAGCTCGCGATGAGCGCGCGATACACGCCCCCGCTGGGACCGCTCGGCCGCGCGATCGATCGGGTCGTGCTCTTCCGCGTGGCCGAGGCGACGCTGAAGGACTTCCTGGATCGCGTGGGCGCGGCGTTGCTCGCGCTCCCCGCCGCGGAGCTACGTAAGATGGGTGTGTGAGCCCCGAGCCGCCGCTGCGTGTGATGCTGGTGGACGACCACGAGATCGTTCGCGACGGCATCAAGGCGATGCTGCAGGCGCAGGACGACATCGTCGTGACCTCTGAAGCGGGAACGGTCCGCGACGCCGTCGACGAAGCGGCCCGAACGCGCCCCGATGTCGTGGTCATGGATGTCCGTCTCATCGACGGCAGCGGGATCGAGGCGACGCGTGAGATCCGCGCCGCGCGACCCGAGACGCGCGTGCTGATGCTCACCTCCTACGCCGACGACGAGGCGCTGTTCGCCTCGATCATGGCGGGCGCCTCGGGCTACGTGCTCAAACAGGTGAAGTCGGGCGATCTCCTGCGGGCGATCCGAGCCGTGGGCGCGGGCGATTCGCTACTGGACCCGAGCGTCACGAGCGCCGTCCTCGACCGTCTTCGTAAGGGCAAACACCTGATGAAGGACGAGAAGCTCGCCCGGCTCTCGCCCACGGAGGAGCGCATCCTCACCGCGATCGCGGACGGCAAGACCAACCGTGAGATCGGCGAGGAGCTCCACCTCGCGGAGAAGACCGTCAAGAACTACGTCTCGGCGATCCTGTCGAAGCTGGAGGTTGCGCGTCGCGCCGAGGCCGCCGCCTATCTCGCCCGCCACACCAGCACCCCGGGCGCGGAATGACGGCTCAGAGCGCACGTTCGAGGATCAACGTCGGCCTTCCTTCGGCCTTCTCCTAGAGCGGGTAGCCGACCTTCTCCGGCGCTGGCGACAGCTCCACGCGCACCCGCGCGTCGAGGACGATCGCGCCCTGGGGCGTCACCGCGACGGGGTTGAGATCGATCTCGACGACCCCAGGGTGCCCTTCGATGAGGTTGCCGACGCGCAGGATCAGTTGCTCGAGCGCAGCGACATCGGCCTTCGGCGCCCCCCGGTAGCCGTCGAGCAGGGGGAAGCTTGAAAGGGAGCGGACCATCTCGTCGGCGTCGGCGTCGGTGAGCGGCGGGACGCGGAACGCCATGTCGTGGAGCAGCTCGGCCGACGTGCCTCCGAGGCCGCACACGACCACGGGGCCGAAGGTCGGGTCCGCCGCGACGCCGACGAGCATCTCCACGCCTCCATCGACCAGCCCTTGGACCAGGAACCCCTCGAACGGGTCGTGCCCCGAGGCGAGACGCTCTTGCATCTCGGATGCCGCGGCGGATACGTCCGCCGAGCCGGCGAGACCGAGTCGGACGCCGCCCACGTCGGTCTTGTGCAGGGGTCCGAGCGCCTTGAGCGCCACCCGGCCACCCATCCTGGCAGCGGCGAGCCCCGCCTCCTCGGGTGTGCCGGCCTGTTCCGACCTCGGCGTCTGGATCCCGCAGTAGGTGAGCAAGTGAGACACGTCCCCGGCCGGGAGCCAGTCAACGTCCCGGTCCAGAGCACCGGCCAGCAACCCGGCGATCTCGTCGTCTCGCACGTCGGCGAACCGAGGGGTCGTGCCCTTGGGTCGACGTCGCCATGCTCCGAGCTTCGCGACGTGGGCGAGGGCGATCGCCGCCTGCTCCGGATAGGCGAAGGTAGGGATGCCGGCCGTTCGGAACGGATCCGAGGCGTCCCTCGGGGGCGGGAACGACACGACGACGGGCACGGTGCCCTGCAGGCTCGAGATGGTCTCGGCCGCGAGTCTGGCCACCTCGCTGGCCTCGTCCGCGAGCGGCGGGATGTAGATGACGATCAGGGCGTCGACGTCGCCGGATCCCGCGACCGCACGGATGGCCCGGGCGTACTGGTCGGCGTCGGCCGAGGCGATCATGTCCACGGGGTTACCCGTGCTCGCCTCATCGGGCAGGAAGGCGTCGAGCTCGGCGACGGTTGGCTGGGAGAACGGGTCGACCGAGAGGCCCCGCGCTTCGGCGACGTCGGCGCAGAGGATACCCAAGCCCCCGGCGTTCGTGATGATGCCCACGCGGCCGCCCTGGGGGACCGGCTGGCTCGACAGGACCCCTGCGACACCGAGCGTCTCCTCGAGCGTCTCGGTGCGGATCACGCCGCTCTGGCGGAATAGCGCGTCTACCGCAGCGTCGGAGGCCTGCAGGATCGCACCCGTGTGGGACGAGGCTGCCCGGGCACCCGCCGCGCTTCGGCCGCTCTTCACCGCGACGATGGGTTTACGTTCGCAGATCCGGCGGGCGAGTCGGGCGAAGCGGCGAGGGTTCCCGAACGACTCGAGGTACAGCAGGATGACGTCCGTCCCGGGATCTTCTTCCCAGTAACACAACAGATCGTTGCCCGAGACGTCGGCCTTGTTCCCGACGGAGACGAAGCTCGATAGACCGAGCCCTACGCGTGCCGTGTGATCCATCACGGCGATGCCCAGGGCGCCCGACTGCGACATGAATCCCACACGGCCCGGCAGCGGCGAACTGGATGCGAACGTGCCGTTGAGCAGGACATCGGGGTTCGTGTTCACCAGGCCCATGCAATTCGGGCCGATCATCCTCATCCCGCTGGAGCGGCAGATCTCGAGCAGCTCCGCCTGACGTCCAGGACCTTCCCCCTGCACCTCGGCGAAGCCGGAGGAGATCACGACGATGCCCCGGACCTGCTTCTCGGCGCACTGCCGTGCGGTCGCCGCCACGAGGTCGGCACGAACACAGACGAATGCGACGTCGACGGGCTCCGGTACGTCCAGGATGGATCCGTACGCCGGGACGGTCTGGATCGCATGCGCGCTGGGGTTCACCGGGTAGACGACGCCGTGGAAGCCACTCCCGACGAGGTTGCGGAACAATCGGGCGCCGATGGATCCGGGATCGCGTGAGGCGCCGATGACGGCGACCGACCCCGGCGACAGGAAGTTGCCCATCGCGCTACGCGCCGACGCATCGGCTCGTGCCTCGAAGACGAGCGTCGCGTCGTCGCTCAGCGTGGTGGGGAATTCGACCTCAACGGTCCCCGGCAGGGCGCGCACCCTGGGAGCGAAGCCGCTCTCGCGGAACACATCGATCATCCGGTGGTTCTCGGGGTAGACGAAGGCCACGAAGGACCCGATCCCTTTGTGGGACGCCGTCTCCGCGAGGCGACCGATCAAGATCGAGCCGAGCCCCTTGCCCTGCAGGTCGTCGGCCACGCTAACGCTGACCTCGGCGCGATCGCCGACCGTGCGGAAGTATTGGGCCCCGCCCACCACCACCTCATCGGCGGCCGGTCCCCGCAGCGCGATCAGGGTCACGTGATCGGGCCCCGTATCGGCGGCTCGGGCGGCGACATCGCTGACGTCCACGGCAACGGCGCCGAACCGCAGACGCCGGCTCTCCTCGGACAGACCGAGCAGGTAGTCCTCGATCCGGGTCCGATCGGCGCCCGTCGCCGGGCGCACGACCACGGTCGTGCCGTCCCGCAGGGCCGCCGAGGTGATGCTGGGATCCGCGCGGGCGCACATGGGCGGCATCCTATCGGCCTGTTCGAGCTCCCGATCGAGTCGCCGGCTGGACTTCGCTCAAGCCGTGGGCGTGACCCAGAAGTCGACGTGCATGCCCGCCTTGTAGTGCCCCGAGAGGTTGCACACGAGCGCGTAGTGCCCCGGCTTCATGTTCGGGATCGTGACCATCTGGGAGGCGCCGGGCTTGAGCGCGGCCCCGGTGTCGAGCACCGAGGTGCCGGCCTTGTCCTCGTTGATCTTGTTCGGATCGCCCTCGAAGCCGGTGATCGGGAAGTCCGCGGCCATCGTGGGGGTGGCGAAGCCCACGAGCTCGTGCTGCATCGTCGTGGAGGCGTTCGTGATGAGGAAGCTGACCGGTCCCGCCGGGGCGTAGGGCTGGGACAGGTGGATGTACATCTGGGTCGAGGAGGTGTCGCCGAGCGTGGCGGTGACCGGGGTCGCGCCCTTGGGCGTGACCCAGAAGTCGACGTGCATGCCCGCCTTGTAGTGCCCCGAGAGGTTGCACACGAGCGCGTAGTGCCCCGGCTTCATGTTCGGGATCGTGACCATCTGGGAGGCGCCGGGCTTGAGCGCGGCCCCGGTGTCGAGCACCGAGGTGCCGGCCTTGTCCTCGTTGATCTTGTTGGGGTCGCCCTCGAAGCCGGTGATCGGGAAGTCCGCAGCCATCGTGGGGGTGGCGAAGCCCACGAGCTCGTGCTGCATCGTCGTGGAGGCGTTCGTGATGAGGAAGCTGACCGGTCCCGCCGGGGCGTAGGGCTGGGACAGGTGGATGTACATCTGGGTCGAGGAGGTGTCGCCGAGCGTGGCGGTGACCGGGGTCGCGCCCTTGGGCGTCACCCAGAAGTCGACGTGCATGCCCGCCTTGTAGTGCCCCGAGAGGTTGCACACGAGCGCGTAGTGCCCCGGCTTCATGTTCGGGATCGTGACCATCTGGGAGGCGCCGGGCTTGAGCGCGGCCCCGGTGTCGAGCACCGAGGTGCCGGCTTTGTCCTCGTTGATCTTGTTCGGATCGCCCTCGAAGCCGGTGATCGGGAAGTCCGCAGCCATCGTGGGGGTGGCGAAGCCCACGAGCTCGTGCTGCATCGTCGTGGAGGCGTTCGTGATGAGGAAGCTGACCGGTCCCGCCGGGGCGTAGGGCTGGGACAGGTGGATGTACATCTGGGTCGAGGAGGTGTCGCCGAGCGTGGCGGTGACCGGGGTCGCGCCCTTGGGCGTCACCCAGAAGTCGACGTGCATGCCCGCCTTGTAGTGCCCCGAGAGGTTGCACACGAGCGCGTAGTGCCCCGGCTTCATGTTCGGGATCGTGACCATCTGGGAGGCGCCGGGCTTGAGCGCGGCCCCGGTGTCGAGCACCGAGGTGCCGGCCTTGTCCTCGTTGATCTTGTTCGGATCGCCCTCGAAGCCGGTGATCGGGAAGTCCGCAGCCATCGTGGGGGTGGCGAAGCCCACGAGCTCGTGCTGCATCGTCGTGGAGGCGTTCGTGATGAGGAAGCTGACCGGTCCCGCCGGGGCGTAGGGCTGGGACAGGTGGATGTACATCTGGGTCGAGGAGGTGTCGCCGAGCGTCGGCGGTGACCGGGGTCGCGCCCTTGGGCGTGACCCAGAAGTCGACGTGCATGCCCGCCTTGTAGTGCCCCGAGAGGTTGCACACGAGCGCGTAGTGCCCCGGCTTCATGTTCGGGATCGTGACCATCTGGGAGGCGCCGGGCTTGAGCGCGGCCCCGGTGTCGAGCACCGAGGTGCCGGCTTTGTCCTCGTTGATCTTGTTCGGATCGCCCTCGAAGCCGGTGATCGGGAAGTCCGCAGCCATCGTGGGGGTGGCGAAGCCCACGAGCTCGTGCTGCATCGTCGTGGAGGCGTTCGTGATGAGGAAGCTGACCGGTCCCGCCGGGGCGTAGGGCTGGGACAGGTGGATGTACATCTGGGTCGATGAGGTGTCGCCGAGCGTCGACCTGGACAACGTTGGTCGGCTGGGTGTACCCCTGCGGTTGGGGCGTCGCCTGGGCGGCTCCGCCTCCCTGGTAGTTCGGGATCATCGCCACGGTGTTGGTATCGCTGCCGGCCGCCTGGATGCAGCCGGAGAGCACCAGAGCGGCGAGCGCCGCGAGACCGACCGCGGAAGCGGGCCGACGGACCCTCGATGAGACCCGCTCCGACATCCTGCGGCTCACCTCATGCTCCGTTGGGGGTGCGCCAGTCGGGCACGCTCGGGGCGTTGGCCTGCAGCGATCGCAGGTAGGCCACCAGCCCTCCGATCTGCTGATCGGTGAGCGGGCCGCCGAAGTCGTTCAGCCACGCGGGCATCGGGGTGCCCGGGATGCCGCCGGCGACGATCCCGTGGATCTGGTCGTCGGTCACGCTGGTGAGGAACTCCTGGGAGTTCAGGGCCGGCGCGCTGCCGCCCTGCCCTGTCGTTCCGTGGCACGTGGCGCAGTTGTCGGCCCAGAGCTGGTGTCCTTGAAGGACGAGGGCGTTGTCCTGGGCCGTGAGCGCCTGCGATCGTCGACTGCCGTCGGTCGCCCGGTAGAGCGGGAACGCGAGCACCAACAGGAACAGGAGGAAGACGCCGACCGCCTGCCAGCGTCTGCTCGAGCTGGTCGATCCGCGGGTCGTCTCGCAGGGGGGCGCTCATGCGGTCGATCCCGCCGATCCGACCGGCGGGCCTTCGTGGGTGCCCGGAGGCGGTCCCTGGACCGGCGTGGACGTGTCGACGCTCACCTGGCCGCCCTTGATCGAGATCGGGAACCGGTCCATCCCGCGGGGGGCGGGTCCGGACTCGTACTCTCCGATCAGGTTGTAGATGCTGCCGTGGCAGGGGCAGTGGAATTCGTTCGTGCTCGCATCCCACGGCACCTTGCAGCCGAGGTGAGGGCACTTCTGATACAGGGCCCGGAGGCCCCCCTTGTACTGCGTGATGTAGAACCGCCCGTTGAGGAAGTACTTCACCGTTCCCTCCTGGGCGTAGTCGGACACGCTGCCGGCATCCACCACGCCCCCGAAGCCTTCGGCGGGGCCCGGCTTGAGGAGGTCGTAGCTCGTCCACGCAGCCTCCGCCACCAACGCCACCCCCAGTACCTTCCAGGAGTCGTTCAGGAAGCGGCGGCGATCCATCGGGGCCGCCTTCGGCTCTTCGGGCGTTTCTGGGCCTTGGGTTCCTCGTTCGTCGGTCATCGCTACAACTCCAGGTAGAGGTGTTGCCACGGCCACACCCAGGTCCATCCCGGCCCGCGGAAGAAGGCGCCGATGAGGGTGAGGACGACGGCCGAGACGGCGAGGGCGGTGAAGACGATCGCGACCACCTTTCGATCGCGGATCCGCCAGCCCTTGCTGCGGTCGAGGTAGGGGAGCACGAGCAGGAACAACAGGGCCGCCGTCGGGATCAGCACGCCGGCGATCATGGGCTGAAGATGAGACAGGAGCTCTTGGAGCCCCGCGAAGTACCAGGGCGCCTTCGCTTCGGTGGGCGTCACCGAGGGGTTGGCGAGGTCTTGCAACGGGGCGTTGAACGCGATCGAGAGTGCGAACACGACCAGGATCGTCCCGGCGGCCACGACCACATGGCGGATCAGGAAATGGGGCCATGTCCAAACGGTGTCGTCGGGCTCCTGCTCGGTCCGCTGTTCGACCTCTCGGTCCACAACGCCCAGGAGCCGGTATCGAGGCTCGGGGTCATGATCGGTCATCGGCGTCACCTCTTCCTTCCGTCTTCGTCCCACCGTCCGTCTCTTGCTCGCGGTCCGCGACCGCGAAGCCGTCCTTGCGCACCCGCCAGATGTGGATGCCCAAGACGATGAAGATCAGTGCGGGCAGGAAGTAGATATGCAGGACGTAGAAGCGCAGCAGCGTGACGTTCCCGACGTCGGGTCCACCCAGCAAGACGTTGCGCGCCGAGTTCCCCAGGATCGGGACATACCCGGCGATGTTGGTTCCCACGGTGATCGCCCAGTAGGACAGCTGGTCCCAGGGCAGGAGATAGCCGGTGAACGACATCAGCAGGGTGAAGACGAGCAGGCCCACCCCGACGACCCAGTTGAACTGCCGCGGCGGTTTGTAAGCGCCCGAGTAGAAGACCCGAAGCAGGTGGAGGCACACGACCAGCACCATGAGGTGAGCCGACCACCGGTGGATGTTCCTGACGAACTGGCCGAACGCCACCTTCGTCGAGAGGTCGTGCATGCTGTAGTACGCGTCGGGGGCGACCGGGCGGTAGAAGAACATCAGATACATGCCCGAGATGAACAGGATCAGGTAGAGCACCGCCGCGATGAACCCGAGCCGGAGCGTGCTGCGGGTCCTCATGGTCGCCCGCGGAACCTTCACCGGGTAGACGTGGAGGAAGAAGTTCTGGAAGGAGGTCATCGCGCGCCCGCGCGGGGTGGTCGGCGGTCGGGTGCCGGATCGCCGAGCGGTAGACCTCGGAGTCGCGGAAGGCAGGCGCCCGGGTGGAACAGCGCTCGGTACCAGCCTCGCTCCTTCAGCTTCGGTCCGTTCGTCACCTGCCGGCTCCTTGCGACGAGAGAGGTTCCAGAGCGATGGGCGCCGTGGAGGCCTCCGACCAGCTGTCGAGCGACAGCGCGTCGGTAGGGCATCGCTCGACACAGAGCGCGCAGCGGATGCAGACGTCTTCCTGGATCACGAGCGCGCTCGACGGACGGCGGGCGGCACGCCGTCGATGTCGTCCGCGGGGATGATGCGGATGCAGTTCTCGGGGCAGATGTCGACGCAAGCCGCCGCACAGGATGCAGAGGGAGGGTGTCGAGCATGATGTCCAGGAAGCACTGGAGGCATCGAGACGCTTCCGTGCGCGCCTGCTCCTGGGTGAAGCCCAGCTCGATCTCGGGGGAGCCCACCCGGCGTTCGGTCGCCTCGGCCGGCACCGGCACGCGTGCGATGGCCGTGTAGTCCACCGCGGGCCGTTTGACCTCGATGATCGGGAGGAGCTTGCGGCCCGTGAGCGTGGGCCGGGGCGCCTCGATCCCGGCGATCTGCGCATGGATCGAGGCGGCGGCACGACGGCCGTCGCCGATCGCGTCGATCAGGTTGCGCGGGCCGAAGGCAACGTCGCCCCCCGCGTACACGCCGTGTGCGGAGGTGGCGAGGGTGTCGCGGTCGATCCCGATGAGGCCGCGCGGGCTGACCTCCGACGCCGTCGGAATCCTCGAGCCAGGAGAGGTCGGGGGCCTGGCCGATCGCCAGGATCACCGAGTCGCCCTCGATGATCCTCTCGGTGCCCTCCACCAGCTGCGGGTTGAACCGACCGTCGGGATCGAAGACCGACGACACGTCCAGCGTCTCGAGCCCTCGACATGGTCGGTCCCGACGACGCGATGCGGCCCGCGGCGCGTCAGGATCTCGATGCCCTCGACCTCTGCCTCCTCGATCTCGAACTCGTGCGCCGGCATCTCCTCGCGACTCTCGAGCGCAACGACGCGGACGCGGCGCGCCCCGAGGCGCTTGGCGACCATCGCGACGTCGAACGTGGCGCTCGAGGCGACGACGCCGGACTCATCGATCTGGCGGTCGGACGGCCCGGGCGTGGCGTCACGCTAGGACCCTTGCGCAGGGCGGTGCGCGCGGCGTCGAGGGCAACGTTGCCGCCGCCGATCACCAGGACGTCGTCGCCCAGATCCACCCGGTAGCCCAGGTTCGCGTTCAGGAGGAAGTCGACGGCCCGCAAGCACTCCGTCGAGCTCGACTCCGGGGATCTGCAGGTCGCGCCCGCGCATGCACCCCACGCCGAGGAACACGGCCTCGAATCCCTCGTCCTTCAAGGAGGCCAGCGAGAAATCGCGCCCAGTCGCACGCCGGTGCGCAGCTCAACGCCCATCTCCAGGATCGCGGCGATCTCGTCTTGGAGCAGGTCGCGGCGGAGGCGGTAGGGAGGGATGCCCAGAACCATCATGCCGCCCGGGCGATCCTGCGCCTCGAAAACGACGGGCCGGTAGCCGTAGGTGGCGAGGTCGTGGGCGCACGCCATCCCCGCGGGTCCCGCGCCGACGATGGCGACTCGCTCGGGCCTCGCCGGCGACTATCGGAGCCGCCTCCCGGTACAGCCGCGAGCCCATCCCGCTCTCCACGCCGTACTGCTCCGTGACGTAGCGCTTCAACGCCCGGATCGCGATCGGCTCGTCGATCGCCCCCGGCGACATGCCTGCTCGCAGGGAGCGGCGCACACGCGTCCGCAGATCGAGGGGAACGGGTTGGGCAGTCGGGCGATCCGGTACGCGAGCTCGTCGTCTCCGGCGGCGATCGCGGTCACGTAGCGTCCCGCGTTCGTGAGGACCGGACAGGCGCGGGTGCACGGGACGTTGTCGTCGAACCACTCCGCGCCGACCGGTTGAGCGGTGAATCTGCATCCTCAGGCGCTCCGCTCGCGCTGCAGGCGCAGGAACACCCAGCAGCAGCCGACGAACGCCACCATCCAGTACGCGACCACGAGCAGGTCGCGCCAGGTGGGGACGACCCGCGTCGATAAGGTATCCCAGGAGCGTGTTGGGCACGAGTACGAGCGTGACGAAGCTGAGGACGATCATGATGGCCGCAGCGGATGAAGGCCCGCAACCACGACCGTTCGGGAGCGGTTGGTTTCCCGTCTCGACGTTGACCCAACGACTCCATGGGCAGCACCATCTCTTTCAGCTCGCCGCCTACCTTAGGCCCTCCGGCCCCCTGCGCGCAGGACCCTCGTCCCTGGTGAAGGCATGAGCGTCCCCGGACCGACGGCTCTGCATCGTAGCCGTTCCCGCGTCCCTAAGGTCCTGGCCGAACGGGGCCGCTCGGCCCCTCCCATGGATCGCCCAGGACCCGAAGATGTCGCCTGTAAGTGACTCCACAGGAGGTGGGCACGATGCAGCAGGACAAGACGATCGAGGAGCCGAAGTTCGCTCAGTGGCTCTTCGCCTCGCCGCACGCGGCGTGGATCTGGCTCGTGGCGCGGCTGTTCCTCGGGTACCAGTGGTTGCATGCGGGATTCGGCAAGGTGACGGGCGCCGACGGGGGCTTTTGGACTTGGCACTTCGCCTACACGAGTGACTCGTGGCTGAAGAGCGCCAAGCCGTTCCAGGGTTTCTTGGGCTACGCGCTCACGAACGCGAACAAAGGACCGAACTCCGCGGTCAACTACGGTTGGTACGCGAGCTTCCTCCGTTGGCTGGCGCACCCTGGCCCGGCGGCGGTCATGTCCTGGCTCATCCCGTTCGCGGAGATGGCGATCGGGATCGCATTGATCGCCGGGCTGTTCGTAGGGATCGCGGCCTTCTTCGGCGCCACGCTGAACTTCTCCTTCGGCCTCGCCGGTGTGGCGGGCGTGAACCCGGTGTTCCTCGTCCTCGAGGTGCTGTTGGTCCTCGCCTGGAGGAACGCGGGCTACCTCGGCCTGGACCGCTACGTGCTCCCGGCCATCGGCACCCCTTGGCACAAGGGGGCGATGTTCGAGCACGAGCCGCAGGTGCACGGCCAGCTCGCCTGACCCACCTCGGCGAGCACAGAAGGCGGGGCCTCCAGGCCCCGCCTTTTGACGTTACTGGCTTGTTTCAGATCGCATGGGCCGAGACCAGGTCCCGCCCGGCCGCGGCCGCGGGCCGCAGGTGCTTGCGTCCGATCAGGTACGCCAGCGCGTAGAGGATCGCTACGATGATCAGGAGGTCGCGGTAGCCCGTGATGATGGCGACGTACTCCAGCACGCCGCCGAGCATCGCTCCCAGCAGATTCGCTCCGAACGCCACCGTGGAGGCGCCGACGTCGCGGAAGCGCTGGGAGAAGATCAGGTTCGCGAGGAACACCGGGGCGAACGCCAGCGCGACACCCGCTGCGAACCTCGGCACGAGCGAGAGCGACAACAATCGGTCGGGCGGGACGAACCACGCCGCTGTCAGCGCGCCCAGCAGGAGGAGGTAGAGCACGATCGGATGCGGCAGCTTCGCATGCCGCGCCGTCTCCACGGCGAGCAGCACCGCCAGCAAGTATGCCCGCGAACACCAGCGAGTTCACGAGCCAGGTCGTTCCGAACAGCAGCGCGAACTGCACTACGCTCTTGGACTCCAGCAGCAGGAACGCGGCGCCCATGAAGAACAGGTCCCCGTAGCCCGCCATCTGCCGCAGCGGCGCTCCGGAGCCCACGCGCACGATCGACGATCGACGCCAGACAGGATGAGCCCCATCGCCCACAGGTAGAAGGCCGGGATCGTCCGGTTGAGGATGTAGGGGAAGGGGTGGTCGTCGGTCGAGGGCTGAGGGACGACGCGCCCCGGCGTCCACGGCGTGGCGCACTGGATCGCGTCCGCCTCTCGTCCGATCGTGAGGACGGACTGTGGTCGGGACGCCGCTGATCCTGGCGCTGGGATCGAAACAGGGCTCGTGCCCGAACGCCTGCCGCATCGTGTTCGCATAGCGCTCGAACACGAACGGCGTGTAGTAGTTGTACATCGAGAAGGCGCCGCCGGCTTCAGGTGGTCCCGCACGCTCTGCATCGCTTCCAGCGTGAACAGGTAGCTCTCCAGCCGCAGCGAACCCTGGCCGCTCACGAGCGTGAGGGAGTCCGGCAGCGCGAACAGGATGAGGTCGTACGTCGTGTCGGTGCGTTCCAGGAACGCGCGGCCGTCGTCGATGTGGGCGGTGACCCGCGGGTCTTGATACGGATGGGCGGGGTGCAGGTCGCGCCCGGCCGCCTGGATCACCGGGTCGATCTCCACGGCGTCGACGTGCTTCGCTCCGTGCGCCAGCGCCAGCGCCACGTCGTTGCCGTTCCCGCTCCCACGATCAGCACATCGTCGAGCGGGTTGCCGGCGAGATGCGTATACGGCTTCGCGTAGAAGGGCTGGGACGTGGCGAGTAGATCCAACGGCATCATCGACTGGTGCGGAAGGTTGTTCACGACGATGTCGGTACGACCCTGCGCGGTCGTCGGTTCCACGGTCACGCGGTAATAGGGAGACCACGTATCCAGCGAGGACACGGCTCCGAGACCGAACGCGACGACCACCAGGACGATGGAGCTCAGACGTCGCCAGCCGGGTCGCCGCGGCGTGAGCGCCAGGAACAGCGCGCCGATCACCAGCCCCCACGCGAGCGGTCCGGCCTTGAGGAACGACAGCACGGAGAACGCGATGATGCCCGAGAGGCTCCCGAGGATGTCCAGTCGGTAGGCCTCCAACGGCTCGAACCGTTCGAAGATGCGGGCGACGCCCTCGGAGATGCACGCCATCGCGAACACGACACCCAGGAAGATCACCGGCAGCTCGAAGCGCATCGGGATCGCCGGGAACCCATCCAGTCCCGCCGTGGCGGCGCCCCCGGAGTTCCGCAAGACTTCCACGGGGAACGCGATGACCACGAGTGTGACCGCGCCGAGTGCGGTCGGAGCCCACACCGAGAGGTCCCTCGCCCGCCGCGCTCGCAGGAACCCCAGGCCGATCCCCAGGAAGCTCGCCAGCAGCACGAAGTTCGTGAAGTAGGCGACGTAGACGACGTAGGCGGAAACCCAGCGGATCAGCGCCAGTTCCGCGAACAACATCAGGAACGATGCGAGCACCAACCGCGGACGCTCGCCCAGCCGAACGTCGGGCGCGGCGGGCGCCGAGGTGGCGGTCGACATCCGGCGAAGCATAGCTTCAACCGCGTGGCCCTTCGGCGCGTCGAGCGACGCAGCCAGAACCGAAGAGGTCCGCAGTAGCATTCGGACATGGACCGCCGGGAGTTCCTCCGCCGCAGCGGGAGACTTGCGGTTGCCGGGTCCATGCTTCCGCTCGCGGCCGCCTGCACCAGGTCCTCCTCGACGCCCAGCGTCTCGGGCTCGACCGGAACGACGGCGACGCAGGCGCCCTCGAGCGCCGTCGTGCCCACGGCGGGGGCGAGCCCCGTCACGGACGCCGACTGGCAGGCGCTCGGCCGCACCCTCACGGGGAGGCTCGTGCGGCCGGGCTCCCCCTCCTACGCCACCGCCAAGCAGCTCTTCCAGCCCCGGTTCGAC
The DNA here is from genome assembly GCA_963850315.1 of uncultured Actinomycetes bacterium. Classification (GTDB taxonomy): domain Bacteria; phylum Actinomycetota; class UBA4738; order UBA4738; family HRBIN12; genus JAOUEA01. The sequence goes on from CAWKKN010000007.1 coordinate 389,971, forward strand.
TCCATCCATCCCCTGGCGGTGGTGGAGTGCGCGTCTGTCGCCGACGTTCAGCACGCGATCGCGTTCGCGCGCAGCCATGCGATCCGGATCGCGCCGCGTTCCGGCGGACACAGCTACGCCGGATACTCCACCGGGCACGGGATGGTGATCGACGTCTCTCGGTTGTCGCGGATCTCGATCGACCCGTCGACCGGGATCGCCACCGTGGGAGCGGGCGCGCGGCTGATCGACGTCTACAACGCGCTGGCGGCGACGGGGCGGGCCATGCCCGGTGGCACGTGTCCCACGGTGGGGATCGCGGGTCTCACACTCGGTGGCGGTCAAGGGGTCGTGGGCCGCAAGTTCGGGCTGACGTGCGACGCGATGACCTCCCTTGCGGTCGTCGTGGCAGACGGCCGCGTGCTGCACTGCGACGCCCATAACAACTCCGACCTGTTCTGGGCCTGCCGGGGTGGTGGCGGCGGGAACTTCGGCATCGCCACGTCGTTCACGTTCCGCACGAACCCGCTCACGCATCTCGTGACGTTCACCCTGGACTGGCCGTGGTCCCAGGCCGCAAGGGTCCTGGGTGCATGGCAGCACTGGGGACCGGGGGCGCCCGACGCACTCTGGTCCGACTGTCACCTGATCTGGGGCGGTTCGGGCGCCACCGTGTCCGTGAACGGTGCCTACGTCGGAACCGCCGCGTCGTTGTCCCCGCTGCTGGGTGCGCTGACCTCGGCGGTCGGCTCCGCACCCAGTCACAGCTACGTGAACACGTTGACCTACCTCAACGCGATGCTGCTGGAGGCCGGCTGTTACGGCCACAGCGTGGCATCGTGCCACCTGCCCTCGCAGAACCCCGCGGGCACGTTGTCGCGTGAGTCCTCGCTCGCGAAGTCCGACTTCTTCAACGTGCCGCTCACACCGGCGGGGATCTCCGCGGTGATCGGCGCCGTGAACCGCCGCGGGTCGAACCCGACGCTGAGGTCCTCCGGAGGCGGCCTCCTGCTCGACGCCTACGGGGGCGCCATCAACCGCGTCCCCGCCTCTGCCACCGCATTCGTTCACCGCAACGCCAAGTTCCTGGGTCAGTACTTCGTGACGCTCCCGAGCGGTGCTTCGTCTTCCCTGATCGCGGCGAACCAGGCGTGGCTCCAGGCCTTCTGGACGTCGATGCGCCCGTATGCGAGCGGCTTCGCCTACCAGAACTACATCGATCCTAAGCTCGTCGACTGGCAGCACGCCTACTACGGGACCAACCTGCAGCGGCTCGTGCAGGTGAAGGCCGCCTACGATCCGCACGACGTCTTCCGATTCGCGCAGAGCATCCCGGTCAGCCTCGACTGAGGCGTACAGTTGAAGGGACGCCCGCAGCTCGAGTCGCAAGGAGCGCATTTTGGAGTACACGCACGTCGGCCGCCTGGGCCTTGTCGTCAGCCGCCTCTGCCTGGGCACTATGAACTTCGGTCCCCACACCTCGGAGGCCGACAGCCACACCATCATGGATTCGGCGCTCGCGCACGGGATCAACTTCTTCGACACCGCGAACGTGTACGGACGCCACCTCGGCGTGGGCGCCACCGAGGAGATCATCGGGCACTGGTTCGCTAGAGGCGGGGGGCGTCGCTCCCAGGTGGTCCTGGCCACCAAGGTCTACGGACAGATGGCGGATTGGCCGAACGAGGGGCGGCTGTCGAAGCTCGCCATCCGCAAGGCCTGCGAGGGCTCCCTGCGCCGCCTGCAGACCGACCACATCGATCTGTACCAGATGCACCACATCGACCGCGACGCCTGGTGGGATGAGATCTGGGAGGCGTTCGAGCAGCTCATGCGGGAGGGGAAGATCCTGTACGTGGGTTCCTCCAACTTCGCCGGATGGCACATCGCCCGCGCGAACGAGATCGCCCGAGAGCGGCATTCGCTCGCCCTCGCGACGGAACAGTCCATCTACAACCTCACGGCCCGAACGATCGAGCTGGAGGTCATCCCCGCGGTGCAGGAGTACGGGATGGGACTGATCGCCTATAGCCCGATGGCGGGGGGGCTGCTGGCCGGAGCGCTCGACAAGGTGGAGCGCGGCCGCCGGTCGCAGGAGTACATGGTGCAGGAGCTCGATGCCCACCACGACCAGCTCCAGAATTGGGAGGCCTTGTGCGAGGAGCTGGGTGAGCGGCCCTCCGACGTCGCCCTTGCGTGGCTGCTGCACCGGCCCGTGGTGACCGCACCCATCATCGGACCGCGCACCGAGGAACAGCTGCTGGGCTCCCTCCACGCGCTCGAGATCGAGCTTTCCGGGGAGATCATGGAGAGGCTCGATACGATCTTCCCGGGCCCCGGGGGCGCCGCTCCGGAAGCCTACGCCTGGTAGGGCCGTCCCTCCGCCGCGCGCTCGATGTCGGTGTCCAGCGGCACGCCGTGTCGAAGGTGCATCCACAGGTCGCGCAGGAACCACACGAGGAGCACGATCAACACCGGGTGGCCGATCGGCAGGTTGATGTGCATCCAGCCGGGCAGCTGGAGGCTCTCGGTCGTGAGTTGCGACGTGCAGAGTGCGAGGAACGAGATCTCGAGCGTGCGGCGCGGCACCATCGGCAACGCCCACGCGACCGGCAGCACCCAGCAGAAGTACCAGGGGAACAGCGTGGGGGAGAACAGCATCATCACGAGCAACGACCACCCCCAGGCGGCCGCGAGGTAGGGGAGATCCTCGACCGTCGCTCGGCGCGATACCTGTCGCACGATCAGGAACACCCCCGCGGCGAGCGCCGAGTACATCCCGACGCGTGCCACCACGATGCCAACCACGCCGCCGGGGTGCCCCGCCACCAGCTCGCCGGCGCCCTGGAACAGCCGCTCCAGCAACTCCGGAGGTGCGATCCACGAGGCGTGCTGTACCAGCTGCACCATGCCGAGCGTGGGGTTGGTGGCCTGCATGAACGGCAAGGACACCGCCGCCGCGATCCCGGTCGCCAACCCGAGATGGCTCACGAGCACACGGGTGCGTCGCGCCGGCTCCGTACGAGTTGCCACGAAGACGATGAGGAGCACCAACGGCACCGCCGCCGATACCTTCACCATCGTGCCGAGCGTCAGCACCGCGGTCGCCGGCAGCCCTCGGTCGGTCGCGAGCAGGTAGATCGCGGCGGCGATCGAGAGCATCACCAGCGCGTCGACGTGGCCTCCTCCGGCCGTGTGGAACAGCACGACGGGGTTCAGTCCGATGAAGGCGACGGCGTAGGCGCTCTTCTGGGGCCTGAGCAGCTGCAGCGTCCGGTAGACGAACCACACCGAGCCGAGCGTGGCGCCGACCGCGATGGCGCGGAAGACGAAGATCGTCTGCGTGATCGAGTGGAACATCGCCGCGATCGCCGCGGACATCCAGACGAAAACCGGCCCGTACACCGACGGCGTGTCGCGCCACCCGTACCAGAGGTACTTCGCGATGTCGCTGGCCGGGAAGTTCGGCGGGCGTCACCACGTACGGGTTGCCGTGATACACGGCGACGATGCGGCCGTAGTAGGTGTAGCTGTAGACGTCGCGCGACAGAAGCAACGGGAGCATCAGGATGGCCGCGCAGTAGCCGAGCGTCATCATGATGACGGTGCGGACCGGGATGAGTCCCTGCTCGCACGCGTAGAGGATCACCAGGAACGCCGCGCCCGCGGCCACCATGGCCACGAAACCGAGGGCGATGAGGATGCCGTGCGGGACCCGATCGAGGAACAGCAGGTGCGTGAGGAGGCCGAGCGGACCGTCGCTGTAGTCGTCGGGCAGGATCGGGTGGTAGGGCGAGGACGGTGTCGCGGCGATGAGCGTCACCACGGCAAAGCTCGCGACCGAGGCCATGATGGCTCGCCGCGGGGTCAACCGAGTGTCTACGGTGCGACGCACCGCTTCCAGCGTGGCCATCGCGTGCCGAGGATACCGTGCCTCGCCTCAGCGCGCTGAGGCGCCGAGCTCCGCCTGGATCTCCCGGGCGGCAGCGAGCACGGCGGGAGCGTAGCGTGCCCCGCCCCCCGCCTCGAGGCGCTCAGCCGGGCCCGGAGACGGAGACGACCGCGACCAGACCGCCCTGCCGGTCGAAGACCGGAGCGCTCACCGATGCGACGCCGGGGGCGCGCTCGCCCACGCTCTCGGCCCACCCGCGCCGACGAACGGCCGCCAGGCCGCGACCGCCCTCGTGCCACGCGAGGAAGACCTTGCCGGCCGAACCCCTCGTCAGCGGGAGCCGGGCGCCCACGGCAACGATCGTGCGCAGCTCGCTCGGGGACTCCACGGCATCGACACAGACGCGCCGATCGCCGTCGCGGACGTAGAGCTGCGCGCTCTCGCCGGTCGTCGCACACAGGCGCTCGAGCGCCGGTCGCGCCAGCTCGCGCAGCGGAAGGTCGCGCATCGCGGTCGCGGCGAGGGCGAGCAGCCTGGGCCCGAGGCGGTATCCGCGTCCGCCCACGGCGCTTAGGAGCCCGTGGTCCTGCATCGCCTTGATGAGCCGGTGGGCGGTGGGCCGCGTGAACCCGGTGGCATCGGCGATCTCCGTGAAGGAGCGGGCGCCGAGCTCGACGGCGTCGAGGATCGCCATCGTGCGATCGAGGACGCCGATCGTGCGGAGGGCTCCCTGGGCCGGTCCGGTCTGCTAGGGTCATGTTCCAGATATCGATACCAGATTCCAGTATCTGGAACAACGACCCGCGACCTCCAAGGAGCGAACGATGCCGCAGACGCTGGCGGAAAAGGTCTGGGAACGCCACGTCGTGCACCGAGCCGACGGAGAGCCCGATCTCCTCTACGTCGACCTGCATCTGGTGCACGAGGTCACGAGCCCTCAAGCGTTCGACGGGCTGCGGATGCACGGCCGTCCGGTTCGTCGGCCCGAGCTGACCGTGGCCACCATGGATCACAACGTCCCCACGACGAGCGGCCCCCTCACGGATGCCGTGAGCGCCCGCCAGATGGAGGCCCTGTCCGCGAACGCGAAGGAGTTCGCCATCACGCTCTACCCCATGGGCTCGCCCGGTCAGGGCATCGTGCACGTGATCGGACCGGAGCAGGGCTACACGCAGCCTGGGCTCGTCATCGTGTGCGGCGACTCCCACACCTCCACGCACGGGGCGTTCGGCGCGCTGGCCTTCGGCATCGGGACCTCTGAGGTGGAACACGTGCTCGCGACACAGACGTTGCCCCAGGGACGGCCGGGGACGATGTCCGTGACGGTGGACGGGGAGCTGCCGCCGTCGTGCAGCGCCAAGGACGTCATCCTCGCCATCATCAACCGGATCGGCACGTCGGGCGGCGTCGGCCACGTCATCGAATACCGGGGCTCGGCGATCCGGGCGCTCTCGATGGAAGGGCGCATGACGATCTGCAACATGTCCATCGAGGGCGGCGCTCGCGCCGGCATGGTGGCACCCGACGACACGACCTTCGCGTACGTGCAGGGCCGGCCTCACGCTCCGTCCGGTGCGGCGTGGGAACGCGCGCTCGAGGACTGGCGCGCCCTCCCGACCGACGAGGGTGCTGCGTTCGACCGCGAGGTGACGATCGACGCCGTCGGGTTGCGGCCTTACGTGAGCTGGGGCACGAACCCGGCACAGTCCGTCACGATCGACGAGGTGGTCCCGGACCCCGATGCCTTCGACGAGCCGGGCCGGCGCGAAGCCGCGGCCCGAGCCCTCGCATACATGGACATCGCGCCCGGCACGCCTGTGCGCGACATCCGTCCCGACACGGTCTTCATCGGCTCGTGCACCAACTCCCGTATGGAGGACCTTCGGGCGGCCGCCGCCGTCGTGGTGGGCCGCCAGGTCGTCGAGGGTCTCCGGGCGCTGGTGGTTCCCGGGTCCTACGCGGTGAAGCAGGAGGCGGAAGCCGAGGGCCTCGACCGTGTGTTCGTAGACTCGGGGTTCGAGTGGCGCGGTGCGGGCTGCTCGATGTGCCTGGGGATGAACCCCGACATCCTGCAGCCCGGCGAACGGAGCGCCTCCACGTCGAACCGCAACTTCGAGGGCCGCCAGGGCAAGGGCGGACGCACGCACCTGGTGAGCCCCGCCGTCGCCGCCGCTACCGCGATCGCGGGTCATTTCACGACCCCCGAGGAGCTCTAGACCATGGAACCGTTCACCGTCATCGACGGCACCGCACTTCCGGTCGACCGCAGCGACGTCGACACGGACCAGATCATCCCCGCCGAGTACCTGAAGCGCATCGAGCGCACGGGGTTCGGCCCGTTCCTGTTCGCGGAATGGGCCAAGGATCCAGACTTCGTCACCAACGATCCTCGGTTCGCGGGGGCGGCCGTGCTGCTCGCCGGTGCGAACTTCGGGTGCGGGTCGAGCCGGGAACACGCGCCCTGGGCCATCGAGGACGCGGGGTTCAAGGCGGTGATCGCCCCGAGCTTCGGCGACATCTTCCGCAACAACTGCACGAAGATCGGTCTGTTGCCGGTGGAGCTCCCCGCGGAGTCCGTCCGTGCGTTGATGGACGCGGTGTTGGACGACCCCACCACCAGGATCGTGGTGGACCTCGATGCCCGGACGGTGAGCGCACCGGGCGTCCAGGAGATCTTCGAGATCGACGACTTCACCCGCCGCCGCCTGTTGGAAGGTCTCGACGACATCGCGCTCACGCTGCGACTCGAGGACCGGATCGTCGCCTACGAATCCGGGCGCCCCGACTACCTCCCCACCGCCTGAACGGCAGACCGGGGCTGTCCCAGGCACCCATCGGTGCTTCGGGCGAGGACCTTACTCGTGCGGGTTGGGACGTTGTACTTGACGATCATCCAAGGGGAGGTCTTGCGCGCGAACCGGTTCTCGCCGTGCCCTTTACGTCGAGCGCCTCATGGCGTCGTCTCGCGTGCGGGCGGTGAGCGCCTGGAGCGCCTCGGATCGCGGGACGTGCACGTGCTCGGGATGGCTCAGCCGGCGCGCCTTCGCGGGCACGGTCCGCAGGTCGTGTTCGAACCGGGCCCGCGAGGCCTCGAGCGCCGGGGATGGCGCAACGCGCCGGCCGCCCTGCATCACCGGCTCCAGGAGCGGCTCTGCGCCTCGTGGCGCAGCTTCTTCGCGCAGGCCGATCAGGTCGCCGCCCTCGCTCCGCCACACCTGCTTGCGTCCGGGCGCCGTTGCCTTGGCGGTGCTCAGCTTCAGCACCGGACGGCCGTCGTACTCCGTGAGTTTGTAGACGGAATCGACGTAGGGCGCGTCGGCCGACACGCCCAACTTCGTGCCGATCCCGAATGCGTCCACGGGAGCCCCTGCCCGGACCAGCTCGTGCACCTCGTGCTCGTCCAGCCCGCCGCTCGCGAAGACCTGTGCCTGCGGGAGTCCCGCCTCGTCCAGCATCCGCTCGCATCGCGAGCGAGGTGATCGAGGTCTCCGCTGTCCAGCCGCATGCCGATCCGCTCGCCGATCGCATGCGCCTGGATCGTCTCGATCGCGTTGCGGACGCCGGCCAGGGGGTCGTAGGTGTCCACCAGGAAGATCGTGCGCGTTCGGATGGTCCTGCGCGAAGGCCTCGAAGGCCTCGCGCTCGCTCGGGAAGGCCTCGATGAAGGAGTGGGCCATGGTTCCGGCGACGGGGAGCGCGTAGCGTCGGGCGGCCTCCACGTTGGAGGTGGCGACGAAGCCAACCATCGCGCTCGCGCGGGCGACCGCCATCGCGGCTTCCGTGCCGTGGGTGCGACGGAGCGCGAAGTCCACCAGGTCCCGTCCCTGCGCCGCCAGCACGTAGCGCGCCGCCTTGCTGGCCACCGTGGTGTGCAGCGTGATCTGGTTCAGCAGGAAGGTCTCGACGAGCTGCGCCACGGCAACCGGCGCGGTGACCTCAAGGATCGGCTCGTCGCGAATAGACGACGCGCCCCTCGGGCACGGCCCACACGTCACCGTCGAAGCGCAGCCCCCGGAAGTCCCGCGATCGCGCGGGTCGTCGAAGCCGATGCGGCGAGGTAAGCCAGGTCGTCGTCGGAGAAGGAGAACGATTCGAGGAAGTCCAGGCACGCCTCGAGCCCCGCCGCCACCAGGAACCCCGCTGCTGGCGGCAGACCGCGAACGTAGAGGCTGAACGTCGCGAGCCCGTCCATGCGGCGCCGCAGGTAGCTCGCCGCCATGTTGAGCTCGTAGAGGTCGGTGAGGAGGCCACCGGGCATGCGCGTAGGCTACCCGGATGCTCTCGGGTGACCGTGAACGGTTCGAGGGGTTGGTCGCGGAGGCGTTGGACGGACTTCCCGCCTGGGTGCTGGACGCGATGGACAACGTGGAGATGCTCGTCGAGGACCACCCGCCGCGCGATCAACCCGGGTCTGCTCGGTCTGTACCACGGGCGTCCCGCTCACGAGACGCGGCGGCGGCTACTCGTTCGTGCCTCCCGACACCATCACCCTCTTTCGCTCCACGATCGAGCGCGTCTCCGGCAACGAACCCCAGCGACTGCGCCGGGTGGTGGCGCATACCGTGGCGCACGAGGTCGCCCATCATTTCGGCATCTCCGACGAGCGCCTCGTCGAGATCGACGCCTACTAGGCCCCCATGGCGGACGGCGTCCGTCACGGGCCGACGACCAGCGGTTCATGCGGCTCGCGCTCGATGAGGCGGTCGGTTGCCTCGAGCGCGGCGACGTTCCGGTGGGCTGCGTGATCGTGCGCGAGCGGCGAGGTGATCGCCGCGGCGGGAACGGCCGCGAGCGGCTGGGCGACCCGACCGCCCACGCCGAGGTCCTGGCGCTCCGCGAGGCGCGCCGCGGCGGCGGCTCCTGGCGCCTGGACGGCTGCACCGTCGTACGTCACGCTGGAGCCGTGCGCGATGTGCGCGGGCGCCATCGTGCTGGCGCGGGTCGGACCGGGTCGTGGTCGGCGCCGCCGACGCCAAGGCCGGGTTCGCGGGCTCGCTAGGGAACCTGCTCCAGGACGGCCGTCTCAACCATCGCGTCGCGCTGACCTCCGGCGTGCTGTGAGGAGTGCGGCGAGCTGTTGCGGACGTTCTTCCGGGACCGCCGATGACCGCGAGTCGCGCCGGCCGTCCGCGACCTCGCTCGCTAGACTCCTCGCTCGGAGGCGTGCCGGAGCGGACGAACGGGACCGCCTCGAAAGCGGTTAGGGGTCTAAACCGCCCCTCGCGTGTTCGAATCACGCCGCCTCCGCGGAGTACTGCCCTGGCGCGTGTTTGCGCCAGGGCGTGCGCGCCCGAGCGCCGAGGCGATCTCCACCTCTTGGGTTCCGCTTCAGGGATCGAGGCTATCTCACCCGATCGCGCTCGCAACGTTGCGCGTCTTCCCCCTGCCGCCGAGCTGGCCCGCGTCGCCGTGAACGGGCTGCTCATGACCGGCGCGTGGTTCCTGCTGCCGAACCCGAACCCGCAGTTCACGTTCCACGGCGCGCTCGCCTTCCCGATGATCCTGGCGGCGTGGATGTACTCGGACGTCCCGCCACGAACGTCCTGGGTTCGGACGCGAGCCGGAGCGGGCTCGCGCTCGACGATCCGCCGGTGCTGCTCCGGCTGTTCTACGTGAAGAGCATCGTGCTCTGGATGCTGATCGGTCTCGCGATGTTCGTGGAGCCCCGCGCCGATCGCGATCAACGGACAGAAGAGTGTTCGCTCTGGGCGTCACGATCGGGTGCGTGCTCGCCATCACGGCGCGGATCTGGGGGCACCGCGCTCGGCGTTCGCATCGCCGAGTGGCGCAAGGCCAGGCTCGATCCGCGTTCCCGTCGGATCCGGATGCCGGCTGAGCGAGAGCCCCGCTGCTTCTCAGGGAGGCGGCGTGCGGCTAGCATCGCGCCGGGGGGCGTCCCGTGAGGCAGGAGTCGGCGTCGGCACAGGGCGGAAGGGCCTCGGCGGACGGTGACTCGGCGCGCCGAACGGTGCCCGATGCCCGATCGTGGCACAGGCGCACCATCAGGATCTTCTCCTCCGCGAGCGACGCGCCCAACGCCCGACGGCCCACCGACATCCTGCTGCTCATGCTGTGCGTGCTCGGAGTCGTCGTGCTGTCGTTCCCCGCTCCGGGACCCACGGCGATCGACGGATCGCTCGCCGCCTTCATCAAGGAGCTTCCCGGGCTCTTCGGCTGGTTCTGGGAGCTCTCATACGATCTATTGATCGGTTGGGCGGTCCTGCTCCTCCTGCTGGCTCTGTTCGCCCACGAGCGGAAACGGCTGTTCCTCCAGGAGCTGTTCGCGGCTTCGATCGCGTTCGGGCTCGCCCTGCTGGCGGGCAGGGCGACGGGGACCGCTTGGTCCACGAGCTTGCGGGCCGTCTCCACCTCGAGCCCGCCCCCGATCTACCTGGCGATGCGGCTGGCGCTCGCGACGTCGGTGGTCGTGATGGCCTCCCCGCACATGAGCCGTCCGCTGCGGTTCATCGGCCGCTGGGTCGTGGTGAGCGGAGCGATCGCCGGCATCGCGCTGGGCGTGACGCTGCCGATCGGGATGGCCGCGGGCTTCGTGATCGGCGTGGCTTCCGCCGCGATCGTTCACCTCATCGTGGGCTCGCCGGACGGCCGCCTCACGCCCGGTGAGATCACCGAGGCTCTCGACGATTTGGGCGTGGAGGCCACGGATCTGCGGGACGCTCCGCTGGACCCGCGGGGGGCGGGTCTCGCCAGGGCGTCGACCCCGGACGGTGGCTCGCTGCTGGTCAAGGTCTACGGCCGCGATGCGTGGAACGGTCAACTGCTCGCCTCGACCTGGCTCTCCCTCTGGCACCGGGGCGAGACTCCACAGGTCGGCTCCGGCCGCCTGCAGCAGGTCGAGCACGAGGCGCTGGTGACCCTGCTCGCCGAGCGGGGCGGTGTGCCGGTGCTGCCGGTCGTCGCCACCGGGATGGCCGGTGAGGGCGACGCGCTGCTCGTCACCGAGACGACGGGCCGACGGTTCGCCACGCTCGATCCGGACTCCGTCTCCGCGGATCTCCTCCTCGGATGCTGGCGCGCTGTCGCGACGCTCCACGGATTGCGGATGTCGCACGGGCGCCTCGACGGATACCGGCTGGTCGTGCGACCGGACGGCTCGCCGGCGCTCGGCGACTTCGGGGAGTCGAAGGACCCGGCACCGGAGACGGCGCAGCGGGCGGACAAGGCGCAGCTTCTGGTGACCACCGCTCTTTCCGTCGGCATGGACCGGGCCGTTTCGGCGGCGATCGCGGCGATCGGCGGCGTCGGAACTCGGCGAGGTGCTTCCGTTCCTGCAGCCCGCCGTGCTCGATCGGGAGACGAAGCAGGCGATCCGCGAGAAGGGTTTGGACCTAGATGAGCTGAGGAAGTCGGCGGCGCGCAACCTCGGCATCGAGCCTCCCAAGCTCGAGCGGATCAGGCGCGTGACGCTGCGAAGCGTCCTGATCGTGGCATTCCTCGGCCTCCTCGCCTACGGTCTCATCGCAGAGCTCTCGGGCGTCGACCTGCAGCAGCTCGTCAACGAGCTGAAGTCCGCCGACCCCGTGTGGATCGTCTGCGCGCTGCTCGCCGCCCCCGTCGTGCAGGTGTTCCAGGCGTTCTCGACGATGGGCGCCTCCATCAATCCGGTGCGGTTCGGTCCGGTCCTGATGTTGGAGTACGGGATCCAGTTCATCGCGCTCGCGGTACCCAGCTCGGCCGCCCGGGTCGCGCTCGAGGTTCGCTTCTTCCAGCGCCAGGGCATCGACACCGGCGCGGCGGCGTCGATCGGGCTGATCGACAGCGTAAGCGGGTTCGTGATCCAGCTGGCGTTGATCCTGATCATCACCGTGTTGGGCGTGGTGAACGTCGATCTCTCGGCGACCGGTCGCAACTCCGGCAGCTCCTCCTCCAGCGGGTCGTCCTCGGGCGTCAGCGTGTGGATCCTGCTGATCGTGCTGGTGTTGCTCGGTGCGATCCTCGCGGTTGCGATCCCGAGGTATCGAGCGATGCTCAAGGAGGCGGTGCCCCGGTATCGTGCGCTGCTGCGCGAACAAGCCTCCTCCGCGAGAACCGCGCTCAGCGTGCTCCGTCAGCCGAAGAACCTCGGGCTCATGTTCGGGGGAAACTTCGCGGCCCAGATCCTGCTGGCGGCGATCCTCGGACTGTGCCTGAGGGCGTTCGGCTACCACACGTCGCTCGCCGGATTGATCCTGGTCAACACCTTCGTGAGTCTCTTCGCGGGGTTCATGCCGGTGCCCGGCGGCATGGGGGTCGCCGAAGCCGGACTCACGGCGGGGCTACAGGCGATCGGGATCCCGAGCGCTGCGGCGATGTCCACGGCGATCGCCTTCCGCCTCGTCACGTTCTACCTGCCCCCCCTCTGGGGAGGCTTCGCGATGCGGTGGCTGCGAGGGCACGCGTACGTCTGAGCCGTGGCGGCCTATCATCGCGGTATGCCTAAGCGCCTGCTCGTCTCGGCCGTGTTCATGCTCTCCTTGGTGGCGTCCATGCATCCCGCAGCCGCGGCCCCCAGCTCGGCGGGCAAGATCGCCATCGGAGACTCCGTGATGCTCGGTGCCAAGCCGCAGCTCCTCGCCCACCATTTCCAGCGCGTCGATGCGGTGAAGTCTCGGCAGTTCTCCGCGGCCGCGAGCGTCATCACGTATTGGCGCCATCGCGGGCTGCTCCCGCACACGGTTGTTCTGCATCTGGGGACGAACGGCCCTCTGCGTGGATCGGACTGCGACGCGGCCGTGCGGGCGGTGAAGCGCAGGGTGATCTTCCTGGTGACGCTCAAGATCCCGCGGAGCTACCGCAACGCGAACAACGCGGCGCTGAAGGCGTGCGCGAGCCGCCATCCGAACGCGCACATCATCGACTGGTTCGCTTTCAGCCACCTGCACACGAACTGGTTCTACCGCGACGGGTATCACCTCACGCCCGCGGGCCGGATCGCCTACGCGAACTACGTGTCGGCACACTCTGGGTGAGACGGCGCCTCGTTCCGGCTCGCTAGACTCGGCGGCGGTGGCCTGCCCGAGCGGCCGAAGGGACACGCCTGGAAAGCGTGTAGGGGGGCAACTCCCTCGAGGGTTCGAATCCCTCGGCCACCGCGCCTGTGGTGTATCGAGGCACCGCTTGGGGTAACGGCGCACGTTCGCCCAACCGAAATGATCCGCTCGGTCAACATCGCGCGGGTTGTCAGGGTTGCGCGGTTCTCGCGCGTGGGCCTAGTATCTGGCGTCCGCATCCCCTTTCCCCGGAGAAGAGGGTTCGATGAGACGCTCGCGAGGTGCCTTCTCGCGCGAGGCGATCGCGGGGATGGTCATCCTCGTGCTCGTCGGCGCCGGGTCCGTGTTCGGGTCAACACCCACCGCTTTCGCAAGAGCGCATCCGAGAGGGGTCTCGCCCAAGCCGGTAGGCGGCCTCGACTGCAACGGGTTCAGTTCGATCCAGAAGACGGTCAAGCTGACCGGCGCATGCGCGGACCCGAAGGGTAACGACGAAGGCCGGTTCACCGACAACGGCCACTACGTGGGGCACGACGAGCCGATCGTCCGGTTCATCTCGAAGCGTTCCGGCTCGGGGAACGACGTCACCTGGACCGAGCGCCTTCCCAACGATCCGTCGGCAGCCCCGACGGTGACCCATCCGGGCTCGGACGTCACGCACTGGTTCGAGCTGTCCGTGGCGCCGTGGTTCTCGATGGCGCTGTGCAATCCACGGTCCTACCCGTACACGCCCTGCAAGCCCAAGAGCGACTCCAACGCCCCGGTGGGGAACTTCCCCTGGCCGACCCCCCGGGCGGCCGGCGGCGGCAGCGCGTTCCTCGAGATGCAGTTCTACCCACCGGGCTTCGCTCCGCTCGTGGACAACATCAGCTGCGACAACACACATTGGTGCGCGTCGCTGCACATCAACGACCTCGAGTGCAACGTCTCGTTCCGCAAGTGCAACCCCGATTGCGTCGAGCCCACGAACTTCGCCTTCATCCAGACCGACGGCGTGCCGACGGGGCCACCCAGCCCCCAGCTCACGAACCTCGCCACATTGACCCCCAACTCGAAGACCCTGCTGATGAACCCGGGAGACAGGCTGAGGATCCACATCTTCGATGCCGATATCGGGGGCGGTAAGCATGCCCTGGAAACGCAGCTGACCGATCTGAGCACCGGGCAAAGCGGGTTCATGGTCGCCTCGGCGGCGAACGGGTTCATGGCCACGAGCCACCGTGACTGCTCGGGGGTTCCGTGGAGCTACCAGCCCGAGTTCAACACCTCTCGGCCCCGGAACGCCGTGTCCTGGGCCGCGCTCCAGGTGAACGTCGCCACCCAGTTCGAGATCGGGCACTTCACGCCGTGCAAGAAGATCGTGAAGCCGTCCGTGTTCTCGTTCGGGAGCTTCACAGACACCTACTGGAACAAGTGCCGGGGACCGTATGAGAACAGCACCGGTCCCGATAGGGCCCACACCCCCGAGCCGGCCGATGCCCCCTGCTACCCCGCCGGCGACATCCACGGGGGCACCAGCGACCCGAACCTGGTGACCGGCTGCGTGAACTTCTTCCTGGCCAACGGGGACCTGGACTTCGACGGGACGTCGTACTGGCCCGACTGGCCGGACTCCACGACGCCCGACTCGTGGCCCTCGACGTTCAGACAGCTGCAGCCCAGGACAGGCGGGCGCCTGTACTCCCGGATCCAGTTCCAGACGGACGCCCCGGCGAGCGAGGCGACCTGTCAGCCCGATGGCACGGGGTGCGCGGTCCCGCCTCCGGGGAGCCCCGGGAACTTCTACCCGTACTGGACGCAAGCCTCGGTCGCGGGAGAGTGCGTCTGGGAGTTCGGCCAGATGACCAACGGGAAGACGTTCGGGGGAACGAGCCAATACGGATCGCCCTCCGCTTGGTACTTCGGCACCCTGGAGGGACCGATCCGGCACCTGCCGAATTGCTGACCGCATACCAACGACAACGACGGGACGTCAGCTCGGAAGCCTCCATCCCGGACAGCGTGGCGGCGCCACCGGCCCGGGTAGATCGTCTGCGCTCTCGAGCGCGCGCCGGACGTCGTCGAAGTCCGTCCACTCCAGGAACGGCACGCCGTCCGCACGGCAGAAGGACGGAAGCAGATCCTTGGCGAACACGATGTCGGCGTAGAGCGCGCCGAAGCGGTCGCTCGCACCTTCGCCGATGAACGCCACGGCGCCGTGGAGACCCCGGTAGCGCTGCACCGCCTGCATCTTGCAGGTGCCGCAGCCCACGCATTCCGGATGCCCGCTCACGAACGACATGCGCGCGGGTGAGATGTCTTCCTTGTCCCAATGGTTCGTGATCACGGGGAGCCCGTCGACCCCGGCCGCCCGCAGTATGGGTTCGATGTAGAAGCCGAACCCGTCGGAGACGAGCACCATCGGGACCCCGGCGGAACGCAACCAGCGCGCGAACGGTGCGAACGTCGGGTCCATCGGGCAATGCGCCACCGAGTAGGCGATCAGCTCCTCGGTCGTGCCCCGCACCATCGCCGCCTGGGCGCCGATCGCGTCACGGCCCCCGATCTCGCCCCGCTCCCAGGCATCGTCGAACCTGGCCCAGGTCGCCTCCTCACCGAACGCCGTAAGCAGATGCTCGGCGACGTCGTGCAGGCACGCCGTCCCGTCGAAGTCCACGAGCACCGCGCCGACCGGAAGCACCGAGGGACAGGCTATAGGCTGCGGGGGAACGGGAGTTGCCGGTCGAGCCAGGGAGACGACCTTGAGGATCGCGGTGCTGGGTAAGGGGATGGTCGGGGGAACCCTGGGCCGGCGCTGGGCGGCCGGCGGCCACGAGGTTACGTTCGGCGTACGCGACCCCGCGGCACCCCTCGCCTTGGCGCTGGCGGAGGAGACCGGCGCACGGGTCGCTCCCCTCGTCGATGCGGTCGTCGGCGCGGGTGTCGTCGTGCTTGCCGTTCCGTGGACGGCCGTGCCCGATGTACTGGACGCGGTCGGTGATCTCGACGGCACCGTCCTGATCGACACGACGAATGCCGCCGGTGTCGGGTACCGGCCCGCCCTCGGCACGGACCGGTCGGGCGCAGAGACGATCGCAACGCTCGCCCCCGGCGCGCGTGTCGTGAAGGCGTTCAACGGAATGTCCTACCGGACCATGGCCGACCCGGCCGCGTTCCCTCTGCCGCCGGCGTTGCTCATCGCGGGCGACGACCAAGACGCGAAGGACACGGTGTCGGAGCTCACCGCGGAGTTGGGGCTGGAGCCGGTCGACGCCGGTCCGCTGGCGGCCGCCGTGCTGCTGGAATACACGGCTCTGCTTTGGATCCGGCTCGCCTTCGACCGGGAGATGGGTCGGGACTTCGCCTTCGCGATCGCGCGCCGCGATCCCGCGAGCTGAGCGGGTTCGAAGTGGATCGGTCAGCGGCGGCCGAGCGACTCGCCCTGGGCCTCGTCGACGCCGAACGCAAACGGCGACGCAACGTGCGCGGCGCCGAGGTCATCGAGATCGACGGACTCGTCCTGGCCTTGTCCAACCTGTCCGATCCGGCCCTCAACTCCGTGGTGGTGGAGCGAGCGCCCGCCGACCCGGTGGCGGCGCTGGCCGGGGCGCGCGAGGCGTTCAGGGTTCGCGAGCTGTCGCTGGGGATCGATCTGCAGGTCGGACGCCATCCGGCGCTCGAACGGGCGGCCCGGGACGCGGGGATGCGCCTGCTCTTCGAGCGTGCCGGGATGGCGGTCGATCTTTCGACCCTGCGCCACGTGGCACCCCCCGCCGGCGTCGAGATCCGTCCCGTGGAAGACGACGGCGACGCCGAGGCGTTCGTGTGCGTGGACGTGGAGGCGTTCGGTGATGACCCCGAGGTGAGCCGCGCCTTCTACGGGGCGGGCGCGTTCGGCGTTGCGGGAAGCCGATCGTTCGTGGCGTGGGAAGGCACCGAGCCGGTGGGGATCGCCGCCGCGTACGCGAACGATGCAGCCGTCGGCGTCATGGGCGTCGGGGTGGTCGTGCGCGTTCGCCGCCGAGGGATCGGGGCCGCGATCACCGCGGCGGCCGCTCGCGCGTTCCCCGGCGCGGACCTCGCGTGGCTCCACCCCTACGACATGGCACGCTCGATGTATGAGTGGCTCGGCTTTCTAGAGGTCGCACGTTGGGAGGTCTGGGTCGAGCCGT